>BNHL01000001.1:4021196-5512392 GCA_015472025.1 Cytophagales bacterium WSM2-2
TACCTGTCACCAGGCGGTGGCATTGTAGCGCAAGTGATCTCTTATATATATGTCGATGCCATGGTACAGCGGCCGTTTCGTGTAGCGGCTGCAAAACGGGATGCCAAAAAAGTGGCTGACAATCTGGTTCAACGAACATTCACATTGATCCGTGATGTACAGTCGGCCTATGCCGATCTGAAACTTGCCCGCGAAAAAATCCAGCTCCTCAAACAAAGCACAGGAGTGCGTTCACAGATCGCCCGGCTTTCTTTATCAAGACTCCGCAACGGTGACATCAGCGAGCTTGAAGCTACCACCTCACAAATAGATTCTGTCAGCGCGCTTGAGAATTTTCTCAGGCTGGCGCAGGATACAATCATCATGAAGAATCGTTTCAACAATTTATTGGGCTTCAACAACCCCGATTCGCTTGTTCGTCTTCAGGCTGAAGCTGTTTCTGCAAAACCCACTGTCACCAAATCGGAGTTACTCGATCTCGCTTATGTCAACAGTCCCGAATTGCAGGGAGCGTTGGCGGCTATCGATGCCGGGGGAAAGAGGTTAGGTTGGGAGCGCTCACGAGTGCTTGCATTCTCTGCCGTTCTCAACGGGCAAAACTTCGCCAACACGCCATCTCAAGACAAATCGTGGCCCGGCACCTTCGATATCGGAGCACAGATCGAGATCCCGGTTTTCAATCGCAATAGAGGTCGCATACTTCGCGCCAAAGCAGAAATGGAGCAGGCGGCTTTCCAATACATTGCACTGCGTCAAAAAATAGCAGCCGACATTTCCGAAGGCTATGAACGCTACAACGTGGCATTGAAAGCATACCAACTCTGGAATACGGGTGTGGTACCGCAGCTTGAGCAAGCGGTGAAACAATCACAGGACAATTACAACACAGGCGACATTTCTTACCTGCCCGTGCTCGAAACTACTCGCACATTGCTCGATGCGCAGGTGCGTAAAGTCGAGTTAGATACGGAATTGCGTAAGAGCGTTGCCCAACTGAATTTCAGAATAGGAAAAAAAGTCTTAACGAATTGATATGAGCAAGATACAGGTCTTTTGGGCGTGCCCCTTCGTTCTCCCGAAATTTCGGGATTACTCGGGTCGGGCTGTGCGCTCCAAGCCCCCACGCACAAACCTTGACAGCTTTACGCTACCATCCCTCACGCACGCACTGTGCATAATGTTGCTCGCTGGTTTTGCGTTGAGCTGCTCG
Source organism: Cytophagales bacterium WSM2-2 (assembly GCA_015472025.1). NCBI lineage: Bacteria > Pseudomonadati > Bacteroidota > Cytophagia > Cytophagales > Cytophagales bacterium WSM2-2. The sequence continues at coordinate 4,022,407 of BNHL01000001.1, forward strand.
AAAAAAGCCGAAGAGAAAAAGGCATCGCCATCTAAGGTAGAAAACCCGGTAAAGGAATCCGAGCTCACCACAGTTAAGCTCACAGACCAGGCCGTAGAACGTTTGGGAATAAAGACAGTAGAGATAGAACAAAAGAGTGTTTCCAATTCACGCACTTACAGTGGTGAGGTGATAGCGGTACCCGGACAATCCATTGCATTGCTTGCCCCGGTTACAGGAACAGTACTCGCCCCAGCCAATGGTATACTTCCAATGCCGGGCTCTATCGTACGCAAAGGGCAATTACTTTATCGCTTGCTCATTCTTCCTTCCGAAAAAGATTTATTGGGCGCGCAAGAAGATGCATCACTAAAGAAAGTACAGTACGAAGTATCAAAAGAAAAACTAAAGCGCGCGGAGCAAATGCTCAAGGACAAATCCGGAAGCTTGCGTGCAAAGCAGGAAGCTGAAGCGGAATTTGCAAACATCACCGCAGCGCTAAGGGTTGCGGAAGCCCGGGTTGAATTGATGAAAGGAAAAACAGGAGCAGAGGTCTCGGATAAGCTTTCCACGTTAAATGTAGAGTCATCCATTGATGGGATAGTTCAGAAAGTTTATGTAGGTACTTCGCAAGTTGTTACTGCTAATGCACCAGTGATAGATGTAGCATCTGTCTCGCCGGTTTGGATCCGCGTGCCGGTGTATGCAGGCGATCTCGGATCAATCAATACATCAGGCAGTGCAACAGCAAGAGATCTTTCCGATATCAACGGTGCTTCAGGTGTATCTGCAAAACCGGTGAATGGTCCGCGAACAGCTGACCCCCTGACAACTTCAGCTGATGTATTCTACGAACTACCCAATCTCGAAGGAAAATTCAGGCCGGGACAGAAGATCAGCATCACCGTGTCACTGAAGTCTGCCAAGTCATCATTGGTCATCCCTTTCTCTGCTATCGTCTATGATATTCAGGGCGGTACCTGGGTTTATGAAAATCCTTCGCCAACTGTTTTTGTTAGGAAGCGTGTGGAGATTGAAAATACGGAGAACAACCTGGCGATTTTATCCCGTGGACCTGCTGCAGGCACTAAAGTGGTAATCGAAGGGGTGGCAGAATTGTTTGGCGTTGAATTCGGAGGGGCGAAGTGATGAAGTGGATTCTTGAAACATCCCTGCGATTGCGCATAGTGGTAGTAGTGCTCATGGCGCTGCTCATGATCGCGGGTTCACGGATATTGCAAAACACAGCCTTCGATGTATTTCCTGAATTCGCGCCACCTTACGTAGAGATACAGATCGAAGCTCCGGGCCTTTCTACTTCGGAAGTGGAGGCGCTCATCGCTGTTCCTATCGAGAACTCACTTAACGGCACACCCTTTACTACACGCCTTCGATCGAAGTCGGTACTTGGGTTGGCCTCAGTCGTATTGCACTTCGAAACAGGCACTGATATTATTAAAGCACGCCAATTAGTTCAGGAACGAATTGCGCGCGTCACTTCACAGCTTCCTGCCGTTGCCAAACCTCCAGTGATTCTTACACCATTGTCCTCCACGAGTCGGGTGATGAAGATTGGTGTTACATCAAAGACGCTTTCACAAATGGAAATGACCACCGAGGTGCGCTGGTCGGTGCGTCCAAGGTTGATGGCTGTTACCGGTGTAGCGAACGTGGCGATCTGGGGTCAGCGCGACAGGCAATTGCAAGTATTGGTTAACCCGGAGCGGTTGTTCGCAAATAACCTGAAACTCGCACAAGTTACTACGGCTGTGCGTGACGCCACTTTGCTCATGGGTGGAGGATTCATCGACATGCCCAACCAGCGCATGGCCATATCGCACGTTTCCGGAATTTATAAAGCTGAAGACCTCGCTAACGTCATCATCAAATCTCCCACGGGAGCACCGATCCGTCTCGGAGATATAGCCGAAGTGAAGGAAGGGTTTCCCGCACCGATTGGCGATGCAATTATCAATGACGTACCGGGTTTACTTTTGATTGTGGAAAAACAACCGCAAGCCAATACGCTCGAGGTGACACACAATGTTGAGAAAGTCCTTGAAGGAATGAAGCCGGGTCTAAAAGAAGTGGACTTCGACACGACTATCTTCCGGCCTGCCACTTTCATTGAAATGTCTTTGAAGAATTTGAACAAAGCGCTATTAATAGGTTGCATCCTGGTTATTCTCATTTTGTTTTTCTTTCTGAACGATTGGCGAACAGCGTTGATCAGTGTGCTGGCCATTCCGATCTCATTGATTGTAGCTGCATTGGTGCTTCACTATCGCGGAGGAACTTTGGACACCATGGTATTGGCCGGGCTTGTGATCGCATTAGGTGAAGTCGTTGATGATGCGATCATTGATGTGGAGAACATCGTACGAAGGCTGAAACTGAATTCATTGCTCGAAAAACCAAAGAAGGCATTCAAGGTTGTATTGAAGGCATCGCTTGAAGTACGAAGCGCTGTAGTCTACGGAAGTATTATTGTTGCTTTAGTATTGATGCCAGTGTTCTTTCTTCCCGGATTGACCGGCTCGTTCTTCAAGCCGCTAGCACTTTCGTATATCCTTGCCATTCTTGCTTCACTCTTTGTGGCACTTACATTGACACCCGCACTGGCGTTGATCATCCTTCCGAAAAAATATTCGGTGAAGGAACAGGCAGGCCAAAACCAGGATCCCCCGTTGGTGAAATGGTTGAAAGTCCGCTATGAGCGAATGCTTCACATCATTCTGGATAAGCCCAAGAGAGCGATTCGATTTTCGCTCCTCATCTTACTGATTTCCTTAATCCTGTTGCCGTTCCTTGGCCAGGAGTTTTTACCTCACTTCAAAGAATACGATTTCCTCATGCACTGGGTGGAAAAACCAGGAACATCGTTGGAGGCAATGGACCGCATCACCATTCGCGCAAGCAAAGAACTGAGGGCGGTGCCGGGAGTACGCAACTTTGGTTCGCATATTGGAAGGGCAGAGGTAGCCGATGAAGTAGTAGGGCCAAACTTCACGGAACTTTGGATCAGTGTCGACCCGAAAGTCGACTATGATAAGACTGTGAATAAAATACAAGAGGTGGTTGACGGTTATCCCGGCTTGTACCGCGACTTGCTCACGTACCTGCGCGAGCGAGTAAAAGAAGTGTTGACTGGAGCAAGCGCGAGTATCGTGGTTCGTATTTATGGACCTGACCTGGCAACATTACAAAAGAAGGCGAAACAGGTAGGAGACTCACTTGCCCACGTGCAAGGTGTCTCTGATCTGAAGGTGCAGCCATTGATCATGGTGCCACAAGTCGAGGTAAAATTCAGGACTGAAGCCGGTGCACAGTTTGGCCTTACAGCCGGAGATGTGAAACGATCAATCAACGCTTACGTGAATGGTACCAAAGCAGGAGAGGTGTATGAAAACCAAAAGATATTCGATGTAGTCGTTTGGGGTACAAATGATCTCCGTGCCAATGCAGAATCCGTTCGCAAGTTAATGATTGAAATTCCTTCGGGTGGGAGAGTACCGTTGAAAGATGTAGCAGATGTTTATATCGCTCCGACACCCAATGAAATCACGCGCGAATCTTCATCCAGACGAATTGATGTGACTTGCAACACGAAGGGACGCGACCTGGGTTCTGTGGCGAAAGGGATTGAAGAGAAGTTAAGCAAGATCACTTTCGATGAAGGCTATCATCCGGAGATTCTCGGAGAGTATGCCGAACGGCAACAGTCGCAGACACGTTTATATTTGTTAGGTATACTTTCACTGATCGGCATCTTCCTTATTCTCTATTCCGATTTTCTATCGCTTCGAATCTCGCTACTGATCCTATGCAGCTTGCCATTGGCCCTCACGGGTTGTGTGTTCATGGCATTTACTTCTGGTGGATCTCTTTCGCTCGGTTCGCTTGTTGGATTTATCACGGTACTGGGAATTGCGGCACGTAACGGCATTATGCTGATCAGTCATTACCGGCATCTTGAAGAGCAGGAGAATGAAAATTTCGGACTGGGGTTGGTGATTCGCGGAGCGCTTGAAAGAATGGCGCCTATCCTTATGACGGCAACAGCAGCGATCCTGGCATTGCTTCCCATCATTGTCACAGGCAATCAACCCGGACAGGAAATTGAATTCCCGATGGCGGTAATGATTTTCGGTGGATTGATTACCTCTTCACTGTTGAATCTGTTTGTGCTGCCAGCCGCTTACATGCAGTTTGGAAAAGGGCGTAGACAATAATTAGCTAAAACTTTTTAATCCACTCATCTATTATACGGACAATTGGTGCGGGTTGCTTTGCCCAACTAAAGTGATCCAGGTTGGGGATACCGATTTGGTCTGCGGTAAAATGTAAATGTTCTATAGGAGCCTTGTCGTTGAACTTGTTCAATAAATTGATAACCGCCTGCATAGGTGCAATCAATTGATCGTTTTCAAATGAAATGCATAGAATATTGGGCCTGGCTTCTTTAAGCGCCTTGTCATAATCAAAATTTGAATTCGTCAATTTATAGCTGCCCGTTTTCAAATTTCGTGTCCAATCTTTCATTACTGTTCTTGCTTCTTGTCCGCCAAAGCCAATAATGCTTCCGGGAAAAAAACCGAACAACTTGCTTAACGGATAAAAAACCGTTCCCGCCAGTTTTATCTTCCGTGCCATTTTCCCTTCCCAGCCTGTATGGTAAACCGAAGAAGCTGCAATTAAAACCAGCATATGACAATTTTGAGGGAACCTCGATATATAAAGACTTTCTATTTGTCCTCCCAAACTATGCCCGACTAAAACAATTTTCTTATTGGGAAATCTTTTTTGACAAAACTGAACAATGTCATCCAAGTCCGTTACATAATGCTCATAACCGAAATCTGTTTTGAATGAAGCTCTTTGTGAAGAATGCCCTTGCCCACGCCAATCAGCAGTAATGACAGTATTGCCTGATGACGCTAATACACTTGCAAGTGTTTTATAGTACGATGCCCGAACACCCATTGCAGGCAAACAAATACAAACGATATTGTTAGCCGGGTTACTAGCCTCTACAACGGATATTTTATTGCTCGTTCCGTCCCGGTAAGTTATTTCAATAAGTTCCATATACAATTTGCAACAAAGCTACTTCCACCTGCTTTTTCAGCCTTATACTTATGTGTCAAATGACAGTAAATTTGTCCTGCATTCAATGGTTTCAATTCCAAAGTGATGTTGATATATTCTATTTCTTGACTGGAAAATGAGATACAACCATACTAATCACTAATCCGTAATTTGCAATCTGATTTACGATGGAGCCTTACTATCAAATTGTTGATCCTGAAATTCTGGACGGTGCTACACTGGACCAATTGCTTGCGTTGGGTTGGTACCGTATGCATCAGTCTGTTTTTACAGTTTCACACCTTGAGCACAATCAGCAATTGTACCGGGTTCATTGGTTGAGGTATTCTGTAAAGGAAATTGAAAGTAAGGCCACGCACAGACGGATCAGGAAGCGTAATCAGAATTTTCACCATACCATTGGTGATGTTACCATGATACCGCCTGACTACCGTGAACTTCATGCACGCTATCGCGCCTCTATCGATTTTGACGGAGCCCTCAGCATTGAAGAGAGCCTGTTTGGCGGAGACGACTCCGTAAAAAGCATCTTCAATACAAAGTGTATTTCTATTTTTGACGGGAACAATCTTATTGCCGTTGGTTATTTCGATGTAGGTGACCAGGCTGCAACGTCCATTCTTCATTTCTTTGATCCGCTCTATGCACGTTACAGCCTAGGCAAATACCTTGTTCTCCTTACTATCGATTACCTGAAAGAGCACGGGTATTCACTCTACTATCCCGGGTACGTAGTAGAAGACTTGCCTAAATTGAACTACAAGTTGTTTCTTGGAAAAGAGGTAGCCCATTACTTCGACCCTATAACGGCAGCATGGAAAACCTTTGACACAGGTATCTTGACTTCACAGCCGCAATCTGATTTAGCAAACAAGTCATTGAGCGAGTAAGATCACAATGGAATAAAATCGAGGCTAGTTTGAATCGAAGTCAATTGTTCAGGTTGATTTTCAACTCATACCCGTCCTTTCCCTTCACCCATTTAAAGTTCCTTTGAAACCATTGCCTGGCTCCGTCTGTGACGTAGTCATAATTAAATAACTCTTCCAATGGTTGGCCATTTGAATTCAATGAAAAAATCTTGCTGGCTCCGCTTTCAAGATCTGTAATATAGAGCTGAGGATTTCCGGTCAGTTCATGGATTTCAAATGAATGAACAAGCCATTTTTTGTCCGGAGAGACTCCGTAAAAAGTAGTGGCATACCGGCATATCATAACGGTGTCCATTTTAGTGCTGTCTTTTTCTGAATAGTCGAGATCGCCCTCGCATTCTTTAGCCAGTGGTAATTCCTTTTCTATCCCGAAGGTTTCTTCATTCAGAATATAATGATCGATGAAAACTCGCTTGTTATCCACCGAGTCCATTTTGTACAGGCCTTCCCATTGTCCCGAAGGCCAATTGATTCGGAGGAGGGTGATCAGGGACAAGTCGCCTTTTTCCTTTTTGAGGATACAAAGCCTGGCATTCAGGACAGAGTCCTCGTAGCCCATTTTGTCTGAGGTAAGGAACAGGTACAGCGCTTTGCCATTGTCTGTAAGAAAGGGGCGGGCCTCAATTATTTTTACATCGCGAAAAAGTTTATCCTCGATAAAACGCTCAGCAAGAGATTCAATGTCAACTTCTTCATCTTTGAAGTACAGGTTGTTGTAAGAGTCCAGGTGCTCCGGTTTCCAGAAGGGCCTTCTTCTGAGTTTATCAACTTGCTCGACGGTGAAATCCCCGTAATGTTCAGCCTGTTTTTCTTTGTAAGTGCAAGAGGCAAAGAGTGAGATCGAAAATGCGAAGAAGCAGAAGTTTCTGAAAGCATTGGTCATAGTAACCTGAATTTGAATTTCGAATATACAAAGGTGCAGTCAGTGAAAATAAGAAGTGGCCCACGTGGACCACTTCTCTAAAAGATTAAACACCAACCCTGATGTTTTTTGCAAAAGTTACAATTACGATGTTGGCTTGCGATGATCAACGGTGACCGGATCGGGTTTGCCAAGGATCTTGCGGACTATGCCGGTTATCCCGATAAGGCAGAGCAGGAGACCTGCAAGCAACAGGATCAAAGGTACGACAAGCAACCGGGAATAACTTCTCAATTCCGCTTTGGTTGGATCTTCTTCCGGGAAGACAACACCGACACGCTCATTCATGACAAAGTCTTTAGTGCTGACGCTCGCCTTCGTGGTGACTTCGTATTGTTTTTCATCATAAGTGAACTTAACACGGAGGCCTTTATAAGTACTGCCGACACGATCAGAATAACCGAATACTTTACCGGTGGCCCATTTCCATTTCAATAGTTTTTTCGGTGTGTCGATTCCGAAATAGTAGCTGCCCCAAAGGGAGCACAAGCCAAGTGCGAGCAATAGAAGAAAGCGGAGAAATAATTTCATGGTTACGGGTGGGGTTATTTCAAGACAAGATAAATTAATAATCCCGTAAGCAAAATCAGAAAGTAGTCCTCGATCCGGTAGTTACTTTCTTCGGTAGAAGTAAATAGGAGGCAGCGTAGAAGTTGTCATTTCACTGGTGGTATAAAATCCCGAACCATCCGGTGCAAAGCAAATAGCTTCTCCCTGGTCTTCGATGGTGTATGGCAAAAGAGAAGGCTGCTGCCGAAGGAGAGAAGAAATGGATTGTTGTAATGATCTCTTCCAATAAAAAACCTGGGTGTAAGTTTTGATCACGACCTCGGTTCCGTCTGGTGAGATGGCAGCGGAAGTAACTTTGGTAAAAGGAAGCGTGCCCACTTTTTCAAGTGTAAAACTCTTTGTCGTGTTCTGCGGGTAAGGGGCCATATAGATCACAGCCTTTCCTGTCTCTTTTGAAATGACATAAATGTCTTTTGTGAGGGGATCGACAATGATCGCTTCGGCATTCTTAACCCCATCTGGAAAAGAGAACGCAATCATATCAAAAGCGGAGATGGAGGTCTGGAAGGCAGATGAACCAATGGACAAAGCTGGTTCCGGGAATCGGTAAATGTATTTCGTAGGATACTTTTGGTCGTTGTCACCGATGTCGGCAAGATAGATATAAGGTGTGCCATCTACCGGTCCGGGTGCCACTGCCATGTCTTCCCAATCGCGGTTGGTGACTCCCGCGATGTTAATATTACCTAAATATTTCCCTGCAGTAGTAAGGAGTGAAACGACACTCGGGTTCCCGGAATCTTCTTCCATCCACAATGCTGCCGGAACGCGCCCGCTGGCTGCAATGCCTGAAACTTCATCCAGCGATGCATTATCAATGCTGCCAATTATCAGCCCCGGCTCAAAGATGCTTGTTGTTGTCAGAGAGTGAACGTCATAAGTCGCTGTCCATGACGTGTCTTGTGGTACGGGTGTGATTCCGTTGTTCGCAGGAGTTGCTTTGGAAAGATCGTGGTAAGTACAACTAGCAAGGCAGCAAGCAAAAATCAATAACAGGGACCGGATCATCCTGCAACAATACAATACAAACATGTTAATGAATATCGATTAATGTTATCATGATGTTATCGATTTTAGAATTCCAAATTCAGAATATTGCTACCCAAGCTTAAACTGCAATTAATTTTAAGTTAATCTTAGTCGACTAATGTTGCGCGATGAAACTTTTACCGTCTTCGCGCTTTGTTTTCTTCATTACGCTGGCCTTCCAATTTCATTGTTCACTTGCTTCTACACTTACCGGTGCTGTGGTTGACGGAAAAACCAAAGAACCCCTGGTAGGCGCTACTATTTATATTAAAGAATTAAAGGCCGGTACGGCAGTAAACCTGGCTGATAATTTTTCAATAAAGGTGCAACAGCCGGGAACATATACTGTGGTCTGCAGCTATGTCGGTTATGTAACAACTGAACAAATCGTCACTGTTTCATCTGATGATGAAAAGCTGGCGCTCAATTTTAATCTCCTGGAGAACAACAAAGAACTTAGCGAGGTAGTCGTGCAGGGCGTGCTTGACAAGAGCGAAGAAAGTTATGCTCTCCGTTCGGAAAAGAATGCCGAGAATATCACAAACGTGATGGCAGCCAAGACCATTCAATTGCTTCCGGACATTACTGTTGGTAACATCTTACAACGCGTGTCTGGTGTTTCAATCGTGAGGAACGCCAGTGGAGACGGACAGTATGCCATCATTCGCGGCATGGACAAGAGATACAATTACACGCTTGTCAATGGCATCAAGATTCCAAGCCCGGATAATAAAAACAGGTATGTGCCACTGGATATTTTCCCTTCCGATCTGTTAGAGCGCCTGGAAGTTATTAAAGCGTTGACTCCCTCCATGGAAGGTGACGCTATCGGTGGAGCAATGAACATGGTGATGAAGTCAGCTCCGCGTACATTGACAGTGTCGGCTACAGTTGCAGCAGGGGTCAGCAATATCTTCGATGCATCGCGGCCTTACGCGGGCTTCAGTACCAACGTTCCAACGAAATCGCCGGAAGCACTTTACGGCCCGGGCTATGAAGCCAAACCTTCTGACTTCGGTGTCACGCAACTTCAATACCGCAACCAGGACAGACCGGTCAATTCATTGATGAGCTTTTCGATTGGCAACAGGGTGTTACAAAACAAATTAGGAATCATCGTGGCGGGATCGTACCAGGATATTCATCGGGGTACCAACTCCATCTTTTATGTTCCCGACGAACCGGCAGCGTTACCATATCCTAACACGTATCAATTCCAGGAATTACAGATCCGGCAATTTTCTAACCGGCAGAAACGACTCGGCCTGTTCGCCAAGCTTGACTACACTTTTAACAAGAAAAATAAACTCGGGCTTTCAAATTTCTTCACGCAGTTGAGTGAGTCACAGCACCGCAATTATTATAATCCGCTGGGTACGGGCGCAGGGTTGGCCACGAATGATGTCCATGACCGCTCGCGATACACTGTTCAGAATATTTACAATTCAACACTGACGGGAGATCACCAGTTGTTTGATGACAAATGGAAATTGAATTGGTCACTGGCTTATTCCATTGCCACAAGCAACACACCTGCCTGGTCTGACATGAACGTCAGGTACCGGTACAACAACCAGGTGCTCCAGAGTGTAGAGCTGCTCCCCGTAACGCAGCGTTGGACGAACAACAGTGACGAGGACAAGACGGGTTACCTGAATATCATTCATTCGCCTTTGCAAAACCTCGAACTGACGGCAGGAGGAATGGCCAGGTTCAAAAACAGGGACAACGTTTATACATCTTACGAACTGGGAACTTTGCTCACCGATGGTTCAGGCAACTACCAGGCATTTACATCAATCGACAAGGCAACATTTAATTTCCTTCCGGCAACCAATGCATTTGCCAATCCCAATGACCCGAATAACTACAACGCCAAAGAAAATATCCTCGCGTATTTCCTGCAGGGAAAGTATAATCCAACCGATCGCTTACAAATTCTGGGTGGCGCAAGAGTGGAGAATACTTATCAGGAGTATCACTCGCAGTTAAGCATTTACAAGGAAGGACGCGATGGAAAGATCACGTACTCCGACATCCTTCCAAGCTTGCACCTGAAGTATCAGCTCACCGAAAAGCAAAACCTGCGGTTGTCGTATTATGCCGCCATCTCCAGGCCCAACTATTTTGAATTTGTGCCAACCGAAATTTCGGGCGATGTATTTACCGAGGCGGGCAATTACAATATCAAGCACACGACTGCCGACAACTATGACCTCCGTTATGAATTGTTTCCCGGAGGCAATGACCAGGTTTTGGCCGGTGTTTTCTACAAGCGCATCACCAACCCGATTGAATACGGTTTTGTGCCTGTGACGGTGAGCACTTCGAATGTAATTCCTCAGAACTACGGTGTAGCGACCAACTACGGCTTTGAAATGGTGCTGACAAAATACATTGGCAATTGGGGGATTTCTTCCAACTATACATTTACCAACTCATCGATCGTTCAGCAGAAAAAATATAAAGAGACCGTCACCGACAACACCGGCAACACCAGCATCGTAAATTCTCTTCGCGACCAGACACGCCCGCTCCAGGGACAGTCCAACCACATCGCCAATGTGTCCCTGCTCTACAAGAATTCAGTTCTCGGATTTGATGCACAGTTATCCTGGGTGTACACCGGGCGAAGGATCAATATTGTTTCTCCTTACAAAGACCTCGACTACTGGCAACGGGGCTTTTCACAGATCGATTTCTCGGCAGAGAAAAGAGTATTCAAAAAATTCAACGTCTTCACCAAGATCACTAACCTGCTGGATGCCGCGCTCATCACCGAAGTGCTAAGTCCCAACTACCTCAATGCAGACTCGCCCGCACAGGACCGCAGCGATCGTATTGTAGTACAAAAAGATGTTTTCCATCAGACGTTTTTACTCGGGCTCAGATATAAACTTTAATAAACAATTAATTCAAACCACTAATCATGAAAACAAAAATCGGGTTGCATGTGTCACTGCCGGGAGCCGCATGGGTTCTATTGGTAGCGCTGGCTTTCACTGCATGTACTAAAAATGAAACTTCCGTAGCTCCCGCTTATTTCAAAGTGGGTGCCTCTATCAGTGACACCACTACCGGTGGCACATTAAAAGGAACCATGTTGTCTGGCAAGACTTACCGGATCAAGCGTGATATCGTTGTCAATGCAAACGACACACTCGTTATTCAGCCCGGTGCCAAAATTTATTTTGCAGGCACACCGGCTGGAAAGAATGCCATCAGCATCATCGTACACGGATCATTCCTTTCACTTGGTTCACAGGAGAAACCAATTTACTTAACCGTTGAGGGTCAAACCAAAACAGATGTTCCCGGTCAGGATGCATCAACTGATCCCGCTTACAAAGGACTTTGGGGTGGTATCCTTGGCGATGTTGACACCAAGTACATGATCATCAAATGGACACATATTGAATTTGGCTGTGGTCCGTTGCTCACATCACCTGTCAGTGGTATTTCCAATGGAAACCCTGCTTACATGGTTTCTTTCGTAAATCCTGATGGCGTTTTTGTTTTGGAAGATTCATGGGTTTACGGTGGAGTCGATGACCCTATCCGTTTGCAGGGAGGAAAGATCAACGTAATGAGAAATACATTTGAAAAAGGCGGATTGTTCGGTGGAGAGTCACTTAACGTGAAGTCGGGAACAGTAGGTAACTATGCTTACAACGTAACGATTGGTTCGGCTACCAACGGACCTAAGGCTTCCAACAAAGGCGGTAAAAATCCGCAGACGAACATTTACATGTACAACAATACGATCGTCAACAGCGGCTATCGCAGAAATGCCGATGGCAGGGGAGGTTCACTCAACTTTGAAGAAGGAGCGAAAGGCGTAGCGTACAATAACATCGTAGTCAACTGCAAGTATGGATTGCGCATTCTTACTGCACCAAAAGGAGGAGCAACACAATACAGCGGCAACCCGCTTCCTCCGGCTGACTTCGCTAACATTGCTTATGGATACAATCTTTATTACAACGATGCGGTAGCGCAAGCCAACCAGATTTACCCGATCGAGTCCGGCACCGGTGTTCCAACAGGAGCAAATTCAGATATCCCTTCGTTCACAAGTTTGGGTATTTCGATCTCAGCAACTTATCCTCCGTCAGCGGTTGCCCAGGTGGTTGCTTATGACGGAACTAAAGCTGTACAAGCAGCCGGAACTAATCCGAAGTTCGTGAACTTCACATTGCCCTTCAGTGGAAAACCCGGCGACATCGCTTATGCAACCGGTTTTGATTTCAGACTGCAGGCAGGTTCACCCGCTATCGGCAAAGGCTTCACCGGCTTCAATCCTTTAACGAATCTGGATGGATCATCTATTGTACCGCTGAGCGAGACTTTCGGTTCATCAGGGATAACACCTCCAAGCAAAGACCTGGGAGCGTACCCAATGGACGGCTCAGGAAACAAGCATTAAGAATTTCAGGTAGTTAGTAAGCGCGTTTTAAAAGATTGCCGGCAACGGCAATCTTTTTTTACAGGTGATTAAGTCATTTTAAAACAAAAAGTAATGAAGACCCTTTTCCTTTCAATAGCTGCAGCGCTTTTGTCTATGGTAGCAATGGCTCAGGATAGCTTTAGTATCATTGCCTTTGGCGATATGCCCTATGTGCTGCCCGCAGACTATGCGCGATTTGAAAACCTGATCAAAACAGTAAATGAGGAACACCAGGCTTTCAATGTGCATGTGGGCGACATCAAATCCAGTAGCACAAAATGCACTGAAGAGTATTATCAGAAGATCTACGACTACTTTCAGCAGTTCAGCAAGCCTTTGATTTATACGCCCGGTGACAACGAATGGACCGATTGCAACAAACCCGCGGCCGGAGCTTACGATCCGGAAGAACGGCTTGAAGTGATCAGGAGTTTCTTTTTTAAGAATAATCAAAGCTTTGGTAAAGAGAAGCTGGAACTGAAGGCACAATCTCAAATGCCCGCCTTCTCCAAATATGTGGAGAACAGGCGATGGGATTTGAACGGAATCACATTTGGCACTGTACACCTGGTGGGTACCAATAATTATTTTCTCCCCAACAGTAAAAACAACAATAAAGAGTTCTTTGAGCGGGACAAAGCTAACGTTGCCTGGCTGGGCGAAATATTTGATCAGGCAAAACGGGCCAATTGTACGGGCATATTTATTTTCACACAAGCAGATATGTTCACTAAGGATAAGGCAGCGTCCGGTTGTTTTGACCGTTTCCTTGCCGAGTTAAAAAAACAGACCATCGACTTTAAAAAACCGGTAGTCCTTGTCAATGGTGACTCACATGAGTTTGTCGTGGACAAACCTTTGCGGAAGGGTGGGGCTGATAATAAAGTGGTAGAGAATTTTACGCGTATCCAGGTATTTGGTGAGCAGGATATTCATGCAGTGAAAATCAATATTTCACCGCGATCAGCGATGTTATTCCAGGTAGAGCAATTGATTGTACCAGGTAACTGAATTAGGTGATAAAGTATTAGGTTTTAGTTAATGCTGTTTTGAAAGGCTGCCCATGGGTGGCCTTTCTTTTTAAAAGCGCTGGGCTTCTAAAAATTGTAATGAAAAAAAGAAGTGGCCCAAACCAAAGGCCACTTCTAAAAAAGATTAAAGTCCAATCCCGTCTATAAGGATTAAAAAATTTTGACCTCGTCTTTTATTTCCTTACGAATAAGAAATCACTCCCGGGAAGATTCCCGCCAAAGTCTCCCAGACGGGGCGGGTTCTTGAGTTTCTCTACAAAGCCGAATATCTCAGAGATGGTTAAGATACCGTCACGGCCGCCCTGCGTTTGCAAGGCATCGATAAAGCTTTTTGCAAAAGGAGAGTGCTTGCCCGGAATACCATCCGATACATAAGTCTTTCCACCGCTGGTGAGATAGCGCCTGGTCTTGAGCGTGAGCTTACGCGCGATGAACTCATTTTGATTGGTCTCTTTATACACTTCATCATCCGCACCGCGGGCTGAAGCAAGGGCTTCATCAAATGTTCCTCCGAAGCAAACATCCATCACCAGGAAGATATGTTCGGCAGGGATATTATTGATGATAGACCGAAGACGGTTGTGCGAGAGATACGAAGTCTTTCCGTCATCATTCGTGATCGATTCTTTTGTTACTACAAAACCTTCACCGAACGTCTGGTCATACGTGCCGTGCCCTGCGAAGAAAATGAATACCTGGTCGAGGGGCTGGTATTTCTTCTCTCCATACTCACGAAGCTTCTTGAGGATCTCATCCTGCGTGGGGTTTTCTACGATGTCGGCTTTAAAGCCATACGTCTTCTCCAGTTCTTCGGCAATTGCACGTGAATCAAAGACCGGGTTGACGAGGTCATTCCAGTTGTCGTACTGATCGGTGGCAAAGATGAGGGCATAGTCGTTGCGTTCAATGCGGTTAGCATCGGCCAGTGCTACAGATCCTACACGGATGCGCCTGTAGCTCTTCGACTTCACGCCTTCGGCATTCTCTACAATTACTTCAATCACATTCTCACCGTCCATCAGCGTGATCGTTTTGTCCACGATGGTATAAAGCTTCTGCGCTTCTTCCGGTTGAATCGTCATGCTGCCGCGGGAGGCTGTGAGCATGGTTTCGCGAAGGGAGATCGTGATCGCTTTGATTGCAGTGGTAGCTTCCACTACAAACTTCACTTTATAGCGTGCCTCCTGTGAGTAGCTGATCTCAGGGATGGGAGTCAGCCAGCTGATGATCGGTACTGTAGATACTACCGACTTTTTCGTGCTGATCTCAAACTTGTCGGTGCGGTTGCTCACATTCTGCGAGAGCAGGGAATGGAAAGCCGCCAAAAGAAGTAAGGTTAATGTTTGCTTTTTCATAACAGATAATTTTTGGGGCGATGATTATTGTTTGATGATGATTTTCTTGGTCTGCACCGAAGACGCACCTGAAGAAGACACCGTGAGGCGGTACAGGTATATTCCTTCGTTGCCGGTAGAGTTCCATTGCAGTGAATGGAAGCCCGGTTCCAGTTCTCCATCCTGAAGCGTGCCTACTTTCTTGCCAAGGATGTCATACACTTCCAGCCTTACGTTCAGCAGCGGTGCTGAGTCGGGGAGGGTGAAAGGAATCGTGGTATGCCCCACACTCGGATTAGGATACGCATCACCCAGCAACACAAAGTCCGGTTTGATTTTCGATTCGAGGTTCTCACCGAAGTAGATGCGGAAGGCCGATGAAACCGAAGGATCAAACGAATAGTGATTTTGCTCGCGCATGTTCACTAGCGTCTGCAGGGCAACATCAAACAGGTAGAGCTCTTTCGCAGAGTTGCCGAAGTTTTCATTGTTCCATTGCAGATCAGTCCTTTCACCTGTAGTTGTGTTTACATTAAAATTCCAGGTGTAGCTCTCCTGTGTGTTCACCACATCGCGGGCGATCTTCTTAGTAAGTCCTGGCTGTGTGAAGTCCATTTGGAAAACCGTATGCAAAGACGGAGGGTTGAAATCATCAAGATCATCGATACCGGCTTTGGCATTCTCGCTCATACCGATACCACCGATGTTCGTATAGCGGCTCTGACTGCTTAGTGACAGCGGAACGATCCACTGCGACTGGCTCAGATCAGAATCGAATTCCACACCACGCCTTCCACCGGATGCCGATGTCACCAGCGGAATAGTCAGCACAACATTGGCGCTGCCACTGTTAAACACGAACGCACCTTCAGTCGGAGAGATGGCATCTGTATTCACATAGCCACTGCCTCTGAACGCTTTCAGTGTACCAACTCCAGCAGGGTTGCTGTTGGCGGTGAGTACTTCGGCCCACACCATGTTGAACGGATATACATTCCCGACCTGGTTCCATCCCGGAGCAAGCGTCAGTGTGGACGGAGTAGTTTTAGTAACACTCGGAGTAGTCTCTACGCTGAGCGCTACCGCGCCACCGTTTTTATAAATGATCCAGTAGCCGACTCCCGGTTGTATCGTGGTAAAATCTTTCGGGTATTCATCCCACCCGGTCTTGGCCGAGTTAAGTGTAAGCAATCTCCAGATCTTCGCATCACGCTGGCCCAGTGCCGGCACGAGTACCGACTCTACTGTCATACTACTCGAAGCATACGGCACGGAGATGATCCGGTAGTGTTCTTCCAATGCACCGGCTGGCAGTGAAGGAGAGACCGTGGGCTTGGAAACATCTACATTCTTATAAGCAAAGTAGCTTCCCGACTGCGGACTGCGCGTGGTGTTACCCGCGGCATCGGCAGCTGTGATATAAAACTCCAACCCGATAGGCCCGTACGCACTGGATGGCACAGCAAACTGGTAGATGTTACCCGATGTATTGGAAAGGTTGGAAGACGCAAACGCATTGTTAGTCGTGATCATCCGGTAGAAGATCTGCGCTTGTGCAACACCCACTGCATCCGTGATAGTGGCCTGTACGGTTTTGTTGTTGTCCTGTATATTCAGGTAGTTAGTCTTGCCCGAGTTGTCGAAAGTAATAGCAGGAGGCGTGGCATCCGGAGTGACTGCCATGGTAAATTTCCAGGTGGCATCATTGATCACTGCTGCATTGGTGTTCCCGAACAAGTCCCCGAAGGCGCCTGCTTCCAGCGTAACAAAATAAGACTGGAGCGTAGATGCATTCGCAGAATATTTCAACGTAGTGGCAGCAGGAGTGAATGTAATGGAGCGGTCTGCAACAACGCCTGCACTCACATCGATGCTTTCTACAAACCCGCTGGTGTTGGCAGGGTCAACGATCTTGATCTTCTTTCCCGCCACCGGAGTGGCAGCTTCATCAAAAGTGATCGTCAGTTTTGCCGTAGGTACAATTCCCGTAGCCAGGTTGGCAGGAGAGAGTGTGGCAAGACCCGGTCCCTTATTGTCATTCAGCAATACAATACCAGAGCTTTTCAATAGCGGAGTATTATTTCCCCAGCCATACGCAAGCCCGGTAAATTCATCTACCATGACGGCATCAAAATAAATTCCTGAGGAATAGGGAAGGCCTACACTTTGCCAGGTCGATCCCTGGTCGCGCGATACGAACAGTTCATTTCCATTCGTAATGAAATAATAATTAAGCGCGGAGGAAATAATGAGCTTGAAACCTTGGGGAAGACCTTTGCTCGCCCAGGTCAAACCATCCGTAGTACTGTACACTAAACCGTCTGAGCTGTACAAGTAGATTTTATTTCCGACCGAATTGAGATTAGCACTAAGGCCAAGGGTAATCGGTACTTGGGTCAGCGTGCCCGAAGCAAACTGGTAGGCGATGTTACTTGCACCTGCTTGTGAAAAGGAGTAGGCTATAAAATACAGTACTCCGCTGGCATCGCTGGCGATTGATACAATGGAAGTGTTTGCCACAAGCCCGGTAATGGTAAGTTGTGTCCAGGTGGTTAAGTTGGTTGACGAATAGAATTTATTCTGCGAATCAACTCCGTAATACAGCGAAGCAGTGGCTGCGGTCATCTGTACAAAATCTCCCGTAGCCGTCTGTTGTGTCCAGGTGGTGCCATCGGTCGTTTTATAAACTCCTTTACCATAAGCGAGCAAAGCTCCGTCAGGAGTTTTGAGCACGCCCTGGATTGCTGTTCCTGCTGTGGTGATCTGGGTCAGCGTCTGCCCCTTGTCGGTGGAAGAGTAAAGAAACCCGTTGCACACTACATAGAGTTTGGATTTATAGATATCTGCACCCCCAAACCGGTTATTGGCAAGACCTTTATTATTTTGAAAAGCTGCGAATGTCACCCCGTTGTCAGAAGACTTTACAATTCCGTTGGCCGGAAATGACGGTGCCGAGAAACTGCTCTGGTAGTTTGCCTGGGTGCCCGCATAAACATCGGTGCCACTGTAGATCGCAGACGTCATGATATACGGTTGATCGCTCTTCTTTGTCCAGGTGGTGCCGCCATCGGTAGAAGAATAGATTGTCGTGCCGGTACTGGGCTTGGTCCAAAAGAATAAATACGAATTGGACGGACCGGGGATCACCCTGCTGTCGCTACCGAATACAAAGCTGCCAACGGGGATGTTCCCAAGGATAGAAGTCCACGTGGCTCCGGCATCGGCAGACATGTACATATTGGCACCGGCAACGGCTGCTAATTTTCCTGCCTCCAGCGCGCTCAGTGTTATCTGGTTATTCAAACTAGTGAATGCACTTCCCGTCACAGACCAGGTTACTCCTTTGTCGGTAGAACGCACGATGGCCTTGGTCTGGAAATTATTGGTTGTCCGCTGCGCCAGGAGCGTGCCGTCCGTTGCCATTACCAGGTTAGAATAATAGCCATCGTCTGTTTTAGTAAAATTAGCCCCGTTGTCCGTAGAGCGGAAAATTCCATTGGTCGTTGGCATCAATATATTTCCAACATCGTTCACCAGGATTTCCTGGGCAGACGTATTGATGCTTGGATAGGTGACCTCTGAAAAAGAAGTACCGTTGTTGGAGGAGACCAAGATCGAGTTTCCACCGGCGACATAAATCTTGTCGGAAGCGTCAAGGCAGAAATTGATGACGTTACTGTTCATAATGACATCCCACCCGGACGTAGTACTGTTGTATTTGTAGAGCCTTATTCCGCCTTTTGCATACAACTGGCCTGTCGATGATCTCACTACTTTCGAGGTGACACCTCCAAACGGCCCGCCTGCTACAGGTTGCCAGTTGAAGTTGACATACTGTGGAATCTCACTCGGCTGCAAAAGCATTTTGTTGGTAGAGCTGATGGCAAATTCCAACGCGGGCGAATTCCGTGCAGAAGCAATGTATTTGGTGCTGGCTGCATTCAGCGCAACATCCGTGATTATTCCTTTCGCTTGAGTTAACGGAATGTTGACCACCGTCTGACCTTCGTTCTGTGTGATGGATAAATATCCCTGTGCGGTTATAGCGATGCCATTCAGCGCTCCCTGCTTCAATGGAAATACTTTATCTCCCGCAGCGATGAGATCTTTCCAGGTGACTCCTTTGTCACTGCTGGAAAAGAGCCGTCCGCCATTGCCGATATATACTTTGTTGTTCAGTGTAAAGAGCGCAAAAGGAATAAAATTATTGGCATCAAAGCTGAATGAAGTCACCGCCCAGGGTGTCACGTTCGAATCCAGCTTGTGATATTTTGTAGCGTTGGTATTATCCGAAGTGTGTACATAGAAAATCCCGTCATCATCGCGTGTGGCGTAAGTGAATTGCTCCGTTGCAGACATGCCGGCCGTCAGGGCGATCTGGTTCCAGGTCACTCCCTTGTCCAATGATTCCCATACTGTGCCACCGTCACCAAAACCATAAATATCGTTGGTGGCAACAATCACAATCGCACGCATCATCGTAATTCCCGGCGGGTTGCTGTGCGGGGTCCAGTTGATCCCATCCGTAGAAGTATAGTTTTTCTGATTATCCGTAGTGATGATTAATGTATTGTCGGGCAGACGGTACAGTTTGCTGATCCGGTCAGCGAAACTTTGCGTCAGCCAGGTTGCGCCCTGGTCAGTAGAGTACCAGAGCATTTGGGGCGCCACTCCTTGCACCACCAGTATCTTTCCATCGGTAGTAGTTTCTACTTGCTCGCCATCGCCAAACTTCAAACCCGTGGACGAGATAGACCACGAGTTTCCGGTGTTGCTCGTGCTGAACACCCCGTCTGTATTGGCCCCGGCAAATGCCTGTGTGTTACTTCTCCAGAAAGCACACGTCACATCCTGGTTAGAGGTAGATACTGTAGCCCATGGTTTGGCTACCCACGGTGTGCCTGCACCTTCCGTAAACTCCCATACTCTGTAGAACCCGTTTTCGAATAAATACATTTTGCCATTGGGAGCACCTGCCCATACCGCATTGTTGATATTGTGCGGGGTCCAGCCGGGAAGAGCCTGCGTCTGCCAGGTGGCTCCGAGGTCATCAGAGAATTCAATTGGCATATCAACGCCATTGGAATTTTCGTGATTGAAGAAAATCCGGTTGTTCGCACTGATACCGATGTGCGCCCAGTAGTCGGTAGAGGTATATTGTTTAGCAAAAACAGTAACCCAGTTGGCTTCCGCCCATGAGTTTAAGTCAGTCATGTTAGCCGGGTGCGGATATTTTCTCAGACCGATCGTGGCATCGGAAGCAAAGATGTCGCCAGCCGAAGTGATCTTGATGTCGTTGATGCGCAGCTGCCCGTTGAAAGTGCCCAGGTCCAGGATTGATTTCCAGTTCACCGCGTTGTCCACACTCACCGATATGCTTGTAGCTCCTGCTGCCAGAAACACACCCGCAGTCGGAAGCTTCAGTAGTTTATAATAGAAAATGTTACCCGGGAAGGTAGACAGCTTAGTCCACGTTGCTCCTGCGTCTGCCGATTGCCAGATCTGTGATGAATTCATAATGGCAACCAGCTTCGTGCCGTCCAGCACCAGGTCATCCAATCCGAATATGTTAGCCGGAAGTGCAAGCCGTGCCCAGTTCACACCATTGTCTGTAGAGACAAACAGTTGCTTGTTGACCAGCGCGTAGATCTTCGTGTTCGCGGCATCGTACACGAGGTTTGTCACCTGCCCGCCAAAGGGGCCGTTCAGTTCTGTAAAAGTTTGGCTCCAGCTGCATACCGCCAACAGGTTCAGGAGCACAATCAGGTATATATTTTTAGACATAATGATTCAGTTTGGGGTTTGTTAGTTTCCGGGAAGGGCAGGAGGGTTCGGTTGTGATCCCGCTTCTTTGGAACCACCCGCCAGTGATGATCCTCCGGCCACCAGGCCTCCGAGCACCACCGCTCCGCCTATGGCTTTGAGCACAATAGGGATGCGGTGCTTCAGCGTAAAGAACCCTGTATATATAGACTCATCCGGTCTTTTCGAATCCGTGATGCGGATACGGTAGTCATCGCCCGGCTTCGCATTGGCAGGCATTGTTAAAAGATAGGTTCCGTTGTTGGGGTGGTTGAGTTCGCCCACCATACGCTCGCTCCCTTTCAGCAACTCTATATGTATAGGGTTTGTGTTCCCCGGCTTCCAGTTCAGCTCATACGTTTTGCCGCGCTTGTAGCTTTTGTCCGTTTCGAAGCCCTGCAGCTTGGCAAACATCACGAACACCTTGCCGCGCACCTCGAGGGCAAGTTCGCCTTCATAGTCGCCAAGTTCATCGTTGATGTTCCATTCGATCTTCTTGTTAGTGCCGGGCTTGATCTCATTGCCTACATCGCCTCTCACCTTGGTCATCGGCACGGTGTAGTTGTCTTTAGAGGCGTAGAGGTTCAGCTGGTACTCGTTGTTGGGGTTGGAGTCATCAAGGTCGTAGTGCACGATCACTTTCTCCTTCGCCAGCTCTACACGTTTGATTTTGACACTTTGGGCACTGCATACCAACGGTAGCAACAGCCCGAGGACTAGGGGTAGTCGGGTCATTTGGGGTTTTGGTTTGTATTATTTAAGGAAACTGAGCCCAAACGTACCTTAATACAGAGTTACGAACCTGCCAAACGCATCAACAAACCTGCCATTGGTATTAACAAACCCGCCAGAGTCGTTGTTGGTTAATCGTTGTTGGTTGTTCGTCACCCACCACCAACCCTGAATGCAGAATGTCACGCAAAGGCGCAAAAGCCGCAAAGTGAATGCAGTCTTGTCTTCTGTCTCTCAAAACCTGCTTTTCAACTTTGCGCCCATTGTGAAACACCAACCTTGCATTTATTGCGTCTTTGCGCCTTTGCGTGAAAACTAACTAGGCCGAGCGATGAAACTCAGAGCATGACTTTGGAACAGCTGAAAAAATACATAGCCGACAGATTAAAGAACTCCCACCCTTAAAACCATTGGACGATAGCCACGCAGCTTTCGCCAATTCAAAACCCTGCCTTTCAACTTTGTGTACTCCACGGTTAATAAAGACCCTTGCTATTAAAAAGCGAGTTCCTGTCATTCCTTCTTAACGATTTTCTTCAGGAACACTTCGCCATCCCTGGCAATTGAAACCACATAAAATCCACCGGGCACTTGCCTGAGGTCAAAGCTTTCCGCACCGGTTACTTCACGTTTGGCGATTTCTTCTCCCAGTAAATTCATTATGGTGATTGTCGAGGGGCTTTGTACATCTACATGAAGGAAATTATCCACAGGAATGGGATATAACTTTATACCCGGAGCATTCTCAATGGCGGTGATCACCGGGTTCACCTGCAGTATTTGCTCGACCTTCAATGCAGGAAGGTATTCCGGATTGCCTGTTTGAGTGGCAGCGATAACTGTACTACCGATGCCCGTCAAGGTAACCTGATTCCCGGAAACCGTTGCTACCGAAAGGTTGGACGAAGTATAAGTTACGGTGAGCCCGCTGCTTGCAGTTGCAGAAAGTGTAAACGAAGCATCGCCCAGTGCCTTAGCGGCTAAAGGACCAAATTGTATAGACTGACTTTTCTTATTTACTAAAAGCGTTTGGCTTGCAGCAGGAGCGGGGCTGTAATTTGAATTGCCGGATTGTGCCGCGGTGATTAAAGTACTGCCTGCACCTATTATAGTAATGGTGTTTCCCGAAACCGTGGCGACAGATGGGTCGGAAGAAGTATAAGTGACCACAAGCCCGCTGCTTGCAGTTGCAGAAAGCGTGAACGATGCATCGCCCACCGTTTTGGCCGTCAGAGGATCAAATTGTATCGACTGACTTTTCTTGAATACGAAAAGTAATTGACTCGCAGCAGGAGCAGCATTATAATTTGCGTTGCCGGTTTGTGATGCTGTGATCAACGTGCTGCCAAAGCCCGTGATCGTAACCTGGTTTCCCGAAACAGTGGCCACCGATGGATCGGATGAAGTGTAAGTTACAGGTAGCCCGCTGCTGGTTGTTGCTGAAAGCGTGAACGAAGCATCGCCCACCGTTTTGGCAACTAAAAGATCAAATTGTATCGATTGATTTTTCTTGTTTACGATAAGCGTTTGGCTTACCGAAGGAGCCGGGTTGTAATTTGAATCTCCGGGTTGTGATGCAGTGATTAAAGTGCTACCCGCACCTGTGATCGTTACCTGGTTTCCCGAAACGGTAGCCACCAATGGATCGGATGAAGTATAAGTTACCGCGAGCCCGCTGCTGGATGTTGCACCGGGAGAAAATGCCGGATCGCCAAAAGTCTTAGCGCCAGGAGCTCCAAAAGAAATGGTCTGATCTTCTCCAAGAGAAACCAACGCCAGTGAAACATAGTCACAATCTTCATTGATAAAATCATGTGTTTTAGTAAACGCACCGCTCAGCGGATCGAACTCAAAAATAGTACCATGGTTATTTAGTCCTCCCGCAGTAGTGAGACCATAGAGTTTACCATTCGGTGCGATAATCAGATCGCGCACCGGCTTGGTACCCGAGGCAGCGTCAAAGCTGAACCTTATCACATGGCTGTTATTGGAAAGGTCGAACTCGAACAGCGTTCCTCCATTGTTAATTCCTCCGTTGAATGTCAGTCCGTATAGTTTCCCGTTGCCGTATTGAACCAGGCTTCCGTAGGGAGTTGCGCTGCCGGCCGGGAAGTCAAACAATTTTATATAATTATTAGTTGACGGATCATATTCAAACAAAGCACCATTATTGGAGTCTCCGCCAGCAGAGCTCATGCCATAAAGCTTATTATTGGCAGCACGCATGAGGCTACCTGTTAGTCCTCCGGGATCGTTCTGACCACTTAACGTGGTGAATTCAATTTTTTTGGTAGTGGTTTCACTCACCGGGTCGAACTCAAAGATTGCTCCTGTAGAAGTTCCGCCATTCGTACTCGACCCCATGCCGTAAAGTTTCCCATTGGCAGCTTCCACAAGTTTGCCTGTGCTACCAAACCCGGTAGTTTCATCAAGCGCATAAGTCTTCATATTTCCGGTACCCGGATCGAACCTGAATATGACACCAAAATTATAGACCGCACCACCTCTCCACACCATACCATAGAGTTCTCCTGCCGCTGTTTCAATCAACTCATTACCCCAGGGTTGATATCCGTTGACCAGCGTAAAATCTACCCTTTTGGAAAACGTATTCAACTTCGGATCAATCTCATACAATATCCCGGCTGCGTTGGTGCCTCCATGTTGTGCCATGCCGTACAACTTTTTAGTAGAGGCCTGCATAAGGCCGCTAAGAGGATAGCTGCCACCAGGAGCCTTGCTGAACTCCAGCAATTTGTTAAAACTGTTTGTGGCCGGGTTATACTCGAAGAGCGTTCCACCATCTCCGGCTCCGCCATTGGTTGCAGTGCCATACATTTTCCCATCAGAGGCTACAAGCAAAGTTCTGCTCGCAACGTCAGAACCCATTGTGACAGGATCAAACACTATTTTTTTTGTGCAGCTATTGTCTACGGGATTAAATTCAATCAATGCACCACCCGGTTGTACTGATGTACCGCCATAAAGTTTCCCGTTGAAAAGTGTGAGACTTCCTTTCGGATTACTGCCCGTAGTAGTTGACGCAAAATCAACTTTTACAGTATATAGATTATTGATGAAATTAAATTCAAACAGTGTGCCTTGAAAGTACGCCCCGAAGCCCTGAGTTGTACCGTACAATTTGCCGGTGGATAATTCGATTAAAGCCTGGCCGGGAAAAGCACCCGCAGTCATTGAAAAATCAAACCTCTTCGTGAAGAGGAGCGAGGTGGGATTAAATTGAAATAATGTTCCAAAATCATTATCACCGCCCTGGGTAGTAGTGCCATAGAGATTCCCATCAGAAGCCTGCATTAAACTTCCCACCGGATTTTTACCCGAATTGGAAGCAAAGTCATATAGTTTCGTCAGCGTGCCGGAAGCGATATCAAACTTTATTATTGTGCCATCGCTTCCCGGGCTTGACGAAGTCATCCCATAGAGGTAACCGTCAACGGCCTGGATTAAACTACCTTGTGGATTGCCGCCACTGCCTGTATTACTGAAGTCATATTTCTTGGTATAGGTATTGGTGGCGGGGTCAAACTCAAACAATGTACCCTCATCGTTCACTCCTCCGTACCGTGTCATGCCGTACAACTTTTGGTTGCTGGCCAGCACGAGTTTTCCTACCGGGGTGCGGCCATCCGGCTTTCCGCTAAACTCATATTTTTTAACCAATGCCCCGGAGGCAATAGTATATTCGAAAATAATTCCAACGTGATTATATCCGCCACCCGCAGTCGTGCCATATAGCTTTCCGTTACCACCATCGGTCAGGTCGTTAGCTCCAAAACCATCCGTTTCAAGAGTAAAGTCGTGCTGAACTGTATAGCCCGTGCCATCTGCGGCAGTCTTAAAAATGAGCCCCGCGTTTGAAGGGCCACCGTATTGCGAAGCTCCCCACAACTGATATTGGGCTTGGGCACTTTCAATGAAAAGCAGGAGAAGAAGTAGGCCAACCAGGTATTTAGGCTTTATAGAAAGGGCCATGTAACGGGTCTGATTTTGAATTACAAGTATACTATAAATGCATTTAACCGCAGAGCACACAGAGAATGCAGAAGACTGTTTGCATTCCTCCGCGCACTTTGCGGCTAAAAAAGACCGAGAAAATAAATGCATTAAACCGCAGAGCACGCAGAGATTCGCAAAGAATACAGAGACTGTTTGTATTTCTCTGCGCACCTCCGCGCCCTCTGCGGTTAAAATAGGCCGAGAAAATAAATGCATTTAACCGCAGAGCACGCAGAGATTCGCAAAGAATACAGAAGACTTGTTTGTATTTCTCTGCGCACCTCCGCGCCCTCTGCGGTTAAAATAGGCCCGAGAAAATAAATGCATTAAACCGCAGAGCACACAAAGGTTCGCAGAGAATGGATAGGCTTTTGTATTTCTCTGCGCACCTCCGCGCCCTCTGCGGTTAAATTAATGACCCGCCTCTGTAGTTTTGCCTTAAATTCATTCCCGCCCACCACCTACTAATTCCCCCATTCCCCAATCCCCAAAATCCCTACCTTTCAACTTTGCACTTTGAGTGAAAACACAACCTTGCATTTATTGCGGCTTTGCGCCTTTGCGTGACATACATTTTGCACCTAATTTTCAGTTATAAACCATGAAAGTAAAACTCCTCCCTTCCCAGAAAGTCCCTCTCGGCAACTCCACCGATGTCTTCAAGATCATGCGCGAAGTACTGTTGCGTGAGCGTAAGATAGACCGCAGCAAAGAGCACTTCTGGCTCGTGTGCCTTGGCGCCAACAACAAACTGCTGCTGCTGGAGCTCGTGAGCTTTGGCGTATTTGCCAACCGCTACCCCGAGCGTGCCGAGATAGAACCCGTGGAGATATTCAGCTTTGCCTTGCAGAAGCAAGCCGCCAAAATCATTATGGTGCACAACCACCCGACCGGAGACCTCAACCCCACCTTCTCCGACAAAGTACTTACCGAGCGTATGGCAGCCATTGGCAACTTTGTGCGACTGCCTGTGATAGACCACCTCATCATGAACGAAGAATCCTTCTTCAGCTTTGCCGACACCGGCTTGCTCAAGCAGATCATGGACGAGAGCCACTACGACCTCACCTTCGACCAGGTAGACCGGCTTAAGGAGGAGATGAAGAGTATTGCGGAGAAAACGGAAGCGAGGGTAAGAAGGGAAATGGAGAAGGAAAAACAAAAGGAAGTAGCAGAGGCAGCAATGAAAGAGAAGACGGGTATCGCTAAGAAACTATTTAAAAAGGGTCTTTCTGTTTCTGAGATTGCGAGTGTAACGGGGCTGGGGAAGAAAGAGGTGGAGGAGTTGAAATGAGACTTAAGATTCAATTTTCAAATTTCATTTCTATAAATACTATTTGCTTAATAATTCACTAAAAAAATCAACGTAGTGCTCTTGCTGAGATCTGAGTTTAGCAAGAGCGATTTCTAGATTTCCCTTAAATTTTTGATCCTGATAACCAATAAAAACAGAGTAGTTTTTTATGGCTTTGAAATCTTGGGTGTCAAGATCAGGTGATTCAAACCACTCAATCATTTTTTTAACACCCTGTTTCAATTGACTTGTTTGATGCTCCTTGAAATAGTAAATGGATTCATGAGCCAAAGAAATAATTTGTGATTCCAATTCATTAATTTTTTCAAAAAGTATTGCATCCTCATCAATAAATCTCTGAACATAAACGAAAATTCCATCAATATCTGATTTAATTGTAGAGATTTCTATTTTATTCTGTTCCTCACCTTTGTTCGATAATTCTCTTTTCATGCCTGACAACAACTCCATTCGATGCTTATGTAAATTGGCAAATTGAAGCAACTGAATATGTCTTTGCGTGAGGCGAAATATTAAAACCACCTTCTCGGTCAGCGCTGTCCGTGTCTCCCTTCTTCTTCTTCGTTTTAAAAAACGATCTGAAAATTGTTCTTTAGCAAACGCACCATAATAACTACCTATTAGCGCTGCAGTTAGAGTAAGAATTATTTGCGTCCAATCTTTCATATCATTGTGATGAAGTTTGAACTATATTTCATGGTTACTTTCCTTAGCGATTGAGAAAGTATTGTCCGCAGTTGTAATAAATTTTATTGCTTTTTGTCTTTCGATATGATCTAGTTTTTTGACATGTTCATACAGGTTTTCTGCGATGATAACTTTTCTTGGATATTCATCGTCATCTGTGAGAACTGTCCATATATGTTGTTGATTCTGCAGAATCATAACCGACTTATACTTGGTAAATTGCTCGCGTTCAGACTTACCAGCCTTGCGTAACTTGAAACCAGGCATTTCTGAGACATATTCAAACCATTTCTTTTCCTTCGGCTCTATCTTAGTAATCCTATCAATATTATTAAATTGAAAAGCCGGATACATATTACACAGATGTCTATAAAATTGAGAGGCTGATATTATTTTGTCTAGTTCTTCAATTTGCTGTTTCCCATCGGTGGGACTTAGTTTTTTAACTATTCCCTCGATCATTTCTTCAGTTTTCTTGTTTATCAACGTTAAATTGTCCAGAGTGTTTTTTACTACTTTTTGGTTGTTGTCTCTGTTTCGATCATTAAGAAAATCGTACATCATTCCTGCTAATTGCTTACCTAAGAATTGTTTTATATCCTTCACAAATTCAAAGGGATGAAATCCGTTATTCGTTTCTGATAACCTAACATGATTAATGAATTCGAAAATTTTTACTGCGTGTTCTTGCTTCTCAACAGAGGGGAAATCAATTTGATCGATAAGCTTTTCCTTGTGCTTATTTCGCTGAAATAACCTATGGTCTTCAAATAGATCTTTCTTGATAAATGTAAATACTGGTATTTTTCTAAATTTTGCTGCTTCATACTCAGCATTGGTAATCGATTTTGATTGATCATATTTATACGTGCCTCCAAATCTTCCACCAATAATTAAAATAAATATTTGACAGTTTTCGATCTCATTTATGCAGCTTTCATGAGTGTGAAGGTCTGGATGAAAAAAAACATCTCCTCTTTCACTTAACATGGGTTCGTAGAAGTAGCTTTCAAGGAACTCGCTTAAACTGTCCCTAATTTGACCTAAATCATAGCATGTTGAACTAATAAAAACTCTTGGTGCTGCCATTTTTCATTTCTCAATTTGCTTTTATTACAGCACTATGCTTGGATCGATTAATTTTAAAGTATTGATTGTGTCATCAATATTTCTAGCAAGTGCCTTGTCTGCCTTCTCACGAAACCTTGTGATGAGTTCATAAATGCTCTTTACTTGATCTCTTTTGATAATTCCACTATTGGCCAAGGTTCGATAGCCAATCAGGATAACATATTTGGTATATAACTGCTGAGCAACTTTTGCCAATTCATTGAGCGTTGATAAACCAGCAATGTCAGGCTTTAACTCAACGGAATAAGCTAAGGCCAGGTACATTCCCTCTGTTGGATATTTTTTTAATAGCTCATCTTTAGATAAGTTATCTCGAAGAATTATTCGCCCCATACTTCTACCAATATCTGCTTTAGCTTTAAGTCTTTCTGAATAATCAGAAATTGATGTTTTTTTGATAAATGAGGTTACTTGCTCCACGAGCTCACTAGGTACTTCCTCTTTGAAGATTGAATCATTTTGTTTTAGATTTCCAAGATTCACAGAAAGTTTTACATCCTCTATTCTTTCTTTCGTGGATGTCAATTCAAGATTTGTTGTTTCTATTTGCTGTTTATTTTCACTAGATGTTTTTTCTGCTTTTTTGGCAGCTTCCAAAATCTTCTCTCCTATAGTACTAATGAACCGTCTTGAGAAAATTGCAGCTACTAGGCAGAATCCTGTAAAAATTAAATAATTATTGCTATCATAGTCGTTAGAGCCTTTTATTAAATCACTTGCAATCATTTTCAAAAAGGCCGGAACTAAAAAGGCTGAACCTATACCCAAGAAAATATACTTATGTTTAATAAGCTTGGTTTTTTGCTCGTTTTCTGCAGTGTCAAAATTGTTCAGGTAGTTAAGCCAGCCACCGAAAACACCTGAAACAACCATGATTAGAATTAGAAATAATAAATGAGGGTCGAAATGACAGCACATGTTGAACTATTCTTAATATTTTATATATTCTTGATCATAATAGGAGAGAAAACTACACTCAAAGCCAAATATTTCCAGTTATTTGCTCATCCCTTAATACTTCGATAAACATAATGCTTCCTGAGTTTAAATGATACGGGAAAAACCCCGTACCCAAAGTGGGTTTTTCCCCGTAATGTCACGAGGGTATGTAGCATGGACGATAATAAATTAAAACAGTATGCAGTTGACTATTTACTAGTTTGGCACAAATCTCTTGTTGAGACGGAAAGAGAGTACCTGTGCTGTTGTTGGTCTCCCGACCAACAACTTTATTTTGGAGATTGCCAAAACAACGGGAAAACCTATAACAACCGTGTTTTTTCCATCCAAATTATTTGCATTTTAAAATAGCTAAGGTTTATAGAATCCTAGAGATTCACACATACTAAGCCCTGCCTTTGCCTATGTTCTTTCCTAGCAACTCTTCATTCGTTCATTAACTAAAATCAATTTAAAAAAAAACTAAATTTAGGAATGCAATCATTCCAAACTACTGATATCGGCGGTAATCAATGTACTTTTCAATATGAAGTTGTGATTGATGAATTCGATTCGAACGAAATCACGTTTAGAGTTTTTTCGATGAAAATTGATCCTATGCGATGGTTTTCTTACAGGTTTAAAATTTTGAATAAAACTACTGCAAAGGGAGAAATGGCTACCTGTAATGATAATTCGGAATTCAGTAGAAAGGGAATACCTGAAAAAATCATAGAAATAGCTGCACAACATTTAAACAGAAGTATTATTTCTAGCCCATTGAATCCTGTGGCCGGAGATTATTTAGTCGGGCCTTCGGTTAAGATGTGGGAAAGATTAGTGGTGCAGAATGGTAACGCCTGTAGAACTGATGAACATTTTATATTCAGGCATCAGAACTAAGCTATTAAATGAAGCCCCTAAGGTTGTTGTTGGTTCGTTATTGTTAGTGTGTTGTTGTTGGTCTCCCGACCAACGACTTTTATTTTGAAGATTGCCAATTCTACGGCTTCTTATAAAATGGTAAGGATTTGCGTATCATTTAGAGATTAAGAGATTGTTGGTCGACCAACAATAACCCCGTTGGTCAAATGCCTAAAAGCGGAGGGATATTTTCTATTTCGCCCTTATAGGTAATCATCTTGCCGTCTTTTATTATAAAGGAAGTCGGATATGCATTGAACTCAAATCCTTCATTGGTCGCCTTCTGTTCTGCAAAGAGTATTTCAAATGAGTAGCCTCTTTTGCGGATCATTTCTATGGCTTTCTCATTGGTGTCTCCCTTTAGAGGAATATTCACAGCAACAATAACAATATCCTTTCTGTCTTTTAATTTGGAATATAATTTTTCCAGCTTGGGGAATTTGGTGAAACAAACACCGCACGAGGTTGTCCAAAAATCCACAACCAAAGTTTTGTTTTTGAAGTCAGCATTCGAATAGGCATGTCCGTCTGCATCTTCAAACTTAAAAACAGGCGCCTGGATTTCAACTTCTCCAGATAGTGTTCCGAAACTATTCCAATGCAAAAGTTTTTCGTAACCTGAGAAGTACATATAAAAACCGATTGCTACCATCAAGGTATTCAGGACAATCACCCTTAGCTTGCCCTGTGAGAAATAGGAGAGAGCCCCCCCTCCAACACCAATGAAATGAAAGATGCCGCTTGGTAAACTCACAAAAGAAGCATCGAAATTGATAAGATGAATAGGAATGAGAAAAATTACCAATGGAAATAAGATGGCAATTACCGTTCGTGTTTTGTTAGGTGATAGACTCAATCGCCAATAAGTAAACAACGAATATGAGATTGAAGCTATAATGAGCAAATCTCCATGGCCGAAGGTATAGTCACCTATCTTATAGAACCCACCAAAAGGAGCCAGCAAAAAAAATAGCAGGAACGAAAGTCCTGTAGTGATAAAAAATTCCTTTTTGTTACTCATTCTTTAACGTTAGTTTCGATTGACAATGTGTTAAACGGAGGATTTGTATTCGTTTGAA
The DNA here is from genome assembly GCA_015472025.1 of Cytophagales bacterium WSM2-2. Lineage (NCBI taxonomy): Bacteria > Pseudomonadati > Bacteroidota > Cytophagia > Cytophagales > Cytophagales bacterium WSM2-2. The sequence goes on from BNHL01000001.1 coordinate 4,054,386, forward strand.
AAACAATATCCTTTGTTGATACTCCGACTACATCAGGTACAAGACGCACTTTAATATAAGTAGTGTCTCCACTCAAAACTTTTGTGGAGTCCCAAACTATGGAAATACACTCGCAGCTACCTTTTAGTTTCGTAATAAGCAGCGGTGAATCACCGTCATTTATAATAGGGAAAACACAATTTAAAGTATCGTATCTCTTAACATCTCCTAAGTTAAGGCGATTGTTTAAAATTCGCACTTTTGGAGATCCGCCACAGCATACCAAAGTAAATAAAAGTGGAATTAGAAAAGTGTCTATATTTTTTTTACGCATGATACTTATAGATGCCATTTGCACATTCCATCGCACACGTAACTCCACAGAAAACCACAACCGTATGACTGTACAATGCAATTAGAAGTCTGGCAAGTATAAGTGTCATCTATAGTGCAACTAAACACTGATTCCTTGTTACATTCACATTTGGCAGGCGCATCAAAAACAATTACTTTATCGGAAATAGAAAAGGCTATTTTATAAAGAAACGGCTTGCTAAAGGAAGCCGAGGCTCTTTTTAACCAACTATTTTGAAATTTCGTTATCTCATTCCTGTCTTTTTCTAAGATGCCACTATTGATTTGATCTTTTAATTCTGAGATCAGCGCTTTTTGATTGGAGTTGTAAAAATTGCTCATCAAATGACCTTGCAATTTGTTTGTCCAGATCGTCACCTTTTCATTTGGGGTTAACATTTGATAGGCTAGCTTTTGAGATGCTCCGGTAAGAGTCATCACATTGTTGACTTTGTTTATGGAAAGGTTGTCGTCTGTGGAATTTTGACAACCAGTTGCAACACACAATAGTGCAATCACTATTCCTAATTGATAGTTTTTCATGAATGAATAGGTTTTAAGGTTAAAGCTTGATTTTGCTTTTCAAGGTATATCTCTCCGTTAACCTAAACAATGGGAAAAAAACCTATAGCAGCAGGGTTTTTTCCCAGCCAAATCATTTTGTATTTCTAATATTATGAGTTATAGAATCATAGAGCACCCCGAGGTTATTGTTGGTTCGTTATTTGAAGACAGTGGCTGATACGGATTATGAGAACAAACTCAAATCGAGATCAAAAGTGCTAACCGAGACTATTGGCACACCGTGTGATGCTCGTGTTGTTAGTTGTAGAATGATGACTATCAGTACTGGATACCCTGAGGTGGTTGTTGGTTCGTTGTTGTTTGGTGTGTTGTTGTTGGTCGACCAACAACTTTTATTTTGAAGATTGCCAATTCTACGGCTTCTTATAAAATGGTGAGGATTTGCATATCATTTAGAGATTAAGAGATTGTTGGTCGACCAACAATAACCTCTTGTTCTTGTTGGTCTTCGTTGTTGTTGGTCTCCCGACCAACAACTTTATTTTAAAGATCACCAATTCTGCGGCTTCTATAAAAATCTGTAAGGATTTGCCGTATCATTTAGAGATTAAGGGATTGTTGGTCTCCCGACCAACAACTTTTATTTTAAAGATTGCCAATTCTACGGCTTCTTATAAAATGGTAAGGATTTGCGTATCATTTAGAGATTAAGAGATTGTTGGTCAGGAGACCAAAAATAACCCCGGTTTTTACTCTTTCTGAATTAGTTAAAAAATACAAAATGTCAATGGGGAAAATACGGTATTTGATACGGGTTTTTTCCCGTGGTTCTAAAAATGAAAAGTATTCATCTTTCTAGGGACGTTTAAACCTAAACCTAAATCCTATGAAAAGATCATTTTCGTGTACAATTGTATTGTTTACAATTGCTCTGCTTGCAAGCAACTGTAAACAAGATGCAGCAGCTACCAGTCCTACGGATCGAGCTATTGCAGAGATTAAAAAAATGCTACAAAATCCAGTAGCTCAGAAATCATCATCATTGAAAGAGCAAGCAGCAACAATCGTTTTGAAATGTGGAGTTAAGGAGATTACCCCCGAATTGAATTCGTTATTGAGGACAGTGGCTGATACGGATTATGAGAACAAACTCAAATCGAGATCAAAAGTGCGAACCGAAACCATTGACACACCGTGTGATGCTCGTGTTGTTAGTTGTAGAATAATGACTATCAGTACTGGATACCTTTTCATTTATGATCTTGAAAATGGAGCTTCTGAAGTTCATGAATATGACAATGATCTTAATTTTGTCAGGAAATATTGCGATTCAGGTTTTGAATGATAATTAAAGAAAATGTTAAAAAGGGACTACACAGTCCCTTTTTTTATAAATAATATTATCTTTATTTATTCAACTATAAACGATTATGAACTCACTTATAATTGCGTCTATTTTATCATTAGCCTCCAATAACAAGATAGTTTATCAAGACACAACAACTGTTGATTATTGGAAACAACGAGCAAAATTTGCTATGAAAGAAGCAATCATCCAAAAGAGAATAGGGGATAGAAATGCGGTTTTGTTGGAAGAAGTGAAACGCAAATTGGAAAATTGTGAAAAGGCAAAGAAGGGCGGAGATGAGTAATCATTTATGTAACTCAGAATTGCACTTATACTAAATGATAGTTTCTTGAAATCAATTCAGGCATTGATTCAACCCTGAGGTTGTTGTTAGTCGACCAACAATAACCCCGGGGTCTCCCAGGGTCTTCAACGCATCGTATTTTGAAAGTGTAAAATAGCGTTTAGCCTCTTACGCTTTTTTTCCTGCCCCCATCACCAGCGCCATGATACCCCCGGTAACTCCGCCAAAAATTGCCTGAACAAAAATGTCGGTAAAGACGAGCGTCAGGTTCATCAGGTTATAAAATGCATATACACTAAAATTCACCCACGCGGCCATACAGAGATATACCACCAACCCGAATTTGAACCCAGTTGCAAAACTAAATCCCTGTCCCGCCTTACGTATCACAAAATTGGCCAGGTAAGCGTTGAAGATACCGCTGAGGAAAATGAACGGAAGGTCGGGCATCTCCGCTTTGGAAAGACCTTCGTACGTCTTCGTATTGGCCAGGTAAAAATTGGATAATAGAATGCCGAAGACGAACCAGCCCCCCAGAAAATTAAACACGGCTCCGGCAGCGGTAGATAAGATGATTTTGGTATTCATAGTGGGTTTTGCTTTAGACGAATATAATCATCTTTTACTTAAGAGTTTAGCAACTAAAAGCACCCGTTAGCTTGCCTTAAGACTGCTGAGCACATTCAGCATAAGGATAATGCCAACCATTATATAGATCACAGCGGATATTAAAAAACTCATTACTGTACGCCATATGATTGTCCACTTCTTCAAATGATCAAAAAACTGAAGCAGCGTCCATAAGGTCACAATAACAATGATGGTGTTGAGAAAAACGTTGAACGATTCCTGCCACGAGGTGGCATTCAAAAGGTAAATAACCGGGAAGAATAAAATATGAATCAACAGATGCTGCCCGGTAAGATAGGCATTGAGCACAAAGTACTCCGCCAGGTTGTATCCTTTCTTCCAAAAGCCGATAAAAATACCGAGTGTGAAAACGGGAAGAGACAGCAACGATACCAAAGCATAATGGCTCGCCACCCAATCACTTAGTTCAGACACCCTTTGTTTAATTTCTTCTTCTTCTTCTTTTGAGCCGCTTACATGAAAAGTACCATTAAGGATGTCGATATGAAAGAAATGAGATAATAATCCGTAGGCGCCCGCCAGTATAAGGATCAGTGATACCGGTTTAAAATGACTGACCCGTTTTCCCCGGAGATATTCACGTATCATGTGGCCCGGCCGCGTAAATAACTCTTTTATTGTGAATAAGAATCCTTTGTCGAGGTGGAACAAGCCGTGCTGAATATCATGGACCAGGAAATGGAAATTGAGGTCATGGGTAGATGCCGGCTGTCCGCATTCATTACAGAATTTGCCTTCAAAGTTGTTGCTACAGTTCTTGCAGGTCATGATTTATAAATCTGAAATTTTAAAGATAAAATAAAAAAAGTATATGCTGACGGAGGTAAATTAATTGCAGGGTATGCAGCCCTCTGTTGTTGTTGGTCGACCAACAACTTTTATTTTGAAGATTGCCAATTCTACGGCTTCTTATAAAATGGTAAGGATTTGCGGTATCATCACCTTTGGAAAACGGCCCACTTGTTTCGAAAGTCACAGCATTTACAACACCAGTGCCAGTAGAGGAGAGCCTGCCAGTATTAGTTTTGAAATATTAACCTTAAAACCTAACCCCTCCCGCCTTTTGCAGGTGTTCTTCACCTGCAATTTTGAAAACTCAGTTACAAAATAAAATCTGAGCAGTGATGAAATAGTTTCCTTTGCATTGGTCAGAGTCCTCTTATGTTAATGACTATGGTCAACAAGACCATTGAGGCGGTGTTTCAAATTCAGAAATAGTAAAATCATTCCGTTATCCTGCCACTTCAAACTCTAGTTGCTCTTTTTCAAATCTGTATTGCCCCGGTTAGGATTGTAATCCGTCCTTTTCAAGGATGAATTGACGTAACACGAATTGAATTTGTCCGGATTCAAGGAAGTGTTCCGGGTTTCTGAGCAATAGATAGTCTATTACGAATCTGAATTATATCAAAGCAAACCTGAATTACCTCGAAACAAGTCTGAGTTTTCTCAAAACACATTTGAATTCCGGAAATACTGGTTGTAACCCGGGCTTATCAGGATTGAATCGGACGGCAATTGATTTGAAATGGAGTAATTCAAATAGAAACCCCGTGAAATTTAGTAGTAAGATTGCCTGCTCATTTTTTGTCGTGCTCTTCACCAGTAATCAAAACTTGCCTCGATTTTTTATTATGAGCTAACGATTTTCGACCTCTCAATAAATTTATTGGCGATTAAGTAAGTCATCAAAATAAATTGGATGAGAGCCTTTATACTTGAGTCATAATTTAAAAAAAGCACAAGCCATGAATGTACGAATAGTTTTAGGCCTCAGATCAAAAACAAATGCAGAGATACTTGTTTTGTCTAAACACTTTACCACGAGCATGACAGGCAACCCGCTGTTTGCAGCGGCCGATATTGTGACACAGATAGGTAATACCGTTACTGCCACTACTAACCTGGCCAACGCTATCAATGCGCCAACCAGTGATACCCGGACAGACAACATCAGATCATGTCGCGATGCGGTGGACCGCAACCTAAACATGCTGGCGGGTAAAGTTGAAGCGGTGGCAAACAATCCCGCCTTGTTAGACGATCAACGTCTAACTATTGTACACAGTGCCGGTATGGAAGTGCGCGCACAGGCAACGCGTAACAAGCTGGTCTTTGCTGTAGTGAATGGAGATAAGCCGGGTACCTTATATGCCACTGCACCAGCCGGACCGGCAGCGCACAAGTGGGCCATCACTGAAGATACCGTTAATTTTACTAATCGCATAGAGTTGCGCACCACAGTATCAGCGAGCACGATCATCGAAGGCTTGAAACGATTCACACAGGTTGCTGTTTTTCACAAAGCCGTTGTACCAGACGATGAAGAACCGGATTGGGAAGGACCGTTGTTGATTACGGTACTTTAAACATACGATCCCGGATCGAACAAATCCGGCTGTTGTTGGTCACCCAACAACTTTATTTTGAAGATTGCCAATTCTACGGCTTCTATAAAATTTGTAATTGTCTGTCGTATCATTTAGAGATTAAGGGATTGTTGGTCGACCAACAATAACCCAATACCAACAATAACGCAGGTTGTCGTTGGTCGACCAATAATAACCCCTGCGCCATCTCGTCCGAAAACATGCGACCCCTCCGGGGTCGGGAATCCCATGATCCTTTAGCTATAAACATGTGACCCAGGGTCATGGAAAAAGATTGAAATGGAGCAAGACGATCCCAGAGGGATCGAATATTTATAGGTAATAAAAATTCAGAGACGATTTCGACCCCGGAGGGGTCGTATGTTGAGCAAGCAAACATTCAAACCCAAACTAGCTCCAAAGTCTTGTGCGCCCGCATTTGTGTAAAGGCTGACTTGTACAGTTTAATTTAACTCAATCAAGTTGCCATGTACTTACATCGAACTGGCGAGCCACAAGTCTTGCACGATTTTTAAAACATGCGAAGAGTTGGGGGTGGGCGGTAAGAACCAAAATTTATTTAATCCCGCAGACTTTCTGATTATAAATAATCATACTGTTCTCAATATGCTTCATACCCGGGGACAGCAAGCCCCGAAAAGCGTAGCTGGTGACTATGTCTCCTCCGATGATAGTTAGGGTTGGCACTTGTTTTTGGCGTGCGTAAAAGCTACCGCCAACCAGAACTGGAAAAAAGACAATTGTGCCTATCATGGCTAATTTCTGCGATTTCTTTGCTTTTCTTAATTCAAAGGCAGATTCAGGAAATGTGTTTAGATGTTCCATGAATTCTCCACCCGTTATGGGTTTGCCTCCCATTTCAAAAAGTACAGTTCGGTGCCGGTTGTTTTTTAGTGAAATCCGATAGTTCAACCGGGACTTCATACAATCATTATCATTTTGGAGAGTGTCCTGGCCGAAAAGCTCCCCTGATGACAGAAGGATTAAGACCACAAGATATTTATTCATATTATCCTATCAGTTAGTCACCTTAGCTATAAGTAAGATACGAATTGGTTCTCACAATCTCAAGGAGTTCATTTCGTTGTTGCGAAGTCGCTTCGGTCCGCGCTTACTCAACCTGTGTTGTTGTTGGTCTCTGTTGTTGTTGGTCTCCCGACCAACAACTTTTATTTTAAAGATTACCAATTCAGCGACTTCTATAAATTTGTAGTGGTCTGTCGTATCATTTAGTGATTAAGCGTTTTAAAATATCATTATGAGTAACAGATAAAACGCTGTTATCTTTCAACACAAGTCGTTGGTCAAGAAGACCAACGAGGGCGGAGTGAAAATAGCCGCTTAAAATTTATTCAAAAATGAGTTGCTTCGAACATAGAAATCAAGGGCGAGAAACCTTGTCACTTGGCTGCAAATTCCGGGTGAGCATACGATTCCAGGAAGCCACACACCGAACACCGGAAGGTACCCACTGGAACACACTTTTCCTCAGGCACTTTCGTAACAGTCCAAATATCAGATTTTTCCGGTGCTCCCTCAACCCAGTTAATGACTCGACGGTTGCCTCCGTCCGCCCGGTCGAAGATGAACCCCTGCACCATCTGGCCGTTGCACTTGGGGCACTGAATGGCTTTCGTACTCGTGCTCAAACTTCCTGAAAAGGAATTGGAAGAAGTTGTCATATATTAAATATATTATTCTACTGCCAAAATCTGCATTAAGGTAAATTTACAATAATCATATCAATTGCTTAGTGAGTAAAGAATGATACTGTTGACCGAAAAATTTGCAGTTAACGCCCCTCGCCCTCGTTGGTCTCAAGCCATGTGTTGTTGTTGGTCGACAATAACACAGGGAGCAAGTCACTAATCCCTTGTTTGTATATATTTATAGTATGTATAACCCGGATACCAAAAGCAAAACAATGAAAGCAATCCTGACTCTGGTCCTGATGACTGCATCTGCAACGATCTCTTTCTCTCAAGACGATGCAAACGAGAAACGCAATGGATACTTTATCGTCCTTTATACTATCGCAGAAAAGTGGGATACCACGAAATAGGCACACGAGCAACTTTACTTTAAAGAGCATTCAGCTCACCTTTCTGAATTGCGAAAAGCAAAAAAGATCAGTATCGGGGCTCGCTATAGCGACAAGGGAATGCTCGTGCTCAATGCACAGAACGAGGCAGAAGTAAAAAGCCTGATTCTAAAAGATATCGCGGTGCAAAACAAACTCTTCAAGGTCGAAATATTTCCCTTTAATACTTTTTATAAAGGATGCATTGAGTGAGCCCCCGCCTTTGTTGGTCTTCTTAACCTCTGTTGTTGGTCTCCCGACCAACAACTTTATTTTGAAGATTGCCAATTCTTCAGCTTCTATAAATTTGTAATGGTCTGTTGTATCATTTAGGAGATTAAGAGATTGTTGGTCGACCAACAATAACGCAGGTTCAAATTTTTATTGCTGAATACAGCTGGCAGCCTTCATGGCTTTTTCTCCATTCTTTGCAGGGACTTCTGCCACAAGGGGTTGAGCGCCCAGTTTTAATTTCACTGCCTTCATAGGGACAGTTGATAGTTTATTTAATTCCTCTTCAGAGACAGCATACATCGGAGTGAAATAGCTCATAATATTTGCTCCCACAACCTGTGCATTGGGAAGATATCGGTCTATAGATCTTAATGAAAGAATACTTCCATTTTCCAATGCGATTGATAAAGTATCCCCACGTTCGACATAATTTTCATTTTTTCCAGGCAATGCGACAACCAATCCGATGAGAGACTTCTTATCCTCCGACTGAAAAGCCATTTTCAATGCAGCTGGTCCAAAGCCTGCCAGGGTAATCGTGATGCCTTTTTGTTGTTTACCAGAGAAAGGATCTTTTTTTTCAAAATCATATTTACACTTTTGGCTGTAGCCTTTGCAGGTTGAAAGAACCAGTACGAGAGTAAGGAGGAATTTCATGTTTTTTTCGCGAAAATAATATGGTTAATAACAGTTACGGTAAAACATTTGATGCAAAAAATAGTAAAAACGCCCACCCCGAACTAACGCAAGTCTTGTGCGCCCGCATTTGTGTAATGGCTGACTTGTGCTCTGCCCTTGTTGGTCTTCTTGACCAACGATCCCTATCTGGTTATTACACAAATCCATTTCCCTATTTCGCCCTTTACGGAATCGCCTATCGAAGCACGATTGAAAAAGAAAGCAATTAGTTATCCAGGATGTTAGCGCGATAGGACTTGTATTAGGAAATTATTTTCCTCATCCTCGTTAGTCTTCAGGTTTTACAAATGTTTTACACTTTTTTACAAGCTGTTTGCACTTGCCCGTGGCTTCAATACTACGTTTGAGAAAAAAATCATTTAATCTTCATAAAAAATGAAAAGAATAAAATTTTTGACAGGTGTTTTGACAATTTTAGTGACGTCAGCTTTTATACTCTACCAGTCTGCTGACTGGAAAGTAAAGGAGGGTTATTCCGTAAAAGTTTTTAGAAATTCTCAAGGCCCTATTTTCTTTAAAGGTTTAAAAGCGGAGATCTCCTTTGACAAAGAGAATCCGGAAAAATCAAGAATAGAGGCCGTCATTGATGCAACCACTATAGATACGGGCAATGAGCTAATGACTGCCCATGCTAAAGAGCCGAATGTATTGGATACAGATAAATTTCCTAAAATAACTTTCAAATCAAGCTCTATTAAGAAGGGCATCAATGGGTATGAAATATCAGGAGCTCTGACCCTGAAAGGCATAACGAAAGAGATTAATTTCCCGTTTACTTTTGAAAAAGATACTTTCATCGGCACGTTTACTATTGCAGCAGCAGATTTTAATATTACAAGACAAGGAGCTGTACCTTCCGGACAAATCAGAATTGAACTGATCATACCGGTTGCAAAATAGAGAGAGAAGCTGAAAAGATATTTACCTGTTGTTGTTGGTCTCCCGACCAACAACTTTTGCTATAGGATAAGTTATTCTCTCCAGAAGGCTACAAATACAGTTCTGCCAACTTCTATGAATTTGGAAATAATGAATTTGATTTTTTGGCACATCATTCTGAGATTTGAAATTGTTAGTCGGGAGACCAACAATAACTCACCACCATCAACAGAGGATGCATGGAACTGTCGGACTGAGAAAATGAATGACGTGAATGCAGTATCAGGCACGCCTGGAATCCAATGAAAATTACTTTACGGGCTTACCGGCTTTATTAATAAAGCGCATGATTTTTAATATAGATCTACGCAGCTGCCGGTCATTTTGTTATCACTGGTTTCAGTGATTTTTCTCCTGTTGATCAACCCGCTGCTGTTTGTCTTTAATTAAATCACCGATCTCAGTGATTTCCTGATTTATTCATTACCAATATCCTTGCACCATAAATTATGTAAATCTTTTTATGATGCGTTTTGAGAAAAAGTACTTTGACACTATAGTTGTCGGAGCGGGCCAGGCCGGGTTGGCAACGGGATATTACCTGAAAGCCGGTGGAGTTGATTTTGCAATCCTGGAGGCTTCCGGCTCTGTCGGAGAAGTATGGGATGACCGGTGGGATTCGCTTAAGTTATTTACACCGGCTCAATATAATAGCTTACCTGGATTTCCTTTTCCTGCGAAGCGGGGAACGTTTCCCGGAAAAACTGAAATGAGTGATTACCTCAAAGAGTACCGGGAGAAGTTCGATCTCCCGGTGTACCTGAAGAAAAAGGTGATCAAAGTAAAGAGCCATGCCAGGTATGACTTCGAGGTAGTCACCGAAAGCGAAAGTATCTTCTGCTCTAACCTGGTGATTGCTACAGGAGCCAATCAAAAACCGAGTTTCCCAATTTTTAAAGCAGCACTGAGTCATTCTGTTTTCTACCTGCACTCGTCTCAATATAAAAATCCGTCTTCCATTCCGCCCGGAGAAGTTTTGGTTGTTGGTGCAGGGACTTCGGGGGTGCAGATCGCAATTGATTTATCAAAAACGCACCGGGTCTACTTGTCAGGCATACCTACCTTTCATATCCCTGATTTTATTTTTGATTATTTGGGACGCTTCTACTGGTGGTTCATCCATACCATTCTAACCATAAACACGCCCATGGGAAGAAAGGCCAGGGAAGGAGTATTGCAGGGAGGAGCTCCGCTGATCAAAGTCTCTATGAAGGACGTGCTTGCCGCTGGCGTCAAATTGTTGCCAAGAATTGTCAGCGTGCAAGGCGATCAGTTTACTTTCGCAGACGAAAGCACAAGGGAATTTAAAACTATTGTATTCACCACGGGATTCAAACCCGACTTCAGCTGGATCGATCTCGACCTTCGTTATGAACACGGCTGGCCGAATACCAGGCGTGGTGTTTCTGTGAATTGGCCCGGGCTGTATTTCACCGGGATGCTCTTTCAATTTGGACTCACCTCAGCTTTGATAGGTGGTGCGGGCAGAGATGCCGAGTACGTGTGCCGGCAAATTCTACTACGGGTAAAGTCAAAATCAGTAGCCAGTCCGGATGAATCGGTACTGCAAAAAATCATTGCTGCACAAAAATAAATACGGTGATGAACGATGATTTTAAGACACGGCTGTACAATGTCTTTCTTTGGTGGGCGATCATTGGCTATAGTCTCTGGATAGGTGGTACGCTATTCAGCATGGTAGTTATTGTGCCTATGTGGAGCAGCTCTCCGCCTGATTCTGTTATCCGGTTTTTTACGGGGACTTCTTTCAGCTCTGTCATTTACAATTTTTTTGGCCCGCCATGGATGCTTTTAAGAGTGGTTCCGTTATTCCTTGCTTTGTTTCTTGGCTGGAAAAAGAAGCAACGGACTATGCTTTTGGTGGCGTGTGGTTGCATGATGGCGATCATCATTTATACGATCGTTTATATCTACCCGATTAATCTCCTGCTTATGGAGCAAACGAATTTTATTACGGATGATCAAATTGTGATTTTGACTTGCCGGTGGATAGAAGCAGACAGGATAAGGTACCTGGTCGGATGCATCGGATATCTTTTTTTGCTCAGAGCATTTCAACTTTCCGGCCCAACGTCTTAACCGCACCGGGCTACAGAGAATGATATTAACACCCGCACTGCGGTATATTATTGATTGTACCTGCCCGGGCTTATCACGGAAAACAGTGATTTAGCCAGGCGGGCAGGTAATCATTTTGGTCATTTGGCTAGATTTGAGGCGCTGAAATAGGTTTGGCTATGGGTGTGGTTTATAAAGGAGGATTGAAAGAAATGCAGACTTCCGAGGCCGGGTTGGAAGAAATATTGCGTGGTACAAGTATTATTGCCTCGCCTTTGCTTGACCGGTTACGGCAGGATAAAAGCAGGGCGATTTATCTCGTGTCATGCCTGCAAAACAAGTATCTTTTTGTAGATGATTCTTTCCGGGAAGTTACCGGGTATGCTCCGGCTGAACTATTAAATAAAGGATTGGAATTCTGGATTCCCTTAATTCACCCCGAGAATAAGGCGGGTGTAATGGAGTCTATCATTGAAGGGCACCGGTTGCTGCTTGACCCTGATTACTCTGTAAAAGAGTTGCGCCCTCTGAACCTGGTTTATAAATTTAAACGAAAAGAAGGGCAGTGGATCTGGCTGCAGGAAACGAAATGGATTATTCCTTCTCATGACAATGTCAAGGATTTCATTCTTGGATCGCTGACGGACATTACCGCGCAAAGATTAAACGAAGACCTTGGCCTACTTCAGACGGCAAGTAATAATAGTAATGGCTTGCTTAAAGCCGCATTGAAATATAAGGAGGCCAATAAAAAGCAATTGATCGATCAGAGCCAGGTGACTGAGCCTGCACGGAATAAAAATATAGACCTGCTGACTAAACGAGAAAAGGAAATTCTGAAGTTGATTTCGGAGGGGCTTTCTTCCAAGCAAGTCTCTGATAAACTTTTTATCAGCATTAATACGGTGGAGACACACCGAAGGCACCTGCTGTCTAAACTGAAAGTGAAGAATTCAATCGAGCTAGTTAAGGAGGCGTCCAAAGCTTTCTGGCTTTAGATCTTTTCGGGCACAACTAACTTTTAGAAGATGTGACATTTCCGAACGGGTTGTTGTTGGTCTCCGACCAATGACTTTTGATATTTCTCCTGAAACTCGGGATCATTTGATCAAGGCCACCACTACAATCCTGAAATAAAATAAGCTGAGACATGAAATTCGTAAGTCTGTAAATTGAAGTCTGGATGTTTTTTATAATTTCCGGCTTCAATTTTATTACGGATGAAAGAACTACTTTTTGAAAGACCAAATGTAATTATTGAGAAAGACGATAGTTTAAAAGCTGTAATAGTCCGGTTCAATGGGTATGTAAAGAGTGAAGAATATCGTGAGGCTATGAATAAAGGTGCTGAGGTTGTAAAGGATCCTGCTATTCGTTTTTGGCTTCAGGATAACACCAATGCTGGAATATTATCTATAGATGATCAGCACTGGGTAACGACTGTCCACACCCCCAGAGTAAATCCTTTTATAGAGAAGCTAGCCATTGTAGCATCCAAGGATGTATTCAGAAAGTTTGCTGAGAAAAAATTCGATGAGAAGAGTGCGGGAGCCAGAAAATTTAATTTCCGGTATTTCGACAATATTCAAAGTGCCGAATTGTGGCTAAAATCTTAATTATTTGCTCTTCTGACATTCTTCCAGCTTGTTCTTCAATTCAGCGGCTTCTGCAACGGCCTGCTCAGCTATTTTTTTTTGACGTATGGCCGCTTTCTGCGCTTCTATTGCCTGCGCCTTCCAAGTATAACAAGTTGTCGTGTCCGTCAATCCTCCAAACTCTATTTTTGAATTTGAGCTGCTATTGCTGCTTGAACTAATGCTGACAATCAAGTAAAGTAATAAGCTATTCATATTTATAAATTTTAATAAGTGAAGTTAATTACTTCCATTTTAGTAACATGGCAGGAGCGGAGTGATTAAAAAAAGAGAACTGGAAACAAGCTGAGCTAAAATGACATAATGATCACTTCAGATATAATTTGCCGTAAGAATCATTTAACTCTTGCTCTCCGTAAATGGTTGTGCCGGTATTGAGCAGAGTTCTCTTGTTGTAGCGATATACATAGTATCCAGTCAGGAAGAATCTAGGCTCCCGAGGTTTATTGTTATGTATAACGAAATTCCCCTCAGCATCGGTAATCTGTTGCCCAACGGTGTACCTATCGCAATAGGATTTTGGAGTAGGTCTGCAGGCAACTAACACAATCCATTTACCCTGAACCGGGTGGCCCCCAACGGTATCATACAAAGTTCCCCGATAGGTCATTGTTTCAAACCAATAATAGTCTGTACAATTCGTAGTAAGTGCGATCAGGCTAATAATGCAACTTAGAGCTATGTATTTGATTCTTTTCAAGAGATTTAAAATCAAGCGGCTAACCCAAATTTAAATAATTTTTCGTTTCGCGTTCCCCAACTTTGTTGGTCTTCTTCTCCGGGTTGTTGTTGGTTCGTTATTGTTAGTGTGTTGTTATTGGTCGACCACAATAATGCAGTGGTGCCTGATCAGCGAGGGCTTTAACTTACTTTTGAATCTTTACAGGCTTTTTACTTTCATCAATAGCTACAAAAGTGAAATTGCCGGATACTGCCAGCTCACGGCCATCGGCATACATTTGTTCTATATAGATGTCTACCTTCACCTTCAGGCTGGTATTACCTACGTTAACCACTTCGCCTACCAGCTCGATGATCGTTCCGTGAGGAATTGGTTTCTTGAAATCGATCTTATCAGATGATACGGTGACCATTCGCATCCTGCTATACCTTGTAGCGGTGATGAAAGCCACTTCGTCCATCAGGTGCATCACTGTTCCGCCAAACATTGTGTCGTAATGATTGGTGGTATTTGGAAAAACGGTCTTAAAAATTCTTGTGATCGATTGCTCAATTCTTTCATTCATAACAGGTGGCTATTTGGCTTAAAGATAATCCAACGCAATCAAACCCTCGCCTTAATAGAAAATCATCTGGACTTGGAAGAAACGACTCCCATGTTGTTGTTGGTCGACCAAGAACTTTATTTTGAAGATTGCCCAAATTCTGCGGTTTCTAATAAAACCTGTAATGATTTGTTGCCAACTTCACACGTTGGTCCAGAGCTTTTTTTATTGCAAAACCATGCTGTAAGTAACAGCGCGGTGAGTGCCATCGGTCAAAGAAGTAGCTACTCCATTCTTCCAATACTTAGCCACATATTCAGCTCCACTTTTTTTTTCACTCCCTGACACATATACATCTGCACCGACAACAGCAATGGCACTTGCGTCTGCATCGTTAGCGCCATCAGTGAGTATCGTGGGCACGCCATTTTTCCAATACTTAGCTATTCCTATGGTTCCGTTATTTTCCTGACCCGCCACATATACATCTTTACCGACTACTGCCAGACTGCCCGGATAAATGAATGAGGCTTTGGTGCCATCGGTTAACGAAGTTGCTACACCGTTTTTCCAATATTTGGTCACATTGTTAGTGCCATTGTATTCACGGCCGGCCACGTAGACATCGTTGCCTACCACTACGATTGCCTTTGCGGCAGCATAGTTGGTGCCGTCAGTCAGGGAAACGGCTACGCCATTCTTCCAGTACTTTGCAACTTTATCTTCATATCCTGCTATGTACACGTTGTTGTTAACGATAGTCATTGCGTAAGCCCATGCATCTTTGGTGCCATCGGTGAGAGAAACGGCTACGCCATTTTTCCAATATTTGGCTACGCCCAAAGTTCCTTTGTTCTCATAACCGGCAACATATACATCAGCTCCTGCAACGGCAATAGCAAATGCATCAGCCGCGTTGCTGCCATCGGTCAGGGTAGAGGCTACCCCGTTTTTCCAATACTTGATCACGTAACTGTGTCCGTTAAACTCCTGGCCCGCTACATATACATCAGTACCAACCACGGCCATAGCATTAACATAGGCGTTAGTAGTGCCGGCTGTCAAAGAAGTAGGCACTCCGTTTTTCCAGTATTTGGCTACAAATGGGCCGGCATCATTTTCAACACCTGCCAGGTAAATATCAGTAACCTTGGTGAGGGAGGGAGGACTCGGAGCCGGGTAGTTGTCTTTGCTGCAACTGGCGAGCCAGAACAACATAGTAATAACAATAGAAAGGAGGACAAAGGTTTTGTAATGTCTCATGTAGTATAAGGGATAAAAATAGAAGTGATTGAATTTCGTGAAGAGCGACCAAATTTTTTCCAAAGTTCGTGAGAGCGTAAACTTCTGTGGTGGTACTAATAGCTCAAATCTTGGTACTGATGAGACAATTGGTTTTCTGGTGGTAGCGTCCAGTAACTCAGTTCTCAGCAGAGCACCGTTTTCAGAACCTCTGCGTGATTGAAAAGTAACTCGATTATACGCACATCTAAATAGAGAGCTGTGTGGTTTATGTTGGGTGAAAAGTGATAGGTTTTGCAACATGGTTTCTCTTTCCACAAAGCCCGGAGCAATACTTTTGCAGGTGAAATTATCACAACCTAATAAACGTTAAGTAACCTTTAAAGTATGATTAAACCTTTACATCGCATTTTGTTTATGTTGGTAATATGCGTTTCGTGGCTCCTCAGCCAGAATGTAAACGCACAGAATTATACACTAGCATCCACCGCGGATGTGTTCACTCCGTTGACGGGATCAACCCCCGTTGATGAAATTGAAGATGATGATGTTATCAGCAATACTATTCCCATAGGATTTACTTTTAATTATTATGGTCAGGCCTATACACAGTTAAAGGCTTCATCCAATGGTTTTATCAGTTTTGACCCTGCAGCCAGTTCAAATAACAGCAACAATATCGGGTCAAGCAGCTCGCTCAAAGTCATAGCCCCGCTTTGGGACGACTTGGGTGGACTTACTACAGGAGCAGCATCCTACAACGTGACGGGCACAGCACCGAACCAGATTTTTACTTTCGAATGGTTAAATTGGAAATGGGGCTTCTCAGCACCGGCAGCAGTAATATCTTTTCAGGTGAAACTGTATGAAGGCTCCAATACGATTGAGTTTATCTACCGGCAGGAGGCGGGCGCTGTGACTAATGGTATCAGTGGAGCTTCCATTGGTTTAGTCGGTAACTCTTCGTCACAGTTTTACTCACTCGCAAATAGTACGAATACACCTACGTTAGATCCGGATGGAAAAAATGACATCCTGGTCAGACCGGCAACTGGTCAACACTATACGTTCACTGCATCGGCTGCGCCAATAGCTCCTACCAGTCAGGCAACGAATGTTATTTTTTCAAATGTAACGGGAACCACAGCTACCATTTCATGGACGAATGGAAATGGCACACTTCGCCAGGTGTTTATGAAAAGAACAACATCTACTTCTGAGACCGTGGCGCCAACCGATGGAAACATTTATCATTCATCCACTACTTTCGGAAATGTTGCTGGAGTAGGAGCCTCCAATTGGTTCAGCGTATTTAACGGCACGGGCAATACAGTCAATGTTACTAATCTTGAACCCGGCTATACCTATCGTGCACAAGTGGTAGAGTACAACGGGCTGGGTGGAGGGCAGAAGTACAATAGCACCAGCGCAGCAAATAATCCGGTCAATACGGTCTCTACCCTGAGTACGCCAACTAACCCGGTTTCCACATTATCCATTTCGGATCAGACAACCACATCGATCGCAGTAAACCACACCGATGGAAATGGTACAAGCATCGCCATTTTTATAAAGGCAGGTAATAGTGGTATTTCTGCACCGGTAAATAATACGACTTACACAGCGAATGCTGTTTTTGGAAACGGCTCGCAAATAGGCACTACCGGATGGTTTTGTATTTTTAACGGAGAGCGACATACGGGTGCTACTAATGTTTTTACAGTGACAGCAACCGGGTTGACACCCAATACGGATTACCGGGTTCATGTGGTTGACTACAACGGCCCGGCTGGAAGTGAATTATATAATGCTGCGTCAGTTGTTGACAATCCAATTCAGCTTACCACATTCTCTGATTTTCCTGTGCCGGCCTATACATTTGCCGCATCTGCAGGAACGTTCACTCCCCTGGTGGGCGCCAACGCAGTGGATGTTATCGAAGATGATGATGTTGTTTCAGACCCGATCCCTATTGGTTTTCCTTTTCGTTTCGCCAGTATGCCCGTAAGTAAATTACGTGCATCTTCTAATGGGTTTGTTACTTTCAATCTCATTTCAAATGTCCATTTTGACACTCAATCAAACGGAAATTCTCTGAAGCTCAGCAACTATCGACCCCTCGCTGCGCCACTGTGGGATGACTTGCATGGAACCGGTGGGCAAGCTTCATATCAAACTACAGGCATTGCACCCAACAGAATTTTTACGATGGAATGGCTAAACTGGAAATGGAACTACCAGGCCGCAGCTGCAAATATTTCTATGCAGGTTAAATTGTATGAGGCAGATAATCACATCGAGTATATCTACAGACAGGAAGCAGGTGCTTTGTCAGTACCTACTGCTTCAATTGGCTTGGCATTTCTTGGAATTAATGGTGGCAATTTTCTGTCGCTCAACAATACTACGGCTAGCCCTTCCGTATCAAGTACTATAGAAAATACTGATTTAAACGTCAGGCCTGCCAATGGCCAGGTCTATAGTTTCACACCTGCCAAGGTCAATCAAACAATCACTTTCAATACACTGCCTGGTAAATCCGTAGGAGATGCACCGTTTACACTTACAGCATCCGCTACATCCGGATTGCCTGTGACATACACCAGTTCAAATACGGCAGTAGCAACGGTATCGGGAAACACAGTAACTGTAATAGCACTTGGAACTGCGGACATTACGGCTTCACAATCGGGTGATAAAGATTTTGCTGCAGCAACCAGCGTTGTTCGTACACTTACGGTGGGCCAGGTTCAAACAATAACTTTTAATACGCTTCCTGTGAAAACTTTCGGTGATGCCGGTTTCACACTGACAGGTACCGCCAGCTCCGGTCTTTCCGTTGCGTATGCAAGTTCGAATACAGCTGTAGCTACAATCTCGGGCAACGTGGTAACGATTGTCGGAGGAGGTACTACGGATATTACCGCTTCACAAGCCGGTAATGGTACTTATCTTCCAGCTCCGGCTGTTGTCAGAACACTTACTGTAAACAAGGCTAATCAGACGATCACGTTCGGCACAATACCTACAAAGACATTCGGTGATCCGAACTTTGCACTAACGGCTACCTCGACTTCAGGATTGACCATTTCTTATACTACAGCCAATGACAATGTATTGATCAGCGGAAACCAAGTTGGAATTGTTAAGCCAGGTCAGCTCACGATCAATGCCAACCAGGCGGGAAACAGCAATTACAATGCGGCAACTCAGGTATCACAAACCTTTTGCATCAACCCGGCCAAGCCTTCATTTGCATTCACTGGGTTAAATACGGATGCATTGATACTGACCTCCAGCAGCACTACCGGAAATCAATGGTTCAATAACGGTGTTGCGATAAACGGAGCTACCAACGCTACGTTTACAGTCAATGGGGCTGGCGTCTATACCGTAGTAGTTTCTGCAGGCCCCTGTAGCAGCGTACCTTCAGATGGAAAAACCTTTACCGTAACTGGTGTAGAAGAAGAATTGCCATCGGAAGCAGTGACGGTCTACCCCAATCCTGTGGGAAATCAATTAGTAGTAGATATCACAGGGTTAAACTCATCTCAGCCGGTTTCATTGTCACTCTATGACATTTCTGGTCGTGTGGTGCACTCAGTCACGATTGAAAATAAAGTAAGTATCGATGTTGCCGCTTATGGAACAGGAGTATACATTCTTAAACTTCAGGATGGGAAGCGTAGCATCGTAAGGAAAATCATTAAGAAATAAAAAATTGCCTCAATCATGAAAAGAAATTATTCGTCCATTACGTATACCATTTGTGCATGTCTGTTACTTGTCGGATGTCTTGCCATATCATCCTGTAGTAAGTCAAGCTCTGAAACCCCTTCGGAGAAAGCACTTAAGCTGCTAACAGGTACGTGGCATATCTCTACCGTTACAGTGGATGGTGTTGACAAGACGAGCCAGTTCGCAGGCTTTGCACTCACGTTGGTCCCCGGACTCTACAGCACGGTGGCGACAGTAAGCAATCCGGTATGGAGCGCAGCGGGTACCTGGAGTTTTACGGACAACAATGCAACCTCCATAACCCGCGATGATAATGTGGTGGTAAATATAACTTCACTAACAAGTACGAGCCTTACCCTGACCTTGCAATGGACAAAGACCACCTATGGGGGAGGAAGGACTAGCTCTGTTTCAGGAACACATGTATTTACCTTAAATAAATAGCGACTGAACTTTTATTAGGCAGAGTAAACTGACTTGAATTTATTAAAGTACTCTTTTAGTAAAATCCCCTTCGGGGGATTTTTGTTTTATGAAGGGAGGCAAGGACCGAATAAACCGAGGTAAGTTGTTGATTCAACGGACTTGATAAAGCAGAGTAATGTCATCAACCAGGAAGGGGTAGGCCTTTATAAACTATGATTTGAATTCTTATCGGTAATAATGGT
This sequence comes from Cytophagales bacterium WSM2-2, assembly GCA_015472025.1. Lineage (NCBI taxonomy): Bacteria > Pseudomonadati > Bacteroidota > Cytophagia > Cytophagales > Cytophagales bacterium WSM2-2. Next base: position 4,074,497 of record BNHL01000001.1, read on the forward strand.
TTTAGAAGTGTCATAGAAAATAATAGATGCTTCTTAATTGCTTTTCGGATAGAAACTCGTTGCACAAAAAACATTAATGACCATTCGAACTTATCGTAGCTTTCTTAATTTTAGTCCCAGAATTTTAAATTTTTACGCAAACGAAAAGAATTTATGTCAAGAAAAACGATTAGCATCCTAGTAGCTTTCACTCTTATCCTATTGGGCTCTTCGACTAAAAAGAATTCCGCACCGGATTTTAAGATTGACTTCGAAAAGTTCAAACTAGACAATGGACTGGAAGTAGTCTTTCATATTGATCGTTCGGACCCCGTAGTTGCTGTTGCCTTGACTACGCATGTGGGGTCAGCCCGGGAAAAAGAAAAAAGAACCGGATTTGCTCATCTCTTTGAGCACCTTCTCTTTCTCGAGTCCGAAAACCTTGGCAAAGGAGGCTTGGATAAACTAAGTGCCCGCATCGGGGGAGCTGGAGCCAATGGATCTACCAGTTTTGACATAACCAACTATTTTCAAACTGTGCCCAACGATGCACTCGAAAAAATGCTATGGGCAGAAGCAGATAAGTTAGGCTGGTTTATCAATACGGTTACTGATCCGGTATTGGCCAAAGAAAAGCAGGTTGTGAAAAACGAGAAAAGACAGGGCGTTGATAATCAGCCCTACGGTCATACGTTTTATGTGATCAACAAGAATTTATATCCTGCTGATCACCCCTACAACTGGCAGGTGATCGGGTCGCTGGAGGATTTGCAAAACGCTACCCTTGCCGATGTGAAAGAGTTTTTTAAACGCTGGTATGTTCCTAACAACGTTACGCTTACCGTTGCCGGTGATTTTGACCTGGTACAGGCAAAGGCATGGGTGAAGAAATATTTTGATGAGATCCCAAAGGGTGCACCGGTTGAACGATTGAAACCGATACCTGTGAAAGTAGAAAGCAACAAAAAACTTTATCACGAGGATAATTTCGCACGCTTGCCGGAGCTTACGCTGGTATGGCCTTCGGTTGAACGATATCATCCGGATTCTTATGCCTTGAATATTTTGGCCGATTACCTTTCCCGTGGAAAAAATGCACCGTTAAATCAGGTGCTGATTGATGAGAAAAAACTGACATCCAATGTGCGCATGGTAAGTCAGACATTCGAATTGACCGGTCAGGTGCGTCTGGCTGTCCGGGCATTTGAAGACAAAGACCTTGATGATGTAGCAGTGGCCATTGCAGGTGTGCTGGCCGGATTTGAACAAAAAGGAATATCACAAAAAGATTTGAACCGGATAAAGGCTGGTAGCGAAACGGATTTCTATAATCAGCTTTCCAGTGTTTTAGGCAAAGGGTCTCAGTTGGCGCAATACAACATCCTTAGAGGTGACCCCGGGTTTGCCAACGAAGACATTAAGCGAACAATGGCTGTGACGCCAGCGGATGTGATGCGAGTGTATAAAACCTATATCAAAGATAAAAACTATGTCGCCACCAGTTTTGTCCCCAAAGGACGCCAGGCTGCCGCTTTAGAAGGATCGATAAAGGCCGAAGTAGTTGAGGAAAAAGTAGTTCAGGGTGCTGAAGAGAAATTCGATGCATCAACGAAGGCAACGTATGAAAAAACTCCGTCTTCTTTCGATCGCTCGGTAGAACCTCCCTATGGAAAAAAACCTCAGACTAATATTCCGAACGTTTGGCAAGCGTCAACCGATAATGGACTCAAAGTATATGGGATTGAAAATCACGAAGTGCCCCTGATCCAGTTCAATATCATAGTTGATGGCGGAGAACTACTGGATGATCCGACTAAAGTAGGAGTGGCCAACCTCGTGGCCCAAATGATGATGAAAGGCACTAAAAATAAAACCACAGCCCAACTGGAGGAAGCCATTGAGCAGTTGGGTGCAAGGGTAATAGTGAATGCCGCTACGGAAAACATAACTATTTCGGTAAATAGCCTTAGCCGGAATTACAGTGCTATCATGAAGATCGTTGAAGAAATTCTGCTTCAACCCCGTTGGGATGAAACTGAATTTGACCTCGCCCGGAAATCAACCATAAGCAACATTAAGCAGCAGGAAGCTACTCCGAATGCAGTGGCTCAAAATGCTTATAACCAATTGCTATATGGTAAAGACAATATCCGGGCGCAAAACATATTAGGTAGTGTTGCGTCTGTGGAGAAGATAACCCTGGAGGACCTTAAATCTTATTATGACAAATACATTTCACCTTCCGTGGCTCGTATGCTCGTAGTGGGTGATCTGGGGAAAGCTGAAATAATATCCGGGCTGGCCAGCCTGAATTCAGGTTGGAAAAAGAAGAGCGTCTCAATTCCGCTATATGCGCCTGCCGGTGAAACGAAATCTGCGCAAGTTTATTTTTATGATATACCGGATGCCAAGCAGTCGGTCTTGCGTATAGGTTATCCTGCACTTGCCTCCGGCAATGCTGATTTCTATCCTGCCGTAGTTATGAATTACATATTGGGAGGCGGTGGATTTGCATCGCGCCTGACGCAGGAACTACGCGAGGGAAAAGGGTATACCTATGGGATCGGATCTGCATTTAGCGGAGGGAAGACAAACGGGCCTTTCACGATAAGCAGTGGAGTTCGTACCAACGTTACCTATGAATCAGCTCAGTTGATAAAAGATATCCTGGCTCAATATCCAACTACTTTTTCCGCGCAAGACCTGGAGACAACGAAAAGCTTCATGATAAAAAGTAATGCCCGTGCCTTTGAGACGGCTGGCGCCAAACTCAATATGCTCGGAAACATCAGCGAGTATGGTTGGAAACCAGACTATATTATAGGGCGTGAAAAAATGGTGGAGGATATGACTCTGGAGCAAATTCAGAAATTAGCCCGTCAGTATGTTGATCCTGGCAAAATGATTTGGCTTGTGGTGGGTGACGCGAATACGCAATTGAAAAGAATGGAGCAACTCGGGTTTGGGAAACCGGTTCTTATGAACAGTGTAACGCCATCAGGGAAGTAAAGAGTTTGAAATTGATGAACAATCGTTGATAGGTATATGCGTAACTCAGTTGCGCATATACCTAATACAGCGCACAAGCCTGGTGGACAATGACCCAAGGGTTTACATTAACCACCTTCTTTGTCTTGACCCTTTACTCTCCTGAGTTCCATTCCTGCGCTGTGTACAACGGCAGCGCACTGGTCATAGAATTTGACGTGATCACCGATGTAGAGTGGCATTTCTAATTAAAGAAAATAGCAAGAATCCTTAAGTCTTCTGAATGAAATGAATCTAGGTTTGCTTTTGATTTCTGGTCATTCCCAAAATCAAAAAATAAAACTTTCATTTATGAGAAAATTCAGAATACAACTCATTATTAAGATTGTGAGAGCCATTTTATGGTGCTCTGTTGTAACTACATTCTCCAACGCCCAAACATTCTCACAGAAATACGGCACCGAAGAAGATTATCATAAGCTTCGGTATCTCAATGTACAGTACATCCAGTCGTTTGTGAAGGCCGATTCGGCTACCTACAACCGACTGTTGTGGGCAGAAGACTGGGTTCAGCAAAACTCAAGTAACGGAAACCTTTATACAAAAAAGCAGTTGCTACCCGTTTTCGGCACTCCTCGCTTTGAGACACTGGATTATTTTTACTGCGACAACGTACGCATTCAGTTCATTACTAATGATGCTGCCATGGTCTATTCGGAAACACCACTGAGGATCAAAGGAGATCCGCTCCGAAGGCTGAGTCAGTACAACGATGTCTATGTTCGGAGAAATGACCGTTGGGTTTGCGTTTCTGCGAATATTACTGTTGTGCGGAAACCAGAAGATGCTCCTTCCAAATTTGTTAAAGTAGCCGTCCCGCCTCAACTAATTTCATGGCTTCCCGGCACTGATCAGGATAAAAAAGAGTTGAAAGAGTTGAATGACAGGCATGCCGAAGCGTTTGCACGGTCCAAAAGCGAACTTCTTGAAAATATCCTGGCCGATGATTTCACCTTACTTGCGGGCAACGGACTCCAGTACAAAAAAGAGGACCTACTCGGACAGGTAAAAGCTTCTGTAAAGAACAACAGCATTGACCGCTATGGTATTGAAAATATGTTCATCCGCTTTGTAGCCACAGATGTAGCAATGATCCACGCGGCCATTGTCTTCACCAGCAAAGATGGAAGCAAATCAGGAACGCAATACAACGATATCTATGTGAAACGCGACAACCGCTGGATCTGTGTATCTGGGAATAACACGCCTATCAGTGGACAGTAAGTCAATGGTTGTTCGTTATTCGTTGACCGTCTTCGTCATTTGGAACAACGATCAACGAATAGCCAGCAACGAAGTATTACATATCCAAAATGTACGCAAACATTAAAGGCGCCACGATCGTTGCATCACTCTCTACAATAAACTTGGGAGTATCAATACTCAATTTACCCCAGGTGATCTTTTCATTAGGAACCGCACCGGAGTATGATCCATAGCTTGTGGTGCTGTCACTGATCTGGCAGAAATAGCTCCAGAATGGAACGTTGTCTCTTTCCAAATCCTGGTGCAACATCGGTACAACACAAATCGGGAAGTCTCCGGCAATACCACCACCTATCTGGAAGAAGCCGATGCCATGTTCACCTGCATTGTTCGTGTACCAATCGGCAAGCCATACCATGTATTCGATACCGCTTTTCATCGTGCTCGCTTTCAATTCGCCAGTCAAGCAGTACGAAGCGAAAATATTTCCCATAGTGCTGTCTTCCCAACCAGGCACAACCATCGGCATGTTTTTCTCGGCTGCTGCAATCATCCATGAGTTCTTCGGATCGATCTCGTAGTATTGTTTCAGGTCACCGCTGTTGATCATGCGGAACATGAACTCATGCGGGAATAAGCGCTCGCCTTTGTCTTCGGCATCTTTCCATACTTTAAACAAATGCTTTTGCAATCTGCGGAAAGCCTCTTCTTCGGGGATACACGTATCCGTAACGCGGTTCAAATGGTTTTGCAACAAATCCCATTCTTGCTCCGGTGTAAGGTCGCGGTAGTTGGGAATTCTTCTGTAGTGGGAGTGGGCCACCAGGTTCATAATATCTTCCTCCAGGTTGGCACCGGTACAAGAGATGATCTGCACCTTATTCTGGCGAATCATTTCGGCAAAGCTGATCCCCAGTTCGCCTGTACTCATCGCTCCTGCAAGTGACACGAGCATTTTTTTGCCTTCGGCAATGTGTTTCTTATATCCTTTGGCTGCATCCACCAGGGCGGCAGCATTGAAGTGCAAGTAGTTCTTTTCGATAAAGGCTGAAATCGGACGATTGCTCATAGTGGTTTAAGTCAATTTTGACGCGAAAATAAGGGAAATAGTTGTTAGTTCTTAGCTGAAAATTGGGGAGTGTACTGACTTTCATTGACCGGGAATTGTTTTGTTCCCACAATCATAGTTTTCTCACATTTTCTCGAATTCTTTTCATTATTTCGCGGTTCAATTTTCTGAATTCAATTTGATCGCAGGGTGATGGATGTGAAAAAGTATTATGCTTCGGGTGTGGTGGCCTTTCTGATTTGGGGATTTTTCCCATTAGTGTTACGTTCGGTTAATACGCACCCTGCCGGTGAAATTCTGTACTTCCGGGTTTTGTTTTCGCTGCTCATCCTCACCGTGATCCTTTTCGGATTCATGCGAAAACAAATAAGAGAAAGTCTGTCTGTGTTAAAATCAATTACACCACAGGCCAGGCGAACAGTTATCATTTTAACATTATTAGGCGGTGCGCTACTCACGATCAACTGGTTGGTGTTTATTCACGTAGTAAACCAGGTAAATATCAAGACGGCTTCTTTTTCGTACCTGATTTGCCCCGTGGTGACGGCTGTGTTGGGCTACGTTCTGCTGAAAGAAAAGATGACGCTCATCCAATGGATCGCCATTCTGCTTTGCGCCATCAGTTGTGTACTGATGGGAATCAATAATATCTCAGAGTTGGGCTATAGTTTGCTCATAGCTTTCTCCTATGCGTTCTATTTAATCTCACAACGAAAGAATCAAGGCTTCAATCGCATGATTGTGCTTGGTATTCAAGTATTGGTTGCATTCATTATCATGAATTTGTTTTTTGGTCAATTGGTTGGAAGTATTGTGGTCGATGTCCCGTTTTATACCATTACATTGTCCATCGCGCTCATGTTTACTATACTGCCCCTTTTTCTCAATTTATACGCTTTGAATAAGATCAACGCGGCAACGATTGGCATCCTGATGTATCTCAATCCGCTGATCAATTTCTGTATCGCTTTTTTGTACTTCAATGAAATGGCTTCTTTGATCCAGGTTATAGGTTATGGGATCATTGCCATTGCATTGGTTCTTTTCAATTACCAGGTCTTGAAAAGAACTACAGCGCGTTAGCATTATTTGAGAGTTCACTATCTTGTGTTCTTGTTGGAACAGGAACAATAGTTCCGCTCATTAACAAGACTATGAAGAAAATACTTATCCTTATTTGTCTGGGTTTGTGTCTAAAGGCGAATGCTTCACATATTGCAGGAGGGGAGTTTCGCAGGACGCACATAGTTGGTTTTCAATTCAGGTTTGACCTCACTCTTTATTTTGATCTGGTGAATGGCAACCCGGGAGCCAGGGATCAAGTAGTCAATGCGAGAATTTACCGGAACTCGGACAATGGTGTCGTTATGGACGTACTAATGGCATTGGCCAGTGAGTCCCAGGTGAATTATATTCAAAGCGCATGCGGAAATTTTGTTAAGCTATCAGAGCTTGTATATAGCGCGACCGTTAATCTTCAACCTGATATCTTCAATGACCCAGCCGGATACTATATCGTGTGGGAACGGTGCTGCAGAAATTATCAGATCACAAATATTTATAGCGGTGATCCTAATTCCGGTGCACAGGCCGCTGGCCAAACCTTCTTTCTGCAATTTCCCGCGGTATTTCTGGATAATAAATTGTTTGTTAATTCATCTCCTAAATTCAGCAAGCCTTTCGCAGATTACACATGCGTTGGCTATCCTTATTTTTCGGATTTCTCTGCTCAGGATGAAGATGGCGATTCCCTCGTTTATTCTGTGACAGATCCATTCTCCACCCATACGACTGATCCTTTGCCTGTGGGCGGACCTAAGCCTTATCCTCCAGTTACCTGGCGGCCACCATTCAGTTTGCAAAATGTAATGGGCATCAATTCTAATTTTAGTATCGACAGTCATGGTATAATTACTGTTACACCAAGCCAGCAAGGACTTTTTTCTTTTGCTATTCGTTGCGAAGAGTTTAGGAATGGTAATAAAATTGGTGAGGTGAGAAGAGAATTTCAGATTTTGGCGGTAGACTGCCCGGTTCAAACTGCTCCGGTAGTTTCCGGACGAGTGAATGGAGGAATGTATAGCGATCTTCCGCTCTCTGTTCATTTTGACAGTTCCGTTGCAGATGGAGACCGATGTGTTCAGGTTAAAGTTAGCGATGTGGATGTTGCCAAATCCGCTCAGGATATTCGCATCAGCGCCATTCCTTTAAATTTTGATTCCAATATTTCAGGAGTTCTTCCATCTACTATAAAAGCAACGCTGACACAGAACTCGCCTTTCGCTGAGTTTTCCATTTGTTTCAGCAAATGCCCGCCTACGGTTAGTAATACATTTCAGATTGGTATCGTTGCTTATGATGCTTCATGTGCCGTTCCCCTTACCGACACATTACGAATTAATATCACCATCGATGTGCCGCCCGGGGCGTGCCAACATCAAAACATTCGATTTTCAAAAGTGGATGATAAAAATGTAGCGTTAGGACAGTTTTCGTTGAATGCGTCTACTTCCTCCGGCCTGCCAGTGTCGTATTCCTCACCCGATAGTTCAGTTATTAAGTTGTCGACTTCCGTAGTTTCCATGTTGAGGCCAGGTCTGGTTGCTGTTACGGCTACGCAAATAGGAGATCAAACTCATTTGCCAGCCAATCCTGTAAGCAGGAAATTTTGTGTGAACCCTGAACCACCGGTTCTTTCCATTTCTGCTACCGCCGGATCTCAGGCGGTGATTCAGTCGAGCAGTACGAACGGAAATTTATGGTATAAAGATGGCGCCTTTCAAAGTGGTCTTAATGGAAGCTTTATTCCTTTGACCAGTGAAGGTGGGGGACATCGTTACACCGTCCGACTGATGGTTGAAAATTGTATTAGTGAAGAGTCTAAGCCGGTGGTGATCCTGGGAATTCAGGATGAAGAGATACAGATATTCCCCAACCCGGTTACGAATAGCTTGTATATTAATTTCCCGGGAAGTGAGTCTGTCAAGAATGTTTCGATTTTCAGTATGACAGGTCAAATCGTGCATGAATCGGAGATATCAAATGAAAATGCTTTCGTGGACATGAACGGGTTAAATCCGGGACTCTATCTGTTAAGGGTTAAAGATTCGTCCAAAGTTGTCGTTCGGAAGATTTATAAGAAGTAATCGCCTCATCACCAAATTGAAGGAAGAAGACTACTTATTTTGCAATTCACTGACCTTCTTTAATACGATTTCCCTGTTCCGTCTGGATGTCATCCACCGGGGAAGGCGACTTCCTATACTTCTATTTGTCAAACTCTGCCCGTTGCGTTCTCTTAATTTTGCTTCAACGTGTTCGCGAAGAAAATTAAGATGCTCAAAGTTGTAGGCCCACATCCAATGTCCCTCAACCTCAGTCTTGAGCCACAGCTCCAAATGAAAGAAGGGATCGATTCCTCCACCCATAACATAATGCCGACCGACAATTGCTTTCCCAATGGAAGTATATAAAACTGATGAAGGTGTTTGCGAAAGACGTTTGTTAAATCCGCATTTCGTACAAATTACTTTCACATCATTTTCATCGCGATTTCTGAACGTGAAGTTTCCCGGTTTTACAATGGCCTGATTTGAACAAGACGGACAAACGACCAAAATGTCGAGCTTCAGAAAGTCGTAAGCAAAAGTGGTGTAACTGTCCTTCTTCTTTCTTAATGCCATCTGTTGTCTGGATTTTACGAACGCAATCTAGTCCCAGTCCGGCATTTCAAAATCGGGTACTTCAAAGTCTGACAGCCCGAGGTCGGCCAGATCCCAGAGAATATATGGATCGAAGTTGAGACCACTCCCGACATAAGCCGGTTCTTTGGTTGTGGCTTGCTCAATGCGCTTAAAAGCTCCCGAAATCAAAATAATATTTAACCCTAATTTTTCTTTTAACCCGTTCAGTTCTTCTTTCTCTTTTGTTTTCGAAATAGCTTCACTCAGCTGATCAATAAGTCCTCTTAATTCAAGCCTTGCTTGTGCCCCCTTTTTAGTTAACGACCAATGGAGATAGTAAAACGGGAATCTCCGTTTGACAAGACCTTTGTGTTCGAGCCTGCGGTAGATTTCTCCGAACTTATAGTTGTTGTCGTTGAAGTCAAACCGATGTCTTACTGATCCGATAAATTTGTTCGGGGTTAGTGCATTTTCATTCGTAATGCTTTTGTACTCGTCATAGTGCTTGCGGATAACTGATATGAAAGGTTTATGGTAGTCTTTGATGTTTTTGTTTTCAAAATTCTTTTCCGTGATTACACTCACCACTTTGCCATCAATTTCAGGAGTCTCAATTTTGATAACGCCAAGTACTATCAATTCTTCAATGGGTCTTAATGATCAGTTGCCGGCCTGTTGTCTTCCAGACATCAAGGAGCAAAAGGCTTTCCGTGGGAAGTAGTTCTTTGATTTCTCTCATTTAGTACTGGCAGGCAGCGGCCTTGATGTGTGCCGCTAATATATCTTATTCGGGCAAAATAATCAGAGTAGTGCATGTTACACAAGTTGATTGATCATGTCGATCAACCGGAGACTGGCAAAACAATTGAGGTAATATCCGTCCCGTCCGCCGGGTTACATTTGGACTTGAGACACTAAAGAAAACGTGACCAATCCTCCCTAACCATTCAAAAAGTAAAAAAGTTGTCTTTTTCGGTCAGGAAATTTTCATGAAGCCTTTCTTGCAACACAACCGTAGATAGTCAAGTCTTCGTTTCAGAAGATGTTAAAAACAAAAACGCGTGAGTGTAAATTAAGGTTTATAACTTATTTTCCTTACCTGGTTAGTTCCAAAACGACAACGGAAACTGGTGGTAGCGTCAACGTTATTTTGTCGTTGGAAAGCTTTGCCTCGGAGTAATTTTTGGGTGTCACGAGGCTAGGATTTTCAAAAGTGTTGTGGTCCTGCACCTTGGCAGAAGTCAACATCCGTCCGCCAATCTTATTCGCATGAAATCCTTTCAGGTTGATCACCAGCGGTTCGCTTGTTTTGTTATCGAGGTTCACCAGCGAGATATGCATCTTCCCGGTTGCGTCTATCGAGGCGGAAGCTGATACAGCTTGAAGTTTATTTTCCCCTCGCACGAATTCCCGGATTGAGATACTGACAGGTACTAGCGTAGCATCCTGGTGCACTTTGTACATTTCCATCACATGGTAAGTAGGCGTGAGGATCATTTTTTCCTTTTGTGTAAGGATCACCGACTGCAGAGCGTTAACTGTTTGGGCGAGGTTGGCCATTCGCACGCGATCGGCATGGTTGTTAAAAATATTCAAGGTGAGACCAGCAATCATCGCATCGCGCATGGTATTCTGCTGATATAAAGCTCCGTTTCCCCGCGGGTCCGGATCATACCACCCGCCCCATTCGTCTACAACCAGAGCCACATTTTTTTTCGGATCATACTTATCCATTACAGCACAATTCCTCGCAATGAATTCCTCCATGAACCACGCTGATTTCATGGTAGTGAAATATTCATCATCATTGAATTCATAAGATGAACTGCGATGCTCCCATTTGACTGCATAGTGATGGATGGAGAGACCTTCGATGCGCTTGGAGGGAATATCTTTCATGATTGTTTCAGTCCATGTATAATCCGGAAAACCCGGGCCAACCGCTATCCGGAAGAGTTTTTCCGTATTCGAATAGGTGGTCATGGCCGTGGCGTATTGCTTGTATAGGTTGGCATAATAATTTGCAGTCATGTTGCCACCACAATCCCATGATTCGTTTCCTATTCCCCAGTACTTTACGTTCCACGGCTTGGTGCGACCTGATTTTTCCCGTAAGTCCGTGAGGTAACTTGTGCCATTGGCATGGTTGACATACTGGATCCACTCCACGGCCTCTTGTACCGTTCCCGTATTCATATTCGCTGCGAGGTAGGGCTCTGCACCGAGTAACTCGCACAGATTCAGAAACTCATTTGTGCCAAAACTGTTGTCCTCACGGTAGTTGCCCCAGGACAAATTCTCGATCGGTTTTCTTTCCTTCTTCATTCCGATGGCATCCTTCCAATGGTAAGTATCAGCAAAGCAGCCACCGGGCCAGCGCAGGTTGGGGATGTTTAGGTTTTTAAGAGCTGCGATCACATCGTTCCTTACGCCATTGGTATTGGGGATGTCTTTGTTGTCGCCCACGACCATCCCGTCGTAAATGACCCGGCCCAGATGTTCTGCAAAATGCCCGTAAATGTGCTTGCTGATTTTTGTTTTTGCTGAATCAACATTCAGAGAGATGGAGGTTTGCGCAGTTAATGTTATAGACAGAAAGTGCAGGAGAAGTGCAAAGCGTGATTTCATTTGAATTGTCCTTTTTCAAATTTATCACTTTCTTTCAATGGATGGGATAGTCCCTTCCTACTAGGGCAGGAAGGTGAAAGAGAGAAAAAATCTCAATTGTTTTTGTTAAGAACTGAGTCTACTTCCTGTGCCGTGACGGAAGGAGGCATAATGCCTTTTCTTATTTTAGAACCTACGAGGTTGGCAATACCCGAAGCCTCTTCACGGCTGGAGAATGGCACGTTGCCTGCCTTGCCTGGTATGACCGGCTGATGAATTATTTTTTTGTCTTTGAAATAGATTTCATAGCCAAAGCCCTGTGGTACACTAATGATATTTGTACGGATGGAGTCCGGGACGGTCGATACTTTCTTGTCTCTAGGACTTTTGCCACAGCAAAAAAATACACCGGATGCGATTACAAATGCGGCCATATGGTTCCAATTGCTTTTCACTTCCGGTGTATTCTTGTTAAAGTATCTGGTTACTGAATAGGAGTATATTGATAAAATGCTCTCAAGTAATTATTAGAAGCTGCTTGTGTTTCACTCAATCCAATGTACCCGTAGTTGCCGATGGAAAACGCAGTACCGTTGATGTATAGATTAGTACCCGGAAAATCAGCCCGCCTTGTCCATACATTATTGGATGGATCGTATTCGTAAAACAAGCCACCCAATCCGACAAAAACTTTGGAGCCAGCCCCAAACTGCTGAGGGAGCACAAAGCTGTGAGGACAATTCGCCTTTTGTGTCCACTGATTGGAAGCCGGATCGTATTCATAAAAATCGAGCAAAGAGTTCGGTGTATTTCCACCGCCAATATATCCTTTTGATCCTACGGCAACACCAATTCCATATCGTCTTGCTACACCTGCCAGATCAGCTTTTTGAGTCCAATGTCCGCTCGCCTGATCAAACTCCCAAAAATCTTTAAGTATAGCTGAGCTTCCCTGTCCGGTACCGATGTATCCTTTTGAACCAACAGCAAATCCGACAGCTCCGCTACGGCCTGCACCACCCAAATCTTCTTTCTGCGTCCAGGCATTTGTAGCGGGATCATATTCCCATAAATCTTTAAGGTAGCCGGAAGCCCCACTGCCCGTGGTAATGTAGCCTTTGGAACCAATAGCAAAACTCACAGCTGCATCGCGACCCGGCCCTGCGAAATCTGCTTTTTGAGTCCAGACGTTTGTGGCCGGATCATATTCCCAAAAATCTTTGTAGAAGACAGCCGCGTTGTTGACAATCGATTCTCCAAAACCACCGGCATAGCCTTTTCCATTGATTGAAAAACCACCTGTCAGCGGCCGAGGTGTTCCGGCAAAATCGGCAATTGACTTCCAGCTGTTGGCAACCTGAAAATCATCACTCGACTGAACGGTAACACCTTTGACTGTGAGGGAGAGTATTCCCGAAGTGGCATTAGCCGGAACTGTTGTTACCAGTTGAGTACTGGTGGCTGAGGTGATTACAGATGTAGTACCATTAAAGGTTAAATTATTTTCTGCGATTTGACTGCTAAAACCTGTTCCGGCAATGGTAACAGTAGCTCCTACCTGGGCATTGGAGGGAGTGATCGATGTAATCATAAGAGGAGGCTCAGGATCGTTTTTCTTACACCCGACAACTCCAAGTAATGACCAAACTAACAACAAAGGCGCTAACGATTTTCTCATTGTATTTTTCTTACAAAATTAATCCCCGCAGTTATTGCCCATTGGTAGTTTTGGGGTATTCATATGATACTATTGTTGCATTTGGAGCTCCTGAATTCGATTCATTTTTCGAAACGCTCCATGTATCGGATTCAATGTTTAGTCGCTAAATGTGTTGGTCTGAAAACGCGACACTGGCGAGCTACAATACGAAGCGAGAAGAGGAATACAACCTATGTAGAGTTTTTATTACCATCACAGATTGGTGCAAAATCAAAGAAACCAGAATTGTTTAATTCAGATCTTTCTCTTCCAACAACCGGGTGATCACCAGCGATCTGGCGCTATTCTGCTTTCCGGCTGAAGAAAACTTGTCTCCAAGGGATACTTCTAAGTGGTAGTCGATATCTTTAACCTGTTGCTTATCACCAAAAGAATCATTTCCCACCGGCAACACCACAGTAAACGTAGAACCTGCTCCCGCTTTGCTTTGTACGGTAATGCTGCCCTTGCAGACATTAACCAGCTCTTTCACCAATGAAAGCCCCAACCCGGTACCCTCGTGCTGATGATGACGATGCTGTTTCATCTGATAGAAAGGGGAGAAGATATGCGTTTGCTCGCTTTCCGGTATTCCCGGTCCTGAATCGGTCACAGCGATGGAAACAGAATCATTGTCTGAAGAAACCAACAGCGTAATGTGTCCATCGGATGGAGTGAACTTAAATGCATTCACAAGAATATTCATTATTATTTTCTCCACTTTATCATGATCAAACCAGTGAGGACCTTCATCCAGCATGATCCTTTTTACGAAGTCAATTTTCCACTGGGCTGCCAGAAGTTCAAAAGAGCCCGCAATCTCCATAAGGAACAGCTTCAGGTTGCCTTGCATCACGAGCAAAGGCATGTTGCCTGACTCTGCACGCGAAATATCCAGCAGTTGATTTACCAGTTCGAGCATCCGGTTGGCATTGCGTCTGGCCAATTGCAAATCTTCCCTGTTGTCAGGCTCAATTTCTTTTTCAAGTACATGCTCAATAGGCGCCAGGATCAGTGTCAGTGGAGTCCGAAGTTCGTGCGACACATTGTTGAAGAAACTTGTCTTTAAACGATCTGCCTGTCTCAGATTTTCATTCAGTCGTTGTTGCAATTCCAGGTGTTCAGCAGTTCTCCTCGCTCTTGACAGCAGTAACCGGTAAGTGAAAAAAGATAATCCGATTATCAGCGCCACACCCACAATCAGGATATTCCGCCAGATAGTTTCAATTTGTTTTTCCTGTTCCAGTATCAGGATTTCCTGCTCCTTTTTTTCCAATTTATATTTTGATTCCAACTCCACAATTTGCCGCGACTTGGATGTATTCGACAAGCTGTCACGCTCGGCATAGTATCTTTTCATATACTCCATGGCTTCGGCTGGCTTACCTTGCTGCTCCCGCAATTGCATCATTCCTGCGTAGGCCGAACGGAGTGTTCTTCGCAAACCAAGTTCATGCCCCAGCTGCAGTGCACGTGTAAAATATTCTTCCGCTTTTTTGTAATCGCCTTCCTTGAAAACGGCTAGTCCCATAATAGAAGAGATGGAAGACTCTGCTGTTTTGTTTCCCGTTTCCTGTGACAGACGTAGTGCGTTATCAAAACATACAAATGCCGTGTCCCTGTTTGTCTTCAGGTAACATTCGCCAATATTGGAAATGATCCTTGGAAAATTAATTTTTGGGATCGAATGCTGAGAGGCCACCTGCAATGCTCTCTTATATGATGTCAAAGCAGCTGCGGTATTTCTGTCAACAGTAGCAAGGACTCCCATCCAGTTGTAAAAACTTGAAATATGAATCCAGCTTTCTGTTTTCAGAAGAATTTCACCTGCTCGCTTTACATAGTCTTTTGATTTTGCTTTTTCCCCGAGGTCAAGGTAGGCACGACTCAGGTTTAAGTAACATTCGGCTACCAGGATTGGTTTGTTTTCCTTCTCTGCAATTTTTTCTGATTCCAAAGCGATCTGTATGGCCAGGTCATTGTCGCCCAACGCCCAATAGCAAAAACTCTTTACGTTGCTGGCTGCGGCTATCCCTTTGTTGTAGTTTAATGCCCTGGAGATTTGCAATGCCTGATCGGCTTGTTGGAGGGCCTGGTAGTAATCGCGCCACAAGTACAGAGTGCCCAGGTCGACAAGCAGATTCACTTTGACGGTATCGTTCACATCATGATGCTGAATGAGCGTGGAAAGACTGTCGAACGACCGGTTTTGCGCAAATGCGATGGACTCGCAGAGTAACAAAATGCTAAGGATCACGAATCTCATACACATTAAAGATAACCGATCTGCTGTGGTACTACAATGGTAATTTTGAAGGGAATATCATGATTCTAGTTCCATCTTGTTTTGTATAAGACAGAATTGTGAAGAAATTAACCAGTCGTGACAGGAGAGTGGTTTACGTATTATAGGAATCATGGATTTCAGAACCCAGGGGTTGAGAAAGAACTAATATGGAAGAACTCGGATTGTAGAGTTAAAATGCTAGCGCGTTTTACCAATAAGTAAGTAGCCCACCTTGAAGCCTAGTGAAATATGAATCCTGTTAAAATCGGCTTCGGTGGTATAGGGAGGACCGATGAAGCCCCATTCATTCACCCTATGGAAAGAAGGGTCGGGGGTTGCACCAACGGGGTCATGATGAACCTGCACATTTCTTATTCCAATACCTGAAAAGAGATCAGCGATAAATCTTCCGGCATATACGTAGTAGCCTGCCTTTAAACAAATACCATGTACGCTGTAAGAAACGCGATCACTGTCAAAATGAAATGGATAGCCATTACCGTCAACAAAACCATTATTCTGATCTGAAAAATTCTCCTGTACTTTAAAATATTCGAACCCCAAATACCCCTTTAGCTCCTTTATAGGATTGCTAGGAATGGGAATAAAGTATTTCAATTCAGTTCTGATCTTGTGGAAACTCCAGTAACTCGTGCCATGACGGCCACCCAATAGTGAGTGATATAAGGGAGCTCCGTAATCCAATTCCAAACCAAATCGATTGATCTGATATTCGGCACCCACTTGCAAAGTTGGCAAAGTGAGATCAAGCGCACTTTGCGGAGATACTTTTATAATAATACTATGCCCCGCTAGACTACCCTGACTCTTTCCCTGCCCGGGTAAAAAAATAAAGTAAGTAAAAGATAAAAAAAATGCGAAGTACATTTTAGGCATAGATACTTGATTTTAGGAGAAGAGAATTTATTTAGAATTGAAATGGATACCAGTCTGATCAGTGGTCGTAACCCTCTAGCTTTAGGTATTCAGTATA
This sequence comes from Cytophagales bacterium WSM2-2, assembly GCA_015472025.1. NCBI lineage: Bacteria > Pseudomonadati > Bacteroidota > Cytophagia > Cytophagales > Cytophagales bacterium WSM2-2. Next base: position 4,091,069 of record BNHL01000001.1, read on the forward strand.
CTTTTTTTTCTTTCAACGCGTAAGGGTTTTACTCCCGGCCAGTGTCTTCTATTTCTATGTTTTTCATAAGGCATCACCTACAGACATATTGATTGAAGAACAGCGGTATCGTTAAAGGTTTATGCCTCTATCCCTATCTTTATCAAATGATTATTCATCTTGTTGACGGCACCTATGAATTGTTCCGGCATTTTTACGGTCAGCGCAGTTTTAATAAGGGCAAAGACAAACCCTTCGGTGCAGCTGTAGGCGTCCTCAACGGAATACTTCAGATGATTGAAGAAGGCGCCACGCACATCGGGGTGGCGACAGATCATGTCATTGAATCCTTTCGCAACGACTTATGGGCCGACTACAAGACCGGGGAGGGGATCGACCGCGTCTTACATAAACAATTTCATCCGTTGGAAAATGCATTGACCGCTATGGGTGTTGTCGTGTGGCCAATGATCGACCTGGAAGCAGACGATGCGTTGGCTTCAGCAGCGCACCTGGCAGCGGCTGACCCACGAGTGGAGAAAGTTTGCATCTGGACTCCGGATAAAGACCTGGCACAATCGGTGCGTGAAGACCGAATCGTTCAGATTGACCGGAGGGCGAAAGTGATCAGAGATGAAGCCGGAGTTAAAAAGAAATTTGGTGTAAGCCCGAAGCTCATCCCGGACTTCCTTGCCCTCGTTGGCGACAGCGCAGACGGCTATCCGGGTATTGCGGGCATCGGCAAAACGGGTGCAGCAAATCTTTTGAACCAATACGGACCGATAGAATCATTTCCGAAGGAAGTGTTGGAAGGGCAGCTGAAGCAAGCATTACTTTTCAAAAGACTGGCGACCTTACGCACCGATGCAAAGCTGTTTAAAAATGTTGACGAGCTCCGGTGGCGCGGGCCAACATCAGGCTTCAACGCGATTACTTCAAAAATGGGAGCAGAAAAATTATTGGAGCGGGCAAACGAGGCAGCGAAATTAATGCAGTAGTTCCAGGCTTATTCTAAACATGATGGCTTGGTTGGGTTTAAGGATAAAGACGACAAAATCTGGACACGCGTCTTTTAAAGACCGTTCCTGATTTCTCAAGATTCAGGGATGGGGTGTCAGTGAAAAATGTTGTAAGTTTATTTCACTGCTAAACCCCACCGATTATGAATCATCCATTCCGTGTGTTAGTTGTCGTTACAGCACTCAGTTTCACCGCCCCGACATTTTCCGCGGATGCCCAGGCAGGGCACAAAGAAAAAATGGTTGCAGCATGGGAGAGGGCAAAAGTATATACCAAAGAATACCTTGACGCGGCCACACAGGAAGTATATGATTTCAAGCCTACTCCGGAGATGCGAAGTTTTGCAGAACAGATGCATCACCTGGCAGTCGACAATTATAAAATTGTAACGGAAGCAGTCAATGGAGTGATGACCCCGTCTAACTATAAGGACATAGAGAAAACACAATTCAAGACCAAAGCTGAAGTGACGGAAGCAGTGCTGCAGAGTTATGACTTTGTCATAGCAGTTGTCAAAAGTATGGATAACTCCAGGCTCAATGATCCGGTGAAAATGTTCAATCGGTGGGAGACAACCGTTGAAGACGGACTGGCCAAGGCTTTTGAACATCAAACCCACCACCGTGGTCAGACTACGGTTTATCTTCGGCTGAAAGGAACAACCCCACCTTCAGAAAAATTATTCTGAGGATTCTCCACTAGTAAAACCACTTTCAAAATCACGAGAAATCGTAATTTCGCTTAATGAAAACGTTCTATCCCTCTACCCGAAATGGATTCCTATTCGTTTTTCTCGTATTAATAGTAATGTCTTGTTCGGGTAATCTGACCTCGCAAAGCGGTAAGAAGGGATGGACCGAAGAGTCAATCAAAAAATACCTTGACGACAACGCAGGTAAGCTTGATCCGGTGGAAGGGATTTATTCGATAAGTTCTGAAAAAACAGACAAGGTGCTATCCAAATTCATTCCTGCTACAAGAAAGTCCAATGACTATGCGAGAGTTGCTATACTCAGGAATACTGAGGGGTTCACTCCGGAATTTGTCGAGCTGATACTCGAAGGACTTAATATGCCTAAATACACTAAAACAGCTGAATTCACGCGAATTCAAAAAAGCTTTACCTATTTATCCAAGCAACTTGATAATGGTGTGGGTACGAGCTATTCTTTTGCTTTAGACGAAGCCACAGGATCAATGGACGGCTATAAGAAAAGTGATACCACCTCAAAACTGCTATACCTAAAGCTGTATCCAGTGAAATAGCAAACCCGGTTGTTTGTTATTGTTGGGCGATCGGCACCGCTACAACTTGTGGTAGAGGCGTCTCAATTTTGGGTAATCTCGGGTCTAACTGTTATCATCGGATTGTTCCCCGATCTCTGATGAATAACTTTGACTACGGAAACCCCAATGGTTAAAATGAGTGATGAGTGTGAAAATTTGAAGCTTTGCCGGCCATATGTGTCTTGTAGGCAAAGGTTAGTTTCAGCTTTAAATTCATTAAATTGACCTAACTATAGTATTTCAAAATGAAGGGCTGGCTTGCAATCATCATTTGTTGGATGTCCTGTACTGGTTTTGCACAAAATCAGGATGGGATTGATAGCCTGAAAGCCAAACTCAGAACACAGCCGTATGATACTAACCGGGTGCTGCTGCTGTGTATTATCACACAAAAATATTATGATATCAATTGGGATAGCGCAAACTACCTGGCTACCCAGGCCCTTCAGTTGTCTCAGCAATTGAGCTACAAAAGAGGAATTGCCTGGGCCGACTTGCGATTGGGAGGTGTGAGCTCAATACGTGGAGACTTTCCTGCAGCAATTTCCTATTTCCAGAAAAGTATACAGCTAGCCGACTCCCTTCAGGACTATGAGATCGTTGGCCGGGGACTCGACAATATCGGGTATTGCATGTACAAGCTGGAAGACTACTATCGCGCGATAGCGTATTACAAGCGTGCTCTCACTTGCACACAGAAATCAGCAAGCCTCGAACCCCTAACCGTTGTCTTCCACATCGACATAGCTATGGCCAATCTGGCCAGCAAGAACTTAATTGAGGCCGAGAAATCTTTGGTAAGAGCAGCTACCTGGAAACAGGAAAAAAATCCCCGGTATTCATTGATGCTTAATTTGTTTGGCTCCCTGCGTATTGAACAAAAAAGATATGCCGAGGCCGACAGTATTCTTCGCCTGGCTTGGGGGCAAATAGAGAAATTGGAAAACGTCAGTGATAGAGCAGATAACCGGTATTATTTTACCAGGCTAAAACTGGCGCAAGACGAAATACAAACAGCCTATCGATACGCCTTAGAGGCACGCGACTACTACCAGGTGATGGGGCGCACTATTGACCTGGAGAGTATATACTCCTTACTCTCGGCCATTGAAGCCAAACGAGGCCGAATTCAACAATCTCTGGACTATCTTTTATTGAGCAACAAGCTGCGCGATTCGATACAAAACGGCAGGGCAAGAAACAGTGCGTTATTATTTGAGCAGAGAGAGCAGGAAAAACAGGCTTTGGCAGATCAGCAGGAAAAAATACTACAACAAGCAGAAAAACGCAATCAACAGATCATCTGGATCAGCTCGATCTTAATTTTAGGAAGTGCTGCCTCAGGGTTATTAATAGCCATGCGGCAGAAGCAACGCTCTAATCAGAAACTGCTGGACCTGAACGAAGAACTAACAACCAAAGATGAGAACCTGGAGCTGGCAAATGAAGCATTGCGGCATCAGCAAGAGAAAATCGCATCTCAACTGGAGGTGATTGCCGACAGGAACAACAAATTACAAGAAGCCAATGAGTTGATTGCAGTGCAGAATGAAAAAATAAATCAAGAGAATGAAAATCTGGAGAAGGCAGTTAAAGAAAGGACCAATGAGTTGGTGGAGTACAATCAGCAGTTAGAGCAATATTCATTTGTGACAGCTCATAACTTACGAGGTCCGGTAGCAAGAATTTTGGGACTTGGAAATGTTTTAAAGATAAGTGCGAATAATGTTGCCGAGCGTGAAGAAATCATTGACCGAATGGTGGCAACCACCAATGAATTGGATACGGTAATCAATGATCTTAACAAGATACTGGAGGTAAGAAAGAATAACACCGATATGTATGAGACAGTGGATCTGTCGGCAGAACTACAACGGGTTAAAGAGAATTTAAGATCTGAGATAGAAAAGACGCAGGCCACGATACAGGAAGATTTTCATGCCGTTAAAAACCTTTATTCCATCCGACCCTATATCGATAGTATTTTATATAACCTGATCAGCAACGCCATCAAGTATAGAAATCCCGATCACCGCCCGGTGGTGGCCATTAAAACCAATATCCGAAATGACTTTGTCATATTGACGGTGGCAGATAACGGCCTCGGGTTTGATACAGAGGTCAACAAGAGCAAGCTCTTTCATCTCTACGCGCGGTTTCATAACCATGTGGAGGGACGTGGCATGGGTTTGTATTTGGTAAAAACTCAGGTGATGGCATTGAATGGCAAGATATCCATCAACAGCAAGCCGAGAGTAGGCACCGTGATTACGATAGTTTTCAAACAGAAGAAAGCTTAGTCTCCCTCAAAACAAAAAGTTGTTGGGTGACCCAAACGACCTCGGACTACTTAATTAAAATTAACCGAATTTAAACAGAGGTTTAATCCTTCATACACCTTACCGAATACCCAAACTTGTTGCCTGCGATACCTCCCACAGTTACTCCGGGGTTAACGCCCAAAACAATAATCGCTGCGTTTACAGAAGTGTTTTTGGTAGAGGTCCAGTATTGACATCTGGTACCCTTGCCATTGAATTTCCCGTTCGATTCAGAACGAAGACCTCCGGGCAGTGCATTGAATCCGTAGTCATCTGTTCCGTTTCGGTCAGTGCCACCCACAGCTTCCCATCCTGATTTGCCTTTGAGCGGAGTGCCTGCCACATTCTTGCCGCCAGCCTGATCAAGCAAAGTGATCCATTCGGCTTTGGTAGGTACATGCCAGCCCTTTGGTGCGAGGCCCCTCGGATCGCCTACAGCGTACCAATTGTACAGCAGGCCATAAGTTTTACCGTTGTCGGTATTATTTTCATAGTAGCACCAGGCCGCGCGCATCTCGTTGCCGGCCTTCACCCATTCTTCATCCGACTGTGCCTGTTCAATTTTATCTCCGTTGGCAAAAGTGGTTACATCCAGATTTTTTACATCCCATGTCTGGGTGCCAATTACGGTAGAAGTCTTTGCCGTCTGCGCAAGCAGACTACCCACAGCAAGAAGAGCAATGATGATAAATGAGCGACTGATCTTTTTCATAAGAGCATGATTGAGTTTATTACTCAATTTATCACCTCAATGAGTATCGATCAGTGACAATCTGTAAAATCAGATATTTATACTAGTCGGGTGAAAGACCCGCTCAATCTCGGGTGGGCGAGGGATTATATTTCTTTTAACCTGGGCTTTACTGTAGCGAAGAAAGCCTGATACTCATTTTTATATTCAGGTAAGGTGATTCTTGGAAAGCCACAATTCCTGAAACAAATTCTTAGGTAGTTTATGAACGTGGTGTTGTGCGACTCTTCCAATAAAAGACCGTCAATACTTGGTTCTGTAGTTATTTGAATAGCATAGGCAGGCCCTCCGCTGATATTGTCTTTGTGTAAGTAATCTGCCGAGACTTCTAAAAAAGGATATTTATAGTGTTTTTGTAATCCGTCTTTCATGTCAGATGCCCAATATTCATTGGACACGTGTGACTGCAGGTCGTCAAGGCTTACTATTTGTATCAGGTCAGCGCATTGCCAAATGAAATCTTCGTTGGTGTCATAATCCCAACCGAAGTTACAAGCACCAACTATCCTGTAAAACATCTTGAGCGAGAGCGGCACATACCCAAGGGGTCTTACATTTTGATCTAATTTGCTCAGTAGTTCTTCTGTGTTTTCCAGGGGTTTGATTAACGGCCGCTGAAAGTTGTATTCGAATTCAGTTTTAAACAGGTAGTCTATTTTTTTAAGCTCACCGTAAATTACTTCAAGGTTATAAGCAGTTCTTTCAAAAGTTTCTGTTAATACTTTTTGTATTTCGCTAAAATTTTCAGGCAAAAAAGCATCTTGTTTTAGGCTGTATATTTCTTCGTAAACTTTTTCAGTTTCTCCGCCAATGTACCTGTCGTAAAATGTCATGTGCTATCTGTTAGTCCCCATTTCTCATGGCTACAAGTTAGTAATTCGAAAATTTGGTTTGTGAGTTTTCCAGTAACAATGACTCATGAGTGCATCTTACCGGAGAAGAAAGGCAGGGCGGGGGCTTAGCGGATAATCTTAATCGATTGTAACATCCGCTTCTTTAGGTCTGTTGTCTTGTTAATTAAGTCAACGGGATATCTCATCCAGAGATTGTAGCAATTACCCTTTGCGTTAAAATAATAACGGAACATCCCAATCGTATCTCCACGTCCGTTCCATTGTCCTTTAATATCTGTGACAAAGAAATCTATACCATTGATTTGGATGACTTCACTCGTAAGTATTGTCCCGTTGTACAGTGAGGTAGCCAGGCCGTCCATTGAGTCCTTTATTTCAGAAAGGTCTGCCTCGGTCATTTCCCGGATTTTGATTCCTATTTTTTTATCAGTCGATGAAAAATCGGCAAATCCCATTTTCTCAACTACCTCTTTATTTGTTTCAAGCCGGCCGACATTTTCAGGTATACCAATCTCAATTGATCTGAATAATTGATGCTGCTTAAGATTAGAACTATCATCAATAGTATTCTGTGAATATCCGTTGGTGACCCAAACACAAATGAAACTGAAAACCAAACATCCTCGCATCTAAATATCTTTTGGAGTAATAATCCGCAACATTAGTAAAAGCAGAACACAATTGCACTCCACCTATAAAAGAATACCTTGAAGAACCACCGCAGATAGGGGGAGTTGTGCTTAGCGAGCGGGTTAAGGAAAGAACATCCGAACAATTCGCAAATTCGGTGTAGTAATCCTTTCGATAGCAATGAAGCGCGGACCTATTTCTGCTCTTGTTCAGCTCATTGTACCATCTCACCAAACAAGGTGTGTTTAAAAAAATGATAAATTTACCATTGATTGTTATAAGACTAATAGTATTAGCCAGTAATTTCGTGCAAGCATAAAATCTAAAAATGACGGCTTGGTTGGTTTTAAAGGATAAGAACGACAAAACCTGGACTCGCGTCTTTTAATACGAGATGAAACGATCCTTATTCATACTCATCGCACTCTGCGTCACAGCAAGTGCTTACTCACAAGCAACCTCAACCAGTAAAAAATCAGGAAAGATGAAATTAAACGCAGGAGTGATCACAGCGAAGTTGGCAGAAACCAAGATTTTCTACACCACCATTTTAGGTTTTGGGGTAACTTTTGAAAATGAGTTTTATCTACTGATGCACACCCCAAGTCATGAAGCCGAGATCAGCTTCTTACTTCCCAACCATGCAAGCCAACAGCCCCTCTTTCATAAAGCATTTCAGGGACAAGGAATGTACTTGACGATAGAAGTGGATGACGTTGACAAAATCTATAACGACCTTAAAAAGAAAGGAGTTGCTATAAAAATTGATATTCGTAACGAGCCTTGGGGCGACAGACATTTTGCCATTGAAGACCCGAACGGTATTGGCATTGACATAGTGAAGTATTCGCCGGCACAGGATAAATAAACGCGCGGTCTTTGATAGGACTTCAAATCTTGCCGGAGAAAAACTACGGCAAGACGGGAGGGAAATCAATTCTTACACTATCAGTTTAACATTTGCCCCTTGCCTTAATGTTTTATGTATTTCCGCGATACTGTCGGTGTCTTTGATAAGTTGCTGAAGTTCTTCCTTTGTGGCGGTCGATTTTATGATTGGCTTATACTCAAAGTTAGTTCCCGGATCTCCTTCAGCCCCAAAGTTGCATGTAACTTCAACATCGATCTCCATTATTTTAATATTCCGCTTTGCAGCTTCCCGGTAGATATCATTGCAATAGCATACCGCCAACGAAAGGAGTAATAATTCAGCCCCATTTACCGAAGACCCATAACCTGAATCCTTCGAAGGAATTTGAATTGGTTTCGTTTGGCCATTGGTAGAAACGACTATTTCGTTTCTATTAAGTTCGTTTTTTATGATCGCTGATATTTTCATTGTCAATTGGGATTCTTTTATGATATGGCTAGGACTTCAAATCATCGCAGTGAGAAACATTCGGAGAGCGCGGGAGCTGCCTTCAACTCTTCGCTCCGGTAACTAGATTTCTTTTTTCAATAATGTCATCAAACTTCAGAATAATATTATCTCCAACGAAGCTGAACTCATAGGGAGGAGAAACAAATGTCTCCCAAAGTTGCTCGCCCTGTAAATTAAAAACTCCGAAGTCCGTTTCTTCTTGTTGAAGAATAAAGTTGGAATACTTTGTCCAGCTCCAAAATCCAAATCCATGATTCTTCTCAAATATTAATTTATTGTCCGAGAGCCTGTAAGTTTTAATTACTCTCCCGGCACCAATAAATAAAGTATCCGATTCTTTTTCGTAATGAAGCCCGGGTCTAAATCCTGCATAGCCAACGGGATCAGATCTGAAAGCGATTATTGAATAGCTTGGATTTAAGAATCCCTTTGAGATAATCACGTAGACTTCAGTCCCCTCATTCTTTAAATCCTTATCGTCTATAAAAATTGAATGCTTTTTATAGTGATCGATGATGGTAGGAACTTGGCCGACAAAAACGGTTATGTTGTAGTTGTCAATTGAAAATTCTATCACAGATTATTTAGATTGCTCAGGCCGCAAGTTAATAATTCGCAAACTCGGTTTACGATTCTTTCGGCAAGCAGGCAAGCGCTGGACTAAATAAATACGTGATGTACAAAACTCGATGGTGAAAAAATGTAAAAAAAACATACTTTTCCGCTTCACGATGAAAATTTTCTTTACGCTCCTGATTCTGATGTGGCTTCCACTTCGAGCAATCAACGGTCAGCCGCTGCCGGGATTCAAGCCAGCCAACATGTTTCAGGAACAGCAACTGGTTATTGAAGATGCTCCACCCGACACACGCATATTGATCAATGCGCCATCAACTGGTTTGGAAAAAAACAAACCATTGCTGCTCATTTTGTATGCATTGCCCAATGGAAATACAATCGAGCAAACTTTTGGGAAGACTATGAAACCGGGCGATGACTGGCACTACGACATTCAGCACATTGGCGCCCAGACCCGGTTCCTTAGAAGTGTTCTTCACGATCAGATCATTGTTGTGGCGTATCTCCAGGCCAGGCAAAAAAGCTGGTCGGTGTGGAAGAATAATAACCCGGGCTTTCAGCAGGATATTGTCAAGCTTGTTGATTCGCTCACGACAATATTCTCACCATGGAATACGCAGGTTATGCTGAGCGGGCACAGCGGAGGCGGACGATTTATTTTCAGTTACCTGGAGTCAAATGAAACCCTGCCGAACAAGGTGGGCCGTATCGCATTTCTGGACAGCAACTATGGCTATGAAGATTCGATCCATGGACCTCGCCTGACGAAGTGGTTGAAATCGGGAAAGAAAAAATCATTGTCGGTGCTGGCATACAATGACAGTGTGGTTATTTACAATGACAAACCGCTGGTATCGCCCACAGGTGGAACGTGGTACAGGAGTAAGATGATGAAAGACTACCTGGCCAAAACCTGGCGTTTCAAAAAGAAGGATCAGGACAGTTTGGTATGGCATACATCGAGAAAGAAAACCATCGAGATCATCCTCAAGACAAATCCCACGGAAAAAATCTATCACACCGTGCAAGTGGAGCGAAATGGATTTATTCATTGTGTACTGAGTGGGTCTAAACAGGAGCAGAAGCAATACACCTATTTTGGGAAGCGGGCTTACTCCGGCTTTATTGCCGATAGTATCGCGATCCCCATCCGCTGGTTGAATATCCCCGGCCGTACGGCCGATGCCGAGCCGGGATCTGCTTTCATGAAGCGCGTGGCTCCGTTATCCAGGGAAGAGCGTGAAGTAGAAATCTATAAGGCGCTGGCTGCCGGCAACATGCCTGAGTTTTTAAGAAAGACAGTCACCCTGCAGGCGCAGTTCATGGATTCCGCAGGACGACCTCACCGGGTCATGTATGAAGTCATGCCCGATTACCTGGCTGTAGGTAGTGACGCTGACTATTGCCGGGTTCCCATGAATCCACACACGGCCCAACAACTGGCTTCCCGGTATGGCGCTTCTCTGATCACACCCAAACTAAGTGATCATATTTATCAAATGGCGGAAGTAAAATTGGACCCCTTCTTCTACAAGCCGGTGGGTAATGCCAATGAGACGGTAGAGAAGTTTGTGGCGCACAATGAACAGATTGAGAAACAAAAAGGGGAGGCCGGTGCAAAGAACGGTCAACTCATTGCTGGAATAAAAAAAGACGTTGTGTTATCGGCACGAATAGGAAACAAACCCAATAAAGTAGTCATCTATGGATGGCACAAGCCCGACGGATTACCCATTCAACCCGTGTATGGTGGTCATGTAGACTGGTATGTCGACTACAGTCATGGTATCCGGCTTATGAATAACCAGGTTGTGGTGGATGGAAAATTTTATCTCGTCAGTAGTATTTTAGAAGACCCACTGCTGTATAAGATTTTTAGCAATGAGGATGTTCCAATAAAAACCTTTTACGACAGGTGAAGAAATTTTCATGCTCGGTGAAGAAACGCCAGCAAGGGCGGGCGAAGACCTAAGTATACCTTTTTCATAACCCGTCCTTGTTGGACCAATTTACTGTAGCAGTGTACCAACTTACGACTACTTGTCGGTGGGTGCGCCTAGGGCATTGCGAAATTGGATTGTATAAGAATCGGTACACGCTACTTGTGCTACAATGTATACCGAACTAAAAAATACATTGCCCGTCATACTTGTAACAATGTGGGTAGAAAGCATCAATAGATCAGCATGTGACCTGCGGGCTATCTTCAAAGCAACTCTTGCTATCATAGGAATCCCTAGATATCATTAAAACAGAAAGGCGAGGAGGATCAGTTATTGAGCGACACAATTAGTTATTAGAAAATGCGAACAATTTTTTCTCCCCAAGGTTGTTGTTGATTAGTGTATTGCTGTTGGTCGACCACAATAGCCCAACGGGGCGCTTATTCCTTAAATTTGTATATAAGTAATCTGTTTCTCGCGGTAACCCAATGAAAGAGTTCATTACATTCATTCTGCAATTTGGAAATTTGAATCAGCAACAGGTTGAAATGATTTCAAAAAGAGCTAAAGAATTAGAGCTTAAGGAAGAAGAATATTTCTCTGAAGCCGGACAAATTCCACGGCAAGTCGGATTTATTGTAGAAGGAATTATCAGGATATGTTTTTACAACAATAAGGGAGAAGAGATAACAAAGTATTTCATTGACGAAAACAATTTGGTTGTTGATATCAATAGTTTTGAAAGCAAAGCGCTGTCATCCGTATACATACAGGCTGTTACCAATTGCAGGCTGATCGTATTTTCACAAAATGACTGGGAGACGTTTTCAAATACAATAACCGGTTGGAGTGGTATGGTGAATAAAATCACTTCAAAAGCGTTGACGAGAAAAATTAAACGGATAAGCCCTATGGTTTCAGAAGACGCGACTACACGTTACCTGACGTTTATGGAAGAATATCCAAAACTGGCTAACCGCATTCCACTCTCTTATCTAGCTTCTTACTTAGGCATTACTCAATCTTCTTTGAGCAGAATAAGAAGAAGTCTTCGCTGACTCTTTTTGCCATTTGGCAAATGACTAAACCGTTTTAGTCCTCAATTTTGATTCATAGCAAATTTTATAACTATGAACATCAAAAAGACAATAACCATTGCAGCAAACACAAATCACCCATTGGTTTTAAAGAGATTCGGCTACGGTACAATGCAACTGACAGGTGAATCTGTTTGGGGCGAACCCAAAAACAGACCTGAAGCATTGCAGATACTTAAAGCGGCAGTGAGCAATGGAGTAAATTTCCTGGATACAGCCGATTTTTATGGAGAAGATGTGACCAACCGGCTGATTGCTGAATCATTATTTCCTTACTCAAATGAGTTAGTGATTTGTACCAAGGTAGGGACTACAAGAACGAAAGATAAGAGTTGGAAAATTTTCGATAAACCTCAAAACCTGAGAGCAAGTATAGAAAACAATCTCAGGACTTTAAAAGTTGAACAACTTAAGTTAGTACATCTTCGGTACACTACTGGAACAGATACACCACTGGATGAATCTTTAGGGGCGATGTTTGAAATGCAAAAGGAGGGAAAGATTTTACATGTCGGGTTAAGTTGTGTAAGTGCGGAGGAATTGAATAAGGCATTGACCATGGGAGATATTGCCAGCGTGGAAAATGCATTCGGTTATGGACAGCGAACAACTTTTAAATTCTACAACAACGAGATCAGAGGCATGCAAGAGGTTATGGACATTTGTACGGAAAAAGAAATCCCAATGATTCCTTTTTGGTCGCTGCAAAGTTCTTTGCCAAAGAATGAGAATAAGATTTCGGTAATTGCTAAAAAGTATGGTGTGACACCAGCTCAAATACATTTGGCCTGGCTACTGCACTATAACGACTTGATTTTACCAATTCCCGGTACTTCAAAACTGAAACATCTTGAAGAAAATATAAAGGCACTTGAGATTTCAATCTCAGAAGAAGACATGACATTCCTGGAATAAGAGCTTCGACAAATACTTTGTTGTTGTTGATCGGCCAACCAACAAATAACCCATCTGGCCAACTCTACCGAAAACATGCGGACTCTGGGGTCTAACAGATTTCCATGATGCCTAATTATAACATTTGACCCTTCCAGGGTCAAGCAAAAGATTTGATTTAGAGCAAACACAAGCTATTGATTGGCACTTCTGTTGCATTGTCTATGACTTTCGTTGAACCTTCAGATATACTAAGTGATTCTACTTTAAGAGCATCCTATCTTTGACGATTCCGTCTATAACCATTTCTTTTCCGTCCATAACCATTTCTTTGATGAGGCTACATTACAAACAATCACTTGTCATTGTTACTTTCCTTCTTGCAACATTTGTCACCCGGGCGCAAAATAATTCTGTAGCTATCGGGGCATCCACTGCAGACCCGGATGCTGTACTTCTTTTAGTAGCCAATGGGAATCAGGGGTTAATTATCCCTAAAGTCAATCTTGGTACGGCTCCTGCCTCGTTTGGAAAAGCGGGTATGATCGTCTATAACAGTAGTGACCATAAAGTCTACTATTATGACGGTGGTACTTCGTCCTGGAAGACTATCGGTACAACCGGAACGGGGCCTTCTTCATCCGGGATAACCATTAGTGGAAATACCATTAGCCTGAATGGAAATCAAACCTCTTTTGATTTGGCCAGTCCCGCTCTTGCCGGTACTGCTGATCAGGGCAGGTTGTTGGTTTGGGATGGCACCAAATGGTCAACGACACCTAAACCTACTACTACAGACCAAATATTAAAATGGGATAATACAACTGGAGCCTGGGTGCTGGGGACAAATACATCCGGTGGAATCCCAACGCTTGCCAACAATCAGATTTTTGTTGGTAGTGCTGCCGGTGTAGCCACTGCAGTACCCATGAGTGGCGATGCCGTCATAAATAACTCCGGTGCTCTTACTTTAGTCAATTCAGCTAATACAAGAACCAATTTAGGTTTAGGATCATTGGCAACTCTTAATTCTCCGGCATTTGGTTCTCAAAACATTTCGACCACAGGCACTTTATCTGCCGGTGCAACTACGCTATCCGGACTTGTTGTGTCAGGCAATTCTACCACATTGAATACGGTAGGGTACACCTGGCCTGGTGCACAAGGCTCAGCCAACACGGTATTGACAAACAATGGTGCCGGAATTTTAACATGGGCAGCTGCCGGTTCACTACCTGCACTAACTGCTAATCAACTCTTATCGAATAATGGAAGTAACACAGGCATTACTGTCGGTGGTGACCTTACTCTTGCGGTAACGGGCACTGCAGGTGCTTTCAGTATTGCTAACAATGCGATCACTTCCGCGAAAATAATAGATGGTACAATTGCCAATGCGGATATATCTGCCACAGCTGCTATTGCAGGAAGTAAGATCACACCTGCCTTCGGAACTCAGGCTATTACGACAACCGGTACTTTGGCTGCCGGTGCAACGACACTTTCTGGTCTCACCATTTCCGGCAACTCTACTTCGTTGAATGGAGTAGGCTATACCTGGCCTGCTGCACAAGGTGGTGTCAGTACAGTACTTACTAACAGTGGCACGGGCACGCTGTCATGGGCTCCCGGGTTAACAGCTACTCTTCCTCAAAACAACATCTTTGTAGGAAACGCCACGAATGTAGCCACTGCTGTTGCGCTGAGCAACGATGCGACCATTGCCTCCAATGGAGCTTTGACGATCGCTAACAATGCAATCACTTCTGCGAAAATAAACGATGGCACCATTGCCGATGCGGATATATCTGGAACTGCTGCTATTGCAGGAAGTAAGATCACACCTGCCTTCGGAACTCAGGCTATTACGACAACCGGTACTTTGGCTGCCGGTGCAACGACACTTTCTGGTCTCACCATTTCCGGCAACTCTACTTCGTTGAATGGAGTAGGCTATACCTGGCCTGCTGCACAAGGTGGTGTCAGTACAGTACTTACTAACAGTGGCACGGGCACGCTGTCATGGGCTCCCGGGTTAACAGCTACTCTTCCTCAAAACAACATCTTTGTAGGAAACGCCACGAATGTAGCCACTGCTGTTGCGCTGAGCAACGATGCGACCATTGCCTCCAATGGAGCTTTGACGATCGCTAACAATGCAATCACTTCTGCGAAAATAAACGATGGCACCATTGCCGATGCGGATATATCTGGAACTGCTGCTATTGCAGGAAGTAAGATCACACCTGCCTTCGGAACTCAGGCTATTACGACAACCGGTACTTTGGCTGCCGGTGCAACGACACTTTCTGGTCTCACCATTTCCGGCAACTCTACTTCGTTGAATGGAGTAGGCTATACCTGGCCTGCTGCACAAGGTGGTGTCAGTACAGTACTTACTAACAGTGGCACGGGCACGCTGTCATGGGCTCCCGGGTTAACAGCTACTCTTCCTCAAAACAACATCTTTGTAGGAAACGCCACGAATGTAGCCACTGCTGTTGCGCTGAGCAACGATGCGACCATTGCTTCCAACGGAGCTTTGACGATCGCTAACAATGCAATCACTTCTGCGAAAATAAACGATGGCACCATTGCCGATGCGGATATATCTGGAACGGCTGCTATTGCAGGAAGTAAGATCACACCTGCATTTGGCACGCAGAATATTTCTACTACCGGTACTTTAGGAGCGGGAGCTGCTACAGTCACTGGTCTTACAGTGTCAGGTACCTCAACTTCATTAAATACAGTCGGCTACACCTGGCCTGCGGCACAAGGCACTGCGAATACAGTACTTACCAACAATGGCGCGGGTACACTTTCATGGGCTCCGGGTTTGACTGCTACTCTTGCACAGAATAATATTCTCGTCGGCAATGCCACGAACGTTGCCACTGCTGTTGCCATGAGTGGAGATGCCACCATCGCTAGCACTGGAGTATTGACCATCGCTAACAATGCGATCACCTCTGCGAAAATAAACGATGGTACCATTGCCGATGCGGATATATCCGGAACTGCTGCTATTGCAGGAAGTAAGATCACACCTGCATTTGGCACGCAGAATATTTCTACTACCGGTACTTTAGCTACAGGAGCTGCAACAGTGTCGGGCCTTACAGTGTCAGGCGCCTCAACCTCACTAAATACGGTCGGCTATACCTGGCCTGCGGCACAAGGTGGTGTCAGTTCGATACTCACCAACAATGGTACCGGCACGCTTTCGTGGGCTACCTCTTCCGGAAATTGGGCATTGACCGGAAATGCAGGAACCACAGATGGTACCAATTTCATTGGCACCACAGACAATATCCCGCTTAGTTTTAAAGTCAATAATCAAAATGCAGGTAGAATTGATCACCTGCTTTTTAATTCCTTCTATGGTCATCTGGCAGGAAACAGTAATACAACGGGTGTCAGCAATACGGCTATTGGAAAGTTTGCCTTGCAGAACAACACCACAGGAGGAACCAACACAGCTGTCGGAAAATCCGCTTTGGCAGCGAATAATGGATCGCTCAACACCGGCCTTGGATCCAGCACGCTCCTCAACAATTCCACTGGGCAGGGCAACACGGGCGTAGGCAATAATGCGCTTCAAAGCAATACCATAGGAACTAATAACACAGCGCTTGGAAACGGAGCCGATGTAGCAAACAATAACCTCACGAATGCTACTGCTATTGGATTTATGGCAGCAGTAAGTACCAGCAATTCATTAGTGTTAGGTGGCACTGGTGCAAATGCGGTAAAAGTAGGTATAGGCACTACATCACCTGTTTCGACACTGGAGGTGACAGGTGATATTACTTTATCTAAAGGAGCCACGCGGAGCATTATCGTAGCACCAACTACTTCCGGAATAGGAAATGACATGATTATTACTGCAGGTTCTGCCACAACTTCACCGAGTGGTAGCCTGCTGCTAAGTGGTGGAAGTTCAACAACAGGTGCGGGAGGAAATGTATTTATAGGAGGTGGATCTGGTGTGGGAGGTGGTGGCGTTTTCATTCAAGGACCGGAAGCAAGTGGTACACCAGCAGCAGGTCCTATCAGTATAATTGCAGGAGATAATGTTGGTCCAGGTCCTGGTGGTAATTTAACTCTTCTAGGAGGAGAAGCAGATAACGGTTTGGGAGGTGATGTTATTATGGCCGGAGGTCAGAGTCAAGGTACCACTGGCGGCAACGTTTCTATCACGGGGGGCGAGAGCCTTGCCGGTGATGGTGGCAAAGTAACTATCGCAGCTGGTTTTGGTAATTCTTCGAGCGGCAGTGGTGGCGATATACAGATTTTAGCTGGCAGCGCAAAAAGTGGTGGTGGAGGTGGTTCTATTACATTGACCGGGGGCCTTGGTTTAAGTATTGGGAATGTACTTCTCGCTGTGGATCCGAGTGGTAATCCCCTTGGCTCTGTAGGTATTGGTACCAATAGCCCCAGTCACTCACTCGAGGTGGTCGGCTCTGCGGGTAAGACAACCGGAACCACCTGGATTAATACTTCTGACAGAAGAATTAAAACAGACATTCAAACAGTGACTAACGGATTAGAGACGATTAAGAAACTCCGGCCGGTTACGTATCGGTATACGGATGAATGGCGGAATCGATTTCCTTCGATCAAGAATCAGTATTACTACAGTTTCATTGCTCAGGAATTTCAAAAGGTATTTCCGGAGTCGGTGGAGGGTAGCGGTAAATATCTGAGTGGTGATCCTCAAGAAATTTTGGCAATTGATATTAGTAACGTTCACATCGTTGCGGTAAAAGCAATTCAGGAACAGCAGGCTTTAATAGAGCAATTGATGACTGAAAGCAAACAGCTTAAAGAGGCAAATGCGCAGCTCCAGACAAAAGTCGCGGCACTCGAAAACAACAAGCCGAAACAATCGCAACTCGAAGAGCTCAAGGCTGTCAATAAAAATCTGGAACAACGGCTTGCTGCTATTGAAGCCATGCTGTCTAACAATGCCCCTGGTACTGCATCGAAAACCACCGGCAGTTCCCGTCCTTGATTTCGATGTTCAAAGCAAGCCCCATGTCACGCCAAACGGCATAAGTCGCCAAGTGAATGCAGGCTATTTTTTTTACGACCTTGCGTCTTACGCGTCTTTGCGTGAAAATCAACTAAAGCCGAGATATTTTCGGAGGTGTTGCGTAACACAGTTGTATATATGTTTATGTTATGCGTATTATTCGGACAACTGAATGGCTAGCGCTGACACAAAACGACTTTCACGACTGACTGCAATTCTTACCCAATTGCAAACGAAGCGGATTTTAACCTCCACTTTTCTTGCTGAAAAATTTGGCGTAAGCATAAGGACAATTTACCGTGACGTAAAAGCTTTGGAACAGGCCGGTGTTCCTGTGATAACGGAAGAGGGGAAAGGGTACAGCCTGATGGAAGGCTATAAAATTCCACCGGTCATGTTCAGCGAAAGCCAGGCCAACGCTTTAATTCTTGCCGAACAGTTGGTGCTGAAGAACAAAGACAGATCATTCATCAACGACTATACAGAGGCAATTGATAAAATAAAAGCGGTATTAAGACAGTCAGAAAAAGACAAAGCCAATTTGCTCGCGGACAGAACGCGTTTTGAACAAAACATTAACAGGGAAAGAAACAGCGATTACATTTCGCAACTGCAAATAGCACTCACCAATTTTCTTTTGGTAAGCATAGATTATAAAAACGAACAAAATAAAAATACAATAAGAGTTATTGAGCCATTTGCATTAGTAAGTACAACCGAAAACTGGCTGCTTATTGCCTGGTGCCGTCTACGCAAGGAGTTCAGGTATTTCAGGTTAGACAGGATAACGAGAATGGAGATTTCTGCAGAGAAGTTTCAACCGCACAAGATGACTTTGCAGGAGTATTTCGATAAGTACTATTGACCCCTGACATACGGCTGTCGCAGCCCGCCTCTATTTTGGTATTGTAATTAAAACAATAAAAAAATGGAGAAAAAATTATTCGACCCATGGGCATGGGGCAAAAACACAAATTCGATACAGGCAGTGGAAGTAAAGAAAGTGGAGGGAACACTTTACTGTTCGGGACAGGTAGCCATTGATGCTAACGGTGTTCCGAGTAATGCTGATATGAGGAGCCAACTCGTTCAGACGATTACCAACCTGGAACAACTCATAAAGGATTCCGGCTATGAGTGCAAAAACATAGTGAGGTTGAATGTCTATACAACATCGACTCAGGAATTTTTCACCACTTGTATGGATGTCTATGTTCCATTCATCCAGAAAAACGGAATTCAGCAGGCTACTACATTACTTGAAGTAAAAGGACTGTTTGCAACACTGACTGTAGAACTTGAAGCTACTGTAGTAAAGTAACTTGGTGGGGCAGGAGGCTATCAACGATGATACCTTCTGCTTTTACCCAACCCCCAGCGCTCTTACATAGAAATCCAGGACAGGGCTAAAGCCTGAAACCCACCATTCACTTACTCAACCCGACATTTCACGTATTGGGCCTGACAGATTCCAACCTATCCGTTATCTTCCTGCTTTGTCACTCCATTATTAATCTTTCCGTTTTTATTATGAAAGTCAAACTTTCCAACTCTCTTCTGCTTATCACAATAGCCGGTGCTGCGTTATTGTCATGTAAAGAAAAATTACAGCCTGAAGCAGTCCATGAAATTTTACTGAAAGAGCTTCCCAGCAAGACATGGCTCACTTCAGAGTTCAAGCTGATCGTAATGGGTCGATACTCTGCTGCCGACCAGGGTGTCTTGGAGAGTACGGGTGTGTACGACAACCAGTCTTATTATAAAGTGACGCCAAAAGGTTGGCCATTTATAGTAAACTATAATAGAACGGAGGGTGGCACCATTGAAGCAACAACACACTATGTCACGGACTTCAAAATCAATAGCGTTGAGATGATCAATGCAAGTGAAGCCCTCGCGGAGGTAAGCGTCATTTATGCGCTCACTGAATTTGCCGGGGATGGGCCTGGAAAAAAGGATGTCGATGAATCGAACAAAAAGGAGATTGAACGGTGCTACCTCGGAGTTTATTCCAAGCTGATTTCGATGAAGATGAAGAAAACAGCTGATGGATGGCATGTTGATAACGAAAGCAAAACAGAGATCATTGACCAGGTTCAGCACCTCGGGATCACGAGGTTTAATCCATCTTTAGAAGCGGGTGCTGCAGAAGCATGCCTCCATTTTCTGTCGCTGCAAGTTCGGGCTTACGCTATCTATGATGATAACGAAGTTCTCGCCTTTGATAAAGCGCCATCGTATTCTGACAAACAGTACAGCCAGATTAAGATCGTACTGGAAGGAAATCTAAAAGGTGCTTCACTGTCGGTGGTGGCGAGGGGAGAAGACCTGGTCAGGAAGGTTTTTGATCTGAATGGTTCTGCTGAATTTATTTTTGATGCAGGATGTGGAGGGACAGAAATAGACATCCGGTATAACGAAAACAGGAGCAGGTATTTTGATATTCTGCATGTACAATGTGGTGCGGGCTTCGATTAATAAGGAATTGTTTTTGAAGGCACCTTCGCTGATCTTCTTGATCAATTAGTAACTTTGATTTCGACCCGGAGATACATGCGATCCCTTCCGGTCGAACAAAATTCATCGCACTCTACCAATAAACATTTGACCCCTTCCGGGGCCACGGTGACTGGGACAGCAGCCCGTCAAACACGACAGAAAAATTGATAAAGACGGGAGCGGTATCACCGAAACAGGGTGATAGGCAAAAAAATATCTATTACCAATTTACCATTTATTGGAACAAGGCTAATAACGGCAGGCCCGTGTATTATTTAACTTAGTAGTAAAAAGAAGTATATGAATACAAGAATAGTACTGTTTGTATTGGCCTGCTTTACTTTTTCATCCTGCGGAATAGATGAAGTTCCTGGATACACTAAAAGATGGCTTCACGATGCAACTGTGCAGCAGCTCTTTTTTGAAAATGGTTCGGATACAATAACACTTGACGTAAGCTATTTCCGGACCCTGTCTAAAGGAGAACTTGGTCTCCGGTCTGAGGATATTGCGTCAATATTCGAGGATAAAAAAACCAGCAGTAAGTTAGCGCTTGACTTCTTTGGAGAAAGAATTTCGTTTACTGTGATCGTGACCGATACAGTGGGAGGTAAACCTGTAAAGACGGAGTTACCAAGAGCCCTTGTCTTGACAAGTGAAAGTGGTTCAGAAAGCATTATTGAAGGAGCCCAGTATCTTTCAATCGAAGACAACTATGTTTTGAATAATATTACCTATGAACGTGTGGCTGTGATATCTGCTACGCATCCAAAGTCGTACTTTCATCAACTCTATTATTCCAAAAGAGACGGGTTGGTCGGATTTAAAGATAAGAACGATAAGACATGGACTCGCATCCTTTAAAAATATCCTCTCTTCTTATTTAAGAATTATACTCTTCGATTGCACTGTATGTGCAGAGAAAATACCCAATGCATTGTTGCTGATATTTCCCGGAGGATTGGAGGGTGTAACACCACGACCAAAAGCATTGGTGTTCGAAATCTGCGAAAGAGCTGTGAAATAGGTATAAACAATATTATCAATGCATTGCATTTCAATGGTAATAGTATCTCCCAATTCAGCTTCATTGACATCACTACCCACTGCGATGGATAATCCCCGGGTATTCACCAATCCATTATTAGTATTATCTGAGATATTGAAATAAGAATCTTTCAGTTTTCCATCGATGTATGCTTTGAAACGGTAATAGTTACCCAATGAAGGAGCATCGGTGAACACCGGAATAATACTATACCTTGTTCTCTTAACAATGGTCTGTACCACTTCACGCAAGCTGTCGAGTGCCACCCGTTGTGGAAGTGTACTTTGAGCACTATATAACGTACCATCAATAGTGACAGACAATGTATAGGTGTTGCCGTTGATGCCTCTCAGGTGATCAGTCTTGTAGCTGCCGGCAGTCGCATCGTATTGCAGTGTTTCAATCTGTCCACTATTGTCGCTAATCACCACCACAGCGTCTGTAACAGGCGGGTATTGATTACTTTCCGTAAAGGCCACCGACCGGCTAATAGTAACATAATAAGGTCCGGCCTGATCGGTTACATTTCCGTCAATAAGAATCTGGCCACTTTGATTACTCAGGTTGAGATGAATCTCTTTCACACAACTTGTGATAAGAGCTGTGCCTGCAATGATATAGAGTAGTTTTTTCATTGGTCGAATACTAGAATTTAAAATTGTAAGCAATATTAGGTACCCACCTGAACAGCGAGGTCTGCATGGCGCGTGTACGGGTTGGATCGTTCGGATCATCTTCGAAATTTATGGAGTAAGCATTCTGGCGCCCGTATAGATTATAAATACCAAATGACCAGGAGCCATGAACACGGCCCTGCTTATTCGGTTCGTACGTTGCGTTAAAATCTAAACGGTTATAAGCGGGCATCCGGTTTGCATTCCTTGCACTGTATTGAAAAACAGTTTGACCGTCCACCTGGTATTTTCCGGTAGGAAAAGTAACAGCATACCCGGTGCTGTAAACAAATAGCCCGGAAAGAGACCACTTCTTATTTAATTCATAAATGGCAACCACGGCAAGGTCATGCGTACGATCCTGGCGCGCATTGTACCAGTTGTTGCTATTTATTCCATCAATTTTCCTTTCTGTTTTGGATAGAGTGTAAGATATCCAGCCGGTCAACCTTCCGGTCTTCTTTTTGACAATCAGTTCAAGTCCATAGGCTCTTCCTTTGCCAAACAATAACTGACTTTCCACATCAGCAGCTGAATTGATATCTGCCCCGTTTTTATAGTCAATCTGGTTCTGCATCTCCTTGTAGTAAGACTCTACATTCATTTCGTAATTGTTGCCACTAAAATTTCGGCTATATCCAATACTCACCTGGTCGGCTATCTCCGGCTTTATGGTATAACTGCTTCCAACCCACTGATCCGTTGGATTTCCACTCGTGCTGTTACTAAGCAGGTGAAGGTTTTGAGTATTGCGGGCAAACCCGGCCTTTACACTACTGAATTCATTAAGACGGTAGTTGGCAGTAAATCGCGGTTCGAGCCTGAGATAAGTCTTACCCAGTTCACCACTACGAAGATTTACGCTATCTACCTTAACGCCTTCATTATAGATATTGTATTTGTTGCCACCTAATACAGTGAATGCGGAAAGTCGTAAACCATAATTGAGATTTAATTTGTCTGTGACTTTGTATTCATCGTTTACGTAGACTGCGTTTTCCCAGGCAGTCTTTGTTGTTTTAGGAAAACTTGGTACCAGAGACCCACTGAACTTGCTTGGCGAAAGCGTGTGATAAATCGATTGGAACCCGAAGCGTATTGTATGTTTCAGACTGGGATAGTAAGTAAAGTCCTGTTTCAGATTCCAATCCTGAATGTGAGAGACGATCTCAAAATTGTTGTCATTATTTTGAATTTCAACTTTGTATTGATAATTGCTGTAAATAAAGGATGTGTTTGAGAACAGCTTTTCATTTACGATGTTATTCCATCTGACTGTACCCGTGGTGTTTCCCCAGGAGACACCGAAAGTATTTCCGAAACCTAAAACATCTCTTCCAAAATACCCGGAGAGATAGAGTTGATTCCTGGCGTTGATGCTGTAGTTAGCTTTCGCATTCAGGTCATAGAAGTACAGCTTACTGTCTTTGTATTGAGGACTGGCTTTTAGAAAGAGGTCTGCGTACGTGCGTCTTCCCGACACAATGAAGGATGATTTGCCCTTCTGAATCGGGCCTTCAATACTTAACCGGCTGCTGATAATTCCAACTCCTCCGTTGACTTTATATTCCTGGTTGTTTCCATCTTTCATTTTAACATCCAATACAGATGAAAGGCGACCTCCATATTGTGAGGGGCTATTGCCCTTAATCAGATTTGCATCCTTTATGGCATCACTGTTAAAGGTGCTGAAGAAGCCAAGCAAATGGGAGGCATTATATACAGGGGCTTCATCCAACAGGATGAGGTTTTGATCGGTAGCGCCACCCCGCACACTGAAGCCACTGTTTCCTTCACCATTGCTTTTTACTCCGGGCAAAAGCTGAATCGTTTTCAGTATATCTTTTTCACCGAACAGCACCGGGAGTTTTGCTATTGTCTTCATATTAAGCGTCTCCGTTCCCATGGCAGGAGTAGACAAGTTCTCATCAGCACGAACAGAACTCACCACGACTTCATCCAACTGAGCGGACTCCTGAGCGAGGTCCAGATCCAGTTTGAGAGGCTTATCTAGCTGAATTTGTTGCGTGGCAACCTTGTAGCCCATGTAGCTAACTGCTAAGGTATAGGAGCCGGATGGTAGTGAAAGCGAATAAAATCCATACTCATTGGTACTTGCACCGGTTGATGAATTGATAATACGCACTGTAGCACCAATAAGCCGCTCTCCGGTTGAGCCATCCTTGATGGTTCCGCTTATGGTATAGCTGCCTTGCGCCAGCAAGGTCTGGGAGCCATAGAACAAAAGGGCAATAGCGAGCGATTTAAAGAGACGTTTTTGCATTCTATTTTCAAAAGTTAAATAAGACATAACAGAGGCTGGTGTCAAAGATACGTTTGCAACATAACAATGACCATGGTTTACGGCTAGGCGGTGGCAAATGTATGCGCGGACAAGATAGATCCTGTTTGGAAACCAGGTGGTGCCAGTGGGGGATAAGTACAAGGAAGAGTCGTAAAAAGCAAGTTCTGGAATAAGCCAAGTGCACAACCTGTTCCGCTAAAATAGTTAATCAAAATTTCTCCGTTCTTAGCAGTCACCTCACTCTCGTTCGTCTTTCTCGATCAATGAGAGTAACGGCATAGCGACAATCGATAACGGAAGCCTAAGAATTTGATTTTCTGACTCATCAGCCCGAGATTTGAGTTTGATCCAATAATAACCACCCCATGACTATTCTTCAATTTATGCTTGCGTGTTTTGTGATTAGATTAATCAGCCTTGGAAAATCGATATATAATGAAAAGCGTCTCAAGTCAACAGGCGCCCTGGAATTCGGAAAAGTAAACTCGGCAGCACTGACAATAGCACATGTTTTGTTTTATGCCAGTTGCCTCACAGAAGCGCTTTACAATGGTACAACAGCTAATGACTACACCTATTGGGGATTGGGTCTATTTGCTTTTTCAATGATTATGCTTTGGTGGGTGATCCTGAGTTTGGGCAACGTATGGACGGTGAAGCTGATCATTTCCACTGATCATGTTTTGAAAACGGGTTTTCTTTTTAGACATGTCCGTCACCCCAACTATTTTCTCAATGTTATTCCTGAATTGATTTCTGTGACGCTGATCTGCAACGCATGGATGACATTAGCTATTGGATTGCCAGTCTACCTGATACCCCTCGCCATAAGGATCAGGCAGGAAGAAAAAGTCATGAAAGAGAAATTCCCGTCTTACTGATAATCCGCATTTTTAGGCTGAAAAGGCTATTTGTAGCTTTCCTTAGTAATTGGGTCAATTGACTCAGTGATTGCGGCAAGCCACTAACTCGTCCTAAGGTTTACAACATGGTTGCATCACTCACTCGGTGCGGAGTGCTTCGACTCATTCTCAGCAGGAGCCTTCGTTTTAAGGACTCTATTTCTCTACCGGCCACACATTGTCTTTGAGCTCTGCATCCGGAAATCTTCCATAAGGATCGAGTGTGATCTTCTTGATCTTCCGGTCACCTAACTTCAGGTCGGCATTGAATGTACGGCTTCCGTTGAACCACACATCCACAGGCCAGGTAACGACAACTGTATTCTTGTCGATCTCTTTTGCGTTGGGCATACTGGCAATGGCACCGCCTTCTTCAAACTCTACTTTCAATACTACCGGTGATGGCATCTGCCCGGCCTGGTAAACAACGACACGCGTCATATCCTTAGAAGTCTTCACCTCGCGAATGGAGCCCTCAACGGATTCTGTTGTGAACAGCCAGTAGTACCAGAACCATTCCAGGTTTTGTCCGAGCGCATTGTTCATGAAGAACATGAAGTCCCACGGAGAGGGGTGCTTGAAGCTCCATGTTTTGGCATATTCTTTCATTGCTTTCAGTACAGCCTCATCACCCACAATGCCGCCAAGCATGGACAACATCAACGGTGCTTTGCCATAGGTCTGAAAACCATATCCCGGTCCGGCATCGTTGGCGCTCCACATCATCGGTGCTTCATTTTCTCCACCGCTTGATCTTCCGTAACGCTGGCCTTCTCCATCGAGGCTATAAGGTTTTCCTTCTGCATCGGCATCGGAGAGAATATTCATATACTGGTTGAAGCCTTCGTCCATCCAGCCATAGCGCGTTTCGTTGTTGCCCACCATCATGGGCCACCACTGATGTCCCGTTTCATGATCAGCCGCACCTTGATTCGAGTTGATCACCATCGGGTACTCCATGCCTGAGCTTGGGCCATCCTGAAGTGTCATTTGAGGAAAAGGATATGGTACCCACAGGTTAGAATAAAACTCCAGCGCATGACGCGTGTTCTTTCCTGCTTTCTCAAAAAAACGTGCACGGTCAGGCAGATAAAACATATGAACAGGAATGTATCCTTTCGTTGGAATGTTTGCGCGCGTGGCTTTCCAGATAAAATTGCGTGAGGTTGCCCATGCAAAATCATTTACCTGGTCGGCAACAAAGTGCCATGTCAGCGCATCACCTGCAACAGTAGCCGTGCCTGCACCGCGTTCGGACTCGGCAACAATTGTTGTTTCTTCGTCAGTAGTAGTAATGGTTGCCAGGCGTTGGTGAATAGCAGGAGCGAGGACGTCTTTCGCATTCTGAAGTACTCCTGTTCCACTCACCAGCCAGCCTGCAGGAACGGTGATATTCACATCAAACTTTCCGAAGTTATTATAGAATTCAGAAGGTCCCATATAGACGCTGGTTTCCCAGCCTCTCAGATCATCGTATTTAGCCAAGCGTGGAAACCATTGTGTTGGTTGAAAGAGTGTATTGTCCCAGCGTTGGGTCATTCGATGCCCACTGCCGTTGGGACCGCCCGGAAGTTTTGTGTTCCATTCAATCTCCAGCATTACTTTATTTCCCGCCTTGACGGGAGCATCGAGAGTTATTGTAGCTACTGTACGATTAAGACCGGAGACCGCGAGGCGAGGAGGAGCATTGCGATCGTTGCTGGGAAGTGTGCCCAGGTCTACTTTTTTACCGCCAACACTTAGGGCTGTAATGACCATTCCTTCCGTAGCTTCAGCCGGAGTGGAGAACCCTCGTGTTGCTTCACTTCTGAAAATATTGTGATCGAGCCGCAGTACAATGCGCGTCAGGTCTTCTTTGCTGTTGTTCTGCACATCGATCTTCTCGCTACCGCGGATGACCTGCGTATTGGGATTGAGTGTAGCCTGAATCGTATAGTCGGTTTGAAGCTGCCAGTAGTTCGGACCAGGCTTCCCGCTAAAGTCACGCGTACCATCTTTAAAGGCTTTGCGTATCACATTGGTCATAGGCACATCCATTCGGATATTCCGCTGGCTGGTTTCAATGGTCTTGCGGAGGGGGAGCTGCTGCTGAGCAAACGTAAGTTGTGCAGCTATAAGAATAATAAAAAGCGATAGTCTGTAACGCATAAAGGTCAGGGAGTTTGATCGGCTAAATATCGGATAGAATTCCAGTTCGGCAAAACCGGAAATGATTGATGGTAGATCGGTTTCAGGAAACCCAGTTTCTCCAGCAGAGAGAATACATAAGACTCAGGATTGTGCTATTTTGATACTTCCAATGTTACAAGCGTAGTCTGGTTGCTGGAATAAAATTTGTGTACTGAGAGAATAGCTCACTTTCACAACTTGAACGACTGAAAATAATTTATTTATATGTCAAATGACACTAACGGTGATGTCTCAGTGTCTTGTATGACTCTATGCCCATCTTACCGCGTTACAGGAGTATAGTCTTTTACTTTATCATAAAACGAAGGAATAGCTTTTCGGGAAAAGAATTTTGGTTCAATTGAATTATCCGTTTCATACTTTTTTACTACTACCTTTTCGTATTGAGTAGTGATGGATGCAGTCTCACTTATTGCAACACGTGAAGTGAAAGAATACTGAATCGGAATGGCATCTTCTTTTTTTATCCAGTAGTGATATTCAACCCGTAATCCGGCTACCTTCTTGGAATTTTTATTTACCTGGATGTGATGGCACAATTCGCTATTCAGACTCTCTTCTCCGATATATTCATAAGATGAAATGCTTTCGCTTAAGTCTGAATTGTGTTTGAAATCAGAATTAAAATAAACAAAAGGAAAATGAAATTCATGGAAGATAGCATACGCCTTAATATCTCTGGCCCACAATGATTTTGACATAACGGTTGCTGTACTGTCTTTGGCGGTAGCGATAATGAGTTCTTTTCCCGTATACATCACTTCTCCTGCGTACTTGTTCTTCTCATGCAGTACATTGTGAAATACAGAACGGAAAAGCGTATCGCCCTTACTTTTATTGAAGTAACAGTTAAAAGAGCTGTTGATAGTGTCTTTCTTTGAAAGAACTTTTACCAAGACGTCCATTTCGTAGTAGCCACCTTGAATCGATTGGCATTTATTATAAGATCGCTGTAGTATTTGCCTGGGATCCTCCTGCTTAAGAGTGTCTAGGTAAAATAAAAAAACTTTGGCGTCCTGCCCGGAAGTGTCTAGATAAAATAAAATTAAACTGACTATAAGTATGCTGTTCTTCATTTTAAATTAAAATTCTAATGCAGGGACAAATATTTGAAAAGGGATAGCTCCATGCCTCACTGAAAACCGGGATTTTAAAGAGCTGATGTAGTCGGATCTATTTATGAAACTGGATAAATGGCTGTTTTCCGTGATTTAACCCCACATAAACTCTTTTTAATTTTGAGTAATAAACTCCTTAGGGGGTGTTTATTGTTTTTAAATTTTGAAAAGAAGGAGGGGAACCTCCTTCTTTTTTTGCATGCGAATAATTTTGAACTCTCTTGTAGCCGATCCAACATCACACTATACGCTTGCCAAATAGTTACTATTTAAAGGCTCCCTTTTCTATTTGACAAAATAGACACAGCAACATCTTCTGAGAGACAATATGAATTTGTCACTGCCAATGGAAATTTCAGCCCGATATCAACGGGTTATTTTATTAGCGGTTATTGGGTGTCTCATTGATCCAATGAAATCCGGTACTGGTCAATCGGAATTCTTTTCTGAAGTTGGTGTACTTGTCAAATAAAATAAAAAGTGAATCACCGGCATTTTTTCCCTTTAACATAAATTTCGTGCTATCCGGATAACTGTATTTGAAATCATAATACATGGCGGAGTCACTTTCATTCTTAAACCTAATGAGGTTGTTAATCGAGTCACTGGATATATTTAGGTTGTAAACGCTGTCATTCATCATGACAATTTGCGCATTACTTCTAGTGACATTCATGCGTTTCCATATTCGGTTAAGAGACTGCTCTGGTTTCGATGTGAACTCTTTGACCACATAATATCCTTTGAATTGCCCTTTATTCATTCGGGCGGCATACTGTTTCTGAAGTCCTATGATGAAGGACGTGACAAAGATCATTGAGAAGCTTATCAACAAGATTTTAAACCCAATTCCAAGAGTAGGTATCCATCGCTTTTGAAATTTAGGCGCTGGAATAACCGCAAGATGTACCATCTCCCCTTTGATGAAGAACTTCCATATTACCTCTGCATCTTTGGCAAGCAAGAAGACAGTCATTAAAAAAAGATGAGTGGATATTAATTTTAAAGGGACGTCATAGAAATAATTCACCGCCATCACATTGGCTGTGGTCATCAAGGTGATGATTGCTCCAAATGTCATCGTACGCCTGAACAAGAGAAGCACGGAAGCAAGCTCAGCTACTCCTATGAAGAAATTATAGCCCTTCGAAAATCCAAAGAATGCCCATGCAAGCCCCATGGGTGTCGAGTGCCCATAAGTATTTGTAAGCATGGAGACCCCTGGGTCTGGAAATTGAACTTTAAGTACTTTGAATATGCCATAGTCAATAAGCGTAAGTCCCACATAAAAGCGAATGGCTACTGTGAGCCAGTAGTAGAGCTTACCATAGTTTGGGCGGGAATAATCAGTGAATGACCATGCGATTGAAGCCAGGACAGCTAACGAAAAAAGAGTGAGCACAAGAACGTAATCGTAAGTAGTGTCACCACTCGTGTTTGTAAAAGTGGTTATATCCTTAGAAAGATGAAGAATATTTTTCCCCAGCCAGGGGATAAAAACATGAAGCCATTCTGTTGGGTACTTCATTATCAAGTGCCAAAAGGGAAATGCCCTATTGTTCTCGAAGATGATGTAAAGGATAAAGTACACGAAGAAAAACCGGAAAAGCTTTCTTTTGGCAAGTGGCCAGGAGCCGATAGAAGTAATAGTCATGGTGTGTGTTGTGCCTATTTATTGTTTTGTACCTATTTATTTTGAGCCAATCAGTCGCCTCCTTAGTGAGGAGTCGTGGGTGTTTCACTACTTCAACACGGCAAGACCTGCGCTAGCCGGGGTACCATACCAATCAAACCCCTTCCCGTCTAGCGCAATTAGTCTCACCGATGCCTCTCATAACTTATTCAAATCATATTTTAAGAGTCTATTCAGACTGCTTGTACTTGCCAAAATAAACTCCGTCCTTATTCAACGGCATAGATCATCATACAAACAGAACCTTGCGATGCTACCCATACATACAGTTTTTTAGTTTTACCCTCGTAAAATATATCCAGGTCATCTAGAAATTTGCTACCTGGAATTCCGATCAGAAGTTTTTGGTTTTTCGTATTTTGATTGTACATAACAATGCTCCTTTTGTCAGAAGACACCCAGTATAAATTGTCAGTAGCGTCAAGAGAAATTTTTGTAGTAGTATCAGTCCCGGTCGAAACAGTGAAGGATATCTCCCGCGACTTTAAGTTTACTTTATAGATATTTCCCAGCTGGTTGATGAAATATAAATTGGAGTTGGATCGATCCACGATAAGATCATTGATCAGGTCTGACTTACTGTCAATGGAAACTTCAAGGTAGCCATAAGGAGGAACGGGGAAAGGTGAAGTCAGGTCATATGATAATATCCGATATTGATCGGGGAAATCAGCAGCGGCATATATTCTATTGTTAGAATAAGCAATTCCTTTAATCTGAATAAATGGCGGCCAGGCAATATTCGTTTGGGTTACGAACTTGACTTCCGGCATATGGATTTGACTTATAACCATGCCACCCAAGCTATACGCTTTACCTCCAGGCGCAGCTACTAGTCCCTCTACAGTACCTGTTACGGTAATTGAATCTATGACTTCTCCACTTAAAGGAGCAAGCGCATAAACTTTAGAATCAAGGAAGGAACCTACATAGAGTCGACTTAGAGCGGAGTCATAGGCTATTCCAGAAATGTAAATTCCTTTTTTGGGTGGTGATAGTTTTTCTGCTGACAGCAGTGAATAATCTTTTTCTGATTTTACTGATTCCTGGTGACATGACTGCAAAATAAGTGGCAGGCCGATAAACAAATTTCTGAGTACTTTTTTTGCAGTCACTGGACGGTCTTACTTTTTAATTGAGTCAATCATATTCCAATCAAAGGAAAGAAATTGATGCAGTGTGATAAATAGCGGAATACCCTGATTTTATTAAAAAGAACAGAGGCTAATTTTGCGGCCGCAGAATTAAAAAACACAAAAGTAGATGAACATAGAACTTAAAAAATTAGCTGTATTTGGAATTATAATGGCCGTGTTTACTTCGGCATATGTCGCATTTTTAGGGACCGGGATGAAGCAAGGTTTCTTTACTGACAGTTTTATTGTCAACTGGTTACTGGCAATTCCGAAGGCTTACATAGTTGTGCTTCCCTTTATTTTAATAACCGGTCCGATGGTACGGAGGCTGGTTGACAGGATTTTTGGCGACCATAAATAAATACAAAATAAATACAGATGATACATCAAATAGGTTTGTTCATTCACATTTTAGGGATCTTCCTAATTGCAGGAGGCAATGTTGGGAGCTTTGTTGCTGAAAGACAGTTATGGAAAAATATGGCAGAACCTGAGGGAGCAAAAAGGATCTTACCCATGCTGCTTATATTCCCTCCAATAATTATTGTTGGTGCGCTCCTGATGTTGTTGAGCGGATTAATAATGCTTTACTCTGTCGACTGGGGATTTGCAGGTCAATCCTGGTTTGCAGTCAAGATTGTAATTTTTATTACCCTTGTTTTAAATGGCCGCCTCGCTATTAAGCGAACTTTGATCGAAATAACTGCACGCACCCTCGCGGGAGATTATGAGTCCGTTACAGGAAGGCTAAGAAGAAAACTTAATCGACTTCATGTCATTCAATATTCCTTACTCTTGATTTTACTAGGTGTCACCGTATTTAGATTTTAACCGGCACTCCTGTCAGGAGAGTAAGTAATCATTCATTGAAAAAAAGAATTAGGACCGGATAACGGTATTAGGTGTAGGTGTGAGCGAGGTCAGACTAAACAAATGACCTCGCTACTTTTCGCGATCAGCTCAATCGAATTTTTTGCTTGCAGCTTCTGCAGCAAGTGGGTCCGGTGAGTTTCTATTGTATTTATACTGACATACAAGCGATCAGATATTTCTTTAGTAGAGCATCCCTGGCTAATGAGTAACAAGATTTCTTTCTCTCGCTTTGTTAAGAAGGATACCGCCTGTTTTCTGGACTTCAACTGTTTTTTTCTGAAGTTAAGCTGCTTCTCCAGAACATCTGCAAGCCTGAACCGATTTTGTGCCGGCATGGTAGGATAATCTGTTTTAAGTTTTTCAGATGTAATGTCAACTATTTTGCAGAGTATCTTGTCAACCTTACCGTTATTCCAGGATAGAATGTGTTTATGTTCTTTTACCCAAATCCATTCACCGTCTTTTCGTTTAAACCTATATTCAAGGAAGAAATAGCTCAAGAGTTCGGTGTGTTTAAAAAGAGATATCATTTCATATACCCTTTCCAGATCTTCCGGATGCACACATGAAATCCACCACTCAATAGCCAATTTTAAGTCACCCGATTCATACCCCGTTGTCTTTCTAAAAGAATTACTTAGCCACAAGTACTTATTTTCAGCGCAGTCGGCTAAATACCAGCAGGATACTTCATTGTCATTAATCGGATTTCCTATGCCCTCCGGGATTTGGCAATCTGGTGCCAAAAATTTTCTGATCTCGTCAATAATGCGTTCGTTTTTCATAACAGTATGCTTTTAATCTGTCCCACGCTTCAAAAGTAAAACTTCCAATTAATCGCATAAAGTCTGATCTCATTTCTCTTGAAAAATCACCCATTTAGCTTTTGGCCTTTGTAAATCGGGTAACGGTGTTGTGAATGGGGTTTATAGTTCTTAGGTATTGGTAGATGGCCGCCAGGTCTTCATTTGTCATTTGGCCATACATTGTCCATGGCATAATCGTATTAAATTCTCCAGGCCCTGTGGAAAGAGCGGGATCCGAACTACTTGAAAATAATTTGAACCTCTGTATAAACTGTTCTTTTGTCCATTGTTTTATTCCTGTGTTATCTGGTGTGATATTCGAAGAACGTACTACAGAACCGTCGGGAAATTTGAACTCACGTCCGCCACCAAAAGCCAGCTCCTGAATGATTTGCCCCTTATCCACCTGGGTATGACAGGCAATACACCCGGCAGCATTAACAAGGTAAGCGCCTGTAGCAATAGTATCTGATGTGGCCGGTCTTTTTTGATGTTGTGCTTTCGCAGGAATTGTATTGATAATAAAATTCATGGGAAAATCAGGTTTTGACTCAGGGACTTCGTTTTCAATAGGCGTAAGGGAGCGAATGTAAGCGATCATTGAATAAATATCCTCTTTGTCCATACGACCGTAGTACGGATAAGGCATCAGTGGAAACATAGCCGTTCCCTCTTTTGTCACCCCAGTTGTTATAACTCTGAATAATTCTCCATCGCTATACCGGCTTATTCCGAAAGGTGTAATATTCCTGGAATAGAATATACCTGGCATGCCTACAGTGTGGTCAAACCGGTCTCCTCCTTTACCCAGAGTTCCTGCTTTTAATGGCCCGGAGAATTTTGACCAGTCGCGTGTAGAGTGGCAATCCATGCATACACTTACAGTGTTGGCCAAATACCTTCCTCGCTCTATTCGTTCAGAGGTGTATTCAAATTTCAGATCTTCAGCCTCGCCAACATCAGGTAAAACAAATTTAACATAGCCTAGTGTCGCACAAATGAATGCTGCTACAACGCCCAGGAAATACAAGAAGTACTTAAGAATTTTCATAACGAATGTTTTAAAAAGCATCTTTCGGATTAAAAAATATCCGCAAGATTATGGCTTGTGAGGCAATTGAAAATCAGTACAAACCGTGAATTTTCAATTCAAGAGGAATAGACAGTGACTTAGAAATACAATCGATGAAACAGGGATATCGAGATGAAAGCTTTATCCCCGGAGTGACAAAAATTAAGGGTAGTAACGTTGATTTTAATAGAACACCCACGTGTTCGCGTTAGCGCTCATTATTACTTAGCGTAGTCGTTGCTTTCAATCAATCTATAAATTGATCCTTTTGGCCCATGAATTAATTTTCCGTCTACATTTGACCAAAGTCTTTTCATGGAATTGAGAAAACCTTCAGCGTTTGATAAATCGTCAAATCTTAGATTTATCTGAACGTAATTTGGATTGTCGATGAGTTGAGAAATCGTATAATTCTTTACCCCCGCTTCTTTTCTATTAGCCGGGTCACTGTCAAAAATCGCTTTCCAGCTATAGAAGTTTGTAACGGGATGTTCAATCAGAAGGATAAAGATTTCGGGTTCGGACGATGACTGACCGTGCATAAGTATTACTATTTTAATTTTTGTGAAAAAACAAATAAAGAACTCTCCCGATTTTACCATATGTAAAAACTAGGAGTGCCGCTGCAATTTACTCACCTACGAAGCGTTTGTAAATAGCGGTAAACCACGACTTCTGCCCAGAAGGTATGGCAGAGAAGAAGCGATGAAAATGACGAAAATCGACAATAGATTTAATGATTTAGATACGGCCCACTTTGCTTTAAAAGTCACAGAATTTGAAACGCCCAGTGCCAGGGCGGAAAACCGGCCGGGAGTCCTTTCTTATGACTTTTGCGGATTCCCCTTGCTCAAGGGGCATGTTAAGTTTTGGAATCTTACCTATGAATTAACCGGAGTGCTTGCTAACTTTGAATGCCAGGTCACTATCTCTCGACAATTAAAACCGGCGGCATCATGAATATAAAAGATGGTGTATTCAGTTTGAAAAACGGTTCAACCTTCTTGGTTGTGTCTATTCTTCTTCTGGTGTCATGCCAGAGAGAAACAGAAATTCTTAGCGCTACCGATACTCAGAACGTAGACGCAGAAGTGGCATCAACTTCTTACATCAGCGAGGGTTCGGGCATCTCCATGATTGCCATCGAAAATATCAGTGCTGCGCAGTTTGATGGAGGAAGGGTGGAGGCTGATCCGGTAGCTGGTCTTGGAGACAAGGATGACCGGTTGAAGTGCGCAAAAGTAATGATTACCAGAACCGGTACTAAAGATAAACCTGCTGGAACAATCACGATAACTTTTGATCCATCGTGTGCAGATAGGAACGGAGTGAAACGCTCAGGCAGTATCGTCATCACCTACAACGGGAAGCGATCAGTGCCCGGATCTTATTGGACCTTAAAGTATAAAGAGTTCTCCCGCAATGATACCCATATAGAAGGAACGGATTCTGTTGTTACTCAATTGAGCTCGAATTCCCAGAACTTGCAATTTCAGTCCTTTCTTATCGGGGGCAAAATTACCTTTCAAGACAAGAAAAGTATCACCCAGGTGCACAACCTTACCCGTGAGTGGTTGCGGACATCCACTCCAACCAATGACGAGTGGCACACACTAAAGGGCGGGACGGCCAGCGGAACGACCAAAAAAGGAAACAGTTATGAAATGCAGATCACAAATGATATTGTGGAGAAACTTTCATGCAGAGCGAGCAAAGTATTTATTCCTGTAAGCGGAACAAAGAAGATCATCGTCACTACGCCCCAGGTAACAAACCATTATAAGATTGACTATGGCGATGGCTCATGTGATAATGACGTCAAGGTGATCATCAATGGAAAGATGAAAATCGTCACTGTAAGCAGTGATGGCAACTAGACCCAGCAGTACAAGCTGGCGCTATTGATTTTCAATACGGATATGTCCCGTTACAATAGGGCTGGCAACGTATAAGTTATGTGCTGATCCAGGCATAGACCACCCCGAAGTGTATCCCTAGAGTCCTGCCAATACATAACCTTTCCCCGCCATTATCCGAAATCAGTTTTTTGATTTGATCAACCCGTCAGGGAAAAGGAAAACGGCAAAAGAGAAAATCAACAGAAAATTGAATTCAATTCCCTCGCTGCCGCCACCCACAACGTACCAGCCATGCTTATGGTGAATCAAAATAATTCCCATCAGGAATATGATGATGTTAAGCGCTGCCAGTGGTTTAAGGTATTTGTTGAACAGCAAAGCCGGAATGGTGACTACGTGGATCAGCTTCACCAATATAGCGAGGGGAATTCCCATAAATCCAAACCATCCCTCCATGGCTTTGCCAAAATCGATAACGGTCATCTCTATAAATGATGGTATCCCGTGCATAATCATAATAACCATCAGGCCAAAACGAAGCAAAAAAGTGCGATCAAGATTATTTCTCATCCATTCCATATATTTTGTGTTAATTGGTTACGTACATATTGAGCAATTATAAGGGTTATCCAATTCACGGAATGTGCAAAAATTCTCAAAAACCAAAACCGGCCTTTTTCGTTTTGTCCAATAATTATAACCGGCATGTATTTCACTTCATTACCCGATCATAGTCAACCCGGATTTGATGAGCAGCTGCATTTCAGTCGTTTCAGGCAGAGCAACGTGATTGTCAACACACAGGCGCAAGCAGGAGGTTGTGAAGCTCACGTAGGATGTTTATCAATCAAGACTGTGTTGACGGGAGAGGAGTGGTATGGTGTGGGTAACAGGAAATTAGCTGTGCGCCCCGGTCAATTTCTTATTCTCAATGACGATCAGTCGTATTCATGCCATGTAAAACAGGCTCACGTGCTCTCGGTATTTTTCAGAAAGGAGTTTGCTTCTTCAGTATTTCACGACTACCTGACAAAAGAAGATACGCTGCTCGATAACCCGGTTCAATCAACGTACCAGTCTCCGGAATTCTTTCAAACTTTGCATGCGACTGACATCAACCTTCAGGTGAAGTTATCTGCGTTGGTGTCTACTCTTGAACGAAGGGGTTATCAAGCAGATGAAGTCAGTGAACATCTGTTGTATCTCTTACGGCATCTTATCCATGTTCATGCGCAGGAATCGCGACAAGTAAAGCAGGTGGGCGCAATCAAACCGGGTACGAGGGCTGAAATCTACAAAAGGCTTTGCCTGGCTAAGGATGTTCTTCATTCATCGTTCAATGATAAATTGGATCTAACATCAATCGCTTCGGCTGCCTGCCTATCGGTGCCACAACTGATTCGCCAATTTAAGTTGGTATTTCATTGTACTCCACATCAATACCTGATGCAGCTAAGGCTTCGGTACGCAGCCCATCAACTAAAACAAACGGAAGAACAAATCAGCGCTATTACACTGCACAGCGGGTTTGAAAATAATAGTGCCTTCTGTCGCGCTTTTAAAGCAGCCTACGGTCTTTCACCGGAAGCCTTCAGGAAACAGGCTAGTCTTACGTAGTCTCGTTGGTGTTGACCGCCCATACCAGTGTTCGTTTAGGTGTCATTTTTGAAAAATTTAAGATCATAACTGTGCACAGCGAGATGGAATTCTCTTTTTATATACGTGCTACCGGTATGGATTAATTAACAACAGCATCCGTTTTGTATCTTTACAGATTCTTGTCCCGCAAGAAACACCTCGCAAGTGTAAAACAGTAACCTATGAACCAGCCTACCGGCCATTTTGTTAAAAAAATACTATTACGACAGACTATCGGGTCCGTGCGATTAGTCATCGCATTGTTCACAATTGGCGCGGCTGTCATTAAACTGTTGTATAATCGATTTCTTCCCGGCCTTAACGACCTGGATGGACTTCGCTGGACAATTATTGGACTGGGATGCGTGTTTTTTGTAACTACATTCATCCGTTACAGGCGAGGCACGGTAGTCACCTACTTTTCATTTTTTCTGTATCTGCTCACAATACTCTATCTCCTCGCGTTTGTAGCGATCAACCGGTTTGATCCGAATGCGAGCATCATATTGTTATTGGTGCTTGGTATCAGTACCGTTGTTTTTCAAAGCCTGTTCTATTATAGTATGCAGTCACTCCTCATTTTGGCAGTAGCTCTCTTTGTTCTCCTGAATTATAAATTGAGTAATGAGAGCCTGATGGCCCTGCTTACGCTGGCTATTGCAGTAGGGGCTTTCGGGATTGTCACCGCTGTCAGGCTACAGCTTATTTCAAAAATTGGGAACTCTCATGCTAACCTGGAGATGCTGAACGTACTGTCAATTGTTGCCAATAAGAGGGGAGAAATTACTTTTGTCAGTCCATCGGCATATTTTCTTCTCGGCTATCGCCCGGAAGAGTTGGTGAAGGAGCGATGGTGGGAATTACCAAATTTACGTGAGGGGTGGATTGACCGGGATTATATTTTGAATTATCCCAATATTCTTCCCAAAGAAATTGTTTCGATGGAAACGAGTATCACAACGAAGGATGGGAAGACGGTGTGGCTAAGTTGGATCAATTCAATGTTGCCCAACGGAAACTATATGGGTGTGGCATTGGATGTGACCAAATACAAAAGTGCAAACTAATCTTCATTTGACTCCGTAGCTCAGCTGGTAGAGCAGCTGACTCTTAATCAGCGGGTCGAGAGTTC
The DNA here is from genome assembly GCA_015472025.1 of Cytophagales bacterium WSM2-2. Taxonomy (NCBI): domain Bacteria; kingdom Pseudomonadati; phylum Bacteroidota; class Cytophagia; order Cytophagales; species Cytophagales bacterium WSM2-2. The sequence continues at coordinate 4,129,788 of BNHL01000001.1, forward strand.
GAGTCTCTCCGGGTCACATTTTTTTAACTGAGAACATCAATGCTAAAATTCCAGTACCGCTATTTTATTTTAGCAGTTCTAATATTCTTCATCGAAGTATACATTGCTCTATTTATTCATGATAAAATCATAAGACCACATATCGGAGATCTTTTAGTGGTTATCCTGATTTATTGTTTTCTGAGAGCGTTTTTGAATTTACCCGTTTTAGCAATCGCGATCGCCACTTTATTGTTTTCATATATCGTTGAGACTTTACAGTACTTTGATATTGTAACAAAACTGGGACTCCAAAACTCAAGGCTTGCAAGAATAGTTATTGGCACCAGCTTTTCCTGGGTTGACATACTTTCTTATACTATCGGAATTGCCTTGGTGCTGCTGATCGAAAGAATAGTAAACAAGAGTAGTCTGGTGAAAAGAGACAAATAGATCGCCACGGGATGGTTAACGTGGCAAACCCTAAATCACAGCGACTGCATCACCTGGATCAGGTTGCCATTGGGATCTTCAAGTAGGAATGCCCGTACTTTCATTTCTTTATCATCGAAAGGATCATACCTGAATTTTACTTTCATGCTTCTGAAGTACTTTTCAGCAACGATCAAATCAGGAACATAGAAACCGATTTTCACAAGGCCACGCATCAGGTGGCCATCACCTTTGGGTATGGAGCAATCCCGTAATGACTTTGTCCCGTCCATTTGAAGGAGCTCAACCAGCAGGAAGTCATTTGTAAGGATGCGAACGTAGAGATTGTTATCTTTTAGCTTGACTTCTTTCACGAGCTTCATGGAGAATGTTTGTTCATACCATCGTGACGTAGAATCAACGTTTGAAACAGTTAATGCGAAAAATTGCTTACCCGTAATAGTTAGACCTTGGGCGGAGGCAAAGTGAGAAACAAATAATATGAGTACTGCTATGTAAATTTTTTTCATGAAGAATATTGTTAAAAGGCGATCGGGACCGCGTGTGACTTATGAATACGTAAGGTATTTGCTTTTGTTTCCGACCCTGAGCGGTTGCTCTTATTCGTTAAATTTGTATCTAAAATAGAGGTATGAACAATTCCAGTGCACACAACGAGCGAATCGCAAAAATGACCTTCTCCTCTGTCTATCCAATGTATGTTTCCAAAGTAGAGAAGAAGGGGAGGACAAAAGAAGAATTGCATCAGGTGATAACATGGTTGACGGGGTTTAATAACAAGAAGCTGCAGGAGCTGATAAAGGATAAGGTAACATTTGAAGCATTCTTCCGGCAGGCTTCACTAAACTCTAATGCGAGCCTTATCACTGGCGTGATCTGTGGATATCGTATTGAGGAAATTAAAGACCCTTTGACACAGCAAGTCAGATACCTGGATAAACTGGTGGATGAGTTGGCGAAGGGCAGGAAGATGGAGAAGATCTTGCGCAGCCCGGTGTGAGGTCTTGTTAAATAATTTGTCTGACTCTTGTCCGGTTTTTGAGATCCGTGTTGTCCTATTTCAGTAAGTGTGTTAGAAACTAATTTGAGAAAAAAGACTATGGAAAAATTCATGTTGATCATAAGGGAGGATTTGGGCAAGATGGGAAAATTGACGGACGAAGAACGATTCGCTAATATCCCCATGATGCTCAAGTGGGTTGACTCCCTTATCGAAAGTGGCAATTACATCAAAGGCGAACCGCTGCTGGTTAAAGGTCGATATGTAAGCAAGGACCAGATTCTTTCCGATGGTCCTTTTATTGAAGCGCGTGAAGGGATATCGGGTTATGAGATCATTTGGGCTGAGAATCTTGAACAAGCCGCGGCCATTGCTCAAAATTGTCCACTGGTGCAACGCGGACTTGCGGTAAGAGAGGTTCGCCCCATTGCCACTGTACACGGTGTGAGTAATGAGTGAGCCTGGGAATCGCATTGAAATTATTTATAAAGACAAGTTCGGTCAGCTTATCTCATTGATCTTGCAACGGTTCCGGAGTTTGTCTGTTGAAGAGGCTGAAGATATAGTGCAAGAGACTTTTGTCGAAGCTGCCCTGCTATGGCCAAAAGACGGTGTACCTGATAACCCGGCGGGGTGGCTATACCGGGTCTGCAAAAACAAATCCATCAACCTGCTTAAAAAAGTTTCCAGGACAGAAGATATAGCTTTAGCCCAAACGGTTTCAGTAGCCGCGGAAGAGATTTCCGAGCATGCTTTTAAGGATGCGCAAATGCTAATGTTGGTGGCTTGCTGTCATCCTGACCTTACACCAAAAACACAAGTTGTGGTTGCCCTTAAATATGCAGCCAATCTTAAGGTTGAAAATATAGCTATGCAGTTCGGTGTTGAACAGGATGCCATCGAGAAAATGCTGTACCGCGCAAGGCAAAAAATAAAAAGCGAGTCATTGAGGTTATCAACCAGCTTCAACGGCTATTCCAGGGAAAGGCTTTCGGTTGTACATAAAGTGATCTACCTCATCTTTAACGAAGGCTACAAACAGTCGGGAGAAAGGGTAAGTCATGGAAAGATGATGTGTGAAGATGCGCTTACACTCAATAAACTTTTATGTGACGGTCCCTTTTGCAACTCCGAAACGAAAGCACTGCAAGCACTCATGCTTTTTAATGTATCCCGATTCGATACCCGGTTTGATGCCCATGGCAATGCAATAGAATTAGAGTGCCAGGACAGAAATAGCTGGGACAGCACACTGATACAGCTGGCGCAGAAATTATTGATAGAGTCAGAAGATACAGTGTTCTCTCCTTATCATTTGGAAGCGGCCATCGCCTGGGTGCACTGTAGAGCCAGGAGATTTGAAGATACAGATTGGACAGCCATTTGTAAGTATTACGAGACCTTGTTGAAAATCTACCCGAGCCCGTTTGTCGAAATAAACTATGCGGTGGCGTTGCAATATGACCGTCAAAATGAAAAAGCTTTTCACATCCTGATGGACCTCCACCACAATCCCTATTTTAATAAACTACCCCTGCTGGAAATGTCCATTCGAAAGTATTATGAACGCATGGGCACCGGCAAAAAATAATCTAATTGTTGTCCGGTATTTAGCAGTGAAGTTGTCTGACTAATAAAAGCCGACTCCGTGTGGCATTTTAAATACCTAAACAAAAAACATGAAAACAGTTAGACTCTTTGTCAGATCATCCATTGTTGTATGGATAGTTCTGTACTCCAATGCAAGTTTTGCGCAGAGATCACCCGATAGTAAGGTGAAGGAAAACGCCATTAGATCGTACTATGCTGCTTATGAGAAAAAAGACTGGCATATACTGGAACAGGTGCTTGCCGATGGATTTACTTTTACCAGCCCGGCAGGCGATAATCATATTGATATCAAATTATATAAAGAGAGGTGCTGGCCCAACGCTATTAATACCAAGAAGTTTGAGTTGGAAAAGATCATGATTGATGGAGATGAAGCTTTTGTGACCTACAATGGCTGGACGACAGGCGACAAATTATTCCGGAACACAGAGCGTTTTAAATTTAAAGATGGTAAGATAAAGGAGAACGAGTGTTTCTTTGGAACCGGTGTGAGCTTTCCTAATAATGCGAGTAAGTGAAAATAGTCTTCTGCACTCATCGGTCATTTTGATTTAACGGGTGCAGGTTGCCGAAAAGAAACCCTAATTCAATTTCTTTTCAAAGCAAACGCTGTTTTCCATTTCGGCATACTGACCATAGTTGGGAATTTGTTTGTAGCCGCTCTTTTGATAAAAAGCAATGGCCTCGGTCAGGCCTGTGTGTGTCTCCAATACACAGCGGGTGTATTTTAATTCCTTTGCCCAACGCTCCAGTTCAGAAAGAACAGTGGAGGCTATTCCTTTTTTTCTTGCTGCAGGCGAGACAAACATCCGTTTTACTTCTACACTGTCTTTCTCGTATTCTTTGATACCTCCGCAACCCAGCGCCTGGCCATCTTCATGTGCAAGCACGACATGCTTGATCTTGTTAAGACTATTGAATTGTGTATAGTATGCGTGGTCATCACCATCTACTACAGCCTGAAGTATGTCGAGCTCTTTCACTAAAGCTATGAAGTCGGGGTGGTCGGAATTTGTTCGTGTCACTTGTATCATAGTTCAAATATAATGGATTGCTGACCTCTCCATTGGGTCTTCTTGATCAGCGGTAATTGTATCGTTGTGGGCGATCAAGTCTGAATGTTAAGTGTGAACAAGCTGCCCCTGCTCAATTGGAATCAAAAGTAATTTCCAAATCCTTGAGATCTTGCCGGCTTAGCTTTGGAGGAAATTGATTGTACTTTATTTTGTTTATCACTAACAGCGCTGTTTTCCTTGCTTCCTCTGCGGAAACAAATCCGGCATTGCCTGAAACAATGGGCATGTGAGGTTGATGAATGATGACCCTGCCATTCATGATGATAGCATAACCATACCCTCCGTTCGGACTCACAAAAACGGAATCTTTTATTGACGATGAATTTTGTCCGTCTTTGATTATGTCTGAAGTCTTTGGTTTCTGCAAACAGCTAAATACATTGACCATGACTATCAATAGTATAATCGTATTTTTTTTCATGATAGCGTGGAAAAAGAAATAAAGCCTCGCTGATTTTGGCGAGGCTCTTTAATTTCTAAAAGTTTTATTCTGCGGTATAGCGATAAAAACTCTGATGAGGGACGACAGTCTGATTTACGATGTTGTATCCTAATCCCATGTAGCCATTAGTACCAATTGTAAATGCCATTCCAATCCTGACCTCGCCTGGCAAATCTGCTTTTCTTGACCAAGTATTGGCAACGGGATCAAATTGCCACAATTGTTTTAGGGGTCCGCCAACATACCCTTTTGAACTACTTGCAAAGGCAGTGGGGTAATCCATGCTTACCTGATTACTCATGCTCGTCTTTTGATTCCACTGATTAAGGCTGGGGTTGTATTCGTAGATGGTGTACAAGGATGCCGACAAATCTGTAAATCCTCCTGCGATATATCCATTCGATCCGATAGCAAAGCCCAGTGCGAACTGTCTTGCCACATCTGGGAAATCTGCTTTCTTGGTCCAGGTATCGGTGGGTTGATCATATTCCCAAAAATCCTTAACCGCTCCACCGTTAGCGCGTCCTGTACCAATGTAGCCTTTGGTACCAATCACAAAACTTGCCGCGGTGGTACGTCCCGCGCCTCCAAAATTGCTTTTCTGACTCCAGTTGTTGTTGGCAGGATCATATTCCCAGAAATCGGAATAGAGCGGTTGAGGAGAACCAGTACCAGCCCCGCAACCAACATAACCTTTGGAACCGATGCCAAACGCGGAAGCAAAAAAACGTGCTGCTCCTTTAAAGTCAGCTTTTTGAGTCCATGCATTAGTAGTCGGATTATACTCCCAGAAGTCTACGAGATTTTGGCCTGCAGGCGTGGTACCGCATCCCACATAGCCCTTCCCGTTGATGCTCATAGAAAATCCGATGAAGGTTCTGGCAGCACCACCGAAATCAGCCATTGGCGTCCAATAGTCAATTATTTTAAAGTTGTCTGCAGATTCTGAGATAACATTGTTTACAGTAACAGAAATTTTCCCGTCAGTTGCTCCGGCTGGAACGGTGACTGTAAGTTCTGTAGGAGTAGCAGCTGTAACAACGGCAGCTATTGAATTAAACTTAACAACATTATTAGCGAGAGTGCTGCTAAAGGAAACACCGGTAATGACCACCGTTGATCCCACTGCCCCCTGGCTCGGACTGAAAGAAGTCACCGCTAAAGGGAGAGGAGCGGGGTCATCTTTTTTGCAGGAGGATAAGATTAAGATAAAAAGCCCATAGACAAGTATACCATACGAGATTCTGATTTTCATTTGGAAATTTGTTTTTAAAAATTTCCTCAAAAATAGATTTAGACACTCACGGAGTATAGTAATAGCTCATCATTGAATGGTAATATTCGATCACGCTGATTCTCGTTTCGCGCTAGATACTTTCAAGCGAGAAGTTGCTGAAATAATAGTAATTTCTCGCAGAGTCACTTTAGTTCGAAACTCTGCGATACTGGCAGAGCTGTGCTACTTTATTATTTCCGCCGGCAATAACTCTTCATTTATTTTTCCGTCTTTCAGCGAAACAAAGTAATTGTGGTTTTCGGCATTTTGCGCTACTGACTTTTTCACAACTCCATTTACGAATAAAAGCCCGGCCTGATCATCGCAGGCATAACCTGCTTTAAGTTTGCCACTCAGGATCAACTGCTGGTATAAAGGTCTTCTTGTCGTTTCTCGCAGGTAATGCGGAGAATGACTGAAATTCAGAAAGCCGAGGCCTTCAACAATAGTTAACTCTTTGGGCCTTGAGTCGGTCGAGCCTCCGGTAAACCAGCATAGCGAACCTGCACTGCCACCCGCCATTACAATTCCCTTCTCGTAAGCCTTCTTTAATACTGTATCAATACCGTGCGCCTTCCATATAGCGATCATGTTTAACGTGTTGCCACCGCCCACGATAATTGCATCCATGCTCATGATGATCTCTTCAAATGATTTCGGAGATGTGGGGGAATTGATGTATGTCCGTAACACATAAGGTCGAAGCGGAAGGTCTTCACAGTTGGTATACCACCCGATGATGGTATTCGGATTATCGCCCGTTGCGGTGGGAATGAAACAAACTTTAGGATTGAGCTTGTTAGTAAGGCTGGCCACATAGTTGATAAAAACCTTATTGAGACCACTGCCACCAACAAAAATTATTTTGTCTGCCTGTTTCTTTGTGTTACCATCTTGTGCCTGACCAGCAGTTATTGTCAGGACAAAAATCAGGATGAGAATATTGTATTTTATCATGTACTAATAATTTTAAGTAATTGCTCTCTACCAATTTTTAATTGCTAAAGCTAACACCATAAACAGGATGTTTCAAAGCTGCTTGCCATTCGAATTGGAGTAACTGATAAACGTTATTACCTTCAATAGATTGGTAAGAAACTCCAGCCGGCCATGAACATTAAGATATTGGGCTCCGGCACAATATTGATTCACTATGAGTCGGTGAAAAAATGGATATTGTTCTACGGATCAACGACAGAATAAAATATTGAGAATCAATTTAAATTTTTACAAATGGCATCGGATCAGAAATTCGTGGATTTTATAATAGAGCAAATTGATATCGAACAGGTGTCAGGCAGGAAGATGTTTGGTGAATACGCTCTGTATTTTGAGAACAAGTTGTTCGCACTTATTTGCGATAATAAGCTATTCATCAAGCCGACATCAGCAGGAAGAAAATATATAAAGGACGTTGTTGAGGCATCTCCATACCCTGGAGCAAAGCCGAGCTTTTTAATTGAAGAGAAGCTGGAAGAGCGTGACTGGCTGAAGAAATTAGTGCGCTTATCGGTTAAAGAATTGCCAGAACCGAAACCTAAGAGTAAGAAAAAGAAATAAAAGGGTAAAAGTAGTTTAGTCTACTTTACCCCTGTCTATTCGCGTCATAAATTCAAAAAAAACTTCTATCTGCTAAGCAAAACACATCTGTCCAACTGCACTTCCCATAGATACTTGGTACAAACACCCTTGATTACGACAAACTTGCGTTGAGCAGAATTCAGTTTTTCTCCTTCTAAGAGCTTGCATTGAACGGTGTTGTTACCATCGCCTTCAAGGATGATGGATCGTTCGCCTCCGGGTCCGGTTTGTTCGCCCAAAACTCTTCCTTTTACTTCGATTACTTTTTCAAAATACATGGCCTCGGCCTCACTGGCATCTTCATTGTATGCACGCGACAGTTCTTTGGATTTTATTCTATAATCAGCCTTCGCCTTCCGTGGGTAGCGGGCTTGATCAGAATAGAAAGAGAATACTGCTACCAGCACCACGAGCAAAACAGCCAACTGCAAAATCAACTTCACTTTGATCAGTCTCATAAATTGTTAATTATCAGGAGCCGCGTCATTTACCCAGCAGGCGATTAAATCGATCTCTTGTTGTGTCAGTGTTTTACCAATAGGCATGCTGCGGCTCGCGGTCTCAGATTTGATTGCCGATGCAAAACCTTGTACCGTTTTGAATGCTCTGAAATCCGGTAACTGCGGACCTACGTGACAGCCTGCTACCGCACAATTCGTAGAGATGATCTGGGAGACATCATTGGCAAAACTTACTTTAGAAGTAAGCTGGACTTGTTTTGTTGTCTCACATCCTGTACCATCCCTGGCTATTAAAGTATGTGCTCCAGGTGTGAGGTTATTAAATGTGGTGGCGGAAGTAAAGTCGCCCTGATTCAAGCTGAAAGTAACCGGGGCCACGCCTCCGGATGGAGTTACAACGATTGACCCATTGGCACTGCTGCAGTCGGCCTGGGTTATTGCCAGCGATACATTGAAACCGTTTTTATTTTCGATTTCTTCGGATACAATGGCAACGCAGGAATTGTCTTTTACTTTAATGACATAGGAACCCGCTCGTAAGTTTAAAAAGGTGCTGTCGTTTTGAGGCGCTCCATCATTAATTGTAAATGTGTAGTTGCCTGTGCCGCCTGTGGCAGACACGTGAATACTTGCGTTGGACTGCCCACAATCAGCATCTGTCTTGGCAATTATTTTGATCTGAAGATTAAGTGCGCTGCAATTCAATTTTCCAATGTCATCATACTTGCAGTTCATGAGCGTGAACAGCAATGCAAGCATTACAGACGGTATGGCTTTCATCATATAAGTAATATCAGTTATACAATTGATAAGGGATTTGGACAGAGTAAAAAGTATACCGGGCCTTTCGACCCGGTATTCTCTATCACACAACTCCCCTCAATGAATGCTTTTATTTAAGGTGCTATAGTTGTACTTGTAAACACAATGCGCCATGGTCCCGCAGTAGTCGCTGTCGAGCCAACACTGACGCCTCCTGTCTTTCCGCGTACAGCAGGATCAGATGCATCACCATTAGTGCCATTACCATTGAAGTAATACAAAGGCCAGCCCTTATATGTTAACTGCTTTTGGCCAAACACGGTAATCTCGCCAAAGTCTGCCCTGTTGATGGAACTGGGTAAAACCAAGTTCGCTGCAGGAGTATAAAATAAAGGCCAGGGCGCATCATGCGTTGCAGTGCCATTAGTAAAAGTGTCGGTATTGCTATGGTCATTATTAAACCGGTATATCGTGCGACCATTGCCATCAACAAAATAGAATGTAGCACCAGGACCGGGTACCGATTCGCCTACATATTGATTTCCGTCTACTCCTTTTAATTGTGCATTGGCGACCATGATGGAATAAGACTTGGCAGCATACCATAAAGCGCTGCTTGTGGCGCTGGCACCAAAGCCGTCACCTCCAATGCTTCCCGCAGCCTCAATAACTCCGTCACCAGCAGGTGCGTAATAATAGAGCGGCCAGCCTTTATAAGTAGTTTGTTTTGTACCCGCAACATTAATCGTGGCAAAGTCGCTTGCTTGCAACGTATTGGGAACCGTGATTAAGTCAGAATAAAAAGCAGGCCATTTTACAGTAGTGCACTGGCCTGTAGGACAGAAGTGATTACTACCATCTGTATCCTTTGTGAACATATAAAGTGTTCTTCCCTTCGAATCTGTTATCAATGTTCCGAGGGTTGCGTTTTGCGTAGTGGTAATCGAAGTAGGAGCAGCGGTGGTAGCGTTGTTCACGGTATGCCAGATACCGGGACTTGGGAAGCTTATGCCACGTGTTTCGCCACGGTTATGATCTCCGACAGTAGCTGTGTTACCACCAAAATAATACAGAGGTCTTCCTTTATAAGTTAATTGCTTCTGACCAAATACCGTAATTTCACTAAAGTCTGAGCGAGTCACTCCGGTAGGAAGATCACCCAGTGTAGCATAGAACATTGGCCAAATGGTATTGTTACTCAAATCAGCAGCTGTAAAGTTATTGTTGTTCTGAGTATCGTTGCTGAACACATAGAGCGTGCGGCCATTGCCATCTGTGAAGAATGAATTTATTTCCGATCCTTCCACACTTGCACTCGTATAGTTTTTTCCATCAGCTCCCACGAGCTGCTCGCTGGAAATCATTATTGTGTAATTCAGTTTTGCTGCGAACCACACGTTATCCACGCCATCACCGTTGGTTTCACCTGCTTTTTCCAACTTACCATCTCCCGTTGGAGAGAAGTAGTATAATGGAAAGCCTTTGTATGTGCTCTGCTTCTTGCCATCACTACGGGTAATTACGGCGAAATCCGTGCTCGAAAGCTGGCCGTCAAGGGTAGGGTTCTCAACATAAAATACAGGCCAATATTTTTCACAAGCACCTGTACAGGTAGGAATTCCCGCAGCATCACTTGCAAAAAAATAAAGTGTCTGATTTTTGTTATCAGTCAGTACAGAGCCCAGGGAAGAGTTGGCAACCACACTGATACCCGTAGGTGGTGGCGTTGCCGGACTGGGGTCGCTCTTGCAACTACTGAGATAGACGCTAATCAGTACGAGACTAAACAGCGTAAGGGACTTAAATTGTTTCATAGTTTATTATTTGGGTTTATTTATTTGACAAAACATTAGCGTTAACTGATTTTCAGTTTGTATAAAATTCATAACGTGTGATTAAAATCTTACTGAGCCTTGGGATCAATCGGCAGGTATCAACCGGTCGGGCTTTTTCTTTTTTTGGAATTGATACCGGAGTGTGAATGCAGCTCCCATGCTGTACAGCTTTACATCTGCCCACGAACCGATACCTGATAACGGAATCTTGAAGTAAGGTGAGACTCCGAGCATTACCCGGTGGGATAGGCTACGCTCATAGCCAACAGACAGGTTAGCGTTATTGAACAGGGAATACGTTGCCTTTCTTGCATCCCAGTTGTTCATTGCTCCAGGGTTGGGAGAATCGAAAACATATTTGTACGATTCAGCGAGCATAATATAACTTGATAAAGAGGCGGCTACATATATTTTACTTTTCTTCGTGAAAGCCGTGCTATACTGAAGCCCGAGAGGTATCTCCAATACACTGCATGTCCCCTCAATTTTATCAGGCACTATTCCATTGGTTCTTTTGTTCCAGAAGTCCGACTGTACCGGCTTATATTCGTTACCGTGATCCCAGTAGATTTTATTGCTCTTGACTACACCTGCTGAAATACTAAAGGAGCTATTTAGATTGTAGTAAGCAGCGATTCCCAAAGCCTCTCCCGGCACCGTAAACTCATGTAATCCCGTACTACTGAAATCAGGTGAAAGTGATAACATGATATTCCATCGTGGCAACTTTGGTTTTTCTTCTTCTGTCGTTGAGTCTTTCAAAGTGATCTCTTCCTTTGGTAAGAATTTTTTTTGGTTCTTAACCACAGAGGAGTCCCTCATTGGGGATTCGTCAATAACTTCAGGTGAAGAGGCAACTGAGGTGTAATTCACTTGCTCATCGATTGTAGTTGTCCTAACGTCTTTGTTATCCGCAATGACGTCATCTTGTGGCGTAGTAAGGTCTTCTCTAAAAGTCGTCAGGCTATTTGCAATTTTTACTTTGCTTTCTTTTCTCCGCACATCAGGTTGTAGAGAGAATTGTGTTGTTCTTTCATTCTTTTTCGATGAGGTAGTTATAGGCAAAGTAGAAGTAATGGTTTTCTCGTGAGAAGTTCTCTCTTGAGCCAGGTTGTCCTTACGACCTTTGTAAAACAGCAAAGAAGAAGAAACGAACAGAAGCGCAGCTGCTACGAAGAAGGCAGATTTCCAGTGGTTACGTCCTACAGTCGGAGCGGGCTCATTCCTGGCAGCGTCAAGACGTGCTTCCAGTTTTTCCCAATCACTTTCCTCAAAGCGGATATTGGGCTTTCGCGAAGCCTTACGAAAGAACCTGGAGATATTATCGTTATCGTGTTCTGACATAGTCAACTTCAAAGAATTCGCCTACTATTTTTTTTAAATGTTCCTTGGCTTTAAACAAATTTGATTTTGACGTGCCGGCAGAGATGTTAAGCATTACGGCTATTTCTTCATGCGAATACCCTTCGATCACGTGCAGGTTAAATACTGCGCGATACGAAGGAGGCAGTTTATGCAATAGCTCTACTACTTCCTGGTAAGAAATCCCCGACAGGATACGCTCATCATCGGCTCCGTTGTTGAATTCAGTAATTTCCTCCGTTTCCACCTGTCGCTGTCTTTTGTGATACCGGTTAATCGATAAGTTGATCAGTATCTTTCGTAGCCAGGGCTGGAATGGTTTATCAAAATCGAATTTATTCAACGTGCTAAATATTTTCATGAACCCGTCATTTAGGATCTCCGCAGCTTCGTCTCTGCTATCGGCATAACGCAAGCAGATGCTCATCCCATAACTGTAAAATTCTTTATAAAGCGACTTTTGGCTGGTGCGATCGTGCCGCAAACAACCTTCTAGCAAATGCTTTAAATGAATTTTCTCTGGTTCCAAGTGAATATAAATCTGCTTACAAATGACAGTACAAGCATTTGATGCTGGGGGTTGCCTGTGTGGATAAATACTTTTTGAAGGCAGGCTCTTTGGAAGGCTCAAATACGGTTACAAACTTAAGGTGGTTTAATCAACCGGGATAGAAATACAGTATCGATCAGTAGTAATTTTGTACTAATTGAGGTTCTTTTAACCCTACATGGAGTAGTGAGACTTGAGTATTGAAAATAAAAATCTGAAGAACTGAGTCTTAATCTCAATTCTTCAATGGCACCTACTATTGTAACATCTCCGTGGGGCGTTTGCCAAAACGTTCCATAAACTGTTTTGAAAAGTAGGCGTGGCTATCGTAACCTACCCGGCCTGCAAGCTCGGCTACTTTGGATACTTTCTTTTCGGTAAGCAACTGGTAGGCTTTCTTCAGGCGGATTTCTTTAATGAGTTGGGCGGGAGCGAGGCCTGTGAGCTCTCCGGCTTTACGATAAAGCTGCCTCTCACTTAAAGCTAAGTGACTGGCCAGATCTCCAACGGCAATCAGGGTGTTACTGATCCTTGCCTCTACAAACTCTTCAACTGCTTTCATGAAATCCGATTCACCTTGCTTTACCTCAATCTTTTCTTCAGGTAAAGCTGGCTTCAGTTGCCATTCTTTACGACTGGCGTGGTTCAGCAACAGGTTTTGTACCCTGATTTTCAGCTCAGTAGTGTTGAATGGTTTTACCATATAATCATCAACACCGAGGCTCAGGCCATGCAGCTTATCCTCTTCACCTGCCCTTGCCGTAAGCATGATCACCGGAATGTGCCTTAGGGCATCGTCTGCTTTCAGTTTTGACAACAGTGTATAGCCATCCATTCTAGGCATCATTACATCCGAGATGATCAGGTCTATTTTTTTAGAAGCCAACTGAAGCAATGCTTCTTCACCGTTGGCGGCCTGGTGAATGGCGAAGTTGTGGCCTAGTACCTCCATGATATAAGTGCGCATCTCTTCATGATCTTCTACCAGCATCACCTCAGGCTTCCTTTCATAGGAAACCCAGGTAAAAGTCGTCTCATCGAAGTCCGGAGACGTGATCTGATCGGGATCAGGTGCTGCCAACGGAAACCACACTGTAAAGACCGAACCCTTGCCCACGGCACTGGTCACATTCACTCCACCGCCATGCAATTCGGTAAACTCTTTTACCAGCGACAAGCCTATGCCTGTCCCTTTGGAATCGTGTCTTTGTGCCCCGGAAGTGCTCTGATAAAAACGATCGAAGATATATGGAAGGTCTTCTGTGGCTATGCCACTTCCGGAGTCACTTACATTGATCTCTACTTTTTCTTTGGATATCACTGTGTTTACGCGAACCCATCCGCCACTGGGTGTGAATTTGATCGCGTTGTAGATGAGGTTATTGAGAATCTTTTCAAAATAGCTTTCATCCAGTTCTGCGAATACATTTTGTGAAGGCAGATCGTTGATAAGCCGGATTTGATTTCGTTCAAACAGCGAGCTGAATGCGTTGGTAATCCGGTTGAGCAGTGGGATCACTTTTTGGTTTTTCTTTTTCAGAACGATCTTGCTGGCTTCGAGTCGTGTGAGGTCGAGCATTTCTTCCACGATGGCGTTGAGCTTGCGACTGTTGCCCAATGCGATTTGCGCGCGCTCTTTTTCTTTATTAGGTACATTTCCTTCGGCCATGAACTCCAGCATACCGGTGATGAGCGTGACAGGTGTGCGCAATTCGTGCGAGATGTTGGCAAAGAAACGCGACTTCATTTTGTCTGCCGCAGTGAGCTTTTCTGACTGCTCCGTAATCAGGAGGTTAGCTTTTTCAATTTCCGCTTTCTGTGCGGCCAACAGTTCACTTTTTGCATTTGATCTTTTGTAAGCTCGCCATAAAAGCATGGAGCCAAGCGCAATGAAGATGACAACACCAATCAGTACGATCAAGATCGAATCGCTCAGGCGCTCGCGGGCTTTTTGTAATTCATTTTCCTTTTCGAGCAGGAGTACCTCGCGGTTCTTTTCCGTAAGACCGAATTTGGTTTCGGCTTCAGCCAGTTTTTTGTTTTGGTCGATTTGTGCAATGCTGTCCTGAAGCGCTGCAAACTTTTTCTGGTATACCAACGAAAGTTTCAGATCACCTTTCGCCTCGTACAAACCCGATATCACCTGGAAACATTCCTTGGTATTTTGTAATGATCCCAGCTGCAACGATAGTTGCTCGGCTTTATGGGCAGCCGTCAGTCCTTGCGCCAGTTTTCCATTCTTATGGTAAAGGCGGGCAAGCGCCAGTTGATTTTGAAAAGCAAAAAAAGGAGTTTGAGTTACCTGGTCATTGAATTTCTGTGCTTTTAAAAAGTATAGCTCCGCTTCTGCGAATTTATTCATTCCCATAAACGACACGCCCAGATCCTGATAGACGCTGAATTGCTGCGGAGTTTCTCCGCGAAGGATAACCAGGCTGCTGAGGATTGGAATAGCCTGATCATATTGCCCCATTTTTATCAGTGTCTCACATTTGCCAATGCTGGCATAGCCTACCAATGCGGTATCCTTTTCCTGGAGGAACGCGCTGATGGCCTTATCATAATAGGCAATAGCTTCATCATGCTTGTTCTGCAACTCGAAAATAGAAGCGATGTCTACATAGTTACCTCCGAGATTGGCGCGCAGGCCAAGGGAATCTGCGAGCTTGCTCGACTGGGTTAGCGCATCGAACGCGCGTGAGTAGTCAGTCAGCTTTGTGTAGGTCATGCCAAGGTTGGTATAACCGATCACTACCCGGAATAAATTCTTGTTGGCTTTATCGATGACCAGCGCTTTTTGATAGTAGTCTTCGGCATCCGAATATTTACCAAGCATGTACATCTGGTTCCCCGCGTAATTCAAACTCTGTGCTTCGTATTTGCCCAGATGCAGCTGGCGAGCAAGATCAAGTGCTGCTCTATAATATTCGAGTGCCTGCTTACGGTTCTTGCGTTCCATCAGTGAACCCTTTTCCAGGTTTGCCCGCATCAATCCGTAGTTGTATTTCAATTCTGTTGCCAGGCGGATGGCTTCATCGGCACATAAATGAGCAGAGTCTTTGTTAATTCGATAAAGTTTGTCGGCAAGCCTGGTCAGTAAATTTACCCGCACTGTATCGTTAGGCTGGGTAGCAAGCTTCTGCCTCAGACTGACTACGGTCTGGCCCATGGCAGGCAACGAGAACAGCAGGAAACAGGCTGAAATAAGAAGTCTCAACGTGAAAAGATAAAAGGGAATGCAAAATAGTCATTAACCGTGGAATTTTGCAGTCACCAGCCATAGGTAAGAAGTACAAACCTAGCTTTACACGGACAACCTCAATTATCTAATCATCAAATTAATAGATCACCAAATCACTGCAGCGCGGTAAGGCCCATTCCAGCCGGGAGTACCGATGCGAGTACATCGTTAGCAACTTCTTCATTATATAGTTTGTTGAGCGCCCAGCTCACCAGGTCTACAGCCGCCAGGCAACCGGCAGCGGTGGCAATATTGTCGTGGGTGACGAGGTGCTTGTCTTCAACAACTTCTACATTATAGCTTCTCAGTAAATTATATACGGTTGGGTAAGTGGTAGCCGAGAGACCATTCAGGAGACCCAGAGCTGCAAGGATCAATGCTCCCGAGCACATCGAACAAATAATCTGGCCACTTGGATCCAGCTTAAAGCGATTGAGATAAGAGGGATCTTTGATCAGGTCCTGTGTTCCTTTTCCGCTCCCGAAGAAAACGATATCAGCATCATGGCATTCTTCAATAAATCCATGTGTCTCCAGTTTAATTCCATTAATGGAAATATGTGAAGTTTTGGTACCTATGATCCGAACGGTAAATTCAGGATCGCGCTCTTTTACACGGTTAAGTAAATCCCAGGCGAGGAAAATATCTATGTCTGTGAAATTGTCGAATGCAACTATGACGGCTTTCATTATGGTTTTAGTTTACGATTAAAGAATTGGCAAATTACGCCCCAAAGGGCCACTCCTTTGTGCGACTTTTATTTCATTTTCTGGTAATAAGTGAGCGGTTCCTATAAAAGAACCTGAAAAGAAACTATAACTCCCTGATCCTTGTTGAAGTTCCATGCCGAAAAAGAGTGTTCCCTTATTTCATATTCAGCAACATTGTTTTGATAATGGTGTTGCCAATTTCAAGGCAGGTTCTTTTAGTGAAGAATCTTGTACTATCGTTGAATTTGAAGAGAACCACAGGCACGAATACTACGAGATCATCTGGTTGAAGAATGGCGTGGGGCATCATCACATTGATCTCTTGCCCCATCATTATTCAGGGTCGGTGCTGTTCCTGCTCGCCCCCGGACAAATTCACCGCATCGAGCAAACCATTCCCTCTGAAGGATATATCGTGAAGTTCCTTCCTTCTGTTTTTAAGATGGAGAAAGAGTTCAATGAGTACATTATGGACGGATGCCTGTTCGACAATACACTAACCTCACCCGTGATCACTGTTCCCGAACACCTGAATTCTGTTTTAGAAAGCTTGTTCTTAAACCTGATACAGGAATTCCGCCAGTTGGAACCGGATGCTGAAAATATTGTAAGCTCTTACCTGAAAATACTGATTACCCACATTCACCGCATTCAAAGGAAACTGACGAGCAGTGGAAACGCCATCGGTAATCCGCGTTACGAGCTTTTCAGGAAATTCAAAGTGGCTATCGAATCGCAATACAAACAGCGGCATTCCGTACAGCATTATGCTGACGTTCTCAGTACTCAGCCCCGGAGTTTGAATTCAGTTTCCCGGGAATTTGCAGGAAAATCTGCTGGGGAAGTCATTCACGAAAGAATACTACTGGAAGCCAAAAGAAGTTTATATCACGAAACCAAAAGCGTGAAAGAAATCAGCTTCGAACTAGGCTTTGAAGATCCTGCGTACTTCACCCGTTTTTTCAAAAAGCACGAAGGTATCGCTCCCCAATACTTCAAGGAACAAAAAACACTGGAGATCACTGCCTGATCCCTTTCTCGTCTAATCCAATTCTTTTTCTCACCGTCCAAAAGTACAAGTCAATTGTGCTTTTGTCCATTTTCTGCCGCTGAGCACAGCTTCACCTTTGTATCATCAATCGCAGCAAAGATCGCGCGTCTTGCAGCGGTTAATGTTAATAAACAAACTCATTATGCCGTATGTAAAAATCGAAGTAACACCGGAAGGGGTTACCAAAGCAAAGAAGCGTGCGCTTATCAAAGGAGTCACGCAGTTATTAGTGGATGTGCTGAACAAAGACCCGCAACTCACGCACATTGTTATCACGGAAGTGGACACAGACAACTGGGGAGTGGGGGGTGAGCAGATGTCGGAAACAAGAAGAGTAAACAGTTTTAAAGGAATTAAAAACAAGTAAAACAAATGAACAAGAAAACAGTAATTGTAACAGGGGCCTCTACCGGTATTGGTAAGGCTATTGCCAAACTTTTCCTGGAAAAAGGAAGCAATGTGATAATGAACTCAGCCAGCGGTGCGAATCTGGAGAAAGCGTACAAGGAATTCGGATCACCCGAACGTGCGAAGCTGGTGGTGGGTGATATCGGTAAGAAGTCGACAGCGGAAGAGCTGGTGAATGCAGCTATTAAGAACTTCGGCTCGATCGATGTGCTCGTCAATAATGCAGGGGTGTTTGCACCCAAACCTTTCCTTGCTGTAGAAGAAGCGGAACTTGATAACTTCTTCCGTGTTAATCTTAAAGGAACATTCTTTGCCTCACAAGCGGCAATCCGGAAAATGGTCGATCAGGGTGGTGGGTCAATCATTAATATTGGAACGGTGTTAGTTGATCACGCCATCGGAGGATTCCCTGCAAGTGGCCCTGTGGTAAGCAAAGCAGGTATCCATGCGTTGACGCGACAGCTTGCTGCAGAATTTGGTAAGCAAAATATCAAAGTGAATACGATTGCACCTGGAATAATTCGCAGCCCGTTGCAGGGAAAGCTGGGCGTTACCAATCCCGACAGTCTGGCGGGGCTTCACTTACTCAACAGGATTGGAGAAACTTCTGACATTGCCGAATGTGTTTATTCACTCGCAACCAGTAATTTTATAACAGGACAAATAATCCGTGTCGATGGCGGACATGTAGCCGGTCATCACCTCGGATAAAAATAAACAGCACATGTGGAACGATACGCGAATCACGAAACTGTTAGGTATTAAGTACCCAATCATTCAGGGACCGTTTGGTGGAGGCTTGTCGTCCACTGTGCTTGCTTCTACAGTTTCAAATCTCGGAGGCATGGGCAGCTTTGGCGCTCAACCGCTTACTCCTGAGAAAATACTGGAAGTCAATGCGGAGATAAAATCAAAAACAACAAAACCTTACGCACTCAACATCTGGGTGAGCAACAAGGACGAACGTGCCGATTCCTATTCGGAAGAAGAATTTCAAAAACTGTGTCAGTTGTTTAAGCCTTACTTCGATGAACTGTCTATTCCCTTGCCGGCTAAACCAACCAGCCTGGGTAGCCAGTTTGCAGAACAGGTGCAGGCGGTGCTCGAAGCGCAACCGCCCGTGATGAGTTTTGTATTTGGGATACCATCACCTGAAATACTGGAAGCCTGCCGGAGAAAGAATATTAAAACAATTGGTACCGCCACCACCGCCGAAGAAGCAGTGGCACTGGAGGCCGCGGGCGTGGATGCAATTGCAGCTACGGGACTTGAAGCAGGAGGTCACCGTGTCTCCTTTATGAAATCAGCAGAAGCTTCACTCACCGGCACTTTTGCACTTATTCCGTTAGTTGCAGATCGTGTAAAGATTCCCGTCATTGCCGCAGGCGGCATTGCCGACGGAAGAGGAGTTGCTGCCGCTCTAACATTAGGTGCGGATGCTGTGCAAATCGGTACTGCTTTCCTGGCGTGTGAAGAAAGCAATGCTACCCCGGCACACAAAGCAAAGTTGTTTTCGAAGGATGCGAGAGAGACAGTTTTGACAAAAATGTTCAGCGGCCGGCTGGCACGTGGTATGAAAAGTAAATTATCAGAAGCCCTCGCGGCACATGAAAATAACTTTGCACCTTACCCAATCCAACGCCTGTTTGTGAGTTCACTTAGCGCAGCAGCAGTAGCCCAGGGAAAGTCGGACCTGATCACCTTCTGGTCGGGGCAAATTGCTCCCATATTAAAACATAAAAAAACAGAAGCACTGTTTCACGCCTTGGTGTCGGAAACGCAAAAGCTACTGGCGTGATTAATGCAACAGGATCAGCTTCCGTGTAAACGATTGCTGGCTTTCGATTGTCAGGATGATGACTTTTTCGCGTACATCTGCAACCCGAAGTTCAATCGCGTTTGTCGTGGCGGTGTAATTTCCTTCGAACACCAGCTTGCCCAAAAGAGAGTGGGCAGATACATGAACATTTTGCTCCCGTATTTTCTCATCTGTTGAAATATAGATCTTATCCGTTGCCGGATTAGGATAGACGCTTACCACAAGATTTTTATCAGGTACTTCCAGGGCGCCAAGTGCTCGTGACGTAAGTAATGACTTCCGGTGTGGACTGTTTTCAAGTACCGTACGCATGCGTGAGATCTGCTCGTTTGTGAAAATATTCATGCATCGGTCAAGAGAATAGTCCATATAGTTTTCAGTCATCACTGGGCGCCCGTCACAAGAAAGTGGTTTCGTAGCGGGGCATCCGGATGTGGCTGATCCTGCAGGAGGTGTGTCTTCACAATAATCAGTGTATTGTCCGCACGTGCCAAAGGTGTGAAGCAGTCCGAAGAAGTGACCTATCTCATGTGTCAGTGTTCTTCCCATATTATACTCGGGATCAAAATTGGTATCACCAGTTCCGAAATTGAGCGCACTGATAAATACACCGTCTCCGGCGGGCATATCTTTAGGCAAGCCTTCAAGATCTGAAAGCGGAAATCGCGCAGAGCCCAAGAGTAATCCGGGAGGAAGCCCAGTTGGAAATGACCAGATGTTCAAATATTGCTCCGGGTCCCAATAACTGAATTTCGAACAAGTAGTAATGATATCGCCATCGGAGGGCCCGATCTTGATTGTGGTCATATCCACCCGGTCAATGCCATCTGTGAGATTGCCATTGGGATCAATTTGTGCAAGGACGAACTGGATCCTCGTATCCCCTCCATCGGGATTGGTATTGAACCCCGGTGTTCCTGTCTTTCTTCTATAATCTTCATTGAGTGTCCGGATCTGGTTGATGATCCGTTCGGCTGGGAAATTATACCCATCACCCAAAGCATCACCCTGATGAAGAATATGTACTACAACGGGTACTACATAAGTTGCTGCCGACATCTCTGTCGACTTCATTTTTTGACCATAGAGCCAATGCTCAAAACGACCCGGCTCCTCATGCCGCTGTATTTCACACCGGTCTTGAGACATCACGTATTGAACAGGAAGAATAACTAGCGCAACGGAGACAAAAAGAAAATAACCCTTCATTCAGTGTTCGTAAAAAAAAATCCCTCACCACATATTTGACACCCGGTCAGGCGCAAAAGTTGTAAAGATATTTTAATAAGTTCTAACGGGTCGAATGAATTACTTATAGCCAATGGGTTAACAACCTGTTAACAGCAATTTATTTACAGAGCCCGTTTACAGACCTATGCAATTTTCCGCCTCAGCCAGCTTAAGACCCTATGTGAAAGGGTACACGGTGATTACTGTAGACCAGGATATTATAAATGAGGTGTTTTACCCAAGCGGGTATGTTGACTTTGCCGTTAACATTTCCGGTGGAAGCGCCATTACGATAATCAACGGTCGCTCTATTGACATGCCGAACGTAGAAGTGTTGGGGCACCTGACAATGCCCACACGTCTTACCGTTGCCAGGGGCATGTCTGTATTGATTGCACGCATCTATCCCTATGCTACACAGCTTTTTTTCCCGAATCCTGTTTCCGATTTCACCAACAACTCGATCGACCTCAGTGATATACGGAAAGATGATTCAAACCAATTCTATGAGCAGTTGATGCAGGGCCGGACTATTGAAGAGAAAGTTATGGCGCTGGATGATTTCCTTTTAGACAGACTCAAGCAGAACGAAAAGCTTTTGACAAAGGCCAACTTTCTTGCCCAGATGTGCAACCGGATTTGTGCCGAAGGTGATGCCTTCGATATCAGACGCCTTGCTGAGAATTACGGCTTTTCGGAAAGGTATATTCAGAAGTTGTTCAATAATGTGGTCGGCCTTTCACCACGGGAGTTTTTCACCGTTCAGCGATTCAACAAAAGCCTGGAGCTCATCCGGACTTCACAAGCACAGCTAACATCGATTGCATATGACTGTGGCTACTATGACCAGGCGCACTTTATTAAAGAGTTCCGGAAGTTCACCGGCATCACTCCATCTGAGGCACGGCCTTCGCTCTCCGTTGGATGAGTTTAAGAGAAGGCAGGCATTCCTAATAGAATCCTAATCAGCAACGCCTGCCTTAAAATCACTTCACTAGTTCGCGATTACTACTGAACATATCGCGATACATCTTCCAGCCGTCTTTTGTTTTCTTCCAGAGTACCAGGATCTTTCCGCTGTCGACTTGTTTGCCGTTGAGATCAAACAGGTCGAAGAGCGTTTCTTCGGTGACGTATTCTACGCCATCACCATATACATTGACAAGAGTGAATTTGGCACGCAGTTTCGGGTTGTCATTAAAGAACTTTAAGATGGCATCACGACCGCATAAAAGAGGAGAGTTGGGAGGCAGAAGGCATGCATCTTCGGTGTATCGGCTCAAAATAGATCCGTCTCCTTTGATCACCAGATCAGAGTAGATGGCATTACTCGCTTCAATTGCCTTTCGTGCTTCTGCGAGCAGCGTATTCTGTCTTGACTGTGCGTAACACACACATGAAGCGACAATAAGTAGTAAACTGGATAACCTGATTTTTTTCATAAGCTGTATTGTTTATTTCAACAAATGAAGCAAGCAGTAGTAATCTGGAATTGTATGATAACGAACAATGCAAGACAGGTACGCCATATAAGGTTCATACAAAAAAATATTGAATTAGTCCAGTGGCATCTGGGGCAAAGTCCCATTGTTGAAATTTGAATCATTCGTTAAATTGAGATAATTGGCGGGTCCTTTTTTTAATGTTCTATTTTATGACCTTGCTTGACACCAAGGGTGCTTTGCCTGGTGAGCGCCAAAATTTAATTGATCAAACCAGGCTCATGAGAATTTCATTTGTGTTCATCCTACTGGTAATTGCAATTTCAATTGCAGGATTACTCGGCTGGGGTTTTGATATTCTATTTCTCATCCGTCCGGTTGCGGGAGCCGCGGCCATGAATCCATTGACTTCTGTTAATTTCATCCTCTTTGCAGGAGGTGTGTTTTTAACACTTCGTGCATCAAAGTCAAACATCGTACTGGTTGTGATTGCCGTGGTATGCTTCTGTTGCACCTACAAACTGCTCGATTTGTTATTGGGCTTTTCATTTCACATCGATCAGGTACTTTTTAAAGACAAAATCAATGCGGATGCCTTTAGTCACATTCCAAGTCGAATGGCAGTGAATACTTGCGTCAACTTTATGGTTTTAAGTTTTTGTTTGTTGTCAGTTAGGTTCGATCATAGAGCCAGGGTTCATCAGATCGCGGCATTGCCGGTCATTATTTCTGCGGGTTTTGCTATTCTGGGTTACCTATATAAAGTGCCTGAGTTCTTTGGTGGATTGCCTTATTTTCCGATGGCGCCAGTCACAGCGGTATCATTCGTTCTGCTGGCCTCGAGTATTCTGCTGTTAAGACCGGGCGAAGGCATTATCGGTGAGTTTACAGGTACGTACTCCGGCAGACTTGCTACTCGCTACCTGATGCCGCTGGTCGTTGTTCTTCCTGTTTTCGTTGGTTATATCAGGATGTGGGGACACTGGCGTTCGTTGTTTTCAACCGAGTTTGGTGTGACTATGATCATTGCCACCTTTACTACTGCCTTTGCTGTTATTGTGTGGCAAGCGGTGGCTGTTCTCAACCGGAGAGACAGGCTTAAAGAAAAATACGAAGAGGAGCTTCGGATACTCAATAAAGAAGTGAATGCGGCCAATGAAGAAATGGCAACACTCAACGAAGAAATGACTGCTTCAAATGAAGAATTGCTTTCCAGCAATGAGGAGCTAACGATCATCAACGAGCGGCTGGAGGAGGCTAATCAAACCATAGCGAAACAGAAAGATGAGCAGCTGAACCGCGTACTTGATTCAAGTAACGATGCGATATGGTCTTTCGATCTTACCGGGCATGGTGAAAACTACTTGAGCCGGTCGGCAGAGAAAATCTACGGTGAACCCCTGACGCAACTTATTCAACGGCCTTATTTTTGGCTTGAGTATCTGCATCCCGATGACAAACAGATCAAAGAGGAGAGTCAGGAGCGACTGAAGCAATCCGGATTTACAGAATGCACCTATCGGATCATATTGTCGGATGGTATTCACTGGATGCACGACCGGCTTAGGCTGATCCGTGACAAAGACGGCAAGGATATACGGTTGGAGGGAATAGCTTCGGATGTTACGGAGATCAAAAAGCAGGAATACGAGCTTCATCTTCAGCGGGAAAACCTGGACATCATTTTCAGCAATTCAACCGACCACTTTATCCTGATCGATGCCGAAAGAAAGATTGTATTCTTCAACAGGACGTATGAGCGGTTCTCGATTGACGTGGTTGGAATACGGCCACGCCCTGGAATGCACTTCCTGGATGTTATTCCGCCTAACCGGAGAGAGGCTTCCTCGGCTTTGATGGATCGTGCCATGAAAGGAGAGACTATTTCAACGGAAGCCAAAGTGACCGGCTCGCTGGTCAAGTATTACCACGCAAGATATATGCCAGTGATACAAGACGGAAAAGTGACGCACGTCACCATCTGTTCCACTGACATCACTGAAAGAAAAGCGCAAGAGGTGCAACTGGCTGAATCGGAAGCTAACCTTCGAAGTATCGTGAACTCGACCCTGGACGGGTTTTTATTGCTGAACAGCGACTGCGAGATCATAGCCGTGAACGACAGCTACCGCGAAATGATGACAGGCATTCTCGGCAATTTCCGCGTAGGAAGATCCATTTTCGAATTACTTCCGGAGGAGCGTCATACTGTTTTCCAGGAATACCTCGACCGGGTGAGGGAGGGTCACACGGTCAAATACCATGCGAGCAGGCAGAAAGATAGTCTGCGAAAGTGGTTCGATGTAACGATGACACCTGTGCAGACTGATAAAGAAGAATTCCTGGGATATTGTATCACAACACACGACATCACTGCCGAAAAGCAAGCGGAGGAAGCTATTCGCGCCAGTGAAGAAAGATACCGGGCCCTGGTGGAATACAGCAATGATGTGACCAGTATTATTGACTTCAATGGGAATGTATTGTTCACGAGTACAAATATTTCACGCATTTTAGGATATGAAGGGCTTGTTGCCTACGAAAATATTATTCACCCTGACGATCGCGAACTGTTTGAACGGAGCCTTGCCTCGTTTGCGAATACTCCCGGGAAGTCTTTTCCTTCCACCATTCGCGTGATGCACAAAGACGGTAACTGGCGCTGGATGGAAGGGATGTCATCCAATTTGTCTCATATACCTTCCATCAAGGGAATTGTTTCCACGCACCACGATATTACCGAGAAGCGGATGATCGAGGAAAAACTTGATCAAAATCAATACTTCCTTGATAAGGCAGCCGAGGCAGCCAACATTGGCTATTGGACTTCCGAGCCAGATACGGAAAATGGCAGAGTAACCTGGTCGCAGGAGGTCTATTCGATATTTGAAATGGACACAAATGAGTTTGACGGAAAGGCTTCGTCTTTCTATCAATTGGTGCATCCGGAAGACCGGGAGAAGGTGGCAGAGGTGGCACGGATTTCTTTGCATGAGGGACAGATATACAACGTAGACCATCGCATCCAGTTGAAAAATGGCAGATCCAAATGGGTGAATGAACGCGCCAGAATCCTGAGAAATGAAAAAGGCGAGCCTACACTGATGGTGGGAATTGTTCAAGATATCAACGACCGTAAAATTATTGAACAAGTGCTGCGTGAATACAATGACCGCCACGAAATCCTGAACCGCGCCACTAACGATATCATCTGGGACTGGGATGTAGTCAAGGATAAATGTGTCTATAACCAAGCCATGCAATCCGTGCTCGGGTATTCCGAAAGTACCATAGAATTGAACATTGAGTGGCTCAGGAAAAAGATTCACCCGGACGATCACGACAGGGTAATCGCTGAGGTAAAAGAAGTTTTTGCAAAGCAACTCCTCAACTGGGAGTCATCCTATCGCTACCTGAATTCATCCGGGGCTTACCTGTACATTCACGACAGGGCCTATGTTGTCTACGGCAAAAATGGAGAGGCGCTGCGGATGATCGGGGCGATGCAGGATACCACCGAACTGACTGAGTACCGCGTGGGTCTGGAGAAAAAAGTTGAGGAGCGGACACGTGAACTGAATGCAGCGCTTCAGAAAGAAAAGGATTTGGTGACCATGCAGAAGCGTTTTGTCTCGATGGCTTCGCATGAATTCCGGACTCCGTTATCTACTATTGTACTTGCCGCAGGGTTTATAAAGAAATATAGGAACAAACTCACAGCTGAAGAGATTAACAAGAAACTGGAAAGTGTTGAAAGGCAGGTGAACCACATGACCTATTTGCTTGATGATGTGCTTACCATTGGCAAAGGCGAAGCGGGAACTATCAAGGTGAAACTGGGTACCCTGCAAGTAAAAGAACTGGTGGAGACGTTGGTAGCAGATGTAACCAATAGCCAGGGCAAGTCGCATAAAGTTAATCTCCGGTTGAAGTTGGATAAAGCGACTATTCAATCGGATGAAGGCCTGATAAGGAACATCCTGATCAATTTGTTATCGAACGCGATCAAATATTCACCGCAAGCGAAACAGGTAAACTTGTTTGTTACCCTTGAGCAAGACCTGGAAATCCGGGTACAGGATTTTGGGTTGGGAATTGCACCCAACGACATTGAGAGGCTCTTCGAACCTTTCTTCCGCGGTGGAAACATCAGCGCGATCTCAGGCACTGGCCTGGGCTTATCCATTGTGAAGAAAGCGATTGACCTGCTTGGGGGTACTATAAAAGTCAGTAGCAAACTGGGTGAGGGAACTGAATTTCTGGTGAAACTACCTCTGCTCTGATGAAAAAGAAAATTCTCGTTGTTGACGATACCCCAGATCTTCTGCAGAGCCTGGAAGAATTACTTCTCATGGAGGGCTATAAAGTTTATGTGGCAACCAACGGAGTTGAAGGATTGAAAGTACTGTCTACCGTTACACCTGACCTCATCATTTCCGATTTGCTGATGCCTGAAATGGATGGAGAGAAAATGATCAGTGAACTGAGGCGTGATAAAAAAACAAAGAACATTCCCGTGCTTGTGTTTTCTGCAAGCCCTTACGATAAAGAAAAACTTGCAAATAATATGGGGGCGGGAGACTTTTTACTGAAACCAAGCACACCTGACATTATATTGGAGGTAGTCGAGAGACTATTGTCCCAGTAAACACTATTTGTTTCTGGAATATTCGTTGAGGGAAATTGACAACCGTCACAGGAATCACGACTCACTATTTTGCCATTATTTTACCGCCTCTAAAAACACTTCATTGACCTGTTAAGGTCAATCGTGGCAAAATAACCATAGTTCAAAGAGAACTCATTTTATGAAGTGGCTGCTGCCCGTAACTTGTGTTACCACAAACAAAAGGAAGGCCATGGAAACCAGTGAAGTTGAAAAAGAAGTGGAGCCCAAAATCGTTCATCACGTTGATCGTGTGAATCTCTACGAGTTTGCTTATGAAAAAGCAGGAAGCGCTAAAGGCGACCCTGACTTGTATGTGTCTTATCTCAACCGGATGCTCAATGGCGACCTGGTCGAAAATAATTACAGCGGCTTCACTGACGAAGAGAAAAAAGAAAGGATCAAGCAGATAAAAGAACTGGAGGCGCAACTGAAAGAACGTGAAGAACTTAATTCAAAGGTTGGAGATGAGATAAAAGCGAAAGAAAAAGAAATAGATAAGTACAGGAAAGACCTCCTGCAGATCCGTGAGAAACGATCGAAGGATCCTGAGGTTTTAAAAAATGAGAGCTTCAGCGTGCTCAAGTTTTCAATCAATCTGTTTCTTCTCTCCATGTTGTCAGTATACCTTTTCTTCTTTTACGTATCGGCAGCCTTTAAGGCGTTGTATGTCGATTTTGAAGGTATTGCGGAAAGGATAGCTAAAGGTGAAGGGACAGGAAGTATTATGCCGGGGGCTTATGAGTTGGCCGAAGCACTTCAATACAACTACCTTCTTTTTGTCGTTCCCTTTGTTTTCTATGCCTTCGGCTGGGCGTTTCACGTCATCCTTCAGATCAAAGACAGAATGAAATTCGTCTTCCTCTCGTTGTTGATCGCTGTCACATTCACGGTAGATTTTCTATTGGCGATGATCATCAGCAACAATACCGAAAATGCCCGGTCATTGATGGGCTTGCCTGCGATCTCCTGGAGTCAGAGTCCCACATTCTATATCATTCTGTTCCTGGGATTCATGGTCTATATTATATGGAGCATACTTCTTGACTCGTTGCTGAGGGAATGGGACAAAAAGGAAATCACTAATAATCTGAAAAAGATTATAAAGCACCTGAACAATGATATCAAGATATTGAAGCCGCGGATTTTTGACGTGTCTTATATCAAAACCAAGATCCAGGATTACCGCGAGGATGCCAGCACGGTTATGCACGGTAACCTGAAGAAATACATCGACCAGTTTACTTCTGGCTGGATTGCTTACCTGGCACCTGTGAACCTGAAAGAGGTGAAAGAAAAATGCCTTGTCCTGAAAAAGGAATTTGAAGACAGGAACAACATCAAAAGCGGCATAGTGAAAGTAACCAGCAAGCGCCCGTTCCTGAACTTCTTCTAAACCACAAACCAGCTATAAGTATGAGAAAATTCATCGCACTTCTGGTCGCGTTGCTGATTGCGCTTCTCCTATGGTCTTGCAACATGCCCAGGCCCCCAAAAAAGAAAACTGAATTGCGGGCGAAGAATAACTACATCATTTTGCTGGATCTTTCCGACCGTCTCATCGTTCAGAATGATCAGCCCGAGCGTGACAAGCAGATTATCAAAAACTTGTATTCACTGTTTGAGGAAAAGGTAAAAAAGGAATTGTATATCAAATCGAGAGACGAGATCCGCGTGGTAATGGCTCCGCAGCGGGGGGTGGATCTGAACCAGAATGTATTTGAAGACAGGCTTTACGTGAATATTTCAAACCTGAATATGGTTGAACGTAAAGGACGGGAAGAGGAGAGAAGAAAAGATTTCTTTGCTAACCTGGATACATTGTATCGCCGGGCTGTCTTCAGTCAACGCCCCATAGATTACAATGGCGCTGACATTTGGAAATATTTCTACGAAGACCTGAAGACTGATTACTCGAGGGATAGCCTCACCAACAATTATCTGTTTATCCTCACTGACGGATATCCGATTGTAGGCCAGCAAAATAAATTGCTGCAGGTCAAAAATGAATTTCCTGATCTTGAAATTATTTTATTGGAAGCCGCTCCCCGTGAGGCAGATATGGAATGGGATCATCTGATGAGTATTTGGGAGAACTGGTTTACTACCATTGGAATTAAGAAATACACGCTCGTAAAAAGAAGTTCAATCACTAAAGAACTCGAACAGATCAGGCAGGCAATAACCCCGGATAGCCGGTTGGTTAAAATGGCCGCTTCGCAGTTCATGGAGTTTAAAAAACCCAAACCAACAGCAGCGACAGATACATCATTTATGAGATTTTACCGTAATGAAAAGCGGTACGCGTTGGTGGTCGGTAATTCGAAGTACAAACATGTCTCTGCACTACGGAACCCGGGCAACGATGCGACCGACATGGTAGTAGTTCTTCAGAAAATGAACTTCGAGGTGATCAGCGTTGTCGATGCAACGTATATGGAAATACGAAGCGCTTTTCTCAAGTTCAACGACAAGCTGATGAATGGCCCACCGGATCACACCGTGGGCCTGGTTTACTATTCAGGACATGGATTGCAGAGTGATGGAGAAAACTACCTGGTGCCGGTAGATGCAACCATTGAATACAAAGATGACATTCCAAGGGAATGCTTCCCGGTTCAGAAAACTATTCTTGGAAACATGGAACGATCCAATTCTAGGATGAACATACTTATCCTCGATGCCTGCAGAAATAACGCCTTTCCCCGCATGACCCGAACCTTTGGTGATGGGCTTGCCGAAATGAAAGGAGGAAAAGGTTCCTTCATTGCTTATTCAACAGCACCCGGTTCTACGGCATCTGATGGTATAGGCAGAAACGGGCTCTACACACAGGAGTTGATAAAAGCGATACAACTACCTGGCCTCTCGATCGAACAGGTATTTAAAGAGGTGAGGATAAACGTACTTAGACTCTCCGGTGAACGACAATACACCTGGGATAGCTCGAATATTACAGGAGAATTTTATTTTAATCTTAATTAATAATCCCCTGATACCCGGTTCGGACGAGGACAATCGTAGAAGGAAAGCATTACGACAGGAAGAGTGGAGAATGTCAAGGAGGCAAGTGAAGAGCTTGGCGGCTTTGGGCGAGATTCAAAGTACGAAAGACCACTTTGTTGGGAAATGATTCAAGGTAGAAATTAAAGGAGCACCTAAACACGCTATATGTTAGCCTTAACTTGCGTCCTGTTATTACGGGAAGATCGCATGCTATTTCTTGACCGTAAGATATTTGAGTCTTGACGGACGCTCCGTCAGTACACTCCGATGGTTCGTTAGCTTTTTAGGCTTGTCGACTTTAAGCGAAATAATACCGTAAACTTCCCATCCGTAAAAAGAATTTTTACAAAAGAATAATTGATTCTTTATACAAGCGATGGAACTGTTATCACAATTTTTTTTCAATTTTGCTTTGCGGGAAAGATAATGTGAGCGATGTCTCAAACACAAAATGATATTCTATAGTACTTATTTAGTAGTCGTTGGCGTCTTATTTGATCTGGTAGAACGTAGTAGTAAAGAAAAAAAACGAAGTGATGCTCCAGGCATTCCTGAAAATAAATCCATAGTGCCTCCAAAAATTCAGCCTGAGGTTTACAAGGGCATCTATTATGTTCGCCTGGCAAATTTGCCTGCACAACAAAAACAGTTTATTTCTCAAACTGGAATCCGGCATATTAAAATAAAAACAGAGTCATTTCTTTTATCGGATTGTATCCAGTACCACGACTATGAAAAGTGGTATGAGTCAGTTACTGAGAACTGATCCGTGTTTAATCTGACCCATTAATTCCGGGAGACTAGTTATTCTCCTGCGAACGACATTCTTTCTTTGGAGCCGGTTGCCCGATAGTGGTGCATGATCTTACCCCGATCAATACAAACAATATCATTATCATCAGTCCCCTGACGATACTGTCTCTTTTCAATTTTCCAGTGATCATTTCGGTTGTGGTTTTGATGATGCAAACATGCAACCCGTGCTATTTTAAAGCATCAGGAAAAAGATGATTTGGAGAAATCAGGAAAATGCGGAGGTTATTGCCACAGATTTCGCAAATGGTCACAGATAGAGGTTGCCATAGATTTCACAGGTGATCACAGATACAAATAGTTGGACTGTCGCACACTTCGACAAGCTCAGTGTGACATGCTTCTCCTGTCAGATCGAAATGAGATTGTTCTTGATCGCGTATTTGACAAGTTCTGCGGTGTTCTTGAGCCCGAGTTTGTCGAGGATATGCATTTTGTGGGTGTCCACAGTTTTTGTGCTGATGAATAATTGCTCCGCCACTTCTTTTGTACTTTTTCCGCTGGCGATCAGCGCGAGCACTTCGGATTCTCTTTTGGAAAGGTCCGACATCTTTATCTGGTTTTGAACCTGGCGACTGGTTTTCTCTTTATTATAGTAGTCCTCAAACACAAGACTGGTGATGGCTTCATTGAAAAACTTTTCACCTTTGAGTACTGTGCGTATGGCTTTGATAAGAGTTTCACGCTCTACGTTTTTTGGGAGATAGCCATCAATGCCGGATTGAATGCCGGCAGTGACAAACTCTTTTTTGATCTCGGAAGACAGAATAATGATCTTGACTGACTTATCGCGCTCTTTGATCCACCGCGTTGCTTCAATTCCCGTCATCTGCTTCATCATAATGTCCATCAGGATCACATCTGCTCCAACAGCGCTGAACTGGTCAACAATTTCCTCCCCGCTGGAAAAGGAGCCTACGATCTGGATATCATCCACTTGTTGCAGCATCATGGCGATACCATCACGGAGAAGGGTGTGATCATCTACTAATGCGATCTTTATTTTGCCAGGCTTGTCCATGTGTGATTAATGACTTATCCCCAATTTATTTCTAAAAACCGCTAAATACAATGGGAAAAACCCCCGGTCAACAGCTCTTTTTGATGCTGTATTAATTAAAGGAGAGCCTCACTCCTGAACCTGAGGAGAGGATTGGTATCAGGAATTTCCTGATAGGTCCGATATAAAAATCCATCAAATAAGCCTGATTAGGGCATTTTTGACAATTGCCTCCGGAACCGCAAGCGATGTAGTAAGGTAGTTCCTGAATTTCCAAAATGGGGCTGGCTCTGATGCCCTGAGCCTGTCGGGCAAGCAATCTTTGCATCGTTAATCACAAACAATTATGAATACGAGAGAGACGAAGATCCTGTTAGTAGATGATGACACGATAAACCAGGTGGTAGCGCGCAACTTGCTTCAGCAATGCTGGGGGGCACAGGTGACTGTTGCTAATAATGGTGCCGAAGCGATCATGCACATTACCCGCAAGTGCTTTCAATTGGTGCTGATGGATATTAACATGCCAGTGATGGACGGCATTGAAGCAACTAAAAGGATACGCGCAATGGAAGACCCTTACTTTAAAGCTGTACCTATTTTCGCCTGCACTGCCAGTGCCATTGCTGATGCAAAAGAACTCTCTGCAACTGCAGGTATGAATGATATCATTACAAAACCTATTATGATGGACGAACTGAAACTGAAGATCAGCAAGCACATCCCCGCGATGCGCAGGCCGCTTTTTGTAAATTTTGATTTGCACACGGATGGCAACGCTGACTTCAAAGATGAATTATTGCCGTTGCTTATCAGCAACCTGGAAGAGCTACAAGAGGCAATAGTGAAAGCGGGTGTGCTTTCGGACGCTAAAGTATTGCGCAAAGCTCTTCACAAGGCAAAGACTGTGACTACTATGCTTAATGATCCTGATCTGAACCGGTCAGCACAGGAGATCAATACTCATTGCTCTGCGGGAACTCCGGTTGCTTCTTTTCAAAGAGAACTAGACTATCTGTATAATATCTGCGGACAAGTAAGAGAGAGCCTTATTATGGAGATCAACCAGCACAACCAGGTGTATTTCAATACTTATTCTACATCGCCTGGCTTCAGAATCTCAGCAGCACAGTAACAAATAATTCAAACAACAAACCTAAAACACCCAGTACCATGTCAAAAGTAAAAAGCGCTAACAAGTTTATTAATACCATCGATGAATGTCTCACGAATGGTGTGAAGAACGGAATCTTCCAGGTGTCTTTGGAAGATGAATATCTGAATGGCCGCGAAGTGACCATTGCAGGAAAGAAAGTAGTCAACTTCGGATCATGCAGTTACCTTGGACTTGAAGTAGACCAACGGTTAAAGGAAGGTGCTGTCGATGCGACTTTACGCTTCGGTACTCAGTACTCATCTTCCCGCTTGTTTTCGGCTTGCAATCTTTACGAAGAACTGGAAGACCTCTTCTATAAAATATTCAATAACAACCCGGCTATCCTCGCTGCTACTACCACGCTTTCGCACGTGGCTGCGTTGCCAATTCTTGTACAAGACAACGACCTCGTTATCCTTGACCACCAGGTGCATGGCAGCGTTCAGCTGGCGGTTCAGTTGCTGAAAGCGAAAGGCACTAAAGTGGAGATGATCAAGCATAACCGCATGGATATGCTTGAAGACCTGGTGAAGGCTAATCCTAATAAATACAATAAGATATGGTATATGGCTGATGGCCTCTATTCGATGTATGGCGACTATGCACCGCTAGAGGAGATCAGGTACCTGATGGACAAATATGCTTCGCTTCATTTTTATGTAGACGATGCACACGGCATGAGCTGGACAGGGAAGCATGGCAACGGCTATGTGTTGAGCCAGATGGCGATGCATCCGAAAATGGTGCTGAGCACATCACTTGCCAAAGGTTTTGGCACCGGTGGAGGGATTACTGTTGTCTCCGATCCGGAGATGATGCGCAAGATCAAGACATGCGGAAGTTCTTATACTTATTCAGGACCGGTGCAGCCTCCGATGCTCGGGGCTTCGATCGCAAGTGCCAAAATACATTTGTCGGATGAAATCAGCGTACTGCAAAGCCAGCTAGCCGATAAGATTGCTTTGACCCGCAGTGTGATTGACCGTTATGATCTGCCACTCGTACTCCCGTCTGATTCACCTATCTTTTATCTCGGCCTGGGCTTACCACGCGTGGGATATAACATGGTGAAACGCCTGATGAACGAAGGCTTCTATACCAACATCGGTATCTTCCCGGGCGTTCCGGTAAAATGTTGTGGTTTGAGATTGGCTATCACCAATGGTCAGACTGAAGAAGATATTGTGAATGTACTGGATGCTTTTCAACACCATTTTCCCATGGCATTGGAAGAAGAAGGACAGAGCGTGGAAGATATTTCAGCAAATTTCGATTTGCCATTCGAGAATACCATCAAACGTTATGTGCACACCGTACCGGCAGCAGAAGAAAAGACAGAATTGGATATTCAGCACGAGACTACGATCAGGAACATTAATGTAAGCACCTGGGACGACCTGCTTGGCGCGAATGGAACCTTTGATTGGGCGGGCTGCAAGTTTATAGAAGATACTTTCAGCAATAATCCAGAGCCGGAAAATAACTGGAAGCTACACTACCTGGTGATTCGCGATCAATCGCTGAAGCCGGTGCTTGCCACATTCTTTACGGAACTTCTCTGTAAAGATGATATGATCGCACCTGCGGAAATTTCCAAGCAAATTGAGGAGGCCAGGAAGAAGGACAACTACTACCTCACCTCAAAAGTAGTGATGATGGGATGCCTCATGAGTGTGGGTGACCACCTCTACATCGACCGTGAAAGTCCATACTGGAAACAGGCTGTTTTGGAGATGATCCGTGTGATGGACGAAGTGAAAACTGAAAGCGGGGCTACCTCACTTCAACTGCGCGACATCGACACAGCAGACGTGGAATTAAAAGATTTGCTGATTAGCGAAGGTCTTATTAAAGTAGAAATGCCGGATACGCATATTGTTGACAATGTGAAAGCGTGGAACTCTGAAGAAGAATATATGCTTCGTCTGTCAACCAAGTCGCGCTGGCACTTCAGGAGAAATATTGTGGATAAACGTGGTTATTATGACATCCGTGTGCTGACCGGCAAAAAGGAAGTGAGCGAAGAGCAGGTGAAAACGTGGCGTAATCTCTACATGAATGTGAAAAACAAGAGTTATAACATTAACACTTATGCTTTGCCTGAAAAGTATTTCACGAAGATCATTGATGATCCGAACTGGGAAGTGATCGAACTGCGCCTGAAAGGAGAGGGGAATACTGAGAACGGACCAATCGTAGCTGTGGGCTTCTGTTATGTGTCATCAAGGAATAACTATTCGATCATGGCGGTAGGCCTGGACTATGAATACGTGGTGTCGCATGGTTGCTACCGCCAGAGTTTGTATCAATCGGTGGTGAGGGCCAATGCGCTTAAATGCGATAAGTTATACCTGGGTATGGATGCCTCGGTCGAGAAACGCAAGTTTGGAGTTGCTGTGGTGCCCAAGAGCGTATATCTGCAGGCTAACGACAATTTCAATATGGAGCTGATTGGCGCTGTGTACAACCAGGGAAAAAATTAGAACACTTAAAAAAGATTGAGTTATGGAGTACATCAATAAAAAGGACTACGGTAATATTTCGTTCTGGCTGGTTGACGAAGATATTGTTCTCTTCAAATATGCCCCTAAGGTTGCCATCGACTTGTATGCCGCGAAACAGATGGTTGAAAACCGTCTCAACTTCACCGGCGGCAGATCAATCTACGCACTTATCGATTTCACCAATGTAAAAT
Organism: Cytophagales bacterium WSM2-2; assembly: GCA_015472025.1. NCBI lineage: Bacteria > Pseudomonadati > Bacteroidota > Cytophagia > Cytophagales > Cytophagales bacterium WSM2-2. The sequence goes on from BNHL01000001.1 coordinate 4,165,413, forward strand.
CGGTGACTAAGGAGGCTAGGGATTACATGAACAGCCCCGATGGCGGATTGAAGGGAATATCAGGAGGGGCTTTCCTCTCGAACAGCGTGGTTGCCACCTTGTTTGTAAACCTTTATCTGAAAGTCAGCAACCCGGCAGTGCCCGCTAAATTTTTTACCACGCAAAAAGATGCGTTGGATTGGCTTAAGAAAATCAGGATCGAGAAAAAACAATATGCTCATGCTCTATGAAAACCGACCCGCATCCGTTGATGGTTTGCAGTACTGAACTTGGTAATGATATTGTGTTCATTGAATTCCAGGATAACCTTAGAGTTGACCTGGCCGTGGCACAGAGGATTGTGGCCAGCCGTCTTGACTTTACAGAAAACAGGAAACATTATGTGGTGATCGATATCTCCAATGTGCGGCAGGTGACGACTGAAGCCCGTGAGTTTATGCAACGCCCCGATGCAGGCCTGAAGAATATATTGGGCGCGGCATTTATTGCCTCGAACCCGGTGTCGGCCCTGTTGGCCAATATTTTTGTGAAAGCACCAAAAGACTTTGAAGCAAAATTCTTTTCGAACAAGAAGAACGCCCTGGAATGGATTTATACCAACCGGCAGAAACCGGAACCTGTATTATAAGAAAATAGGCAAATACACCTGATCATGACAAACACCTTAAGTATGATGCGCGTGGAACATGAAACTACCGTAGTCAAAACGGAAGTCTTGCAAAGGTTGCTGGACCTGAGCAAATCAATTCTCGAAGGGAATTATTCCCAACGCATTGCTGCAGACTTTGAAGACAACATGATCACCAAAATAGTTGACAACCTGAATCGCTTTTGCGACAAGGTGCAGCTCAACCCCAGCGGACTTGCTTACAGCCAGGACCAAACTGTCTCTACATTTATTGAAGTAATAAGCTCTTTTACAAACCTGGACTTTACTCAAAAGCTTCCGATCTCTGAAAATGGCACGATCATGGACGCTATCGCTACAGGTATCAACATCCTGGGTGATGAACTGGAACAGAGTACCGCATCTAAGAAAGACCTTGAACGCGAAAGGAATAAACTGGACGAGGCTCAGTCCATTGCAAGGATTGGAAGTTGGGAACTGAGGGCCCCTTCGTTTCAATTGAAATGTTCGAAGGAAGCATTCCGGATTTTTGAAGTTAGCACTGATACTGATCTGGATCTATATGAGGCGTATATGCAGCGCGTTCATCCGGATGACATTGAAAGAGTGGACAAACACATTCGCAGTTCTATTGATAAGGTGGAAGACTTTACGCTGGAACACCGTATCATCTCTACAGACGGTTCTATGAAATACATCTTATGCATTGGTGAGGTAGTGAAGAATGACCGTGGCCATGCGAAGCGCTGGAAAGGAACGTTTCAGGATATTACGGACCGTAAGTCGGTGGAGGAAAAACTGAGGAATGCGAAAACCCAGGCCGAAGAAGCAAGCAAAGCGAAAAGCCGCTTCCTTGCCAATATGAGCCACGAGATACGCACTCCGCTCAATGGCATTCTCGGCCTTGCCGAAATTATGATGGGCGAAAATGTCAGCAATGAACATTATCAATATCTCAAATTAATCAGAGAGTCTGGAAAAAACCTGGCGAAACTGATCAACGATATTCTCGACTTCAGTAAAATAGAGAGTGGCAATCTTCAGTTGGAAAATATTGGTTTCAACTTCAGTGAGACTATCACGGCAAGCATATTGCCTTACAAATTCCTTGCTGAGCAGAAAGGACTGAACCTCGTTTACAATCTTGACAATGCTATACCGAGCGAAGTGATTGGCGATCCCACTCGTATTTCACAGATCGTCACTAATCTGGTCGGCAACGCCATCAAATTTACGGAACATGGTAAAGTGGATGTTTCTTTTTCACTGAAAGAGACTAAGCAAGATGAACTTATAATTCAGGGCGTGGTCAAGGACACGGGTGTAGGTATTCCGAAAGGAGTGGAGCAGCGTATATTCCAGAGTTTTTCACAGGCTGATGAAACAATCACGCGCAAGTTTGGAGGAACTGGCCTTGGGCTGAGTATTGTCAGAAGCTTGTTGCAGCAAATGTCAGGAGATATTGTGGTACAAAGCCCGGCCTACCCTGAAGAGAATATGGGCTCGGCATTTATTTTCACTTTGCGACTGAAAAAACCTGCTGTGAAGGCGGGTGCCGAAGACCTGGCTGTTCTGAAGCCGAAGAAATTCTCGGAAGAGAAAGCGCTTCATATACTGATCGTAGACGATAACAAAATTAACTTACTGGTGGCTGACCGGATGATCAAGAAATTCGGAGCGGAAGTTACGACAGCAGAAAGCGGGGCGGAAGCAATAGAGCTGGCAGCTTCAAATTCCTTTGACCTGGTGCTGATGGATATCCAGATGCCTGACCTTAACGGTTGTGAGACGGCCATCGAATTGCGTAAAGCAGGTTTTGATAAGCCGATCATTGCTCTTTCGGCTAATGCCTATGCGGAGGACATTCGCAGCAGTATTGATGCCGGAATGAACGATCATTTGCAAAAGCCCTATACGGAGAACCAGTTGTTTACGAAGCTCAAAGATTACGTTCGCGTGGAATAGATCACATTCCTACTTTGGAAAAGCCGATGCATAACAGGAACATCAGGGCCCAAAGCAAAACTACCATTCCTGCAAAGTATACTATAGCACGTGTTTTTGAATTGACATTTACTTTTGCTTTCATTTTTTAAGCGCGTGGTTGGAAGTGGTTTTACGCAAGGATAGAAGACTCGGTCTGTTCATTGTACTTTTTTTAAGCAGGCTGCAGAAAGAGCTATTAATCGGCCTCTGTATTGAGCCATCGGCATGAATCGTTTGCCCGTCATTTACTCACCAAATATGTCATTTGCTTAAAAAGCTATCCGATAAGGAATATAATGGAGTTTCTTTCGAAAAAAAGAAACGTGTCACATCAATCTACCGCGAAGAAGATGCCTGAACATGAGGAGCCGCAGGTTGTAAAAGAGCGGACTTTAAATGTTGTTGCCACATCCGAGAAAGATTTACGACAAATGGAACTCGAAAAGTACCTGTCGTTGATCAACACGTTAAAAGGTCATGAAGAATTTTTACTTGATGACGAAGGGGTAATTATCAGTTCCAATCTTGAGGCTGTCAACATTACCGGATACGAAGAGTACGAGATCATAGGAAAGCACTTAAGGATTTTCTACACACCGGAGGATGCGGGTAAAGCAGAAGAAGATTTGCGTAAAGCAGCGTCCGTTGATGGCGTAGTCGTCACTGGCATCCGGCTTAAAAAAAGAGGGATCACATTCTGGGCGAAGATGAAGATTAAGCCGTGGTTCAATGACAGTCAAAAACGGTTCTTTAAAGTTACCCTCCAGGACAATACCCACCGTACACTTTCGCGACTCAAAGTCCAGTCGTTCCGTGACGAGTTCCTGGCGATTTTCAACAACCCTTTCATCGGTACATTCAAATTCAAGAAGAGCGACTTCAAAGTGGTGATGTGCAACCAGAAGGCGTTAGACATCACCGGACAACCCAATTCAGATCATCTTTCATTTAGTCAGATATTCAGCTGCAAAACTCAGTGGAAGCAATTTGTGGACTTGCTTGAGAATGAAAAGAAAGTAGAAGGCTTTCAGTTTATCATTAATGACAACCGGACGCTGGAGAAAAACTGGGGGCTGATCAGCGCTCGCTATTTCGAAAGCCAGGGTTTTGTCGGAGGCGTGCTGATGGATATTTCAGAACAATATCATCATGTCAATGAATTGCAGCGCGTAAATACCGAGCTCGAGAATTTTACATACCACGCATCGCACGATTTGCGCGCACCACTTACTACGATCATGGGACTGGCCAACCTCGGAAGTAAGGAATCATCAATTGATACCGTACACCACTATTTCGAAATGATCCAGATGCGTATACAGCACATGGATACATTGCTGAAAGACCTGGTCTCCATTTCTTACAACAGTAAAGTTGAAATCAAGCCTGAGTCGTTCAATTTCAAAAATGAGATATCAGCGTTGATAGAAGCATTGCAAGGGCCTTATCCCCAGGTAAAAGTTGAGCTCAGCACCATTCAACCACAGGACTTTCTTACCGATATCACCCGGATGCGTATGATACTCCGGAACCTTTTTTCAAATTCACTAAAGTATTACAATCGCGAAAATGATTCGCCTTACCTGGTTATCAAAGTAAAGGCGGGGTTAACACACGCAGCAATCAAAATCCAGGATAATGGTATCGGAATAGAGCGATCATACAAGGATAAGATCTTTGATATGTTTTTCAGGGCTACCACCGAATCTACTGGTTCCGGCCTGGGTCTATACATTGCAAAATCCATGCTTGAAAAATTGAGCGGAAAGATTGCTGTTGAGTCAACGGTAAAGAACGGGACCACTTTTTTGATCACTGTACCTAATCTCAATTTCAGACCAGGTAACAATTGATTATGAGGCTTTTCAACTATAGCGTGGTTAAGAGGAGTGACTGGTTTCAGTTGAAGAGTTGTTGTGAGCACATGACGAACCGCATTGCAGGCACACAAGTCATTGTTAATTACATCAGGAAAAAGGATTGGGATGCTTCATTGGTGCAGTTAAAGTCATTTGAAGATGACGATTATACACGCGACCTCCATGCACTGACAGAAGATCTGCAAAATCTCTGGAACAAAGAAGAAAGCAGGAACTGGATAAGTAATGGATTGCTTTCCATCGGTACGGTTGGTAGCCAGCATAGGGAAGACTTCAACAAACTTGCCGGAGGTATGTTGCATACTCTCGCTAAATATATCGGGGCCCAGCAAGGTGCGCTGTATAAGAAAACAGACGATGGACAGTCGCACGAACTTTTGGAATTGATTGGCGGCTATGCTTGCGACAGGCAAATGGAAAAGACGATCAGTAGCAATGAAGGACTGATTGGTCAAAGTTACAGAGATGGTAAGCCAGCATTCCTTATGAATATTCCGGCGAATTTTATTAAGATCAACTCAGGCCTTGGTGAAGCGACACCGCGGTGTGTTGCGATTATTCCATTGATCCGGAACACTGTCAAAATCGGTGTGATGGAACTGGCGTTCCTGCGAAAACTTCAATCGCACGAACAGGAGTTCCTGCTATCCGTCAGCGAAGTAATAGCCGGCAATCTTGACAACATGCTCTCATCAGTACAGACCAAAGTGTTATTGAGCCGTGCCGAGTCTATGACTGTGGAGTTGAGAAGCAAAGAGCAGGAGATGAGCCAGACGATCCAGGAGCTCACTGCAATCCGGGAAGACCTGGCCTGGAAAAATGAAGAGCTAATCAGGGCTCAGTCGGAAATCGATGCGATAACGCAGCGCGAAAAAGAGTTGATTGAATCGAAGTTAAGTACACAACAAATCATTCACGATAAAGTAGTCAGCACGTTCAAAAGAAAAGTAGAAGCCCTGCAAGCTGAATTAAAAAGAGAGAGGGAGCTAAATCCGCTGGCTATGGAACTGGTCCACATTAATAAACAATTAAATGATAAATGTTATGACGCCAAGACAAATTGAACTCGTTGAGAATTCCTGGGACTATGTGCTGATGAACACAGCAGAAGCCGGAATTATCTTTTACAACAAGTTATTCGAACTCGACCCGAGTCTCCGGGCTATGTTCAAAGAAGATATCAAGTCACAATCACAAAAGCTTGTGTCGTTGATTACTTTTGCTGTGCATAAGCTTAATACTCTGGATGAAATTATTTCCGATGTGAAAGCGCTTGGCGCCAGACACAAAGGCTACAAAGTGAAACCGGCACACTATACTACTGTGGCGGAAGCGCTGTTGTGGACCCTTGGTCAGGGACTTGGCGAGCAATGGACGGAAGAAGTAAAGGAAGCGTGGGTTTCACTTTACACGGTTCTTTCAAAAACAATGATCGAAGCGGCAGAAGAGAAAGTGGTCGCCTGATCATAGGTTAATCAGGTTGTAAAAATTTGGACTTTGTACTGAGTTGCCGGGGTTGGGCAACTCAAAAAAAATGATCGATGGACTCAAAAAACTACCTGACCGGCAGGCAGGTGAACCTTCTTAAAAGGTCGTTCCGGAAATTGAACGCCCAGCGGGTAGCTGCGCGTTTTTATGATCGCTTGTTCGAACTTCATCCCAAACTCAGGGAGATGTTTCCCCCGGACCACAGCGACTTGATGACTAAAATGATGAGTGTACTTGAGCTTGTTGTATTCAGTTTTGAAGACAAAGGTGAAGACCGTTATTCATTGCAAAACAGTGTGATCCTCCCTTTGCGGGAACTGGGGAGAAGACACGATGATCTTGGTCTGAACCTCGAACACTATGAGCTGGCCAACCGGTTGTTGATCGACTCCATTCAATTTGAGCTCAAAGACAGGTTTTCGAACGAATTTCGGGAGAGCTGGGGAACTGCCCTCGCCATGTTGAGCCACGCCATGCTCGACAAATCAATGGACGATCATAAGCCCCGTCAAAGCCTGCAGGAAACTTTTCAGCAATTTTTTCAAGAATTCAAAAAAAGAATGAGTAATTTCTCTTAATCAAATAGTAGTCGGATGCGGGTTTACGTTGGGTTACTTCTGTTGCTAGCTTCTTTGCTACCGCAAAGGGTTTGGTCGCAATTGAGCGAAGTGCCTTACTTTGACTTGATCTCAGAGAAAGACGGGCTGCCTTTTCCTGTTGCTTACAATATTATAGAAGACCGGTTTGGATTTATCTGGATTGCGGGAAACCAGGGCATTGCACGTTATGACGGATATTCTTTTGTGGCTATACAGAATAAACCCGAGGCTCCACACGTGCTACCGGCAAATTATGTAACATCGATCGCTGTCGATAAAGACGGTATGATATGGGCCGGCCACACCGATGGCTATTTCAGTTGTATCAATCCCCTGACCTTGCAGGTGAAGAGTGGAAAAATTGCAAGCATCAACGCACCTATACAAACTATTTTCTGCGACAATCAGGGCGTACTCTGGTGCTTTGTCAATGGAGAAGGGTTGCATCGCTATAACAAAAGCAAGTCTACATTCACATTTGTTAAACACCTTACTAATCTTCCGCAACATGGGATATTCCCCCCATTAGCTTACAGTTCAGTAAGCAATGCCAGGGAAGACAACAATCATCATTTTTGGCTATCGACACACAATGGTCTGTATAAATTTAACCCATTGGATAGTTCACTCGTTCATCTTAGTTCGTTGAGTGCAGACCCCGACAAACCGGGAACGATGATGGATGTGCTGCCAGACGGTGAAAACGTGTGGTGTTCAATTCACAGCAAAGGCCTGGCTCGTTACGATATCATTAAAAATGATTTTGAAATGTATGCAGTGTCCGATGCTAAAGAAGCGGTTATGCTTAGTACGCTGTTTCATAAAAATTCGAATGAGGTGGGATTGGGTTCATATACTAATGGGGTAGGAGTGCTGGACAAGCGCACAAAGAAGATAACTTTCTTTTCGGGGATTGACGGGGATCCGAAGTATGGAGTATATAAGTCCTTTGTTGATCGCCGGGGAATTATTTGGTTACTGACCGAAAAAGGAATGCTCAAATGGAACATCGAAAGAAACCATTTTATATTCAACAGTTTAAAAACGACAGGCGGGTCGAGTCGTTTTTCCGTAGACTATATTCTTAAGGATCAACGCACCGGCCGCACGATTTACAGCACTTTCCAGGGTGATGGAATCCATATTTTTGATTCACTTAATCGTGAAACAATCCTGAATCCGGGCGGAAATCTAAACGCTGTTCAGGTGGTTCAGGGTAAGAGCGGGAAGATCTTTGTACTCACGTCTTCGCGCCTGTTTGAACTTACTGCTGATAATCGCCTTGTACAAGAAACAAAGATCAATTCACTTGTCCCTCCTGAAAGCCGGCCTTATTTCTATCGCATGCTTGAAAGTGATAATGGTGACTTGTGGGTAACCTCATTGTTGAACGGTGTCTTTCATTTTAATTCTACCGAAGGATGGGAGAGACTAACGAAAAAATCGAGCACCATTTTATCTGATCGGTGCGGTCCGATACTGGAAGATGCCGGGCATACGATTTGGTTCAGTCATTCAGGCAATGGCCTTTCAATGTATTCTCCGATCACTGGCAAATGGCGTTATTTTCAAAGCGAAGAATCTCCAAAGTCGCTCATCTCAAATATGATCAGCGATATGACGCTCACCCCGGCAGGCGATGTTTTTATTTCCACAATGAAGGGGATTTCAAAGTTCAATAGAAGGGACAGTACTTTCGTGAATCAGAATGTTGCCTCAGGTATGCCCACGGAAGCGATTCGTTATATTAAATCAGATGATAGTGGTGTTTTATGGGCGCCTACAGACCGCTCTCTTCTTCGGATCGAACCTTCCGGTGGTGGATGGAACTACCAGGAATATAACTTTCGGGATGGCCTGGCTGGTCATGGTTTTTTCATAACCAAAGGAGACGGAGACAAAATGTACCTTGGTACTGACGGTGGATTCTATTCCTTTAAACCATCTGAAATAAAAGAGGTAGATCCAAGTCCTGCACCGCTCCTGATAACGTCAGTTATTAATCTCAATGCTACAAAAGCAGAACATCCGTTGACTGATAAATTCATGGTTGACTACCGGAACAATTCTATATCTATCGAGTTCGCAGCTCTTAATTTTTCGACCGCTAATCGAAACCGATACAGGTACCGTATGTTTGGACTTGATAAGGACTGGACAGAAACCAGCGGTCACTCTGTGAACTATTCCGGAATTCCATCAGGGAGTTATACGTTCCAGGTTGAATTGATTGGCAGCCCCCCGGGGTTGGGACGGGAGTCAATGGGTGTAGTTGTATCCACTCCCTTTTGGAAGGAAAACTGGTTCAAAATGTTGATCACCGTCATAGGCGTTGGTGTGATATACTCTCTTTACCGTTTCCGTCTCAAGCAAATTCGTGCCGAAGAGCAATTGAAACGGGAATACAATGAAAAACTGGCGGATGTAGAGATGAAGGCATTGAAGGCACAGATGAACCCACACTTTATTTTTAATTCCCTCAATTCGATCAACCGCTATATCGTTAAATCTGAATCTGAAAAAGCTTCGCTCTATCTCACCAAATTCTCAAAACTCATCAGGCTGATCCTCGACAGTTCCAATCATAAAACGATCTCCCTGGAGAATGAGATCAACGCCCTGCAATTGTATATCGAACTCGAAGCGTTGCGATTCAACGATCAGTTCACTTACTCCATTCACGCAGACGAAGAGGTCGATCCTATTTTGATCGGAGTCCCACCGATGATCATTCAACCCTTTGTTGAAAATGCGATCTGGCATGGGTTGCTGCACAAGGAAGAGTCACACGGAAACCTCGATGTTCATTTTGAATCGCTTGGCACAGGCATTCAATGTATCATCACCGACAATGGTATTGGCAGAAAGAAAGCAGCCGAGTTGAAAAGCAAAAGCGCTAATCGGGAAAAATCATTTGGCCTGAAAATAACCAACGACCGCCTGAATATGCTGAATGGAGAATCTGAGTTTTCGAATGTAGATATCATCGATCTTGAGGATTCCGAAGGCAGGGCAGTTGGCACCAAAGTAGTAGTTAAAATTAAATCAGTAGAACTAGAACCGGAATTTTAAATATGAAAGCAATCCTCGTAGACGATGAAAGAAATTCCCTCGAAATGTTGGAGTGGATGATTTCAAAAAATTGCCCTGAGATAGAGATTATCGCCATGTGCGACTCTCCGTTGGATGGGGTGGAAAAGATAAAGACGTTGAAACCCGACCTGATCTTTCTCGACATTGAGATGCCTCAACTCAACGGGTTTGGGTTGCTCGAAAAACTGGGCAAGCACGATTCCGAAGTGATCTTCACAACCGCCTATGATCAGTTTGCCATCAAGGCATTCAAGGTCTGCGCCCTCGATTACTTATTGAAACCGATCGATCCTGAAGATCTCAAAACGGCAGTTTCCAAAGCTGGAAATAAGAAAAACAGGAACACCTCTGAACAACTGGAAGAGCTACTCAGTTATGTAAAACAGGAAAAACCGAAAGCCAAAAGGATTGCCCTTACTACTATCGATCACTTGATCTTTATAGACACCGACCGCATCATCTATTGCGAAAGTGATAGCAATTACACGATTGTTTTCCTCACGCAAGGAGAAAAGGTGGTTGTATCGAAGACACTCAAAGATGTAGAAGAGATATTGGAAGGATCAGACTTTTATCGCATACATGCCTCGTATCTCATCAATATGAAGCACATCGCCAAATTCACTCGTGGAGACGGAGGTTATGTAGTGATGACCAACAACCAGCACATTACCGTTTCACGAAAAAAGAAGGATGACTTCTTTGAGATGTTCTCAAAGCTGTAGTGTATGCCATTGGATACTAGATGCTGGATGTTGGATACTAGATATCAATCAATCCAGTATCATTTTCACTCATCCATTTTGTTTATCTTCTTCGTATCAGTCATGAAGAGATACACGATCAGGGATAGAAAAACACTGCCCGTAACATAGTAGTAGAAGTAAGATTCATGGCCTGCCTGCTTGAACCATAGTGCTATGTATTCTGCAGAACCGCCAAATAGCGCAACGGTAACAGCAAATGGCAGCCCGACACCCATGGTCCGGATGGCCGTAGGAAAAAGTTCGGCTTTGACTACGGCATTGATACTCGTGTATCCGCTGACAATGGTAAGAGATGTAAGCAACAATAAAAGTATCTTCCAGTTTTCAGTTGCGCCCGTCAGTGCAGTGAAAATAGGAATTGTAAATAATGTACCAGCGATTCCGAAACCGATGAGCAAAGGCCTGCGCCCAATTTTATCTGATAAACTTCCAAACAGAGGTTGTGCAAGGGCGAAGATGAGGAGTGACACAAACGAAAGAAGGGTAGCATCCTGCTTGGATACGCCAGCTGAGTTCACCAAAAACTTTTGCATGTAAGTGGTGTATGTATAGAATGCAAGTGTTCCCCCGGCTGTCAGGCCTATGACCGTGAGCACAGCCTTCGGGTGTTTCATCAATTCGACAAATACATTTTGCGATAACGCTTTCTTTTCTTTGATTTTAAGGAATGCTTCGGTCTCGTGAAGATTGTTGCGGATATAAAATGCAACAATGGAAAGCACTGCCCCGATGGCGAAAGGTATGCGCCAACCCCAGGAGTGAAGCTGATCTTCCGTGAGAACTAAAAATTGCAGGATTAATTGCACTCCGAGTGCGGTGATCTGTCCGCCTACTAATGTCACGTATTGAAAACTGGAATAGAACCCACGATGCTCGCGTGTGGCCACTTCGCTGAGGTAAGTTGCGGACACTCCGTATTCGCCACCAACACTAAGACCTTGCAACAGGCGGGCCACTAAGAGCAGGAGCGGAGCAAAGACTCCTATGGTTTTATAAGCGGGAGTAATGGCAATCAACAAAGAGCCGAATGACATCACTATGACCGAAATGGTCATCGCTTGTTTTCTTCCGTGGCGGTCACCGATAGTGCCGAATAGCCAGCCCCCAATCGGGCGCATGACAAATCCCAAAGCAAAAATACCTGCGGTTTGCAGAAGTTGAGCGGTCTGATCGCCTTTCGGAAAAAAGGCCGCTGAAAAATAAATAGCAAAAGCGGAATAAGCATACCAGTCGTACCATTCTACGAGGTTGCCAATGGCGCCACCCGTGATTGCCTTGATTCGTTGACGATGATTTTCTTCCACGTGATCTATTTTCGAATTTGGTAAGATAATATTATCCCACTGAATTCGATACCGCAATCTGCTTTTAGGTTATTTCAGATGACGATGCTATTGAAAGAAAGCATCGAGTGTTCTTTTCAGAGTGTGATGATATTCCAGATGGCTACCTATGTTATTATGATCGGCTCCCTGAAGGACCATCTTTTCTTTTTTTCCTGTGAATGCCTTGAAGAGTTCTTCTGTATGAGATACAGGAATGAGCGCGTCCTCAGATCCGTGGAAAAAAAGGATTGGACTTTTAACTGAATTGATTTTTTCAATATTATTAAAGCGATACCTGAGAATTATAGAAGGCAAAAGGAATGGTAGTTTTTCGTTGGCGAGTTTGGTTAAGCTGGAGTAAGCTGCTTCGAGTATAAGTCCTTTTGTTTGATGTCTTCTAGCCAGCTCTACGGCCACTCCGGTTCCAATGGACCTTCCATAAATAATAATGTTGCCAGGTGAAAATCCTTTTTCCTGAATAAGGTACTGGTAGGTTGCTTCTGCGTCCGTGTACAATCCGTCCTCACTTATTGTTCCGGAGCTTTTTCCATATCCACGATAGTCAACGATCAGGAAGTTATAACCCAGCGGAGTGAAATCTACAGCAACGGATTGCCAGCTGCTTAAGTCACCGGCATTACCGTGAAAATATAAAACGACATCTTTCCTATTTCCCGCGTAAAAGAGACCATTGATTGTTTCTCCGTCAGCTGTTTTTAGAAATACTTCGTTTGCGTTGTCCTCCAAAGAGAATTGAAAGTCTTTTGGGAGGCCTCCGGGATGGAAAATCAATTTGCGCTGAAATACAAAGGCTGCCAGTAGAGCAAGTACATATACCGCGATTGCGATATAAACCAAATTCCTCAGTAGTATCATTAGACAAATGTAGCTGATCTTCTTTTTTGTAAGCAACGCAATAATGAAAGCCACCTTTCGGTGGCCTTCATTTAGATGCTAAACGTATTGTGCTGCTATATCACGCAGACATCCTTTAATGTCTCTTGCTTTTATTGGCTCACCTACAGAAACAAACTCCCAACCTGAATTGGTGCGCACAAACTTCCCAAGCACCATCGAAACATAACCCTCGAAAGTCTTGTCGATGGCTACCTTGAACGAAGCCAGCTCTTCAAGAGCATTCGGATGCGTGGCGTCCACAATGCTGATGTTGGCGTAGGGGATCGTTTTAAAATCCTGTTGCTCATAGGAATTGAGATAGAAAACCACCTGGTCAACAGCCGGGTTCATTTCGCGAAGGTTTACATGTATCGTTTCATTGTCTGTTCCGTCATCTCCATGGCGGTCGCCAACACGGTCATCACCCGAGTGACGGACAGAACGATCGGTTGAGATCAGCTTATGATAGTACACGTTATCCACGAGCATCTTCCCGCTGAACATGGCTACCGAACTATCGAGATCAACAGCAGTTGTGTGATACGTGATCCCCCAAAGCTGATGACGGATGGAACCCCAGTTTATTCCTACACGGACCTGGGCAATCGATCTTCCTTTCTTTTCAAGTGAGATCGATGAGCCCTTCTTTAAATTAATGCCACTCTTCTTTATCAAATTCATTTTAAATATTATTTATCAGTTAAACAGAGAGAAATGTTGGCAACGTGATGTTGCCAACATTATCAACTATTGGGATTAAACGTACCTATCTACTAACCCCTGGAGGCCCACATTGCTTCCTTCACCGAGCGCAACGAACTCCCAATGGATAGCGTCAGCTCTTTTCAGTTTACCAAACAATACTTCGGTAGCAAATGAAGCTTCCGCGTCAAGATCGTAGTTCGCGATCTCGGATTTCTTCTCCACGTCCACCAGACGGATATAGGCATTGCTGAGCTTCCCGAAATTATGAGCGCGGGCCGTTGCCTCGTGTATCGTTACATAGACGAGTATCTCCTGTGCCTCCGGCTGAATCTGGTGCAGGTTAGCGAGGATCAATTCGTCATCACCGTCACCTACACCGGTACGGTTGTCGCCCTGGTGAGCGATGCTACCATCCGGTGTGCGAAGGTTGTTATAGAAAATAAAATGTTGCTCCGACAATAGTTTTCCGTTCGATCCCAGGATGAACATGGTAGCATCCAGGTCTACAGATTGTGCAAGCAACTCCCAACCCAACCCGATATAGATCTTGGAGAGCTTTGGATTTGCTTTTGTTAAATTGATAGAACCACCTTTTCTTAAATTGATCGACATAATTGTTTGTGTTTAAAATTGTTTTCGTTTATTAATCCGCCCTTGACAATCCAGCATCCAGCGTCTAGTATCCATGTGTCCAACTTGTAGCACACACCTCCACTATCCACTGTTGCCAGTGGTGTTTAGACCAATACGGCTTTGGATTTATTTTTCCCCGAAGAAGTGTTTCAGTTTCGCATCCTTGTTGGAGCCAATCTGTTTTGCCGGCTGAACCGGTGCACTTTGGGTGTCAAGTTTTATTTTTAGCTTTTCCAGCTTCCTCTGTTCCATTTGTTCTTTCTTTTCCAGTTCTTCTGATTGCATTTCTTGCTTCAGACTTTCCAGTTCGGTAGAGACCGTCACATTTCCTTCCAGTTGGTCAAATTCACGTTCCAGTGATTTCTGCGCGAAGAGTGATTCCTGGAGGGCCTCGCTTTGGTCTGCCATCTCATTGATCTTCTCTTCATAGCGCTGGAAGTTCGAGAGCGCACTCGTACCGATGCCACTGAGTTGTTTGGCAATCTTGCCCTGGGCTTCCGCATTCTTTGCTTTCGCTTCGAGCACCGATTGCTTTGACCTCATCTCTTTTAACTTCAGTTGCAGGGATTCCAGATTTTGTTTAAGCAGCTGATTGTCCTTCTCCGATTTCTGAAAGATGGCGGTGTATTCCATTACCTTCCTATCTTCGTTGGATTTTTCAGTGAGCGCTTTCTTCGCCAGCTCTTCATTGGACTGCGCAATTGCCATCTTCGCTTTCTGTTTCCAGTTTTCAGACGCGAGAGAAGCCTGCTGCAACTCACGGTCCCATTTTTTATGATTTGCAACTGCGATAGAGAACGCTTCCGCTGCATCGCTGATGGACTTCTCTAGTTCAGCAACTGCAAGCCTCGACATCTCTACCGGATTTTCTAACTGATCAACTGCCTTGTATGCTTTTGCTTTGAAGATGTTAGCAAGACGTTGAAAGATTCGTAACCACATAAGAATAGTTTGTTTGTTTTTTGATGCCGGAAATGGATCAAACGAGTATCCAAACCATCAATTGCGGCCGAAAAAGGCATGTTGCGCTTTTCAGTTTTTCCAAATTGAGTAAAATGATTTTCAAATTTGGAATTGGGAAGGACAAGCAAAAAATATTCCCTGGAATTGTGGATAACTTATAACTGATTGATAATGAACAAGGAAAAATATTCGATCGATGGGTTGGTTACTTTTAAAAAGTAAGAAACCGACACCTATCGAATTTCAATTGAGCGCGTGAATTTTAGTCGTTGATCAGGGGGAGCGTCTTTCAATAAATTTCGATCAAACGGCCGTGATAAATTATTTCCGGAAAGATCTTCCAGTTGGGCGTCCGCATTGATTGAGTGAATACCCGGTGGCCAATTGTTTTTAGGGACAAAGAGCAGAGTCTTCTCATTGTGTTTGATAAAAATTTCTCCAGGAACTTCGTTCCCTGAGGAATCTGAAATACTGACAGCGCTTTCGATCAGTAGAAAATCGAGCGATTCTCCGAAGTCTATTCTCAATGTATCTTTCGTTTCAGCACGGGGTTGTGAAATTCGCCACGCTTTGATATCGGGTTTTTTATCATCCCGTGAGCCTGCGTAGAAAGTCTTTGTAAAACTCTTAGTACTTTTTTTGCCTTTCTTACTCATCCATCCGGCGGAAACTGTTACCGTGTATGAATCTCCTTTCTTGAGAAGTTCTCCCAAAACTTCATTTGGTATCAACCCTTGTTTGATGCGACCCGGATCGAGCCACAACGTAAGACACGTTCGGTCAGGATTCCATAATTCGGGTTGCAGGTCGAGAAACGTACCGTGTAATGTGTCTTTATTATTTCTTACCAGCGTAGCATACTGCAGTGACCTTCCGATGGACATCGGTTCTGAAAATCGCAGGTAAACTTTCAGTAAGTTCTCGGGTAGTGTGTCTGCGGACGGGTAGAAGCCAGTGAGCTCAGGTGTAGTTGCGAGTTCATCAGGAGGTACTGTGAACACTAGCAAACTTTTACTCTTTCGAAGTAGTTCATAAGAGTAGCCGCGCGAAAAGGAAATTACAGGTGTGAACACGATCCTGCCATCAGCCATGGACCAATCGCCCAGCATATTTTGATCGTTAGAAGAATTCAAAACTCTGACTGAAAAAGTACTCTCAATTGAATCTACAGGTGCATCGCCATAAATATCTTTTGAAACTGCGATAGCCGTTGGTTTCCCGTTAGACCAAAGGAGTTCGTGCCCCTGAGGAGATGAACATTTCCATGCGAAGGCTGCAATTAATAGAAGAAAAAAAGTGGTGCGCATATTCAAAAAGAAACGTCATGGCCTGTGCCATGACGTTTACCAACGAGTTATTTTTTGATCAGAGCAAACGATCTCCAGCTGTGTATAAGTCCATATCTCCGTTGGCCTTACGCTGAAGCATTACAATCTGACTTTCATCAAGCTTGTCCAACTGAAGTACATTTACAATGGGCAAGGAAATGAAGTTAACACCAGCGGTTCCAAAATTTTCTTCCACGGGTGTGGTAAGTGATCCTTGAAATTTTTCAATGTTTTTATAGTTCACTTTAAAAACAGGTCTGCTGCTGTTCGACATGATCAGGTAGTTTTCTCCACCTTTGGTCATCGTGATCATGTCCAGGGGAGAATTGCCAGCGCCCATTTCAGCGATAGTTCTTCCTTTCACATGCGTTCCTGGTTTAAGATCTTCCAGCGGAAACAGAACCAGTGGCGTACAAGTGTAGCTGGCAATCAGGTATTTTTTACCATTGATTGTAGCAGCTGTGAATGTCCGAATGGGAGCCATGGTCTCATATTGTTTGTGGGCAGCATGGTAGATTTCAAGCGATGCCTGATCCTGTTGCTTTGTGAAAGGAAATGGAATGGAACGGAATGTTGATTTGAACTCCTGGTTGGAAAGTCCGCTAACCAAAACATTACCTTCAAAAAAACCGATATCACTGATGGATGAAATGCGTAAGGGGCGGCCACGCTGATCTTTCGCGTCTTCAGCCGGAGCATTAGCAATGGCAGCGCTCGAGTAGCTGATGTCCTTAAGTGATACTGATGAAATCTTATCTCCTTCAATTTTAAGGAGTACCGGTGTTCCATCGGTCACTTCCACGGAACAATAGATTTTCTTAGAAACCGGATTTACCGCCAGGTCAGTGACGTTGATGCGATCAACGGTTGTTCCCAGCGCTGACGCAATTTTTTGATCTACTTTCTTTACATCGACAGCGGCAGCTTTCTCCACCTTTTCAGTGTCTTTGGTGTCGATTGCAAATACCGTTGCACTTTTCGCATCACCGATGAACAAAATTCCATCGGTGCCAAATGCCATGGCACTGATTGATTTGATTTCCGGTGTACCGTTGATAAAGCCCGCACGCAAGTTGGCGTGTTTTGTAGTTGCAGCGATGCCAACGACAGCAACTAAGACAATAATGAAATAGATTTTCTTCATTCTGGTTTGTGTTTAGCTTAAGAAACTCAATATAAGAAAAGGGGGGTGCCGTCACAATCGAAATTACAGGAACCACCCATCACAATCTCTGGCGGTTTGATCGGGATATTTATAAATTTGATTTCCAAGCCTAATTTCAAAATCTTATGAAATCACTTTTGACAGTTTTTGTTTTCCTCTTATTCTCAGTTGGCACATTTGCCATCGATCCTAAAGACACGCGCATGCTCAATCAGCCTGCCGTGAGCGCCAGTAACGTAGCCTTTATTTATGCGGAAGATTTGTGGGTAGCCAACCTTGATGGCTCACAACCGAGACGAATAACAGCCGATGAAGGAGTAGAATCAAACCCTGTCTTTTCACCGGATGGAAAATGGATAGCGTTCAGTGCACAATATGATGGAAACACGGACGTGTTTATTATTCCCGTAGAAGGCGGTATTCCAACACGCCTGACATGGCATCCCGGAGCAGACCTGGTAAGAGGTTTTACACCCGATGGAAAGAGCGTCATCTTTGCTTCCCAGCGGCAAGTGTTCACCAACCGATATCATCAATTATTTACAGTTCCGGTTACAGGTGGATTTCCAACACAGATAGAAATACCCAACGCGTGGAACGGAAACTATTCTCCAGACGGCAAATTGATTGCTTACACACCCATCGCACCCCGCTATACCCAATGGAAACACTATCGCGGTGGAACGATTTCCACTATTTGGATTTTTTCAGTTGGAGACAAATCAGCTGTTAAAATCCCACAACCGAAAGACGGATGCAATGACTCTGATCCAGTTTGGATAGGCAATACGGTGTACTTCCGCAGTGATCGTGGCGGGGAGTTTAATTTGTACTCCTACGACATCAATAGCAAAGCAGTAACTCAGATTACAAAATTCAATGATTTTCCTGTGCTTGCTATCGGAGTGGGCGGTGGTCATATTATAATGGAGCAATCAGGCTACGTGCATGTCTGGGACCCTGGAGCGAGCGCTTCCAAAAAACTGACCATTGGCATTGCAGCGGATTTGCTTGAACTGCGTCCTCGTTTTGTGAAAGGAGGTAATTATATCCGTAGTTATTCCATCTCTCCTTCAGGAGCGCGTGCTGTACTTGATTTCAGAGGAGAGATTGTAACGGTTCCTGCTGAGAAAGGAGATGCACGAAATATTACCCAAACTACAGGGGCACATGAGAAATTTCCAGCGTGGTCACCCGATGGAAAATCCATTGCTTACTTTTCAGACGCATCCGGAGAATATGAACTTCATATCAAATCACAAGACGGTAAAAGTGATGCACGATCTATCAGGTTAACAGGCGCAGGCTTTTATGCTTTTCCGCATTGGTCACCGGACAGTAAGAAAATTGCTTTTGTAGATAATAGTCGCAGTTTGTATGTAGTGGATGTAACCACCGGAGTATCTTCTAAAATAGAATCTGATGAACTGTATACTCCCGGAATCTTCAGAGAATTATTCGGGAGCTGGAGTGCAGATTCCAAATGGATCGCATTTGATAAGGTAACGGAAACAAACTTCAAGCGTGTTTATCTCTACTCCATCGATCAAAACAAATCATTTGCGGTTACGGATGGGTTAAGTGATGCTTCGGAGGCAAAGATTGACCCCAACGGAAAGTATTTGTATTTCTTTGCTTCTACCGATGCCGGGCCGGTGGTAAACTGGTTTGACCAGTCCAACAACGACATGCGCCAGACAAATTCGATTTACCTGGTCACACTTCAGAAGAGTACCGTCTCTCCGCTTGCTAAAGAAAGCGATGAAGAAACTGTTAAAGCAGAAAAGACCGAGCAGCCGACAGCTGAAAAACCCAAGACGGATACGAAAGAACCCGAGGCAAAAAAATCAGATGCGCTGCGCGTTGACTGGGATGGAATAGACACCCGCATTATCGATCTACCAATTAAAGGAGGAAGCTATTCACAATTAGGAGTAGCTAAGGAGGGGGAGATTTTCTATGTCGAAAATATGCCTGATGGCAATGGCAAACTCCATAAGTATGATCTCAAGAAAAGAAAGGATTCAGAAGTGATGGACCTCAACGGCTATGTTATTTCTGCCGATGGAAAGAAGATGATGTACAGAAAAGGAGCCGCCTTCGGAATTACCAATACGGGTGAAAAACCTGAGGCAGGTAAAGGTGTACTTAACGTAGCTGACATCCAGGTGAAAATTGATCCGGCAACCGAATGGCCTCAGACGTTGAGTGAAGCCTGGCGCGTCAACCGCGATTACTTCTACGACCCCGGAATGCATGGAGCCGATTGGCCGGCAATGAAAAAGAAGTATGAACAATTTTTACCTCATCTTTCTTGCCGTGGTGATCTGAACTCGTTGATCCAGTGGATGTGCAGTGAGTTGGCTGTAGGACACCATCGCCTTGGAGGTCTGGGGGAACGTCTGAATGTGCCCGAACAAATTAATGGTGGCTTGCTTGGCGCTGACTATTCCATTGCTAATAATCGCTACCAGATCAAAAAGATTTATGGAGGCTTGAACTGGAATCCTGAAATGCGTTCGCCTCTGACCGAACCCGGTGTCAATGCGCAAGTAGGCGATTACATTTTAGCCGTGAATGGAAAAGATGTAACAGCAGCGCAAAACCTTTACAGCTTCTTTGAGAACACTGCCGGCAAGATTGTGGAACTTACACTTAGCTCATCGCCTGCTTATGCTGGTTCGCGCGTAGTTAAAGTGGTGCCTATCGGCAATGAAGGAGCTCTTCGTAACCGTGATTGGGTAGAAGGCAACCTGAAGAAAGTAACTGAGGCGACTAAAGGCCAGGTAGCTTATGTGTATGTGCCTAACACTGCTGCACAAGGCCATGAATACTTCAAACGCTATTTTTATCCGCAAGCCAATCGCAAAGCGGTAATCATCGATGAACGATTCAATGGGGGAGGGCAAATTGCCAATTACTACATTGACCTTTTGCAACAGCCTTATCACGCACATTGGAATACACGTTACGGCAAAGATTTCAAAACACCGAATGCGTCTATCCAGGGACCTAAAGTGATGTTGATTGATGAGACGGCCGGTTCCGGTGGTGATATGTTGCCATGGATGTTCCGCAAATTCAAAGTAGGTACACTGGTAGGCAAGCGCACCTGGGGCGGACTGGTCGGTGTACTTGGATTTCCGGAGTTCATCGATGGGGCATCTGTAACTGCTCCTAACCTGGCTATCTGGACTAAAGACGGATTCATTGTGGAGAATGTAGGAGTGCCTCCGGATATTGAGATTGAACAAATGCCTGCTGATGTTATTAAGGGCATAGACCCTCAATTGCAGAAAGCAATTGAAGTGGCACTGGATGAACTGAAGAAAAACCCTCCGGAAGAACAGAAGCGTCCGGCTTACCCGGTGAAAGCGAAGAATTAAACTTCAAATGGAGAATACACTAGAGCTCAGCTCTTGTGTATTCTTTATTTTGGGCTCAAGTATTCCTTTTGAAATTTTATCTAATATGTTCTGAAATCAAATGGAATGTTTACGAGTTCAGAGAGTTCCTCGCCCATGTCTTTCATATCCTCGTCTTCTTCATAGTAATACCACACAATCTTTACACCCTTGATCTTTTCCAGGGCTGTGAGCATGTTCTGTACCATTTTTGAAGAAGCAGTATTTGCATATTCCAATTTGAAGACAAATTCAGTGGCCGCATTTGCTTCCTTTGAATAACCCTCAAGCCATTTAAAAATGGGTGAATAGAATTCAACAGAGTCTTCCGGCAACGACCGACCGGAAATGACGAATGTGTTATTCGCTTTATCTAACTGGACCTCAGGCGTGTCATCAGTCTTTGAAATTTTCAAAGCATCCATAACTAATGAAATTTAAAATGGGCCGGGGGTCGATAAATTTAGTACAAACATCTTTACTATAAAATTTAAAAACGTCATTCTCACAAAAAAACTGCGTTGACAGAAGGCAGCTGATTTACTATGCTCGTTCTTAGCTCAGAATCGCCCTGGCTTTCTCCAGTTCATCTGGCAATATCGTATGAGGCCGGTTGGCATAGACTTCCAGGACGACAGAGGCACCGAGTTGTTCAGTCACTTTTTTTGATTCCTCGCTTCTGGTTAGCGGTACGTGGGGATCGTTCGGGCTATTGGTCATCAGGATCCTGGTTGCATGAAAATTTCCAGAATAATGATCGTTATAAATTTTGTCTCCAATCAAACCGCCAGTCAGCGCAACAATTCCTCCCCATTTTTGAGCGTTGCGTGTGGCAAACTCCAGGGTGAGGCAGGCGCCTTGAGAAAAACCAAGGAAAAAAACATCCTCAGATTTAATACCTGCATTGTTGACGTCAGTGACTATTTCCCCGATCAGCTTCAAAGCGCTGCTAAGCCATGGTTCGTTTTGCTGGAGAGGTGAGAGGAAACTATAAGGATACCAGGTATAATTGGTTGCTTGTGGAGCTACAACATAAAAATCTTCCAGTGAGAGGTAAGATCGCAATGATAAAATATCCTGAGCGGTTGCGCCTCTTCCATGCAACATGATCAACGCCTTCTTTGCTTTGGATAGCGACAATCCAGCTTCAACGATCTCTTTGGTATGTGCCATCAATCCATGAATTTGTCGGTTTGAACCTGTATCGGCACAAGTCCTTTTTCAATTTCGCTCCGCGATGATTCTTGCCAGGGCGGAAGCTTGAGTGCTTCTCCAAGGTGAGCAGGCTTTTCATCCACGGCAAATCCGGGAGGCATTGTTGCGATTTCAAACAGTATACCTCCGGGTTCACGGAAGTAAATACTATGAAAATATTGACGGTCCAGCACCGGGGTAACATTGTACCCTTTAGTCAGCAACTTTTCGCGGGCTTGCAGTTGAGTATTGTCATCTGCTGTGGCAAATGCAAGGTGGTGTATGGTACCACTGCCTCCAAGACCTCGCATAGATTCTGGTGTACAGAGCACATCCACGAAATCACCGGGAAGACCACTGGCTGAGTAGCGGAAGCGATTTCCTTTTTCAACGATCAGCTTATGGTCCAGACCTTGAAGCAGTAGGCTCGCTGTTCGCTCGTAACCTTCTTCTGAAAGTTCAACTCCATAGAAACCTTTGACAGAATGTTCAATTGGAATTTGACCGTAAGAAAATCCCGGACGTGCATCAACGTTATTAAAGACTAACTCCAGGCCCAGTCCGTGCACATCTTCCAGGTAAATGAACATTTCGTTATCGAAACGTGTCTGTGGCTCTGTGTGCTTGATTTTAAATTTGTCCAGTCGTTTTAGCCAGTAGTCAAGACTTGACGCGGGAGCTGAAAACGAAGTTGCTGTCATCTGTCCTTTGCCGTGCCTGCCTCGGACCAAACCCGAATAGGGGAAAAAGGTCATGATGGTGCCCGGTGCACCGCTCTCATTTCCATAATAGAGATGGTAAACGTCTGGTGCATCGAAGTTGATGGTTTTCTTTACCATCCTCAGTCCTAGAATGCCTGTATAAAAGTCTACGTTCTTTTGCGCATCATCGGCCAATGCGGTCACGTGATGAATTCCGGTAACAAGTTGAGTCATGTGGTAAATTTAATCAAGAAATTTCTCAGAACACTGCCCACCTCGAAGTGGTGAATTAAGTCCATTTTAAATGGCACCTAAGAAAACTTACCGCTGGATTAATCAACTGACCGGATTCATTCCAGCTCCCAATCGACCGATTAAATTCACCTAGTTGTTCAGTGAATTGACACTGTAATGCACATCAACCATCGAATTCTAAAAACGAGTTTTGGTCAACGAGCGTACTTGCTGAAAAATCAAACCATAGCAATTCATGAACGCTCATTCAATTACTTACATTGTCGGCATAGTTATGACGTTTACTTTCAGGAGCTTTTTTGCTGAGGCTCAGGAAACTGTAGCTAACGCAAAGGTCTCTGCAATATTGATTGACTCGATCACCAATCGGCCTGTTCCATTTGCCTCGGTCATGGTTTATCGTTTGCCCGAGAAAACATTTATCAGTGGTGTAATATCAAAGGACGATGGTCAATTCTCAGTTGACAATATTCGAATGGGGAATTACCGAATTGTGATTTCATCTGTCGGCTACCGAACCAGGGAAATAGCAGTGGAGATCAAAAGTCTGGCTGACGGGCAACTTCGGGAAATCAAGCTATCTCCAGACGCTGGCTTGCTAAAAGATGTGGTTGTCACAACGACAAAGGATGCGATTGAGCAGAAAGTGGATCGAATGGTATACAACCCGGCGGGCAACATCTCTGCCGCAGGTGGCGATGCGGCAGATGTACTAAGAAATGTACCGATGCTTGCGGTTGACTTGAATGGGAATTTGTATTTGAAAGGAAGTCAAAATGTAAAACTCTACATTAATGATAAGCCATCTGCGCTTGCGGTAACCAGTGTGGCTGATGCCTTGAAGCAAATTCCTGCCGACCAAATTAAAAGCGTTGAAGTTATGACGTCTCCTCCAGCCAAGTATGACGCTGAGGGAGCGGCTGGAATTGTAAATATTATTCTTAAAAAAAGTACGGAAATATCTTCTCTTTCATCAAACGGCAGCTTTGAAATCCGGGGATCTAAAGTCACGCTAAATGGTGGCATGAAAAGAGGGAAAATGACTTATGCCGGTAGTGCATTTGCGAATTACAGTTATAATCACCCGGGCTCATTTTCAAACAATCAAACTACCACTGATCTACGAACCAATAGCACCAGTACAGTCAATCAGCAAGCCGCTACCAATTTTAATTCATTAAGAACTAATTATTCATTCAACTGGGATTACGATGTCTCTGACAAAAACAGCATCAGTTCCTCAGTATCCTACTACAATCGTATTGACAATTCATTTCAGGACAACCTGAGGACGTGGAACTCAGGTGGAGATATTTCATTGAAAGACGTAAAAAATGACGGTGGCTCCAACCTGGTCAATTTTGCAACCAGCTATCAGCATTTATTTTCCAAACCAAAGAAGGAGTTTACAATGATGGCATTGTACAACCAGGGAGATAGCAAGAGCAATTTCCTTACTTCAATTCTTGGGCCATCAGATCATTCGCATCTTGGCTACCAAAAGAATCTGAATAATTATACGAACCGTGAAATAACAATTCAAGCAGACTACCAGGCCCCGCTCGGCAATAATGGACTGCTGGATGTTGGAGTAAAAAATATTGAGAGGAGTGTATCCAGCCAGTACTCTTATTTTAATGCCGGGTCAGATAATGTTTTTGTGGTTGCTGCTATTCCTTCACTCACGAATAGTTTGGCGTATTCACAAATTGTGAGAGCCGGGTACTTATCGTACGACAGAAGTATCGCCAGGAAATACCAGGTGAAGGCGGGTGTCCGGTATGAAAGCACATTCATTGAAGCTACTTTTGGCGATCAATCAAAAATCACTATCCCTTCGTATTCTGTTGTAGTACCAACGTTGAATCTGATGAAGAAAATAGCTGACGGAAGAACTCTCAAACTCTCATTTAACAGAAGAATTCAGCGGCCTTCAACTCAATATCTAAATCCGAACATGCAGGCATCAAACTCCCGCAACGTTACAGTTGGAAATCCGGGACTCAGCCCGGAGTTCACTGACAATTTGGATTTATCCTATTCAACGAGTTTTAAAAAATCAACTTTAGAGCTTTCCGGCTTTTTGCAGTCCACAAGCAATGCTATCCAGTCAGTGAAGAGCATCTTAGGTACTGATACTGTGTGCACGACCTATAGGAATACAGGTAAGCAAAAATCACTGGGCACCAACATCTATGAGGATTTGACACTTTCTAAAAGAATAGCATTGAGCTCGAATCTTAATTTGATCTATACTTTTATTGATGGAGATGATCCGGTTCAAAGCAAGACAATTCACAACGAAGGATTTTCACATAATATTAATGTTTCCGCGAAATACAGAGTTAATAGCTCCACCCGATTTGAATTAATAGTATTGAATTTGGGTAACACCTATTTTTTGCAAGGTCAAAGCCGGGGCTGGTCAATTTTCAATGTGAGCGTGAAAAAGGACCTGCCTGAAAAACGCGGCTCCGTTGGAATTACTGCGGCCAATTTCGTTCCTGGTTCTGTTACTATGAGAAGCTCGGTTGATTCATTTTACGTACATCAACAAACAGCTAATGAAATTCGAAATTTGAATTTCAAGATATTCTTTAGCTATCAATTGATTAGCTCAAAGAAAAATGCAACAACTAAAACGAGGAAATCGATCAGCAACGATGACTTGAAGGGTGGAACTGATCAGAACTAGAAAAATCGATTATCGGGCTACTCCTTATAAAGTGCGTCTATTTCCGAAGTGGAAAGCAGTCGATTATAAATTCTCAGGTTAGAAACACGACCCTGCCACCATGTTGGAAGGCTTGCCGAATGAGCGAGACTCCAGCTGAAATTCTCAAAAGTCGTTTTGAAGGTGAGGCTCTTTTGCATTATCAGCACGTTATCTATATAGAGCGAAGCTGTTTGGTTTTGCCCGTCAGTCATAGCCACTACGTGGTGCCAGACATTGTGGGTTACTGGTTGAACTGTGAGCGAGGTCCATTGTGAACCTCGTGCCGAGCCGATAACCGTACCAGTGGCGTAAGAATAGTCCCAAATATCAATTGATCCGCTGGGTACCGCGGATGAAATGAGTACCGTGGTGACCAAAGGCGAAGTAATGGTTGATGTGCTGTAAATCCAGGTGGAGATGCTAATGGCGCTGGAACTGATAGGCATTGGGCCAGACGTAGCTGCAAAAGATGTTTGTCCATCAAAACTGATTGCACCGTTGGCGACCCCGTGACGATCTTCCGCATAGGATACGTTGGTGGCTACCAAATCCGTTTTGCCATTGGAGTCTTTGGTGTTACCCGTAAATTTATAATGAGCGATCAGTCCGTTTGAAACCTCCGGGTTAACTGCCCGCGTGTCGTCATATGCACATCCGGCTGTTAGTATCCAGACTGCTGAAAAGACGATCATAGTAACGATAGAAGAGATTTTCTTCATATTTCCAAGGATTAATATTGACCAAGGTAATAAGCACGGCTTGAGTTGTTGTAATCAACTATTAGATAGCGTCTTTTATTTATTAGAAAGAAGTTTTCGCATAATGAAATGTCTGACCTTGCCTTTGCCAATTCTTTACCGGCAAAATTGAAGACGGGGTTATGTTGTCAATCCTTCATTTTGAATTGTCTCAAGAAATTTCTTTTTGTAAGTGATTCCTATGGGCAATAAGTGCTCCCCGATTTGGACACTGCCATTCTGAATAGAATCAATCGCTTTGAGGGAGATGATGTAGGAGTTGTGAATCCGGATAAAATAGCCCGGTAGCTGGCTCTCCAGTTTTTTCATCGTTTGAAGACTGGTCACTGTGTTTCGCTTTGAAACTAACTTTACGTAGTCACCGAATCCTTCAATGAACAGGAGCGACTCAAAATTCATCTTCACTAGCTTGGTTCCATCTTTAATGAATAGAAAATCCGGAACAAAGGCAGAGGATACTTCGGCTGTGCGGGGGGCATCGATGGTTTTGTCCAAAAGTGCTGACAGTTTGTTTACAGCTTTGAGAAACCGATTGAAACTAAATGGCTTAAGCAGGTAATCGATTACATCCAGTTCAAAACCTTCGATGGCATATTCCTTATAAGCCGTAGTGATGATCACGTAGGGGCGTTTCGAAAGACTTTTTAGGAAATCAATTCCGGTGACCTCGGCCATTTGAATGTCCAGGAATAAAACATCGATCGTTTTCTTCGAGATAATCTCTGAAGCTTTTAAAGCACTTGAGTAGTCTCCTTCCAATACCAGGTTTGGAATTTTTGAAATAAAACCTTTGAGCAACTGACGCGCTAAAGGTTCATCATCAATAATTACACACCTGATCATTGAATAAATTTACAAAAATCATTTTTTTCGAGTCGTGAGCAGTTCCTGAAAGTAGGAGAGTACTTCAGCAGGCATTGGCTCATGATTTTTTTCTGACACTTCTTGTTCGGAGATGTTTTTGTACCCGTTAGATTCGGCTATCTGCTTTACTTCCTTCCATTGTTCAATCAAGGGCGAAATTGGAGCGCCTTTTCCGCCTTTGAAAGAACGGATTGGCAAATTAACCCGTGACGGGTCTTTAGAGATTTTAGAAGGCTCGACACAACGCCCTCTATAATTTCCTGCAACAGGAGCGGCTGCATATAAAAGCTCCGGATAGTTGAAAACGATAGACCAGAGCGCATGTGCACCGGCTTCAAATCCGGTAATGTAAACCCTGGGCTCTCCATTATATTTTACAGTAACTTCTTTGATGATGCTTTGCAATCCTTCGTTATTAAAAGTACAGTCTCCGACTTTTTCCATGTAGTCCCAGGTTTCATTAGAATATGGAAAAAGGGAAGGATCGCGTCTACCCTGGCTCCCGTTGTTAGTGTTAATTGGCGCCACCATGATGAATGGCATTTGGCCTCTTGCCGTGGCAAAGAGCTCGGCATTCTTTTTATACTCTTTTGACGCTGACTCGAGAACGACAACTACAGGCCACTGTTTTGCTTTAGTCCAACCTTGAGGAAGGGAAACATAATATTGCATCGGATGATTCTCCGCTTTCATCAGGTTTAGTTCCTGGGCACAAACAGATGTAGAAAATGCGGCCAGAATAATCAGAACCAGTGATTTCGTAGTATTCATAGGTTAATCAATTTTTAATGTTAATTGAATTTCAAAACTGTTGTCTTTGTTGATGATGCGGAGCTCGTGCTTTTCAGGATAACTTAGCTGGAGCCGTTTGCTCACATTCTCCAGGCCAAAACCGGATTTCTCCCGATTGAGAATGTATGCCGGTTTTCCATTACTGATCTTCAGGTACAATTTTCCGTTGGCGATAACGATGTCTGTTTTAATCCAGCAACTTTCCTCCTGATCGCTCACGCCATGTTTGAAAGCATTTTCGAGAAATGGAAATAAAATCAATGGTGCTATTTTGACGTTGTGAATATCTCCGACAATATTAAAGTCGGCCTGGAATGATTCATTGAGACGAATCCCCTCTAAGTGAACGTAATCTTTCATGTACTCTATTTCGTCTTTGAGCCAGACTTCTTCTTTGGAGGAATCGTAGATCATATAGCGCATGATGTTGGAAAGCATCACAATGACATCAGCAGCATTTTTGGAATTTGAATAAACCAGGCTATTTAAGTTGTGTAGTGTGTTGAAAAGAAAATGCGGATTGATCTGT
This sequence comes from Cytophagales bacterium WSM2-2, assembly GCA_015472025.1. Lineage (NCBI taxonomy): Bacteria > Pseudomonadati > Bacteroidota > Cytophagia > Cytophagales > Cytophagales bacterium WSM2-2. Next base: position 4,194,083 of record BNHL01000001.1, read on the forward strand.
GCTTTAAGGTAATTGAGTTCGGTGATAAGCTTTTCGTTTTCGAGTTGTTGTTTTTTGGTCTGGAGCTGAAAACGTTCAATTGAAATTTTTATCATCGATGTGAACAGAATGAAAACCGTGGCATTCCATAGTAATCTTAGCGCCCTGGAAAAAGTGATGTACCCCCATGATGGTATGATCTTATCAAGCAAGTTATCTTTAACAGTTATTGGTTGCGGTGTTCCCGGAAATCCTCCTGATGGAAAGTATCCTTCAAAGATTTTATTCTCCACCAGCATTTGCAATGTTAGACCGGCTGTCATCAAAACCAGGATGGAGATTAAGTATTGCGTGTTTCTTTTTTTCTCAAGCCAGAGCGGAAGCAAATAAAAATAATGGATGTAGCTAAACGCCACGTAGAAAAATAGCGGGACGAAGACATAGATCATTCCGCGTTGCATGCCAAGAAAACCCGGGAAATCGCTGAGACGATAGGAAAGGTAAAACACCCACACGAGCAGGTGGAGCAATAGAATTTTCTTGTCAGTAAATAGGCTTTTCATCGCTGGTGAAGTAAAAATAAATCCAATTTAAACGACTCAACCCGTCTATTCGATGGATTAATTGATTGAACCGATTCATTTAGGCTTACAGTCGAGCGATTTAATATATCTGTTTTCTAGTGCAATTGATGGAGTTAATGTCTTTTGTAAACGCTGCGCAAACGATGATGGAGCAACGAAGAAAAACAGGCATAATTTCTATCTGCACTTTTTCATTGCCTTCAGTTGAAAAAAAGAGAGGACCATCGCTGGCCCTCCCACACAACCTAACGCAAATCGTTGTTACACATGATGGTGTCGCTTAAACGTGTAAGTTGTCACCTGCCCGTTTGTAGTTATAGTGTAAGTTTTATCGCAAGTACCGGTGCCGAAATCAACCACCGATGATACCGTGCCAACATTCACATCAATTGTACCTGAGACCGGAATATTTTTAGAGCAGGAGTATTGATAAAGCAGTTCTTTAGTAATGGCTGCCGAGAATGAAGTGCCGGATCGGTTTGTACCACTGATGGACCCGGTAACCTGTCTCGACTGATCGCCACGCCACTGACTGTTTCTGGTGAAGTTTGTATTCAGCGTGCCGTTCCAGGCTACTGAAGTGCCATCGGCATAAGTGATCTTAGCATTTTGCACCTTCAAAGCAGAGGAAGATTTGGTAGACTCATTGACAAAGAGGCCATCCACTTGCACCGAATCCTTCTGGTACCCCTGGAAAGAAATGCTCTCGGTCAGTTTGTACGAGAGACTGTCTTTGTAGCGAATCACAAAGATGAATGAATCGGTAATTTTTCCCTTTCGTATTTCAGTAGAGTCGTGGCAAGACACTCCAGTGCCATAGTCAATCGAAATTGACCCACTATAGACAATACTGTCCGGATGGGTCTTGTCCACGGTGAATGTGCTGCTGACCACTGCTGCACAATCGAAGTTGCGGCCCGCCTCACGGTTTGCAGCATACCTTCCGTTACTTATACCCTTGCTTCCAAGAGCATCTCCTGTAGCATCCAGTGCATCTTGTGTCACTGAAACGATTTGCGCATTGTCGTGTGCTGTGACCTCTGCCTGTACTTTCGCTTGTTCAGCAGTCATAACAGGAACACCTTCCTGCTGACATGCCACCACCACAATCAACCAACTCAAAAAAAAGACTGAACTGCAACTCACTTTTCTCATACACATTGGGTTTTGCCTGGATTAACGCCTTTTGGTATAAAAGATTTCACGAATGAAGATGAGTTGCACATTTACAGCGACCACCGGGCCATGCGTACGATGGATAGCTAAGCATTGAAAATCAATCGTCCAAGCTATGCCCTGCGGAAAATCGACAGGCATGTTTGTCCATAGGGCAAATACGCTTGGTGGTAGAATTTTATTCAGAGGTATAAGATTGTAAAGACTAATTTTCTAGTATCATTAAAAATTCTATGTCAGCACAAATCCCGGATAAAATTGTGTTAAACGGATTATGCCAGGATCTCTATTCAAATCCTTTGGAGCATTACTGGCTTCGGAATAATAAGAGGCGTCCATCTTTCTTTGAGCAAAAGGATTGTGTTCGGGGTTATGTTGCCAAGTGGGAAATTTCAAACAGTCAACTCCTGCTGAAGGAGGTAAAGGGGGAATACAAGCGATGGCATATTTTCTTTGGACGGGAAGCTGAAGACTTTACTATCAAAACACTTTTTCCGAAAGCCAAAAACAGAGCGGTGAAAGCTTCGTGGTTTTCAGGTAAGATCAGAGTACCTCAAGGAAGGATGACTTTCTTCGAAGACAGGGGCTACGACTCCCGGTTCGAAAAGGAAATCATAATTACAATTGAAAAAGGGGATGTGGTGAAATCGGTCATGATAGATTATCAAAACCGGGTGATGACGAATGGGGTAGAGGGTATAAAGACTCCGGGAGAGAAGTCCGGAGTCTTTACCGGTTCTTGATTTAATCAGCGCGATACACTTTGGTATCACCAGTCGAATTGTTCCTGATGTGAAAGACAGCTCCCTTGTCAAATCCTTTCAAATGATACACCCGTGCAAAGTCCTTGTTTATAGTGTGAGTCTCAAAATAGACCAGCTCGTCATTGTGATCATAGATATGAACCGAGAAGCTCTTAGGAGCTTGGGGTAATGCTACAAGCACTTTTCTTTCCTCCGAATTCAATCGGGCAACGTGTGGTGTCCAGGTGCTGTGTGACTCATTCATCTGTTCCTGGTAACGTACTTTTTCAATACTCTTGCCGGCATCATCAGTAAGGCAAAATGTATAATCTCCTTTTGGCAACTGAGAAAAATTGTAAGGCCTGATAAATCCATGAATTGAGATGATGTCTTCAGTGAATACTTTTTCTCCTTCTGAATCTGATATCTCAACTTTCACATTGACCAGGTCCTGACCATTGTAGATCACTTTAAAGACTTCACCATTTTGCACCACATTCACCCGGGCAGACTTGTCGTCATTGCCAAATGAAGATACGCGCCCCACGATTGCCAGCATAGAAAATAACAAAACGATCTTCTTCATAATTCATTAAGGTGTTAAAGTGAAACATAAAAACTAAACACAATAAGAACGGAGCAATATTGTAGGTGTTGTGAATGATCATGTCATCGGCAGATCAGGAGAGCGCTTAAACGATGACCTGGGTTAAATGTAAGTGAAGCGTAATTGATCAGTAAAAAAAAGCACCCACGAAGCGGGGGCTTGTGGGTGCCGATGTTCAAGGAAAATAGCCCGACTAACTATTTCACCTTTCCATCCTTGTCAAACTTTACAGTTTGCGAAGTGGTTCCCTTCTTGAGTTCCACTTCAAACTCACCGTTACTTAGCTTATAAGCATTTTCGATTGTCCATCCTTTGAAGGCATCGCCCTCAAGCACCTTTTGGGCAGCTTCAGGAAGATCTTCTTTTTTAATTTTTGTTTTCTCGTCTTGCTTTTTGGAAGGCGTTGCGAGAGCAATCTCCCTGTCATCCATCATTCGCTGCGTGTAGCCAGACACACTTGCCAACATCACTAAAGACACTACTGAAATCAACACACTTTTCATAAATTTTTTTTAAGTGATACATAAAACCTGGTTTTTATAAAACCAATATCATAACGTAAAAGAAGAAAGAAATAGTGTGATCTCATCACAGGTTGTCGTGAATCGAATTACAGAAATAGATTGATGTAATCTAAATGTAAGCGCATAGTAAGAAGATTGTAATACGCTAATTCATTTTCATCCGGTCTTTGCACTTGAAATTTGTTTCCGCAAATCAGGCATTTGCTTTAAACCCTAATTAAAAAAAGAAAATATGACAAAGAAAATTACGATTTCGAAAAAGATTACGTTGGCGTTACTGTTTACGTTTCTCACGTGGAGTGCGATGGCACAACTATGTATTCCACCGGTACTATCGGTGCAACCCACCAATGGTACAATCTGTGTTGGTGATGTTTCCACATTTGTTGTTGTGGCTGTTGGCCTCAACCTCAGTTACCAATGGCAGGTAGACGAAGGCTCGGGGTACCACAACTGTTCCAATGGCTCAACCTATAGTGGTGCGCTCAGTGCGACACTTAGCGTTTCTGCCAGTGCGAGCCTCAACGGCAACCACTACCGATGCGTGACAAGTAATCCCTGCGGCTCTGTCACCAGTAACATCTGCCTGCTGACGGTTCCTTCAATTAGCGTTGCAGCTTCGTCACCCACGATTTGCGCTGGCACTTCAACAACACTCACAGCAAGTGGTGGTTTAAGTTACCTTTGGAGCAACGGAGCAACATCTTCCAGCATCTCGGTAAGCCCGGCTTCAACCACAACGTACACCTGTACAGGTACAACGTTAGCAGGATGTTCAGCCAACGCAAATGTCACCGTTACAGTTAAGGCAGCTCCTTCTGTAAATATCAGTGCTTCTACTTCTGCTATTTGTGCAGGCAGTTCAGCCACACTCACCGCGAGTGGAGCATCGGCCTATCTTTGGAGTAATGGCGCTACCACTTCCAGTATCACCGTAAGCCCTGGTTCTACGACTACCTATTCATGTACAGGGACAGGATCTAATGGATGTGCAGTAGTGGCAAGTCAAACTATTGCCGTCAATGCCGCACCTGCTTTGAACATTAATGCAAGTGCATCGTCTATTTGTGCGGGCAGTTCGGCTACGCTTACAGCAAGTGGAGCTTCCAGTTACGTTTGGAGCAATGGAGCGACTTCATCTTCCATTACGGTCAGCCCGTCCGCTACCACGACCTATTCAGTTACAGGAACAAGCTCTGGCGGATGTTCTGCCAACCTTTCAAAGACGATAACGGTTAATGTTGCGCCAAGTGTCAATGTCAGCGCTTCGGCTTCTGCGATTTGTGCGGGCAGTTCGGCAACGCTGACAGCAAGTGGAGCTTCCAGCTACGTTTGGAGCAATGGAGCGACTTCATCATCAATCACAGTAAGTCCTTCGGTAACGACTACGTATAATGTAACAGGAACTTCAAACGGTTGCTCAGCGTCTGGAAACATCACGGTGATTGTTAATGCGGCTCCGTCAGTTAATATCGGTGCTTCGGTATCGGCTATTTGTGCAGGCAGTTCGTCTACGCTCACCGCAAGCGGAGCCTCATCGTATTTATGGAGCAACGGGGCAACATCATCAAGCATTTCAGTGAGCCCGTCAGCTACCACGACCTATTCAGTTACCGGCACGAATGTCAACGGTTGTTCTGCATCAGCAAACTTTACAGTTGTAGTTAATGCACTACCATCAGTGACTATTGCTGCGTCCCCATCTTCAATATGCGTGGGCGGTTCGACTACACTGACTGTGGCAGGAGCTTCTAATTACTTGTGGAGCAATGGATCTGCTTCATCAAGCATTACCGTGAGTCCATCAGCAACAACAACTTATTCCGTTACAGGAACAACTGCAGCAGGTTGCTCTGCAAGCGCTTCTTTCACAGTTGTGGTTAACGCAGCTCCGTCTATATCTGCAGGTGCATCGGCTTCCGTCATTTGTGAAGGCGGTTCGGCTACGCTCACCGCGAGCGGGGGCTCTGCTTATGTGTGGAACAATGGCGCAACGGCTGGTTCTATAGTAGTAAGTCCCGCAACCACAACTACCTACTCTGTTACCGGGTTTAATGCCAATGGCTGTTCTGCGGTGGCAACGGTAACCGTGTTTGTAAACTCTTCTCCGGATGTTTCTGTTAATGCCTCTTCTTCGACTATTTGTGCCGGCAGTTCAGCGACACTCTCTGCGAGCGGGGCTTCCTCTTACCAGTGGAGCAATGGAGCAACTTCAGCAAGCATCGTTGTCAGTCCGGGCTCAACGACTACATTTACCGTCACAGGAACAAATGCGAACGGGTGCTCATCAACTGCATCTGCGACTGTCATTGTTAGTGCTCCTCCGTCGGTCAGTATTAATGCTTCATCATCATCGATATGTGCGGGCGGTTCGGCTACGCTTACGGCAAGTGGTGCCTCGGGTTTTATATGGAATAATGGATCAATTGCAACAAGCATTGTTGTAACTCCCGGAGAGACGACTACTTATACTGTAACCGGCACAAATGCGGGCGGCTGTTCAGCAACAGCATCAGTGACGGTGGTCGTGAATGCGGCTTCGGTTGTTTCAGCTAATGCTTCGCAATCGGTGATCTGTGCCGGCAGTTCAACTACACTTACCGCGACAGGAGCTTCTAATTATTTTTGGAGCAACGGGGCGACTTCAGCAAGCATTGCTGTTAGTCCTTCTGTTACCACAGTGTATACCGTCACCGGTACTAACGCATCCGGCTGCTCTTCTTCAGCATCGGTAGTAGTCTTTGTTAATCCTCTTCCTCCGGTAAGCATTTCATCTTCGGCTTTGCAAATTAATCTGGGTGCGTCTGCCACCCTTACGGCCAGTGGTGCCTCTAATTTTGTCTGGAGTACAGGAGAGGCGGGGGCAAGCATTGTTGTCAGCCCAGGTCTCACGAGTACATATGCTGTTACAGGCACTGACGATAACGGTTGTTCAAATTCAGCACAGGTGACTGTTGTAGTCATCGCTATACCTTCTATCTCTGTAGCTGCTTCACCATCGGTAATTTGCGAAGGCAGTTCGACCACGCTCACAGCGAGCGGATGTGATAGCTATATGTGGAGCACGGGAGAGACAACCGCGAGCATAGTTGTGAGTCCGTCACAGACTACGACTTATTCTTGTTCAGGAATTAAAAGCGGGGTGTCAAGCACGGCAAGTACTACGGTAGTCGTCAACGCAAATCCGCATGTTGTCGCTGCTGCAAATCCTTCCGTCCTGGCGAGTTTAGGCCTTTCCAGTACACTCAGCGCGACAGGCGCATCCAGCTATCAGTGGAGCACCGGTGCATCGGGATCTACTTTGATTGTCATTCCACTGGCAACAACAACCTATTCAGTCATTGGTACTGATGCCAACGGATGTACCGGTTCAGCTTCGGCCACAGTAAGTCTTAATTTATTAGGAGGAATAGGGTTGTCGATGGGCACGAATACTGCGGGTGAAAATACCAGTCAAATGGCCAGTATTTCAGAAGAGATATCTCACTATCCGAATCCTACGACTGGATTACTCTACATCCGGAATGCGCCAAGGAAATCTTCCATCGAGGTATACAATATTATAGGCGAAAGAGTCTTTGCGGCAAATGCAGAATCAGAAGATCAGGAGATCGATATAAGCTCAAGGCCTAACGGTATGTATATTCTGAAAGTTCAAAATCAAGGCAAGGTTGTTTATTGGACAAAGGTGATCCGGAAATGAAGGTTGTGTGGGTCTGGTTTGAAAGGGGAGTTCGCTCCCCTTTTTCTTTTAAAAGGTCTTCTCATCGCTGTCATTAACGAAACTACTATTTGTCGGTAAAACAATGACGGAAACAGGGACAACTTGATGATGCAGATCGTGATTTAGTTCTTGGAAATAAGCGAATATTGGTTTCAAATAATAGTATTGCGTCTGACCTTTTTGAAAAAAATGTTTAGTAGTTCATAAAGATAAACCGCTTTTGTTTTAAGGCTTTAGTCGATTCTCTCTTTGAAATGTTGGCCGCCAGAGGCCATTCCAATTCATGAAAGATGAATCAGAAAAACGATTTAGAAATCCAGTCACGGTTGGCCAGGGGGCGAAAAGAGAAAATAAAGGCTTCAGGCAAGTCAAAGCCATTTATCGAGTTTGCCCCGGACCCCACCATTATTGTCAATAAGTCGGGACACATCGTAACCGTCAATACGGGAGCGTCCGAATTTTTTGGCGATAACAAGCGAAATCTTCTGGGGAAAGAAGTAGAGATGCTCATCCCTGGAATACAAAAAGCCCTTGCCAAATCTTTCTTTGCTTCACCAACTACTTGCCGGTTGAATGCAACCTCAAAATTGCATGCCTTGCAGAAAGGAGGAAGCAAGTCGCCCGTTGACATCAGTGTTAGCCCGATTGAAGTTGGAAAAAAGATTTATACATGGGTTGCCGTGCGCGTGATACCGGAGCAAAAATTTTCTGAAGACGATCCTAAAATAGCACAGGCCTATGCACGCAGTTTGATTGAAGCTGCCATGGATCCTTTGGTTACCATCAGCCCCGAGGGAAAGATCACAGATGTCAATGAAGCATCGGTAAAAGCGACTGGTGTACCACGCGAAAAACTGATCGATACGGACTTCTCTGATTACTTCACCGAACCACAAAAAGCTCGCGAGGGTTACCAACGGGTTTTTGCCAAAGGTTTTGTTGCTGACTATCCGCTCACGCTGCTTGATAAAAAAGGAAAACTAACGGATGTACTTTACAATGCCTCTGTCTATCGGGATAATCTCGGTAACGTGTTGGGCGTGCTTGCGGCTGCCCGTGATATCACACAGCTGAAGCGGACTTCTGAGTATGCCCGGAGCCTAATCGAAGCCTCACTTGACCCGCTCGTCACGATCAATCCGGAAGGAAAGATCACAGACGTAAACGAGGCGTCTGTAAGAGCCACGGGGATGCCGCGGGAAAAACTGATAGGGACGGATTTCTCCGATTATTTCACGGAACCTCAAAAAGCAAGAGAGGCTTATCAGCAAGTGTTTGCAAAAGGCTATGTAGCGGACTATGCATTGACCATTCGAGACACAAAAGGGAAGTTGACGGATGTGCTTTATAACGCAACCGTCTATAAAGACAGTCTGGGCAATGTACTTGGGGCGTTGGCTACGGCCCGTGACATCACACAGTTGAAGAGAACTTCCGAATACGCCCGTAGTCTTATTGAAGCTTCCCTTGACCCGCTTGTGACGATTAACCCCGAGGGAAAAATTACAGACGTAAATGAAGCATTGGTACGTGCTACCGGTGTGCCTCGCGAAAGACTGATAGGTACGGACTTTTCTGATTACTTCACCGAACCACAAAAAGCCCGCGAAGGATATCAACAGGTGTTTGCCAAAGGATCTGTATCTGATTTACCACTGAAGTTACGCGATACGAAAGGCAAACTCACCGATGTGCTCTACAATGCAACGGTTTACAAAGACAACCTCGGTAATGTGTTGGGTGCATTGGCTACTTCCCGTGACATCACTCAATTAAAAAGAACTTCCGAATATGCCCGGAGTTTGATCGAAGCATCCCTTGACCCGCTCGTAACGATTAACCCCGAGGGAAAAATCACTGACGTAAACGAAGCGTTGGTGCGTGCTACCGGTGTGCCAAGAGAGAAACTGATTGGTACGGACTTTTCAGACTACTTCACCGAACCGCAAAAAGCACGTGAAGGATATCAGCAGGTGTTTGCTAAAGGATCGGTTTCTGATTTGCCATTGAAGCTGCGCGATACGAAAGGCAAGCTGACCGATGTGCTCTACAATGCAACCGTTTACAAAGACAACCTCGGTAATGTACTGGGTGCACTGGCGACTTCGCGCGACATTACACAATTAAAAAGAACAGCAGAGTATGCGCGAAGCCTGATCGAGGCATCGCTTGACCCGCTTGTTACGGTCAATCCCGAAGGGAAGATCACAGACGTGAATGAAGCTTCCGTCAATGCTACAGGAGTGCTTCGCGAGAAACTGATAGGCACAGACTTTTCGGATTATTTCACTGAACCTCAGAAGGCCCGGGAGGGATACAAATTGGTGTTCGCAAAAGGCCAGGTGTCTGACTACCCGCTTACCCTTCGCAACAAGAATGGGAAACTGATACAAGTGCTTTTCAATGCATCCGTTTACCGCGATGAAAAAGGCAGCGTACTTGGTGCCGTGGCCGCAGCCCGCGATGTTACGCTGTTGAAGCAAACAGAGGAAAACATCAGGAAGATTCAGGCTTATACAAGATCGCTGATCGAGACCTCGCTCGACCCGCAGATAACCAAAGGACCCGATGGAAGAATCACTGACGTGAATGAGGCAACGGTGCAAGTCACGGGTGTGCCCCGTGAACAACTCATCGGCACGCATTTCCCGGATTATTTCACTGAACCCAACAAAGCAGAAGAGGCTTACCGCGAGGCGTATTATAAAGGAGTGGTTCGAAATTACCCGTTAGCTATTCGTCACACTTCAGGCAAGATCACCGATGTGCTTTATAACGCTACCGTGTTTAAGGATGAAAACGGTGTGGTGCAGGGTGTGTTTGCAGCAGCGCGCGATATCACCGACCGGAAGAAAGTAGAAGAGGAGCTGAAGAGACAGCAGGCCTATACCCGAAGCTTGATCGAAGCTTCTCTTGACCCGATGGTTGCCATCAGCCCATCCGGTAAGATCACTGACGTGAATGAAGCGCTCGTGAAGGCGACTGGTGTTAAGCGGGAGAAACTGATCGGCACCGACTTCTCAGATTACTTTACGGAACCCGACAAGGCCCGCGAAGGATATCAGAAAGTGTTTGCGGAAGGATATGTAGCCGACTCGCCTTTGACTATTCGTCACAACCTGAGAGATGTGCTTTATAATGCTTCTGTTTATCGTGACGAGAAGGGCAAGGTGCTTGGAGTATTTGCTTCCGCCCGTGACATCACTGACCGCAAGCAGGTGGAAGAAGAAATAAAGAAACAACAAGCGTATACAAGGAGTCTTATCGAGGCCAGTCTTGACCCGATGGTGGCGATCAGCCCTGAAGGGAAAATCACAGACGTAAATGAAGCGTTGGTGAAAGCCACAGGTGTGGAGCGCGAAAAATTAATTGACACTGACTTTTCGGATTACTTCACCGAGCCGGAAAAAGCGCGTGAGGGCTACCGGCAAATATTTGCAAAGGGCTTTGTTGCCGACTCACCATTAACAATCCGTCACAACTTGCGCGATGTGTTGTATAACGCATCCGTTTACCTGGATGAACGTGGCAAGGTACTCGGGGCATTTGCTTCTGCCCGCGATATCACAGCTCAGCGCAAACAGGAAGTAAGGATCAACACACTGAATGAAGAACTGGAGCAACGGATCATTGAGTTGGAGTCATTCTCTTATTCTGTATCGCACGACTTGCGCGCTCCCTTGAGAGGCATCGATGGCTTCATAGCCATCTTTCTCACCAAGTATTTTGAAAAAGTGGATGCCGAAGGTCAACGTCTTTTAGGTAACGTGCGAAGGAACGTGAATAAAATGGGAAGTCTTATTGACGAGTTGCTCACACTGTCGCGAATTGGAATGAAAGACATCCAGATTACCACGATCGATATGGATGAACTTGTTCATACGGTACTCGAAGAGTTGAATGAGATGAAAGGCAAAGCAATCGTGACGACTAGCCCGTTGGTCAGAGCGCGAGGTGACATCGCACTCATCAAGCAAGTACTTGTTAACCTTATTTCGAACGCATTCAAGTACTCTACAAAAAAAGAAAACCCGGTGATTGAAATAGGATGCACCGTGGAAGAAGGGGAGGTTCAATACTATGTCAAAGATAACGGGGTGGGGTTCGACATGGAATACTCCAATAAATTATTCGGGGTGTTTCAGCGTCTTCATGATCCCCAGGAATACCAGGGGACGGGTGTTGGACTTGCCATTGTGAAACGGATCATTATACGCCATGGTGGCCGCGTGTGGGCAGATGGCAAGGAAGGACATGGCGCCACATTTTACTTTTCACTTAAATCCTATTGAATGGAAAAAGATGAACTGATCGATGTGCTTCTCGTAGAGGATAACCCCGATGATACTGAGCTCACCACTCATGCTCTTACGGAAGGGAACAAGTCACTTCACCTGCTCCACCTGAAGGACGGAGTGGAAGCGCTGAACTTCATCTTTGCAAAAAAAGTATACGACAAGCAACGGGTACAAAACGAACTGAAGCTCGTACTTCTGGATTTAAAACTTCCCCGGCTTGATGGTCTCGAAGTATTGCGAAAGATCAGGGAAGACGAGCGGACCCGGACATTGCCGGTGGTCATACTTACTTCATCGCGTGAGAAAAGAGATATAGCCGAGGCATATAAACTTGGTGTAAACAGTTATGTAGTCAAGCCTGTGGGCTTTGATAACTATGTCAAGACGATCAGCGCGCTGGCATTTTATTGGAGCCTGGTCAATGAAAAACCGATATGAAAGAAATAGAAACAAGTGAAATGGTGATTGAGATGGGAAAAACTCGAACATTGCCTCGTGACTTCTATCGTATCCTTTTTCTGGAAGACAACCCTGACGATGCAGAATTAATGGAGCATGAACTCCATGAAGCCAAGGTTCAGTTCATCTCCAAGCGTATTGACAAGAAAAAGGACTTTATTGATACGGTAGCTTCTTTTCAGCCGGATGTGATCCTTGCCGATTACTCACTTTCCATGTTTAATGGGATGCAGGCTTTTCAATTGTTAAAAAAAGAAAATACCTACGTTCCATTTATCCTCGTTACCGGGGTGCTGAGTGAGAAACTGGCGCTGGAATGCCTCAAGGAAGGGGTAGACGATTTTATTTTGAAGTCAAGCTTCAAACGACTGCCGGCCGCCATAGTTAATGCCGTAAAGAAAAGAGAATCAGAAGAAGAGAAACGGCTGATTGCAGCTGAGCTCAAGAAATCGCATGAGGAGTTGAGACTACTGCTGAACCGTCATCAGATTTCAATTGAAGAAGAACGAATTAACATTGCCCGCGACCTTCACGATGAATTGGGGCAGGTGCTGACGGCACTGAAGATTGACATTTCCCTGCTTCGAAAAAAACTGACATCAAAGGAGTTTACCTCAAAGACAATTGATGAGGAGTTTGCCGTGATTAACCGGACTGTTGACAAGATCGCAAGCTCAGTCAAAGAGATCTCTTCCGGTTTACGCCCTGATTCTTTGGATGACCTCGGGGTCTGGGAAGCGATTCGCTGGCAAGCCAAGGAATTCGAAAAGCGGAGTAGTATCAAGTGTACATTATCGCTGCCGGACGATGACCTTGCCTTGGATGAAAAGTTGTCGATCGCAGTCTTCCGTATCGTTCAGGAGACGCTCACCAATGTGGCACGTCACTCACAGGCAAGAATGGTTGAGATCTACCTGGACGTGCGCGAGAATATGCTTTTTCTTGAAGTACTGGATGATGGAGTTGGAATTGAAGATGAACAGATCAGAAGCTCAAAATCACTTGGCATCATTGGCCTCCGTGAGCGGGTGCAGTTGCTGGACGGAAGGTTCATGATTGGGAAAGCCAGGAGAGGGGGAACGAAGGTCTTCATCATTATTCCTTTGAAACAAAATTAAATGCAAAAGAAAATGATCAAAACCATAATCGTTGATGACCATACGATGGTTCGCGCGGGATTGACAAAGATCCTTAAGGAGGAAAGTGACATTGAGGTCCTTGCTGAAGCTGATGGCTACATTCAGTTGGTTCAGTGTCTGAAAGATGTGGAGCCGGATATTGTGCTGATGGATATTTCCATGCCCGGAAAGAATGGATTAGAGATTGTCAAAGAGTTACGACAGACGAATCCAACCATAAAAACACTGATTCTCAGCATGCATCCCGAAGAGCGGTTTTCCGTTCGCGCTATTAAAGCCGGGGCGCTGGGTTATGTCTCGAAAGAATCGGCAGCCGATGAACTGGTGCGTGCCATCCGCCAGGTGTACAACGGTGGAAAGTATATTACGCCTATCGTTGCAGAGAAGCTGGCCGACTCATACGAATTGGAAAGCAACAAACTCGCGCATGAGAGATTATCCGATCGCGAGTTTCAGATATTGAGCATGATCGCATCAGGAAAGAAAGTGAAGGAAATCGCTTCTGAACTTTCAATAAGCCCGGCCACCGTAGCCACTTACCGCGCGAGAGTGCTCGAAAAGATGCAACTGAAATCAAGTGTGGAGATCACCAGCTATGCTCTTCGCAATAACCTTATTGAATGATGCTTTATGGATTGTAGTTTAATCGATTACATACATTTCATTATTCTCACTCTTCCCGGAAGCAGTTGACAAATCTACCTTTCTGAAAAAAAATGGAGCGAGAAAAACAAATTGATGTACTTCTGATTGAGGACAACCTCGATGATTCCGAGTTGACACTTTATTCTTTAATGGTGGTCAATGACAGATTGCGATATCAGCATTTTACGAATGGCGAAGATGCCCTGGACTTTGTATTTAACAACCGTACGTACTGGGGGCAGCCAATTAAGGATAACCTGAAGTTGATCATTATCGATTTAAAACTCCCCAGGATAGGCGGGTTGGACCTTGCCAAAAGACTCAAGCAGTCCGACCAGACGCGAACAATACCGGTGGTTGTATTGTCGTCCTCAAAGGATACTAATGACATTCATGTTGCCTATGAGATAGGCGTAAATAGTTATGTAGTGAAGCCCGAAAAATTTGATGGATATGTGAAGAAGATTGGCACGCTGGCTTCGTATTGGAGCACTGTAAATGAAAGACCCAACTAAACCGATGTTATGATAAACCAGCGTTATTCCGGCAACAGCTCCCCGCTGTTCGGAAGTGAATTCAAGTCAAGAAATGTAATCAGCCAGGATGCGGTGATGTCTAAAAACATTCACTCATGCTTTCAATTGGCAAAAATGATTGTTACCAAAGTGCATGACATTGAAACAAAGAATGAAAAATTAATCCTCGTTGCTGATGATGAGCCACTCACGTTTCGCCTGATCGAAGAGTTTTTTCAGGACGCGAATCTGCCATGTGCTATTTTGCCCGCAGCCACAGGCCGTGCGGCATACGACATAGCCGTAATCAGGAAGCCCGATCTGATTATTACCGATTGGCTTATGCCTGAACTCGATGGTCTGGACCTGATCAAAGAATTGAAGGCGAACCCATCCACGCGTGATATCCCCGTGATATTGACGACCGGTGCGCTCATTCCGAACGAAGAATTCAATAAAGTACTCGAAGCAGGAGCGATCGATTGTATCCGGAAACCGCTCGATGAAATGGAATTCATCGCGCGTGTGAAGACAGCCCTGGCTTTGCACGATGCGCTTAAGGAAATCAGGGAGAGCCAGGCGTCATTACATACCAAGAATCAGTTTTTGCATTTTCTCGTCGATGTGGCGCCCAACCCGATATTTTTTATGGATAATATGGGGAACATCTCGGGATGCAACGACTGCTTCAGTAGTTTGATTGGAAAATTGAAAACAGATATTGTGGGCGACAATATCTTCGAATTATTTCCACAGCGGTTCTCAACCGGTTTCACCGTGGAAGCCCTGTTTGCTATTGAGCCAGGGGTGGTGAGCAAGTTTGAAATTGAATTCACTAATCCTTATGGAGACGACAGAAATTTGTTGCTCACCTGTATAGCCCTCGGCAATTCGTCCATTGATGTGATTATCGGTTCTATCATTGATGTCACAGAAATCGTTCAGTCGAAGAATGAAGCGCTGATAAACCTCGAAGAAAACGTTGAGAAACTGCAAACAGAGCTGGACTCGAAACATCAGAAACTGGCAACACAAGCAGAGTTACTGATCCATTCCAAGAATGTTAAATCAAACCTGATTGAAGCGGTAACTAAACTACAGCCGTACCTTACCAATGAAGGGAAGTCGAGGTTCTTTTCACTGCTCAAACAAATTCACTGGGAGTTGAATGATGAAATGGAGTTGCGTGTCGAAAAAGACTTTGACCAGCTTCACACAGGGTTTTATAATTCATTAGAGAAAAACTGCCCTGGTGTTACCAAGAATGAGAAACGGCTCTGTGCTTACCTGAAGATGAACCATGGCGCATCCGATATTGCGAAGATCACAAACAAAAGCCTGAACAGTATCAATGTCGCCTTTGCACGACTTCGCGCTAAACTTCAGCTGCCAAGCAGCAAAGATCTGAGGAGTTATTTAGTGGAGTTGTCCTCCCAGGGTGAGGTAGTTACTTCCCAGTGATTTGCATACCCATGTTGCTAGTTACTAGCAGCGAGAAGTTACCAGCTTCACAACTCGTAGCTCACAGCTAGCAACTCACAACTCGCAACGAATAACTCAAACTAGTGATCACGAACCCTTTCTCGAGTCAATCGTAAAGAAAAGCGGTCCTTCCCAGTCTGTAGCTACTCCTGGTTTAACTGCCTTGTGAAAGAACGCATATAACTTATATGGGATAAGGTTTTTTATGATAGTGTTGGCCGCCACGGTAGAATCTGATATTACTTTATTAGAGAAATTATCGAGTTCTTCGGCATATCCCCACATGTGGGCGCTGACACCTGTTGCGGCTTTCAGTTTTGCAGTGCCGGACGTGGGACCAGGCCCCACACTAAATGCCTGCTTCGGTCTTGAACCTCTTCCTCTGACTGCCATACCAGCGTCATGAATGAGGCCGATACGCTGGTCGTCAGTTGTGAGCGAATGATCATTGGCAAGTATCTCAATCATGCTTGCCAGTGCATTAAGGTTTCTTTCGAGTACATCACGGCATGCACGTATGTTATCTATCTTCGTTTCACTTATTTGAGCGATAATGGCATTCTTCAGGTTGATTATACAAGTGTTGATAATCAGTGCTTGGTTGGTAATGTGTGCTGCTTTAAAAATCGCATTGCTCGCTATGTTGCTCACAATGAAACCGGCATAAATCAGCAGTTCAGCATTTGATTTGCGATACACTTTTAAAGCAATCTTTACTTTCATGGTTCTATTGGTTTTGTTGCTGATGGAACAGGCTGCATATATACCATCGGAACTCAGAAACACCAGCAGGTACTTTACCAGACTACACAGATAGTTATCAGTAGCATCAAAAAACTTATCACACGTTAAACACTGTCTTTTTAAATGATTGTAATAGAGCGATAGCCGCTGATATTGCTAAACAAATCACCAGCATTACTGATGCAATTCTCCTACATACAACAATAGCCGCAGCAACAAAGCATGTATTCGCTGCATTTTCTACACTACACCTCATTAATTGTAGTGTATCAGCTAGTGTTACAGAAGTATAACAGGAACATAGAATAGAACACCTTCCGATTATTAATACAATCACTCTGATCTGATAAGCAACCTTATTCAATACTGGTACAATCACCGGAGTTTTATTGACAATCGTTGCGATTGAATCACAAAGACAGGCCAATAGATAACTATCATGGGTTACTTGTTTTCTTAATGCCAGCATATACAAATTTTGCGCGAAGAAGATATGCTAAGAAGAGTTGATGGCTTGCGTCCTTGCCATCCTTCAAAAAAATCTCCGTGCTTGAGTCTGGCACGGAGATTACAAGCAATCAAGCCGGAGGTGTTGGAGGTGGTTTGGGTAGTGAAACCTTTTCCAGTTCGGGAAGAGCTCCATCAGGTAGCTTCACGTATTTTGCTTCCGACAGGTCTTTTGGTAAATATTCCAGGTACCAACCGATGATCTGCGGCCCGGGAATTTTTATAGTTACCATTTGTCCGTCCACTTTGTGATGGAACGCTTCTCCACTCTCGCTCAGCGTGCTGGAATTAGATGCACTGAAGCACAGGAATCCACCGCCCGCAGAGGAGTTGCTATCTAAAACATTCTTGATCGTACTCGCGCCATCGTTTGTCGCCTTGAACTTCAAGGTGACATCTTTAACGATAACAAAAGCGACCGGGAACGCAGGGAAAAATGTATCA
This sequence comes from Cytophagales bacterium WSM2-2, assembly GCA_015472025.1. Taxonomy (NCBI): domain Bacteria; kingdom Pseudomonadati; phylum Bacteroidota; class Cytophagia; order Cytophagales; species Cytophagales bacterium WSM2-2. The sequence continues at coordinate 4,211,653 of BNHL01000001.1, forward strand.
TTTATCTGGCTCAGGTTACTGCCGCTATCGTTCAAAAGAATACCGTTTGCCAGTGGCTTGGTATCGGCACCATACCGGTACATCGACTGTGTGATGCTAAAGAATTCAGGCCTAAACCATCCGCGATCAATGGTTACCTTAGTTGCTCTCATGCCAATCTGAATTTCCTGCGACTCTTCAACCCTGGAAGTATTAAAGTTAGACCAGCTATTACTCGTGCTTCCACCTGCACTTGCAAACAGCAGATCAACACTCCAATTGGTCTCGCTGGAACCCGTAACCAGGCTTGAATTTGTCTTGAGTTCTGAAGCATTGCAACTGATGATGACGTCCATCCACCGGCTGGCCGGAGGCATACTTGGCAAAATTGCAGCAGGAGAAAACCGGTTTGTTAACAATGTTTTCCAACTCTCAAGAGCGTTTGTTTTTTTATTTGCATCAGTGATAGCGGTCAATGCGGTTTTTATGGCACTCACTTCCTGCATCTCTCCGAAGGAAGTAAACTCCTGATCGAGGATCGTTTTTAACGCATCCAACAGGTTATCCACCACAGTCTTAACCTCGCCTTTTAAATCTTCGGTTAATTTATTTTTCAACGTATCGTCAAAAGCCTTCGTTGTTAAAACAACCTTGGTTTCATCCTTACCGACGGCACCGGGTTGCGCCATCACAATCCGTTGCAAGCCTTTGATCTCGTTTCTTAACTGGCTGGCCTGCAATTCGAGCGCCTGAATGCTTATCTGTGTATCTGTAGATTTTGCTGTGGCTTTTGCCGCCTGAAGAGCAGCCAGCGCCCGACTTGAGGTGGTAAGCTTCTGCTGATTATCAATGCTTTTTTTCTGTAGATCGTTAATCATATCCCAATCCTTGTCCTCAAGCTGAACTCCCGATTTTTTTACCCTGGCATCGTTATTAAAATCATCCTTTGACTTCGGCTTGTTAGCATCTTTTGGCTTATTGAGATACATTTGGATAAGAGTTATGGCCGCAGAACTGAAGCTTTTGATCATCTGGCTTTGGGCGTTATCAAGCGCAAGCTGTGCATCGTTGATTTCCTTTTGAAGGCTCGCTTCATCTCCCTGACGGACACTCTTTAATGACGCAATCTGCGCATCGAGCGCTTCCAGTGAATTTTGTTTCGTAAGGAGCTTATCGGTTAGAAACACGGCATCCATGAGCAAATCCTGCGGTGTGAAATCTGTAGCCAAACCCGCAAACCAGTCGTTGGGCTGGAGCTGAACGGGCAGTACGGTTTCACTCTCATCGAACGAGCTCATTGAAGACATCCGCAGTTTACTTTTGGCATCTTCCAGCTGCTCGGCAATGGTTTTGATGTTGAGGTATGCCAGGCAGTTCTTTACCTCATGATAGTAGCCTTTTACCACCAGGTTGAAAAAAACACCATCCAGTTCTGCATCAACACTTTCTGCATCGACCGCTACTTTTCGGGTGAGTTCATCCAACGATTTTGTGTTTCCCTCGGCCGCCAAAAGCTGCTTCACTTTGTCCTCTTTCCATTTTCGTTTAGCTTCCTCGTACTCCCGGTTTAGTTTTTTGTACAGATCGATGCGGCTGATCTTAACTTTTACTTCCGGTTTTTTATCATCGGGGTGCTCCACTTCTTCAAGCAGCCAATTGCGGATCTTTTGCTTGTCTTTGTAGAAATCGCCATTGGTATCGAATTTGGGAACAAGCATGTTGAGCGCCTCTTCATACACGCTGGAGAGTTTCCGGCCATTGGGGCCACCGGCAATTTGCCCTACATCGAACAGGTCGTTCGTCAAACGGAATTCGTTCTCCAGCACCGGCTGCGGTTTGGTCTCATCCGCGTAGTTGGAGCTGGTGTCGTAAGCATACAGGTTCTTGTTCAGTACGCGTCCTGGAAATTCCATGATAAAAGTCTGCGTACTGCTCTTGAACACTTCGTTGATCTTGCTGCGAATCTGGTCTATGATAGCCATGATGTATAGGTTTAAACGTTTGCACGTTTTTCTACAAACTCGATACCACGCATTTTTTTGGAAGACTTCTCATTTGGTGCGAGTTCACCTTTTGCAAGTATGTCTTTAGCGTAAGCCTCGGAATATTGATCCGTCGGGCGTACAAGCCTGCTGCGAGATATGTGATAGCTAAATCTATTATCTGGCAAATCCCAGCATTCAAAATAAAGAGATTTGGGATCATTTGGTTTGGCGTCATAAGTGCCCTTCCGGAATTTTTCACAAAATGCATATAGCATAGATGAGTTCTTCGTTGCCTCAGCCTTATCAAACTCTTTTACTCCATCTTCGGTAATGTTTTCAGCGCGGTAGCGGTCTCCTTTGGCCGGATGCCATCCGATGTTTTCTGTGATTCTGTGGAATTGAGTGTATCGACCTTCTTTGAAATAAAGTGTAGGTTTTCCTTTGTTATCCTCTGCCTCGGTATATCCGATGTAAGTGAAATTTTTTGCTCCTTCGATTGGCATAATTTTTTTGTTTAAGAATTAATTGCCTACTCTGTTCAGGTTTTTCGGCATCCACCTTTTTTCAAAAGCTTTTGATGTACAAATGTGCTTTTGATAAAGTAGCGGTGTAAGACCAGAAATACCGGTTTTTCAAAACACGGGTTTTCCCGTGAAAGGGTACGGGAAAACCCGTGTTCTCTGCGGGAGGAAATACATTAATTTTTGAGAATGAGCGCATTGGTAAAGTCATCCCCGAAAATGGGTTTGGGATTTCCATCAGCATGCGCTTAGATTGCGCGCTGATCAATTACTTAAACCAAAACAAAATGGAGCCCTTTGACGCAAGTATTACCGAATGGATAACCTGTGATGTAAACGATCTCGCAGGGCACTTTCACTGTTATAAAGGAGGGAATCAATTTGAACGACTTGAATGGGTTCACTTAAATCCTCCGGAGTTGAAAAAGCTTTTTACAGCCAGTGGTGAAATGGAATCATTTACCATTTCGATGGCGCTGGATATTCCCGCTCAGGACAAGACGGGGGAGAAGAAAAAATCATTTACTTTCAGACCGGTCATTTCGGTCAAATACAAGGAGGAGGGCGAGCAATGGGACTATTTTTCAAACGACAACATAGTACCTGACCCCGGTCACCTCCACCAAGCGGCCAAGGTACCTGCTGAATTCAAAGATGCTCTTTCGCAAAACTGGGTTGAACTGGATATAAGCAATATGGATGATGTCTTCACCGCCTCTATTCCTTTATCAAAAACAAATGCCCCCGGCCGTACTCCGAAACCCGCTCCGCAGCGTCTGCTTTCATATAAATTCACTCTCGGAGATCCGGGCAAGCCGGAAACCGAGGCCAACATAACCTTTTTTAAGTTTATTGATGATCTCCGCAAGACACATGAAATCACAATTATCAAATTTCATTTAGGTACGGATATGAACAAACTCAACCACAAAGACAAGTTCACGTTCTCGCCAGTTCTGGAAGTATGGGCTGATCTAAGGATAAATGGAGGTGCGAAAAACAAAGAAGATGATAGTTTTATCAAAGCTTTACACAAAGCCAGGTTAAGGTGTGGTGTTCCTAATGATACTGGCGATTTACCCGCCTTGTACGAATACATGATGCCCTGTCCGTCTACTTGTGGTAGTGACTCGTGAGCCCTGTTCTTTTTTTTGAGAAAGCCGTTATTGCGGGTCAGGTACTGGTAGTCGTATGCCTTTTGATTGGGATTTATCGATTCCGTAGAGCAAGTAAGGATCAGAAAATAGTACTTGCCCTGGTTTTCCTGGCATTCATCGTTGAACTGGCCGCCCGAATCTTGTGGACTTATAAGATGAATAACCTGTTTCTTTTTCACCTCTATGCGGTAGGTGAATTCACTCTGCTGATGTTCCTTTACATTGCCCATCTCAATGGGTTGATCAAACCAGTTTTGATGCGCGGACTTCTGGTTGCGTTTATTGTCTTTGCCATTAGCAATACGTTGTTCTTTCAGAACCTGAAAGAATTCAATTCAAACGTAACCTTCATTGAGTGTTTACTTTTGATCCTGCTGGCGCTACTGTATTTCTATAAATTACTGCGTGATCTGAATCATCGCAAACTGCAGCAAGTGCCTATGTTCTGGATCAACATGTCGGTGCTGACTTATTTTTCGGGTGCACTGATTTTATTCCATGTGGCTAATGATCTGATCCCGCTTCCGGAGAAGGAACTCGGGGCGATCTGGGGAACACATGCACTTTTTAACATTGTTCACTATCTTCTTTATGCCATTGCCCTTAACCTGACTCCACAGAAAAATTGATGCATGAACCTATCCGGAATATTGATTGCAGGCATGGTTGGTCTTTTCATTCTTGCTTTGGGTTTCGTTGTTATTTTTATTCTCTACCAGGCCAAGATCAGCGCGCGCGACCTTCAACAGCAGAAAATGGAAAACGAGTATCAGAAAAATCTTCTGCAAGCAACGATCGACAATCAGGAGGCCGAGCGAAAACGTATTGCCAGTGATTTACACGATGAGATTGGCGCCTTGCTCTCTACTTCACGGAGGTATTTCAACCAACTCAGTCCGGGACTGGCCGAAGAGCAACTTGGTGAGGTGAGTTCCAAAATCAATACTTTGTTTGATGAAATGATGCTCAACATTAGGCGTATCTCACATGACATGCGGCCCGTTGTCCTTGAGGACTTTGGCTTACGGGAGGCAATCGAAGGAATCCAGCTTAAGCTCATGGAGGCCGGAATGAATTGCAGTTTCAGTTATCAATTGCCTTTTAAGATGAAGGCAAACGCAGAGCTGGCATTTTATCGCATTATCCAGGAACTGGTTAATAACACGTTGAAGCACGGACATGCTACGGCAATAGAACTGGCGATAATGAAAAAGTCCGGCGAGGTTCTCCTTACTTATGCTGACAACGGCATCGGATTTGAATTGCACGAAAAGAAGGGCCTCGGTTTGAAAAGTATTGAAAGCAGGTTAAGTTTGCTTGATGCATCGATGGAGAAGTTGAACGAAACACCGGGTGTTCATTATCTTATTCGAATAAAATCGTCTCAATTGGCGATATGAAAAAAATCAGCGTTGGTATTGCCGATGACCATCTCCTTTTCTGCGAAGGTATCCGTATGATCATCGCTGAAATGCCGAACATAACACTCGACTTGATAGTGGCTAGTGGTGAAGAGTTGCTTGAAGCGCTCACGAATGTAGCCTCTATACCTGACGTAATTCTGCTGGACATAAAAATGAAAGGCATGAATGGGATAGATGTATTAAAAAATATCCGCAAACTTAAACCGGAGATCAAAGTAATTATGCTGTCGATGTCTACTGAACCGGTAATGATCAGGCATGCATTGAAGAACGAGGCCAATTCGTTCCTGAAAAAGGAATGTGAAAAAAGTGAACTGCAGCAAGCCATTCTTTCCGTCAGCGAAAAAGGGTTTTATGTCAATGACGATATTTCGCGGGCGCTGTTGCTGGGTATCACAGGGGCAGCCAGCAAAAAACCAGCATCCTTTGATCTTACTGATCGTGAGAAAGAAGTTCTTTCGCTGATCTGCCAGGAATATACCACGCAGGAGATTGGCGAAAAGCTATTCATCAGTGAACGGACAGTGGAAGGGTACCGAAAAAGTCTTTGCACAAAACTAAATAAGAAAAATACCGCAGGGTTGGTAAAAGCTGCCATCTTAGAGAACCTGGTTGAGTTCTAAGTATTGTAAATAAATATCGTTCTCAGGAGGGACGAGGGACTAATTCTAAGAAAAGGACTTTGGGGCGACTGAACAATACAAAGTGGTTTGAGTTGTTCGATCGATTGGAGAACTCACGAGTTAAATTTAAGATAAAGTTATTGTCTGAGAGCACTCCTAGCTACTGTGACCTTATTAGAGAGCTTGGGGAAACTTCGATTCTCATTGACAACACAGGGCCCCCCCGCCTTTGATGGGTTCTTCACCCGGCAAGTTTGAGGGCGGTACTCTCTAGAGTGGCATCTGCTGCTGCAAGAATTTGAGCAGGTCGTTTTGCCAGATGGATACACCCTGGACAAAGAGCAGGTGCCCGGGGGCAACATGCCCCGGATTAGTGGTGGGCATAAATGCCGGATAAATTATTGTCTCCTCCCATTGCCCTGATGACTTAATGGCTTCGCCAACGCTGATGACAGCATCGGTAGTTGCATCGTTTTCAGCATCCATGCAGAGCGCAGGTATTTTGATTTGTTCGCCCAGCTTAGGTAGCTCGCTTCGAAGCGTGGGGCTGCCGTTCCAGGTGAGTGCTCCACCAGCCTGATTGACGAGTGCTGCAAAATCATGCCTTGTTCCGGCAGTTATCAGGGATATAATTCCTCCATGAGACCACCCCATGATTCCTACGCGTTTAAAGTCGATCTCTTTTGCTATTGTATTTACCTCGGGGGCAGCAGCTTTTAAGATATCGACCAGCGCAATTACATCACTTGCTTCTTCGTTAAACCGGGCCATCATTTTCGAGCCGACATTCGAACCGACTTCATCGCCATAGGTAAGCCCGTCCGATTTTCCATACCCTCTGCGTTCCGGTACAATGACAGCATAGCCCTGCTTAACGAGCATAGAAGCAACAAAATTACAAGATACTTCCTGGCGCTCGCTTCCGGCCCTTGATCCATGGTTGTAAATGACTAGGGGAAAAGGCCCGTTACCCGCAGGCCTGAAGTAATAGGCTTCAAGATTCAGGTTGCTGTTTTTGTAGAAAAAAGCCTGGTAAGGGTAGGCTGCGGTTGCAACTGAATCGGCCGGTTTAACAGAATGCGGACTACAGGACATCTCACTGCTAAGCGAGAGCATGATCAATACACAAGCACAAATCCCAAGCGACATGGGCACATATTTACTTACACGCAGAGGGGTCTCGGGCAATTTCATAAGATTACTTTCGCGATATATTTCCTGCGATGTTCGGCATTCATCCGGAAACATTCAATCACGAAAAATAAGTGACTAAACCACTCACGTTCTCCCGTCCGTGGTTCACGGCATTTTAAGCGATGGATGAATCTTATAATCCCCGAGAAGTGGGTAATTGTTTTCAGTGATATTTAGCCAGTCACCTTTGTACTAAATTTGCATGCCTATGAGAATAGGTAATGAAATATGACAATGGTGAAGGCTGAAAAGAGCGTATCAGCGCTGCATGATGATTTAAAAAAACTGGTTTTAGCAGAGTGTAATGTGCCGGATGATTTTTTTAAGACTAATTCTGGCAAAGAGAAATATTGCTACTATGTATTCTCAACTGTTGACTGTAAATTCCTTTTTGTTGACGAAGCTTATCAGCTATTTACGGGGTATGCCATAGAGGAGCACAGACGAGGCGGGCTGGACTTTTGGTTTTCGAACATACATCCGGATGATCGAAGGATGCTGGCTGATAACATTATTGAATCTCAACGAACAGCAAAGTCTTTATACAACAAGCTAAAACCCGTATTCAGGGCTCTGAATTACCGGTTCAGGAAAGGAACAGGAGAGTGGATATGGATGCAACATGCAGTTTATATTTTGTCCATGGATCCGGATGGCAGAACAGATAAGATGCTGCATCGCCTCTCGCTGATCGAAGGCCTGTCGCTCCCCGATGATCACGGCAAAAAAATGTATCGAATAGGCCTGAAGGATGACGGGCAGGAAGGCGTTGAGCAGCTAACCCGGAGAGAGAAGCAGGTTTTAAAATTAATAGCCGAGGGATTTTCTTCAAAGATCATAGCGCACCAATTACATATCAGCATTCATACGGTTGAAACACACCGGAGACACTTGTTGGAAAAACTTAATGCAAAAAACTCAATGGAGTTAGTTAAGCGCGCCTTCCACATGTTCTGGAATTAACCCGGATCATTTCTATACCTGAGTAGTTGTTTTCTGTGATTGATCACGATCGTCAGCGCTGATAGTTTTGCAATTCAATTTTTTAATACAAAGAAATTTATGATGCAAACAATTAAACTGATTATTGCTATGGCACTGATTACTACAGGAACGGTATTCGCTCAAAGGCAAAACAAAAAGGCACTGCTGGTCATTGATGTACAGGAAAATCTGTTAAAGACAACTTCAAAAATGCATGCGGATCCAGGCACAATACTACCATTTCTCTACAATCTGAATAAATCGATTTCTGTTTTTAACGCTAAAAATTACCCGGTGATATATACAATTAATGAGTGGACAAACCCTCTCGTAAATGCGCTCACAGGAAATGTTTGTAAAAAGGGAGGCGAAGGGACGGGTATTGACAAAAGAGTAAGTCTGGTGAGCGATCATATTTATTACAAATCAAAAATGAATGCGTTGACAAACAAGGCTCTCTTGGAGTATCTGCATAGTGAGGGTATAACTGAATTATACATAACCGGATTGTTTGCGGAAGCTTGCGTCAGAGCAACGCAAAAAAATGCGACCCTCGGTAATTTCAAAGTGATAATAGTTGAGGATGCTGTCGGTTCAAGAAGCGCAAATAAAAAACGAAAGGCCATGGAGAATTGTCAGAAGAATGGAGCAAAACTTGTCAAAGCAGTAGAGCTAACACAAAGTGTAGAATAAATTCACAATCATTAAGAGGTTTGAGATTGTTGGTCACCCTTCCCCGACTTTGCCGGTGTCTTCATCGGCAAAGTTTGAAGTCTAAGGCCGATCACGCTATCTTTAACTATGAAAAAGATTCACTTCACCTTTGGTTTAGGATTTTTAGTATGCATCATCCAAAGCTATGGACAACCAACCGATCCGAAGTATTTAAATGAACAACCTCCCGGTATAACGCCCAAAGTATTTGCACCCAATAAAGTATCAACCAAAAACGAGTTTGAATTCGGAGCCGTATTCTCCCATGACAGAAGTGAATTTTATTACAGCGTTATAGTCAAAGGCAATGCGGAAACGAGGATGATGAGCTATCGGGATGGAAGTTGGAGTCCGCCGGTTAAAATTCTGAGTCACGATATTTATAGTTTCAATGATCCCTTCCTTACACCTGATAATAAGAAGTTATTCTTTATTTCAGATCGATCGTTAACTGGAACAGGCCCAAAGAAAGATTACGATATCTGGTATATCGAACGCCAGGATGGAAAATGGTCTGAGCCCAAGAACGCAGGAAAGAATATTAATTCAGATAAGAATGAATATTACATTTCATTTACGAAAAGCGGGAAGATGTATTTTTCATCTAACGCAAAAGACAAACAAGGAAAGAACAATTATGACATTTATTCGTCTGAATTAAAAGAGGGTGAGTTTCAGCCTTCTGTTAGACTTGATCCTGAAATTAATACATCTTCTTATGAAGCAGATGTCTTTGTGGCACCCGATGAATCGTATGTAATCTTTTCAGCCAATCGCCCCGGTGGATTAGGCAGCGGTGATCTTTATGTGAGCTTCCGTAATCAAGATGGAACCTGGACGCCATCCAGGAGTTTGGGAAATACCATTAATACAGAGGCCGATGATTTCTGTCCATATGTAAGTCCGGATGGAAATTACCTCTTCTACGCAAGTCGAGGAGATGTGTATTGGGTATCGACTGAAGTGATTAAAAAGATGCGTTAACATTCTCAGCACGTCAATTATTCTCTGTTAACTAGTTCACATCAGTGATTGTCGTATTGAGCCTCTAAACTTGTCGTATTTACACACCACCGGTTCCTCAAATGCTTTCCATCTTTGTATTGTCAATGGAAATCCAAACAAAATTAAATAACAGTTTATGAAAAGATTATTCAAAGGTTATAGTATCGAAAAACCGCTACTACTAATTATGCTTATGCTTGCCGTAGTTGAATCCGACGGTCAACAAGTTAAGCCTGCCGCCAGTGGCTACGCGCCTGTCAATGGCATTAAAGTTTATTACGAAGTATACCAGCCTGCAGGACAGGTAGGTGGTGTGGGTAAACCCCTCGTTTTATTGCACGGTGCTTTTTACACCATTGAGATGAATTGGGCGCAATTAATTCCTGAGTTGTCGAAAACAAGAAAGGTAATTGCTATTGAATTGCAGGGACATGGACACACACAGTTTTCTGACAGGAAATTAGACCTTGCTACCCTGGCAAGTGATGTGGAAGGAGTGATGAATCATTTAAAAATTGACAGTGCGGATGTTGCGGGATATAGCATGGGTGGTTCTGTGGCTTACCAGTTCGCTATACAATTCCCAAAGCGGTTAAAAAAATTGGTGATTATCTCTTCCACTTATAAGAGTAGTGGTTGGATGCCTGAAATAACGAATGCGTTTAAAAATATGAAGCCCGAGTTGTTTGCAGATACACCTATGAAAACAGCCTACGATGCAGTAGCGCCTGACAAAACAAAGTGGACAAAGTTCATAGAACATATGATTGCTTTTGCCGGGCAGCCTTTCGATCTGGGGGACGCCAATATTGCTAAAATTACTTCTCCTGTACTACTGATCGCGGGCGACAATGACGGCCTTGATAAAATTGAGTTAATAAAAACCTATAAACTATTGGGAGGGTGTGTTATTGGCGATTTTGCACCAATGCCAAAATCGCAATTGGCTATTGTCCCTTCGCAGGGACATGTCAGCCTGATGATGCAGACGAAAACAATCTTAGGTTACCTGGATGGATTTTTGAAGTAAGCATAGTCATATTCGGTATCAAGAAGATACTCATTCTTGGTAGAGTTTCTGTTTTTGAGACCCGGTGATAAAAAAAACAGATCATTTTTGAGAAGTCCATCGGAAGAGATATACACTCAAACTGAATAGCATGATCCCTGCAAAAATTGGAACACCAATTGGCAACACCATTGCTTCAATTGTGACTTCCTTCCAAAGCGCTATCTCCATCGCCTTTACACTCCAGGTCACAGGATTAAAATCGGACATAGCCTTCATCCATGAGGGCATCACCGAAACGGGGAACATAATACCGCTAAAGCATGCCAGTACTTGCAGCACTCCCCAACTCAAGCCTCCGGCAGCGCGCTCGGTCTTTACAAAATGGGCAAGGAAAGTCATAAACCCGGCAAGGAAGACAGCATTTGAAAGCAGCACGAGCAGCAGCCCGAAATAAGAGCTGGTCTTTATGCCGAAGAGCAATTTGGAAAACAGGTAAGAAATAACGGAGCTTAGTAACAGCATGCCAATGCAGGCCAGGCTTTTTCCGAATAGCATCTGAAATTTACTTGCAGGAGATACCTGGAGGCGGATGATGGTGCCGGAATTTTTTTCAATGGCTATGGAAGCAACGGAAGATGCAGCGCCACCGAACAATCCCCAGAACATAAATTTGGAGAATGCATAATCATAACTGCTGATGCCCACATTCGTAAAGCTGGATGTCATGACATTTCCGATCAGTCCGATCAGAACCACCGGCAATGCGAAGGTTAAGACCAGGCTGGTTTTGTCTAGCAGAAGAAGGTGAATGTCCTTGCGGGTAATAGTGAGTATTTCTTGCATACAATAACTGTTTTTAGTCTCTTAAATGTTTTCCGGTAATATTCAGAAAAGCCTTTTCCAAGCTTGGACTTTCCATCTGAAGGGATACAATAGTGTCTTCTTCATTGATCCGGATGATTTCTTTTACAGGCTCATCGGTTTCAATTTTCGTCTGGCCTTTGCGGGTCTCAATCGTCAGCGTGCTTTTGCCACCGAAATCGGAAATGAGTTTTTGCACCGTGTCCATGGCTACCAGATTTCCCTGATCCATGATCCCGACACGATCGCATAATTTTTGTGCTTCTTCAATGTGATGTGAAGTGAGCATCACCGTGCAGCCGTCTTTCTTTAAAGCCAGGATACTTTCAAAAATAGCATTGCGCGATTGTGGGTCTACACCAACAGTAGGTTCATCGAGGATTAACAGAGAAGGACGATGAAGTAAAGCCGTGGCAATGTTCAACCGCCTTTTCATTCCGCCTGAATATTTTTTCACCGTATCATTTCTACGCTCTGCCAGGTTAACCAGTTCAAGCGCTTGTTGAATACGCTCTTTTAAAACAGGCCCGTTCAATCGGTAAAGTTTCCCGAAAAAGTCCAGGTTCTGCTGAGCGGTGAGCGATTCATACAACGCTATAGTCTGCGGTACAATTCCAATTAAACGTTTAATGGATTGTTCGCCCGGAGTTCCCGTACCGTTTATCTTTATCGATCCGCTTTCAGGAAGCAGCGCCCCGATGATCATGTTGATGGTAGTGGTCTTACCTGCTCCATTCGGTCCGAGTAACCCAAAGATCTCGCCTTGTTTCACTTCCAGCGAAAGATGATGGACCACTGTTTTTGAGTCAAAACGCTTACTTACATTTTCAAGCTTAACCATACTGGTTTTTATGCGGGTGAGAATAAAATTGTGCCGACACAAAGAACGGGCGATCATCGGGAAGGGCTAAGCACTTATGCGGAAACTAATATAAATTATGACGAATCGATATAAACTATGACGCAAGGGCATTAAATGGGAGTCATGATCGGGCTTTTTTTAACCGCGGAGCCACGGAGGGCTCAAAGTTTTGTGGTACTGCTATTATGTGTAAACCTACTTCGGGACAATATTTAAAATGTTTAAGTTAGCGCAGGCCAAGGTGAGAAACTCTTACGGTGACGGTCATGCTATGACATTGGGCAAACATCAAACGACAGTGCCAGAATTATGGACAGAATAAATAAAACAGTGCTAATCTTTGGAATATATTCCTTGTTAATGGGAATTGTATTGCTGTTTATTCCGCATCTCATTTTGCCGATATTCAATCTCCCCGTCTCAGGTGAGCCCTGGTTGAATTTACTTGGCTTTGTGCTGATGTGCTCGTCTTATTATTATATCCGCTCAGCTTTGTCTGGCAATATACAGTTTGCATTATACACAACTCATACCCGATTTGTCGCTCCATTGATTGTTGCGTATCTGATAGCAACGGGGAAAGCAGATTGGCATTTTTTATCATTCGGAATTATAGATGGTGCAGGTGGCTTGTGGACATGGTTTGAAATAAGAAAGAATAAACGATAGCAGGGCATTGCACAAATCATCATGCAGAAAACCACCATTTTCATCAATAGAGTTCCGTTTTCGAGCCTCTGTGTGAATGCAATTATAATAAAGATTACAAGGTTTGTAAGTAACGACCGACCTTTGGCAATCAAAGAGTTAAAGAAAGGATTTTGAATGTAGGTCCTTGATCTAAAACCGGAAATAACTGCCCGCGTTCTGATAGCAGACATCCTGGATCATTTTCCCGAGCAATGGAAAGTCTTCGGGAAGCTCGCCACGCTCGATGTCTTTGCCGATAAGGTTGCACAAAATCCGGCGAAAGTATTCGTGCCTGGGGAATGAAAGGAAACTCCTCGAGTCGGTTACCATGCCAACAAAGCGGGAGAGGAGTGCCATGTTGGAGAGGGCGTTGATCTGGCGCTCTATTCCCTCCTTCTGATCGAGAAACCACCAGCCTGCACCAAACTGAATTTTTCCTGGCACAGATCCGTCACTGAAATTGCCAACCATGGCTGCGAAGAGTTCATTGTGAGAAGGGTTGGAATTGTAAATGACTGTCTTGGCGAGTTGGTTTGTCGAGTCGAGATGATCAAAGAATTTAGTCATTGACGCCTGGTTAAATTCACCGATCGAGTCAAACCCACTGTCGGCCCCGATCATTTTTGCCATGCGGGAATTGTTTCCACGCAGTGCGCCCAAATGAAATTGCTGCACCCATCCAACTTCATGGTATATTTTACAAAGATGAATGAGTACTGCGCAACGCAGTTTTTGTTGCTCTTCAAGATCAAGCGCTTTTCGCTCTCTGGCTTTTTTGAACAAGGTTGCAGCAATTGTTAATGAGTCGCTGTTGTAGTGCAGGGATTCAAGTCCGTGGTCTGCACTTCTGCAACCAAGTTGATCAAAGAAAGTGATTCGTTTTCTTAACGCACTCAATAAGTCATCCAGGGTCGAGATCGGTGTTCCCGCAACTTCTGATAATTTATCAAGGTAATTGTTGTACGAGGTAATGTCATCAGAAGTATAGGCTTTGTCCGGGCGAAACGAAGGATACATTTTTAAGCCAACCGATTGTTTCGCAAACTGATCGTGATACTCGAGACTGTCGATTGGATCATCAGTCGTGCAAACAACTTCTACATTCATTTTAGAAAGCAACGACTGTACACGGAAATCATCTTGTCGGAGCATTGCCGAAGTCTGCTCATAGATTTCGTGGGTAGAATTTTCGTTAAGCAGCTGAGTGATGCCGAAGTAATTTTTTAATTCCAGGTGTGTCCAATGGAACAACGGATTCCGTACGGTGAACGGAACTGTTTGCGACCATGCTTTGAATTTATCAAAGGGCGAGGCACTGCCGGTACAGAACTCTTCCGCAACACCGTTGATCCGCATGGCTCTCCATTTATAATGATCACCTTCGAGCCACGCTTCCGTGATGTTATTGAATTTCCGGTTTCCTGCAATCTCTTTAGGACTAAGGTGGTTGTGGTAATCCAGGATCGGCATGACCGAGGCATACTTCTGATAAAGCGTAACGGCTGCGTCACTCTCCAACAAAAAGGTACCACTCAGAAAAGGCTTGTTCGGCATACGTAAGTAGCTCAGTTAATAAAGTAGGACCCGATCCAAAACTATACTAATTCACTTACCAGAACTTAATGTATAAGGCTGCCAGCATGATGATCGTAATGACAATCATCACTTTCGTTTTTGGAGCAACCGAAAACATTCCTGGTTCAAAAATGAATGCCTTTTCATTCACGGTTTTTCCACTCAGGGAAATGACCGCCATGAGTATAACGGTGAAAACAAACGACCATCCCATGCAAATGAGGAACGGAATTTCATATCCGCCTTTTCCATTGGGGAAAGCTGTGTAAAGCAAAGTTTCATTTCCAAACCATCCGGGAGCATAATTGTTAAATACAACCGAAAGAGTAAAACCTGAAATTATCCCGGCAACAGCTGCAACTCCTGTCGTCCTCTTCCAGAACATACCGAGGATAAACGTAGCGAAGACTCCCGGGCTGATGAAGCCGGTATATTTTTGAATGAACGTAAACCCACCTTCACCACCAATTCCAAGCGTATCATTCCAGGTGAAGAATAGTGCGATGAACATGGCTGCCCATACGGTGATTCGACCTACCCATACCAATCGCGTTTCAGTTGCATCTGATTTGAAATACTTCTTGTAGATGTCCAGTGTGAAGATCGTGGAGATACTATTGACTTTGCCCGCTAAAGAAGCAACGATCGCAGCGGTAAGAGCAGCGACAGAAAGCCCTTTGAGTCCGGCAGGAAGAAAACCAAGGATGGCAGAATAAGCTCCGTCTTTGCTTCCGCCTGCAAGTTGGGGAAGATGTCCATTTTTATAAAGGACATATGCAGCAATTCCGGGAAGCATGACAATCACAGGCATCAGTAATTTCAAAAGCCCGGCAAATAGAATTCCGTTACGTGCCGTCTTCAGATCAGCACCCAATGCGCGTTGCGTAATATACTGGTTGCATCCCCAGTAGTTCAGGTGCACAATCCATTGCCCGGCAAAATACATGGCAATGCCCGGAGTGATCAAATACTTTTTGATTTCTTCTATAGGCGCATCCGGTGCAGGTTTGTTTAATATCAGTTTGAAATGTTCAGGTGCGTCTTTCATCAAAAAATTGAAACCTGACCATGCGCTCCCGTCAAGTCCGAACTTCTCACTCACCACAGTTAAAGCCAGGTAAGTTGTGGCGAGCCCGCCAATGATCAGCACTGCAACCTGGATCACATCCGTGTAACCAATGACTTTCATTCCGCCCAGTGTGATTACTAACGCGAAGAGCGCAAGACCCACCATGATGATGTGAAGCGCATTGCCGCCAACCAATCCATTAATTGCAACGGATCCTAAATACAGGATGGAAGTGAGGTTCACGAAGACGTAAAGGAATAACCAGAATACAGCCATGATCAGTGCCACAGATTCGTTGTACCTCGTCTTGAGAAACTGTGGCATCGTGTAGATCTTGTTCTTCAAATAAATAGGCATGAACCAGACTGCGATGATGATCAACGCCAGTGCTGCCATCCATTCGTAAACGGAGATCGCGATTCCGACAAAGAAACCTTCACCGCTCATGCCGATGAATTGCTCTGCTGAAATGTTTGATGCAATCATTGATGCGCCAATGGCCCACCAGACCAGGGAGCCTTCAGCGAGAAAAAAATCTTTAGTATCGGTAAACTCTTTTTTTCTTCTTTGGTGAATCCAATAGCCGAAACCGAGGACTAGAACGAAGTAGATAAAGAAGATGACGTAATCGATCAGGACGAGATGACTCATGAACGCGGGGTTAGATGAATTTTGATATTCCTAATTCCAGGCCTCGTAATTCAGCCAAGCCTTTGAGCCTTCCGATTGCTGAATATCCGGGATATGTTTTTTTCTTCAGATCGTCCAGCATTTGGTGGCCATGATCAGGACGCATGGGAATTGAAGTTTGAGTGCGTTGCATGAGTTTCAATACTTCGGTGACAACGCCATGCATATCCGTATCACCATCGAGATGATTGGCTTCAAAGAAATTCCCCTCGGCATCGCGTTTGGTATTTCTCAAATGCAGGAAATGAATTTGATTGCCAAAGCGCTTGACCATCGCAAGGATATTGTTCTCAGGCCGTGCTCCAAGAGAACCTGTGCAGAAACACAAACCGTTGGCGGTAGAAGGGGCAGCTTCGATGATCTCTGCCAGGTCTTTTTCAGTGCTCACCACGCGGGGCAATCCTAGAATAGAGTAGGGTGGATCGTCCGGGTGAATCGCCATTTTCAGGCCGCACTCTTGTGCAACTGGAACAACTTGTTGCAAAAAGTAAAATAAGTGTTGTTTCAATTTGGCTGCATCGATCCCGCTGTAAGTTTTAAGCGCTGACAAAATTTGTTCTTCTGTGAAGCGCTCGTCACTTCCTGGCAGCCCAAGCAAAGCATTGCGGTACAACCTTTCTTTTTCTTCCGCGGTCATATGAGTAAAGCGTTCTTTCGCTCTCGCTATTTCCGCTGCAGAAAAATCCTTTTCAGCACCCGGTCTCTTTAACAAAAACAGATCGAAGGCAACAAAGGCTGCTTTTTCGAAAAACAACGCTTTGCTTCCATTCGGCAACACATATTCCGGATCGGTTCGCATCCAATCGAGAATAGGCATGAAGTTGTAAGTGATTACTTTCAATCCTTCGGACGCGACATTGCGAAGGCTTAACTTATAGTTCTCGATTAACTCTTTGTAGTTGCCTGACTGCTTCTTGATGTTTTCGTGCACCGGCAGGCTTTCAATAACGGTCCACGTCATACCGGCTTCTTCGATCACTGTTCTCCTTTTTCTAATCTCTTCCACCGACCACACATCGCCTACGGGAATGTGGTGGAGAGCTGTGACGACACCGCTGCATCCGGCTTGTGCTATATCGCGAAGGCTAACCGGGTCGTTAGGCCCGAACCAGCGCATCGTTTGTTCCATTAAAATCATTCGATGTTATTTTTTTCTAGCCGATGATTGGCGAACTATTAATTCGTGCTTGACAATGATCTTGTTAAGCTTATTCGACCCCGTATTTTTCAATTCGTTGATCAGCGTTGTCGCGGCAACTTCTCCCATCTCTTCACCGGGGTAATGTACGGTGGTCAGGTTGGGCTCGATGACCTTGGATATCGGGTCGTCATTGAATCCCACAAAGGCGATCTCGTTCGGGATTTTTACACCTGCCTGTTTGAGCTCACGCATGCAGGCAACAGCTGAAGTGTCATTCGAAGTGAAAATCCCATCGGGCCTTTTCGACATCTTCAGGATTTCGCGTGCTACTTCTGCTCCGGCCTGGTCACTTAGGTTGGTAGTGAATACCAGCTTGGGATCGAAAGCAATTTTCTTTTCTGACAGCGCTTTCTTGAAACCCGTGAGGCGGTCCGAGTAAACATTTCTGTTCAGGCTACCACTGATATGCGCAATGCGCTTGCAACCGCTCTCGATGAGGTGCATGGTAGCATCGTAGCCGGCTTTTTCATTATCGATAACAATGCTTGTGCAATGGGGGAGTTCGATCACCCGGTCAAAGAAAATGAGAGGAATCCGCTTCTTGAAAATCACATCGAAGTGATCGAGATTTTTTGTTTCTGATGATAAAGAGATAAGCAACCCGTCAACACGGCCATGAAATAAGGTTTGCGTGCTGGCTATTTCTTTCTTAATCGATTCCTGAGACTGGCTGATGATAAGATTGTACCCGGCACTGTTCAGTATTTTTTCCATCCCCGCAATGACGCTTGACATGAAGTAGCTGTCGAGTCGTGGCACAATGACACCCACGGTCTTGGAGGTTTTCTTTCTGAGGTTTGACGCGAAGGAGTTATGCTGGTAGCCCATTTTTTCGGCTGCCTTTGCGATCCTTTTTTTTGTATCTTTTCGGATGCCCGGATGATCTTTTAGTCCGCGGCTTACCGTGGCAGGCGACACATTCAGAGCCTTGGCTATGTCGTAAATAGTGACTTCTTTATTGTGAATCATTCAATCGTTTACATTATAGCATAGAACAAAAATGCATTAAAAAGTGCATTTTATAAAATTATTTGTGCAATCGGTTGCAAAAATTTATACTTTTATTATCAGAAACAACAAAATCAATTCATCGGCTAAATTCTTCTACTATGCGAAATGCACTGCGTCTACTCGTATGCCTGTCGATCAGCTTCAGCGCTGCTGCACAGGACTATCTCGATCCATCTAAACCGGTTGATACTCGTGTCAATGACCTCATCAAGCGTCTGACGCTCGAACAAAAAATAGGTCAGATGGCCTATGGCAGTCCAGCCATTCCGGATCTGAAAATCCCCGCTTACAACTGGTGGAATGAAGGCTTGCACGGTGTAGCGAGATCAGGTGTTGCTACTGTGTTTCCGCAAGCCATAGCTCTTGGTGCTTCTTTTGATGAAGACCTTTTGCTTAGAGTTTCAACTGCTATCTCAGACGAGGCCCGGGCGATGTACAACGCAGCGGTAGCCAAAGGATATTATCAGCAATATGGTGGTCTTTCTTTCTGGACACCGAACATTAACATTTTCCGCGATCCGCGCTGGGGCCGTGGCCAGGAGACTTATGGTGAAGATCCATTTTTGACATCGAAGATGGGAGTCGCTTTTGTGAAAGGCTTGCAAGGCAATGATCCGAACTATTTAAAGTTAGCAGCCTGTGCAAAGCACTTTGCCGTTCACAGTGGTCCGGAGAAATTGCGTCACGAGTTTAACGCAGTGGCATCACCTAAGGATTTGCGTGAAACTTACCTTCCTGCGTTCAAAGCTCTGGTTGGAGCAAAAGTAGAAGCCGTGATGTGTGCTTACAATCGTACCAACGGAGAACCTTGTTGTGCTAATAATTTTCTGCTGAACGAAGTGCTTTTCAAAGAGTGGGGGTTTAAGGGACACGTGCTGAGTGACTGCTGGGCAATTGCAGATTTCTATAATGGCCACAAAACGGTGGGTACGATGGCTGAGGCTGCAGCATTGGCAGTGAAAAGTGGCGTGAGCCTGAATTGCGGAGACGAATATCCCGCTTTGCTTGAAGCCGTTAAGAAGAATTTAATTTCTGAAAAAGATATTGACACAGCACTTGCGACTTTGCTTCGCACCCGGTTCAAACTCGGCCTGCTCGATCCCAAAGACAAGAATCCATACAACGCAATACCCGTCAGTGTTATCAATAGTGACAAGCACCGGCAGTTAGCGAAGGAAGCAGCGCTGAAATCAATTGTGTTGCTGAAGAACAATGGTATTCTTCCGCTAAAGAACAATCTCTCCAAGTATCTGATCACAGGACCAAATGCATCAAGCGTGGAAGCGCTTATCGGGAATTACTACGGAGTCAATCCGAAACTAGTGACGATCCTCGAGGGAATTGCCGGTGGACTGGAGACAGGAAGCCAGATGGAATATCGCCCGGGAACTTTGCTCGATGGTGAGAACGTGAACCCCATCGATTGGACAACTTCCGTTTCGAAGAACAGCGATGCTACTATTGTCGTGCTCGGAATTACAGGATTGATCGAAGGAGAAGAAGGAGAATCCATTGCTTCAAAATACTCTGGTGATCGCCTCGATTACAACCTTCCTAAAAATCAGATCGACTACCTGAAAAAGCTCCGCAACAACAATACGAAGCCTATCATTGCAGTGGTCACCGGTGGAAGCCCGATGAACCTGGCGGAAGTGCATGAGCTTGCCGATGCGGTGGTGCTTGCGTGGTATCCTGGCGAAGAAGGCGGTAATGCCGTGGCCGATATCATTTTTGGAAAGACAGCCCCATCAGGGCGCCTGCCGATTACTTTCCCAAAATCATTGAGCCAGCTTCCAGCCTATGAAGATTACACGATGAATGGAAGGACTTATCGGTTCATGAAAGAAGAACCATTGTATCCTTTTGGCTTTGGATTGAGCTACACCAAGTTCAACTACTCCAATGCAAAACTTTCATCTCCTTCAATTAAGAAAGATCAGAATACGGAAATTGAAGTAACGGTAAGCAATACAGGAAGCATGGAAGGAGAAGAAGTGGTGCAGCTTTACATCACCGATGTACAGGCCAGTTCGCGTACGCCTTTCTATGCTATGAAAGGGATCAAGCGTGTAAAAATAAAAGCCGGAGGATCTGAGGTGGTGAAGTTTACCGTGACTCCAGAAATGCTCACGTTGATTACTGACAAAGGCGAACCGGTTATAGAGCCGGGCGAATTCAAAATTACTGTCGCAGGTTCTTTGCCGGGAAGCCGGAGCGAAGCACTGGGAGCAGCTAAATCACAACAAGTTGTACTCACGGTGAAGTAAGGCTTTTCAATGTCTGGGTTGGCTTGTAAAAGGATGTTTCACTAACTGAATTTTTCAAGGTATGAGAACTTCGAAAAATGTGCTGGCAGGTTTTCTGTTGGTGTATTCTGTTATAAGTAATGCGCAAAAGATCGCAACGTTCGTTGTTGACCTTCCGGGTACTGCAAACGTAATCGAAGTGCCGGTAAGCGTTGATTTGAGAACTCTCAGCAATGTGGATGGGGCACTTAGGCTGATCGAGACAACTGGTGGAAAAAGCGTACCTGTACCATTTCAAATCAGCTCCGATAGGCAACAATTGTATTGGGTAATAAAGCCCGGTGAAAACAAAAGAGTGTTTGAATTGTTGAAAGGCAGGACACCTTTCTTTTCACTTGTTGAAGGCACGAAAGACAAAGGCGCGTTGACGATCCGCACAGGCAATCAGAATTTGTTGCGTTACGCATTCCAGACCGTTTATCCTCCCGCAGGAATAGACACCGCTTTCAAAAGAAGTGCTTTTATCCATCCACTATGGACACCACACGGACAGGAGCTGACGCGCATCCAGGCACCAGATCATTACCATCATTATGGAATCTGGAATCCATGGACACATGTTTTGTTCGAGGGAGACACCGTTGATTTTTGGAATTTAAAAGACCGGAAGGGAACCGTCCGCTTCGCCAAATTTATTTCAGAGGCCAATGGTCAGGTTTATTCTGAATTTACAGTTCAGCATGATCACGTTGCTTTTAAAAAAGACGGCAAGGAAAAAACAGCGCTGAACGAATTGCAAACCGTGCGCGTGTATCGGTCGGAAAATGGTGCAGACCATTACATTGTTGATGTTACTATTGCGATGAAATGCGCCAGTCAAAGTCCTTTTCAAATCCTGACCTATCGGTACGGAGGTTTAGGATGGCGAGCAACGGAAAAATGGAAAAAGGACAATAGCGAAGTCCTTACGTCCGAAAGTAAAACACGAAAGGATGCGGACGGGTCTACTGCCCGGTGGTTCTTTGTGCAGGGATCGCTTGACAATGACTATGGCGGACTTGCGTGGCTGTCATCGCCTGAGAACTACAATCACCCGGAGCCATTACGCATCTGGCCAGAGGATTCCAATAAAGGAGAGATGTTCTCCATGTTTGCACCTACTAAAAACAAAGATTGGGTACTGCAGCCAGGGCAGAGTTACATTTTGAAATACAGGTTCGTGGTATTCAATGGCCATTTCACAAAAGAGAAAGCCGAAGATGCCTGGCAACGCTATGCCGTGAAGCCGAAAATTGAAATCCAAAAATGAAACGGAGACAGTTTTTAAAATAAAACCTTGATGATATGAAAAGAGAAAGCGGATCGAAGATTTCACGCAGGAAATTTATTCAGTCGTCAGCAAAGGCAACAGCGCTCACTGCGTTGAGTGTTGCCGGATTTCCGAGCATAGTACCGTCAAGTGTTTTTGGGAAGAATGCACCGAGCAATCGTATTAACATAGGAGCTATTGGCACGGGACGTATTTCACGCATTCACGATTTGCCGGGTGTTTGGAAGTACGATTACGCTAATGTGATTGCCGTCTGTGATCTGGACACGAAGCGAGCCGCGGACGGAAAGCTTCTGGTAAACGAATATTACGCTAAAAAGACAGGCAAGCCTTATGATGGCGTGAAAGTGTATAATGACTATCGCGAGTTGATCAACAATAAAGACATTGATGCAGTCATCATCAGTACGCCAGATCACACGCATGCGATGATCGCTATAGCAGCAGCTAGGGCAGGAAAACATATTTACATGCAAAAGCCGGCCTCACTCACGATCTCAGAGGGAAGAGTTGTCAGCGATATTGTTCAAAAAAGTAAAGTGATATTTCAGATAGGGAGTCAGCAGCGGTCATCAACGCAGTTCAGGTATGCAGCAGAACTGGTGCGCAACGGAAGGTTAGGTCAACTGAAAACAGTTTACGTTGGTTTACCGGGTGATCCTTCCGGAGATGAGGAACCAGAGATGCCCATTCCACCAAATCTTAATTACGATATGTGGTTGGGCTCAACACCCAATGTTTACTATACGGAGAAACGCGTTCATCCGCAGGCTGACTACGGAAGACCGGGGTGGTTGCGCTGTGAGCAGTTCGGTGCGGGGATGATCACGGGCTGGGGTTCGCATCACGTTGACTCCGCACACTGGGCCATGAACACGGAGCTTACCGGACCAGTAGAAGTCTGGGGCAAAGCGGAATTTCCAACCAAAGGCCTGTGGGATGTTCACGGCATTTTCAGAACGGAAGCATTGTATGCGAACGGAGTGAAGATGGTGGTAAGTAATGAACTTCCCAACGGGATCAAGTTTGAAGGAACGGAAGGTTGGTTGTTTGTGACACGCGGCAACTACCAGGCGACTGCAAGTGATCCAGTACCGGATGCAAATGGCACAAAGCCACTGGACGCAAGCGATTTGAAGATTATAAAGTCAGAGATCGCCACGAGTGAAACCCATCTTCCAGTAAGCACCGATCACCATGGTAACTGGCTTGAGAGCATTCAGAAGAAGGTACAACCTATTGCGGCGCCCGTGGAAATTGCTCATCGGTCGTGTTCGACATGCCTGATCCATCACATCGCCATGAAGTTGAAGCGCAAGGTGTATTGGGATCCTGCTAAAGAGAAATTCAACAACGATGACGAGGCCAACAAAATGTTGTCCCGGCCACAACGTGCTCCTTACATCATCAAGTAAATTGCTATGACGGCAATTCTGAAAATAGGTCTGCTCGTATTCGCTTTAGATTTTTCCGTGATCGTAGTGGCGCAGGATTCCATCCAATCAAAAATGTATTCATGGCAAAAACCTGTGCACATCACGAACCGGAACATTCTTTCAGCGACTTTGTTTGAAGGCAGCGCCCATGACATGAGTTATATGCAAATGAGTGCTAATACGCTTATGCCTTCGAAAGGGAAAATCAAACTGACTGTTCCAGCAAATGAAGAGCGCTTGCTATTTATAAAAACCGGTGTACTCAGTATTTCTATCGGAGATTCAAGCCGGTCAATAGGCCGTGGAAGTGTTGTGTTATTACTGCCGAATGAAAAATACAGTTTGCAGTCGGGCAAAGATTCATGCAGCTACTACATGATGAACTATCACTCCAAATCACCGATCTCAAAGGAAAAAAGGAAGGAACAGGGATCAATGGTCATCGATTGGAATAAAGTGGCATTCAAACCTCATGATCGTGGTGGTATTCGCAATTTCTTTGAGAGACCAACGGCCATGTGTCGCAGGCTGGAGATCCATGTGACCACACTCAACGAAGGGATAAAAAGCCATGAACCTCACCGACATAGGGCAGAAGAAATCGTATTGGTCATCGATAATAAAACCGAAATGCAGATAGCCGATGCCTTTCACAAAGGGAACACGGGTGATCTTTATTATCTGGGTTCGAATGTTTCTCACGCCATTCGCAACGATGGGAAAGGACAGTGTATTTATTATGCCATTCAGTTTGAATAGAATCAATTTATGAATAGAATACTTGCCCTTGGTTGTGTTGCTTCACTGCTGATGTCCTGCGGAAAAAAAAATGAAGAACAAAACTCAATGATTCAGTTAATCACAGTTGATCCTGGACATTTTCATGCAGCCCTAGTGCAAAAGACCATGTACACTGGCGTGGACTCCATTGTAAAAATATATGCGCCTGAAGGGCCGGATCTTCAATTGCACGTGGGTCGGATCGAGTCGTACAACATGCGGAGCGAAAACCCGACACATTGGAAGGAAGAAATTTATACTGGCAACGATTTTTTTGAGAAAGCATTGCAAGAGAAAAAAGGAAGTGTAGTCGTATTGGCGGGTAATAATGGTAAGAAGACCGATTACATTTTGAAAGCGGTAGAGAACGGCTTCAACGTGTTGGCCGATAAACCGATGGCAATCAACACAAGAGACTTTGAAGTTTTGAAAAATGCTTTCTCAACGTCAAAGAAAAACAATCTTCTGCTTTACGATATCATGACGGAACGATTCGAGATTGCAACGGTCTTGCAACGTGAGTTCTCGATGATGCCTGAGGTGTTCGGGACAATCGAGCTCGGGACATTGGAAAACCCCGCTGTTGTAAAGAAGAGTGTGCATCACTTCTATAAAAATGTTTCCGGTGCAGTACTGAAACGTCCGGCTTGGTTTATGGATGTCAATCAGCAGGGAGAGGGCATTGTTGATGTCACCACACACCTGGTTGACCAGGTACAGTGGGAGTGCTTCCCAGGACAGACGATCGACTATTTGAAAGATATTGAATTGCTCACAGCCAGGCGATGGGCTACCGATATGACGCTGTCTGAGTTCAGTTCTGTGACACAGGAAAAGAAATTTCCCTCTTATCTTATTTCAAATGTAAAGAATGACAGTGTCCTCAGCATTTTTAGTAATGGGGAAATTAATTACAAGCTCAGAGGGATTTGTGCACAAGTTTCAGTGGAGTGGAAATACAAAGCTCCGGAAGGTGGCGGTGATACACATTACTCGATCATGCGTGGAACGAGGTCGAAGCTTGTGATCCGGCAGACAGCGGAGCAACAGTACCAACCAACTTTGTACATCGAACCTGTAAATAATGAGCTCACGGAGGCAACAATAGTTGCTGCGGTGAAAAAGTTGAATGATCAATTTCCGGGACTGGAGGTGAAAAAGATATCCAATGGTTGGGAAGTTTTGATCCCTGCTAAATACCGGGAAGGACATGAGGCTCACTTCGCCAGGGTAACTCAGAATTATTTGGAATACTTACGCAAAGGAAATATTCCCGAATGGGAAATGCCGAATATGCTCGCCAAATACTATACCACCACACAGGCATTTGATCTTGCAAGGAAAAAGTAACAGGACTTAATAAAAGATAATTATGAAGTGGATAAGCTTATTTCTTCCACTCGCGTTTTGTGCGAATTCGTTTGCGCAGGACGTGAACACGATGACCAAAGAAGAGCGTGACGCTTACCTGGCGAAAATAAGACAAGAGTCAGCCGACGATCAGCGTACCATGTTGGACCTTCTGCAGATCAAATCATTGAGACCTGGCGTAAACGGCTGGGACAAAAATCCGCCCAACCCTGTCAACTATGATGAAGCAAAGGCCAACCCGTTTCCTGTTCTTCCTGATCCGCTTGTTTTAAAGGAAGGTAAAAAAGTTTCTATTGCAAGGCAGTGGTGGCGCCAGCGCAGAAGCGAGATCATGGAAGACTTTGACAATGAGATTTACGGAAAGACTCCTGCACAAACTCCATCGGTAAAATGGGAAGTGCTAAGCACGACTGACGAACAAGTTGCTGGAATTTCGGTGACCATTAAAAAGCTTGCAGGCCATGTAGACAATACAAGTTATCCAGCTATCTCGGTAGACATTCAATTGACGCTCACAACTCCGAAAGGAGCGAAGAAGGTTCCTGTGATGATGGAGTTTGGATTTGTTTTCCCTCCTGGATTTAATCTCCCGTCAGAGCCTGGGCCTACCTGGAAAGAACAACTGATCACCAAAGGATGGGGCTACGCAGTTTTGTTGCCTGTCACTGTCCAGGCCGATAATGGTGCAGGTCTCACGAAAGGCATTATTGGTCTCGTAAATAAGGGCCAACCACGGAAACCTTCGGACTGGGGATCGCTGAAAGCATGGGCCTGGGGAGCCAGTCGCGCACTTGATTATTTTGAAACCGACAATGCTGTAGACGCGAAGCGGGTTGGCATTGAAGGACACTCGCGCTTTGGCAAAGCTGCGCTTGTCACTATGGCATATGATCAACGCTTTGCCATTGCTTATGTAAGTTCATCCGGAGAGGGTGGAGCAAAACCGCACCGTCGGAATTTCGGAGAGGTTGTTGAAAACGTGGCACACTCCAGCGAGTATCATTGGATGGCTGGTAATTTTTTAAAATATGCAGGGCCACTGGGATGGAATGACCTCCCAGTCGATTCACATGAACTCATCGCGTTATGTGCACCTCGTCCTGTGTTTATTGGTTGCGGTTATAATGGTGACAACTGGACTGACCAACGCGGAATGTTCCTTGCAGCAGTCAATGCGGGGCCTGTGTATAAGCTTCTCGGCAAAAAGGATATGGGTACTTCAGAATTTCCAACCATCGAAACAGCACTCATTGATGGGGATATCGCTTTTCGTCAACATAAAGGCGGGCATACTCCCGCACCAAATTGGCCGGTATTCATTGAATTTGCAGCCAGATATTTGTTAAAGAAATAGACTTTGGTTCTTAATCTGTTGAGTGGTTATATCTTTCCCTCTACTATCCCCGGATAATAATCTATGTGAGAAACTGAGAAATATTAACTGTCTAAAAGACACTTGAAATCGGTTGAATTGCCCGAAAATACTAACGAATAGCTCTGCCAGAGAAAATAACTTGTTGCAATATTGGTTTATTCTACCTTTGTAGATTCTTAAGGTCGATTGGGCACAAAACTTGGTATCAAAGAGCTACTAAAGAGGATTATGTGAAGAAAGTAATAGCGATTTCTATTTTGGTCACCACTTTTTCTGCCATAGCATGCATCTTTTGGTATCAGGAAATACAATACCTTCTTCCTGCTAAGATCCCTAAAAATTACAGGGTTGTTTTGCCAGATGAAATAATCCGTTACGATTCGGTCTTGATTCCCCAACAACATCTCCGACCTAAACTACTGCATTTTTTTAACCCCGAGTGTCCTTGCTCACGGTTCAACATCAAGCACTTTTATTCACTGCAAAAGAACTATAGAAACAAAATTGATTTTTTTGTAGTTGTTGCCGATCAGAAGAAAGTGGAGTCAGCTAAAAAACTGATCGATGCTGGTATTCCCATCTTAGTAGACGTGGGCGAAAAACTGGCTAAAGCTTGCGGTGTCTATTCTACACCACAGGCTGCGTTAATTCAGACAACCAATCGGCTTTATTACCGGGGAAATTATAACAGGGCACGGTATTGTACCGATAGGAACAGCAATTTTGTTGAAATGGCTTTGGATTCTTTGGTTGCTAACAAAACAGCTCCCCATTTCAGCGAACTGGCAACTCGTTCTTATGGATGTAACATTCGCGAGGAAGAGTATATTTTCGAGACACCATGAATTTATCGATTGACAACAAGTTAAGTGATCTTGAAATCACTCCGCTTTTTAAAAGTATTTACTCCAAAGCTGACCGGTTGACGGAACGCTTACTTTTCTTAATGTTTTTTTTTGGAGTATTCCTCGCATTTTTTTACGAAACATGGCTGATTGCTTTCGGTGTAGGTGGACTATGCCTGGCTTCTTACTTTATTACTAAAAAACTTTTGCCGGAATCTAATCTCTATCAATATGTTCTTAGTGCCATCTCGGCTGTTCTGGCTGCGCAATATATCTATCAAATGCATGGTATGGCAGAAATGCACTTCTGGGTATTCATCAGCTCTACAATTCTTATTGTCTATCAGAACTGGAAGTTACAAGTGCCACTGATCGTCCTTGTCGTAATACACCATGGTTCGTTCGCCTATTTGCAATACATAGGATATAAAGAAATATATTTCACGCAACTGAGCTACATGGACTTGACCGCATTTCTTTTTCATGGCGTACTGGCGTCATGCGTGTGCCTGGTTTCTGGAGTCTGGAGTTATAATATCCAACAACGGACTTTACATGATGCTCAAAATCTTAAAGTAATGACCGAACTGCAAGCCGAGCTTCAACGAAGTATGGATCGAGCGAATGAGCTTAACAAAGACCTGGCTGATGCAAACAAAGAGATGCAAAACAAAAATGAAGAGTTACGAGCATCTGAGGAAGAATTGCTTGCTTCGAGCGAAGAGCTTAAGCAGATCAATGAAAATCTAAATAGCCTTGTCGAGGATCGGACACAGGTGATAATCAATCAAAATGAAAAACTCATGCATCACGCCTTTGTCAATGCGCATAGAGTTCGAAGTCCTTTGGCAAGAATTCTTGGGCTCGTGAACCTGGTCAAGCACGACATTGAGTTAAATGAAAAAGGGAAAGAAGTATTCATGCATCTGAAAC
This sequence comes from Cytophagales bacterium WSM2-2, assembly GCA_015472025.1. Classification (NCBI taxonomy): domain Bacteria; kingdom Pseudomonadati; phylum Bacteroidota; class Cytophagia; order Cytophagales; species Cytophagales bacterium WSM2-2. Next base: position 4,240,526 of record BNHL01000001.1, read on the forward strand.
TTTCCGCTAACGAGTTGGATGATATTTTGAGAGAAGTCAGAATAAGTTTAGATGAGCCCGAATATAAAGAGACTGACAGACCAAACTCACTAACAGGTAAAAGTCAAAACTTGAGCTGATGAACGAAGTACTTCGTTTACCGTTATTGGTATTTCGTCCTTCGAATCCACCAGTTAAAAATCTGAACTCCCGCTGATCTAATCACGTTTAAGCTTTCAGCTTATTACTTTTAACTTTTTACTATATCAATATTCCCCAACGCTATGCTCCTCAACTATCTACGAATCGCTTACCGGACGCTCTTCCGAAATAAGTCTTTCTCCTTTATCAACATCTTCGGGCTGGCTGTAGGTACAACTGCTTTTTTGCTGATACTCCAGTACGTGAAGTACGAGCAGAGCTACGAGAGTTATAATCCTAATGCTGACAATATCTTCCGTATTACTCTCGACCGCTACAAAGGATCGGAGTATGTAGTGACCGATTGTGAGACACATGCACCTATTGCAGCCATCATCAAAGAGAAGTTCCCCGAAGTGAAAGACTTCGTTCGCATGTTCCATAATGACGGCCTCCAGACCATCAAAGCAGGAGAGAAGAAGTTCCTGGAAGAAGGAAGCTATTATGCGGACCCTTCGGCTTTCAATATGTTTTCATTACATGTATTGCGCGGAGATGCCAGTACTGCGTTATCCAACCCCATGACCGCAGTGATTACTGAAACACTGGCCAGGAAGTATTTTGGCCGTACTGATGTAACTGGCGAAACACTCGATATTGATCATGAATTATTTCACATTACCGCTGTCATTGCCGACATCCCTTCAAATACGCACCTGAAGTTTGTGATTCTGCTGTCGCACAGTTCTCTGCTCAAGAATGGTTGGTACAAGGAGGACGACTGGAATGGCAACAACGAATACACTTATTTATTGATGGAGCCAGGTACTGATGTAATGACTTTCAGCAAGAAACTCTCGGATCTCTCACTTCAGCTCAAAGACAAACTCGATGGCGATCGTTATACACCTGAAGAGATGAAGAGTATTCACCTCTATTCTCACAAAACATATGAACCTGAAGTGAATGGCAGCGCTAAGACTGTTTACTTCCTGCTGGTCATTGCGGTCTTCATCATCGTGATCGCGTGGGTGAACTATGTGAACCTTGCTACAGCCCGCGCCATTGAACGTGCCCGCGAAGTGGGCATCCGCAAAGTGATGGGTTCTGTGAAATCGCAGTTGATCTTCCAATTCCTGGCCGAAACCGTGCTGGTGAATGTTCTTGCAGGAATACTCGCGTTCGGCTTCCTTCTTCTGCTTATACCTTCGTTCCGTAACCTCACCGGCCAACCGTTGCTTCTTAACTTCACCGATCTTTCATTCTGGTATCTTTTCGGAGGACTCACTTTGACAGGCGCATTGTTGGCGGGTATCTATCCTGCATTTGTGTTGTCGTCCTTTCAGCCGGTTGCCGTACTTAAAGGCAAGTTCCGGTCTTCGTCACATGGCCAGTTGCTCCGTCGGGGTCTGGTGGTATTGCAGTTCGGCACCACGCTGGTGCTTCTCATCAGCATGGTCACCGTTTATTTACAGATCAAGCATATGCGTACTGCGGATTTGGGTATGAACATCGACCAGGTGCTGATCATACGCGCACCGCTGCTCGACGGGCCTGAATCACAATACACGACTACATTCGACACCTTCAAAAAAGAAGTAGCGAATAATCCTGAAGTAAAAATACTGGCGCGTTCTACTTCTGTTCCCGGTCTCGATTTGCACGAGTTGAGCTCCACGCAGATCGTTCGCCACGGACAGGACCGCAACCGGAGTTATGAATATTATTACTATGGAATTGATGCCAACTTCATTCCTACAATGAACATGACACTGGTGGCGGGACGCAACTTCAGTGATGATATGCCCAACACAGACATGGTGATCATCAATGAAGAGGCAGTGCATCGGCTGGGTTTTGCCAACGCAGCTGCGGCCGTCGGGGAGAAGCTCAGTTTCCACACCTCTGGCTCTCGCAACCCTTCTGTTATCATCGGTGTGACGAAAAACTTCTACCAGCGTTCGCCCAAAGAGAAACACATACCAATGTTGTTTCAGTATTTGCAAGGAACCAATTTTTTTGCTTTGCGTCTGACCACCGCTCACCTACGAGAAACCCTCGACAAAGTCACCACAACGTATGGCAAAGTGTTTTCAGGAGCTACACTCAGTTACTTTTTTATGGATGAAAAGTTCAATCGTCAATATGTGGCCGATACTCGCTTTGGCGAAGTGATTGCTTCTTTCTCGGGTTTAGCTGTTTTTATCGCCTGCCTCGGCTTGTTTGGGTTGTCATCATATACTATTGTGCAGCGCACTAAAGAGATCGGGATACGAAAAGTGTTGGGTGCTTCGGTGATTCAGATCGTGCAACTCCTTTCGCAAGACTTTGCTCGTGTCATATTACTGGCTACGGTCGTGGCGTTACCTGCAGCTTGGTGGGCTATGACCTCATGGTTGTCCAACTATGAAGTGCGTGTGCAACTGAACCCGTGGATGTTTGTGGCCCCCTCTGCTGCGATCTTGCTCATTGCATTAATTACGGTGAGCTTTCAGACCATGAAAACTGCGCTTTCGAATCCGACAGATTCATTGAAGCAAGAATAAATAGTCGTGCGTCTTATTTCTTTTTGAAAACTCACTCCGGCATTCCTTTGCCTTCAGTAATGAGTTTAAATAAGCTCTCAGTGACATGACCGTTCCATCCCTGTTCACAGTCGCTGTAACACTCGATGCCCGGAACCATGCCAATATGAGTGAAGTCAATTTTTGTGGAATTGTTTTTAGATGAAATCTCGAAAACAACCTCGGTATCTACCCATTCTTTTTTGTTGTCGATCCAATGCAGGTAACAGTCAGTTACCTTCCATGTCACTTTTTTATCCGGCACCAGTTCTGTGACTTGAAAATCGACAAACGTCTCGCCAAAGCGAACAGTAAATTTGTCGTTCATCTTTTCTGCTTTGCCCTTAAAGTTTTTGGCCCACCAGTGGTTTACCTGGCTGATCTTTTTCATCGCTTCACCGGCAGGGACGTTGACGGTGATTGTCCTGTAAAAATTCTGGTTTTTTACATTAGCTATCATGTTCTTTTGATTTATTGTTCAAAATAGTCTCCAGTTTTTTCAGTTTGCTAGCCCAGAATTTATCGAAGTAGTCGATGAATTCCTGTAGCTCGTTAAAGCCCTCTTGTTTCAAAACACAATGTCGTTCCCTGCCGATGTCTGTAATAGATATGAACCCGGCATTGTACAATATCTTTACATGCTTGGAAACGGCAGGCCGACTCATGTCAAAGTTCACAGCCAGGGAGTTTATGGTCATGCTGTCTTTGGAGAGCATCATCAGCATTTGCCTGCGGCTTGGGTCGGCAATAACCTGAAAGGCGTCAAGGGTTTGTGCTGTCATTGGATGGTGTTTAGAAGGTCAACAAATCGCTTTCCTAAAGTTGTCCAACCGGTATTGTGTGTCACAAAATCCTCCAGTACGGCAAAATCACCATGGACTAATTGCAACTCCGTTCCATTCTCTTTCGGGACGAGGGTCCACACCACTGTTGAGTCCAAATGTTTACCGTTCTTTGATGGGTGCAGCCATGAATAGGAGAGCCTGGTAAACGGCTTTACTTCCAGCACTTCACAATCCACGACTTTGCCTACTTTGTTGAAGAAGTTGAATCTGTGCCCTACCACAGGCTGAAAATCCGTTTTCATAAGCCATTGTTCCATAAGCTCAGACTTGGTCAGGTAGTCCCAAACCTTTTCCGGTGGGTGATTGAAATGCCAGGTATGTTTAATTTCATTTTCGCCTTTCATATATGTAATTTAAAAGTTACATAAATGTATGAGTAACTTTTAAGTTACCAAATGTTTCAGAAAAAAATTTAAGTGAATAATATCTCATGCAAAGCCGCAATGCCGCCTTTAACGGGTTCTTTTGGAAAATAAAGGAGGAACACAGCAATGGCTGAGAGATTAACAAGTGAGAACTTTGCGGCTTGGCGTCTTTGCGCCTGCCTTTGCCAAAGCGGCTATGCGCAGGCAGGTGAAAATAGGAATCAATCCTGCCTCAACGCAGCTGTTGGGTTGCCCGTGGCTGCGCGCATGCAGATGACTCCCACCGTGACAATTGAAATCAGCAAGAGTGCAATCATCGGAAGTACAAAGATTTCCCATCCAGGTGCGATATGAAAAGCAAACGAACTTAACCACTGATCAATGGCATAGTACACGAGAGGTATGGCTACCACATAGGCAATGGCCAGCAGTTTAATAAAATCGCGGGTAAACAAACTCAGGATAGCCAGTACAGAGGCACCCAGTACTTTCCGTATCCCCGCTTCTTTGGTGCGATGAGCCACGGCAAATATGGAGAGCCCCAGTAATCCAAGGCAGGCGATCACGATCGCGAGGCCCGTGAATATTCCGAAGATCTTTCCAATCTTCACATCACTCTCATACTGCTTGTTGAAATACTCGTCAAGGAAAAAATATTCAAATGCATTGTTCGGAAAAGCCTGGTTATAAAAGTTTTTAACCGCAGTTATAGTTGTCGCTGCATTTTCGCCTTTCAGATTGATTGATATGTAATTCCAGCTGAAAAATGAGGGTATGACATACATCATCGGCTCAAAGCTTTCACGCAACGACACCTGGTGGTAGTCTTTGAGAACACCAACCACTTCACCTAGTTGTTCACGCGGCCCCATGCCGAACGTCACCTTTTCATTCAGCGCATCTTCCGGTTTGCCAAAACCCAGTTTCCGACTCATGGTTTCATTGATAAGTATTTTCGATTCCCTGTCAAAGACAAACTGGTCTTTTGCCTCCAGGTTTTTTCCCGCTACGACTTGAATGTCAAAAGTGGAGATAAAGTCTTCATCAATGGTTTGCTGGTAACAATTGAAATTAGCTTCCCGCGGAAGACCTACTTTTCGTGCCCCGTTGCGCCACAACAAAACACGACCGGGAACTCCGTTCGATGCGGCTACACCATTGACCTCCGTCAACCCGTTCACCGAATTCTTAAACCACGATACATGATGCTGTACAGTCGAGTCAAAGACAGCCGGTGATTTCACCACCAGCACCTGGTCTTTAGTATACCCCAGGTTTTGGTTTTGCATGAAATGAAGCTGCTTATACATCGCTATCGTTCCCGCAATTAAAAAGAGAGACATGGCGTATTGAAATGATACAAGCCCCTTGCGTAAAAATTCACCGGAAGAAGATTTACTGAATTTCCCCTTCAGCACCTGTGCAGGATTGAACGATGACAATAGCAGTGCCGGGTAGGCCCCCACCAAAAGCGTGCCTGCGAAGAGAACACCCAGGGCAATCAGCCACAGCTGCGGGTCTGCAAGCCATCCATTACTATAGAGTGTGGAACTGATCGCTTTACCTACCAGGGTTTCAAACCACGGCATTGTCAGCGAAAGGATAAAGATAGCGAGCAGCAATGAAAACGTATTGACTAACAGGGCATCGAAAAAAAACTGAACGACCAGCTGTACTTTACTTGCACCTACTACTTTACGAAGTCCCACTTCTTTGCTTCGCTCCAACGACTTGGCAGTGGAAAGGTTGATGTAATTGATCCACGCTACAATCAAGATAAACACCCCGAGAGCGCCAAGAAAATACACGATACGTTCGCTGCCATTGGCACTCTGCTCGAGAGCGAGGTTCGATTGTAAATGGATAGAAGTTACCGGCTGCAGGGCCATTTGTATATCCCACTTGTATTCACGCTTCACGTCACCGAGGTATTTGTCGACGAAGGCAGGGAACTTATGTGTTATCTCATTTGTACGTACTCCCTGTTTCAGGAGAACATAATTATAAAACTCAGGCCACCGCCACTGGTCATAGCCCCATTTCTCACCCACAGTGGAAAAGGAAATAAGGACATTGAAATCGAGGTGAGAGTTGGTGGGAATATCTTTCATGACACCCGTTACCGTGAGATTGACGTCACGGTTGACGCTCAGTGTTTTTCCAAGAGCTGATTCGCCTCCGAAAAATTTCCGACTTATGCTTTGAGTGATGACAATCGACTTGGGTTGCGCCAATGCCGTAACCGGATCCCCTTCCAGCAACGGGTAGGAGAACAGCTTGAAGAAAGCGGCATCCGCCAAAAACATCTGCTCTTCATTGAATGAAATGAGGTTGCCATCGCTGCCCGTAGTTGACAGTGTTACTGAGGTGGCAAACAGACTGGAACGTGCCAGTCGCACAAAATCTTCTACTTCCGGAAAATCACTTTTCATAGCAGGCCCGACAGCCGGGTGGTTGGTAGCCGATGCATGCTTCGAAGCATCCGCTTCTGTGCTGGCCAATGTTACGCGATACAATCGGTCCGCATTAGTGTTGAACTTGTCATAGCTCACCTCGAAACGGTTGTACTCATAGATGAGCCCGCAAACAGCAAGCCCGATGGCGAGGCCGGCAATATTAATAATAGAGATGGTCCGGTTCCGGATGAGATTTCGCCAGGCTACGATTAGGAAGTTCTTCAACATAGGGGAGTAGTTTGCTGCCAGCAGTCCCAATTTTCATTCCACTCTTGGGTCTCATGTATCCTCTTGGTAAAAAGGAGCTTAGCATTCAATATCTGCCATAATTGTATCATTTCCGAAACAATAAAGTTCGAAAGCGGGCATTCGGTGGCTTCACACAAAGTGATTATTCAGAGGTTTATCCTTTCATACTGATCTGTTAAATTTACAAAGGCACTTGGTCTCAACAATTTTCATCTCATGAAACGATTCTTTTGTGTCTTGCTTTTCCTTACAATGAGTTGCTCAACAAAACGACAACAAGCCGCTTTGCAAAATTCAAATGGCCAAAACATTCGTTCTAGAGTAATGACTGACGGGAAGGTTTGGATGACAGAGAATTTGAGTATCAACGTGACAGATTCGTATTGCCAGCAAGACGATACACTCAATTGCAACCGTTATGGACGCTTGTATACATGGAAAGCCGCTATACTTGGTTGCAGTAGTCTAGGAGATGGATGGCGGCTACCCACTGATGAGGAATGGAAGACACTGGCCAAATCGTATGGAGGTATTTATGATGATTCGGATGACAAAGGCAAATCTTCTTATGTAAACCTTATGCAGGATGGAAAGGCAGAGTTCAACGCAGTATTAGGTGGTAACAGGGAGGCGAATGGAGCCTATGAACGCCTTGAAGCACATGGCTTCTACTGGTCCTCAACAGAGCATGATAGCACGGAAGCCTGGTTTTATAATTTCGCAAAAGGACCTACGCTGCTCAATCATCACACCGGTGATAAAAAACGCGCAGTCTCAGTACGTTGCATAAAATGAATTCACTCCTGGCTTTCAACGCCCTCTTTTACACATAGAAGGAAAGCCTTGGCCTCTTCGGTGCTTATATGTGAAGGCGGATAAGATAAAGAGATATACATTAAAGGACGCGACTCTACGCGTGTGCGATCGATAACCAACGGCCGTTTCTCGATCTGATACAAAGTTAGTTTGCAGGAATGAGTAACTGATTCAGAAACCACCCAGGCCAGCGTCTGATGCTCTGACGAATTACATACAATAGAGAATGTTGTCTCTGTCGACAGATCTTTGGACAGATCGGCTTTCTTTCTTTGCAACTCCTCTACAAGAGTATTCCTAATATCATCAATGTTATGCAGTTGATCGGATTTATGAAGAGTTACTTTTTTTGAAGAGTATTCAATCAAAATACGAGTAGGGTCCTGGTTTGTATTTATTCGGGGAAACCTCTTCAGGGCGCTGCAAACCGTTTTGATAAAAAAGGGCATCAATTCCACACCCGCAAATCCCTTTTCAAAGTCATCATACTCTTCTTCCAGCCTGCTGAACAACGGAAGCATATCGATTTCATTAAATGCAGAAACTAACATGCGGGTAAGATACGGCCAAAGACAGATGTAGCTCGGGTTAACTATTGATACAGCATATCTGTTTATTGAAAGCGACCTTTCAGTTATCAAATTACCGGACATTCAATTAAATTGGGCCTCCTCAAACCAATATCATGAGACCTTGCCTTTTCCTATTTCTACTGCTACTCTCTTCCAGTGTTTTTTCGCAAAGCAGTCCCGATCAGAAGAAAAAAGACAGCCTCACCATTGCACGGTTAAGGCAAGACAGTATCAAAAGCCGTAAGCTCTTCGACCACCTTACTTCTACAGGTGTCGATACAACTTTTAAAGATACATTGCGCGCTTTCAGGGGAGAGGTGAAGAAAATGGAAGCAACACTTTTAAAACTGAACGAGCTTTACCGCAAGACCTACAACCGGTTGGATACAGCCAACAAGCGACTCGCAAATTCAGACAAGAAACTGACTGAAACCTCGAGAAGCATAAAGACATCCGATAGCACACTGCGAAACACGAACAATATTTTGCAAGGCATTGGCTCCACGCTTGGTGTCACCGTTGCTCAACTGCGCAAGAAAACGGTTGAAGACTCTCTCGCTTTGGAAAGGAGCAAAAATAAATACAGACGACTGTCACTGGCGGGTGGTACATCCTACGATACCAAACTGGGTTGGAGCCAGGGTGGGATAACCGCTATGGTTGGGTTTCGCGATTATACTTTATCAAGAAGCCCTGAAGGATGGAAGAGTCAATTGTGGGACTACGGATTTTCAATGGGCGGCAGTTTTCAGACTTCTGGAAGTACTAAGAAATTTGTTGGTACCGTTGGAGTTGGTTTTGTGATCTATCATACGGCAGTGGTGAACATTGGCTATACCACAGAGAACTCGGCTGTTTTCAATTTCGGGGTCAGGTTAAGTGTTGCAGGACTTGAAGATTTTTTGAATTCAAGATGGCAACCCAACCCGTATAAGAAATTGAAGAGCATTGCCGACAAATACCCCGGTACAACAAAGGGTGAGCGCGCAGCACAACGGCTAAAGGATTGGGATACCCCCAAAATTAACAAAGTAAAGAAGAGCAATAACGTAAGCGAGAAGAAAGACTAGATACCGGAGGGGGCGCATGTTTATGGAATAGAAACCATGGAACCAATTTCGATCGGTCATATGCTCTCAGGTAAAGTCAATATTTACATCGATCGCCTTCAATTTTTTTATTCTTCAGTTGCTTCAATACCTTGCCTCGCCAGTTGCGTAAGATGTTCCTTCATCGTTTTGAGTTGTTCGGGTAAGTGCCCATGCCACTTTGAAACCTCCGCAATGATCCGGAAGGGATGCAACGAGCGATATGATTTTGTCGGATTACCTGGAAATCTCTTGTCTGTCAGATTAGGGTCGTCTTCAATCGGGCCTGTTGCTTCAACTACATAAATTCTTTCCTGACCTTCTCCCAGAGCAAGTTCTGCACCCCAAATGGCAGCATCCAGTGTGGCGCTCAGATAAATGTATTTTGCCTTCTTCTTTTGGCCATAATTGGAGTTATAACCGACCTCGATCAAACTTCCGATTTCCAGGTCTGCCTTAGTGCCGTGATAGTAAGATTGTACAAACATTTTCGCTGCCGTTCCTGCCAACTTTTCATCAGAACTTTTGCTCATACTTTTTTTATTAATGCTCAAACTTGTTATTGGTCTCGTTCATCAATTCTATTGATTTCACGAAGTAGCTTTGGATAATTTCTATTTCCGTTTTTGAAAAGGAAGCAATCAACTCTTCTGTTTCCTTTTGAAAATCCTTATAGAAAGGTTCAAACAAAGTCATTATTTTTTTAGCGTCAGGTACAATAAAGACCTTTCGCCTGTCACTCTGATCAAACTGCCGTTTGACCAGTTTCTTCTTCTCAAACCGGTCTATCAAACCTGTAACAGCCCCGGTGGTCAGCCCGGTCAAATCGGCAAGTTCACCAGCTGTCAGCTGCCCTTTTTGCAGAAAAAACCCCAGGTATTTGTGATCCGTTCCGGCGAAGCCTGCCTGTCGCGCAATCGTTTCATGCATGCGAATGGAGGAATACGCATATTTCTGGCTCACCTTCCGTAAGGCCACTACGGCATCTGTTTTATTACTCACTGAATAAGTATCTTAGTCACAAAGATAATGTAAAAAACTATTCAAGACAATCCTGCGCTTGCTGAAATTCAGTATCTTGCCTTTCGTGAAGACGAACTATCAATTGCTGGATAGCAAACTACTGGTTGTTACTGTAGGGATACTGGTATTGACCAGGGTCATAGGTGAGGTGCTTGACTACATCGGGTTAAGTCAGCTTATAAACAGTATTTGGCTTGTTCAATTCTTCAGGGTAACGAAAACAGCTTTGACCATCGGGACCCTGTGTGCACTTGTCTTACTTCTCTTGTTTGGTACGCTCATGGAAGAAAAGATATTCTTTCGACTCGTCTTGTGTTTCCTCGGCACGGCATTTATAGGCGCAATAATGAAAGTCATGCACTGGTCTGGGGATGAGGTATTTCTGCTGACCGGATTTACAGGTATGACGGCAGTTTATTCAATGCACTTTATACGAAAACCCGATAAAAAACGGCTGGATAAATTGAAGGCCGCATGGGTTGTACTCTCCGGTGTCTCTTCTGCTTTTATAATCGAACACTTACCCGGAAGGGAAGAGTTAACTATCATTGAAGATATCATGCTCTTGATTTTGTTTATTGATTTTGGCCAAGCCCGTCTTAAGATAATATCAGAGCCTTACGGTAAGGAAAGAGCCTAGTCTCTGCATAGGAATATCCTACATACACTTTCAAATTATTCAGGGAAGTGCCTTGCACTTTTCAAGTCTTTACGACAATCAAATATAACTCAACCACCACTGCTTGTGGCTCTTTTTATATTCTGAAAACCATTTGCAAAGCGGAAATAATGCTGCTACCACTGAGATCCAGACCACATAAAGACCAACGAGACCAAACCCGAGTCCGTTGGGTTTGAAAAAGAAGGGATTGTTTGTCGGCACAATGTCGTTGACACCAAATCCCTGCATGAAGAATACAACGATTACAATAATGTGGATGAGATAGAAATGGAGCACATAATAAAACATCGGCACGCGTCCATAGACATTCAGGATGTTGGTAACCCGGTTTTGAATTCTCTCAAACCAAATCAATAATAATAATGCAGGCCCCAGTGTCATGCAAAGGAAAAGGAGTGACGGAGGATATTTGTTGAGATTGAAAAACGACAAAACCGTAAACACCGTGCCTCTGGGCTGCGATGACCAGGGCAGAGGGTCACCATAGAGATTACTGAAACGGAGAATTACAAAACCAGCTGTAATCAACAACCCCAGTGTCAACAACAGTTTTCTCCGGTAGGCAGCATCCACCGTTTCTTCATAGAGTTTACCGAGGCAGTAGCCAAGCATCATTACACCCGTCCAGGGGAGAAACGAGTATACGATAAGATAGACATGGCCAGGGGCGAAAGCGTGAACCGAAAAATTGGCCGTCAGTAAAAACTCCATCAGGTGGTTTCCCTTCAGAGCCGCTCCAACGGCAAGGAAGTCAACCATATTGTGACCTGCTACGATAAGCGCTCCTATGCAGAAAATCATTTTGTAAGGAAGCCTTACAAGTACACCAAACAAAATCATACTTGCCCCAATAGCCCAAATCACTTGTAGAATCAAAATGGAGAACACCGGGTTGAATGTCCAGCCAAAAGTGACGATTGTTATCTCCAGTACAACCAGCCACAGACCACGTTTGAAAAGGAAGATGCTCAATTCATTTTTAGTAAGTCGTTGGCCCATGATATAAATGGACGTTCCTGCCAACAGGATAAAAACAGGAGCACAGAAGTGTGTGATCCATCGTGTAAAGAACAGGGCGGGGTAGGTGGTCTGCATGTTAGTAGGATCGCTGGTGAGGTCTGACGTCTGTGTCAAATCAGCTTTGTACAAAAAATCACGCACATGATCCAGGGCCATAATGATCATCACCAGACCCTTTAAGATATCGAGCGACTGAATTCTGTTTTTAGAAACTGTTGACATAGAGTTGAAACGCCCCTGTGTGAATTTATTAAAAAATCCCTGATTCTATTACCGGGCGCTCATGATCTTCTCCAGCTCATTTAAAATACCCTCGTTCATGCCCAGGTAAATAGAATCTTTTGAGCCCGGGTATTGACCGGAATACAAATGATCTCTTGTATCGGACCTGATCCTCCTGTCAATAAAGAACTGATGTGTTTCCCCTTCAGCGTCCAACAACTCAAAAGCAATTGTACCACCATCAGCAGCAACAGAGATTTTGACCGGGTCAATCGAGAACTTCTTTAAGAGTATGCTAACCATAGATAGTGCGTATTTCAGTACAAAAATAGGTCAAATGAAAACAAGAGAATGGTAAGCCATATTCATTTTGTGGTAATTTCAACTCCGGCACTTTAACACGAGTGAACTGTGATAACACTTGTCAGTGCAGATTGCCGTACCTTTGATTATATATTGATGAGAAGAATTATTTTCCTGGGTGTATTATTGATCCCTGTTTTGACCAATGCGCAATACGACTCCATTTTTAATAAAGCCGCCAATAAGAAAGCCAGCGCGGAAGATGCTGACGTAAGCAAGGAAGAGACCTATTCCATCACGATTATCGTTACACACATTCGCAATCACAAAGGTGTAATCCAGTTCAAGTTTTTTGATGATGCTATTCCATTCCCCGATAAATCGGGATTTCGGAAAACGATGGTGCCAAAAACACAGATGACTGGGGACTCATTGAAAATAACCTATTCCGGTTTTACTTCTAAAAATATGGGCATCGCCCTGTTGGATGATGAAAACAGTAACTGGAAACTTGACTTCGGATGGTTCCTGCCAAGAGAAGGTCACGCCTTTGCCGGTTACTACCACACCGCGCTACGCAAGCCAGAGTATAAAGACTTTCGTTTTCTTTTAACCGGGGATAAGAAAGTGATCATGAAAATGAAGTACTATTGATGTTCGTGTAGTTCATCAAGGAACGCATCTATTTATTGTAAATACTTAACCACAAGAGAAAGGCTAAGAATTCCCCAAGCGACAGCCGCAGATGTCTGAGCGATTGTGTGATGTAGTTTTCTACAGTCCGCGTAGAGATGTTCAAGCGTTCTGCTATTTCCTTGATGGTCAGGTGCTCAAAACGGCTCATCCGAAATACTTGTTGACATTTTTCAGGAAGCTCTGTAATTGCTTTCTCTATAAGACTATTCAGATCAGAAGTATTGATAAATTCCTCGATAGAGTTATCATGGCGGCCGGATAAGTAGAGTACAAATTCGGCTGCATATCTCTTCCTTACTTTATCGGACCTGATATACGTCAGAATCTGGTACTTAGAGGCACTGAACAAATAAGCGCTCAGCGAAGCAATCTTCAGACTCTCTCGCTTCGCCCACAACGACACGAAAATCTCCTGTACAATTTCTTCACTTATCTCTTTGATGCGAATTCGGCTGAAAATGAACTTGTATAAATCGACCGAGTACCTGTCGTAAATAGTTTCGAAGGCTTCCTTGTCTCCTGTGTTTAACTGAAGTATGAGGCTTGCGTCATCAAGCATTGTTGAATACCATTGAACCTGCGGGGGAAAGTTAAGAACATCAAATAATAATCAGTGTTTTTCAGTCGTCTATTTTGAATATTTAGACTGCTTTTTATTTAGTCTCGGTTAATTCAGCGCTATCTTTTAAATAATTCTTCTTTTCCTGTGTGTTAACCCCGCCTGCCACGACATTACACAAATGGGGTAATGGATAGTAGTATAAATGACTACACTATTTATAGTAGAAATCGGACTTGCGCCCTGAACGGGAGTTAATTAATTTCTTAAACGAAAATGACAACGGAGTATAAATTCAAACGTCTGGTTGAGCAGTATCAAAAGGGCCTTCTCTCCAGGGAGAAGCAAGCGATCATGGATGAATTCTTTGAAGATCTTGGGAAGAAAGAAGAGATCATTCCTGATATTTTGTGGGAAGGACAGGAACGAGCTGGGCTGAAAGAGCGCATCTTGTTGAAGATAGACCGCAGCGATGAAATCAGTCTGATGAAAACGAAAGGGCGTACATATGTATTGTGGCTTCGCGCTGCAGCCGCAGTCTTTCTTCTGACCTGCGCTTACCTGTTGGTTCAACGCTGGTCTGGTTTTTCGAAACGTGATGTTTTGCTTGTGAAGAAATCCTCAGCAGGGGAAGTATCCAAAGTAATGTTGAGCGATGGAAGTATTGTATGGCTTAAAAGTAACAGCTCTCTACAGTATCCGCGCGAGTTTGACGGTGATACTCGAAAAGTTACACTGACTGGAGATGCTGTTTTCGAGGTTGCCAAAAACCCTGAAGTTCCTTTTGTTATCAAATTCGATGCGCTCACGGCACAGGTGCTGGGCACGAGCTTTGGAATTGCCAAAGGCAATGACAAGATCGAGCTCGTAGTGCTGACAGGAAAAGTACTGGTGTCATCAACGCAGGATGACCTTGTTGTATTACCACATGAAAAAGCAATTTATGATCGGAAGCAAAATCACCTGACGAAAGAATCAGTGGCTTCTGCTGATGAGCAAACGGCAACCCGGGGCACGGAGTATGATATGCATTTCGATGATGCGAAGATGAAGGATATCATCAAAAGGATAGAGGGCAAATTCAACGTACAGGTAAAGGTGAGTAACTCCAGTATCTATAACTGTATGCTTACAGCTGATTTTACAGATCAGTCACTGGATCGGACACTTGGAATTATTGCTCAAACACTGCACTGTGAGTACCGGGTGAAAAACCAGGAGGTGTTGTTTTTGGGCAACGGATGTCATTAAAGAAAATTGAAATGGAGAGACGGGATTGAAGACTGGAGGCTTTAACGGAACCTAAACATTCAAGTCTATGGCGGCTCATAATACATCCTAAAAAAAATGACAGGAGTGGTACCAGCACTCCTGTCTTTGATTGACCTTATTTCCGCCAAGGGCGGAGCTAAGGTGTTTTGCCTCTTTCGGAAAAATTGAAATCAACAAAACCTTACGAAGTTATGTATTTAAACTATACGATCTATGACCTTATACTCAAGGTTATGAAAATATCAGTATTACAACTTACGTTGGCGATAACACTCGGGAGTATGGCTTTGGCGCGCGATAATTATGCGCAACAAACGCTGGACCGTGAAGTTACTCTCCACGTAAAAGACGTGAAGCTCCACGAAGTACTCAAGGAAATTGAAGCAACGGCACGTGTGAAGTTTGTTTACAGCCGCAATTACCTGAACCTCGAACACATGGTAACAGTTGACGTATCCAAACGGAGGCTCGGAGACATCCTTGCCGAACTACTGACACCATATACGATCCAGTTCGCAGCCCAGGATGCTTCGGATTATATTGTCTTAACAGAATTGGAAGACCAAAGCTCACGAGCGACTCTCCAGGAATTACCTCTTCCACAGACCAGCATGAGCGACCTTCCCGCAGTGGTAACAGGGAAAGTAGTTTCAGTGGGAGAAAATACACCACTCCCCGGAGTTAATGTTATCATAAAGGGAACAACGACAGGTACCACTACAGATGCTGAAGGCAAATACAATATATCAGCCAATAGCGATGACGTACTGCTATTTTCTTTCATTGGATATAAGACACTCGAAACACAGGTTGGTGATCGTACCGAAATAGATATTTCACTGCAGGAAGATATTACCAGTCTTGATGAAGTAGTTGTGATCGGGTACGGTACTACGACCAAGCGCCTGAAGACCGGAAGCATTGCCCGTGTAACGGACGAAGACATCAGTAAACAGCCGGTGACTAACCCGCTAGCTGCTCTGGAAGGCCGGATGGCGGGCGTGTATGTTACACAAAGCATGGGTACACCCGGAGGGGCAATTAATGTTCAGATCCGGGGGAGAAATAGTATCGCTGGTGGCAACAACCCACTTTATATTATTGACGGTGTTCCGTTCACTTCCACACCCATGGGATCGACCTATTCCAGCATCAATAATATTGGCTTGGGAAGTCCGCTAGCTACAATCAATCCGGCCGACATTGAGAGCATTGAGGTGTTGAAAGATGCAGATGCAACTGCAATTTATGGTTCACGCGGTGCTAACGGAGTGGTTCTCATTACTACTAAGAAAGGAAAGTCGGGCGAGACTAAAGTAGATGTGAATTTCTACACCGGTGTTGGCCAGATAACCCGCAAGATGGACCTGCTGAATACACAACAATACCTTGCCATGCGAAAAGAGGCTTTCAAAAATGACGGTGCTACAATGACTCCCAGCAATGCAAGAGATATTATCTTATGGGACACAACCCGCTATACCGATTGGCAAAAAGTTTTGATCGGAGGTACAGCGAATACCACCGATGCACAAGCCTCTATTTCCGGGGGCACTGCAAGCACGCAATTTCTCGTTGGGGGAGGGTATCATAAAGAAACAACGGTATTCCCCGGTGACTTTGCTTACAAGAAAGGTTCAGCACGTTTTAACTTGACACATACCTCAGCGAATCAAAAATTCAAAACTGTCTTTTCAACCGGTTTTGTAATGGATGATAATGTCTTGCCTTATCAGGATCCAACAATTAATGCTTTCACTACGGCTCCTGACTCGCCACTCATTTATAATACCAATGGCACACTGAACTGGGGGCCTTCCAATGGAAACTTTGCAAATCCTTACGGAATGCTATTAGCGAAATACAAGGCGAAAACAGATAACTTGGTAAGTAACCTGGTACTTAGCTATAAAGTATTGCCAGGACTTCAGCTTAAGACCAGCTTGGGATATACCTCGATTTCAAAGACTGAAGTTCAGCCCAATCCGTCCATTTCAATCAATCCGATTTTTGCGAGTTTTACATTTCCGTCTACGAGTTTTGGTAACAGTTCGATTAAAACATGGATCATCGAACCACAGGCTGATTATCAGAGAACGGTTGGCCGTGGTAAGATCAGTGCATTGATAGGTTCTACTTTTCAGCAAAGTATAAGTGAGCGAGTCGACCTGAGTGCCACAGGTTTTTCTAATGACGCCCTGATGGAAAATATTGCATCGGCAAGTACCCTTCGTGCATTGAACTCCGTCTATACACTTTACCGGTACGATGCTTTATTTGGTAGACTAAGCTTTGACTGGGATGGAAAGTACTTGTTGAATCTTACAGCGAGACGCGATGGCTCGAGCCGCTTCGGTCCTAATCGTCAGTTTGCCAACCTCGGTGCCATTGGAGCTGCCTGGATTTTTTCTCGCGAAGAATTTTTTAAGAACGTTCGCTTCCTGAGCTTCGGTAAACTGCGTGGAAGCCTGGGCACTACGGGCAATGACCAGATTGCGGACTATGGGTACCTTGATCTGTGGAATCCGACAACGTATCCTTATCAGGGAGGATCAGGGTTGTATCCCGTCAGATTGTTTAACTCTAATTACAGTTGGGAGACCAATCGTAAACTGGAAGCCGGGCTGGAATTAGGATTGGACAATGACCGGGTTTTCTTGTCTGTGAGTTATTTCAACAACAGGTCATCCAATCAATTGGTGGGATATCCTTTGCCAGCTACCGCTGGGTTTTCATCCATTCAAAGCAACCTCCCTGCTGAAGTACAAAACACAGGAGTTGAAATTGAAGTTAGCTCGAAGAATATCAGATCGGATAATTTTAGCTGGACATCCTCTGTCAATGTCACAGTCCCCCGCAATAAACTAATTTCTTATCCCAATCTGGCCGGGTCAACATTTGCTAATTCGTACGTGGTGGGGCAATCTCTTTCCATCGCAAAGAATTTTCATTTTACTGGTGTTGATCCGCAAACCGGGCTAAGTACGTTTGAGGATGTAAGTGGTGATGGCAGTCTGACTTACCCCAACGACTTGCAGGCGATCAAAAAAGTGACCCAGGATTTCTATGGCGGTCTTCAGAATAGTCTGCAATACAAAAACTGGAAGCTTGATTTCCTGATACAATTTGTACAGCAAACTGGGAAAAACTACTGGACTTCCATGAGCAATGTGCCCGGGTCACGTAGCAACCAGGCGACCTTTGTAATGAATCGCTGGCAAAAACCAGGTGACATAACAGACGTACAAAAATTTACTCAAGACTCCGGCTCACCTGCTTATGCTGCGTATTATAATCCTCGGCCCTACGGTGATAATACCATTAGCGATGCTTCTTTCATCCGTTTTAAGAACGTTTCAATTTCATATCAGTTCAACCAGAAATGGATTGAGAAAGCGGCTATGAAAAATGCACGCATCTATCTCCAGGCTCAAAACCTCTTTACGATTACTAACTACCTGGGACTGGATCCTGAAAATCAATCCTTGAGTTTCCTCCCACCGATGAGAGTTATTACGATGGGTGTTCAGTTAACCTTTTAATCCGTAAGATCATGAAATCAATAGCACATACAATAAAGAAGTCCTTGTTAAGCAAGAGAACATGGGTATATGGATCATTCGTTTCGATCCTCACGATGGCTGTTGCCTGTGAGAGCTTTGTGAAAATAGATCCGCCCAAAACACAACTGATCAATACAGTTGTTTTTCAGAGTGATGCCACAGCGACTTCAGCACTTACCGGCATTTACAGTAAAATGATGGAAGCCCTGGCAGGTAGTTTTGCAAACTATAAGGTCAATTTATGTGGAGGCTTATCATCCGATGAATTGAAAGATTATTCTAACAACGTAACGCAGGCAGGTTTTTATACCAATTCGCTACTGGCAAATAATTCCAACGTTCAGAGCTTATGGAATGACGCATTTCTTTATATATATATGGCCAACTCGGTTGTTGAGGGACTGGCCGGATCAACGGGCGTTACACCTGCAGTTCATCAACAGCTGGAGGGGGAGGCAAAATTCATCAGGGCGTTTTGCCATTTTTATCTGACCAATTTGTTTGGCGACATTCCTTACATCAAGACCACCGACTATACAGCCAACGCATCGGTGGGCAGAAGTCCTCAGCTGGAAGTGTATCAGAAAATCATTGCTGATCTTATTGATGCGCAAACATTACTGAGTGACACGTACATATCCACAGAAAAAGTAAGGCCCAACAAATCTACAGCTACTGCGCTTCTTGCCCGTGCTTATCTCTACACTCAAGACTGGGCCAATGCCGTCACACAGGCTTCGGCCGTCATCGGTGCAGGTTACACACTAAGTCCGCTGTCCGGTGTTTTTCTGAAGAACAGCTCTGAAGCCATCTGGCAACTAATGCCGGAGGTGTCGGGCTATAACACCTTTGAAGGAAACTGGTTTGTACTTTCTTCCACAGCGGCTCCAACCAACGTGACGGCAAGTGATTCACTGTTCAACGCTTTTAAGCCAGGTGACAACAGGAAAACAAGTTGGTTGGCAAATGTTACAGTTGCCGGGAAGACTTATTACTTCCCGAATAAATACAAAGTAAAAACAGGTACAACGGTGAGTGAATACTATATGATGTTCAGGTTAGCTGAGCAATACCTGATCCGGGCGGAAGCATTGGCTCAGCAAAATAGCATTGCCCAGGCCGTAGCTGACCTGAATACGATCCGGGTGAGAACCGGGCTTGTTCCGTTTCCCACCACACTTTCACAGGCACAATGCCTCGCAGCCGTCGAGCAAGAGAGGAGAATCGAACTTTTCTGTGAGTGGGGTCACCGCTGGTTTGATCTTAAACGAACAAATCGTGCTGATGCAGTACTGAGTGTGTCCAAACCCGGTTGGCAGACGACTGACGCATTATTCCCGATTCCGCAAACGCAGCTGACGAATGATCAGAATATGGCTCAAAATCCGGGATACTAAAATGATAAGCATGAAAAATTTGAAACGCCTCGTTGTACTTTCTGTTTCAATAACACTCTGCATCATACAAAGTCTTTCAGTTGCTCAACCGAAAGGACCTGACAATGATTTTCCATATCCGGAGATTGGCAAAGCATGCCCGGATTTTATTTTAAATGAAATTCACAACTACCCGAAAAGTAAAGCTTCTCTCGAGGATTTCAGAGGGAAGTGGCTGATCCTCGATTTTTGGACACGGTGGTGCACTGGTTGTATTGCAAGTTTCCCGGAGACAAACCAGTTGAATAAAGAATTCCGTGACAAAGTACAAATTGTACTTGTAGGCATGGACGATAAACTGGTTCGGAACACCTATGAAAAGTTTCGCAAAAAGTATGATCTGTACATGACTGTTGCCTTTGACAGCACAACGCATAAGCGGTTCGGGATACAGTCTTATCCCTACATTATGTGGATCGATGATAAAGGTATAATCCGTGCAATTACGGATAAATCAGAACTGACGGCTGCGAACCTCAAAGCTTGCATCAATGGCGAAAACCCGGAGCTCGTACGGAAAGTCGATCTACTGGTTCCTCAACCTAAAAAAAGCTATGACTGGAAAAAACCATTCCTTGTGGATGGGAACGGGGGAAATGCCGGTGACTTTCTTTATCGGTCTGTGTTGACTCAATGGACCCGCGATTTGCAAGTTGCTTATAACGGCTATTTTATCCCTGCCGGGAAACTGGGGAATGAGGTGCTGCTTAGAGGTGCGCCTCTGAAAGCGCTTTACCAGGTAGCTTATGGCGATACAATCACCATGGTGCCCTTATTCAATTTCAAAAACAGTTATGGCACTTATTGGCCGAGACCGGTTCTGGAACTTGCGGACACGAGTGAGTTCAGGGTTGATTTCACGAGCGGGAAAAATATCTATTGTTATGATCTGATCGCGCCTCCGGGCAAAAAGAAGAAACTGGAGATGCAGCGCATGATGCAGCGCGACCTCCAGAATTACTTTGGATACAAAGTGACCGTTGAGAAGCGCCTGATGCCTTATTGGAAACTGGTGGCCTCCGAAGGTGCGGGTGAAAAACTGCGTGCGAAAGGAAAGCATGAAAGACTCTCCGGAGACGGGCATACCAACGTGGTATTTAAAGGCGAACCCATGTCGTCACTCGTCAGTATTCTTTGGGGCAAAAACCAATTGGCTCCACCGATTATTGATGAGACGGGT
Organism: Cytophagales bacterium WSM2-2; assembly: GCA_015472025.1. Lineage (NCBI taxonomy): Bacteria > Pseudomonadati > Bacteroidota > Cytophagia > Cytophagales > Cytophagales bacterium WSM2-2. The sequence goes on from BNHL01000001.1 coordinate 4,261,557, forward strand.
ATTAGTCATACGATCGATCTATCGCTGGAGGCTTATCTTGATGATCTTAATGATGTAAAGAAATCATTGCAAAAAAACGGACTGGATTTGGTGAAAGGTCAGAAAGAAATGAAGGTCATTGTAATCAGGAGTGAAAATTGACACCCTTTTAGAAAACCAATCAGGGGCTGTTCTTAAAGAAAATCCGACCTCGAAAAGTAGTGTGCACGCTGCTGCACAGCTACATCTTCACTTCAGGTTTAGGTTTAGGTTTAACTTGTATCGGATCACTTTAAGACAGCCCCATGATTAATTTTTTCAATCAAAACCTGGGTCAGAACAATACATAATATGGATATAAACACATTGTCTGGTCATCTGTGAGATATTGAAAATAGGTGATGTTATTGACGGTACAGATCACACCTCCAGGCGATACATCGCAGATCTGAGGTCTTCCAACCAGTTGACAGCGTGTTTGATTGACCTGCATGTAAGCATCAGGGCCCGTGGCAAAAGTCACACTATAAATAGAAGCACTCAAAGCCATCACAACGACAGTAATTAGAAGTTTTAATCCTTTCATATTTTTATTTTTAGAAATTCAGCTGATAAGAATAGAGGAAGTGGTCATACATAGCCACCAGTGTTTTATTGAAAACACGGAAGCCACTGATCTTCTTTTTATTATAGTCCGGCAGATAAAAACTAAACCGGTATTCTCCGTTCTTCAGGTTATACACATCGATGACGGAGCAATGATCGAAGGTTTTTTTCTCCTCGTTATTTGATAGTAGCCCGGAGTGGATAAAGATGTACTCACCGCTCACGCAACTTCGTTTGTTTACCGTCATCGGAGGCCCAGATAATGTGATCATGTTTTTAGATTCAATTTCAGATACTTTTATCCGGGCATGACTTGTTGTGTCAATGGTCCTGCCACGGTATAAAATATTCAGAGAAGTATCCAGTCGGATGAATTGATTGCGGTAATAATAGACATAGATGAGAGAGCCGGAATAGGGGTCATAACTGATCATCCCGTCTGTGCAAAAAATGCCATCCACTTGTTTCTCTAGAATTTCCGGTACCCGGTGGGCCCAACCGGTCTTTATCTTTTTTTTAGCCAGTACTGATTTCCTCAAAATCGGGTCATAAATCTTGATCACATAACTCTCCGGAGACAGAGGCATTGAGCCGATAAAGTATTCAAGACTGTCGCGTACTAAGTTCATGGTAAGGTCAGAAAGCTTGCCTCTCAGCAAGGCTGGCGTTTTTCCTTCCATCAGGTAGACATTGGATGGACCGACTGTCACGGTTGCGCCCTGGTATAATTTTACCTGGCTTGGAAATTTCAACTGCAAATGTTGCGTGTCCGACAATGAATAGTTCGCGGCAATGAGCAGGGCAGGGGCCATTGAGTTGCCGAGATAAATGCGATCCGGAGTAGCCCCCGCGATATAGTAAGAGTTGTAACCAACATCTACAATTTTTTTTGGCATGGTCAGGTGAGGAGGAAAAAGCCGGATAAATCCATTGGGCTCATGATTGATCTTTTCCGACCATTGATAAAGCACAAAAATCAATGACAAACTAAAGCAGGAGCAACTGATCAACAGCGGTATCCTTCTTTTTCTTGAGATTTCAGGTGGCGAGAATTTCATGTTTCATACCGGTTTTGTTCGTGAAGGAATCTACATTCAAGCATATTAACGCTGTGACGACTTTTGCTTTAACTACTGATTGGCTTTGACAGGTTAGAATTAAGCAAGAAGAAATTGGTGGCTACAGGTCACCACCAATTTCAACTTAGTTACCCCCCAATGGTTTAATTCCCATTTTTGAAGAAGGGAGTAATGCACTGTGTGTTGGACCCATTTACATCTTGAAAATAGGTAACACTGAGAAGAGTACAGACCTCTTCCCCTTGAGGAACACAGCCCTGAGGTCTTTCAACCTGTTCACATAAAGTTGGGCTTGACTGAATGAAAGCGATTGGCTGTGCAAGCACTTTAGTGAACACAGCACCCACTATTGCCAGTGTACACACAACTGACAAAGCGATTCTTGACTTTTTCATGACTATTGTTTGTTAAGTTAAAATGATACCTACTCTGTTTCAGGTTTTCGGTTTTCCCCTGCTCTTTACTGCAATAAATAAGATCGTTGATTCATTTTTCAGATGATTATGCCAAGTGATAGACCTCGTTATTGCTGTTAGTCGAAGGATGTAGTAAGATGCCGACCAATGCCATCAGGATAAATACAATGTTGAATACCAAGTGCTGGTTCCACGTCATGTTCTGAAGCACACCACCGCACGTACACGGAATGAATTCACTGAATTGCAAAATGGCAATGATGTATGCAGTGAATGTCATCATCAGGGTGAACGATGCATAAAGTGCGATCAGCCGCCATGATTTTAATGAAAGTAGTACAGCTACGATAATCTCAGTGACCGGTATGCCGATAGCCACCCACGGTGCGAACGATGTAAGCAGCGGAGACTTGCCAATCTCCACTCTGAACTTGGTATAGTCGATCAGCTTGCTCACCGCTGTGTATATGAATAACGCGATGAACAGACATGAAATAATTTCGATGATGGTCTCTTTATTTTTTCTCATACACTTTGTCGTTAAAAAAACTCTCGCGTTTGCGGAAGTAAAAGTGTTAAAGAGAAAAGCGATTCGTATTATTATTTAGGGAGTATCTCTTTCGTTTAACGGAGAAAGTGGTGATCGCCAAAAATGGGTGAGCGATGTTTTCAAAATTGATTAAGCAGACAACACGTGTACATTCATCGGCACTTTGTGACGCTTCAAAGAAATTATTTATCACCTATGAATGGGTTTGTAACTATTTCGATGACACGTTGCCATTTGGGTTCGCTACATTTTTTCCGCATTGAAAAAATTACTGTGTGTAGCGACTTGGTCAGGGTACTTACTTGTACTTGATTTTTCATTGACTTGCGCTCCGCATTTGATTCCATCCTGCTCTAAAAAAAGCGGAAGGATTCCGGAATGTAGACCGGGTGTTTGCAGGCGGGAGAGAGACTATACAGGTGAACAGGGCCGGTGCTCTTCTCCCGCTTACCAGGCAGTATATTATGGAGCGTGTTTTAGTTTAGTTATTAGTTAGTAACCGGCCCTGTTTTTCTTATTTAATTATGATAGACAAATTCAAGCTGGCCGAGTTTATATGCCAGCTTGACTGGCTGACGGAATTGGCTGATCAAAATAAAGAGCTGACACTGCTTCAAAACATCGACATACGCTATTACAAACAGAGCCGCGCCAGGCTAAGAGATCTTCTAGCACAAAGGGAAAGTATTCAGCGTGTGTTGGGACAATTGCAAAATGAAATCGACTTTGAATTTGAAAACGCCCATAAGCAATGGTGCTGCGAAGTGCGTTGGCTTAACCCACGCGATAGAGAACGCGAACAACCGGTGTTGTAATATGTGCTCATACACAAATAGAAAGACAATTGACTGGAAGAATAGGAGCAACTCCTAAATAAAAATTCGCACAGAAGTGATGAGTAATATAAGCGCGTCACATCTCAATAAAAAACTTTGACAAACTAAGTTTGACAGAAATGTGTAAATACAAATCCATATTACATCTGTCGAAGATATAACCTCTTCGTCTGTTTTTATTGGCGAGGCGATGGGCTCACTTAATACCTTTCTTGCGGACCCGTCTGTGTTAACCTAGAGTTAACTCCCCCTTATTATTTTTTATAAGATGTTGTTACACGCATTATTTGTAATGAATGGTGAGCGAAGTTGATTTTAAATTAAACCATATAGTCCTTAGTTCGGATAAACTCCAAAAGATTGAGTTTTCCAGGAGTCAAAATCAAAACAAATCGGGCTTGTCCTTGTTTGATGGCAACCATGTCTTATCCATCGAAGTGAATGAGAGCTTTGGCGCTGTGCAATTTCACGAACTGAAGAACAATATTTGCGACTTCCATCACTACAAATTCGCAGTGGAGAAGTCGATTGACCTTAACATACGTGCACGAGAGTCTACACTGGGACTATACTTTCCGCTCAAAGGCAATTTCCAGTGTAGCATTAAAGAAAGCCGTGACGTCCTCATCAATAAATACGAATTTGGTTTGTTGTATTTGCCCGAAACCCGGCTCACGTGCCACCTCGAGGCAGGTGAAGAATATTCATGCCTGGCGGTTCACTTTACCCCGGAGTATTTCGCCATGTTCACGAATACCATACCTGCCGTTGGCTCGGTGCTGGAACGTATCGGAAAAATTGAACTGACAGTGATTGGGAGAAAAAATGCTACAGACCCGGAGATACTCACTGTCTTGCAAAACCTTTTGCAATGTCCCTACAGTGATGCGCTCAAGCAAACTTACCTTGATATAAAGGCGCACGAACTGTTATTGTTGTGCCTGACGAAAAATTCTACCGGCACAGGAGGCGCCATCAAAGGCCTCCTGCACAAATCCGACATTGAAAAGATACACACTGTGAAAGACCACATCATTCATCATCTCGATAACCCGGGCACGCTCAAAGACATTGCGCACATGATTGGTATAAATGAATTTAAGCTGAAGCAGGGATTTAAACGAATATTCAACACAACCGTGTTCGGGATGTTATTTGAGGAGCGCATGCAAAAGGCACAACAACTTCTATCAGATACCGAAATGACTATTGAAGAGATCTCGGCCGTTGCCGGGTACAAGAATCACTCGAATTTTACTTCCGCTTTTAAAAAACGTTTCGGCTATCCCCCCAACGCACTGAGGAAGTGAAATTTGTTTCGCACAAGGCCGAGGGTGAATGATTGTGAAACTGTGCGCTTTTGCGCCTTTGTGTGAAATGTATTTACTTCACTAACTGAATCCACACATCATGAACACACTCCTTTTTCATGCTCTTATATGGCTGAGTTCAAATGGTAGTGCAGACACAAAAATCAACTCAACAATTCTTCGGGCACCACGGAGTTGTATACCTATAGGCAAGGAATGATTCTAGCGCAGAAAGAGGCATTGAAACAAAAGAAGCCGGTCGACATGGCCAATACTGAAATTATAGAGTTGAAGAGAAAACTTGCAGAGTGTCAGAAGAAGACGAATTAATTTGATAGTTCAGTTAGCTCCGTTGAATTAGCTGATATGGATTCTGCTAATGATTTCTGTAATCTGATTCATTTGAAGTTGTAATCTAAAACCTGAAATGAAAAGACTCCTCTTCTTCCTGTTAGTGGCTTCAATCGCTCGCGCGCAAACCGATCTTCCGGGAGACTACCCTGAAGTATCTACACGGGAGTTGGAAGCCAAAGAGCTTGACGCATACGATGAAGAGATACTCGTGATCATGCGCAACGAGATTTTTGCACGCTACGGTTACATTTTCAAAAATGCAGACCTCCGGAAACACTTCACAGAACAATCCTGGTACAAGCCCCGGTTTGCAGATGTGTCAGCGCAGTTGACAGAGTTAGAGAAAAGTAATATCCGGTTACTCCTTTCTATGGAGAAATTAGTACATCCTATTGCTTTGAAAAAACTCCCGGTGTTGAGCTTGCCTTGCAACCTGGAGCAGGAGCCGGGAGGAGACTTTCGCAATGTCATCGGTATCGCACCCGTGTCAAAGGGGAGAAGCCCCAAGGCGTTCGCAGGACTGCTGCCCGATACCAGCAGGTATTATGCGGTGGTCTGGTATAGCAACGAGAGTACGACAGCAGGAGATCCGCCACGGATGTACCATGTCACCACCTATCGTAAGGACCTCACCGAGATTGCGTCTGCTTCAGTGTCTTTACCTGTTGGTCCTATGTTTGAGCCTTATGCCACCGACTGCAGCCACGGTACTGCGGCACATTCGTCATTCATAGGCACCGACCTTTCGTTTTCATCCGACTATTCGCAAAGCCAAACCTGCCCCGGAGATGAAGCCACCACATTGGAGTATACTGTCTCAGGACAGATCAGAAAAGATGGAACGATCGTGGTGAAGAAGGATACCAATCCGTTTAAGTAGCTGCGAGATTTATTTATACCAAGCCGCTACTTGAGAATTAAACAGCAAGTACATTATCTCGATTGCAAGTTTTGAAAATACAGATATTCAAAACCATAAAAAGGCATGCGAGACACCCCACATATTCATGAGTCATAAATAATGGTTAATAAGTCATAGCCGAATACCTCTCTGCTTCAAAATTTATGCGCTTTTGTATGAATTTAAGCTTGCTGGTGAGTTTCAGGCTGATTCAAAATTACTTCCTTTTGCAACAGAGCTGTTTAAGCGAGATACACAGGCACAATAACCTTTGTACTACACAAACAATGTATGAAGGAAATTAAAACCATTGGAATTATTGGCGCGGGCATTAGCGGACTTGTGGCAGCAAAGACTTGTCTTGAGTATGGCTACCAGGTGAAGGTATTTGAAAAAGACAGAGAAGTAGGAGGGGTTTGGTCTTTGTCACGGAGGTATCCCGGACTTTCTACACAGAATAATAAAGACACCTATTTCTTTTCCGATTTCCCTATGCCCAACCATTTCTCAGAGTGGCCTACGGGAGCCGAAATGCAATTGTATTTAAATTCGTATGCCATCGCTTTCGGTGTTTTTCAGCGTATCCGGTTTTCTCATGACGTAACAAAAATCAATTTTCAGGATAATAGTTGGACCATCGAAGGCAAAGCTAAAGGGATACCCTTTACTGATAAATTTGATTTCATCATTGTCTCCAACGGAACATTCTCCGATCCTTTCATCCCACAGCTACCGGGCACAGGTTCTTTTATTTCTGCAGGTGGAAAAATCTTGCACAACACCCAATTTCACAGTACTGCCCTTGCGAGAGACAAGCGCATCGTGGTGGTGGGCTATGGCAAATCTTCCAGTGATGTGGTAACTGCAGCTTCGGACACTGCTAAAAGTACTCACCTGGTATTCCGGGCACCCAAGTGGAAGCTACCCCGGTATATCAAGGGCATCAATTTGAAATACATCTTGCTGAATCGCCTGGGCGAATCCATCATCAGGCCGGAGAATCACCGTGGCAGACTCGACCGTTTTTTACATAAACTCGGACTACCTCAAAAGATGCTATCGTTTGTGCAGAGCTATATCATCAAGACGCAGCAGCTGAAAGAGAACGGATTGCTTCCGCCCACACAACTACTCGATGAAGTCTTTGGCGAAATCACACTGGAGACACGCGAGTTCTTTAACCGTGTGCAAAAAGGGAAAATTATCACAAAGCAGGGAGAGATTGTTTCTTTTGAAGGAAAACAACTGACGCTTTCCACAGGCGAAAAAATAGAATGTGACATGGTCATATTTGCCACCGGCTTCAACCAGTCGATACCGTTTATGTCTGACGACCTTATCGGGAAATTTACAGACGAGAGCGGCAACTATCTTTTACATCGCCACATACTACCGCCCGGAGTTCCGTCACTGGCGTTCGTGGGGTACAACACCTCCATATTCAGTTCGCTCACTTCAGAGATCGGGGCGCTGTGGGTGTGTGAATACCTGAAAGGACGTATGCCTGTGCCCGATGATGCTCAAATAATAAAAGAAGGAAAAGAGTTCATCGCGTGGCGGTCCGGCTTTCGCCTCAATGCTTCTTCCCGGGGTCTCAGCGTGATGCCCTCTACAATATATCATGTGGACCAACTCCTCGATGACATGAAAGCACCGTTACCACTTTCATCGCTGATCCCCGATTGGCTGGTGACTGTTAACCCCGGGCGGTATAAACAGATCAGGGAGAAACTGTTGAGAAGAAACAAAGTGTAATTTTAACCGCAGCTAATGCATTTAACCGCAGAGACCGCTGAGGTTCGCAGAGAAATAATAAGTGAATAAAACCCCCGTGAATCTCCGCGCACTCTGCGGTTACCTGCCTTTCAAATAAGGTTTAATACTTTTTATATTTTTCTCGGTTCTTCTCGAAGAGCTTCTTAATATCGAAATACATTCCAGTGATATTTCGCCCATCAGTGACTAATTCCATGTGATCACACTGATCTTCTACAAGGCTTTGCGATTTAAATTTCAATTGAAAGATATTCAGGATTGCATATTCATGGCTTGTCGAGATCACATGAAATCCTGTCTCACAAGTTTTGCCATCCCCGGTAGACAGAATTGCCTCTACTATTTCATGAAGTAAACGTACCATGTTTTTTGACATCACTTCGTTGCCCTGAAGATGGTAGATATATCCTAAAAAATTCATTTGCCTTATGTCAAAAGGAAACTCATTGATTGACTTAGTTGCCAGATCTATAATGTGGTCATACTCCTTTGTATCAATTTTTTCGCTGCGATAATACGGTAACAGCTCTTTCTCATAGGGTGAACGCCAGTAGGGTTGATAGTTTTTGTCATAGACGTATCCGTAGTATAAATGCCTGTAATCATCCCTTGTTAAAGTAGTATCATACGACTTAAGCCTCGACATCAGCTTGGAATAATAAAAAGAAGAAGACTCATCCTGGATATCCTTTTTGATCAGATCATAATCCGGCTTTATAAAAGAAACACCTTGGGAGACCGCATGACAGGATACAAGAACCACGAAGCTCAAAATTAATCTTACATTTTTCATATGAACAATTTGTATTTTTTAACCAGAGATCACAAAGGTTCACAGAGAATAATTAATGAGTAAATAACTCAGCGAATCTCAGCGCCCTCTGCGGTTAAATGCATTCACTTGATCGCCCTCAACACATACCCAAACACATTATGACTTCTATAGTGTCCATACCCTTGTCCGTACGCGCTGCTCGTCAGGCTTACCACCAAGTTCTCACTCGGCACAACAAACAACACATTGCCGCCATTGCCTGAGGCAAAAACACACTCATACTTTTTGCCGTTCATGACTTTTGTAGTTCCCCACCAGAAGTATCCGTAAGCATCAGCAACCGGACTGCCCGGGTCCAAACGTTTTTTAGACATCTCACTGATCCACGCAGGGCTCACAATCTTTTTACCTTGCCACAGCCCTTTGTTGATGACCAGTTGACCGAGTTTGGCGAAGTCTAACGTAGTGATATACAAATTGCCCATGGGGCCGGTCTTGCCATTGGGAGCCGTGTACCAGTAGTACTCCTTTATGCCAAGAGGAGTGAAGAGGTTTTCCTTGGCGAAGTCCGCCAGCTTCTTGCCTGATGTCTCCTCGATGATGGCACCGATGAGCATAGGGCAAACATCCGTGTACACAAATTTCTCTCCGGGAGTGAAGATCATCGGAAGAGAGATGGCAAAGTTCACCCAGTCGTCTCTCAAGAGCCAGTTAGGAGTGAGGCCCGGGGACTTATCATCGTCATCGTCTGCAGCCAGGCCCGAAGACATGGTTAATAGATGTTTGATTTTGATATCCCGGTGTTTGTCCTGGGCTGGCTTGGTGTATTTAGGACTTGGAAGATAATCATAGATGCTTTGCTCTACATCTTTGACCAGACCTTTGTCTATGGCGATGCCCAGCAGTAGCGAGGTAACACTTTTTCCGGCAGAGCGGATATCGTGAACGGTCTCTCTCCAGTACGTATTGAAATACTCTTCTACCACCAGTTTGCCATCTTTGATCACCACCAATCCTCTAAAGTCATTGGGAGGGTTTGAGTTGATCAACTTGATCACCTTAGTGATCGTGTCCTGGTTCATGTTAACCGAAGCCAGGTCGGTGCGTGGTAAATCGGGGAGAGGTGGTTTAAGCTTATCGGGTAAATTACTTTGAGCAACACACGTAGCGCTTGTCAGGAGTATGAGTATAAAATATTTAATCAAGCCATTCATATTTTAATTTTTAAGAGTAGTTCTGTCTTATCCATGACACCTTAAGATACAAAATAGTTGCTTTGAGACTTGGTGGTCAAAATGGGAGGATAAAATACATTAAACAGGAGGGCGCAAAGAAAAAAGATCTGCATTTTAACTTTGCGAAAGCTTAGCGTACTCTGTGTCTCCGCGGTTAAGTTCGTATTTCTTTTGCCGAAATGAGATTGAACTAACCTTCTCTCCCTTATATATCGGTATAATAAAACACATTACTGATAGCTCGGGAAAAACCCCGTATTAAATACGGGGAAAATAGCGGACTCAATACAAACAGAAGCGCTGTACAGCGGCTTCTGTCTCAGGTATATTTGATTATAATTTTTTAACAAAAAAATAAACACTTATGATCAAACAAAAATCACTTTTAACGTCTATTGTTTTTGCTTTCGTTGTTTGTCAAACATTTGCTCAGACTGTTGAGCAGGGACTTGCTGCAGGAAGAGATGAGGCACAGTCTGTATTAAATACTTTCTTTTATAAAACGGAATGTGCTTCTTATGATCCCACAGCCGGAGCTGGCTCCCCGATAATTTCTGTGCCGTGTTATATGGCATATAATCAAAACACCGGTTGGTATGATTTTGTTGTTTTTTGCATGGGCTACCAGGCCAACATGATTTCGTCAGCCTGTAATGCAACGGTGTGCACTCAACGCAATTACACTTTTGCAGTTTTGCGCGGGTTCAATGAATACATGGCTACAAAGCAACAGGAGTACGGCCACACCTATGTTGGTGACAATAACCCGTCTTGCACAAGTACTTGTAACTAATTTAAATTAAATACGAGGTGTGGGTATTAGGAACATCCTTTGGCAACTCACACCTCGTATCTTTTGACAATCGCCAAGACCAGGATAGTTCCAACGATCAGGCCGGTTAAGAATATTTTCTCGACTAAACCTCGAGACAAGTGACTCTGCGAAGAACTGGGAAGTAGCCGCAGGTTGATAATTTGAAATTTGAATTATTCCTTCTTCAAATCAACAGGAATGATGGATTTGATCAGGTGATCATTAATGCGCATGATCGCCTCCGATGGTTCGCCTGATTTGAATTCTATCGTTACCTTGGCTACCGCTTCTTTCTTCCCCGAAAGAAAACCACCCGTTGTACCTCCCAGATCAATCATTACCGGACCCTGATGCCCTTCAGGATCATCCGGAGTAAAGCGCGTCCTGGAGGAATGCACCTCTTCCATAAATCCTTTTAGACCTACCTTAAAATCCATCTTCATGTTGTCGATCCGGATGGCCGTGATCGGCACCAGGCTTAGCATCGGTATCTGTAGTTTTTGAGTTGACGGAATCGGAACCGTTTTTTTTCCGTCATTGTCTACTTCCTTTCCCGCATCCGGGTGCATGTTGGCCACTTCGATAGTCACCATACGGGGTTTACCGTTTTCCAATGTCTGAATATCCTTGTCAGAAGCGGGTGTTGGCCAGGTAAAGTAGTTACGCAATTGCCGGATATGCTGCTGCTCGGCAATGCGTTGGGCATCTACAACTGCGTTGTGAATTGACCGTAACAGTGAATTCAGATTTATTGCTTGGGCCATGGGTTCGTTTGTTCACTTTCAAGGTTAATAAGCCAGGCGGGCTGCCGTTTGAAACCGATGTGGTACGTCACACGCTGAAGCGAAAGCTGGTGTTCTCCAATCTGAAATATGCCTACGGATATATCCTTGCCGATGATCCGCCCCTTGGGCGATTCATTCAGGCACCGGTTAAGCAGATTCATTTGTCTTTCCGTTTGCTCCTCGTTGACAGGGTTGTTAGGATTGATGCTTCCAATATTGATACGCTTCACAAACGTGATTTCACTCAGATCAAAACCAGGTGATGATTCAGCCATCGGTTTCATTCGTGGCAGTTCATGCTACGCTGCTGCAGCCGCTTTCAACCGGGGTGTAGTTGTTTCGCTATTCGGAGGAAGAGGAACACCGGCACCATCCTTAGTGCCATCTGCTTTTACGCGGTAGGCAACTACGTTAGATGGTTTCTGCGACTGTGCCATGATATCCATCACACGGGCGAGGCCTTCAGGCATACCATGGTTAGTAGCGTGAATCTCCACATGGTATTTGGCGGAGTTGTCTGATGATCGCGTGTTTTCTTTATGCGAGGCCACCGAGCCGTGAATTTTTACTTCAACGCTAAAAGGTCCCCAGCCTATTTTGGCTGTGGCATCCAGTGAAGCCTGCTTGTCCTCCGAACTTTTTTCGGAAGTCGAGCTTTTTACTTCCATGTCGAAAGAGATATCAACATTATCAATCTGTAAATTGGGAATGGGCACAATGGCCAGCATGGGAGCCTTAATCGTTACCGCCTCTATCGTGCGGATGGGAGCTCCGGTGGCATCGTCTAATGCAGTACCCGAGCGCTCAAAGGAGAAATCAACAATCCGTACATCGCCGGCAGCCATGTAGTCTGTATCAGCCGTTTTTTTAGCGATCGCGGTCCCGGCTGCATTATACCACTGTTGCTTGAATCCCACCGCATTGATGAAGTCTGCTGTAGACTGTGCAAGATTGACATTCGCTTTTATTGCGGCATCCAATGGTCCGCCAATTAAATCTTTCATGGGCAATCCCTTAAACTGATCGGCCATGTTTACTAATCCGTCTGCCATAGTTTTATGTGTTGATGTGATGCCTACTCTTCTTCGGATTTTCGGCTAGCTCCGTTCAAAATCAGGTAATCAAGACCCGTCACGTCTTTTTGCTTTGATGAAATGTTTTCACCAAATAAAAGCCACTCCATAAATCTAACCTGACTCAAACGCTGCAAAAGAAGTTTATAACTCCACTCAGTGAACTCATAAACGAAGTAACGAGTTACACTATTTTAATGGAGTAAGTCAACGGGGTTTTCCCCATTTCGATACGGGCTTTTCCCCCGTTTGATTTAATACCTCCTTAATATATAAGTCTTACGTTGCCATCGGGTTTCCCGGTAGATATGAATAGGTGAAGCAACCCTGACTGCGAATTCAGATTCGCAAGGAACATCCAGGATACCGTTTGATCCTGTTAATCTTATTCCGGGCTTGCATATATTAACAGTACGGGGAATCCTTCCAATCTTATATCTGGACACTAAATATCTAATGCAGTTTGCTATTGAAGAATTCTTATTAGTTGTCACTATGTAGTTACTGCTTGTTGGTGGCCATCACTTTTAAACGGAAAGGACTTCATAGTCTGACGAATCAATAGTCCGGGAAAATTTCATTTTGAGTTACACCAATCCTGTCTATCTATTCAGTAATAATTACCTGATTGTCTTTGTTGATGGGCGCAGCAGTGTTGTAATGCATCATGTTGTTACCCGATTGTTAAGGAATTATTTCACTCTTGTATCATCAGTGTTATTCAGGCGCTCACAATGAGCGCCACTATTTACCGCTTTTCATTCTCTCTGACCTGCCGGTGCTCTGAATGTTGACCGGCTATTGAAAAGATGATACTTTTTCGATAAAAAAAATCAGAGGTGGTTGTACTTTTTTGAAGCTGAATTTGATGGGCAAGTTTTTGAAGTTGGATGTAAGTAGGTTTTTATACGTAGTCATTTTCACGACATCAATTAATATTGTTGGCCAATGCCAGCAATGGCAATGGGCTGATAACATTGTAAGTCCTAATGAGTTTGGCGGTAGCATTACCACCACCGATAATAATAACAACACCATTGTTACTCTGCCTTTCAGGGGGCAGATCAACGTAGGGAATACGAACCTGAACTCGAATAGCTCTAAAGAGGCTATAGCAGTTGTCAAGTACAATGCCCAGGGTCAGGTCGTGTGGGCAAATAAAATTACCTCTTCTTTAGGCCTGAGTATTGAAGACATTTATGTGACAACCGATGAAGTGGGGAACGTATACATTGGAGGTCATTTTTTCCAGCAGCTGAGTATTGATAATGAATCATTGATGAGCCCCGATGGCCGTCAGAATATTTATTTATGCCGGATTAATGCAAACGGCAGCCTGGCGTGGATCAGGCAATTCGGATCGCCAACCACCGACAATGAAATATTGATGGGGCTATCCTGTCACAACGGACAGGTTTACGCGATGGGATATTTCAATGGTGCCCTCAACAATACGGATGATGGAGTTCTGGCTACTGTTTCAGGAAATGCGGATGAAATTTTCTTATTGAAGATCGATTGTGCGGCAGGCTTTACAGCATTTCAGCGGGTGATCGGATACACTTGTTCAACGAGCCCGCCTCATCAATTCTACTTCGGATACGCTGAAGCAGGAAACCTGCTTGGCATTGATGGTGAAGATAATATCTATATAGTCGGTTACTTCAGCGGATGCTTTAACATCGGGGGAATAACTTCACACATCACCGTAAATTCCGGTTCGAAGGTTTCTTTTTTTATTGCAAAGTACAATGCTGCCGGAGATCTGATCTGGGCTAAAGACGTTCCATCTTCCGACAATGATTTTGTATCTCAGCTGGCATTGGACAATGACGGGTCTCCGTATATAACAGGGTCCTACGTCAAAGGGATCACGCTGTCTGACGCATTGAAGTTAGAAGAAAGCAATGTTACACCGCGCAGCTTTCTGGCTAAGTTTAGTAAATCCGGTGACCCGGTTTGGCTGAAACGGCTTAGCGAAAATGATGTTTCCCCACGCATCGCTGTCAGTGATTGCGGTGTGTTTATTACCGGGGGCATTAATGGAAGTCAAACGATGGACGAATTTTCTGCGCCACAAGTCGATGGAACCAGTGCGCCATTGATTGGCGACATTTATGTTGCCAAGTATGCTCATGACGGTGAAGCTATCTGGATCGCACTGGCTGCTGGCGTTGGCATGATACATGGTTCCGTGGGCAAAGGAATTTCTGCGGGAAGCAATGGCCAGGTATATCTATCCGGATATACCGGTGGCTCACTGAATTTCAGCGGGTCTGCGATTACCCTCACGGGAAGTGTTCCTTCGGGTGGAGGTAATGCCGATTCTTTTTTTCTGGCATCGATCCAGGATAATGCGATGGGGCTATTATCAACGTCCCCCAATCGTACCACCATCTGTAAAGGAGAGACAATTCGTCTTAAAGCACCGTTTATATTCGGCAAGTATTCATGGCAAAAAGATGGTGTAGTCCTGGCGAGCAACTTACCTGTTATAAGTGTATCAGAAGCCGGGCACTACACGGTTTCAGTGTCAGGCTCAGGCTCTGCCTGCGCATCTACTGCATCAATTGACATTACTGTGATAGATCTGCTGTCAACTCCGGTAATATCTGGAGACACACAGTTTTGTGAAGGGGCTACGAGTTTACTGAGCACCACTGCATCAGGCACATACCAATGGAGAAAGGACGGAACGGATATTCCCGGGGCAACGTCAGGTACCTACCTTGCACAAAGCACGGGCGACTATTCTTTGGTAATCGGTAACAGCGCCACGTGCACTGCTGTTTCTAATACACTGCACCTGGACGTACAGCATGTACCGGTACCGGATGTGATGTATGAGGGCAATACTTTTGCCAAAGGCAACAATGTTATTACTTTCTGTGAAGGATCGGATGTGCGCCTGTTCACCCGAGATCAGGGTGGCAGCTATGACTATCAATGGTACAAAGACAATTTAAAGATTGATGGCGAAACTCACAGCCAATGGACGATTCAACAATCCGGAAGTTATCAACTGGAAATTCAGGAAGGCGCATGTGCGGCACGAAGTGTACCCTTGTTTTTTCAAGCCGTTGCTAAACCTGTTTTACTTCTAAATCCGAATGACGTAAAGACGATTTGTGCAGGTGGTACCGAAATAAGAGTACCACAAGAGGATGGCGTCATTTATAGATGGAGCGATGGCGTTGAGGGCTCAACAAGAATCGTTGATCGCCCCGGAACATATTCGATTGTAGCTTCGAGAGATGGATGTACAACGGAGGGAGTAGTGCAAACAAAGTTGGCAGACCGGTTATTTGTGCCTAATGTGATAACCCCCGGGAATGATGACAAAAACGAATACTTTGTTGTGGAGGGTATTTCCGCCAATGCCGGGCTGAGCATCTTCAACCGCTGGGGGCAGTTGGTCTTCCACACCACTAACTACGAAAATAATTGGAATGGGAGAGGAGCAGACCCCGGAACTTATTTTTACAGCCTGCAGAAAGCCGACACGTGTGGCAACACTTACAAAGGATGGGTTGAATTGGTACGATGATTTTTACAAAATTACCACGCACTAGTTGTTCTCTCGCCCTCGTTGGGCTTCTTGACCCCTGGGGCTATTGTTGGTCGACCAACAATCTCAGATATCCGGATAATAGAAGTTGGGAAATCAAACTCACTATTGACACAGTATCATAAACGTTGTTGGCATATAAGAGAGCTTCCCTAAATGTATACTAACAGTTGAGGGAAGGACAAAAATGGGAAAAATCCCGTTGACTAGTGTTAAAGTTTGGCGCAACTTACGGGTTAAATGAACCAAAACCCTGAACAGATCGCCCGCGATCAAATCGATCAGATGCTGACCGAATGCGGGTGGATTGTGCAGCGGAAAACCAAGATCAATTTATCAGCCGGATTTGGCGTTGCTGTAACGGAGTACCAAACCGAAACCGGACCTGTGGACTATTTATTGTTCGTTGACAAGAAGCCTGTCGGAGTTATTGAAGCAAAAAAGGCGGACGAAGGTGTTCGACTACTTTCTGTAGAAGATCAGACCAAGCGGTACGCTGAAGGCAAGCTCAAATACCTCAAGAACGATCCCTTATTCTTTGGTTACGAAAGTACAGGTGATGTAACCCGATTTACAGACTACCGCGATCCGAAACCTCGCTCTCGAAATGTATTTTCTTTTCACAGGCCCGAAACTTTAGCGAAGTGGCTTGGCGAAGAGAAAACGCTGAGAGCAAGATTCTTTGATTTGCCCACGCTCAATACGGAAGGTTTACGCGATTGCCAGATTAACGCGATTACAAAACTCGATACCTCTTTCAAAGAAAACAGACCAAAGGCGTTAATTCAGATGGCGACAGGTTCAGGTAAAACTTTTACCGCTATCACTTTTATCTACCGGCTGCTGAAGTTTACTAAGGCCAAGCGTGTTTTGTTTTTAGTTGATACCAAGAATTTGGGTGAGCAGGCTGAGCAGGAATTCATGGCTTATGTTCCAAATGATGATAACCGTAAATTCACGGAGCTTTATGGAGTGCAGCGACTCAGACGTGGAACATTTTCGGCAAACAACCAGGTTTACATCTCCACCATTCAACGATTCTATTCTATATTAAAAGATGAGGAATTAGATGAAAGTGCGGAGGAAGTCAATCCTAATGAATCTCGTGCCTGGGAAAAGCGGGAGCCTGTTCCGGTCGTGTACAATCCTAAAATACCAATCGAGTTTTTTGATTTTGTAATTGTGGATGAGTGCCATCGCAGCATTTACAACTTATGGAAACAAGTGCTCGATTATTTCGATTCATTCCTGATTGGTTTAACAGCTACTCCCGATAATCGCACGTTTGGTTTTTTTAATCAGAATGTAGTGAGTGAATACACGCACGAACAGGCCGTAACGGATGGAGTAAATGTCGGCTTTGATGTGTATTTGATCGAAACGGAAATTTCAAAGAAAGGTGGAGTTGTTTGGAAAGGTGAATATGTAGACCACCGCGAAAAGGATACCCGCAGAAAAAGATGGGAGCAACTGGATGAAGATAAGGTGTATTCCAACAAACAACTGGATGATGATGTGGTGAACCCGAATCAGATCCGGTTGATCATTAAAACATTTAAAGAACACCTTCCTCAGATTTTTACGGATCGTAGAGATGAAACCGGAGTATTTGAAGTTCCAAAGACGCTCATCTTTGCCAAGACCGACTCCCATGCGGATGATATCATACAGATTGTTCGCGAAGAGTTTGCTGAAGAAAATAAGTTCTGCAAGAAGATAACCTACGGAACATCTAAGGATAAGAAAGATGACAAAGGAAATGTGGTTGAAAAAGGCGAAGACCCGAAAAGCACTCTCGCACAGTTTCGAAACGATTACTATCCACGCATTGCTGTTACCGTAGATATGATTGCCACCGGCACGGACGTAAAACCATTGGAGTGCCTGCTCTTCATGCGCGATGTGAAAAGCCGTAACTACTTTGAACAAATGAAGGGGCGCGGGACTCGGACGGTCGATTTCGAAGCGCTCAAAAAAGTGACACCTACTGCTAAATTTACAAAAGACCATTTTGTAATTATTGATGCTATTGGAGTTACAAAGAGTTTAAAGACGGATAGCAGGCCATTAGAGAAAAAGCCTGGTGTGCCAATGAAGGATTTGTTGGGTGCTATTACGGTAGGTGCGCGGGATGAAGAATTGTTTACTTCGCTGGCGGGAAGACTAGCGCGACTTGAAAAGCAGATTACAGAAAAAGAGCGAAAAGTATTTCAGGAAAAGGCAGCGGGTAAAACCATTAATCTCGTAGTGAAGGAATTATTGAACGCTTTTAACCCCGATGCACTGGCGGATATCCGAGAACGGGTGGAAAAAGAGTTTGCGGGTGAGGCCCCGGTGGTGAAGGATGAAAAATACAACCAGCGAGTATCCGTGCTGCAAGATAAAGCAGCCGCGGTGTTTAATGGTGAGTTAAATGAGTACATTGAAAACGTGCGCAAAGCGCATGCTCAGGTAATTGATCACATCAATCCTGATAGCCTGGTAAACGTGGGATGGGATAAAGACAACACTGAAAAATCTCAAACGTTAATCCAAGATTTTAATGCGTGGATAGAAACACATAAAGATGAAATAACCGCACTACAAATTTTTTATAGCCAGCCCTACCGCAGGCGCGACTTAACCTACCAAATGATTAAAGAGGTGTATGAGAAGCTCAAAACTGAAAGGCCGTTATTGGCACCCATGCACATATGGCGCGCTTATGAGCAACTTGGTCAAAGTAATGGTTCGCCTAAGAATGAACTGGTAGCGTTGGTGTCTTTAATTAGAAGGGTGAGCGGAGTTGATAATAAGCTTACAGCATTTGACAAGACCGTGGACAAGAATTTCCAGGAATGGGTGTTTAAAAAACAGGCCGGTGCATTAAAGTTTACAGATGAGCAAATGCAATGGCTGCGCTTGATAAAGGAATATGTAGCCAATAGCTTCCATATAGATAGAGATGATTTTGACCTGAGTCCATTCAACAGCAATGGTGGGTTAACTAAGATGTGGAACCTGTTTGGCGAACAGATGGATGAAATTATTAATGAATTAAATGAGGTTTTAGCTGCATGATTAATATAAAAGCAATTCCAATTACTTGGGAAAAGCCAATCTTAAAAGAATTGGCCATATTTATTAACGGTAAGACATTCAGCTCAAAGAGTTGGAAAAAAAAAGGAATCCCTATAATTCGGATTCAAAATTTAAAGAATGAAAAAACGGATTTCAATTATATAGATGAAAAGGAGTTTGTAGAGGATCAATTTCATGTTAATAATGGAGAGTTGTTATATGCTTGGTCAGGTACTCCAGGTACATCTTTTGGCGTTCATATTTGGAAAGGCAATTTCGCTTATCTCAATCAACATATTTTTAAGGTAATTCCATTTAGTGGAGTAAATAAAAAAAACTGGATGAACTGCTCAGCGAACTCGAAAAAGGCAAAGAGCAATTACAAACTTCATTAGAGCAGTTGAAGGTGTACAGACAATCTATTTTGAAGAATGCCTTTGAGGGAAAGTTATCGGAAGAGTGGAGAAGTAAACAGAAGAATCTAAAAACACCTGATGTATTGGTGGCTGAAATTAAGGCCTATAGAAAACAACAATATGAAAAGCAATTAAAAGAATACAAAGCAGGTAAAGTTAAGGAAAAACCAAAGGAGCCGAAAGATATTGCCATTTTAAAAGATTCGAGCAATTCTGATATTCAGTGGGCACTTTCAAGATTAGGTGACATTGTGGAGACAACAAGCGGTGGCACGCCTAGTAGAAATAATCCAAGCTATTATTCAGGTAAAATACCTTGGGTGAAATCAGGCGAACTAAAGTTCAATACTATTATAAATACTGAAGAGAAAGTCACTAAAGAAGCGATTGAGAATTCAAGTGCTAAGTTGTTTCCGAAGGGAACATTGCTGGTTGCACTTTATGGTGCAAACGTTGGGAAATTAGCCTTTCTAGGAATTGAAGCAGCGACAAATCAGGCAATTGCGGGAATTTTTGAAGACCCTTTTTACGAGTTGAATTTTCTTTACTACTATTTACTTTTTAGAAGGACAGACCTATTAAATCAAAGCACTGGTGGTGCTCAACCTAACATCAGTCAGACTATCTTAAATAGTTTACCAATTCCACTATGTACAATTGAAGAACAAAAGGAGATTGTGCAACAAATTGACAAGCTATTTTCACTAAATGCAGAAATGGAGAAAACAATTGAAGAGAATTTACTAAAGTCTAATTCTCTAAAACAAGGACTACTCCAAAAAGCATTTGAAGGCAAATTAGTTGAGCAAGACCCAGCAGATGAACCCGCAAGTGTGTTGCTAGAGAGAATCAAAATGGAACGGGATGAATACTTGAAAAAAGAAAAAGAAAGAAAGAAAACTGAAAAACCATTTCAAATAAAAGCTCGAAAGATGGCAGAAAAATTAAAACGAATCATGGAAATACTCAAAGAGAGTAAAAAACCGGTTTCAGCCAAAACACTTTGGCAATCATCCATACACAAGGACGACATTGACAAGTTTTATGGGGAGCTAAAAATACACATTGAAGCGGGTGAGATCAAAGAAACTAGAAATGGAAAAGAGTCGCTTTTAGAGTTAGGGGATAGGAAATGAGAATAGATAAAGTCTATATTGAAGATTATAAAAACCTGAAGCGCTTCAGCATTGACCTCGATGAGAAGGAAATGAAGACAGTCCTGCTTGGTCAGAATGCAACTGGAAAATCGAATTTCATTGAAGCGCTTATTCTTATTTTTAAATATCTCGATTTAGAAAAGGAAGTACCTGAAAAAATTGGATTGAAATATTCAATTGAATATACCTGTCGGGACTTTGTTGTTAAAGTCAATAACCTCAATGGAGAGTACGAGTTTGACGTGCTAGGAAAAGGCTCTTTGTTTAATGGGAAGTTATTTCATGCTGTGCTATATCCAAATAAATTATACAAGACAGAATTCTTCAAAAGAAAGGAGGAATTCCTACCGAAATATGTTTTTGCTTACTACTCAGGCTTGAGTAATAAACTAAATTCATTGTTCTGGGATCATCAGGCGAAATTTTATAGTGAGATAATAAAGGCAAATTTTAAGGATGAAAAGCTTGACTCACTTAGGAAACTATTTTATGTAAAACTAGTCCACTCTTACTTTGTCTTACTCGCATACTTTACCCACAAAGATGAGGACAGTATAAAGTTCTTAGATGAAGTTCTTGGCATTGAAGATATCGATTCAATACTGTTTGTGTTAAAGATGCCAGACTGGGCCAAAAGCCAGGTTAAGAAAAATCCCGATGATATTTTTTGGACCGCAAAAGGACTTGTTAGGCCTTTTTTAGAGAAATTATGGACGCTTTGTATTGCACCAATTTACAGCGATGAAACTGTTCAGACAGATTTCTATGAATT
This sequence comes from Cytophagales bacterium WSM2-2, assembly GCA_015472025.1. Taxonomy (NCBI): domain Bacteria; kingdom Pseudomonadati; phylum Bacteroidota; class Cytophagia; order Cytophagales; species Cytophagales bacterium WSM2-2. The sequence goes on from BNHL01000001.1 coordinate 4,283,019, forward strand.
TGAATCACAGAAGCGCCTTTATCTTTTTCTAAAAGGAAAAGAGCAACTACAAGAGTTGGCAAAGACCTATACTAACAATACAGCTTTGTTCAAAGCACTTGAGAGTACTTACATTTCAAAATTGATTTCAGAAGTTCGAATAAAAGTCAGGAAAAGAAAAGTAGATGGTAGCATTACCTTCAAAGAACTAAGCGAAGGAGAACAACAACTGCTAACAGTTTTAGGCCTCCTGAAGTTTACAAGGGATGAAGAATCGCTTATTCTCCTTGATGAACCTGATACCCACTTGAATCCAATTTGGAAATGGCGCTACCTTGAATTTTTGGATAAGGTGGTGCATAACAGTGATAGTACGCAGATTATTCTTAATACGCATGATCCTCTTGTTATTGGTGGACTTAAAAAGGAGGAAGTGAGAGTCTTTCAAACTGGATCAGATGGAAAGATAGATGTAATTCAACCAGAATTTGATCCGCGTGGGCTTGGGGTTGAAGGTATTTTAACTAGCGATCTATTTGGCTTACCAACAACATTAGACGAGCATACAAAAAACATACTTGATAAAAGAAACGATTTATTAGTTAAGCAACAAAAACATCAACTAAATGAGAGTGAGCAAATTCAGCTCAGAGAAATATTTAGTGAATTGGAGAAATTAGGTTTCTCAAATACATTTAGAGACCCACTTTATCAAAAATTTATAGTTGCATACAAGCAACGAATTAAAGATGATACTAAACTAAGTTTCACAAAGGAGGATATTGAAAAACAAAATAAGGTTGCTTTAGAAATTCTTGAAGAGCTAACAAAAGAAGAAAAGGAATGATTTACGTAGATAGAACGGGGCATATACCAGATGCAGCATGGATAACAAATGCAGATTTATTGACGCAAGATTTGTTAGCTGCGGCTGATGCTGATGCAAGAAATAAAATTATAGACGATAATCAGACATTATGGGGTGAATTAAAGGATTTTCTTCTTGGTATTTCTCAAAATAAATGCTGGTATTCGGAAGCAAGAGACGCATATACACATTATCATGTAGATCACTTTAGACCTAAAAAGGAAGCACTAGGAAATGATAAAGTTGATTACGGAGGTTATTGGTGGCTTGCATTTGAATGGACAAACTATAGAGTTTGTGGAGGAGCAGGGAATGTTCGAAAAGGCGCAAAGTTCGCTGTTAGGGCAAATAAGGCAAATCAACCTGGAGATTCAATTGATGATGAAATCATTTACTTTTTGGACCCGTGCGAAGAAGAGGATGTCTTGAAAATTACCTTTAACGAACATGGACAGATTACTCCAATTACCGCATCGGGTTGGGATTACGAGAGAGCTTTCTACACTATTGAAAGCTTGAATTTGAACTTTAAGCTTCTACAGGAAAAAAGAAAAGAAATATGGACAAAGTGTTTCACTTTGATAAAGGAAACCCAAAATCTAATGTCTCAGAATGATGCGACACCAAGCGCAAATAGAAGGGGGCAAATCAAAGAGAAGCTCAAACAGCTTAAGGAATTAGTTAAAACAACATCTGAATTTTCAGCCACTGCAAAAGCGTGCCTACAGAGTGCGGGTTTGGCATGGACATTACAAATTGCAGCATAAATTAAGAGAGATGTCAAGCACTATCGTTCAAAAGATTTGGAACTTCTGTAATACCCTTCGTGATGATGGTGTGAGTTATGGAGATTATTTGGAACAGTTAACGTATTTGTTGTTTCTTAAAATGGCTGATGAGTATTCCGGTCCGCCACACAATAGAAAAGATATTAAGATTCCAAAGGGTTTTGATTGGAAATCACTTAAGAAAGAAAGTGGTGCAGCGCTTGAAACTAAGTACAACAAGGCGCTAGTTGCACTTTCAAAGGAGAAGGGAATTCTAGGTCAGATTTTTGTTAAAAGTCAGAATAAGATTCAAGATCCGGCTAAGCTCTTCAAGCTAATCCAAATGATTGGTGAGGAGAATTGGGTTGGCATGGGTGTAAAGGACAAAGGAGATATTTATGAAGGTTTGCTCAAGAAAAACGCGGAAGATACCAAGAGCGGAGCCGGTCAATACTTTACACCGCGTGAGTTAATACAAGCCATGGTAGCCTGCATACAGCCAGAGCCAAAGAAAACCATTGCAGACCCAGCCTGTGGCACCGGTGGTTTCTTCCTGGGTGCATATGATTTTCTCGTTCAGCAAGATTTAGACAAGGGTCAGCGAGAGTTCTTAAAATCAAAAACCTTCCATGGTAATGAAATTGTAGCCAACACACGCAGGCTTTGCCTCATGAACCTTTTCCTGCATGGCATTGGTGATATTACTTCTACCAGTCTTATTTCATCAGAAGATGCTTTGCTCTCAACACCAAAGACCACATTCGATTATGTGTTAGCAAATCCTCCCTTCGGCAAGAAGAGTAGCATGACCATTACCAATGAAGAAACAGGTGAGGAAGAAAAGGATGACTTGATTTATAACCGGCAGGATTTCGTAGTAACAACTACCAACAAGCAGCTTAACTTCTTACAGCATATAATGAGCATGCTCAAATCCACGGGGAAGGCTGCTGTAGTGTTACCTGATAACGTTCTGTTTGAAGGAGGAGTTGGCGAAACAGTCAGAAAGTCATTATTAGAAAAAACAGATTTACACACCATACTTCGGTTGCCAACAGGTATATTCTATGCTCAAGGTGTAAAGGCCAACGTTCTCTTTTTTGATGGCAACCCCAATACAAAGAACGTGGGAACCAAAGATGTTTGGGTTTATGACTATCGTACCAACATCCATCACACGTTGAAGAAGAACTCACTCAAGTTCGAAGACCTGGAGGATTTCATCAAGTGCTATAATCCAACAAATCGAAAAAAGCGCAAAGAAACATGGAGTGAAAAAACACTTAATGGTCGTTGGAGGAAATTCACTTATAAGGAAATTATTGCAAGAGATAAGACATCTTTAGATATCACTTGGCTAAAGGACAGTTCTTTAGCTGATCTCGATAATTTACCTGATCCTGATGTGCTGGCCATTGAAATTATTGAAAACCTTGAAGCAGGTTTGTTGAACTTTAAAGCAATTGTAGCCGCACTTAATAACAAGTAGAAAACTCCTGATATTTAGGGAGTTCATTGTCTATCCGGGTTTGAATTAGAAAACAATATAAAAAACCATCCCTAGAATGCCGACTCGACTTGCTGGATTAAATCCATGACGCTGGTATTACTTTTTCAATTTTTCCACCTCTTTCTTTTCCAATCCTGTTAGTTCGGCTATTTCTGAAATTGATAGTCCCTTTTTCAAAAGCTTCTTGGCAAACTCGACATCTTTTTCCTTTCTAATTCTCATTTCAGCCGCAGCAAGTCGCTGCTCCGCCTTCCTCTCATTAATCGCCCTCTGTTCCTTCAGTTTATCCACCTGGGAGAAACTCAAATCATAATAACTGTTGTCCATGATCTGTTTTAATAGCCCGCTGTCGGCAAAGCTGTAGAACTTCTCTTCGTTGATGATGAGGTGGTCTATGATGGGGAGTTTTACAAAGATGCCGATGGCTCCCAATCTCAGATATCCGGATATATAGAGTCGGGAAATTAAACTCACTATTGACACAGTATCATAAACGTTGTTGGTCGACCAAACAACAACATTGGTTCAAAGCAAGGGCAGGAGGTGAAATATGAAAAACCAACCCCCAACGTGTTACATCCTACTACCAGCTCATTTTCCGCCCGCTGTCCGCATTTTTTAATTATTATTGCTTCACAATGCCTTCCAGATGAAAGTAAAGCTATCGCCCGATCAGAAAATTCAGGTTGCTAATTCAGACGATATATATAAGGTGATGCAGCAGATATTGTTGCGTGAGAACAGACTCAGAAGAGGGCAGGAGTACTTTTGGGTAGTGGGCCTGAGCAACTCAAACAAGATACTCTTTGTAGAGTTAGTGAGCCTGGGCGCTAACAACCGTGTAATGGTGCATCCGCCCGAAGTATTCCGGATGGGTATCTATAAGCTGGCTGTTAATATCGTGCTGGTCCACAATCATCCCAGCGGCAACCTAGCCGTATCCCGTCCAGACAGAGACTTCACCGACCGCATGATCAAGTCAGGCGATATGCTCAATATAAAAGTGATCGACCACATGATCATCTCCGAAGAAAAATATTACAGCTTCGAAAACGATGGCCTCATGATGGAACTCCGCAATAGCGGCCTCTATGAACTGGTGGAGCGGGAAAAGCTACAGTTGAATGAGATCAAAACAGAGGGGATTAAAAGAATAAAGACCAAAGAGATTGCTGCCAATTTTAAAAAGGCCGGAGTAGATATTGAAACGATCAAGAAGGCAACGGGCCTGAGTAAGGCCGAGATCAGGACCTTATAGTTTCTCGTTATTAGTTACTGTTTGTTGGTCAAGAAGACCATAGTCGTTAACAAGAAACAAAGGAGATAGCCGACCAGAAAAAACATGCGACCCCTCCGGGGTCGAACAAATTCGTCAAAATCATAGCTATAAACATCTGACCCTTCCAGGGTCTTATAAAATGTGGATAGCAACAATCCCAGAGGCCTGCCGGAAGGCAGGGATTGAATGTTTATAGAGAAATAAACCAAAGAAACCGTTTCGACCCAATCTCTCAGATGTTCGGATAATAGAGTCGGGAAATCAAACTCACTATTGACACAGTATCATAAACGGGACATTATTAATCAAGTACTGATGCCTTCGCTTGAGTTCCACTTTATACTGAGGCATACGATATTCATTCGCTGTATACTTGTCTCATTCAGAACAACTAGCGCGCTGGCCTGAAAAAAAGGCGGGCGTGTGGTGGCAAGTGTAGGGGAGCATCTTTTTTTCTTGATCTTTTTCGTCCTTTTTGTATCAAGACAAAAAGGACAATGAGTAGAATGGACCACCTAACAAGGAGTCCTATTGAGTCAAGACTATTCAATGTTTGTTAAACAAATCAATAGTTTGACAGACACTAGGAGATTTATCAAACACTGTTATCAAGCACCTTACTTAATTGCTACAAGCTCAACCATAAGTTTGCTTCCATCAATATTAGTATAGTCCAGTTTCAGGAATCCCGCGCCTGCGTGATAGTAGGCTGTAAGGCGTGTGATGCCGAGCGGGCTTGTGGCAGTGCCTTCGATGACCCAGCAGTTAAAGAGCTGCGGCACTTTTGTGGAAGGCCCCACCGTCATCTTCACTTCTTCCCTGCGTACGATCTTGTATTTGTAATCAATTTTAATGGAACCGTGCCAGGTTTTCCAGCGCGGGTCTTGCCAGTGGTCTCCCACACGTAGCGACCACGTCCACTCGTTGCCAACGGTAAAAGGGGCACGGATGTAAGGGAAGGGGTTTAGCTCAAGGATCATAAAATAGCGATCGCGCCACGGGTGCATCCACGTGTTCATCTCGTTTTCAATAACCCCCGATGTAGAACTAAAACCGGCTTCTTTATCATTCGCATATTGATAGCCGTACTGCAACGGAGTCTGGTTTTTGTTGCTGATCCCCGGCTGCACTTCGATGGAAATAGTTTCCACTTTGTCTTCGTGCGCTCTGCTCTTGCTGATGAATTGCCACTCCTCGCGCAGAAAGTCGCCACCAGGAGCACTAAACTTCGGCACTGTGAACTTCAGCGTGTCGCCAGCCTTAACGATATAGTAATTGTAGATAAGCTTTCGACCAATACGGTAGACTTTATTGTCAATGGTATAGCGGTTGGGGTTGGTGTCGGTAGCGGGAAGGTTTTCTATAGTGACATCGAGGTCATCCGGAATATATTTCTTTTGACTTTCGGTTTGAGCGTGAGAGAGGATTGCTGTTAGTGTGAAGAAGAGCAGGAGAGGGATGCGGAGCATGGTTGTGAAAGTAAGAGTTACGAGCTATGAGCTATGAGTTGCGAGTAATGAGTTGCGATACTGATTTCTGAACTTAAATATAAAACAAGAGCGGCTTTTTGCAGCTTGGCGGCCTTTGTGCCTGCCTTTGCCGAAGCGGCTGCGAGCAGGCAGTTGAAATTACTCTCTCAAGTCATGCTCGGGCAAGACCTTGGGGTTATTGTTGGTCTCCCGACCAACAATCTCAGATATCCGGATAACTGAGTCGGGAAATCAAACTCACTATTGACACAGTATCATAAACGTTGTTGGTCGGGAGACCAACAACAACATTGGGGCTAGCGCTCTTAGTTGTTCCCAAGAAGAGTTGGTATACTTATTAAGTATTGATGCCTTCGCTTAAAGTCCAGGCATACGAAATTGAGAGCCATACACGATCTCATTCAGTGCAACTAGTGCGCGGGGAGGATAAAAAGGCGGGCGTGTGTCGGCACGTGAAGGGGAGCATCTTTTTTTCTTGATTTTTTTGGGTACTTTTTTGTATCAAGACAAAAAAGTACGAAAAGAAGCTAGTGCCACCTGCTAAAAGGTTCTGTTGAGTTAAGGCTATCAATGCTGTTTGTTGCTTTTGCAGCTTGATTGCAGTATCGGGATCAAGACAAAAGGACAAAAAGGACAAAGAGTAGAATGGACCACATAACAAGGAGTCCTATTGAGTCAAGACTATCAATGCTTTGTTCAGTGCTTCTTGCATAAAGTAACAATAACTAAGGCTTCTCCTGCCAATCCATATTCTTTGCCAAAGAACTCCAATTCCCTGGCAAGGAACTCCAATTCCTTGACGAAGAACCCCAATTCCCTGGCAAAGTATTACAACCCCTTGCCAGAAGTCTGTAACACTTTGCCAAAAGATTGCACACTATAATATAGGTACTCCGCATGATGCACCGAATTGAGGTCAATGTCGCCTGTTAGCTCTGTAATGTCAGCCGATGGAAATCTAATCTCGTTCGATGGTTTTGAAATATTTACAATATTGAAATCATTACTGCCAATTGTTTCCGCAATGCTGACAGGATTGAGATCAATGCTGACAGGATTGAGATCAATGTTGACAGTATTGAGATCAATGTGGCCAGTATTGAATAGGTTTCCTTATAACAGTTGTCTGCTTGGCAGTTTCTATGCCGCAGGATAAGTAAGTAATACTAAAGAATAAATTACTATAAAAATGATTTGGAGCATTCCATATCCTTGTGCTTCATAAAAACAAAAACCTAACCTAAAAAATATGAAGGCAATACCTGTCCTGAATTTAGATTTTTACAACAATTCAGAAATCCTTACTCAAACGGATTTCATTCTTATGTCAATGACAAACAAGGCTGCTTTTTCTTCGCAGGCCTTTATAGATCAAATGACAAAAACGGCAAGCTCCGCTTCAATCTTGCGAAACGCAATGTCTGCTCCGAATACAAAGGAGAAGACAAGTACGGTGAAAGCAGCTCGTGACGGACTAGACCATGAACTTACGGTGCTGGCATCTATGGTAGAAGCTGCAGCCAACGACCCGGCGGTAAGAGACGACCAGCGTGTGCCTATCGTGCAGTCGGCCGGTATGGATGTGAAGAGCAAAGGTGGTGGCAAAAGTAAACTTCAGTTTGCCGTTGCCCAGGGTGGCTCTTCTGGCAGTGTAATTCTCACAGCAGAGGCTGGCGCGAGGGGGCATGAGTGGAGATCTACCCCAGACATCGAAAAATATGAAAACCAAACTCCTCTGGCCACTACTACGCTGTCACGAGTAGAGGTGACGGGACTAACTGTTGGTATAAAAATGGCATTTTTTCACAGGCCTATTATCCCAGGTAAAAACACCGACTGGGAAGGACCGATCATCTTTGAAATCAAATAGTAATAAGTACAAATAAGATATGACGTACTGAGGCACTCGGGTACTAATCAAAGCTAAGAGGTACGAAGTATAGCTATTGCCAGTAGTGATTTGGTCCCGATAGCTATCGGGATTTGTGATGTGTGAATAGAGGCATGCCCGAAAGGGTGTGCTTCTTTTGTTTTGTTAAGAAGGGCACATAAAGAAATTAAGGGCGGTAAAATTGAGCTATGGAATTTGTGGATTTTGAATTGTAAAACAGACCTGATTTTATATTGCATCAAAAGGTACAAACCCATTTTTGATAGCATATAAAACAAGACCTACCCGGCTCTTCACCGCTAATTTCTCAAACAACGAATTGCGGTAGCCATCAATTGTTTTAGGGCTGAGGCACATTCGGTCAGCGATTTCGGCATAAGTCATTTCGCTGCAGGCAAGGTTCAGAAATTGTTTCTCCTGGTCATTGATGAGATCCGTGGCAATTGACTTTCGGGATTCTGCCTGCGGCTGCTGCAAAGAGTGTATAAGCTTGCCCGTGATAAAATCTGTATAGTAATAGCCTTTGTTAAATACCGCAATTAGCGCTTCGTTCAATTCTTTAGGCTCAACATCCTTGCAGATGTAGCCTTTGACTCCCAGTTTAAGCATCCGCACAATGATCTCTTCCTTTTCGACCATACTCACAATCAAAATTTTCACGGAGGGATAATTTTCCGTTAACCAAAGTACACTTGCAAATCCATCCATTCCCGGCATGTTGACATCCATCAGGATAATGTCAGGAAGATCACTGCTATTGATTTTCTGCTGGAGGTCTGTTCCGTTATCCGCTTCAAAAAGAATAGAACAGTCTTCATTTACCATTTTGATAAGACTGATCAGGCCTTTTCTGAAAAGACGATGATCATCTACAATGGCTAGCTTAATGGAGTTCTTGCTTGTCATAAGAAATCAATCGGAAGCTGAATTTGAACCTGTGTTCCGTTTCCTTCTGAGCTTTGTATGGAAAGATGAGCATTGATCAACTTGGCCCTGTTTTGCAGATTAAGCAAACCGGAACCTCCGCTTCTTAGTTTCTCATCGGGATTAAAGCCCATACCGTCATCACTTATGGCTAATGTAAATATTTTTTCACTGACCCTGAGCAAAACACGGATACGTTGTGCCCCGCTGTGCTTGACAATGTTATTGATCAACTCCTGAGCCATGCGGTAAAGTATGATCGTAGTATCGTTGCCGGGATTGAATGCCTCGCCTTCGATGTCAATATAAGCTGAGAAGCTTCCGATTTTGTTTAGTCGCTCAACTTCTTCCTTCAATACCTTGATGAGGCCTAAGTGGACAACCCGATCACTATTAAGACTTACAGACAGTGATTTGATGTCGGCAATCAACTTTCGGGTCAGCTCCTTAGTATCCTCAATTTTTAGAGCTGTGGCATCGCGGTCGTCCAGTTGCAGTGTAGTTAAGTTGATTTTGATAAGACTTGCAATCTGCCCCAGATTGTCATGAAGTTCATATGCGATATGCCGCATGGTTTGCTCCTTTATCTCAAGTTTAGCTTTGACCAATTCCTGTTTGTACAGGATTTTTTTTTTATTTTGAACAACACTGATATAGACAATGAAGCAGGTCAGCAGGAAGAACGCGAAGGTGGCTATGATAACTATATAGTAGAGCTTTTCAACCATGCGCATTCTTGGGACGGGATGAGAGCAGTGCGTAAATGATTATACAATAGAAGATGTAGCTATTGGCTACCAATATGTAAAAGAACTTTCGAGCTAGAGGTAAATTATTCTCAATCATAAATTCGAGTGTCCCGGCAAACCATAGGCTCGTGCCATAAAAGATGAACAGTCCACAGCAGAACCAAAACTCAGAAGAAGAGAGTGTCACAGGAGTTTCGCTTTCAATCATTCTCTTAAAGTAGAGTACACAAAGACCAACAATGACGGTATTGAATATGGCATCCTCTAATGAATTGTACGAATCAAATTTAGCGGCAAACAAAAGAGCAATACCTATCGCACACCCGGCCCCCAGCCATGCCTTCAGTTTGATCCGGTCTATATTTAATACTTCCAACAGATACGTAAAAACTAAAATGAACTGAATTGGTTTACTTACATTATAGAGCCATAAATTTTTCATGTGCCTTTCTGAAAAATACATTGATAAGAATTCGGTAAATGAATAGACAGCAAAAAAAAGCACCCAGAATCTTCGTGCCATGAATACGGATTGATACTTCCATATAATAATGGCCCATATAATAATAAGTAAACCAAAATTTATTGGGTTATACCATTCCACTCCCTAAAGTAGGGATTTAAAATCATTGAGTTTGGTGGTACTTTTTAAAATAACTCCAACCATATCATTGGTAGGGCAATGCGGATCGGGCGGGCAAGGATAGGCCTCCGTATATATAGTGTCTTCCTCCTGGCAGACCTCAAAAATATCCCTACCGCTTTCGTCTTTTCCCTGGACAACCGGTACTACAATAGTTACCGGGAATATCTTTGTTTCTCCGTCACTGTTTTTAGTATACCGGAGTGCATTACAAACATGGACGAACTGTACTTCTTCCTTACAGGAATTTAACATTGCCCTGATTTCATCAATCGGGATAACAAAGTATTGGCCCATCTCAATATCGGGATTCAATACGCCTATAGGATCCGATATCCTTTTCTTAAAAGAATCCGTCATACTCTGAATGTCGCTCAGGTTAACAGCTTTTGAAACCCTTTGGTTTTTGTACTGCTGATAACTGATAACGCAGGAATTGGCAGGAGGGCTTCCTGCCGGTAGTGGAGGTGACTGTGGCACGGGCTGCCCGGTTGGGTTGGTGTAAATTTTTGGCATGATTGATAAAGTTTAGTGTTTTTTGAAATTGTGAAAGAAATGTCCGCATTCAAATTCTTCTCACCAAGCGCCAAAAACAAATACAGTCCTTTTACAGAACAAATACAGGAAAAACCCTGAAGTAAACTCAGGGTTTTTCCTTTTGACTCGGCCATCTCCATCTGGCAAACTTTGGTTCATCAAACGGAGCAAGCCGAAAATCCGAAGAAGAGTAGGCACCAACACAACAATCGTATGAGTGATAATAACAAAAAAAGGCTTTGCAGCCAGCCGGCCCCTCCCAAAAGAACATTTGATCCTTCGATCAGTGAACACAGGCTGGGATTCATTCTCACCACTGGCTTGAAATGGGTGAATGGTACCGATATTAAATTCTTCTTTATCGAAGGAGTAGCTGCACAGCAGAACGTAGTCAGAAATGCTTTTCAGCAATGGAAGGGCCTGGGCATCGGTCTCACATTCACTGAAGTTTCCTCAGCGGAGGAATCGATGGTAAGGATCGGATTTGATTATAACCTCGGCTCCTGGTCGTATGTGGGGCGTGACGTACTCACTATTCCCAAGTCTGAACGGACTATGAACTTCGGTTGGGATCTTACTGCCGATAGCTACGGCCTGACTACTGCATTGCATGAAATCGGCCACACTATTGGATTTCAACATGAGCACCAGAACTCCAATTCAGGAATTATCTGGAATGAGCAGGCAGTGTACAACGAATTTTCAGGTCCGCCCAACTCCTGGCCCAAGAGTCAGATCGATTTGAATATCATCAACAAGATTCCCGCGAGCCAGGTGCAGGGTTCGGCTTGGGATCCCAACTCAATCATGGAATACGAGTTTAGCCCGGGGCTGGTGATTTCTCCCAAACCTTATGATACAAAGGGGATAAATCCTCCCGGAACACTTTCTCAGAAAGATGTTTCAGGTGTACGGGCTTTTTACCCGGTGATCAATCCGTCTACCGAAACGAAGCTCAAATTGCATCAGTCGTCTCCGGTCGCTGCAAAATCAGGTGGACAAACTGATTTTGTTTTTACGGCACCTTCTACCCGAAAATATACTTTTCAGACAATCGGTGAGTTGGATACCATAATGGTGATATCAGAAAAAGCCAAATCTGAGAATCACTACCTCGCCGGTGATGACGACAACGGGGTCGATAAAAATGCCAGGATCACATTGCCCCTGGTCAAAGGCCGTGATTACCTCGTGAACCTCCGGGTGGTATTTGCGCCCAATGATCACAGCGGATCGGTGATCGTTTCGTGATGATTTTCAGAAACATTTAAATCAAGACCAGATGAAACAAATTATGTTTGCGTTAGTTGTGCTTGTAACCGTCTCATCGTTTGCTCAGAACACAAGTGAAGTGATTGAGAACGGAATAAAAGTTAAAAGCAAAAATGAAATATTTTTGCAGTTTGATGGCCGGAGCATTTTTTATCAACAGAATCCTGCTGTAGATGCACTTCACTTCAAGCAAGTGGCAGACTCTCTGATTCTCTTGCCAGTGGAATCAAGTATCAACTTTTACTCGATTCCTCTCAATCCAATCAACTATTCGTATAGTACGGATATTACCGTTAAAGATAATCCCGATATCCAGTCTATATCAGCAGCATTGACCGGAGTGATAAGTTTTGCAAAGGCTCTTTCTGCAGGAGTAATTCCGGCTGGAGTGATGGCCGCTGCGGCAAAGAAACCAGCTTGTGAATTTCCGGAATTAATAAAGCCTTACGACAACCTTGTGCTGCGATTGAAGGATAGCCAAAAAGATACCATTGCCTCCATCTTTGGAGCCTTAAAAAAACTCGACTTCCTTTCAGAGGCTGACACGAAAAATGGATTGACAAATGCAGATAATGCAATTACTGCGTTGAGAAAATCGTTGGATAAGGTTAAGGACAAAATTGAGAATGTCGTGAAAGTATTGAATTCTATTACTTGTTCTGCGGACTGTTGTTTGGCAATGACGACTCAACAGAGTTATAGTTTGAAAATGAAAGATTTATTGGGCAAGTATGATCAGGAAAATACTCGTCTCATCAACCTGGAAAAAATTTACAAAGCGACCAAAGCTGCACAGGAGGCTGCCTCGAGCCACGGATGGATTATCAAGTTAGATGAAGTAAGCGCTCCCCGCGATAAGTTTTCGATTTATGCAGTGACAGTCAGCACTTCGGGATATGAACTTTCTGATGATAATGAAATTGTCTCGTCTGCTAAAAAGACAAAGTTGACGAGGGTATTCCGCGTTACCCGATTTCAGCGATTCGTCCGCGAAGTGTCAGCTGGCTTTGCCTACACTAACCTTTCGTTCCCAAAATTTGGAGTCACTACTGATTCACTGGGTAAGCAACATGTAGCAGGTGCCGGAGAGGACATCGTGAACAAAGTCAATTTTACGGCTATGATCAATTACAATTACTTCATTCCGAACTCTCCATTGCATCCCTTCTGGCAAATAGGAGTAGGTGCAAATGCCAGTTTGCCTACGTTGTTTACAGGAGTCGGTGTGCGCGTCAACTCAGCGCCTGCAAAACGACTGGCGATATCCATCGGATTTGCTTCGACATGGATCAAAACGCTTGATAAGTTAAAAATTGGAGATGTGGTCTCCGGCCAGGCGGACATTGACACTGATGTGAAGTACAAATTCAGTAACGTATTTCAGCCCTACCTGGGGATTCAAATCAACTTTTAAAAGAAACAGTTATGTCAAGACAAATTAAATCCCTTGCAACACTTGCACCAGGTGAAAGTGTCAATGATTTCAAAGACAGGCTTGTCAAGCTTATTCCTTCGGAGGTAGTCACTGCCTATGTTACGATCTTCGGTTTAATAAAATCGGCAAATCAGATTTCGGAAGCGCTTCGCGGGTGGCTGCAGTGGGGTGCCTTTGGCGTACTTCTTATCCTTACACCATTTTACCTGGTGTTAGTATCCAATGTAAAAAGCAAGATGCAGATTGTATTTACCACGATTGCTTTCGTTATCTGGGTTATTGTTGTCGGTGGACCTTTTGATAAGTTACTTGGCGGTGCATCTGGTTTGGTCGGCTCGATATTGCTGATTTTGTATACGTTACTGATACCCTTCTTTTACAAAGGATAAGAGATCAGACTAGCGCTTATTCTTAAGAGGCGCTAAAAAATAAAGAGATAGTATCGGCTCGTTGGCATTCACGACCGATGCTATCTCTTTTCAGTTTTCAATTCATGCCTTACAAATCGGTGCAGCAACTTTGAGACCGTGGAACTGCTTCTCAAAGCCGGGGCAAACCCACTTCCGGAAGAGAATAATTTTCCGCTCACATGCCTCGGGCAATTGAAATTACTTTTAAAGTATGGTGCACGAATAAACACTTTGTCGGAGAAGTATTATGATTTGTATACACAAGAAAGTAAACGGGAAAGATCATCCACTTCTCAAACCGGACACTGGACGCCCATCATGGTTTATCTCAAAGAATTGTTGAAGTTCAAAAAGAAGATCGAATGATTTCAATTCTAATTTCGATTCTATCTAATCAATACTTAGTTGTAGTAAGATCAGCTTTGCACTTTGCGTGCTTGATACATCCACGTTTGTTTCCCGGGCGATGAAATGAAAGTCACCGGCTTTCAGCGTTTGCTTTATTTTACCTTTGGTTAATTGAGCTTCTCCTGAAACGTGAACTAATAGGAAAGGGCAGTCTTGTTTGGGAAAACGTAGAGGTTTTTTTCCATCGATTGTAATCTCGTAAGCGCTCAGGCTTTTCTGTGTCCATAGTTTTTCTCCCGCACTTACTTTCGATGCACATTCTGTTGTACCAGGTTTCAACAGCTCCACCACCAGGCACCGGAATGTCGAGTTGTCTGCGCACCACACTTTATGCTCCACCGGCTTCTCGCCATAATTACGATACACGGTAGCTCCCGGAGCAACATCCGTAATGACAGGTGCTCCGCCTTTATTCTGAATCGCAAGCTTTGATTGCGACAAAAAAATCACAGCTGACGCTTTGTCGTGGGTGTGCCAAAGCGTAGTATCATGAGGTGCTATTTGTAGATCAGTAATCTTCACGATGTCGTTGGTGAATACAACCTTATGATGCGGCTCTTCATACATAGAGCGCTGGGCTAACGCATGCACATGAAGAAGCAGCGCCAGCCCGGTAAGAACTGATTTCATATTTTTCTATTGAATGAATTGCTTTTCTCTGATAAAGGAACGTAGCTTTATCCATTAACACTTAAGTATCAACTTAACTGTGATTGTATGGAAGGTATGTCTCAAATAACTTCGCTGATTGGCGACCCGGTGCGAACCAATATCCTGTGGCTTCTGATCGATGGCCGGGCCTACACGGGAAACGAGCTGGCGTTAATGACGGATACTTCGCCTCAGAATATCAGTATGCATGTGTCGAAATTGCTGCAGGCAGACCTGCTGGCGGTAGAATGCCAGGGCAGACATAAATACTATCGCTTAGCCAGCGCTGAGGTGGCTTCAGCAATCGAGGCCATCGCGAACCTGGTGCCCAAGGTCAAAGTAACACAAGCTGTTAATGCACACGACCATGGTTTGAAACACTGCCGAACATGTTATGATCACCTGGCTGGCGAGGTGGGTGTTCAACTGGCAGAGACTATGCTGGCAAAGAAACTGATCAAAAAAGATCCGGCCGGTTATCAATTGACACCTGCCGGAAGACAATTTTTCGAGAAATTAGATATCGATGTTGAATCGCTGATGAAGCAACGGAGGCCGCTGCTCAAGCCCTGCCTCGACTGGACTGAGCGCAAGCATCACGTGGCAGGCTCACTGGGTGCGGCATGGCTTAGTCACATGCTTAAGAATGACTGGCTTCGAAAAAAGAAGAACTCTCGCGAGGTGATCGTCAGCGCCAAGGGCCAGAAAGAATTTTACGAAAGACTGAGGATCACGGTGAGTTGATCTCAGGATCTATTGCAGCAGCTTCTAACGACCGGAATTCATTCCGTGGATAAACCTGGTCAGAAACCAAACGACCGTTCAATAAGGTGTTTAAGATCAAAGGCAATAGACTTACAGTGATGGCGTAGCATGCCAGCTATATGGATTGACGCACGCCATTAAGCGATATTGGCGTTGCAACAATCTCAAATCATGCTAACTTAAGCGCATGATTTCTAAACCTGGACCTCGCGCTAGCCTTGCGTTGCTCTCTCTTGTGCTCACGATTCAATTATCGGCACAACCCTGGACAAAACTATTTAATGGAAAAGACCTGACCGGCTGGAAACAGATCAATGGCCAGGCGAAGTACACTGCCGTCAATAATGAGATAGTCGGTACAACCGTGGTTGGGTCTCCCAATTCATTCCTGGTTACGGAAGAGACATTCGGAGATTTTATTCTTGAACTCGAATTCAAAGTCGATGGCGAAGTTAATTCTGGTGTGCAAATCCGAAGTGAAAGCAAACCGGAATTTCAGAATGGAAGAGTGTTTGGCTATCAGATTGATATTGATCCTAGCAAGCGCGCCTGGACCGGTGGAATTTATGACGAAGCAAGAAGAGAATGGTTGTATCCGCTCGAATATAATCCCTGGGCTAAGAGGGCATTTAAGAAATCAGCTTGGAATAAAATGCGAGTGGAGTGTATTGGACCGCACATCAAGGTATGGATCAACGGAATTCCGACAGCGCAGATCTACGACAATCTTACAGCCAAAGGGTTCATTGCTTTGCAAGTACATGCCATTGGCAAACCGGAAGAAGCAGGCATACAAACACATTGGCGAAATATCCGCATACAGACAACACAATTGAAAGTTTCGGCAGCAGACACTTTGTATGTGGCTAACCTGATCCCCAATTCAATCACAGATCAAGAATTGAAAAATGGCTATTCCTTGCTGTGGGATGGAAAGACAACAGCAGGCTGGCGTGGGGCTTACAGAGATAAATTCCCTGAACATGGATGGGAGATAAAAGATGGTCTGCTTTCAGTGCTTGCATCGGAGGGAGCTGAGTCAACCAACGGAGGAGATATCATCACTGATAAGGAGTATAGCGCATTCGACTTGCAATTTGAGTTCATGCTTACGGAAGGCGCGAACAGTGGCTTGAAATATTTTGTAACGGAGAAAGAAGGGAACAAAGGCTCGGCTATTGGGCTCGAGTACCAGTTGCTTGATGATGAAAAGCACCCGGATGCAAAAGCAGGAGTAGTAGGCAACCGGACACTGGCTTCTTTGTATGACCTGATTCCCTCAGAGAAGAACACAAGAGCCCGGCACAAAATTGGCGAGTGGAATTCCGGAAGAGTGATCGCTTACCCCGATGGACGCATTGAGCATTGGCTCAACGGCTGGAGATTAGTTCAGTACCAGCGTGGCACCCCGATCTACTATGCGCTTGTGGCGCGAAGCAAATATGCACAGTGGGAGAATTTTGGAATGAGTCCTGCCGGGCATATTCTTTTGCAAGATCACGGCAACCGTGTTTCATTCAGAAGTATAAAAATTAAAGAATTGAAATAACCTGTTTCGACTATGAAAACATCAAGAAGGGAGTTCATGAAGAAAAGTGCGATGGCATCCATGGGAGCCATTGCTTTCAGCGCATCAAGTTATGCACGTATCCTCGGGGCCAATGATCGTGTGAATATAGGCGTGGTCGGGTTTTCCGATCGATTTCGAACCTCGTTGTTTCCTGCCTTTGGTTTTCACTACAAGGAACTGAACTTTGATATCGTTGCTGTATCCGACATCTGGAACAGGCGCAGAGACGAAGGCAAGGCTTTCCTCAAAGAAAAAATGGGTCATGACGTGCAAGCGTGTGTCAACAATGATGAGTTATACAAGTTGAAAGACCTCGATGCTGTGTTTATCAGCACAGCCGATTTCCAACATGCACTTCATGCTATTGAAGCAATAAAGGCAGGATGTGATGTGTATTGCGAAAAGCCGTTTGCTGAAACCATGGAAGATAACCGTGCGGCATTGAAAGCTGTGAGAGCAAGCGATCGCATTGTGCAGATCGGGTCGCAGCGCAGAAGTGGTGGCAACTATACGGCAGCTGCTTCCTTTATTCAATCGGGCAAGTTCGGCCCGATTACAATGGTGGAGTTAACATGGAATCTCAATCAACCGGGACGTTGGCGCAGACCTAAACTCGTGGAAGGATTGAAAGAACAGGATGTCGATTGGAAACGTTACTTATTGAACAGGCCTTTCGAAGCATTTGATCCGAGAAAATATGTGGAGTACCGTTTGTTCTGGCCTTACTCTTCGGGAATGCCTGGGCAGTGGATGAGCCATCAGATTGATACGGTGCATTGGTTCACGGGCCTTAAGCATCCACGCAGTGTAGTGGCCAACGGTGGTATCTATTGCTGGAAAGACGGACGCAAGAACTGGGATACGACTACAGCTGTTTTCGATTACGGTCAACCCAACGACTCTTCCGGCTTCCAGGTTGTATTTACTTCACGTATGCACAACGGAACGGAGAACCCTGCTGAAATTTACTTTTCAAATGGAGGAGAATTAAATCTCATCACTAACAAGGTTTCATCTAACGGAGGCTTGCAGGAGTCACATGCCAAACCTATGAACATGACTGCCAACCTGCTTCCCGATTTTGATATCACTGCAGCAGCAGAAAAAGTGGTGGCATCAGCTAATACGGGAGGAGATGTGCTTACTTCAAATCACGTGCGAAACTGGATGGAGTGCATTCGGAGTCGCAAGCAACCCAACGCTCCTGTGGAAGCAGGCTATGCCCACTCTATTGCTAACATCATGACAACGGCTGCTTCACGTACGGGTATGAAAGCCACGTTTGATGAAGCTACGCAGGAAGTGATGGTGGGAGATAAGGTCTTTAAGTATTAGGCTCGATTAAAAAAAGGAAAGCTTAGAGTTAGACCGTCCCCTTTATGATTCTATAAACCTGTAACCCAGAATCTTTACGGTCATACTTTAATGCTCTAAACTTTCACTTTTATCTTTAAATATATTTTAGCCACTTCATCTCCGGATGTTTCGACTTGTAGCTGGCATACCAACGGCAGGCAAAGAAGAGGATGGCCACATCGAGTATCCAGACGAAGTATAGCATCGGCAGCCCCCATTGTTGTTCTTCAGGAACCTTGATGAACGGGATCGTGGTGTACCATTCTTGTTGCAAGCCTCCAAAGAGCACCAGGTTCACACCAAGCGCAGTGATGTGGATCAGCAACAAATGAAGCAAGTAGTAAAACATGGGTACCTGCCCGATTATCCTTACCGCATTCATGAATTCACCTTTGATTTTCTCAGCCAATGGCATCAGCAAAATGGTGGGGCCCAGGGTCATCAATAAATAAAGTTGTGAAGGCGGATATTTTTGCTGCCCCAGGATGCGGAACAAAACCGGTTTGCTGTCATCTTCGGGCAGGAGCCAGATGCTTCCAATAATAAAAAGAGCAATTGCAGCTCCACCTATGCGGTAGCAATACTTTTTGAATTTCTCGCGATCGTTGAAGAGTTCACCAAACCAGTAGCCTGCCATCATCACGCCAACCCAGGGAATGAGTACGTAGAAAATCCGGATGCCAAACGCGAGAGGTAATGAATCTATGCCCGTAAGCTTTGCTGCGCCTGCCATATTTCCAACTGCTGAAGGGTAGAAGAATTGCCAGACCGTTGCAAGAGAATCGGGAAGATAAGCGGAGACATAACTGAACACCTGCTGAAAGAAAATCATGAGCAAACCGATTACACCTATAACTACAGGACGCAAGCGGATGAATGCAGCAAGTATAACCATGCTCCATCCCAGCATCCAGATCACCCCGGTGAAAGTCACCAGTGCATAGTCCAGGTGAAACATCCAGAAGAAGCGGACGAAAGTCAATTCGAAAATGACGAGCAATAGTCCGCGTGTGACAAGGAATTTAGCCAGGTCACTTTTGCTTCCTGATTTCTGCAGGTATAATAATGCACTTGTTCCTGCCAGGAAGGCAAAAGCGGGTGCACAGAAATGAGTGACCCAACGAGTAAAGAAAATGCCAACGGTAAGTCCACCGGCGGGGATGCCTGAGTATACACGCACGTGGTCGATTGCCATGATGATCATGACTGCTCCGCGTATCACATCTACCGACTGTATCCTCGACTTGGTTAGGTTTGTTGTGTGTTCCATCGATGACTTATTTGACGCTGGTGGTCGGGTCTATCATGCACTGTACTTCCGCGACATGATCAGCCGGAAAGCCTCCCTGCCGAGCGTGCTCATAGACATCCTCCTTGTCGGGAGCAATGTGAACACAATAAAGTTTGTTGTCTGTAACAAATGTTTCAATCCAGTAGTAGGAGGGCATGTTGTCGATAACAGCACAGGATTTCTTCGCGATCTCCTTCAGTTCGGCAGGAGTGAGCTTTCCTGCTCCGGGAAGAACACGTTCGACAATGAATTTTTTCATTAGGTTTTTATTACGCTACAAAATTGGCATGATGCCTTCATTGCTGCGCAAGAAAAACTCCCTATTTATTCAGGCGCCAATCCCTATTTTAGAAAGGAATATGGTTGATATGATTCAGGGATGGAACAGAATTTCCAATTAGAAAATATACCGTAAACCTACTTGTGCTTGCCATCTCGAGCTAAACTGATCGATTGACCATTTTGATGTTGGCGTTGTGTACTTGCCCATGATGTCATACATCCCGCTACCTGCGTTATAAGACCGTGTATTTACGGACAAGCCTGGATCAACAGTGGAGTTGATCGTGTTAGGTGTGAAGTAATAGACGCCCCAGTCTTTGCTAATAAGGTTGCTGAAGTTAATAATGTCCAGGCTGATCTGAAATGTATTTGTCTTTTCACCCACTTTGAAATTGAAGTCGTGCATAAGTCGAATGTCCACCTGGTTGTTCCAGGGAGTTCGGGCGGCATTGCGTTCTGTAAATTGTCCCCGGCGAGTGCTGAGATATTTATCACCGTCAATGAAACTATTGAATGCCTGGTTCATGACTCCTGACGGGTCAGTGGTATTGAGGTGATAGGGGTCTTCACCGTTTTTTGGAACGTAGAACAGATCTGCCTGTTGCCCGTTGGCCGTAAGGTTGTTGTTGGAAGTAAGCCCGTAAGTGAAAGGAGACCCTGATTGGGAAGTCGAGACTACAGATAAATACGAAGTGTGCTTTTCAGACCATACTTTTTTGTACTGTGCTGTGACTATGATCCGGTGACGAATATCAAAATTAGAGTAGGTGAGGGCAGGATTATTCGCGTTTAGCGCCTGGTTCGTTTGCCATCCTGATTCAGGTGAATTGCGTATACCGTTCAAAATGTCTTTTGATTCACCGTAAGTATATGCGGCATTAACATTCAGCCCGAATGGATATGACTTCGATATTTGTGCGGTAAGCTGGTAGCGGTAGCCTTTGTCTGTATTTGTGATCAGGTACACACTCGAGAACTCGTTGTTCACTCTTCCGGCAGTTGCACCACCGCTCTGGTAGAGAGGTTGAACATGATTAATATCATAAGAAGCATAACCTACTGAGTCCTTAAGATTTACCTGCTTTATCTGTACGTCTTTAATCGTCTTGGTATACAGCGCTTCAAGTGTCAGCTGATAGTCATTACCCAATTGAAAATCAACTGCAAGGTTACTGCGCCACACGCGTGGTAAAGAAAAGTTCTTGTCCAGCAGATCAAGTTCAGTCCGGTTGGCTGGTGATTTGGCTACTGCCGTATTGAACACCCCAAAACTATTGGGGTCCACCGGAATGTTTACCGTTGTTCCGGAAACTGGTCTCCAGTCCATGGCGTTATATGCAGATCCATTGTTTACGTAAGAGTAACCGAGCCACGCGAAAGGAATCCTTCCAGAGAAGAGACCTGATCCGCCACGAATGGTCATGCTCCTGTCGCCCTTGGCGTCATAGCTGAATCCGATACGCGGAGAAAGGTAGATATGGCTGAAGTAACTGTTAGTGACCCGAGGGATTGGCGTATCGTATGTGTAAGTGGTTCCGTAGTTGGCGGGGTTTACATCAAAAGCGTTTCGCTTATCTCCATTGGGTCCGGTTGGCATAATGGGCATGTCGGCACGGAGTCCATAGCTGAGAGTGAGTTTATTCTTTACTACTTCATCCTGCGCATAAAGACTGGTGAGGTAAACATTGAAACTAGCAGGAGAGTTTTCAAGGAGTGCGCCACGCGAGTTATCCACGGTGTTATACAATGCACGAAGCCGGGCTGGTTGATTGTCGATGAATGCTGCCAGGCTGCCGTATTCATAACGTCCATTCCATGAATTGATGAAGTTGTAATCGATCTTGTAAAACTCGTTGTGTGTGCCGAGCGTGATCGTGTGATTGCCTGTGAAATATTTGAAATTATCGGTAAACTCGAATGTTCGTTGACGCATGTTGAAGACGCCAGCCTCACGGTTTGTTCCAAGCAAAACACGACCGCCATTGACATTGTTGATTTGGATTTGAGGAAAAATATTTCCGTTCGGATTGCGTGAGTCTTTAATGTCGGTATACCCGATAATAAGGCTATTACTGCTGCTGTTGCCGAAGCGACTCTTCAACTCTGCAACGGTACTGGTGTTGGTATTCTTTTGTATGAAGTCATAGTTCCCGAACTGAAATTCCTGGGTTGAACGCTCCAGGTTGCTTGCCTCTGAAATAATGGTATTGTTGCGGATAACGAGGGAGTGCTTTGCATTGATGATCCAGTCGATTCGATTAAAGAACTTGACACTTTTGGAGTAGATATTATAATTGGCGGTATCTCCTGGATTGTAATGAGCCTGAGTTCCGGAATATGTTTTCATGGTGTCCAGCTTTTGCCAGATTTGCCGTGCCTGTCCGGGTTGAAGAAAATGCCCTGCAGAGCCGGCAGGAAAAAACACCGGTACTGAATTATTAGTGACTTCTTCATTGGTAAACAGGAACAGCTTGTCTTTGATTAATGGAAAGCCGAGCCGGAAGCCGGTTTGATAATCGGAGTAGGAACTGTGAATACTGCCGTCACCAACTTTATCACTTCCTTTGTATTTCCCGGTGAGTGACGCATTCCTTCCAAAAGCGTAAACGGATCCGGTCACTTCATTTGATCCGCTTCGCGACACTGCGTTGACGCTTCCACCAGTAAAGTTGCCTAAAGAAACATCGAACGGAGCAATTTGAACCTGTACTTCCTGTATTGCATCAAGACTGAAGGAGTTGGTTCGCGTGCTGCTGCCCGGTTGGTTAGCAGTACCGCTTATTCCGCCCAGGGAAGGACTAAAACTGATAGCATCATTGTTAATAGCGCCATCCAGACTGATATTGTTGTAACGGAAATTGGTACCGGCAAAAGAGTTGTTCGCTGATTGTGGAGAGAGCCGGGCGAAGTCTGTAAAACTCCGGGTCAATGTAGGAAGTGATTGGATGAGTTCTCTGCCGATGTTGGTGCCCGATCCTTTTTTTCCTTCACCGCCCTGGGCGCTTGTGATGCCCGTTACAGTTACATTGCTGAGCTGCTCTGCTTCATCTTTCAGAACGATCTCCAGTTTCATCGCTTCGCCCAGTTTGAGCTGGATGCTTTTGTAGTTTTCAGTTTTGAAACCCAGAAATGCAATTGAGATCTCATAAGGGCCTCCTGGGTTGAGGTTGACGAAATTAAAGCGCCCATCACGATTCGATACTGCGGAAAACGTAGTGTTGGTTGGCTTGAACAGTACATTGATATCCGCACCGGCCACTTCTTCACCGTTAGAGTCAACAATGTGGCCTTGTATCGAACCGGATGTAGTCTGGGCAGTGGATGTGTAATCAGAAATAATAAACAGGACGCCTGTAAGTGTCAATTGCAGGAATTTTTTTGTCAGGATCAGCATAGTGCTCAGCGTTAAGTTGAAGGTGAGGTTTTTAGGTGGCGGCAAAAGTATTTTCGAAAGAGTGTACAATGGCTATTGAGGTGGTGTATGATTGGGTTATTATTTATGGGAGAGGGTATATTAACCGTGAATTCTGCATAAATCCAGTAGCCTTTCGAATCGAAATCAGAAAAATTTGACCCTATCATTCATTTTTTTGAATTCCTTTTAAGTGAAAAGCAATTTTAGCCATGTCAGCTTCGGATTGAGCGAATGAAATTGCAGTGATAAGGCCAGGTTTGAAGTAAACCCGTAAGGCAAGAACATTTGTCAACCCAAGGGTAAAGGAATTTTAGTGAGAGGCCATTCGATAGTGCTCCTGATTCATTTAGCAGTACTATTTGAACGGTGTTTCAAAATTCCATGAATTTGAATCATTTGTACAAATGCCAAGACCCCGTTCCTCCCGTCCTTTGCGCCTGCAAAAGCACTCAACCACTAATGCAATGGCTTTTAATCTGACGAAGTATCCATTTACTGGTGCGTCAAACTCATACGGTAAATGCTCAGGGAATTGAAAACACGAAAAGCTCCACTCAATATAGATGCTGAAACATTCCGGAAGACCGGGCATGTTCTCATCGACCAGATAGCAGCGCTCCTGGAGTCGCATGCCGAAAGGCCTGTGACGAAAGGTGATCAGCCACGACAGATTCGGTCCGTGCTGGGAGATCATTCTCTTCCGGCTGATGGCAAATCAGTTCAGAGCATCATGGACAATGCCACTTCGCTTTTATTTGAGCACTCGTTGTTTAATGGCCATCCGCGATTTTGGGGTTATATCACTGCCTCTGCTGCTCCTGCGGGAATGTTGGCAGACCTTCTGGCTGCGAGCATCAACGCCAACGTAGGCGCTAATGTACTCTCGCCCATGGCGACAGAAATAGAACGACAGGCAATACGGTGGATCGCTGAACTAGTCGGTTATCCGAAAAACTGCGGTGGCATTTTTGTGAGTGGTGGCAACATGGCCAACATAACAGCCTTTGCCGCAGCACGAAAAGCAAAAGCCACCTGGGATATTCGTAAAAATGGAACAGGTAGCCGTCAGATGACTGTTTACTGTGCGAAAGGCACACACACCTGGATAAGCAAGGCTGCAGATATTTTCGGATTGGGAACTAACAGTATTCGCTGGATCGATGTGAACGAGCAGCAGCAGATGAATGTGAAAGCGCTCGAAGAGCAAATCGTTGTCGATCGGAAAGCAGGAAACTATCCATTTATAGTCGTAGGCACAGCAGGGTCGGTGGGCACCGGTTCCGTTGATCCATTGGAAGCAATTGCAGCTGTATGTAAACGTCATGATCTCTGGTTTCATGTGGACGGAGCTTATGGTGCACCTGCAGCGGTGGTTCCAGAAACAGCTCCCCTCTTTAAAGGGATGGAGTACGCTGATTCAATCGCACTGGATCCACACAAATGGTTGTACTGTCCGTTGGAGGCTGGCTGTACTCTTGTCAAAGACGGACGTTCTCTGCAAGAAGCGTTCAGCTTCAAGCCAGACTATTACAACTTTGACGGAAGCATGGACGATCCGGCTATGAATTTTCTTGATGCCGGGTTTCAAAACTCCAGGGGATTCCGTGCACTGAAAGTGTGGACGGTGTTGCAACAGGCGGGAAGGAACGGATACATCGACATGATCCGGGAGGATATGCGGCTTGCTAAACTGCTATTCAATCTTGCGTTAGCTCAATCTGAACTGGAAGCAGTTTCATGTCATTTAAGTATTGCCACATTCCGCTTTGTGCCAAAAGGTTTTTCAAACCTTGCAGACTATCTCAATAAACTCAATGAAGAGATCGTCAACCGCATCCAGGCGGGCGGGCAGGCATTCGTATCCAATGCCGTAGTCGGTGGTAAATATTGCTTGCGTGCATGCATTGTCAATTTTAGAACAACGGAGAGTGACATCGCTGCCCTGGTTGATTTAGTACTTAGCACAGGCTCGGCAGTACACCAGGAGCTCATTAAAAAAATACATAACAAAGCTTTACTCTAAAAAGATGGAACAACTATTAGAAGAAATCCGCGATCAGATTCGCGATCAGCAAAAGGAATCATGGAATAAATTTTCACCGGGATGGAAAAAGTGGGATAAGCTTTTCATGGACTTCCTCAGGCCTATGGGTAATGAGATCATTAATTCACTAAGACCAAAAGGAGATCAGATCATATTGGATGTGGCTGCAGGAACGGGCGAACCGGGCCTGACTATTGCTTCCATCCTTGAAAACGGAAAAGTATATGTCACCGACCTGGCTGAAGAGATGCTGGAGATTGCCAGGGAAAATGCAGAACGGAGGTCTATTAAAAACATTGAGACCGTTGCCTGCGATGTTTGTGAAATGCCGTTTGCAGACAAAATGTTTGATGCGATCAGTTGCCGGTTTGGCTTTATGTTCTTCCCGGACATGCAATTGGCTGCTACTGAGATGGCTCGTGTGTTGAAACCGGGTGGGAAGATATCAACTTCTGTTTGGAATGTGCCCGAAAAGAATTTCTGGATTACAGCGATCATGGGAGCGATTAACAAAAACATCAGTATCCCACCACCGCCCCCGGGAGCTCCTGGCATGTTCCGTTGTGCCAACCCTGACGTGGTGAGCGGGTTGTTTGCCAAAGCCGGATTGAAGAATATCACGGTGAAAGAAGTAACAGGCAAAATGAATTGCAGTACCACTGATACGTACTGGAGTGTGATGACTGAAGTGGCCGCACCAGTGGTGGCTGCCTTAAGCAAAGCAGATGAAAACACGAGGAATAAAATCAGGAGAGAAGTTTATCAGGCTGTAAATGACAGATACCCGAGCGGGAATGTACTGATCAGCTCCAGTGCCCTGGTGATCACAGCTGAAAAATAACAAAAGGAATTCCCTGATCAGGTGCCGTGGTTTAGTTTAGGTATACATTAGTAAGTTACACAAACAACTTAATTTTTTTGATCAGGCATTTAAGACAGGGGGTAAGGGGGCTGGCGAAAGCTGGTCCCTTTTTTTGTTTTATTGTTTTGACTTTATCAGCTCGCATCAAATGTGATTTTAAGATTAAGTTTCCATGTTCAATTTGAATTTGCATAGTATTCAATACGTTCATTTGCGTATTTAGTAATTATTACTGCTTAAGTTTTTTTAATATTTACTATCTCTTGTAACATGGTTACTAGTTAAGATCAGTTGTAATAAATAGTTTTGACCACGTAATACATCAGATAACTCGAAGTCATGAATACAGGTTCTTTTTAGCTAATGCGATCGTTCCCCACTCCTGTCGTATGGTTCTTTTTTGGCTTTTTTTTTCTTCTTCCCCTTTTTGCGTTAGGCCAGGGCCAGCCTATACCAATTGATGATACCCGAAACATAGAAGATATAGTAAAAGCACTTCAAGGCAAGGGTGCTGAAATCACCAATGTAACTTATTCAATTCCGGGACAAGGCAAGCCCATTGGTTATTTTGAAGACCCAGCTGGTTTGCTTGGATTGAAAAAAGGATTGTTGATTACCACAGGAGCTGCTCAATTTGCGGTAGGGCCGAACAACACCCAGGGCAGTTCGTTCCAGGGGGCAGTGTTGCAAATGAATGATCCTGACTTGGCGACCATAGCCTCGGTACCATTTTTACCATTTTTTGATATTGCTATCATTGAATTTGATATTAAAACACGCTATTCCAATCTCTCGTTCGGCTACGTGTTTGGATCGGAAGAATACACTGAATGGGAAAATTCTTTCACTGACACTTTTGGGCTTTTCATTTCGGGCCCTGGTATTAATGGTGTTAAAAACATCGCCACACTCAACAATGGCAGCCCGGTCTCTGTTAATTCAATAAATGAAAACATAAATAGTGAAAATTTCATTTTGAATGGGGCCGGCAGTGCATTAAACCAGTACCTTCAGTACGATGGCCTTACCAAAAAACTTGTTGCCACAGCCAGAGTTACTCCCAATGAAACCTATCATATCAAAATAATCATAGCTGATGCAGTCGACAATAACTTCGACTCCGGTGCATTTATTGAGCAGGATTTAACTCCTTATGAAATAAAAATTAGCTATGAGCATCCGCGTTTTGATTATGCTATTGAAGGTTGCAACAAAGCTTACCTGACGATACAACGTGATGATGCAACAGACCCCCTGACGCTCGATGTAAGCCTTGAGGGTACTGCCGATAATGGAGTAGATTTCACTTTCGTACAGCCTGGGCCGGTAACATTAGCAGCAGGTCAACTAACATCTGTTATTGAAATCGTGCCAATTGCCGATGCCAATCTCGAAGGTATTGAAACTGTAACTGTAAATTTTAATAATGCAGCGACAGGCAAATTAATCATCGTTGAAGTACCCATACGCGATGTAATGACTTACAACATCACCGAGAGTAAAATATGTGCGAAAGTCCCTACGCTGATTAACACGAATCCGGAAGCTGACTTTAGTTTCAACTGGCAACCACGCAATGAATTGAGTTGCCAGCAATGCACATCTCCAACTGCTACTTTAACACAGAATGCTCTTTTCCAGGTGGAGGTAACACATCAACCTTCCGGCTGCCGGACAAATACAACAGCAAGTGTACTCGTCAACAACCAATACCAATTCACTGATGAGACAATCTGCTACAATACTTCTAGCGTTATCAATAAAAACGCATCGAATGACTTTATTTATCGCTGGGCTGATAACCAGGGCCTGAGTTGCCTCAACTGCCCTACGCCTTTGATTACCAGTCTACAAAATGTGAAATTATCAGTTGAGGTAGAGGAGGTTGCCTCGGGATGCAAAACAAGTTCTGAATTAGCTCTGAATGTCTTTCGTTTTGATTTCTCTTTCCCAGAGACTTTTGCGTGTGAAAACAAGGCGACTACAATCAATAACAATCCACCATCGGGATATACTTTTGAGTGGCAACCTGATCCATCATTAAGTTGCACGGCATGTACGTCACCTGCTGTAATGCTTGATCATGATGCACACCTCCAGGTCAAAGTGAAAGAACAAGCCAACGGTTGCGAGATCAGCAAGGAAGTTCCCGTTGAGGTGGTGCGTAGCTATACCGTGCCCGATAGTTTTGTTTGCAAGGGGGATGAGACTGCCATCAACGTACACGCTTCGGACAATTATAAATACCAATGGAATGCAAACCAGGCTATCAGCTGTACTGATTGTAAATCGCCCAAGGTAACTCTTGATAAGGATACTTCATTTCCCCTGGCGATTGAAGAGATCAGATCGGGTTGCAAAACATTAACGCAAGCATTGGTCAGGGTCAAATCAGTTGATTACTTGATAGCTCCACTGACGGTGTGTGCAAACGAACCCACGGTCATTAATAGCAATGCACCTGCACAATATGTTTTTCAATGGGAGACTGGAGCTGACTTAAGCTGTTTCGATTGTCCTTCTCCTTCTCTAACTACGGAGACTGATCTCCAACTCAAGGTAAGTGTACAAGACAATCGAATTGGATGTCGCACCACGCTCACTGTACCGGTAAAAGCAAAGAAGGTCACAGCTAACTTTACGTACACCATAACTGATCAATACTCTTCAATTGCTGTTGACTTTAAGAACCAAAGTAGTGGAGCAAATGAATACAGGTGGAGTTTTGGCGATGGCAGTACTTCTTCTGATTTTGAAACTACCCATCAATATGAACCCCAGGG
The DNA here is from genome assembly GCA_015472025.1 of Cytophagales bacterium WSM2-2. Lineage (NCBI taxonomy): Bacteria > Pseudomonadati > Bacteroidota > Cytophagia > Cytophagales > Cytophagales bacterium WSM2-2. The sequence continues at coordinate 4,312,200 of BNHL01000001.1, forward strand.
TAAAGACATTACCGTGCAACTAACGACATTCAATAATCAGGGGCTTTACTGTGAAGCGACCAGTAGCGCTACCATTTTTATTCACGAACCCATTTTCATACCCAATGTATTTACCCCGGATGGTGATGAGTACAATCAATTTTTTGAAATAAAAGGAATACAAAAAGGACTGTGGACATTAACAATCATTAATAATTGGGGGGATACTGTATATTCTTCCGGCAGTTATCAAAATGAATGGCAGGCTGAAAAGGTTTTGTCAGGAGTTTACTATTACGAATTAAGAAATCCGCAAGACAGTAAATCATACAAGGGGTGGTTGCATGTGATCAAATAGCTTATTTTTAACTATTGCATTAAGTTGCATTTTGATCAATGAAAATTCTATTAAGTATTGCTTTCGTTTGCTTTACTGCAACAATGATGGCACAATCGAATGCCGTCAATTCCGGAGTGTACAAATGGACAGATCCTCTGGCGAAAACCAACAAAGACAAGTCAGCAAAAATACTAGAAGGTATCTCTGATCATTTTGAATACCTGGAAATTCGCTCGATAGCTCAACTCACAGGAGCAAGACCGGTTGCAATCCCCGCCAATGATGATGTAGAAACCTGCCTTATTATTAAAGAAGGAACGTTGCAAGTCACTGTCGGAAGCAGGAATGCTGTGCTTGGCTCCAGTGGAGTGATATTGATAATGCCACATCAGGCGTATTCGATCATGAACATCGGCAAGGGCAATTTGGTGTACTACGAAATGCGTTACAGATCTAAGAAGAAAATGGATTTGGACCGAGGACAGGCTTCAGGGGGAACAATTATCCTGAATGCCGACTCGCTCAAATTTGCACCGAGCGCAAGAGGAGGAGGTCGTCCGTACTTTGACCGTCCAACGGCTATGTGCGAACGATTTGAAATGCATGTCACGCAGCTAAATAAAATAGGAGCGAGTCACGCGCCTCATGCACATGCGGAGACCGAAATTATTTTAATGATATCCGGGGAGACAGAAATGACAATTGATGGGAAAGACTATAAAGGCTCAGCCGGAGATTTATACATCGTGAATTCTCAACTTGTCCATGGTATTCGAAATGCCACAGATGCTCCCTGCACTTATTTCGCTTTTAAATGGAAATAATTACCTTCCTAACTAACGCTTACTTATTTCTGTACCAGCAGATATGAAGTAAAGCTTCTGCCATCTATGCTAGTGTACTTGAAATCCTCACTTCCTTCGAAAGCAACACCCTTCATATTTAAAGGTGATCTGAACTTCGAGTATTTGAAGTTGGCCAAACGGTGAAATGTTGCCTTCTCGAATGAAGTTTCTCCCGGAAATTTTGTGTACTTAAAATCGGCTCCCGATTCAAATTTCACGTTGCTGAAACTCGGTCCATTGGAAAATTTGGCGTATTTGAAATTGGCTTCTTCATTGAATGTACAACCGGCAAAAGTGGTCTTGCCCTCGAAACCTGAATATTTGAACTCGCTGTCTCTTTTGAAAACACAGTTTGTGAATACTGCGTCTTTTTCAAAGTGAGCGATGAAGGTTTCATCCGGGCGCTCAAGGTGGTAGTACGCAAGTACCTTACCAAGGAAAGTACACCCGGTGAATTTTACAGGTACATCCACAATGCTTTCGTATAAGTCATTATTGAAATTGAACCAGTTGATAAAGTGCCGCTTGGTGTCGCGGTTTTTTAAATCAGTGAGGTCAAGGTCACCTTCAATTTCAACGTTACTGTATTCGACTGCCCGGCCATCGTTGATTTGCTTGATAATTTCTCTGGCTTGGATTTTAGTTTGCGCTGTTGCGTTGATTACAACGGCCACACAAAAAACGATAGCTAGGATATTTTTCATACTTTGTGGTGTTCGAATTTGGATACTTTCGGTCAGTCAATACCGACTCTATTGCTTAGACGGGAAAATTCCAAGAGGGGTTGCACCAGCTAGAAAAGAAAGTAACGAGCCTGAAGCTGTTAGTTAGCCTGCAAGAAGAACTTAGGTGAAACGTGTCGCTACTTTAACCATCCTCCTTTAAAGCCTGCCTTCTTTAAACCTTCCACTATGTATTTGTTCTTCTTCATCAGGTTCCACACGAAATCATTGCGGTAGTTTTCGAGTTGAATGAGGATAGGCCCCTGATCAATTCCGAGATAGTCCTGATCAATCCAACCGGTTGTTCCGTCTTTATTTATTATGGATAAATTAAATGCATCTTTAAAACCGTACTGACTATAAAGCTTGGCCCCATGATTTGTATACATCGCCTCGAGTGCAGGCAAACAAACTTCTGGCGCAAAAGGGATTGAACCACCCACTGCTGTTGGGGCAATGGTGCCATCATCGCGTACATACCATTGCGCTGCTCCGCGTGCGTTGTATCCTTCGAAGGAAGCGTTGGGATTCGCGTTGTCGCCATTGCCAGGTCCATCGCACGCAGTAAGTCCCCAGATATTTTCACTGTAGCCGGTGTAGCCTCCCGGATTTGAAATACAATACTGCCGATTAGCTAAAGTTGCCCGCCTCGAGTTTTCAAAATAGTCCATGCTTTTTGCACTCATGAACTCATCTTTAATTTCACGGAAATCGATATACATGTGAGAATACTGGTGCCCGAACAGAGGACCGAAGTTGATATGCTCTTGTCCGTAGTAGTTAGCCCACTGATATGTTTTAGTCCACTCGGTCCAGCTGTTACCTGGTATGGGATGAGTAGGAGAGGCGAGGCCCATGATGTAGAGGATCATTCCTTCATTGTAGCCCTTCCACCGGGCACTAATGAATCCTCTCTCCGGATGCCAGCCCATACTCATAGTACTTTCACCATTCATCGCCCAATCCCACTCTACAGCCAGAAAAAGAGAATCTGCAAGGTCCCTGATTTTCTTTTCGTTGGCATTGTCCTGGTCGAAGTAAGATTGGCATGAAAGTATACCCGCCATGAGCAACCCCGTATCAATGGTTGACAATTCTACATCACGAAAGCGAAGCCCGGTTTTCATGTCAATGAAATGATAGAAGAAACCCTTGTATCCAGTGATGTTTTTTTCTTTGTCTCCTTTGGGTGAGTTGTTCAGAAATTCCAACGTTTTTAAAACACGCTCAGCGGCTTGCTCTCGTGTGATGTAACCGCGATTTACGCCTATCAAGTAGGAAGTTAGGCCAAAGCCCGTAGCAGCAATGCTCGAAAAACTCTTTGAAGGCCAACGGTCGGGTTGATTGCCTGTGGTAGAATCGGCTAATTCCCAAAAAAAATTGAAAGTTCGGTGGGAGAGCGAGTCTAAAAAGATTAAATCAGGTTTAGTAATAGGTGTTGGACTTGTGCATGAAGAGAAAAGACTTATCAGTAGAACACTTATCGTCAGCAGGCCGCGTACTTTCATGAAAAGGTCATTTAAAAAGTAAAATGGATTCGCAATAAACTGAAGTTGCAGTTAAAGATCAATTCCGACAATGTAATAACTTGGATTAATTTCGGTATTTGTAACATGGATGCAAGTACGAAAAGACCAGCGTTTTAATGAAGGCTTACGTACCTGTTACTACGATGTGTATTTTTATTACTCTTGCAGTGCGCAGATTCAGCGAACGACAGAGGTAGAAACCGATCAGAGCGATTTTTCCAACGCTATTCTTTCCGTATAGTCTCTTACTTTTTCTTCCAGACCATGCACCGTGGTCAAATCAATGTCCCAGAGTTTTTTATTGGATAATGTCTTCTGTACAACTGCATGGACGTCATTAGAAGCCCACACTTTTTTGAAGAAATCTAAAACCTCGGGAGTGTCATTAAGCGTAATCCTTTCGCCATTGTTCTCGCCCTTGTAGAAGCGAATCAGTGCGGCAAAAGCAAAAAGCAACTTCTCCGGAAGTTTTCCTTTCAACTCAATATACCTCAAGATGGATGGAAGCACTCTTACTTTGAATTTCGAAATGGAGTTGAGTGAGATCGTCATCAGTTCATGACGAACGAACGGATTTTGAAATCGCTCTATCACATCGTTTGCAAATTGGTGAAGTTCTTCTTGTGGAAGATCCAATGTTGGAATGATCTCTTCGAAAATCGTCTCATGAATAAACTCACCGATACCTTTGTCATCGATTGATTCTTTTACTGTGCGGAATCCTTGCAGGTAAGCTACAGGAACCATAACGGTATGGGCTCCATTGAGAATACGGACTTTGCTTACACGATAAGGAGTCAGGTCCTTAACAAACTTGACCTGGAGCCCTAGTTTGTCTGCCGGGAAAGCATTGCGAACTTCATCATTTCCTTCAATCACGAATAGGTGAAATGGTTCTGCCATTACCACCAGGCCGTCTTCGTAGCCTGTACTTTGCTGAATGTCTTTGATTCTGTCTTTCGGAAATCCAGGCACAATACGATCAACCAATGTATTGCAAAACGTATTGCAGTTGTCGGCCCATTTCCTGAATGAAATCGGTAAATTCCAATGAGCTGCGTACTGGTGAATAACCTGCCTTACGGCTTCACCGTTTTTTTCAATCAGCTCACAGGGTAAAATGATTAATCCTTTGTCAGCAGCTTCATTGAAGAATTGGAAGCGGTGATAAAGTAATGCCGTCAACTTACCCGGGAATGTTTCGGGCAGATTGGAAACCGAAGAGTCATTGCCACTGAAAGCTATTCCTACTTCAGTTGTATTGGAAATGATGAATTTGAGATCCGGATTCTCGGCAGTTTTTAAGAATTTCTGATAGTCTTCGGAGGGATTAATAGCTCCGCTTACGCTGGTAATTAGCCTGGTTTCTTCAAATGCCTTTCCGTTCTTGATTCCATTGATAACTACATGATAAAGTCCTTCCTGCTCATTGATCAAATCTCCCTTACCACTTGACGTGGACTGAATAATTTGAATCGCTCCGTTAAAGCCGGCCTTTTCATTCAAGATGTCTATCATCCAGTCGGTAAACGCTCGGAGAAAATTGCCGCTGCCGAATTGAAGTACTCGCACCGGTCGTAGTTGCGGCACGGAGGCAGTTGTCCTGTTTAGTTTCTTCATTCTTAAAAATTGAAAAAACTCTTTGCGTTGAAGTAGCAAATGTCACCGACCAGTTTGCCGAGCCATTTTTCATCCCACGGTAATTCTCCGTTGACAACATCTTTGCCGATCAGGTTGCAGAGTATTCTGCGAAAATATTCGTGACGCGGAAAAGAGAGAAAGCTACGAGAGTCGGTGAGCATACCTATGAAGCAACTAAGCAAGCCCATGTTGGAAAGGGCATTGAGCTGTTTTTCCATTCCATCTTTTTGATCGAGGAACCACCAGCCGGACCCAAACTGCACCTTGCCTTTGACGGAGCCATCATTGAAATTCCCGATCATTGTACCGATCACTTCATTGTCGGCCGGATTTAAATTATAGATGATTGTTTTGCTTAGTTGATTGGTGCTGTCTAATTCATTCAGGAAACGGGAGAGGGCCATGCCTTGGGAGAAATCACCAATCGAGTCAAAACCGGTGTCTGGCCCGAGCTCTTTAAACATGCGCTCATTGTTGTTTCGCAATGCGCCCAAATGGAATTGTTGAGTCCAACCCTGCTTGTGATACATTCGGCCCAATTCAATCAGTACGCTGTATTTGTAGAATTCGATTTCCGATTTGTTCAGCGCGCTTCCATTTGAAAGTTTGTTGAATAATTCACTGATGGAGTATGCATTTTTAATCACCGGGTAATACAATTGTTCAAGTCCGTGATCGGAGAGTTTACATCCAACAGAAACAAAAAAATCAATCCGTTTTTGAAGCGCAGTGAGCAGCGCATCGAAGTTGTTGATTCTTACCCCTGATGCAGTACCAAGTTTTTCGAGGTAGGTTTTGTAAGCTTGCGGATTTTCTACTGCATAGGATTTATCAGGGCGGAACGTTGGAAGTACTTTGATGCCAATCGGTTTATTTTTAATCGCCAGGTAGAACTCCAGCGAATCAGCGGGATCATCGGTACCGCAAACCACTTCCACTTTCATTTTTTTCAGTAGCCCCTGCGTAGCGTAGGTCGGGGTTTTTAATAATGAAGTAGTTTGTCCATAAATGTCTTTCGCTGAATCTGAATTCAGTAATTGATCGATCCCGAAATAACGCTTTAGTTCGAGGTGAGTCCAGTGGTACAATGGGTTGCGCATGGTATACGGTACGGCTTGCGCCCATTGACTGAATTTCTCTTCATCAGAGGCGTTGCCCGTGATGTACTTTTCATTGACTCCCAATGTCCGCATGGCGCGCCACTTGTAATGGTCGCCTGCAAGCCAGACAGCACTAATGTTTTCAAACTGACGATTCTTGGCTATGTCCTCAGGAGACAGGTGACAATGATAATCAATGATCGGCTGATCCTTGGCGTACTGATGATAGAGTGTTTTGGCAAAATCATTTTGCAATAGAAAATCTTCGGTGAGAAACGTACTCATGATCGTAAAAACAAAATAGCTTTAACTTTTCTTTCGCATCGAGGACTGACGTACAATCAGTTCTGGCTTTAATACAATCTTTTGTGGAATGAATTTCTGTGCGTCACTGGATATTTCTTCCAGGAAAATTTCTGCAGCCGCATTACCCATACGCATGCTGTGCTGATCCACAGCGGAAAGTGTAGGCTCCGTAAAACTCATGAGCGATTCATTACTGAAGCCAACGAGTGCAACCTGCTCCGGAATTTTAATATTGTTCTCTTTCAACACTTGCATGGCTCCGGCAATAGCCAATGCACTGGCAGAGAAAATTCCATCAGGCAGTTCTTTTAATTTCAGCAATTGTTGCATGCAATTGCGCCCATCCTCAGCCTGCAGGTTACTTCCAATCACCATTGACTCATCATAGATCAACCCATTATTCATCAACGCTTCGCGATACCCGCGATGACGCTCTTTGAAAATGGAAATGTCAAGCGTATTGGTAAAATGGGCAATGCGCTTACAGCCTTGCTGTATCAGGTGTTCAGTGGCCTTATATGCGCCAAGGTAATCATCGATCGCAACTTGGCTGACTTCGAGATCATTGTTAGTCCGGTCGAACAAGATCAATGGGATGCCGCGTTCCTTTACTTTTAAGAAATGACTGAAATCCTTGGTCTCCTTGCCATGGGATACGATGATACCGTCTACCCGTGCGTTGAGAAGCGCTTCTACAGTGGCTACTTCTTTGTCGTAATTATCATACGTTTGGCAGATCATCACGTTGTAGTGAGATGCATTAGCAATTTCTTCAATGCCACGGATTACCGAGGAGAAAAAACTCCTGTCGACCGTTGGTACGATGATGCCGATAATGTTGCTTTTGCCTACGCGAAGTGCGGCAGCGATATGGTTGGGCTGGTAATTGAGTTTCTGCGCTACTTTGAGTACAGCTTTCTTTGTTTCAGTGCTGATGCGCGGGTGATCTTTCAATGCACGCGACACAGTTGAAGCTGTGATGTTCAGTTTCTCAGCGATGTCATGTATGGTTGCTTTTTCTTTTTTCATAACGTCAGCGTCAAACTTCGTTAGCCGGTTTTCCAATGGTTGCAAGTATACCACCATCGACATAAATGATTTGCCCGTTGATAAAATCGCTGGCCCTGGAAGACAGGAAGACTGCTGTGCCCGTCAGGTCTTCGGGATCACCCCACCGGCCTGCAGGCGTTCGGTTAACAATAAACTCATTAAAAGGATGACCGGCCGTGCGAATAGGAGCAGTTTGTTCGGTGGCAAAATAACCGGGACCAATGCCGTTAACCTGAATATTAAATTTAGCCCACTCGGTAGCCATATTTTTGGTGAGCATTTTCAATCCGCCTTTGGCTGCTGCGTAGGCCGACACCGTGTTCCTTCCCAATTCACTCATCATGGAACAGATGTTGATGATCTTGCCAGCTTTGCGGTTGATCATTCGTTGCCCGACATATTTTGAAACGATGAATGGAGCAATCAAATCGACATTGATGACTTCGCGAAAATCTTCCGTTGGCATCTCGGCCATAGGAACGCGTTTGATAATGCCCGCGTTATTGATGAGGATATCGATCTGGCCTTCCTGTTCAATACGATCAACAGATTCTTTTACTTCTTCATCTTTGGTTACATCAAAAATATAACCTTTCGCTTTGAATCCGGATTTCTTGTATTCACTCAATGCAGTTTCCATTTTGGCAGGGGAATGACCATTGATGATCAGTTCTGCACCTGCAGAAGCAAGGCCTTTGGCCATAGCCATGCCGAGTCCATGAGTACCTCCTGTAATCAATGCGCGTTTACCTGTTAAATCGAAAAGTTGCATTCTTTTTCGTTGTCTTTATTTCAAGTCAGTCGGACTTACTGCATCCATGTCACCGTAGTCTAAATTCTCTCCAGCCATTCCCCAAATGAAATTATAGTTACTTGTACCGGCACCACTGTGTATTGACCATGAGGGAGAGAGCACGGCCTGATTGTTTTTCACCCACAGGTGTCGCGTTTCATCGGGTTGCCCCATGAAGTGACATACCATCTGATTGTCAGGCACATTAAAATAAAAGTAAGCCTCCATTCTTCGGTTGTGGGTATGTGGGGGCATCGTGTTCCATACACTTCCCGTTCTTAATTCAGTGAGTCCCATTTGCAACTGGCAAGTGGGGAGCACACTATTGACTAACAGCTTTCTTATGGTGCGATGATTGGCCGTTTCCAGAGATCCGAGTTCTACTGTTTCAGCTTCCTGAAGAGTAACCTTGCGACCGGGGTGGCCCATGTGGGCAGGAGCGGAGTTGAAATAGTAAAGAGCTTGTCCTTTGTTCGATGGATGAAATATGATTTGCTTCACACCTTTCCCGAGGTACAAGGCTTCTTTATTTTCTAAAGTATAAATTATACCATCGGCTGAGATCGTACCTGTTGCTCCTACATTGATGATACCAAGTTCTCTTCGTTCGAGGTAGTAATTGGATTTCAGCTCAACAAATGTCTCCAGTGACAGAGGTTTCGAAGCTGGCATTGCACCGCCTACAATGAACCTGTCATACAGACTATATACATTTTGGATTTTATCTTTGACGAATAAGTCTTCTATGAGAAATAGCGAACGAAGACGTTCGGTGTCATACGTTTTGAAGTCGGAGGGATGAGAAGCAAACCGAATACTGTGTGCAGAACTCATTGGTTAAAAAATGTGTAATCGTTTGCGCAATATATGTATTAATTTAAATATCAGTGCAAATATTGCGCAAATGGTAGACGGCTAACAAACGTTGTAGTTACATTAGATCGAAGAAATTGTTGCATGTTTGGCTAAAGGTCGTTAATATGCAATCGATTGCCCTAATTTTAATAGAAAAGACATGAAAATACTTCATTCCTTATTAATTATCGTTGTCTTTCATTCGTATGTACAGGCTCAGGATTGGCGTAAGCAATATCCGGTTTCCTTTCAGGTAAAAGTCTCAAATCCGGTCCCGGTAGTGCGTCAGGAGGCATTTGTATTTATCTCAGCTGCTCAATTGCCAAAAGATTTCAATTCAAAAGCGTTTGTGGTGCTTGACAAAGGCCAGGAGATTGCCAGCCAGTACAATGCGAATGATACAGATTATAAAGGTGTCGTGCTTGTGCTTCCGGAATTGAAAGCCAATGAATCACATGAACTTGAAGTACGCTACGCCAAAACCGGTGAGATCAAAAGAGAATACACCAAACGCACACAAGCTGAATTGTCATACAAGACGGGAGGCGAATGGAAGAATCGCGAATACATCGGTGGAACATTTAAGAACACGGATTTTTTGCGTGTGCCCGCTGCACACAAAGACCACTCGTGGTTTTTGCGTTACGAAGGTCCTGGCTGGGAATCAGACAAAGTAGGTTATCGCATGTATCTCGATCAGCGAAATGCAACTGACGTATACGGAAAACTGACTTCTAAAATGGTTTTGCAAGATGTCGGCATGGATGGTTTTGAGTCGTACCATCACATGCAATCGTGGGGGATGGATGTAATGAAAGTGGGTAAATCTTTGGGGATAGGATCCATCGGTGCAATGGTAGATGGCAAAGTGACAAGGGTGGAAAAAACCGATAGCGTTAACTCGCGTATCACTGAAAACGGAAATGTGTTCTCCTCGATACTTACAAACTATTATGGATGGAAAATCGGAGATAAGAAACATGATCTGAAATCGCGGATGACGATTCATGCCGGCACACGACTGACACACCAATTCCTGACACTCACCAACAATCCTGAAACAATTTGTACCGGTATTGTTACTGATAAAAAAGCCGTGCTGCTGAGCAGCAAGGGCAATGCTGCCAACTTTGGCTACCTAGCTACTTATGGCAAGCAAAGCCTGAATGGCGAAGGCGATGAGCTTGGACTTGCGGTATTTTTCCGCTCTTCAGATGCTACCGAATTTACGGATGATGAATTCAGTCACATTGTTAAGTTGAAAACGACTTCGGGCAAAGTGGAATACTATTTTGTAGGCGCGTGGGTGCTTGAGCCTGATGGGATTAAAGACCAAAAACAGTTCGAAGCCTATCTGAAGCAGACCGCTATGGAATTGGCGAACCCGGTTAGGGTAGAGATTAAAAAGTAAGGTTTGATGTATTGATATTGAATTCAGATTTGATGCGGTCCTTTTTCAAAATCCTTTTTTTCTTATTGCTCTCCTCTAATTCTTTTGCAAAGGGGACAGATAAACTGCTCTTTACAGTTAAACGTAATTACGATCCAGTTGCCAATGAAAAAGCAACGTTGATACTCGATTGGAACGAAGTGGTTAAACGACTTACTGGTGCAAAGACAGGGGTTACCCTTATGGATTGGAATTTTGGCAGAGAAGTAAAAGCGTTTTTTGCTGATCGCAATAATGACGGAATAACGGATGAGCTAGTAATGGATTACGTTTTTCCTTCGAACGATCCGGTTTTCACTTTTTACCTTCAGCCATCGACAACGAAAAACGAATTAGCTAAGGGAACTGCGGAGCGTAATTCAAAATTCGAGATCACATTTCTTACGTCCTCATCACAGGCGAAACCTGTTAAAAACTGGCCTGACAAGATCATTCAGAGCACGATGCAGTTTTATCCCGATGCAACAAAACTGTTTATCAATGCACCAGGCAAGTGGAATTATGAAATGGGTTTTTTTCTCAGTGCGATGTTTCTTCAGTCGCAACGAAAAAATAACAACGAATACGTACAATACATTCAACGTTGGGCGGATCGGTTTATTAACGCAGAAGGAAAAATCGATGCGGCCTATTACGATCCCAAGGAATACAAATTGGATGACATCATTCCAGGTCGACCAGCCTTGTTTCTTTATGAGAAAACAAAGGATGCAAAATATAAAAGCGTAGCAGACCAGTTGATGGATCAATTAGAGCATCAGCCCAAGACAACCGATGGAGGCTACTGGCACAAGGAGATTTACCCAAACCAGATGTGGCTGGATGGTATTTACATGGCCGATGTGTTCTCTACACAGTATGCCAAAGTGTTTAATAAGCCTGCCTGGTTTGATGAAGCGATTCGGCAAATCAAACTGGTTGCCCGTCATGCAACAGATGCAAAAACCGGGTTGCTGCGACACGGTTGGGATGAGTCAAAAAATAAGGTTTGGGCAGACCAGGAAACAGGCGCCTCACCAGAGGTTTGGGCTCGTGCCGTGGGCTGGTACATGATGGCGTTAGTGGAATGCCTTGACTATGTTCCGGAAAATCATCCCGAGCGTAAGGAACTGATTGATCTTCTTAAGAGTATCTCAAAGAGTGTTTTGAAATACCTGGATACAAAATCGAATCTCTGGTTCCAGGTCGTTGACAAAGGAAGCCGGGAAGGAAATTGGATTGAAACATCAGGTTCAGCCATGTTTACTTACGCTTTTGCAAAAGGCTTCCGCAAGGGCTACCTCGACAAATCTTGCCAGGTTGCTGCCCGCAAGGCATTCGATTCCTTGATAAAGAACTACGTCTATTTTGATGATTCCGGTCGCTTATATCTGGATCAAACGGTGAAGGTGGGGACATTAAATCTCAAGAATTCGAAGGGCGACTATCAATACTACATTAGTACAGAACGGAGGATAAACGATTATAAGGGGTTGGGAGCACTGCTGTTTGCTTCTTTGGAACTCGAATAGCCTCATTTTTGATTTATTCTGCGCAATCCATTGCGCACACCATAAAATCCTGCAATTGCATTAATAAGTTATAATTAAGACTGCATAACGTTTGCATAACAAAATAATTATTTCATATCTTGTGCAATCGATTGCTCATCCGATTGCGCATTCGGTTTTGGGTAAAATTTTAAACCGTAACAACTAATTATCTCTATGGCTAGATCTCTACAAGTAATTAGGTCAGGAATGCCAGTTTTGCTGCTGGTATTTTTCATTCTGACCACTGGACTGGTACGAGCCCAGGAACGAACGGTGACGGGGACCGTTCGGGGCGGCCCTGATGAACTTCTGCCAGGTGTTTCCATCCTGGAAAAGGGAACCAACAACGGAACTGTTACTGATGCAAATGGGAAATTCTCCCTTAAAGTATCAGAATCGGCAACTCTCGTTTTCACATTCATAGGAATGAAAATGCGGGAAGTGACAGTTGGCACACAAAGTACGCTTGACGTGACTATGGATGCGGACATCGCAGAATTAAAAGAAGTTGTAGTCATCGGGTATGGAGAAGTGGAGAAGAAAGATGTGACTTCATCGGTCTCATCTGTTAGCGCTAAACAACTAAGGGATATTCCAATAAACTCGGCAGCCCAGGCTTTGGCCGGAAGGTTGGCCGGTGTTCAGGTGATTGCTTCTGAAGGGACACCCAACGCACAGGTACTCATTCGCGTGCGGGGCGGTGGTTCTATTACACAAGATAATACACCATTATATGTCGTGGATGGTGTGCAAGTTGAGAATGCACTGTCTTATCTGGCACCTCAGGACATTGCTTCTATAAACGTATTAAAGGATGCTTCGGCTACTGCTATTTACGGTGCACGTGGGGCCAATGGTGTTGTCATCATTACGACTAAGGGAGGTTTCAAGAGCAGACCAATTGTATCCTATAATGGATTGGTTGGTGTGCGTGAACTGGCCAACAAGCTGGATGTCATGAACCCGTATGATTTTGTGTCGTACCAATATGAAAGAAGCCGTGGAAACTCAACTGCGGAAAGCTCATTTCTTAATAGTTATGGTGCCTACAGTGACATCGATCTTTATAAGAAAGTCCCATTTGTAGATTGGCAAGACAAGTCGTTTGGCCGCTCAGCCGTTATGCAAACACATAACCTTAGTGTAGCGGGCGGCACGGGCAGTACACAATACAATGTGAGCCTTACTTCCAATGCAGAGCAGGGCGTTCAACTTGGCTCTGACTTCGATCGTCAGTTGATTAACGCGAGGGTAGATCAGAAGATTACATCCATCGTGAAAGCAGGCCTGGCTTTCCGCTACAACCACACGGTGGTGAATGGTGCCGGTACTTCAGCAGCGGGTTCTTCGTCAACGAATCGCCTTCGCCAAAGCGTGAAGTACAAACCGATGCTTTTCCCAGGGCAAAGCGATTACACTTACGATTCGGACTATGCGCAGGAAACAAACGCCAACAGTCTTTCATTGGTGAACCCGGTACTGCTTGCAAAGGCAGAGTACCAAAAAGACATTCAGTCTGTGATGAACATCAGTGGAAATGTGAGTGTTGATCCTACAAAATATTTGACTTTCAGAACGACCATTGGTTATGACCTTTATCGTGAACAATTACGTTCATTCAGCGATACGATCACCAATAATTCCATGCAAAACGGCCAGGGCAAACCTATTGCCTCGATCGATTCTACCAAGCGTACCATCCTGAATAATTCCAACGTATTCATTTTTACTTTACAAAAACTGAGTGAAGCATTTGCCAAGCATAACAAACTGGAAGTTTTGGTTGGACAGGAGATTTACCAAACCACGACCAATACAAGCTATCATGAAACCCACGGTTACCAATCCGGAATTGATGCTGTAACTGCCCTGAATAATATGAGTCTGGGTCAGCCATTCATCAACCCGGCAAAGGCACCTACGTACGAAGTGACCAACCGACTTTTGTCCTTCTTCGGAAGAGCGAGTTATTCACGAGATGACAAGTACATGGCCACGGTAACTATGCGTGGAGATGGTTCGTCAAAATTTGCTCAGGGCCATCAGTGGGGTTATTTCCCTTCAGTGTCATTGGCCTGGAGGATTTCCAATGAAGATTTCTTCAGCAACATTCAGTCAGCGCTTCGGTTGAGCGACATGAAAATACGCGCCAGTTATGGAAAGTCGGGGAACAACCGTATCGGTGATTTTCTGTACCTCACACAGTTTGAACAGTACCCTCCTTATGAATTGGGTGGCAGTCCCGTTATAGGATATGGACAAAAGAGAGAAAATGGCGTGCCATCACTCGCTAATTCAAATTTGAAATGGGAGACAACTGTTGCTCAAAATCTTGGAATTGATATGAGCTTCTTCGATGGAAGGATTCAAGCCTCAGTAGATGTATATAGAAATACTACCCAGGATCTGTTGGTTAATACCCCGGTGCCAACTTCTTCAGGCTACAGCAATCAACTACAGAACGTGGGAAGCACTTCCAATCGCGGAGTCGAAATTCAATTGAATGCAGTACCTGTAACAAATAGCAGTTTCACATGGAATACGACTTTCAATATTTCGTTCAACAAAAACAAAGTTGAAACACTGGGCAGACAACAATCTTTCCTGTTCAACTCCGGCTGGGCAAACAATTCACCTGCTGACTACACCGTTGCTGTCGGACAACCAACGGGGATGATCTGGGGATTGGTGACTGATGGATTTTATAAAGTGGAAGATTTCCAGACTGATCCTAATACCGGCCAGTTTCTGACGACCAGTGGTGGAGCCTATATACTTAAAGATGGTATAGCTGATGATAAGAGTGTGACCTCGCTAGATCCTAAGCCTGGAGTCATCAAATATAAAGACTTTACTGGCCCTGATGCCGATGGAAAAATTCGTGTTGATGATAGTGACCGTAGACCATTGGGTAGCGCCAATCCTACTTTCTTCGGAGGATTCAATAATCAATTCACCTATAAGCATTTTGACTTAAGCATCTATGTGAATTTTCAGTATGGCAATAAAGTATTGAATGCGAATAAGCTCGAGTTCACCAGCGGTTATACTACGAACTCCAACCTGTTGACGATCATGAATGACCGTTGGCGCAATGTAAATGCGGAAGGAACCGTAGTGACGGATCCGGCTACATTGGCTGCAATGAATGCCAATGCAAAAATCTGGAGCCCGCTCACCGGAGCAAGTTCGTTCTATGTGAATTCGTGGGCCGTAGAAGATGGATCTTTCATTCGCATCAACAACATCACACTGGGGTATTCTTTCCCGGCAATGAAAATCAACAAGTTAAAGATCAGCAAGCTGAGGCTGTATGCTACGGCCAACAACGTGGCGGTGTTTACCAAATATACTGGATACGATCCCGAAGTGAACACGCGCAGAGGTACACCGATCACTCCGGGTGTCGATTACTCGGCATATCCGAGAAGTCACAATTACATTTTTGGTGTAAACGTTTCTTTCTAACCGATCTAAAGACATTGACATGAAAACGAATTACTTGAAATACTTACTGGTCCTGGTCGCATGCGGAATCACCTTCTCATGCAAGGATTATCTGAACGTAAATCCCGTCAGTTCCTTCGGTCCCGACTACGTATTTAACAGCGTAGACAATGCGACAAAGGCGTTGATCGGTGCATATTCCCCGTTGGGTGGTGATAATGGTTATGGTATCCGCGTCACGATGTATTATCCCTATGACAACGATGAAATGATGGGGCAGGGTGGAACACCTTATCCCGACACTGAACGGAGAGATATTGCCCACTACAATGTAACCCCTGGCAATACACAGCTAGCCGCTCCCTTTAACCAAATGTACACCGGAATTGAGAGAGCGAACATTTGCATCTACTATATTCCTAAAATGTCGCTGTACAGTGGTGGCACAGGTGAAGAGCAGGCCGCCTTGAAAAGGCTACATGGTGAAGCATTAACTCTTCGTGCACAATACTACTATGAGCTTATCCGCAACTGGGGAGATGTGCCTGCACAGTTCCTTCCTTCCAGCTACGAAAAAGATCTTTTCAAATCACGTGAAGACAGAGATGTGATCTACGATCAACTGCTGACTGATCTGGAGCTTGCGGCAACGCTAGTACCCTGGAGAAGCCAGGTGCCCGTAGATGAACGCATTACACAAGGAGCTGTTCGTGCGCTGAGAGCACGCATTGCGTTGGCAAAAGGTGGCTATTCATTGCGTTCGGACAATACCATGAAGCGTCCCTCTAACTATAAAGACTATTACCAGATTGCCATGAACGAATGCCTCGCTGTAATGCAGTCAGGTGACCATCATTTAAACTCAAGCTATCAGTCTGTGTTTAAAGACGCCATTGCTGCACACACACTTGAGCCCAATGGTGAGATACTTTGGGAAGTGGCGATGACAGGTGGAAGCAGTGCTACAGGCGACAGTAAATTCGCGTATTACAATGGTCCACGCGTGGCCGGAAATGGAAACGGAGCCTTGACTATCCTACCAACTTACTTCTATTCTTTCGATGTAAACGATACACGCAGAGATGTGACTTGTGCACCTTATGATGTCAACCTGGACGGAACCATTGCTGCAAGGACAGCAGCCACAATCGTGGATGGAAAATTCCGCAGAGATTGGATTACTAATCCCACACCATCACCTACTTCCACGCAGCAATATTTTGGACTTAACTGGCCCATGATCCGGTTTTCCGATGTGTTGCTGATGTATGCTGAAGCGGACAATGAAATAAATGGTGCTCCGAGTGGAGCTGCGATTATAGCTTTCGAGCAAGTACGTAAGCGTGCTTTTGGAAACGCTTCTATTGGCACAACACCAGCCGACTACAATGGTTTCTTTAATGCGATCGTGAATGAGCGCTCCTGGGAATTGGGAGGCGAGGGAATCAGGAAGTACGATTTGATCCGCTGGAATATGCTCGGTCAAAAGATTGCAGACACAAAAGCCAAGCTTACACTGATGTATCAAAGCCTGCCTCCATACAATAACTATCCTACTACGATGTACTACAAAACAAATTCAGCCAGCTTGATCTGGCTTAACCCGCTCAACCAACCGACACCTGCAGTACAACCGGCAGGTTCGACCAGCGTTTCGTGGATAGGAGCTAGCATTAACACGACAATACTTCAGTTTTATGCAGTTGCGTTTACGCCTGGCAAGAATGAGTTATTACCTATAGCTACCAGCGTACTTAACTCCAATCCGAACCTGACACAAAACAATTTTTAATGAGGCTTAAAGACATGAATGTTATGAAGAAGATCAATAACACATCGCGTTTTGCAATAGTAATTCTCCTGTTACTCACCATAGCGTGTAGTAAAAAGGAAACTGAGCTCGCCCTCTCGCGTCAATTTGCTCCGGCTAAAATCAGTTCCACCAATGCTGAAACCCAGGTTAGTTTGACATGGTCAGCGGCACTGTTTACGATCGCCGGTGATGTGAGCTACGCGATAGAAATATCTGACAAAGTGGACGATTTTAGCAATCCGATATACACCACTACCACTTCGGATTTGACCGTGACGATCACGGACGAAACCCTCGTCATAAAGAAAAATTATTACGCGAGGGTAAAGGCAGTTGGGAAAGGCAATACAGGCGATAGCAACTGGCTGATTAGTTCTTCCTTCAGAATACTTGGCGAACAGTTTTTGGCACCGGTTACTATAGATAATGTGATCGACAAATCGGTCCGTTTGACGTGGAGGCAAAGTCCTGATTTGACCAAGATTGTTATTACACCTACAGCGGGCGGAACTCCAATTGAAGTTAGCCTGACCGCTGCAGACTTGACTGCGATGGTCAAACAAGTGGATAATCTTGCACAGAAAACAGCTTATACAGCAGAGATTTTTGCAGGTGCAAAAACGAAGGGGGTTATCCCGTTTACAACCAAACCAAGTATTTCGGGTAATATCATTGATTTGTCCGGAACCACCGGAAACCCTGGGATACTAGCTACTACTCTTACTACGGCACCTTCAGGAAGTGTGATTGTTTTGAGGAGGGGTGAGCCGTATACTATGTCTGCATCCTTTTCATTTGGTAAATCACTCACGATTATAAGTGCACTTGGTTTTGGTAATAATTTGGCCACGATCAGGATGGCGGATCCAAGTACAGTAGCGACTACCGTTAGCTTCAATTTCGTAGCAAGTAGCGTCATTGATTCATTGGTCTTTAAGGACCTAGTTATCAAAGGTGGGAGAGCAAACCTCGGAGGATACAACGCGGATTATGTTTTCAATGCGAGTAATGCGGCAACCATAACTAAAATCAAATTTGATAACTGTACCATAAAAGTGTTGCGCGGAATATTGCGTCTTACAGCCACGGGCGGAGGGGGACAGGTTACAAATTTCTCTATGAACAATTGCCTGATGGACAGTATTCGCGAATTTAATATTGTAACAGCCGGAACTAGTGTTATTCAGAATATTGCGATTACGAATAGCACATTGTATAAGGCCAGGAAATTCATTGGTTTGACCATTGCCGGAAACAAATCTATCAGTATTAGCAATTGTACATTTAATGAAATGGTAGCAGGCGTTGCAGCAGCGACCCCGGCTAATTTCTTTATTGATTTAGGAAGCACATCAATTAATAGCCTTCCTAACGGCATATCAATCACTAATACTATTTTAGGAAATGTATGGTCCAATGAACCATCCACTACAGGGCCAGGCACAGTTATTGGCGGAATTAGGGCCGGAACGCAAACTCCAATCGTGGTGACAAATACCTACACTACTTCTGATTTTGTGAATACAACCAACCCGGTACCTGGTGTATCAGCTTACAGCGGAGCGGCAACAGCATTGTTCACCGATCCAAGCACTGGAA
Source organism: Cytophagales bacterium WSM2-2 (assembly GCA_015472025.1). Lineage (NCBI taxonomy): Bacteria > Pseudomonadati > Bacteroidota > Cytophagia > Cytophagales > Cytophagales bacterium WSM2-2. Next base: position 4,331,201 of record BNHL01000001.1, read on the forward strand.
ATTTCAAGATCAAGGATAGCAACTTTGTGGGTAAAGCAAGCTCAGGCGATCCAAGATGGCGTTAGTTTTGATTAGGGTTTAAGTTTCTTAAAGTGTGACTGGAGGGTCACACTTTTCATTTCAAAATAGTTAGATATGAATTTGAAAAGCATAAGTCTGATTTGTCTGATGTTAGGACTCATTCAACCGGGGCCTAAAAAAATAACAGTGTACCTGATTGGAGACTCCACAATGTCTATTAAAAAGACGGAAGCGTACCCTGAAACCGGATGGGGTATGCCCTTCACGTATTTTTTTGATTCTACCGTGACGATAGACAACCGTGCCCGAAATGGCAGAAGCACTCGCTCATTTCTTGCTGAAGGATTATGGCAGCCCGTTGCTGATCGACTGAAAGAAGGAGACTACGTGTTCATTCAATTTGGTCACAACGATGAATCGAAAGAGAAGGGTGAGCGCTATGCAACACCGGAAGAGTATAAAAACAACCTGATTAAATTTGTTAACGAAACGAGGGCAAAGAAAGCCAATCCGATTTTGCTCAGTCCTGTGACACGTAGAAAATTTAAAGAAGGACAAATTCAAGAAACGCATAAAGAATACTCTCCTTTGGTGGCCGAAGTTGCGAAACAAATGAATGTGCCTTTTCTCGACATGGATACCAAAAGTCGCGAGTTGCTTCAAAGCTGGGGGGAAGAGAAATCTAAATTACTTTTTCTTCAGTTAGCTCCCGGGGAGCATCCTAATTACCCGGAAGGGAAAATTGACAACACTCACTTCAACGAAATGGGAGCGCGGCTGATCGCTCAGATTACATTGAATGAAATTAAGAACCAGAAAATCGAACTTGCCGATAGAATTGTAAAACCAGTTATAAAGAAATGAGACGACTCAGTATCTTTTTGATTTTTATTTCATTCAATGCTGCAGTAGCACAGAAGAAAATAACTGTGGCGCAGGATGGAAGTGGGGATTACAAAACAGTGCAGCAAGCCTTTGATGCTATTCCTTCAAAAAACAAGAAGCCTGTTAGCATCTTCATAAAGAAAGGAATTTATAAAGAGCGCCTTGTTCTCGATACGCTTAAAGATTATGTGACACTGATTGGAGAGGACAAAGATCAAACCGTCCTCACCTACAATAATCATACAGGCACCATTCTTCCCAATGGAGACACAGTGAATACCTGGACATCCGCCAGTTTTTTTATTTATGCTTCTCATTTCAGAGCTGAGAACATCACGTATGAAAACAATGCTGGTTTTACCGCAGGACAGGCAGTGGCGGTTCGTGCAATCGGTGATCAACTCTCCTTTTTCAATTGCCGTTTTGTTGGCTTCCAGGATGTATTGTTTTGCAGTGGCGCAGGCAGCAGGCAGTACTACAAAGATTGCTACATTGAAGGCACTACTGATTTTATCTTCGGAGCAGCGACTGTTGTATTTCAAAACTGTCATATTCACAGCAAGAAAAAATCACATGTGACGGCTGCTTCCACACCAAAAGAAATCAAGTATGGATTTGTATTCTTTGACTGCAAACTCACGGGAGATTCAGGTTTAAAAGATGTTTCCCTCGGAAGACCCTGGAGACCTTATGGCAGCGTGACGTATATCCGGTGCGAGATGGCAGATCACATCTTAGCAGAAGGCTGGAATAACTGGCGTAATCCTGAAAATGAAAAGACAGCCCGTTATGCCGAATACAAAAGCTCTGGCCCGGGAGGAGACGCCAATGCCAGGTTCAAATGGATAAAGCAATTGAATGACGAGGAAGTAAAGACTTATACGTTGAAGAATATTTTTAACGGTTGGAATCCGGAGAAGAAATGAAGCATATTCTTCTGCTAATCGGCTGCTGTTTTGCAACGAGTCTTTTCCCGCAAGACAACTACGTATCACAAGTGTGGGCAGCTGACTTGGGAAATGGTTCCTATAAAAATCCGGTTCTTCACGCTGACTATTCCGATCCGGATGCAATAAGAGTAGGTGATGATTTTTATATGACTGCTTCCAGTTTCGATGCTGTCCCAGGCTTGCCGATACTTCATTCCAAAGACTTAGTGAATTGGCGCATTATTGGGCATGCATTGAAACGCCAGGTACCGGTCGAATACTATTCAAAGACACAGCACGGAAATGGTGTGTGGGCTCCAGCGATTCGCTATCATAACAACGAGTTTTATATTTATTATCCAGATCCTGATTTTGGTATTTATATGGTCAAGTCGAAAGCACCTGAAGTTGGATGGAGCGAACCTGTTTTAGTCGAAGGAGGAAAAGGTTTGATCGATCCATGCCCGCTTTGGGATGGGGATGGAAAAAATTACCTGGTACACGCTTATGCCGGAAGTAGAGCGGGCATCAAAAGTGTATTGGTTATAAAGCGACTAAGCGAAGATGGATCTCGCGTGATCGATGAGGGGAAAATCATTTATGATGGTCATGAAATCGATCCCACGATTGAAGGTCCGAAGTTTTATAAGCGAAACGGGTATTACTACATATTCGCGCCTGCTGGTGGAGTTTCAACCGGATGGCAATTAGCCTTGCGATCGAAAAACATTTACGGACCCTACGAAAGAAAAATTATAATGGACCGGGGATCGACCAGTATCAATGGTCCGCATCAAGGTGCCTGGGTGAACACAGCATCGGGTGAAGATTGGTTTCTGCATTTTCAGGATAAGGAAGTTTATGGGCGTGTAGTTCATCTTCAGCCAATGACTTGGAAGAATGATTGGCCGATTACTGGATTCGATAAAGACGGTGATGGTAAAGGCGAACCGGTTTCCACTTACAAAAAGCCTGACGTTGGGAAATTTCCGATACATACTCCGGCAGAGAGTGACGAATTCAATTCAGGAAAACTGGGACTTCAATGGCAATGGCAAGCGAACCCCAAATCGACCTGGTACTTTTTGAATGAGTCAACAGGCTCGCTGCGGCTGTACTCACAAATGGAGTTACCTGAAGCACGGAATTTGTGGGAAGTTCCAAATCTATTGATGCAAAAATTTCCGTCTGAGGAATTTACGGTAATAACTAAGATGGTGTTTCATCCGAATACAAAATTGGAAGGTGAAAAGGCCGGATTGTTAGTAATGGGGCAGAGCTATGCACACCTGTCGCTGAAGAGCACAAAAACTGGTACCCAACTCGTATATGCGGTTGCAAAGGGGGCAGATGCCGGTAATGCAGAAGAAGAGATTATTATTTCTCCAGCAAAGAAACAGGAAATCGTCCTGCGTATTACTGTTGCAAAAGGAGGGATGTGTACATTCAGTTATAGCTGGGATGGTGAGAAATACGAGAGCATTAATGATACATTTCAAGCCAAAGCCGGAAAATGGATTGGCGCGAAAATTGGTTTGTATTGTACAAGATCTTCTCAGACCAATGACTCAGGTTATGTCGATATCGACTGGTTTAGAGTTATGAAGTAATGGACGATTGAATATTTGAAATGAATTGAGAATGATAAACCGGATTTTCTTACTGTCTTGTCTTTGTTGGGTTTCTTGTGTTTCTGATAACTCTATTTCGTCAGCGCAAGATGTTAAGACCGAAGGTGCGCTGGCCTTTCCCGGAGCTGATGGCTTTGGCAAATACACTACTGGTGGTCGTGGTGGCAAGGTCTATGTCGTAAGCAATCTCAATGATGACGGGCCTGGCAGCTTGCGGGAAGCCATTCTCAAAAAAGAAACTCGCATTATCGTATTTGCAGTCTCAGGAACGATCGCCTTGAAATCAGCTTTGAACATTAGCAGTCCAAACGTAACTATTGCAGGACAATCTGCTCCCGGTGATGGAATTTGCATTCGTAATTACCCGGTGAAGATAATTGCTGATAATGTGATCGTTCGGTTTATCCGTTTCCGCCTGGGTGATGAAGCACGGCAGCAGGAGGATTCTTTTTCCGGAAACAGCCGCAACAAAAATATTATTATTGATCACTGCTCCATGAGTTGGGCTGTGGATGAGTGTGCTTCCTTTTATCGCAACAAAAATTTCACGCTCCAGTGGTGCATTATCTCGGAGAGTCTCAACCATTCAGTTCATGAAAAAGGAGATCATGGTTATGGTGGCATTTGGGGAGGTGAGGGTGCAACATTTCACCACAATTTGCTGGCAAGCCACACGAGTCGCCTTCCACGGTTCAGTGGATCATCAACAACACCTAATTCTCCTGAAGAGCTCGTAGACTTTACTAACAATGTGATCTACAATTGGGAAGGGAACAGTACTTATGGTGGAGAGAAAGGCAGGTACAACATGGTTGGCAATTATTATAAGCCAGGCCCGGCCACGAAGTCGTCAAGGCCATGGATGCTTAATCCGTTCTCACCGGTGGGAAAATTTTTTCTCTATGGAAATTATTTCTTCAAGGATGACGTGATCACCAAAAACAACTGGCGCGGTGTGAAATTCGATCACCCTGACTCAGCCCGTGCGACTGTACCTTTCACCGTGACATTCCTTCCGCAACAAAGCGCAGCAGATGCTTTTGAAGAAGTGTTGAAATATGCAGGCGCGAGCTACAGGCGTGATCCGATCGACAGCCGGATAGTGGATGAAGTGCGAAGCGGCAAGTCCGTTAAAGGAAAAAAAAGAAACGGCATTATTGATTCACAACGCGAAGTTGGAGGTTGGCCGGAACTGAAACAACTTACGCCATTAGCTGATGCCGACCAGGATGGGATGCCTGACGATTGGGAGACAAAAAATCACCTTGATCCAAAAGATGCAGGTGATGCAGGCCGGTTTGATTTGAGCAAAGGCTATAGCAACATTGAAGTGTACCTTAACGAATTGGTGAAGCAATGAAGAAATTGCTGGCGTTATTGTTTTTTGTTCTTTGTGCTGAACTGCAAGCTCAAAAGTCTGCTTACGATTTTGTGGTTGCCAAAGATGGTTCAGGAAATTTTGTGACGGTGCAAGAAGCTTTCAATGCTGTTCCCGATTTTAGAAAAAATACGACTACCATTTTCGTAAAAAACGGAACTTACAAAGAGAAGCTTATTTTGGCCGGATCAAAGACGAATGTGCGACTGACCGGTGAGGATGTGCTGAAGACGATTATAACGTATGATGATTTTGCTCTGAAGAAGAACAAGTTTGGTGAGGAGATAGGCACAACCGGGTCGACCAGTTTCTACGCTTTTGGTGATGGGTTTACTGCGGAGAATCTGACTTTTGAAAACTCATCAGGGCCTGTAGGACAAGCGGTGGCGGTTCGCGTAGATGGAGACATGACCAGGTTTATCAACTGCAGGTTTATTGGATTCCAGGATACGCTTTATCCGCATGGCGAGAAGAGCAGGCAATACTATAAAGATTGCTACATTGAAGGAACAGTGGATTATATTTTCGGATGGTCGACAGCCGTGTTTGAAAATTGTACGATTCATACTAAGAAAAATGGCCTCTATGTCACAGCTGCCTCCACCCTGGAAAATACACCGTATGGTTTTGTATTCATCAATTGTAAAATCACCGGTGATGCTCCTGAGGCTTCGATTTATTTAGGAAGGCCTTGGCGGCCTTTTGCCAAAACAGTGTTCATTAACTGCTCACTCGATAAAATAATCAAACCTGAAGGTTGGCATAACTGGAACAAACCTGACGCAGAAAAAACTTCATTCTATGCCGAATATAAATCGACAGGAGCGGGAGCGAATGAAAAATCAAGAGTGGCATGGTCACATCAATTGACGGACGATGAAGTGAAGAATTATACTTTGGAAAAAATATTTGGTGACTGGAAAGTAAATTAAATCTTATTTGTATGAAATCTTTAGCAGGAATTCTTTTTGCTCTTTTGATCGCAGGATCGGCATGGTCGCAATCAGCCAGTGGCATCTATGATGATCTCGGGTTCAAGATGCAGAAAGTGGCTGAGCCTTCATTTCCCAACAACGCTGTTTCAATAAAAGACTTCGGTGCGGTACCTGGTGGATCGACAAATAATACAAAAGCATTCGCGGATGCGATAGATGCCATTTCAAAGAAAGGTGGCGGCAAAGTAATTATTCCCCGTGGGATTTGGCTTACCGGCCCTATTCAGTTGAAGAGCAATATCAATCTCTACAGCGAAGAAGGAGCGTTGATCATCTTCAGTAAGAACTACGATGAATATCCTCTGATTGAAACTTCATTTGAAGGATTAAATACCGTTCGATGCCTTTCGCCCATTTACGGCAAGGGATTAGAAAATATTGCGATTACCGGTCGTGGTGTGTTTGACGGATCAGGTGAAGCATGGCGCCCGGTAAAAAAATCTAAACTGACGGGAGATGAATGGAAGAAATTGACAGCTTCGGGTGGGTTGTTGAATGAAGCCAAAAACACCTGGTATCCCACAGAGAAATCACTTAAAGGAGCAAGGGCCACTGAGAATTTCAATGTGCCCTCAAATTTAAAATCAAAAGAGGAATGGGAATCAGTGAAAGACTTTTTAAGGCCCGTGATGGTGAGCCTGGTGAATTGCAAGCGCGTGATGCTGGATGGCCCCACGTTCCAAAATTCACCCGCCTGGTGTCTGCATCCACTAATGAGTGAGGAAGTAACGTTACGGAATCTTACGGTTCGCAATCCGTGGTACTCGCAAAACGGAGATGGCCTTGATCTCGAATCATGTAAAAACGTGGTGATCGAGAAATGCAATTTTGATGTGGGCGATGACGCGATCTGTTTTAAGTCAGGAAAAGATAAAGACGGAAGGCTACGTGCAATGCCAACGCAAAACGTGATCGTTGACAACTGCATCGTCTATCACGGCCATGGTGGTTTTGTGGTAGGCAGCGAAATGTCTGGTGGGGTGAAAAATGTGAAAGTGGCGAACTGCACTTTTATTGGTACGGATGTCGGGCTTCGTTTTAAGAGTACACGGGGCAGGGGCGGTGTAGTGGAAAATATCTACATCGACAATATTTCAATGATCGACATCCCCGCCGAAGCACTACTGTTCGACTTGTATTATGGCGGTAACTCGCCCGTTCCCACAGTTGAGGAGAAAACAATTGATAAAGAGAAACTCGCAGCGATGGTTCCTCCTGTTACGGAAGAAACGCCTGCCTTCAATAACATCTTTATCAACAATGTGATGTGCAAGGGCGCAGGTCGTGCTGTCTTTCTCCAAGGTCTTCCGGAAATGAACCTGAAGAATATCAAGCTTAACAACGTTCGTATTGAAGCTGATAAAGGCATTGAAATCGTTGACGCTGATGGTATTGAAATGAAGAATGTATTTGTGTCTGCAACGAAAGGGCCTGCTGTGCAAATGAAGAACGTGAAGAACACATCCTTTGCCAGTTTTAGTTCGAAGGCTGATGAAGGTGTGAAAATCAGCGGTGACTTGACTGCAAATATTTCATTTAAAAAGCAGGATTTTAAGAATGCAGAACAACAGATTGTTCTGAGTGCCGAGGTAAATAAGAAGAATGTTAAGATTGATTGAAACTGAGAATTATAACCGAAATTGCGCGTTAATCTGCGTTGAATTCCATCAGCGCCAATCAGCTGGAAACTACAACGACACACCCCGCTTCCACGGAATAAAATCATCCTGCCCTAACTCCACTGCTTTAGCTGCAATTCTTCCGCTTGCTACTTCGATAATGAAGTTTAGGATTTCTTCTCCCACCTGGCTGATGGTTTTTTCTCCTGTGATAATAGATCCGGTATTGAAGTCAATGATATCCGGCATCTTTTCTGCCAGACGCGTATTGGATGATAATTTGATCACTTGAGAAACCGGGTTGCCGGTTGGTGTTCCTAGGCCTGTTGTAAATAAAATGATCTGGGCTCCGGAACCGGTAGTGCCTGTCGTACTTTCTACGTCATTGCCCGGAGTGCATAACAAATTAAGCCCTGGTTTTTTGATGTATTCAGCATATTGCAAAACATCTGCTACCGGGGCGGTGCCTCCCTTTTTGGCAGCGCCTGCCGATTTCATTGCATCCGTTATCAGGCCATCCTTGATGTTGCCGGGAGAAGGGTTCATATCAAATCCGGACCCCACTGCTTCTGCTGAACTGGCATAAGTGCGCATGAGCTTGATGAATAATTCTCCGTCAGTTTCATTTTCGCAACGGTTGATCAGCTCTTGCTCAACGCCACACAATTCAGGGAACTCAGACAAAATGGTACTTCCACCAAGGGCAACCAGCAAATCGGAAGTGTGACCAATGGCAGGATTAGCAGAGATGCCTGAGAAGCCATCTGATCCACCGCATTTCAATCCAACAGTTAGTTTGCTCAGTGGGGCAGGCTTGCGTTCATTCTTATTGGCTTCAATAAGAGCCAGGAAGGTTTTTTGTATGGCGAGACTTAGTAGGTCTTGTTCAGTACCTGTTAGCTGCTGGTCGAGGATGATCACAGGCTTTTTACCTTCCGGATCAACCGCTTTTAATTTCTCCTGGATGATTTTGACTTCCGCGTTCTGACATCCAAGACTTAAGATGGTGGCACCCGCTACATTCGGGTTGTGTATGTACCCGGCCAGAAGTGCGCACAACGTATTTGCATCCTGTCGCGTGCCTCCGCAGCCGCCTTCGTGAAGCAGCATTTTTACACCATCTATATTTTTGAAGATTCGAGTACTGTTATTTGATTGCACTACTTGCATTGATGCGCCTGAAATAGAATCTGATTTGCCTGCGGCATAAAGACGGGCGAGTTCATTTACATAGTTTTTATATGGATCAGGTTTTCCAAAGCCAAGTCCTTCTTCAAATGCTTGACGGATTACATTTATATTTCTGTTCTCGCAAAAAACCAAAGGGATAAGGAGCCAGTAGTTAGCTGTTCCCACTTGTCCGTCTGCTCGATGATAGCCGTCAAAAGTTTTGTTCCTGAATTTGGAAGCATCCGGTGGGGTCCATGAATAAGTTTTTGTCTTCCCGGAAAAAGTAGCCGACTTATGTTTAGTGTTATGTGTAGCGATGGCACCGCCCGCCTTGATCAGTTGCATAGCTTTGCCTACAACTATTCCATACATCGTGATTTCATCCTCAGGCTGAAGATCCCGTTCGACAAATTTGTGTTTAGCGGGAATATCGTTGATTAGTTTGAGCGGAGATGAGGGGAGGGATAACGTCTCACCAGCCTTGAGGTCGGTGAGTGCAACCCAAACATTATCAGCGGGATGAATTTTGAGAAATCGGTTTGACATTTCGATATAAGTCTTAAATTGCGCAATCGATTGCGCAAGGTAGGAAAAATATAAATAAATAGCACCACTCTACCCAAGATGTGTACCTTTCAACTTAACAATCATGCAACAACAAAAAGTTGCATAAACTTTCAATACTCATGAATTCATTTCCCGTCATCACGGCACTGCTTTCCTACGGTATGTCGGGCGAAATCTTTCATGCTCCCTTTCTTACTACGCACTCCGGCTTTCAACTCAGGAAAGTAGTTGAGCGGAGCAAGCAAAAAATCAGGCAACGTTATCCCCAAGTCATCTCCGTCAGCAATATTGATGATGTTCTCAACGATTCCATGATTGAGTTGATCATTGTTAACACACCCAATGAGACACATTACAGTTTTGTAAAAGAGGCTTTAAAAGCAGGCAAGCATGTAGTGGTTGAAAAACCATTTACTCTAACCTCAAAGGAGGCAGAAGAATTAATTGACTTGTCGAAAGCAAAGAACAAAGTCCTCACCGTATTTCAAAGCAGACGATTCGATGGAGATTTCATGACACTCCAAAACGTACTAAAGCAAAACCTTGTAGGGAAAGTTGTTGAGTTTGAAGCACACTACGATCGCTTTCGCAATTATATTGAGGCTAATACGTGGAAAGAAGAGTCTGCGCCTGGAACGGGAATTCTATATAATCTCGGTTCGCACATGCTGGACCAAGTGTTGTTGTTATTTGGCAAACCAAGTGAAGTTGATGCACGCATCGGAATTCAACGGCCGGGTGGAGTGGTCGATGATTTTTATGATATTCGGTTGACTTATTCCGGAATGCTCGCCATCGTGAAGTCGAGTTACCTGGTGCGTGAGGCAGGTCCCCGCTATATCCTTCATGGAACGAATGGCTCATTTGTAAAATGCGGCCTCGATCCGCAAGAGCAGGATTTGAAAGACGGTAAGACTCCTGACAGCCCAAACTGGGGACAAGAAGAAGATCGATGGTGGGGGAAGCTCAATAGTACGATAGACAATACATCGGTTGAAAAGAAAATAGAAACACTTCCGGGTAACTACAAAATGTTCTACGACAATCTATGCGATGCCATCCGGAATAAAAAGCCGTTGATAGTGAAGGCAGAAGAAGCCAAAGAAGTAATACGACTGATCGAGACTTGTTACGAAAGCAACAAGCAGAGGCGGGCGATTAAGTTTTAAATTTGACGAATGACTAAACCCCATAAAATAGTAACTCTGGGAGAGATCATGATGCGTTTATCAACACCTGGTAGCGCTCGATTCACTCAAGCAACCAACTTGAATATCCTTTATGCAGGATCAGAAGCAAACGTAGCTGCCTCACTGGCGCTGTTCGGAGTAAAAGCTGAACATATCACACGTTTCCCAGACAATGACTTGGGACTTGCAGCAACACAAACCCTGAAACGTTGGGGAGTTGATACTTCGCACATCATATACGGTCCGGAACGAATGGGTTTGTATTTCCTGGAAAACGGAAATATGCAACGCTCTTCACGAATTGTATATGACCGTTTCAACTCTGCCTTCGCGCACATCAAACCCGGCATGATCAACTGGAGCGAAGTCTTTAAAGATGCCTCCTGGTTTCATTGGACAGGAATTACACCCGCAATCTCACAAGGTGCAGCAGATATTTGTTTAGAAGCACTGGCTGCAGCAAAAAAAGCCGGGCTGACTATTTCGGGTGATATTAACTACAGGAGAAATCTCTGGCAGTATGGAAAGACAGCTCAGCTGGTAATGCCTGCGCTGATCGAACACACACAGATTGTCATTGCAGGAATTACGGACATGGAGAACAGTGCTAAAATTTCGGGGAATACATTCGAAGAGGCTTGCAAGAATTTTGTGGCTCGCTTTCCTAATGTAAAAAGAATAGCAACTACCGAGCGCAACTCGATCAGTTCATCGCATAATAAGATTTTGGCCTTGCTCTGGAATGAAAAACTTCTTCAATCCAAAGAATACGATTTAACACACATCGTTGACCGGGTAGGAGCAGGCGATGCTTTCATGGCCGGATTGATTTACGGGTTGATGACAAGACAGAACGACCAGCAGGCGTTGGAGTTTGCCACGGCAGCATGTGCCTGGAAACATTCTGTAGAAGGCGATGTAAATATCGCCACAGTAGCTGAAATCGATGCACTGGTAAAAGGCGAAAACGTTGGTAAACTTCTCAGATAAAATAAGTAGTTAAAAAGAAATGCCATTTACGAACGAACAAATAGTTAATGCGATGAGGACCACCCGCCTCGTCCCTCTCTTCTCGGATGATAATGCAGAGACAGTTCAACAGGTGGTGCAAGCCATTTACAAAGGAGGTATTCGTGTTTTCGAGTTTACGAATCGAAAGAAGAACTCGTTTGAAGTCTTTCAGCATTTGATTAGTCAGCGTAAATCCTATCCTGAAATGATGTTGGGAGTAGGGACAGTTATGGATGGATCAACTGCTAAAAAGTTCATCGATGCAGGAGCCGATTTCATTATCTCACCGATATTGAAACCTGAGATGGCAGATGTTTGCAAGAAGCATGATAAGCATTGGATACCGGGTTGCGCTACACTCACCGAAATTGTCACAGCCCAAGAACACGGTGCGGAAGTGATCAAAGTATTTCCCGGTTCGGTATTAGGTCCCGGTTTTGTTTCGGCAATTATGCCGGTGGTTCCGGATCTTCAATTGATGATTACGGGAGGAGTGGAGCCGAATGAAAAAAATCTTAGCACCTGGTTTAACGCCGGAGCCATGTGTGTAGGCTTAGGCTCACAGTTGTTTACCAAAGAAATTATGGGAAGTAAAGACTGGAGCCAACTCCAGCGGAAATCTGAAGAAGCACTGACAATTATTCAGCAATTGAAAAAATAACTATCGTGGAGACACAACAACAAATGGGAAAGTATCGATGGACGATCTGTGCGTTGGTATTCTTTGCTACAACAGTCAACTACCTCGATCGGGCGGTGATCAGTTTGCTGAAGCCCGTTTTGTCCAAGGAGTTTACCTGGGACGATGGCGACTACGCCAATATTGAGATTGCCTTTAAGCTCATGTACGCGCTCGGAATGCTTGGCGCAGGCCGTGTCATCGACAAGCTTGGCAGTAAGATCGGATACCTGGTAGCAACATTCACGTGGAGTCTGGCAGCCGTTGGGCATGCTTTTGTGCAAAGTACCATCGGGTTCATTGTGGCGCGTGCCACACTGGGTGTGACTGAGTCAGGCAATTTTCCAGCAGCTATTAAGTCTGTTGCAGAGTGGTTTCCCAAAAAAGAACGAGCACTGGCTACAGGTATATTCAACTCAGGAGCCAATGTCGGAGCTATCCTGGCGCCTGCTACAGTTCCCTTCATTGCAGAAGCCTGGGGGTGGAAGTGGGCATTCGTGATCACCGGATCATTCGGTTTCATTTGGCTCATCTTGTGGTTCATGATCTACGACAAACCCGAAAAGCACAAGAACGTGTCGAAGGAGGAATTGGCCTACATTAACAGCGACAAAGAAGAAGCATCGGCCAACAATGAAGAGAAAGTGTCGTGGTTTAAACTGCTGACTTTCAGACAAACATGGGCATTCGTTTTAGGTAAATTTATCACAGATCCAATCTGGTGGTTCTATCTTTTCTGGCTACCGGACTTTCTGGTCAGCCAATACGGACTCACCGGTACAGAGGTGTCGATGCCTGTTGCAATCGTGTATATCATATCCACTTTTGGAAGTGTTGGTGGTGGTTGGCTACCGCTGAAGCTCATCAGGAGCAACTGGCCTGTATTTAAAGCACGCAAGACATCCATGCTCGTTTATGCAATTTCCGTTTTACCCATCGTATTTGCGCAAGTGCTTGGCGAGATGAATATGTGGTTTGCGGTGATCGTCATCGGCTTGGCTACATCATCACACCAGGCATGGAGCGCCAACATATTTACCACCGTATCTGACATGTTTCCCAAAAAAGCCGTGGCTTCCGTTACCGGCATTGGCGGTATGTTCGGTGGGATGGGTGGGATTTTGCTCACGCTGCTTGTACAGAAAAACATGTTCGTATACTACCGAAGCGTTGGTCAGATCGAAACGGCTTACCTGATCATGTTCTTTATCTGCGGTGGAGCTTATCTGCTGGCATGGACAGTAATGCATTTGTTAATCCCGAAGATGGAACCGGTTAAGTTGTAATACACTTGAACAGATTTTACAGATTGGACGCTATGTAAGCAACCTTCTGAACTATCTGTGCTCATCTGAGTAATCTGCCGCAAACTTCTGCATTCTCTTCCGGAGAAGAGTACTTGCATCTATTCAGAACAAAATTTGCTCCTGGTCTGCTGAAGCCAATTTACTTTTGAAATAAAAAATCTTCGCGAAACTTCTTTTCACACAACCACTTCCCTGTTAAATCTTCACTCGTTTTGTTCAATGAGATTTAACTACTCAGGAACAACCAAGTAAAGGCCGTTCCGTCTATTTGTGTAAAAAAAAGACCAAATGAAAAAGATCAGTTTAGTGTTGGCAGGTATCATGATGAGTGCGCTTGCGTCTGCCAAAGAAATCGACAAGCCAGTTCCTGCAGCTTCATCAGTAGTTGTGACCAATAGCAACGGATCTTCATTGTTTAAAGTGCACTACCACTCGGGGAAAGAGCAGAATGTGAGAATCACCGTGCTGGACAAAGAAGGTAACGAAATCTTTACAGAGACTTTGCAAAAAACTAACCGGTTCATCCGTCCCTACAATTTCAGGGAAATGGAGGAAGGTCAATATGTGATCCGGGTGGAAGACGAGAACGGCAAGGTCGTTGAGAAGGTTAATTTCAGTAAGGTAAAAGTGGAAAAATGGGTAAACATCGTAAAGGTGATAGGTATGGAAAATAAATTCACTCTGATGGTGAGTTCTTCAAAGAAAGATACCGTGACTATCAGCATTTTCGACCAGGAAAGGAATCTTGTTCATAGCGAAACCCGAGAGGTGAATAAGACCTTTGCTCAAATGTATAATGTTAAAGGAATGGATTCATTCAGCATTGAAGTAGCTGACTCGAATGGCCTTGTAAAATCAATGACATATTAGAACTCAGAATTTAGTTTAGTTTAGTTTAGTTATAGGAAACGAGCCCTGGCCTGGAGCCAGGGCTTTATTTTTTTGGTGCTATGCTAAAAGACTTTCGTTACTTTTGAATTGTAAATAAACATCTCCATGACGGAACGTGAACTCATCAAACTAGAAGCTACCATTCGTAAGAAAATGGAGGACATCAGAAGTCAACGCGTAAGCCTAAAAGATTCAGGTATTGGTGGGCTTATGAACACGCTAAAGAAAGTGGACGAAGCATCGTATGAAAAGATCATGCCTGAGTATAAAAAAATGGCCGCAGAAAAAAGCATTTTTAAGTAGCCGTAAACTCCTTTCCATTAAAGAACGCAACCTGAAAAGGATGAAATAAAAAAAAGGCGGACCGTTGCCAGTCCACCTTTGATAAGCAATTACCTAATAGAATTTAAGCGAGATCGAAGCGATCAAGGTTCATCACCTTGTTCCATGCAGCTACGAAGTCATTCACAAACTTGCCTTGAGCATCTTCGCAGGCATACACTTCAGCAATGGCTCTCAATTCTGAATTCGATCCGAAAATAAGATCGACACGAGTACCAGTCCACTTCACCGCGTTTGTTGCACGATCCCTACCTTCGAATACTTTTTGAGATTCATCCGTTGCTTTCCATGCGGTTCCGAAGTCAATCAGATTAACAAAGAAGTCATTGGTCAGAGCTTCAGGGCGCTTGGTAAAGACACCGTGATGTGATTTATCGAAGTTGGTATTAAGAACACGCAAACCACCGACTAAAACTGTTAACTCAGGTGAAGTTAGCGTCAATAGCTGCGCCTTATCAACTAAGAGCTCTTCTGCCGAAGCTGTGTGTTTGCTTTTCTGATAGTTTCTGAACCCGTCAGCCGCTGGTTCCAGCACAGCAAATGACTCCACATCCGTTTGTTCCTGAGTGGCATCGACACGTCCCGGTGTGAATGGTACTTTTACGTCTTGTCCTGCATTTTTAGCCGCCTTCTCAACACCTGCACAGCCGGCCAGCACGATCAGGTCGGCAAGAGATATTTTCTTACTTGATTGAGCCGTATTAAACTCTTTCTGAATTCCTTCCAGAGTCTTCAACACGGTGGCCAGTTGGGCAGGATTGTTTGCTTCCCAATCCTTTTGAGGTGCGAGGTGAACGCGTGCACCATTTGCACCACCGCGCTTATCTGAGCCACGGAATGTTGATGCAGAGGCCCAAGCCGTAGAGACGAGTTGTGATACTGTAAGTCCCGAGGCAAGTATTTTGCCCTTCAATGAAGTGATGTCACTGTCGTCAATCAGTTTATGGGTGACCGCTGGTAAGGGGTCTTGCCAGAGCAGTTCTTCTTTAGGTACTTCAGAGCCGAGATAACGTGCACGTGGCCCCATATCGCGGTGCGTCAGCTTATACCAGGCGCGTGCAAAAGCATCTGCGAATTGTTCGGGGTTCTCATAAAAACGCTTGGAGATTTTCTCATATATCGGATCAAACCTCAGAGAGAGGTCAGTTGTCAACATAGTAGGAGAGTGACGCTTTGAAGAGTCGTGCGCATCTGGCACTGTTCCAGCACCTGCACCTCCTTTGGGCTTCCATTGATGTGCGCCCGCCGGGCTTTTAGTAAGCTCCCATTCGAAACCAAAAAGGTTCTGAAAGAAATTGTTGCTCCACTTCGTTGGGGTTGTTGTCCAGGCGCCCTCAAGTCCGCTCGTAATTGTATTTACTCCGTGGCCACTGCCGAAAGTATTTTTCCATCCCATGCTTTGCTCTTCAATGCTGGCAGCCGCAGGTTCACGGCCTACATACTTACCTGCGTCAGCGGCACCATGGGTTTTTCCAAATGAGTGACCACCGGCAATCAGCGCTACAGTCTCTTCGTCATTCATTGCCATGCGGCCGAAAGTCTCACGGATATCGCGTGCAGCCAGAAGAGGATCAGGGTTTCCATTAGGCCCTTGCGGGTTCACGTAAATAAGCCCCATCTGGACGGCAGCTAAAGGATTCTCTAATTCACGATCACCGGTATAACGCTTGTCTCCCAGCCATTCTTTTTCAGAACCCCAATAGACATCCTCCTGGGCTTCCCAAACATCTTCACGTCCACCGGCAAAGCCGAAGGTTTTAAAACCCATTGACTCCAGGGCGCAGTTGCCGGCAAGGATCATGAGATCAGCCCATGAAATTTTCTTGCCATATTTCTTCTTCACTGGCCAGAGTAGTAAACGTGCTTTGTCAAGGTTGGCATTGTCAGGCCAACTGTTGAGCGGGGAGAAGCGTTGCTGACCTGCACCTGCACCACCGCGACCATCGGAAATGCGGTAAGTACCGGCACTGTGCCATGCCATTCGGATGAAAAGGGGGCCATAGTGACCATAGTCGGCAGGCCACCAGTCTTGGGATGTAGTCATCAACTTGACGATGTCTTTCTTGACTGCGGCAAGGTCAAGTTTCTTGAACTCGTCAGCGTAATTGAACTTCTCATCCATTGGATTGGAGAGGGAAGAGTGTTGACGAAGGATGTTCAACTTTAATTGATTTGGCCACCAATCGCGGTTTCTTGTGCCACTGCCTGCGGCTTGTTTTAGTTCTCCGCCGTGAAAGGGGCACTTGCCTTCACCGTTTGTGCTCTGAGAGTTTCCCATGGTTTATAAAATTTATTTTAGTGGTAGTTGTTATATGGTACAAAGATCAAAATCCCGGTCGTAGGGAATCCTTTTCAAGATTACACCGGACTGGTCAATAAATCAAATTGATTATTTTTATGATGACATAGGTGTTGTCTATGTTGTTATCAAGACTATGGCCGTTTGGCTTAAGCAAGGCCTAAGGTTGATGAGAGTGGAATTGAAATAAGTACTCTACAATACTGAACTTAAACCAAATTGTTGGAATAGGCGTAGTGTACCAACTGCACGGAAGAAGAGATTTTCAGTTTTCGCATGAGGTTGTTGCGATGAGTATCGACTGTGCGTTTACTTATGAAAAGCTCGCTGGCGATTTGCTTGTTGGTCTTACCTTGGGCTACCAGTTTCAAAATATGAGTCTCGCGCATCGTTAAAGCATCAATGCTTTTGTTTTCGGAAGGATTTGCTGAACTGGCCTGTCCAGTTTCTATTCCTGAGAAAACTTCTCCCTTCATCACTTTGTGTACACAATCTGCAAATACCTCCCGGTTAATATTTTTTGACAAATAGGCATCAGCTCCTTCTCTCACAGCGCGGTTGAAATAAAAGGACTCTTCGTGCATGGTTAGAACAATGACTTTGACCAATGGAAATTTCTCTTTCACGACCTTCATCGTTGCCAGGCCACCCATGCCCGGCATTTCAATATCAATAACGCAGACCTGTGGTAACTCTTTCGTTTTCATCAACGTGTCTATCAGTTCTTCTCCTGAACAGGCCTTTCCGCATAATTCAAAACCGTTGATTCCGCTAATGAGCGATTCCAGGCCGTCACGTATCAGTTGGTGATCATCAGCAATAAATAATTTAGTTGAGCTCATGTCAGTGGAATTTGAATAATTGTCGTTGTGCCTTCGCCAGGTTTGGATTCAATGCGCATCGTACCACGAATGGATTGCAACCGACTCCGGATATTCAGCAGTCCTGCACCCGGTTCCGCTGTCTTTGGATCAAATCCGGCTCCGTCATCATTCACACTCATCAGTAAATGATTGCTTTGTTGTGCGAGGTAAACGTGAACTTGATTAGCATGCGCGTGCTTAAAAATATTATTGATCAGTTCCTGGGCAATCCGGTAAAGGTTTACTTCGATGTCGGATTGAAAGCGCAATGATGTGGTTTCTTGCTTGAAGATGAATTGTTCTCCATTCTTGCGAGGATGTTTTTCAAGAAGTTCCTGGAGAGCCATAGCCAGTCCGTGCTTCTCGAGAGAATAAGGCAATAGCTGGTGTGCGATAGTCCGGGCATCCTGACAGGCACGATCAATAATAGTAGTCGTTTCTGCAATTTTCGTGACAAACTCAGGAGAGGTGCTTAACATTTTTACGGACTCGAGATTTATCTTCGCAGCACCCAATACTTGTACGAAGCTGTCGTGAAGATCACGGGCGATTTTCTGCTGAATTCTTTCTTGAGCAATGACGATCGCGACAAGCTTTTGTTTCTGCTGCTGTTCTTGCACGATGGTTTCTTTAAGCCGTGTTCTCCGTCTGGCGACCAGATAAATAATGCAACCCGAAATTGTTACCAGGATCAGTACGATTATAAATAGTTGTTCTTTCGAGCGTTGTTGATCTATAATGTGTTTTTGTTCGTCAATGATTTTTGCCTTCTTGTCAGCCTCGAATTTCTTGTTCACCTCCTCAGTCATTTTAGCCTTCTCCAGCGTGAAAAGAGAATCTTTGCTTTGAACGAATTTTTGAAAATAATTAAGAGCAGAACGGAAATCTCCGCGTGTGGAGTCGAGAGCCGTCCGGAGACGGTAAATGGATTGGAGCCCGATGATGTGATGATGGCTTTCTGCGATCTGTTGGCTTTCATTCAGAAAAACCTCAGCCAGGCGAAAGTTTTTTAAGCGAACATTGCAATCGGCCAGCTGCATCAGGATTGACTCCAATTGATCCCACATATTTAACTTTCGCTGGATAAGAAGCGCCTCATTGAATATCTTCATGGCCTCGTGCACCTTGCCCTGTTCCAGGTAGAGAATTCCAAGTGATTCACAGGCATAGGATTCTGAGTCTGGCAGGTTCAGCCGCTTGATGATCGCCAATGACCTCTTCAGGATTTTTTCAGCCTGATCATAATTTCTCATCGCCAGGTATGCATCACCTGCAAAGACCGAAATCCCGGAAATCGTCATGGCATGCTTTGAGGAGTCGAGCAGTAACAGCGCTTTTTGGTAATATTCCAACGCACGCGCAGGCTCCTTCTGTTCGATGTAAATGTTTCCAATGTTAGCTAGGGTACGTGCGGACGATAGACTGTCGTGTCGTTTTTCACTGATAGTCAGCGACCGGATATAATATTCAATCGCTTGGCCGTTTAATTGTCTCCGTTTGAAATTCACACCGAGCCTGCCGTAGGCTATCAGCAGCATATCATCCTCCAGTTCTGGAATATTCACAATTTGCATCAATATTTGCTCTGCGGAGTCATATTCTCCGAGCTTAGAGAGATCAGATGCAATATTGGACAGTGCTTTTGCTTGTAAATTAGCGTTGTCAAGGTCATCCGCAATTGCCAGCCCTTTCTTGTGAAGTTGTTGAGCCTTTCTTAACCAGCCACGCCTGAATTCGATGCTTCCCATCAGCGAATAGCTTCTAAAAAGCTCTTCCTGAAGTTCTAAGCGCTCACCTATGGATTTTGCCTGTACAGCCATTTTCCAGGCTTTGTCAAACTGGCTGTGATCGTAGTAGTATTGTGCCGAGTCATTGCATTCTTTTGCATTCATACCTGTTTGCGAGAACAGGAGAGATGGAGCAGAAAAGAAAGCGCAAAAAATAAGGCATCGCATAGCGCACACGGAAATGCTACAAATGTGATATGTATGGAATTCAATGTGTAGCACTTATGGGTCTAAAGCAGGTGAATTTGGATCAACAGTTGTTAGTTACAGCAAAAGGATTTGCCGAACACCCGTTTATGCGTGATGTGCCAGAAAAATTTAGCCAGCTCACATTTCAATGAGCGTGATTTGCTGGGAAGATTTTGTATTTACTGGATTAAGGCTAGTACCCCTAAAGCCGCGCTTAACATGCTCATTCGTTTTTCAGATTGTCCACAGGTTTGACAAAAGTGGCACGAATAGTTTGCGATCCAATGGTGACAGCGCCAAACAAAGCCAGGGTCATTACACTTATGCTAATGACGCCAATTCCAATTGTCGTGTGGTTGGCTATCAATTCAAGCCAAAAGTTATTAACGAAATAGGAGAGAGGCACACCAATTCCAATGGCAATAGCAAGGATTGACAAGAACCCGCGGGATAGCAATAGAACCAAAGCTGCACTACTGGAGCCCAGTACTTTTCGAATGGAAATTTCCCTGATCCGAGTTTCGGTAGCATATGTTGCCATACCCAACATCCCAAGACATGAAATTAGAATAGCCAGGAACGAAACAAAACCCAGAACCTTCAGCAAATCGCCAAAGACAACATCATAGTATTTGTTGATTTCGGATTCCACTTCCCGGTAGTCGATCTTCAGCCCGGGGTTTACAGTAGCCCATGCTTTCTCAATGGATTTGCTGGCGTTATCATAAGTTCCGAAGTAGGCTACCTGCAGGAGATTGAACTCGCGCGGTTCGTAAAGCAGTAACATCGGGCTTATCTCACGTGTCAGGTCGCGATGATTGTAGTTACTCACAACACCGAGGATCGTTCTGGTGGTGGTGTCATTTAAATACTGGATAGGCTCACCGATGGCTTCTTGTGCGGTTTTAAACTTCAACTTCTTAACGGCTGCTTCATTGATCACAACAAAATTCTTATTGGATTCACCTTTCCTCTCACTGAAGAAATTACCAGCAAGAAGTTTCACCTTCATATTTTCAGCATAATCTTCATCTACCATGAAATAGTTGACATCGATTATGTCAGGGTCACTTGGATTTCTCTTGATGCCTGCACCCCAGGATGTACCTGCTGCCGGCACATGTGATGCCGCCGATACAGATATGATATTGCTGTATTTCTGCAATTCGGTTTTTAACGCACTGCTTGAAGTACTGTTGAGTGTCACCAGGATGTTACTTTTCATGTTGAATCCATGGTCTTTGTGTGTGAACAGATTCAACTGATTGTACATGACGATGACAGTGATAATAAAAAACAATGATAAAGTGAATTGAGAAACCAACAGGGCCTTGCGCATGCCCATGCGTGAGAACAACTTAATATTGGTCAGGTTCTTTAAGACTTTAATAGGTTGAAATCCCGATAACACCACGGCAGGGAAGAAACCGGCCAATAACCCAACGACTAATGCAAAAACTGCAAAGACAGCATACACCGTAAATCCATTGTACAAATCCCACCGGAATAGTTTTGCGAAATTCAATTCGAGGATCATCGGTTTCAATACTACCAAAAGCACCAATGCAAAAACCAATGCTGCAAAAGCAACAGCGACCGATTCAACAATGAACTGAGTAAAAATCTGCCTGCGTGCCGCGCCTACAACCTTGCGTACACCGATCTCCCGGGCGCGCGTGAGCGAACGGGCAATAGATAAATTAGTGAAATTAAAACAGGAGGTAAGCAGGATTACCAAAGCCAAGCCACCAAGAAAGTAAACAAAAGCCCATGGCAACTGAGGGCCGATGCTATTGTTCATGATATCACCAGGAGTGATGTCAAGTATGTGTTGTAGGCCAAAAGTCATTTTAAAAACTCCTGGTCGGTTGTTAGAGCCGATGTGTTGTGCATATATCTTGTCAAGGTGTGATTGGATTTCTGCTTCCGATTTTCCTTTTTCAACCATGATGTAAGTCCAGCTTTGCCAGTAAGTAGTCCAGCTCTCAGAAGTTTTATTCAGCTTACCGGAGGCCTCTAGGCTTTTCATGGATGCCATGCTGGCAAGTCCTTCGAAAACGATATGCGATTTTCTACCTGTTTCTTTTAATACTCCTGTGACAGTATAGGTTCCGAGATCTCCGACTTTGATCGTTTGCCCTACAGGATTTTCTTGTTTGAAAAGTTTGTTGGAAGCCTGGCGTGTCAGCACTACGGTGAAAGGCTCTTTCAACGCTGTTGCTGCATCACCGAATTGAAGTTCGTATTGAAAGAAGTCAAGCGTTCCGGCATCGGCAAAGAATCCGGCCAGGGGAATATTTACATTTTGATTTTCAAACTCAAGCCAGCCATTTCCAAAACCACGTGTTAGGCTTACGGCTTTTTCCACTCCGGTATACTTCTCAACCAGTTCCCGCCCAACGGGAATAGGGCTTCCGGAATTCCATTGGTTTTCCAACATGACTCTGCCCTTGTCGTCCACATCGATGGTTTTCACACGGTAAATACGATCAGCGTTTGTATTGTACCTGTCGTAACTCATTTGGTCCGCCACCAACATGATCATGCTCATACATATGGACATCGCCACAGCCAATCCAAAAATGTTAATGGCCGAAAAAAAGCGGTGACGAAGCAGGCTGCGAATAGCGGTCTTGATGTAGTTGATGAACATGAGGGTTTAGTTTTAGTTATTCTGTGCCTTTTGAATCAAAAAGCGCACCCTTTTCATTTTATCGGAATGCACAGTAAAATGAGCGACTGGCAAAACTCAAGTGCACAAAAGTGAACAGTACCATGAAATAAATTGAACACTTGAAAGCCTTGAGGCGAGCTGCATGTCTAAAAATAGATAGAGACCGGTAGTTCTGCGACTATCATTCTGGGTTAATCTTTTCTTGTCCGAGAAAAAAAGACAACCTAAATCTCTATTGCTTCGTATACTTTGGTATTCTATGTATATTGAAATAAAAGTATTTACTAATTGATTGGATATCAATATGATTCCTAAAAACCTGACCGCGGCTTCTACCAAACTTATTATTCTTGGAATACTCAGGCAAGGGAATAGTTATGGCTATCTCATTATTAAAAAAATCAAGGAATTGTCAGGGGGTAAAATGGAATACTCTGACGGCATGCTTTATCCTGTGCTTCACAATCTCGAGAAGAGCGGCTTGATTGAATCCAAGTGGGTAATGGAAGATGATACGAGGCCGAGAAAGTATTATGAAATCACTGAGATGGGCAAAAAGGAATTGGTAGCTGAAAAGGAGCATTGGTCGAACGTGAATTCAGTGCTCGATGGGATTTGGAAACTCAAACCGGTAAAATAGCATAGTATGTTTGATTTGGAGAAAGCCATACTGCAATGGGTCAAGTCGTTCGGCAAGCACCAGGCTTTCGACCACGGGGCAATACGGGAAATGGAATTGCACCTTCGTGATCACATCACAGATCTCATCTCACAGGGTCATTCGGAACAAGAAGCATTCAAGCTTGCAGTTGCTGAATTTGGTGACATCCGCGGAATGGCTCAAGAGGAATTCCAAAATCTTCAAAGGAAAAGAACAGTGAGTTCGGTGATGCATGCTGCCATGATCAGGAGTTTTTACTTCACAGGAGTCCGTCATTTCTTCAAGCATAAAAACTATTTTCTCATCAGTACTTCTGGGCTGGCATTAGGTATCGCCTGCTTTATTATGATCTCATTGTATGTTGTCAGTGAACTTAGTTATGACAACTTTCATACGAAGTTAAAAAACGTCTACAGGGTCAATACCAGGTTCAGCAACCCAAAGGGATCGGGCGACCGTGCCACCAGCCATTCACCTTTGGCGAGAACGATGTTAAACACGTATCCCGAAGTCGCCCAGGCGACTCGCGTGCTGCGCATCGGTTCTTTGCGGATTGGAACGGCTGGCTCCGGAAGAGAACATTACAGTGAAGACGGAATATTATTTGCGGACTCGACTTTTTTTGACGTCTTCGATTTCAAATTGATAAAAGGAAATCCGAGGACTGCATTGGTTAAACCGGCATCGCTGGTATTAACAGAGACGTATGCTAAAAAATATTTTGGTGACGAAGATCCCATCGGGCAGCAGATCACAGTCGAAGATGATGACCGTTTTTTCTATGTAGTAACTGGAGTTGTGGCCGATGTGCCCGCCAATTCTCACCTTCAGTTTGACATATTGATCTCTTTGAGTACAGGTGAACAATGGAATGACGACCGCTGGATTGCTTCAACAAGTGTTCATACCTATGTGGTGCTCAGAGATGATGCCAACGAAAAAGCATTTGAAAAGAAACTGCGGGATATCATTTATAAATATTTAGGGCCAGAAATAGAGCGCTACTCCGGTCTCACGATGGCCCAATGGGAGAAAGCCGGTGGCTATACCGGGTACTACCTGATTCCACTTAAGAATATTCACTTGTATTCTACCAGCACGGAAGAGCTGGAGCCGGGGGGCAACATTTCTTATATATACATGTACGGATTGATTGCATTGATCATCTTGTTCATAGCCGTATTCAATTTCGTCAATATGGCCATAGCCCAATCAGCTTTAAGAGCAAAAGAAGTAGGCATAAGAAAAGTAATTGGGTCAACGAGATCAGGGTTGATATTCCAATTCATCGTTGAGTCTGTCATGGTTTCTGTTTTTGCGACAGTTCTGGCTTCCATATTAGTTGTGTTGCTCAAACCTTCGTTCACAGCATTGGTGCATAAAGAACTTGCTTTCAGTGTTATTTCAAATTACACAGGAGCTTTGGCGCTATTCGGACTTGCTATTATTGTTGGTATACTGGCCGGTTCGTATCCCGCATTTGTGCTATCCGCTTTTCAACCAACTGACGTGTTAAAAGGAACCTTTAACAAGGGGACTAGAGCAGGATGGATTAGAAACCTACTGGTCGTTACACAGTTTACCGCCTCCATCGTCATCATTATCAGTACAATGGTGGTGTACAAACAACTGGATTTTATGCTCACCAGGAATCTTGGTTTTACGAAAGACAACGTCCTGGTGATACAGAGGCCCGACAAATTAAAAACTGGCCAGGAGACATTTAAAAACGATCTCCTAACGAATCCTGACATTGTCACAGTGGCCCATTCGAATACTCTTCCCGGAAAGCTATATCCTGAAAGGTCATACCGGGTCAAGGGCGATGACGAAAGTTTTGTATTCAAGTTCAATCACGCGAGCTATTCTTTCCAGGAAGTAATGGGTTTCCAGTTGATCGCCGGCCGATTTTTTTCAAAAGAGCACAGGCTCGATTCAAGTGCGGTGGTGATCAATGAAGCTGCTGCAAAGAAATTGGGGTTCGATGATCCGATAGGCAAAGAACTGACTTCCGCCTGGCATAAGAAGGGCGAGCTCTTAACGATCATCGGTGTAGTGAAAGATTTTAATATCGAATCGCTTCATAAGAATATTGATCCCATTGCTATGGAACTAATGCCTGAAAATTCAATTGAAGGCGGGTTTATTACAGTACGAATCAGTAGTGGTGAAAATATCAGGAAAACGGTACAGTCTATTGCGGACACATGGTCAAAGCACTCCAACGGAAAACTCTTTGAGGCTTTTTTCCTGGATCAGGACTATGAGAATATCTACCAATCAGAATTTACTACGGGAAATGTTCTGGTCGTATTTGCAGGTCTGTCTATTTTTATTGCTTGCCTCGGTTTGGTTGGGCTGCTTGCCTTCACCGCCACTGTGCGGAAGAAAGAAATGGGCATTCGCAAAATTCTTGGTGCGGGACCAGGCCAGTTGATCAATCTGTTATCGGCAGATGTATTGAGACTTATTGCAGCCGCTACAGTAGTGGCCTGGCCTTTGGCTTATGTGGCTGCCAGCTATTGGCTTAGGAATTTTATTGTACGAATAGAAATCAATCCTTGGTTGTATTTCCTGGCGACACTGACAGTAGCGTTGATGTGTGCAGCTGCGATCAGCTTTCAGGTTGTAAAAGCTGCTACTGGAAATCCGGTTCACTCTCTTCGCCAGGAGTAGCGGTAACGTATTCTAAGTATCGAGTGTCTTTGATTGAAAATGAAATGGAGATCAATCAATGAAAGTCTGAACCAAAAGTTCCGGATGTCTTTTTACGGGCGGGGTTACCTTTGCAAGATACGGAAGCGCCAAAGTTCGCAGAGGCATCAAGCTCGCGTTCGGCAAATACTTTGACATCGGCTCCCATCGAGGCTGTCACGGTCACGTCCTGGCACTTGAGAAGATAAGCATCAACATCACTTCCCATCTTAGCTGTGAGTTCAAAACTAGAGGCCGTGCCCGAAAGATCAACATCACTCCCCATAGAAGAGTCAAGTGAAAGATCCTGTACTTTCAAATCAAGTTTTACTTCTGAGCCCATGCTGCTTTTCAGCTCCATCCGCTCGGCTACGATCGTTTCGCTGGCCCGCAATGAGGCTCCTTGCTTTGCCTCAATGCTTTTCAGGGACGTATAATAAATCGTAACGGTAGCATATTTCCGATTACGGCCACGGTCATTATACCTGTCAAAATCGAAAAGTCCTTGCTTTACTTTAACGAGCAACTCACCACCACGGGAATTCACAATGACGTCTTCCTCATCGAGTTCGTTATAATTTATCTCCAGTTTGCACTTATCAGATTTCACGAGCGTAGTTCTGAATGGCCCGGAAATCGTGAGTTCTGAAAAATCAGAAATCGAGACCGATTTGGTCTGTGCAGTGGAATAGCCAACAGCAACAGCCAGGATAAGTGTAAAAAGTAAGGCGCGCATTAGGTAGTGTTTTAAGACTAAGACGCGCAATATCTCAAATAGGTTGCACTACAGCTAAATGCAAATCCTAGCCCATTTGATTGTGGTCATTTTCGAACATAATCTCGTGTCATTTTTTTGGCCCGACCACGATTTTGAAATTGAACATGGGGTTTTGCAAGGCGGTATACAAGCGAATCCAAATGGGGAGTAGTTGTTCAGTACCCCTGGCCGTTGTGATATCACCCAAATCAATGATGGTGCTATCATTCCACCCGAAGGATTTCAGAATTTCTTTTGCTGCTTTTTTAGCACCATCATCGTTACCACTTACAAATACATTGTGGTCGCCAGGAAGTGCAGCGGGATTGACCATCAGAAAACAATTCATTGTATTAAGAGTCTTCACCACTTTCGCTTCAGGAAAAGTCCTTTGAATCAGTTCACCCAACGAGTCGGTGTTTACAGGCGATAATGATGGAGGTGCCCCTTTGGAGAAATCCAACGGGTTAGAAATATCAATGATCGTCTTGCCCTTCAGATTAGTATCGCCTGCCTGTTTCAAAGCTTCTACAGAACCTTGTCCCATCGTACAAAGGAAGATGATATCCGATGATGAAGCAGCGTTGGCGTAGGTGCTCAACTGAAGATTGTTTTTATTCTGATTGTACCATTCGCCAAAAGACGGATTTCCGTACATGTCTTTCTCGGTACGCGATAAGGTCTTGTTCACATCACGAGTTCCAATAGTCACAGAATGGTTCAGCCCTACCAAACGGTTGGCGATAGTCTGGCCTACAATACCTGTTCCGAATACAGCAATTTTCATAATTGTAAAATTTTAATCTGAACGTTTTTATTTACTTTTATCACTAACTATAGTTTTGATAGTAAGTCAAAAATAGAAGAGCACTTTGCCAATTTCAATACCTGTCATGGGTTACATGTACTATCATTTTTGACGGAATTGAGAAATTTGAATTTGTAGCCAAGTATTTTCTTAAAAGAATTTTATGCTGATCGATAATAAAGAAAAGGTTTTCGTCCTCGAAGGAAAAGAATACCACTGTGCCATGGATGTGACGATGGACTACATTGGAGGAAAATGGAAAGTAGTAGTGCTTTGGTATTTGAGAAAAGATAAGAAGAGGTTTAGCGAATTAAGAAAACTCATTCCTGGTATTACAGAAAAGATGCTTAGCCTGCAATTGAAAAGCCTTGAGAGCGATGGCGTTGTGGGAAGGAAGATCTATCCTGAAGTGCCTCCCAAAGTGGAATACTTCCTGACCGATTTCGGAAAATCGCTGATTCCAATGCTGGAAGAGATAGCGAAATGGGGGCGCAATCTTGCCCAATCCAAAGGCAAGATGGTAGACAAGGACAGGAAAAAGAAGGTGAAGAAAGCCTAAAAGACATTGGCCTTCCGTTAAAAATAAATTCAATCAAAAATTTGCGTAGTTATTTGACTACATATAAATTTGTAGTCAAATAACTACATAATGAATCTAAGACGAGATGTTTTCCAGGCCATTGCAGACCCGACCAGGCGGGCCATACTCTTGTTAGTTGCATCGCAATCCATGACAGCCGGTGCCATCGCTTCCAACTTTGACACTGCACGACCTACTGTTTCAAAACACCTGCAAATACTCACGGAGTGTGAGTTGCTAAAGCAAGAGCAAACCGGCAGGGAGATTTACTACCTTATTAATGCAAAAAAAATGAAAGAAGTAGCCGATTTCATTGAGCCGTTCCGCAAGATGTGGGATGACAGGTTTAATAAACTGGAAGCAGTTATGAAAAAATACAAATCCAAGAAATAATAACAGCCATGGAGTATAAAACAAAAATCAATGCTGAAGACGGTAAGCAGGAGCTAACAATTACCCGCGAATTTGATTTGCCTTTGGAGCTGCTTTTCAAAGCATACGAAGAAGCAGAAATTGTTGAACAATGGATGGGAACGAAAGTCCTTAAACTGGAAAATAAGAAGTACGGCAGTTATCAGTTTGAAACAACCGACCCTAAGGGGAACAAACACAGGTTCAGCGGGACGATCCATGAGTTTATTCCGAACCTGAGAATCATCAGGACATTCGAAATGGAGAATACACCTTTTGGCGTACAACTGGAATTCCTGGAGTTTGAAAAACTTACCGATGACACCAGCAAACTCAATATGCATGTCATTTACAAGTCTGTTGCACTCCGGGACCAAATGCTGCAGCTGCCTTTTGCCCAGGGCATCAATATGGCACACAACCGCATACAAGACATCCTACACAAACTAAAATAATAAGTTATGACAAAGAGAAATAAAATCATCTATTGGGTTGCTACCCTTTGGCTCGCACTGGGTATGGTATCGACTGGAGCAGTGCAGTTCTTTAAAGCAAAAGAAGGGGCCGGGGGAGTAGATAGTATTGTACACCTCGGCTATCCCATCTATTTCCTGACCCTATTGGCTATCTGGAAAATTTTAGGAGTCGTAGCAGTGCTTGTTCCTAAATCTCCATTACTCAAAGAATGGGCTTACGCAGGTTTCTTCTTTGCTATGTCTGGAGCAATATATTCACATATTGCATCGGGAGATCCCATAAGTGAAATACTGCCTCCATTGTTGCTGCTTGCACTGACGATACTTTCGTGGTACTTCAGGCCTGATGATCGAAAGATGATTTCGGCCAATTCTTAATACTTTAACCTTAAAACTTTAAAATAAATCCACAACCGATGAATCCCAAAGTTGATTGGTATTTCAATAAAGCCAAAAAGTGGCAGAAGGAGTTAGAGCAACTGCGCGCGATTGCTCTCAGCTGCGATCTGATTGAAGAATTGAAATGGGGTTGCCCTTGCTACACGTTCGAGAAAAGCAATATCGTACTGATACATGCCTTTAAAGAATATTGTGCGTTGCTGTTTTTCAAAGGTGTCTTGCTGAAAGACGCTAAAAAAATCCTGGTACAGCAAACTGAAAATGTACAGGCTGCCCGCCAGATTCGATTCACCAGTACTGCAGAAATAGTGAAGATGAAACGTACCGTGCAGTCCTACATTTACGAAGCTGTTAAGGTGGAAGAGTCTGGCGTGAAAGTGGACTTCAAGAAAACGAAAGAGTTCAATATGCCCGAAGAGTTTCAAAGAAAACTGGACAAGCATCCTGCTTTGAAAAAAGCATTTGAAGCGCTGACACCAGGAAGGCAACGAGGATATCTCCTGTATTTTTCTTCAGCTAAACAATCCAAGACCCGAGAAGAGAGAGTTGAGAAATATATGAAGCCGATTCTCAACGGGAAGGGACTGGAGGACTAAAGTATCGGCAGTTTAACAGAAACAATACAAAGTATGAGTAAGAAGAAATTATCACCGGGAGAAAGTAAAGAACTGCTCGGTATACTAATGGCCCGCTTTGAAAAAAACAGGAAACGTCATGAGGGTCTTGAATGGGATAAAATCCAGGCAAAGCTTCAGGCTAGCCCTGAGAAATTATGGACGCTCAATGAAATGGAAACTACAGGAGGGGAGCCCGATGTTATAGGTCAGAATAAAAAGACAGGTGAATTTGTCTTTTACGATTGCTCAGCGGAAAGCCCTGGTGGTCGCAGAAGTATTTGTTATGACCATGAAGCGCTGGAGTCAAGGAAAGAGAATAAACCAGGGAACAGCGCAATCCAAATGGCGAAAGACATGGGCGTTGAGATTTTGACAGAAGAAGAGTATCGTGAATTGCAAAAACTTGGAAGCTTCGACACAAAAACATCGAGCTGGGTGAAAACACCTGTCGCTATCCGAAAATTGGGTGGCGCTATTTTTTGTGATCGCAGGTACGATCACGTCTTCACGTATCACAACGGAGCAGAATCTTACTATGCAGCCAGGGGATTCCGTGGTTCTCTAAAGATCTAGTGTCCAATACAAGCTTCGGCAAGCTCAGTTGGACAGAACCAAAAATTTGAATTTTTGGCTACTTGCGCTAGATTTGAGTTGTCAAATTATTCTATGAAGCTCTTGATTTCTCTTTTACTGATCATCGCATTTCAGCAAAGCATTGCGCAACGTCCTACACGAGATTATACAAAGTATGTCGCGCAGGCAGAAATCCTTTATCATCGAAAGGATTACAAAGGATCGGGGATGACTTACAATGCTGCATTTATGATGTTTGGCAGAAAGGGGTTTGAGAAAGACCGTTACAATGCTGCCTGCTCTTGGGCAATGGCGTCCATGCCTGACAGTGCATTTTCAAACCTCAACCGGATCGTTTTCTCCGTGGTCATGTATTCCAACTATGATCACATCGTGAACGATACCGATCTGAACTCACTTCATGATGATCCCCGTTGGCAGCCTATGATTGATAAGGTGAAAGAAAATCAGGCTAAAGGCGGCACACTCTTCAAGCCAGCGAATTAAGCACTGCTTTTAATCTCATCTGAACTGTTTCGGCTTTAAGTTCTGAGCGGAATTTCGTCAATCCTTTTTTGCCGGGTTACAGGTTTAATTGAGCAATGTTTGAATTGCACAGTTACTATCCGTACCCGTATGACACGAACAACTAGTCCCGATAGTTATCGGGACCATCAACGAATAACCAACAACAGATTAGAACTTAACCACCTCCCAGTACACTTTCTTAGGTTTCAAGTTCTGATCGAAGAGCAGGGGATAGTCTTTTCGTTCTTTCACGGGGAAGCTGTCGAGCCAACTGCTGCGGTCTGAAATATTCCAGAAGGTGACTCCGGTGATGGAGGCTTTGTATTTTCTGAAAAGCTCAAAGCACATCGCATATACTTCCATCTGCTTCTTTTCCTTTTCAGGGGAGAACGCAGTGTCGCTGTCTTCCGATTTTTGTTCGCGTGCATTGTGCTCTTTCGGATAGACCGAAATATCCAGTTCGGTGATTTGAAGTTTTAATTTCAGATCGGTAAAGCGTTTCAGTGTTTTCTCCAGTTGCGCTTTGGAAGGTTCGTTCACAGCCCAATGTCCTTGCAGACCTACACCATGAATGGGAACTCCCGCTTTCTGCAAGCCCTGCACCATCTTAATGATCTTCTCCCGCTTGACTGAATCTATTTCATTGTAGTCATTGTAAAAGAGTAGCGCGTCAGGATCGGCTTCATGTGCATATTGAAAAGCTTTCGCAACAAACTCTTCTCCACAGATATCAAACCATTTTGTTTTTCTGAAATACTCGTCACGTTTGTCAGAGATGACTTCGTTGACCACATCCCAGGCATAAATCTTTCCTTTGTAACGGGTGACCACTGCAGTGATGTGATCCTTCAGGCGCTTGAGCACTGTTTCCTTAGAGGAAGGTTTCCCATCGGCATCTTTGAAAAACCAATCGCCGGTTTGGTTATGCCAGCATAGCGTATGTCCACGCATCTTGAGTCCATTCGCTTGTGCGAAGTTTACAATCTCATCGGCAGGTGCCCAGTTGTACCGGTTTTCTTCCGGGTGAATTGGTCCCGGCTTCATCACGTTCTCTGGTGTAAGACTGTTGAACTGACTAAGGATCAACTTCGCTTCGTCACCTTTTAAAGATTGCGGAGTGACTGAAGCTCCCATAGGAAAATAGTTTTGATAATAATCTTTCAAACCTTTGCCTGGATCCTGGTCTTCATTTGAACTCAAGCGCAAAACCGTTGGGTAGGCGAGGAGCACTGCTCCCGCGACTGCCATGTAAATAAATTTGATTTTTAGTATCATTTTGTATTGATAAGGGTTGGAATGTGAATGCTTTCAGGTGGCCCAAGGTAGCTTGGCTTTAGACCACCGGCATCAATAATAATCTTTTGCAAGACAATTCCCGGATCAATCATCCAGTATTTCAGAATGTGTTTCCCAGGCTTTGTTATTTTCCACGTGGAGTTTATAGCACGCATATTGTCCTCTACTGACCTGGCCCATGTTTTCTGTGTTTCACTTCTGTGAATGTTAATCACCCGGGGAGTTTCATCATCCAGGGAGACGGCCAGTAATAATCCTTTGCTTCCATTGTAGTTCAGCGTAGGGCTTAGTTGTAACTGCACACGGATAGTCGCAGAGTCCACAAGTAATAAGTTGTATTCCAGGTGAGGGCTGTTGCCTCCAGGAGTTTGCACACTGGCAGTAACAGGAAACGGCACTACACCCGACAATGTCCTTCCATAGTCGGGGAGGATTTGCCACTGAACATCATTTGTTTTTACTGCTTTGTCAAAGTGCTCCGCCTCGATCGACAGGTAATGATCTGTTTCAATAAAACCTGTTTCCGTAACCTTTGTATTATTGATCTTACAAGCAATGCTTATTTTCTTTCCGCCGGGACCGCTAATCGTGACCATTGATTGAGAAAGACCGGAAGGAACCGATGACCAGTCGACTGATACGGTTATCCGCTCTTCATTCTTAATTGCTCCACTGGCCTTAGATAGCTTTATCCACTTCACATCTGCGGAAGCAGAGAAATTAAACTCTGATGGGCCGCGATTGAAAATTTCAAAGTAGTGTTCTGACTTTTGGTAAGAGTTGAATTCAGGGAGAACAGCCTGTGAAGTTGATGTCGGCCATGACTCGGTTAAGCCTTCAACAGCAATTCCCATTTCCGGTTCGTTTCCATTAACGATCTGTTTTACTTCTGGCATCAGCTGCTTCGGAGGATCTTGCCAGTAAGTGTAGCCGAAATGGATCTGGTTCATCATGTTGTTCCATTTTCCACCGGCAAGCGTCTTGTTATAGTAAGCTGACAGGAGTGAGTCCTCTTTGTACATTTTTTTTACTTTGTCCGCGAGCATATTTGTCAATACTCTTCCCTGGTCTGCATACAGTTTGTTCTTTCCGGTGGTGACGTAAATGTCGTAGAGATTGGCGCACGCTTTCACGGGATAGAGCACCAGTTGATAAAAAGCATCGCGTTGCGACTCCGGTATTTTTGAATAGATGTCATCCGCTCTTTTTTCCAAAGCGCGATAGTCAGCAACTACATTCTCTGCTTCATGATAGTTGACCTGGCTGAATGTCTCTGGACTTATCAATTCGGGTTTTCTCCGGCCGTTGTATTTCGTGTACTTGGAGATGATGTCTGCGATATCAGTTGCGTAAGCTTCTCCGAATTGCTCAGCACACCATTGGCGGGTATACTCTTCCAGGTTGTTCTGGTTCCATTTATTGGTGTCCCATGCATAGTCAAGAAAGAAGCTGATCGGAAACTCCATCGGCTTGAGGTCGCCTACATTCACGATCCAGATACGGTCTGCACCATACTCCTTTGCCATGTGCATTTGTTCCCACACTTTGGCAATGGGGTTAGTATTAAGCCACTTGTAGTTTCTTGGGTCGCCAACATAGTCGAAGTGATAGTAGATTCCATAACCACCTGGCCGGGCTTTGTCTTTGAGCGCAGGAAGTTTGCGGATATTGCCCCAGTTGTCGTCACAGAAGAGCAGCGTGACATCGTCAGGGACTCGCATGCCTTTGTCGTAGTAATCCTGAACCTCTTTGTAGATGGCCCACAACTGTGGAATTTGGGTAATGTTTTTCTTCGTGACATCAGCGATGATGCCACGCTGGTCTTTGACTATTTTTTCCAGCAATGCGGTCTTGGTGTCTTCCGACATCGCCATGTCACCGTCACCACGCATGGCTAGTGTTACGATGCTTTCGCGGTTGCCCATCCGCTCGATGCCTTCCCTCCAGAATTTTTGAAGTACAGCCGTGTTCGTTTCGTAGTTCCAGTCACCTGCTTTCAGTTTTCTCCATTCGGCATGGGCGCGCATCATTGGCTCATGGTGGGAGGTGCCCATCACAATTCCATATTCATCGGCAAGCTCAGGATTCAACGGGTCATCCGCATTGAATGCAGGCCACCACATCGCGGGCCACAGGTAATTTCCTTTGAGCCGCAACAGGAGTTCAAATATTTTTTCGTACAACTCGTGCTTGAAGCCTCCGTACTTCTCTACTGCCCAGCGTCCGAGTGAAGGTTCTTCGTCATTGAGAAAAATACCGCGGTACTTTACAGAAGGCTCACCTGAAACGTAACGCACCGATGAAACGAAGACGTTTTTATTTTTCTTTACGGGCACGTCTGCCCACCAATACCAGGGTGACACTCCGATTTGTTTTGAGAGATCGTAAATGCCAAAGATGGTGCCTCGCTTGTCGCTGCCCACAATAACCAAAGCGCGATCAACTTTTGGAAAAGGCTTTTCAACGGTTTGAATTAAAAAATCTTCCCACTTCCCTGTGAGAGATGAGACATCTATTTTCTTGCTCTGAATGAGTTGATCAATCAGCGGGTTCTTACCCAGTGTTCCAACGATGACTACTTCCTTTTCAGAAGGGCTCTTATCCGTAATTAATTGTGGCTCTGCCTCGGTGACAAGAGTGATGTCTGTCTTCAGGCTTTTTAAAGCCCGGATTACTCCGGGAAAATCAGAGCTGCTCGCATAGAGCGGAGATGATTTCCCTGAAGTAGACAAAGTAAAACTCCCTGACTTTTTTTGGAATGAGACGTAATTGCTTTGAGCCAAACTTTGTTGGCCAAGCAACAAAAGCCAAGCGAAAGAACAGATATTGAATGACATCCTATTCATAGTATCGAAGTTAGATCAATTTTATGGTTGCTATTATTAACATATTTCATGCGTTACTCACTTTACAATCTCGCTGGTTACAGAAACAATAGTGCTTTTCAGCGATCCGGATTTCGCAGTTAGCCTGATGATCCCAGGTTGTCCTTGTATTCCGCGGACAACCACCAGGCAAAGCCCATTAAATGCTTCGCGCGTATTTGATACAAACGAAACCATGCTGGTTGGGTCACCATTATCGGTTGATACTATTTCTCCCGGTCCATCAATACTAAACTCAATTGAATTATTCGAGCGCGGCACCACGATTCCATTAGCATCTGTTACTTGCACGGTTATGAAGGTCAAATCTTTTCCATCTGCTTTGATAACCTGGTGATCTGCTGTAGCGACTAGCTTCATTGGGTTACCTGAAGTTGTGATCGTACTTTCTGTCCATGGCTTGCCATTTTTGTAAGCAACTGCTTTTAGTTTACCTGGTTCATAGCGTACGCTATCCCAACGCAAACGATATTCATACGGGTTCTTTTTCTTACGGCCTAACGATTTACCATTCAGGAATAACTCAGCCTCGTTGCCGGAAGTGAAGATGTGTACGGGTGTAATCTCTCCAATGCGTTCTGGCCAATTCCAATGTGGCAGAATGTGAACCATTGGCAAGTCGGGAAGCCAGTGCGATTGGTATAAATAGAAACGGTCCTTTTTAAAACCTGCCAGGTCGATGATGCCACAATAGGAGCTCCGCGCATCGTAGTACGGTGTTGGTTCGCCTAGGTAGTCCCAGCCACACCAAACAAATTCTCCTGCTACGAAAGGATGTCGCTCAACGGAACTAAAAACCTTGTCAGTACTCGCGCCAAAGTCTACGGCATAAAGCTCATATGAACTGACCTGGTGAATGTTTGAGTCACCACCTCGTCCATCACGAACGATCGAGCTCGATTCTTTCGTCACCGGGAACAGATAGACTCCACGGCTACTGAAAGCAGAAGCAGTTTCAGTACTCAGAATTACCTTGCCAGGGAATTGTTTATGGAACGCATCGTATTGAGGTGTAGTACGAATGCGTTCGGTTCCTTCAAATTCCGGAGATTGACGAATTCCTTCGCCCTGGTAATTCAAACCTATAATGTCTACGACCTCGGGTAAGGCCATGTCGGGCTTTGCGTAGTTCATCGCTGACGTTGTCGGGCGAGTTGGGTCTTCTTCTTTTATAATGTCGTATAGTCGTTTGGCCACGGCACCTCCTGCTTCAGCGGTATATTGCTCACCCACCTCATTGCCAAAACTCCACATGATTACAGAAGGAGAGTTCCTGTCTCTTCGCACAAAAGAACGTGCATCAGGTTCAGACCATTCCGGGAATATCAGGTGAAAATCATGAGGCGTTTTCTTTCGTTCCCATGAATCAAATATTTCATCGATCACCAGGAATCCCATTCGGTCGGTTAGCTCAAGCAATTCCGGTGCAGGTGGATTGTGCGCCATACGAATAGCATTGCATCCCATTTCTCGAAGTATTTCCAACTGGCGTTCAGCAGCGCGTATATTGAATGCAGCACCCAATGAGCCCAGATCATGGTGTTGATTCACGCCTTTTATCTGGATGCGTTCTCCGTTAACGAATATTCCTTTGTCCGGATTAAACTCCAGTGACCGGATACCAAATTTTGTTTCATAGGTATCGATCGGTTTATTGTTTTGCATCAACGTTGTTACTGCAACATAAAGGTTAGGCTGCTGCGTAGGAGGGGGACCCCATAGTTTAGGGTTTTCAATAGATACGGAGCCGATGATTTTTTTGCTTTCACCTGCGGCAATCGTTGTGTTCAGGGTTGATGAATTGACAATTTCTTTTCCCGTGATGCTGCCTTTGGCATTTGCCAAATAGATTCGGGTTATTGCATTGATAATAGCCGTTGCCTTTGAGTCATTATCAACCGTAATCTCCAGGTCAACGGCAGCTGATTTTTTTGAAACGTTTTTAGTTGTGATATAAGTGCCCCACTGACCAACGTGAACAGGATTTGTTTTGGTTAACCAGACGTTGCGATAGATACCTCCACCGGGATACCAGCGGGCTGAATGGTTTGGATTGTCCAAACGGATGGCCAGTTGATTCACTCCGCCAGGAATCACATAAGGCGTAAGATCAAGTCGCCAGGAATTGTAACCATAAGGCCAACCTCCCACTAAATTACCATTCAACCAAACCATAGCATACGACATTGCACCATCGACATCGAGAAAGATAGATTTCCCGTTATCACTTGCCGGTATATCTAATTTTTTTCTGTACCACGCTACACCAGGACTGGGTAGTCGTCCCATTCCTCCACTTACTTCCGGATTCTTTACAGGCATAAATGGTCCTTTAATGGCCCAGTCGTGTGGCAGGTTTATTTTCTCCCACGTTCTGTCATCAAATTCATTTTTTACAAAACGAAAATTGCTTCCCGGGTTTCCTTCCGGACGAGCATGCCGGTTTAACTGATCTTTTATAAAACGATTTCCGGTTGGTAATATCCAGGGCCTAAGTACTTCCTGAGTAGCTTCTGCTTTTACAGCCTCTGTGGGTTTGGCATCGGCTACCCTGTTTTCAACATTGTCTGAAATCTTTGGGCGGACATCATAGATCAGGTTGTCTGCTTTTGTTGACGAATCGTATTTATAAAAATGCCAGCCTTCATTGATCGAAATACGCTGACGTATCAGACTTTCTGAAGAAGACTGCGCATTCACACTGATACTTAAAAGCAAGGTGAAGCATATTAATCCAAAATAGGTAAGCGCGGTTGAAGCAGATTTCATCATGAAACTCGAAATTCAGGCAGAGTAATTTACATCTTCAATTAATAACATAGTTTATCAGCACATAGCATGTCGGAAATAAATGAAGAGAGCGAATTGCTTCGCTCTCTTTCCTAACTAAAAACAAACCTAGAAGTAAACCCTAGTACCCTAGATTCTGCGGATAGGCAGGACCAACCGTTACCAGGTTTATTTCATCGAGTGGTATCGGACGAAGCATGTGCGTTGGTTTGATGTTCGTACCAGCTTCTATCGGGTTCCACGCAGCTACGCGAGAAACCAATGATTGTGTGCGAACGAGGTCGAGCCAACGTACAGACTCACCGAAAAATTCACGAGTACGTTCATCAAGGATGAAGTCTAAGGTGATCTGTGCAGGCAATGCTGTCAATGCAGCCTGAGCAGTGGTCAATGTTACACCGGCAGGGTAGGGATCTCCAACCATGGTAGCAGGTGTTGATGTCAAGCCAAACGCACCACCGGCAACATAGGCAGCACCTGTGCGATAGGCAGCTCTTTTCCTCACCACGTTGATCATGTCAGCTGCATTTTGCAATTGACCAAGTTTAAACGCTGCTTCAGCAGCAATAAGATAAACGTCTGAGAAACGAGCGATAACTACCGGCCTGGTTGAAGGGTCGTTTTGATTGACACGGCTTGGGTCAGCAAGCTTCTTCATGTAAGGATAGGCGGTATTGTTTTGCAAGCTTGGCGGAATAATAATGCCTTTGAAGTTTCTTGTTCCTGATTTCTGTGGAGCACCGACAACTTCATAATCCGGGAACCAAATGGCAGTATCCACTCCGCAGGTCAATTGACCGCGTGATCCGGTAACGCCAGGGCCGCTATAAACGCCACTCACGATTGAGTTACCATGGTTGGCATCTGTTCCGTTTTCCAACCATACGGTCTGGAAAGTTTTGAGGTAGCGTGAGTCGTTAGTTCTGTCCGCAAATGCCTGATCCAACAAATAACTTTTGCCAGAGTTAGGGCCTGATGTGAGTCGTGGCATGTTAGGTCTGATACGCGTAAAAGGCCGGCCAAACTGAACATCCCTGTTTAGCAATGTATTGCCCGCAGATGCCAGAAGCCCTGAGGCATTTACAGTTGAATTGACACCAACAACACTCACGAGGTTTGCAAGCCCCATCCATGGAGTGACATTGATACCAGCGCCACCGGCAGGTTGACCTGCAGCATAAGCGCCATATTTTACATCCGTACTGTGATCGCTTACGAAAAGTGTTTCTTTTCCGTAATCGTTAGCCGGCTTGAATGCGTCAGCATAATCCTGCCACAGGTCAAGACCATAAGTTGCTCTGTTATCGATCAGGTCTTTGGCAGTATTGTAAGCTAAAGTGAAATCGTTGCTGTTACCGGTAAGCCAGCCCCTGGTGAGGTACACTTTTGCCAACAGCCATTTGGCAGCGCCAGCAGTAGCAGCTTTGCCAAGGAAAGGTGCCGTAGGAGTGTTGGGCAAGTTGGTGATCGCATCATTCAGATCCTGTACGATCACATTATAGATGTCCGTTGCAGCGGCTGGAGCATCCGATTGTGTAGGTACAGTAATGAAAGTAGTATGCATCGGAATATTGCCGTAAGTCTGTACCAGGTAGAAGTAGAGGAAAGCTCTAAGGAACTGTGCTTGTCCCTGGTATGCTTTCACTGTGCTTGCATCCAGTCCGGCAGTAGGTGCATAGAGGAGTATTCCATTCAGTGAGTTGATGTCTGAATAAAAACCAAAGCCACCACCAAAATCACCTCCTGTAATACCGTTGTAATTAAATAAGCGCAGGTTACCTGCACTTCCTCCTGCAAGATGCTCATCCGTGCCAGCCATCTGGCTGATGGTGAACCCTTCGGTTCCCCACGCGCCACGAATGTCGCTATATACACCCGCGATACCGGCCAAAAGACCAGCCGGAGTACCGAATGCAGACGGAACTATATTTGATTGAGGTTTCTCTTTCAATAAATCTGTACAACTGTTGCTTATCAGCATCGTGGCCAGTAGGAGCGAGCAGCTGAATATTTTATTGTGTTTCATATTCTTTGTGATTTTAGAATTTGAGATTCAAGCCAAACAATATTTGTCTTGTTGACGGGACGTTGGCATTCACCGTGACAGCACGGCTTACGATTGCATTCGCACCTGAAGTTCCGGTAGAACTGATAGCCCCGCCAAAACCGTTTCCTTCAGGATCAGGCCCATAACCTTGCTGAACAAAAGGTGCCCAGATGACGAAAGGGTTAGTCGCCTGTACGTAGAACCGGAGTGATGTAATACCTGCTTTGCTTAACAAGGATGAAGGTACTTCATATCCCAAATTGATTGACCTGCACTTGATAAACGATCCATCGACATAGCCAAGGGTTGAAGCGTAGTATGCTACGCCTGTACCTGCATCAGGCTGAGGAAATGCATTCGTAGGATTAGTAGGTGTCCAGTAGTCAACCTTCAACTGGTTTTGACGGCTCTGATTGAAGAAACTGTATCCCGTAAAATTAGCACCACCGGGTTCGCTCGTTACATAAGGCACTACTACTTTCATTCCCATCCTTGCATAAATGCTGATGGAGAAATCGAAGCGCTTGTAGGTAACTTTATTAGTCATCCCGGCATCAAACTGGGGTTGGAAGTTTCCAATAATAGTGCGGTCATCGGGAGTGATTTTACCATCGGCCACACCATAATTTGCTGTGCCTGGATTTGCTCCAGCTGTATTCCAATCGAGTACTTTGATTTGACCAGGACGTTGTACCGGAGAAGTTTGTACGCTGAGGTCATCGCTGGTTTGCCAGATTCCTATTTTCTTATAGTCGTAAATCACCGTAAGAGGCTGTCCAACGAACCATCCATTGCCAACATCAAAACTTTGGCCCGGAGTGAGTGCAACAATTTTTTCCCTGTTGAAGAAATAGTTGAATTCAGTTGACCATGTAAGGCCAGATGAAGTCCTGACATTGACACTATTGATGCTCAACTCAATACCATTGCTTTGAGTTTTTCCTGCATTCTTCACAATTGATCCTCCACCGTTGGAAGCGGGCAGGGATACTGGCAATAGAATGTCGGAAGTTTCGCTACCGTAAACTTCGAAAGCACCTGTGATTCTGTTTTCAAGTACACCAAACTCCAATCCTATATTCCAGCCTTTTGTATTCTGCCATTTCAACGCATTGTTTGGCAAATTACTGATCGTGTATGCTCCTTGTTGGCCTGCAGTTCCCTGACCGAAGTTATAGGCAGCAGAACTTAACCCTCCAAGGGTAGAGTAAGGATTGATATTTTGACTTGCAGTGATACCCCAACCGGCCCTTAATTTCAAACTGGAAACGACAGGAAGGTTTGACATGAATTTTTCATTGCTGATATTCCATGCTGCTGAAAAAGCAGGGTACGTGTAATACTGATTGCCAGGTGAAAGGACTGAAGATCCGTCTGAACGTACAGTTGCAGTCGCACTAAAACGTCCGTCATAACTGTATGTACCCCGAGCCATGTATGAGATCAAACCACGCTCTGAGAAGAAGTTATCAAACTGACCGCCAACAGTGACCGAAGCCGCTTGAAATAAATTGGTATTCTGTATATAGTCGAATGGGATTCCTTGGCCAAATACATAGTTGGCCTGTGAATGGTTCTTTTGGAAGCTGTAAAGTCCGGTGAAACCTATTTTGTGCTTTTCGTTGATTGTCTTATCAAACAGAATCAGGTTCTCAACGGTATACTGCCAGTTTTCGGTGTTTCTTACGCTGCCTTGTGACTGCGCCTGAGAGAGTGAAGTGTTAACAAAGGTGCCAGGACCTGAGTAACCGTCACTTTTGTCCTGGAAATAATCCAGACCTACGTTTACTCTGTATTTCAATCCTTTAATAATATCAACTTCGCCATAGAAGCTGTTGAATGTTCTCAAGCGCCTGGTTCTTGA
Organism: Cytophagales bacterium WSM2-2; assembly: GCA_015472025.1. NCBI lineage: Bacteria > Pseudomonadati > Bacteroidota > Cytophagia > Cytophagales > Cytophagales bacterium WSM2-2. The sequence goes on from BNHL01000001.1 coordinate 4,373,014, forward strand.
CAGAATCGATCCAGCCTTTGAAAGTAAGGTCAGGGGGTTTATCGCTGAAGCATCTGTTTGGCCTGTTTGTGGTTGCAAGTTGACTGTGCCATCCGTATTGTAAGGAGAGGCGAGTGGCGTCATCCTCATCAGACCTCCCGTTACACCAGCACCACCTGGCGTGTTTTGGTAAGAGACTGTATTAATAGTGTTAAGACCTACTTTAATGCGTTTGTTCAGCTGATGGTCCATAGTACTTCTGACTGTATAGCGTGTATAATCCTGATTAGGAATGATACCGCTCTGTTGGAAGTAGCCGGCACTTAATGAGTATTTGCTCTTATCATTACCACCGCTCACACCAAATGTGTGATTGGTGATCGCACCGGTTTTATAAATCAGTTTTTGCCAGTCTGTAGAAACACCGGCATCAAGAGCGGCCTGTTCCGCAGTTGTTATTCCATAATTAGTAGTATTAGGGGTAACACTGTTTCCAGCCTGAGCATCTAATTTAAACTGTGCATATTCTGCTCCGTTGAAAACGCGCAACTCTTTCATAACCGATGAGGTACCATAATAGGCATCGTAGTTAAATACAATTTTGCCTGATGTGCCACGCTTGGTAGTGACCAGAATTACACCATTAGAACCTCTGGAACCATAGATTGCCGTGGCAGATGCATCTTTCAAAACCTCCATGCTTGCAATATCATTGGGACTAATGTCATTGAGGTTTCCGTTGTAAGGGATACCATCCACAACTAATAATGGTTGGTCAGCGAGGTCAGCATTACTTCCGTCTGTTGAGGCGCTCGTAGCCGATACGTTGTTGGAGTTTGATGCAGAAGTTTGTGTCATGGTACGATTACCGCGAATACGAATGACCGAACCACCACCGGGAACGGAGCTGGCTGTGATAATGTCTACACCGGCAGCATGGCCTTTTAACTGATCAATGGCATTGGGTGAAGCAGTTTGCAACAGAACGTCAGAGTTAACCTTTAGGATTGCACCTGTTACGTCCCGCTTGTTCTGTGTTCCATATCCAACTACTACAACCTCGGAAAGTTCTTTCGCATCAGGAGACATTTTCACGTCTACTACAGTGCGTCCCTCAATCGGTAATTCCTGTGTAGAATATCCAATGAAAGAAAAGATGATGCTCGACTGAGCACTCTCTGCGGGGACGTTCAATACATAGTTACCGTCTCCGTCGGTAGCTGTGCCTACGGTGGTTCCTTTGATCACCACGTTTACACCGGGTATTCCGGTATTGTTCTCATCCGTTACTTTTCCCTTAATAGTAGTCTGTGCCAGGAGAGTCTGTGCCAGGAAGAAAGTCCATAATAATAGGATCATCTTCCCGAAGTACCCCGGGCTACTACTCAACCTCAGTTTTGCTAGTAGTTGTTTTTTTTCCATAGATGTTTTGGTTTAACTCGGTTATTCGGACCATTTACATGTGTACTAAGGTCTAAGATTAAATTAAATTATGCAACCGATTGCATAATTATTTCTTAAAAAATTAATAATTTTGCCCTGCAGAGCTTAATTTCAATGCAATCGATCTATAAAAACTGTGTCGATTTGAGCCATTTTTTTACATCTTTGAACTCTTAAAATCTTTTACTTATGCCCCAATCTTTGAAGGGAAAGAAAATCGCGCTGATCACGGGAGGCGCCTCCGGAATTGGCCTTGCCATCGCCACTAAATTTGTGAATGAAGGCATCGTCACCATTATCACCGGGAGAGATCAGAACAAACTCAGCGATGCAAAAGAAGCACTAGGAGAACTGTGCATTCCCGTGCGCATGGATGTCACTAAGTTCAAGCAAGTCCCCGGTCAGATCGAAAAGCTGGCCAAGCGTTTTGGAAGAATAGACATACTCGTCAACAATGCCGGCATCAATCTGAAGAAAGAATTGGTCCAGGTCACTGACGAAGAATTTGAACGTATTATCATGACCAACCTCACCGGGGTCTTTGTTATTTCACGCGAGGTGGCCAAAGTGATGATTCATCAGAAGAAAGGATTTATATTGAACATCAGTTCGATGGCTGCACAGTACGGTCTGCCTAAAGTAATCGCCTATGCCGCTTCGAAAACAGCAATAGAAGGAATGACACGAAGTATGGCTGTAGAACTTTCGCCCCTGGGCATCCTTGTGAATTGTATTGCTCCCGGTTTTATCAAGACAAACATGTCGTCCAAAGCACTCGATAGCGATCCCGAACGTAAGAAGCGCGTACTCAAGCGCACTCCTATGGGCAAACTGGGATTGCCTGAAGACGTTGCCAATACTGCTTATTTCTTAGTGTCTGACCAAAACGCATACATCACCGGCACAGTCATCCCGGTGGATGGCGGTAATTCAATTGGATTTTAATGAATTCGTCAAACGGATATCTGCTCGGTCTTGATATCGGGAGTTCTTCTGTAAAAGCTTCGCTCGTATCCATTTCCACAGGCGCGTCTGTTGCGTCAGCGCAGTCTCCACAAGAAGAGATGCAGATCATTGCAACACAGGCCGGATGGGCCGAACAAGATCCTCACCTCTGGTGGGAGCACGTGGTGAAGAGCGTGAAGATGTGCTTGCAGAAGTCAGGCGCAAAACCGGAAAGTATTCTCGCTATCGGCATCGCTTATCAAATGCATGGGCTGGTCGTTGTTGACCGTGATCTTAACCCGCTGCGTCACTCTATAATATGGTGTGACAGTCGCGCGGTTGAAACTGGCGAGAAGGCGTTTTCTGATTTGGGCAAACACTATTGCCTGCAGCACTATCTCAATTCCCCTGGAAATTTCACCGCATCCAAGCTGAAGTGGATCAAAGAGAACGAGCCAAAGACGTACGAGCGGATTTATAAGATCATGTTGCCCGGTGACTTTATCGCGCTGAAGATGACGGGAGAAGTGACCACCACGGAAACAGGTTTGTCTGAAGGCATTCTTTGGGATTTTGAAAAAAAAGAGATCGCAAAGAAGCTGCTTGAATATTATGGCATTGAAACTTCGTTCCTCGCAAAAGTAACGCCTGTATTTTCGAAACAAGGCGAGCTGAGTAAAGCGGCAGCAGCAGAATTGGGCCTCGCTCCGAAGACGCCCATTGCCTACCGCGCAGGAGATCAACCTAACAATGCTTTCTCATTGAATGTACTCAACCCCGGTGAAACCGCGGCTACGGCCGGAACGTCCGGAGTCGTGTACAGTGTCACAGATAAAAATGCATTCGACACCGAATCGCGCGTCAATTCATTCCTGCACGTCAACAATGATTACCACTCGAAAAGAAACGGTGTGCTGCTCTGCGTGAATGGAACAGGGATTCAGAACAGCTGGCTCCGGAAAAATATCAAAGGAGCTAACTCCGCCAACGACTATGCCGAGATGAATAAGATCGCTTCACAGTCACCTATAGGATCAGGTGGGGTGGCAGTGCTTCCGTTTGGCAATGGCGCTGAACGTATCCTCGGCAATAAAGAGATAGGGGGCTCAGTTCACGGACTGAATTTCAATACACATCACCAATCGCATTTATTCAGGGCGGCACAGGAGGGAATTGTTTTTGCTTTGCGCTACGGGTTTGATATCCTTTCTGAAATGGGATTGAAAACAAAAGTCATTAAGGCAGGCAAAGCAAATATGTTCTTAAGCCCGGTGTTCCGCGAAGCGTTTGTCAATACACTGGAAGCACGGTTGGAGTTGTACGACACTGACGGTGCAAAAGGCGCAGCGCTGGGTTCAGGAATAGGCTCCGGAATTTATTCATCTTCAACAGAGGCTTTCAAAGGATTGCATCTGATTGAATCGGAAGAGCCGGATGCAGGAAAAAAAGAATCCTACAAAGGTGCCTATGATCACTGGCGAAAGATCCTGAACGAATCATTAGAAAATTAATCACTTAAAACAGATAATCGAAATGAAACTATCCATTGGCAACAAAGAATACTTCAAAGGAATCGGCAAGATCAAATACGAAGGAAAAGACTCTGACAACCCGCTGGCATTTAAATTTTATGATGCCCAGAAAAAAGTGGGAAAGAAAACCATGGAAGAGCATTTCAGGTTTGCTATCGCTTACTGGCATACCTTCTGCGGCACCGGTGGAGATCCGTTTGGTGCGCCAACCAAAAACTTTCCGTGGTTACAGAACAGCAACCCTGTTGAGCGCGCCAAAGATAAGATGGATGCTGCCTTTGAATTCATCACCAAAATTGGTGTTCCTTTTTATTGCTTCCACGATTATGACATTGTAGATGAAGCTCCGACTTTGAAAGAATCGGAAAAGAGATTGACAGAGGTTGTTTCTTATGCCAAGAGCAAACAGAAAGCATCAGGTGTGAAATTACTTTGGGGAACAGCAAACCTCTTTTCAAACCCGAGGTACATGAATGGCGCTGCCACCAACCCCGACTTTAATGTGGTATGTCATGCAGGTGCACAGGTTAAAAACGCAATAGACGCAACGATAGAGTTGGGCGGATCTAATTACGTGTTCTGGGGCGGGAGAGAAGGCTACCTCTCATTGCTGAATACCAACATGAAGCGCGAACTGGATCACCTGGCGCGCTTCCTTCACGCGGCCAGGGATTACGGAAGGAAAAACGGATTCAAAGGAACATTCCTGATCGAACCCAAACCAATGGAGCCGTCCAAGCATCAATATGATTTCGATGCTGCCACCGTGATTTCGTTTTTGAGAGAATACGACCTGATGGCCGACTTCAAACTGAACCTGGAAGTAAACCATGCAACATTAGCCCAGCACTCGTTCCAGCACGAACTGCAAGTGGCTGCCAATGCCAATGTGCTTGGGAGCATGGATGCGAACCGTGGCGACTATCAGAACGGATGGGACACCGATCAATTCCCTAATAATGTATACGAGTTGGTCGAGTCAATGCTCGTGATTATGGAAGCGGGTGGTTTCAAGACCGGTGGTATCAACTTTGACGCGAAGACGCGCAGGAACTCTACCGATCTCAAAGACATCTTCTATGCACACATTGGAGGCATGGATACGTTCGCACGTGCACTCCTGATAGCTAATGATGTTCTGGAAAAATCAGAATACAAAGCTTTGCGAAAAAATCGCTACGCTTCTTTCGATACAGGCAAAGGCAAGCAGTTCGAAAACGGCAAGCTTACCCTGGATGCCCTGCGTTCACTGGCGCACGCCAATGGCGAGCCTGAGCAAATCAGCGGCAGACAGGAATACTTTGAGAACATCATCAACAAGTATCTCTGATAGCCAGTGGTGAGACGCAAGACACAAGATATAAGAACCTGTTACCTGGGGATCATGCGTTCGTTATTGATCGTCTCTCTTCTGCATGCCGGATTCAGTTACGCGCAGTTACGACTGCCGCGTCTGGTCAGTGATGGTATGGTTTTGCAACGGGATGCAAAGGTTAAAATCTGGGGATGGGCTGAGCCCGCTGAGAAAATAGCCCTGCGTTTCGCTTCGAAACAGTATAGTACAATTGCCGGGACAGATGGAAAATGGCAGATCGAATTGCCATCCCACAAAGCCGGTGGGCCTTATGAGATGATGCTGTCTGCATCCAACACCATTCAACTAAAGAACATTTTGTTTGGCGATGTGTGGCTCTGCAGCGGGCAATCAAATATGGAGCTGGGCATGGACCGGTTGCAAGACAAATATCCCGAGGTAATTGCCAGCGCCAACAACCCGGAGATCAGGCAATTCCTGGTTCCGGACAAATACAATTTCAATGCACCGAATGAAGATGTAGAGAGTGGCGAGTGGTTGTCAGTAAATCGCGACAATATATTCCGGTTTTCAGGTGTTGGTTATTTCTTCGCTACTGAGTTGTATGCGAAGTACAAGGTCCCGATCGGGTTGATCAACTCAGCTTTGGGTGGCGCACCGGCCGAAGCCTGGATCAGCGAAGAGCAGATCAAAAAATTCCCGGACTACTATGCGGAGCTGCAGAAATTCAAGAGCAAAGAACTCATTGACCAGATAGAATCAAACGACAGGAATGCCGGCCGTGATTGGTTCATGCAACTGAACAGCACAGACCCGGGAGTGCGTGAGCGTTGGTCAAAAGCAGACCTGGATGATCAGAACTGGGCCGAAGTAAACCTTCCTGCCTATTTTGATATGCCTGACTTCGTCAATACAAACGGCTCGGTATGGTTCAGGAAAGAAATAATTGTACCCAAGTCAATGATTGGAAAGCCCTGCAGGCTATGGTTGGGGAGAATTGTTGATTCGGATTCAGCTTTTGTCAACGGTGCCTTTGTTGGAACGACAAGCTACCAGTATCCGCCAAGAAAATACATGGTGAAAGAGAATTTGCTGAAAGAAGGAAAGAACGTCATCGCTGTTCGCGTTATCAGCTCCGGGGGCAAAGGCGCTTTCATTCCAGACAAGCCTTACTTCTTGTTTTCAGGAAAAGACTCTGTCGATCTGAAAGGAAAGTGGAAGTACAAAGTGGGAGCGAAGCTGAAACCGATGTCCGGCTCGACAACCGTTCGCTGGAAGCCTTCCGGGTTATACAACGCGATGATCGCACCACTCACCAACTTCGCGATCAAGGGAGCGCTCTGGTACCAGGGCGAAGCAAACACAAGGAAGCCCCTGGAGTATACCGAACTGATGCGCACGCTGATCACCGATTGGCGTACACGATGGAATGAAGGTGATTTCCCATTTATCGTAGTAGAGCTTGCCAATTTCATGAATGAAAAAAGGGAGCCTTCGGAAAGCGGTTGGGCCCAGCTCCGGCAGGCGCAGCTTGATACGAGGCATTTATCAAATACGGCTGTGACGGTGAGTATTGATGTGGGCGAGTGGAATGACATTCACCCGTTGAATAAGAAGGAAGTGGGCAGGCGTCTTGCCTTGCAGGCCATGCGAATCGCTTATAACGATAAAAAAATCATTTCTTCAGGGCCGATTGCCGAATCGGTAAAGCGAAGCGGCAATCAATTGATAGTTGAATTTTCAAATACAGGCTCGGGACTTGTTGCCGGTGATGGCAAAGCGCTGAAGTATTTCGCCATTGCAGGCAAGGACAGGAAATTTGTGTGGGCGAAAGCCGAGATCAAAAAGAATACGGTTATCGTCTCGAGTGAAAACGTCTCTGATCCCGTCACCGTACGTTATGCCTGGGCCGATAATCCATCGGGGGCAAATCTTTGCAATAAAGAAAAATTACCGGCATCACCGTTTGAGATTTCAATAGCGGTGTTGAAGTAGCCAGCTCCGTGTTCCATCCTCACTAGGATCTCTTTGCAATCCCGTATAAGCTTTCGTCCTTACTCGTTGATCTGAAATAGACATCTCTCTGTGGTATCCGGATTTATCACTGTAATGATTAAATGGCAAGAAATTATAATTCCTTGCCAATGATTAAATATTCTTTGACAAAGAACCCCTCAACCTTGCCTGAATATTAGAACTCCTGGTCAAAATTGCTTGCATTATAAGAGGGGTATTCTGCATTGTAGGGCGGAATAAGCTCAATGTCGTCAACTTATTCTGCAAGGCGCCACGTAATGATATCAATGTCAACGGTTTATCTTTCATTCCGAGCAGAAATGAAAGCAATGTCTTCGATTCATTCTGCATTCCATGAGAGAATGAAAGCAATCCTGGCAAGAATGAGATCAATCCTGACAAGAATGAGATCAATCTTGGCAAGATTGAAATCAATCCTGGCAAGATTGAGAGCAACGCTGTATGGATCAATTTGCTTGTGGCAATTCATGTGTGTACAAATTTTAATGCGAGAGAATAATTTTTTTATACCATAAAATAAATGACTGTAATAGAAATGTTGTGGGAAGTTTAAAGACTAACGCCCGGTGAAATAATTGAGACGAAGCAACATCAACGAATCATCGAATTGCCAAATCATCAAATCATAAACCTGCCAATATTGACTCCTGTAAAATTATTGAATTGTGCAACGGGTTTTTCCCATATCTGCTATGGGAAAATTCCCGGACGATTGATTCATTTAATAGAAAAATAATGGAAAAGGATCATCGGGCTCTTGATGGCTTGGTTTGAAATAGTATGTTTGCCGAAAATTCTAAAGATCTACAGCGAATGGTGTGCAGCTGGGAGAGATAAATAGGATTTGTCGCCTAAGATTGAAGAGCTAACCTTATCATCTCCCGGAGCAGAATAAGATGATGGCTGATCTTAAAGCTTAAAGTACGCAGCATAAGTTGAGGAGTTGACCTTGTCAATTTTGAAACAGGAGGAAAGAGCGCAAGAACGGAATAGAATAATAAAACGTTGGAGGCTGCCAGAGAAAAATAGTATTAGTGCAAATAAAGATATATGAAAAGAAGTATTTTAATATATGTGTTATTGGTGGGCGTGTGGTCAAATTTGACTGCGCAAAACCAGAATTTCCGTGCTGATATAAATAAGCCGGATTATCATCCGCCTTCACCGGAAGCAGCATCATTAGGTAAGTACGGCCAATATAATGTAAGTCTTAGCACGGGAATCCCCGATATCACCATTCCTATTTACAATCTCAAAGTTGGAGGCTTCACATTGCCGATATCCATCTCTTATCATGCGGGCGGTATTAAGCTAACCGAAATAGCCAGCCGTGTGGGGCTGGGTTGGTCATTAAATGCAGGTGGTACCATTAGCCAAAATGCAATGGGGATTCCTGATGGATTTCAAAGCAGACTTATCCCTCCACAGACGTTTCAGCCGTTGTGCGAAACCATTAACTGTGCACCAAATGCGGACTATAATTTAGCAAAGGATATTATTGATAACCAGAGTTATGACACAGAGCCTGATATTTATACCTACAATTTTCTTGGCTTCACCGGCAAGTATGTAATTACGAATGAGGGTGTCGCAACCTTGCCATTCACCTCTGAAATCACTTTTGATGATGACATCACCGACAAGAATGGGAATCGTTATATTTTTGGTGAAAGTGAAACCAGCAGTGTCATACGGACTTGTACAATGGCCACCGGATCTCAATTTTCAGGGGCTTCAGCATCTTACCTGACGAAAATAATAACAACCCAGGGCGACACCATTCAATTAATTTATGATCATGAGATCTATAGCTATTTTCAATCGACTTCTGAAAAGAAGTATTTTAGGGATATTAATGCAACAGGTACTGACCAGTCTTGCACTTTACCTCCCAATGTAGTTTGTAAAGATAAAAATGCAGTATACGTTCCCCGCTTGAAACAAATCGTATCTTCTAACGGGGTGGTGATCAATTTTCAATACAACGACCTGAGACTTGATGTTGAGACCAATGTGGCCAGCCCTGACCAGTACTCGGCCAGAGCACTCAATCAAATCACTGTTACCGAAGATGGAGTTTCTGTTTCTTATTCATTAACGTACGAGGTAATCAATTCCGGTCCTGGTGCGAATGGAGTAGCAGCCACAGGCAAGCGGATGTACCTGAAGAAATTGGTGGATAAAGACAAGGGTGTATACCAGTTCCAGTATACCACCAGAGAGCATTTACCGGCACGCGATTCATATGCCATAGACTATTGGGGTTATTACAATGGAGGGACATCTAATACAACTCTGATTCCTTCTTACAATCTGGTCAATTTTATTGGAGGCGGACGTTTAACCAGCCAGGCAGAGATACTCAGCGGTTCGCTCAACAAGATAATTTATCCTACAGGTGGTTACTCCAGTTTTGAACTGGAGCCGCACAAAGCAGATGTGTCCGGGATACTGGGTGGAGGTCTGCGTGTCAAATCTATTTCCAATTATGATGCTGATAACACAGTCATTTCAAAGAAGAACTATAAGTACACATCGAATACAAACAACGGACCTACGGAAGATGCCATGGCTTTTCAATACATGGACATTTTGCGGCAGCGCAAAATGAATGAGAATAATGGAACATTCTATGATCCAAGCATAGCGCAATGCGTTTTTTTGATCTTGTCCAGCAATACCAACCCACTTTTTGAAGGGATGATTCCCAGCGTTCAATACCCTGTTGTGGAGGTAACCGATTCAGATTCAACGATGTCCGGGAAAAGCATCTTCTATTATGCCAACGTTGATTTTGGTTCGACAACCCCCGCAGTGCAGGCAGAAGGACGGCAGGACTATAAGATTCAAAAGGAAGAACATTATCGTTTTGTTGGCCCCAATGCCAATGACTTTCAGAAGGTAACTGAAAAGCAATACACGTATCAGGGGTTCCCAAATGAAACAGCATTTTTTACCTACGACCCGAATAATGAGCTTAATTATAAACAGGCATTGGGTTTCCGGATAAAGTATGACTTACCGGAGCAAGCTGCCGGTCCTGAGGTTCCGGCATTTTATCCAGCTGTTTTTTCCTTTTATCACTACAAATACACCTCCATCTGGTGCTTCCTGAAAAGTATAACGGAGACGAGTTATGATAACGTAGGAAGGGCCTTAATCACAACGACTAATTTCGATTGTGAAAATTTTATTCATGCACAACAAACGAAATCCACTACAACCAATGAGCGCGGTACACACACACAAATAACCCGCTACCCGCAAGATTATATTAATGGAGGCATCGCCGGAAGTAATGTACCCCAACAGTGGTTTAAAGGTGTGCCGGTGGAAGAACTCACGTTGGTTAACGGAAACCTTGTCTCCGGGCAACTCAATGAGATGACGTACGAGAACAGCGTATTGAAACTTTTAAAGAAGCACGTGTCAAATCTCAGCACTCCATTGAACGACCCAACGAACTATCCAGCAAGCAATACACATAATTTCAGTTTGTTTCCAGCGGGCAATCCCTACCGGGAATACTATCGTGTTGTATCGGTTGACAGCAAGGGGAATCCTACGGAGGTACGTTCCGTGGACGGGAACTTATCGCAGGCAATAATATGGAATACAAGAAAGAGGCAAGCCCTTGCGGTCATTGATAATGCTTCTTATTCAAGTGTAGCTTATACTGATTTTGATGGCACGAGTAAAGGGCAGTGGAAGTATTCAAATTCTTATGACTCAGGGGCTGGGTTTAATAATACAACCGGCTTTAATGGAACGAGTATCTGGCGCGACAATCTTAGTGCCGGAAAGTACAGAGTAAGTGTCTGGGCCAATGGTGCTGCACCAACTGTAAGCAGCACAGGGGCAACGATTACACCCGTAGCCGGATCGCCATTTAACGGCAATGACAACTGGAAGCTATACGAGTGGACAGTGACCCTCAGCACGACCGGTACAGTGACAGTTACTAATGCATCAGGAGCATACCTCGATAATGCCCGCTTATATCCCGACAATAGCAAGATGGTGACGTTTAACTATGCGCCTGTTGTCGGATTATCTTTTAAGACAGACACCAATAACAGGTCGGAATATTATAACTATGATGCCAGTGGTCGCCTGATCAAAATCCGTGACGATGCCAACAATATCATTAAGTCTTTCGAATACCATGTCGTAAATACCAACCCCTGATGAACGAAATCATTATGCGACACATCTTTATTTTCTTTTTATTGTCTTACTCCTCTGTTGCCGCACAAACACCATTGACCGGCACATGGAATATCGACTGGCAAGCCACCCGCTCGGCCATGACAATGGCTGAAAATCAAAAATTCTCCGGAATGTCTTCGGCTATGCAAACGAAAGTGCAACAAGGTTTTGAAAACAGATCTTATATATTTAATACGGACGGTCAATTTACAGCCAGCTGGCAAACTGGCGGACAACAAAAACAAGTGCAGGGAACCTGGAGCGTTATAAATACCAGGGTTACTATTGATGCCCAGGGTCAAACCAAACAATACGATTATTCAATCTCCGGAAATCAATTGACGCTTACGGAAGTATTATCGGGAACAGGCGGGTTATTTTCTACTTTGATTTTGAGCAGGGCTAATTGATATTTTCATGAAAAAATTTTTTCCAGCAGTTTTATTGATCGTGCTACCGGTATATGCAGCATGGTCTCAATCAGCCGCGATTTCCGGTCCGTCAACTTCGATGTTGAATGAAACAAAAAATTATCACGTAGTTCTTTATGACAGGAATGGAGAGCCGCAAGTTCCAGTGGGAGGGGTAGATTGGCAAGTAACTCTGGGTGATTTGATTGACAATACCAATGCTTCGGCGAGTGTAAAATGGACACAGTATGGCACCGGTTTCATTGAATTTGGCTATCAGTCGTTTGATGATTATTACTATGGGGTAGCTTATACAGCAGTTGTTGTTCCGGATCCCAATCCCACGTCAACCTCGATTACTTATTACTGTAACAGCACAGCTTACACACTTAATAGCAGCCCACCTACAGGCGTGGAGTGGTACTGGCAGACTTCTATTGATGGTACCAGTACGTCTTTAGGCCATAGTGCTACAATAACCAGGACAACTACTGATCCTTTTTACTTGCGAGCCCGGGCCCTGGATGGTACATGGAGTGCGAATTCTCTATCCTTTACTACTGTCACTATAGTTGATTGGCCTACACAGGGGGGAAGTATCGGAAGCTCAACGACCATATGTTCTTCCACTGCACCTGGTACACTGACGAATACTTCAAGTGCTCAGAGTGGTGATGGTATCGTGAGCTACCAGTGGGAGCAATCACTGGATAATACTAATTGGAGTAATGTCTCCTCGGGAGGAAATTCGGCAACCTATTCGCCAGGCTCACTCTCTTCAAAAACATATTATCGCAGAAAAGCCTCTGCCATTTGTGGCGTAGCATATTCTAATGTTGTGATCATCGACATCTATCCCACGCTAAGTGCCGGAAGTATCAGCGGACCATCTACGATCTGTTACAATACATCCCCTGGTACTTTGAATGGTACTGCGGCTACAGGCGCCAACAACTATCAATGGTATTCTAAAACTGGAATAAACTGGTTCCTTATCTCCGGAGCAACAGGACAGTCGTACACCCCTCCTGGGAATTTTACCGGTTCGCATGACTATAAACGAATAGCCATAGGGCCATGCAACAGTCTTTCCTCCGACCCAATTACCATTAATGTTAGCCCGGATCTTGTGCCCGGATCGATCAGCGGTAATCAGACGATATGCTCTGGCTCCAGTGCCACGGCTTTGAGCGAATCACTTCCCACTGGAGGAGATGGTTCTTACAGTTACCAGTGGCAAAGCTCATCCGATGGCAGCACATTGTGGTCGGATATCAGCGGGGCTACATTACCTTCTTATACCAGCTCTTTCTCCACGACTACATTTTTGAGAAGGAACGAATCCTCTTGCGGGCAAACCCGGAGCTATAACAGTGTTAACATAATTGTAGATGCAACTTCTAACGGAGGAACTCTGAACTCTTCGAGTTCAGTATTTTCTTCCTATAGCGGCTCACTGGCATTGAGTGGGAGTACAGGCAGTGTAGTGAAGTGGCAGAGCCGGGTGGGCGCAGGTAACTGGACGGACTTAGCTAACACGGAGACGAGTCTTCTCCTTCTTGACGTTACGAAAACCACTTCTTACCGGGTGAATGTTAAAAGTGGAATTTGTGCAGATACATTTTCCAGTGAGGCGCAAATTACGATCATCCCCATCCCCGTGATCACCGCATCCACGAACCGCATTAGTCTGGGGCCGGTGACAATGGATGCCGGTAGTGGCTATTCATCCTACGTGTGGAAGAACAGGGCAGGTGCGACACTGGGTACTGCTCGTACTTACAGTACTGCAGTCCCGGATTTTTATACAGTGACAGTAACGCAGGCTGGAGTGATTGGCACTGGATTATCGGCAGAGTTTAACCTGATCGATGAGATGGATGGCGTTCAACGCAATTACGTCATTACCAATACCGTACTCAAGGGCGGGGTAACGACCAGCCAGGGTGTGAAAGACCTGGCAGTGACTGACCTGTCACAAAGCATACAATACTTTGACGGGATCGGGCGGCCTTTGCAGACGGTGATCACGCAAGGATCGCCATCGAGAAAGGATATTGTCCAGCCTGTCGAATACGATGTCATTGGGAGGGAAGCCAAAAAATACCTGCCATATGTTTCAGTAGAAGCCAACGGGCAATTTAAAGCCAATCCGACAAATGACCAGGCTGCTTTCTATACTACCGGTGGTAAAGTAGCAAGCGACACACGGCCATATTCTGAAATTACTTTTGAACCTTCTCCACTCAATCGCCCGACACAACAATTTGGTCCCGGGTCAGACTGGAAAGACAATAATAAATTTGTGGGGCATCAGTATTTAGTAAATAGTGCTAACGAAGTGCTTTTGTTTACCTACAACCAGACCACTGGATTAGTGTCCACCGGATCGGGATCATCAGCCGGGTACTATGATGCAGGACAACTTCATGCCAATGTAACTACCGATGAACACGGCAACGAAGTGATCGAGTATATAGATAAACTCGGACATACGGTGTGCAAGAAAGTGCAGTACAAAACGGATAGTGGCATGAAGCAATATGCAAGTACTTACTATGTCTACGATGATATTGGCAATCTTGTTGTTGTGCTGCCACCGGAGGCTACAACCAAACTCGCCCAGCAACAATAGCTAAAGTCGGGTAGATAATCTCAGCAAATCAAAAAGATACAGCAGAATAATGAAACATATATATATCCTCGTTACAGCCCTTACGATATCCGTTGTTTTCGGGGCGGTCGCGCAAACGGGCCAGTCGGTTATCTGGAGAGAGCGTGCCGGAGCAGATGTAAATTCCAATGGTTCGCTTACCAAGACAGCAGCAGGGGGTTGGGGTAATGCAGGTGCTAATTCATTCAATGCATTGGCCGCTAGCACAGACGGATGGATCGAGTTTACCATTGCTGACAATACAAGCCGCTATATCATCGCGTTCGGTGCAGCCGGCACCAACTTCCAGTACACGCAGTCAGTGCAGGGCATCCTGGTCAACGTAAGCGACCACGGGCTCTACTTCATGCAAAGCAACAACGGGGGAAGCCTGGTCACGCACTGGCAGGTAGGCGATGTAATGCGTATCGCACGCGTGGCAGGCACGGTGCACTTTTACCAGAACGGATCTGAGATCGGCTCGCCCGCATCGAATGTAAACGGATCGTTTATCGCCAAGTCGATCATTGATACGGGAAGCTCGCCCGCAGTTACCACTTCATTTGGTATACCAGTCACGCTGAGTGCCGGTATTACACCAACAGGCGTGAGCAGCAACACAGGCGCGATCTCCCTGACCTTAACTGGGGGTACTGCACCCTATTCTTATTCCTGGTCATCAGGCGAACAAACCTCGGGTATATCCGGTAAGGCCGCTGGTGCCTACACAGTTACTGTGACCGATGCCGTCGGAGGCACTGCGGTGGGTACATTCTCCATTGGCTATAGTGTCAGCTGGACAGAACTGCAGGGCGTTACTGGTACGAGTACGCTCACGAAGACAGCCGCTGACGGTTGGGGCAACGGAGGGGCCAATTCGTTCAACGTATTGCCTGCCAACACCGATGGCTGGATCGAGCTCACCGTTGCAGATGACGAGAGCCGTTACATTATATCTTTCGGCAAGGCCCACACCGATTTTCAGTACACGGAAGCTGATGCTGGTATTTTGATCAATGTGAGTGACCACGGGGAATATGAAATGCAACATGACAATGGTGGTTCGGTAATTGGCTATTGGCAGGTAGGCGATGTGATCCGTATTGCGCGGGTGGGGGGCACGGTTCGTTTCTACCAGAACAAGACAGAGATTGGCACACCGGTACAAAATGCCAATGAGCTTGTTGCCAAGTCGATTATCTACAATGGAAGTTCGCCCGCAGTCACATCTTCTTTCAACATACCTGTTACACTCAGTGTTTCAGTGACCCCGACAGGTTCCTCAAGCCCCACGGGGGCTATTGCAGTGACCGCGAGTGGAGGTACAGCACCTTATACTTATTCGTGGTCTTCGGGAGAGCAGACATCTACCATATCAAATAAAGGAGCCGGTAACTATTCCGTTACGGTATCAGATGCCACAGGTCGTACAACGGTCCGGGTATTCTCCATCGGCTACAATGTGAAGTGGACACAACAAACGGGTGTCACGGGTTCGGAAGGGATTCTCACCAAGACGGTCGATGACTGCTGGGGCAGTGGAGGGGCCAATTCGCTCAATGTGCTGCCCGCAGGCACCGATGGGTGGATCGAGTTTACCATTGCTGACAATACCAGCGATTACATCATTTCGCTTGCCATGGCCGACAATGATTTTCTATATACTGCGGCTGTGCAGGGTATTGCGGTGAACGTGCCTGACCACGGGCTGTATGTCGTGCAGAGCAACGGGGGAGGATCGGTGTTAGGCTATTGGCAGGTAGGCGATGTGATCCGCATTGCGCGAATATCGGGTACAGTGCACTTCTACCATAACCAATCGGAAATAGGCACGCCTGCGCAGAACGTCAACAATGCTTTCATTATTAAATCGATCATCGAGACCGGAATTTCTCCCGCTGTCTCGGTTTCATTTGGTGCTCCATTATCTGTGGCGGAAATTATAAACGTATATTCATTTCAATACAAGTATGACGGACGCAAGCGTATGATCGCCAAGAAAGTGCCGGGAGCCGATTGGGTATATATGGTGTATGACAATCGTGATAGGCTCGTACTCACTCAGGATGGGAACCAGCGGTTAAGTAATCAATGGACATTCACAAAATACGATGCACTTAACCGGCCGGTGATGACAGGAATCTATTCCCATGGTGCACCTGCAGAACAGGCCGATATGAATGCGCTGATCAGTACTACTAATTTCTCTGAGACGTACAATGGAGATGCTACCAATCACGGGTATACCAACACCGTTTTTCCTAATGACCTTACTAAACTGGAGGCTTTATCTGTAACCTACTACGACAACTACAATTTTAAGTCAACGTTTACCACAGGCACTGACTATGATTATGGCGCTTCCGATATCTCCGGACTCCCATTGTCAGCTCAGAGTGCTGTTGTTGGCCAGGCCACGGGCACAAAAGTAAAAGTGCTCAAGATTGGCAACTGGTTAAAAACGGTAAGCTACTTCGATGAAAAATACCGGGTTATTCAAACCGTTGCCGACAACTCTAAGGCAGGCACCGACCGCACGAGCAATGTCTATGATTTCGTTGGTAAACTTCTGGCTACGCAAACGACCACGACTACCTCAAATCTGACCTGGAAAGATCCATCCAATGTTCTCTTATTCTCCAATGGCGTGCTCAGTACGCTCTCCGGGCAGGGCGCAGGTGTGGTATCTACACAAGTACTCCCGGCGAATACAGATGGCTGGGTTGAAACCAAAGTCAACCAGATAAAAACTACCCAGGAATTCGGGTTATCTGCGACCAACCCCGATAATCTTCAAAGCTCAATCAACTTTGGTATCAGAACGTCATTGAATACGCAATATGCGATGGAGAACGGTTCACAAAAAACGGGAACAGTTGTTGCTGTTGGCGATGTCTTGAGAATTGAGCGGGTAGGCGGGACGATCAGGTATTACAGGAACGGAACACTGACATATACTTCGCAAGTAACAAGCACGAGTGCGCTGATGCTGGACCTGGCTCTGGATACTTTTGGGAGTATCAATGAAATACGAACATCTTTTGGTGGTACCAGTACCAATGTGATTTCAAGAACCTTCGAGTATGACCATGCCGGTCGCCTTGTAAATACCTGGCACAGCCTGAATAGTGCAACACCTGTATTACTGGCAAAGAACGAGTACAACGAAGTAGGTCAGCTTGTTGACAAGAAATTGCACAGTACGAATGGTACGAGCTTCAAGCAAAGCACTGACTATCGTTATAACATCCGCGGGTGGCTCACATCCATCAATGACTCACAATTGTCTGTTACCGACACCGACAGTAATCGTGATCTGTTTGGTATGAACCTTTCGTACAATGATCCGGTAAGCGGACTTAACAATGCTAAACAGTTTAATGGTAATATCTCTGCGATACGCTGGAGTAACAACCTGGCGCTGGGTACTATTAAAGACGTGGCTTACAACTATTGCTACGACACCATGAACCGGATTAAGTCGGCATCATACCTGACCCACTCCGGCACGTGGACAGCATCGACAAACTTTGCGGAGAAGAATTTCTCGTATGACCAGAATGGAAACATCCGGAAACTGACCCGCACAGCTACGGCAGCCACAGCGATGGATGACCTTGCCTATACCTACCGCGGTAATCAATTGACTACCGTAACGGATGGGGGAGATGTGACCAAAGGCTTCACCGATGGCAATACGAGCGGAGACGACTACAGCTACGATATGAACGGCA
Source organism: Cytophagales bacterium WSM2-2 (assembly GCA_015472025.1). NCBI lineage: Bacteria > Pseudomonadati > Bacteroidota > Cytophagia > Cytophagales > Cytophagales bacterium WSM2-2. The sequence goes on from BNHL01000001.1 coordinate 4,391,271, forward strand.
ATATGATTGCTGATAAAAATAAAAACATCACGGCTATCACCTATAACTATCTCAACCTCCCGCAGCAAGTGACTAAAGGCACTGGTGAGAAGATCGTATACACCTATGATGCAGGTGGAGGAAAACTGAAGCAACAGGTATACAATGCAAGCAGTGTACTACAAAAGACAACCGACTACACCGGTGAATACATTTATCAAAATGACACGTTGCAATTCGTTAATCATGAGGAGGGAAGGGTAGTGATCAAGAATACGACCACGCCTGAATACCAATATCATTTAAAAGATCATCTGGGCAACGTGCGTGTGACGTTTACCACAAAGAATGATATTGACCAGGCTCAAGCCACTTTTGAACCTGCTAACCAGAATGCAGAGCAAAGCAAATTTCTGCGCATGGATGATGCGCGTATCATCAACTCAGCTTTGTTCGATCATACCCACAACGGTACTACTGCTTACTCGGAAAGGTTAAGCGGCTTAGCGAACGAAAAGACAGGCATAGCACGCTCGATCAGCGTGATGCCGGGCGACACGATAAAGATGGAGGTGTTTGCGAAGTATGTCGATGCAAGCAACAGTAACAATACAGTAGCACTTAATCAATTGATTGCACAGATCATCGCAGGTACAGCGAGTGCAGGTACAGTAATAGACGGGGTAAACTATGCCACCAATGGAAATACGCCATTCCCGTATACCGGTCTTGCTGGCGAAGGTAGTAGCACAGGTGCAGGACCAAAAGCATATTTGAACTACATTATGTTTGACCGGAACTTTGTGCCTATCACTACTGATCCATTGCAAACGAATTTTGTTCGCCTGACTACGGTGGCCAAGGAAGACGGCAGCAATGTTCCGCATGAACGGCTCTATGCGCAAGTGATTGTGAAGCAAGCGGGCTACATGTATATTTATCTGAGCAATGAAGAGACAAGCCCTGTTGAAGTTTACTTTGATGACTTTAAGGTGACTCAAACTAAATCACCAGTAGTGCAGCAGGAGGATTTTTATCCGTTTGGGTTGTCGTTTAATAGTTATCAGAGGGAAAATTCGTTGTTTAATAAGTTTCAGTATAATGGGAAGGAATTGCAGAATGATCTTGCTGTAAATTGGTATGATTATGGAGCGAGGATGTATATGCCTGAGATTGGAAGATGGGGGGGTGTTGACAGAAAAGCGGATAAATTCGTTGTAGTCTCTCCCTATTTGTACGCCATTAATAATCCGATAAGTCTTTTTGATCCGGATGGAAAAGACGTTAAACCAACTAATGAGTCAGCCTACAAGGCAATCCTAAATACTCTAACAGCATCAGATCAAGCTTATGTTAAATTAGATAAAAATGGAATGATAGATCGAGAACTTATAGCCAAACAAAGTTCGGAGAGCGGAAATTTTAAATCACTACAAAGCTTAGTAAAAAACGATAACGTGTATGAAGTGTCTGTAGGTAAATCATTCAAATACCGTGACGAGGAAGGGAAAAAGCATCGTCAGAAATTTGGCAATGTTAGTGTCGAACAGGAAGGAAAACCTCACTTCTTGGAAGGCCAAGCTCCGTCAACCGGTGAGTTCGGTTATTTGGGACAAACTTTGCACCCCGAAGGATCGAATGATGGTGATTCGAGGGTCTCAACGAACGGCAATACACAGGTGCATATTAACGGTGAACTAAGTGAGCAAGGTCAAGCTGAGGCGGTTTCGCATGAACTTTACGGACATGCGGCATTTAGAATGCAAGGAAAATATTCGGGTCATATAATACAGAAAATATTTGCAGAAGATTTTGAAGGAAATCAAGGCAAGCTTATCAAAGCGATAGATTTGAATTCAACTTTAGCCCAAGAGATAATACGTGCAGCAAATGAAACCATCTCGAATTACAATGCTGAAATAGAAAAAAAGAAAAAACAATGATAACAAAGTGCTTAATGACATTTTTACTTGCCCTGACAATCAACAAGTATTGCGAGGGGCAGGCTCCTTCAGTTGAAGTAAAATATCAAGTTGCCAAAGGAAAGGGGAAATTTTTGATCACTCTCCAAAATCCAGCAAATGACTCAATAGTTTTTTGGATACAAAATTGGCGAATGGCATTAGTAGACAGCAAAAATGAACGACTACATGGATTCCCTTTCACCGGCGGACTTTTGAACTTTTTCATCATCACCAATGATTCCTTGGATTTAAATAAACAACTCTCCAGTGTTGAATATTCTACAACAAGCGTTGGGTGGATACAAACACCTTGTCTTAAGGTGCTGGGGCGAAACTCATATTTCCAAATTGAAATTAATACCAAGGAGAAGCGTCTCATTGAGTTTATGAAACAACAAAATAAGACTGCATTTTTAGTATGCAGCTTTGCTAAATGGGATAATTTAAGATCAATTTCTGGAATCAGGAATTTTATCTTTAGCTCGAACAAGATGGTGATTGATAAACTTTTAGTCGGCAAAAATTCAACAAATGACATCTCGTCAAGTAATTTTAATTTGGGACCGAAAAGAGAAAATAAATTATATTTCAAAGATCTTAAGAAAGTATTTGAAGCTTACCTTACAAAAAAAATACGCATAAGTTAGTTGTGCTCTAAAACATCATGTTTTGAAATAAACAAAGCCCGAAGAGATTCGGGTTTTTTATTAGCAGCCTTTTATTAAACAGTATTTCTTTTAAAACAAACTGAAGAGAAATTTCATTCTCTCAGAAGCCCCTTGAGTTGATTCAAGGAGCAGCATTCATTTTATCATTTAACCTTTTCGTCATGGAAACAACATCCAATGGCTTGACTATTGTCAATGCTGAACACATCAATTATAAATATGGAATAATAGAGATCACTGTACTTGGTGGTATCAGGTTGGAAGGTTTGGATAGAATGAGAACCACATTGAAAATACAGGTGGAGCATTTGGCTATCAGACATAATCTTGATTTGTACAATGATACACAGGTGGAGAAGCTAGTGAGGAAGGTTGCTGAGAAGTTAGAGATAGGAACAAGTGTAATCACGGCAGTTTTAATTGACCTCACTGATTTGTTGGAAAAATACAGGCTTGAGGAAATTGAAAGACAAGGAAAGCAGCATGATAAGCGTAAAGCCTTAAGTGAAGAAGAGCAGCAACAAGCAAAACTCTATTTAACAGCTCCCAATCTCATTGAAAGAACAAAAGAAGATATTGGCAAGGCAGGTGTAATAGGAGAGGAGAATAACAGGCTGTTGATGTATTTAATCTTCACCAGCAGAAAGAGAGAGAATCCTTTGCATATCATAAGCCTTGGAAGTTCAGGAATTGGTAAAACCCATTTACAGGAAAAAGTATCTGCATTAATCCCTGAAGAGGATAAAATGGAGAGTACAAGTTTGACTTCATTGGCCTTCTATTATTTCGGTAGGTATGATTTAAGGAATAAACTAGTGTTGATAGAAGATTTGGATGGAGCAGAGCAAGCTTTATTTCCCATCCGTGAGCTGCAAAGTAAAAAGAAGATCATTCGCACTGTACCATTTAAAAACAGCAAAGGAGAAACTAAGTCAATTCAATTGATTGTAGAAGGCCCTGTAACCATTGCTGGCTGTACAACCAAAGAGAGCATTTATGAAGACAATGCCAACAGGAGTTTTCTAATCTACATTGATGAGAGCAGGAAACAGGATGAGAAAGTGATGGAGTATCAAAGGAGGCTAAGTGCTGGCAAGATCGATGTGGTAGAACAGCAGAAGGTTATATACGCATTTCAAAACATGCAGAGAATTCTGCAACCTGTTCAAATTAGAAATCCTTATGCAGAGTTTTTAAAGATTCCCGAAGAGGTCTTTAAGCCAAGAAGAACAAATGCTCATTACCTGGCTTTTGTTGAACTAATCACCTTTTATCATCAGTACCAAAGAGAGAAGAAGTATGACAAGGATACAGGCGAAGAATTTATTGAAACAACCCTGGAAGACATAGCAGAAGCTAATAGGCTGATGAAAGAGATATTCCTGAGAAAGTCAGATGAACTCAATGGTGCTACTAGGAGCTACTTTGAAAGTGTAAAAATCTGGTTGAGCAATGAGAATCGTACAACATTCACCAACCGAGAAATCCGTAAAGTATTACGTGTAAACAGCAGCAATCAGAAGCGGTACACCCTTCAATTAAGTGCAGGTCAGTTTATCCGTAAGATTAAAGGAACAAAAGCCAAGGGGTATGAATACGTACTCACCAGTCATCAGGAGTACCAGCACCTACAATCAAATGTTGACTACAAGCTGGATGAAATCCTTCAGAAGCTGAAAGAACGGTTCAGTGGTTCAATAGTGGTTCACAAGGAAAACGAACCACCTAAACGCAAGAAAACCAGAGTTTTAAAGAGGTAGTCCATGTGGTTCACTCCATAAAGGGAGTGCTAGCAAATCACAGTTTAAAACAATCAAAAGACATGAAATCAATCACTTTAACAACCCCTTCTTTCAGGTATCTGGAAGAGGGGTTTAAGGAATGGCTTGACATATTGGGCTATTCACCTACAACAGTTTACTATGCTCCACTCCACGTACGGGAATTGCTTTACAGTTTGGAGAACAAAGGAATAAGTAACATCAAACAACTCGATACCAAACACATTAAGGTACACTACCTGAAGTTGAAAGAACGAGCTAATCAAAAAAGAGGTGGGGCATTAAGCAACAACCATCTGAATAAGCATATCCACGCTTTACGAATGTTTACTAACTATTTACGTCAGGTGGGAAGGCTTACACTCCCTGAGTTCTCGATTCAAAATGAAGAAGCAGATGCAAAGGATATATCTGTACTCACTATAGAAGAAATCAACCTGCTTTTCAAGGCTACTTATCAGGAATCAAGCCATAAGCCACACTATAACTTGAGTGAAGCACAAGTAGAAGCAATACAAGCGAGAGATAGAGCTATGCTTGCAGTCTTCTACGGTTGTGGACTTAGAAGAAATGAGGCAGTTAATGTGAATGTTGGAGATATCAATTTTGACAGAGAGTTACTGCATGTTCGTAAAGGGAAGAACTACAAAGAACGATTTGTACCAATCAGTAAAGCCTCATTGAAATATCTGCAAGACTATGTTTATGACCATCGGCCAGAACTTTCAAGAGGTACAAAAACAGAAGCTCTTTTCATGAGCTTACAAGCAAAACGATTAAACGGCCAAACAATGTGGCTAAGACTAAAACATTTACAAAGTCAAACTGAAAATGCAGATTTGATTGAAAAGGAAATTGGGTTACACACTCTACGGCATAGCATTGCTACGCATTTGCTTCAGGCAGGAATGAAAATTGAAAGCATTGCCATGTTCTTAGGTCACAGTAGTTTGGAATCCACACAGATTTACACACACCTAGCTGGAGTAGAAGTAGAGGAAAAACAACCATTCACCAATCTCAAAAAGAATACCCGAATTAAACTTCACGAAGATGAACTTTAACCAATACCTTAAAACACTACAGCATAGCAAGAAAAGCATTATAAGCTGTGAGAAGTCAGTAAACCGCTTTTTGGAATGGCTTAAAGAACAATGTATTGAACCAGAACAAACAAGTTATGGGGATATTCTGGCCTACATGAAACACTGCCAGCAAAGTGGAGCTACCCAGAGGACGGTACAGAATTACCTTAACATGATTAGGCATTTTTATGACCACCTGATAGAGCAACGTCAAATGGTAACTAATCCAGTGGCCAGCATAAAAGTGCAAGGAGTGAAGCGTAAAACATTGTACCACATCTTTAAACCGGAAGAGCTTGACACGATTTATTACAGCTATCAGGATGAAACATTGAAAGGAAAGAGAAATAAGATCATGTTGAGCTTGTTGGTGTACCAGGGAGTAAAGACAGATGAACTTGCGAAGCTTGAAGTACAAGATGTAAAGCTAAGGGAAGGGAAAATCCATATTCCTGGAGGTTTGAAAAGCGAAGGAAGGATTTTACAGCTTGAGCCTCATCAGGTGCTAGAGTTTCACGACTATGTAAGCAATACACGAAAGGAAATCTTGGCAAAGTCAGAACAACTGACTGATAAGCTCTTTGTAAGCATCGAAGGAGGTGACAGCTTTAACAGTTGTATGAATCGACTCATGTACTGGGTGAAACGGAGAAACAAATTAGTTATAAACCCCAAGCAGCTAAGAGCAAGTGTAATCGTAAAGTGGTTGAGGATGTACAATCTTCGAAGGGTACAATATCTAGCAGGCCATCGTTACATTAGTTCCACAGAAGCCTATCAGCAGAGTGAAATGGATGGACTCACTGAAGAAGTGAACCAGTTCCATCCACTTGGATAGTATAGTGAAAGGTAGAGAAGAGTCTTTAGTTGTCTTAAACCCCCTTATATAACTATCACCCTGTAGAAATGACTTTGAAGATATTGTTAACTTAGTTTAATGAATGATTCGAATTGGTTCACGTTAATAGGGCTCGTATTTGATATAGTAGGAGCCCTCCTTCTTTTTAAATATGGCCTACCTAGCAAAGTCAAAGAAATGGGGAGTGCCTTTGGCGGTGGCCCCGAAGCAGATGAGGAGGAAAAGGAAAGATTAGCCTATAATAGAAAAATTGAGATTATGGCTAATACCGGACTAGTACTACTTATTTTGGGCTTCGTCCTTCAATTCATTGCCAACCTTCCCTTTGCTTCTTGCTCCAATATCTTTCCAAAATAAATAAGCTTGTCAAGACCTGGAGAATCTGTGCTTACTGTATTCTAGGGAGGCTACCCAGGTAGAAGTACAATAAAGACTGCCATTGCTGGATGAATTTTAAAGTCATTTAATAAACTATTGAGCTTAAGCGTTTTAATGCAAAGTATGTAATGATGAAGTAGTATTTTAAATGATGGAAAAACATGACGGTATTTAATTGGATATACTATGTTTCATGCAGCTTCAAGCAGAAGCTAAGCCAGATTGGAACAATGATCAAATAAATTTTGAAAGAATATGAGAAAATAAGGTAAGTGAAATTACCTTTGCATCACGATAGAGAATATCGGGGTAGGAAATAAACTACTAATTCAATCTTTGAAATTGAATCAATAGTTAAGACGGAATGACTTCATTTGAAGTGGCTTAATTATCCGGTTCAGAATCAAGATTGAGGAGACACGAGTCTCAGCATACATAATAGGCCACCAATAATTCCTTGGTCTGCCGCAGTTAGAATCGAGGGGCAGTTCCCCTATCTCAAAAAAACCGTAAATCAATTTATTTGAAAAGTGCAACGCAGTGTATTCTGCTTGCTCAAAACCCTATGTCCAAGGGGGTGTCTTGGGCTCAATAAAATTTTATTATGGAAAGAGCTGTAGCCGCGGTAACGCGAGCAGAAAAGTACAATAGTTTAAGACAATTTGATCAGTACTTATTTGACTCTAAAAAAAGTATCAAGAAACCGGAGATATTTATTTCAATTGATGGGGGAAGAATTTCAACGCTTGGAAATGTCCTTGCAATTTCTGGACCTCCAAAGTGTGGAAAAACTTCATTTGCAGGAGCATTGATCGCAGGTAGCCTAAATTCAAGTATGTGCAAAGAATCAATTGATACTTTAGGTTTGGATATACAACCAAATACCGAAAGACATGAAATGATCTACATCAATACGGAATTGGGTCTATATGATTTTGATAACCTTGTAAGGAAGATGTTAAGTAGAGCAAATTTGAAAGATAAGCCAGAATTTTTTCATGCCTTAAATTTAACAGGCTTAAGCCCAAGCAAATTAATTCAAAAGACAGATGAATTTATTTCTGAGGTAGCGAGGATTAATGGAATACGGGCTATCATAATTGATGGTATTGCAGATTATGTATCTAATGTAAATGATCCAGAAGCTTGTGGAGTAGTTACCCAACATTTCTTAGGAGTTGCAAAGCTGCATAATTGCGTGGTAGTAGAAATCATACACAAAAACCCAGGTAAGGGGGATACGAAGTCCAGAGGACATTTAGGAAGTGATCTAGCAAGGAAATGCGAGGCTACTATTGAGCTTAAACCAGATGGGAAATGCATTATAATCAGTGGCAAGGATATTCGTAATGCTGCACCTGATTTTGTTCCAAGATTAATGCAATATGATTCTGTCAAAGAGTATTTTGTGTCAGCAGGAACAAAAACTTCCATTAAATTCGAGAGATATAAAAACAAAGTAGCCGAGGATATGTCTCGATTGAAAAATGTATTCGGGAATAGCGAGACCATGAAATATGGAGACCTCGTAACCAGAATAATGCCTGAATTCAAAATTCAAGACAGGGCTGCGAAGATGAGAATTAAAGCTTTTGCAGCTGCCGATCTGTTACACAAAAACGATCATGGATTATATGAATTAAAAAAGAAGTGAATTTAATGTAGTGTACAGAGTAACAGTGTATGCCCCTATTATACATATAGGGGCACTACACTATTACACTACTCTGAGGATACATAATTGCAGTGCAATAGCACAAATGAGTGCATGTTCACCACACGGTACTAGCTACTAAAACCCGCCCCGTTAAAATTGAGAGGGTTGAAGCCTCCGTCATCCGTTAAATCAAAAAAATGTTTAAACACGATACTTGTGTATCCAAAGACAATACCATTCTTTCTTCTATACTTCTTTCACTTAAAGAACTAAGAAGTAAAGAGAAACCACTGTGACTAAATATTCATTTTCAGCCATCAGGCAAAGGTAAGCCTCGCTCAAAACCACTCAAGGGCAAGACAAGTGGTGTTCCTAAGAGATTTGTCCAACTTTCACCCTTGCGTGGTTTCTCGCTCTGCCTTATTGCTGCCTGCTGTTGAAAATGAACAACTCTGAAAAAGAGAAATAAACGTTTATTCCAACACTACCACAGGAGAGAACTTAAATAAGGCTTCTATACTTATATAGAGTAGCAAAAGAATCATTGAAGGAGGAACAGTAGCTTTCTTTACTTCCTATTCAGCTTTTGGCAGTTGTCTCGTAAAACTCGCCATGATAGTTTGTGCAAGACCTTATTTACTTGGTAGTAAGGTGTTCGTCATTCCTTTACCGCAAAAGCCCTTCCAGACTTTGTAATACAATTCTTTATTAAATATCAAGTCTGTAATGCCTTTTGCTTTGGCTGTCGTCATTCCTCACAGCAGCTACTATGTCTGCAATAATGAACAAAGAAGGTTCCTCTATTGCATCCATCCGCTGCTCTAGTATGCGAACCTGCGTGTGGTCTTCTGCTCACCGAGACGGTTCGGGTTTTCAACCTACTTATAGTCGAGCTATCGCTCTCCTTCTATAAGACAGAAGCCCACGTTCGCAGAAGTTCGCAAATGCAATTAACCAAGAGTAAGGCTTCACCTATCGTTTAATTCAAACCTCTCCAAATGCTTGGTGAAATTAAAAGTCAAACAAAACTTAACCATCATGGAAACAACTACGACAAAAATTCTATTGGGAAAGAACCTTCAAGAATCTGCAAAGTTTGGATCAAATCTAATTGAGGGAGCGATATGCTTGGATATTCTGGAAGATGAAACAGTTAAAAGACTAGTGTATGAATACAATGGAAAGCGTTACCTCAATGTCAAAGTTGTAAAACGAAAAGAGGCAAACAATTACGGTAAGACTCACTACTTAGAGCTTGACCAATTTGTACCGACACCATTAAATAATCAGAAGTAGCGATGGAGAAAGGAGAACAACACAAATACGAGGTTGCGGAAATTCATCTTTCCTATACTTCACACGTCAAGGCTTCATCGAGGGTCAAGATTATGAATTCGAAAGATGCTTATGATGTACTTCTACAAAACTGGGACAGTAATTACATTGAATTTGTAGAACAGTTCAAAGTACTGCTACTGAATAAGGCAAGCAAAGTGCTCGGTCTTTTTGAGGTTTCCTCTGGTGGTTCAACTGGTACTGTTGCCGATCCTAGACTAATCTTTGCAGCAGCGATCAAAGCAAATGCCTGTAGGATTATAATAGCGCACAACCATCCATCAGGTAGTGTTAAGCCAAGCGAAGCTGATATCGCACTCACCAAGAAACTTAGGGAGGGAGGAAGATTTCTTGATATAGAAATATTGGATCACATCATTTTATCGAAGGAAGCATTTTATTCATTTGCAGATGAGGGGATAATGTAGTCCCCTCTTTATATTATCTTTAGATATCAAAGTGAAATCCACACGGATGGAAACAACTAAAGAAGAGAAAATCGTTATAGTAGTAGTTTGCTTACTAGCTGTATCGCTACTCTTTTTTATTGCGACAAACTATTCACAAAATTCTTTTGGGCAATCAGCCATCTCAATTTTAAACCACTTTTTAAAGCTTGCCGGAATGTTTGTCCTGGTTAATTACGGGTACAAGCTACTGAAGGGTAGGCCACTTATTTTCTGAGTCACCTCACTCAAAAAGTTCGTTAGCGTCTGCTCCAAGTGCTTGGAGTATGGAGTGAATAGTAGAAACCGTGGTGTTTATTTTGGCCGTTTCGATCCTTGCAATTTGACTTAATGTAAGATCAGCTTTGTGCGCAAGTTCTTCCTGGCTAATGCCTCTATCTTTCCTAGCCTTCTTTAGGTTCTTGGCCAGCCTGTTTAAAAATTTCTGATCCCTGACATTATGCACTCACCAAAAATGAGGCAATCGTCTTTTTTGTGTTATAGCAAGTATGCTATAATCAACTATCTTCATCTAAAAATCGAAAAGATATGAAGCTCTCAATTTTAGCAGTTTTGACTTTAACGATACATGTAAATGAAGCATTAGGGCAGAGAATCGTCTTCAGTGATCTAGTTTCTTGGATTGATAGTAAAGATTATCCACTCAAGGTTTTTGAAATACTTGAAGGCAAGGGATTTCGGTACTACACAGAAATTGTAAAAGATGAAAACGATCTTAAGTACAACAAATACTATATAAACATCTGGAGAAAGAAATATATGTTGAGGTCTATACTGGTCAAACTCAGCTAATTTCTGTGTGCTTTGCAAGTTCAACAAAGAACGAATTCAATTTTTTGTCTGAAGAAGTCTCAAAGTTGTGTCGAATAGGAGAAGCAACGACCAAAACCGTAGATGGTACAATTTCTTATGCTCAAGAATATAGGTGCAATAATTTGAGTTGCCGTGTTGGTAAATGGATTGGCCCCGAAGGTATGCAGTACACCGTTGTATTGTTTAAATAACGATCTGTCAAATACTTAATGTGTCTATTTTACTAAGAAAGTGACTTGAGAATTATCTACTTGACCACTCGAAAGATGACTTTTAAGCAACGCATCATGATAAGATAATAGAATATGTTAGTGATTGAATCCACCAAAGGAGCAGGGTGTTTATAATAAGACGCGATTATGTTTATGTAGCTTGGGGTGAAGCAGAAGGGCTGGCCGTGTGATGGCGTGGGGTGTTCAACTCTTTAGGATTATCGAATAGAATTCCATCCTGGAAATTAAAAGTGTTGTGGTTTGATTAATTTAGTTCTGTGGTCAATCTGATTATGGCAAATCAAGACAATGAACCTACTGTCGAGAAAATCAAACTGACAGGTGATCAGGTCACTGAAGTATGTGGTGAAATTGAGCACCAATGGTTATACCTTTTGATGACACGCGCGGTCTTCCCTGCTGATTTTCCAAAATATGAAACATACGATAGCCCTTCTTTTTACAGTATGCGCGGTTTGAAATTCAAAATTTCCTTGCCTGAGAATAAAACAAAAGAATTTTTGAAGGGCGCTGATGGCTTGTCGAATTGGCTCAACCAAAACTATGTCATTAGATTATATGGAATCCTCGAAAAATACCGAATCATGTACTCTGGTCGCAAGGCCTACAATAACAAGTTAATGATTCTCATGTACGAGCTGAGGCCTAAAATTGGAGCACATTCTTCGGGCCGATCTGCAACAGACAAAGCGCATTTAAGAAAAGCTACCGACCTGATTAATGAACTGTTTGACAGGAACATTGATTCCAATCAAGTTCAGCACTACATGTTGCCGGTGGACACGGTATTGGCTCCTATGACGGAGTTAGCACTTCAGTTTGTTAAAAGCTTAAGGCAGACAGAGGTCTAAACTGCTATGGAACAAGCCATACAGGAAATTCTGAAACGCCTTAACCCTGGTCAACACCATCGATTCAATGATGAATGGGTTCATATAATTAAGACAAATACACGTCTTAGAATGGCTAATCTAAATGCTAGGGATATACTTCATGAAATGCTGAATAGGGGACTGGTCAAAAAAATAAGGGATGCGGGTAGTGAGGTAATTATAGAATTGAATGGCGGAGAACATAATATTAGAACTAATAATGTCTGGACGAGAATTTTGAAGTTCTCAAAATCCTATTGGAAATGGGTTGTGGGCACCGTCATTGGCGGCACTATTGCAATTACAACGCTACTTAGTAACCTAGAGACTATTTACAAGGGCAAAATATGGAATGATGTGCGCGGATCAGGGAAAGATTCAATCCAATCAAAAGGATTAAAATCAAAATCGCAAGAACAATTCCAGCTCACTCAAGACTCTTTAAATATAAAGCATACCAAGAATCAAATCCTAGATTCCACCAACAACGACAAAAAGTAGAAAGCAACTTAGCCAAGCGATGAACTTATTCACTTTGACCTAACTGGTAAATTTCCTCAAGAGCCCAAAGAGGGTGGAAGAAAACTGAAGCAGCAGGTGTACAATGCAGCGAGTGTGCTACAGAAGACAACTGACTACACCGGGGAATACATTTATCAGAATGATACGCTGCAATTCATCAATCATGAAGAGGGCAGGGTAGTGATCAAGAATACGAACACGCCTGAATACCAATATCATTTAAAAGACCACCTGGGTAACGTGCGTGTGACGTTCACTACCAAGAACGATGTTGACCAGGCTCAAGCCACTTTTGAACCTGCTAACCAGAATGCAGAGCAAAGCAAATTCCTGCGCATGGATGATGCGCGTATCATCAACTCCGCTTTGTTTGATCATACCCACAACGGCACTACTGCTTACTCTGAAAGATTGAGCGGATCTGCTAACGAGAAAAACGGCATAGCACGCTCGATCAGTGTAATGCCGGGCGACACGATAAAGATGGAAGTGTTTGCCAAGTATGTAGATGCAGGCAACGGCAGCAACACGGTAGCGCTTAATCAACTGCTTGCCCAGATCATCGCAGGTACAGCGAGTGCAGGTACAGTAATAGACGGGGCAAACTATGCCACTAACGGGATCACACCATTCCCATTTGCAGGCCTTGCAGGTGAAGGCAGCAGCACAGGTGCAGGACCAAAAGCATATCTGAATTATATTATGTTTGACAGGAATTTTGTTCCTATTCTTAATGATGTCACGCAGACAAATTTCGTCCGCGTGAGCACAGCAGGAAAAGAAGATGGCACACACTTGCCTAATGGAAATAAGTTTGACAGCTTGTATGCACAAGTAGTTGTGAAACAGCCTGGCTACATGTATATTTATTTGAGCAATGAAGAGACGACTCCTGTAGAAGTTTACTTTGATGATTTTAAAGTGACGCAAGTGAAATCACCGGTGGTGCAACAGGAGGATTTTTATCCGTTTGGGTTGTCGTTTAATAGTTATCAGAGGGAGAATTCGCTGTTCAATAAATTCCAGTACAATGGAAAGGAATTGCAGAATGATCTTTCGGTAAATTGGTATGATTATGGAGCAAGGATGTATATACCAGAGATTGGGAGGTGGGGAGTGGTTGATCCGATGGCATATAAGTATCCAAACCTATCACCCTATAACTTTGTTGCCAATAATCCCATTTATTATGTTGACCCAGATGGCAGGGAGATATGGATAGCTTTTACTGTTACGAACGAGGACGGCTCAACATCCCAACAAAAAGTTCAATATAAGGATGGAAAATTATTTGGAACTAATGGTAAAGAGTATACAGGTGGAAATACGTATGCCACTAAAGTAATGAGTGATTTAAACCAACTGTCTAAAGATGGCGATGATGTTCTATCTGAGAGATTAACAACATTGGTCGGAAGTGAGCAAATTCATACTATTGGAATGCCAACGGATCCTAGTGAAGGTAATTCCTCGACACCACTTTCAGAAGAAGATGTAACTAATAATAAATCCACTGGTTCAACTATTGAATATGATCCAGATGCCAAAAAAAGTGTGGAGGGGAAAAAAAGAGCACCAAGAGCAGCGCTAGCTCATGAATTATTAAGCCATAGTTGGGATTTTGATCAAGGAAAAGAAAAGAAGGGAGAGACTGAAAATGGAATTTATTTACGAGAGGTTGATGCGGTTAATATTGAAAATAGAGTAAGGGCAGTTGCAGGAGACCCAAAGAGAAAAAAATATGGGGATCTTAAAATTCCAGCTGCATTATTAGATGATACCCACAAAAAGAAAAAATAGCATGAAACTAATAGTATTATTGTTCGGTAGTTCCTGGTTAATGTATAGTTTAACAAACAGCACCTTTATCGATAAAATCACAAGCGATTTTAGACGAAATAGTTTTTTTATTTCAGTTAAAGCGATTGATGGTACTAATTACGTAATAGAGAATGATGACCTATACTATTTTCTGCAAAAGCAAAAATCGATAGGCAAGGAACAATACAGGAAAGAAATTAAAGAAAAGCTAATCAAAGGCAGTTCTATTGAAATCAGTAATCCCAATTCTAATTTTATTAAGGTGGTAAATGTTTCAACCGTTGAAGCTAGTGCGAAGAAAGGGATTGATGAATTTATTAAGACTTACTTTAATAAAGGAAAAGTATTGAAAGCTGGCATCACCAATAATGAAAGAACAGCTATAATACAAAAACTCTTTGTGTGGGAAATAGCCAGTAAAATAGATGATGAAACAGGGTATTTAGTAATATCAAGGTAGTAACGTTCAGTGGTAATGCTTCAGAAAAGCTGATGGTCTGTAAAGTCTTGAGAATCAGAAGAGGTGGTAATGCTTCAGAAAAGCTGATGGTTTGTAAAGCCCTGAAAATCAGTAGTGTATCAGAAAGTCATATTCTAAGAAATGATCTTCTAATGAATTGATTCTCAAGGACGAGGAAAGTTTGATAAAGTAATAACGGTAAGTCATTTGGCTTACCGTTTTCTTTTTGGTAGGCTAGCAGCCTAAAAACGAAGTTTTAAAACCCTTCGTGCTCCAAAAAGTCATATGGTAAAATGCAGGTATTGCTCTCAGCGATGTGTTAAAGCAGGTGTGAGAAACATAAGTATCAGGATGTACCGGTGTAAATCATGCAAGAAGTTATCAATTTGAATTTACGAACTCACCTGAAGCGATTGAGCAGAAAGACAATTTGTTTTTCTAAGAGCAAAGAGATGCCGGAGGCGTGCTTGAAAATTTACTTTTGGAATAGGCAACCTATCCTTTCCCCATAGCCTTCATTAGCTGCGCAAGTTTTTCCTCAAGAGCTTCAAGCCTTTTATCTACTACACCAATTTGACAATTGTAATAAGGACCTCCATTCACTGCACCTTGAGAGCTGTCGTAGTTATTTTGAATGTTATTAATAGTAGCTTCTTCATTGTAATCCCTGATCGCATCCACCGGTACATTCATGGCTTTCGCCAGTTGTTCGAGTAGTGCATGTTCTATCACCTCTTTCGATTCGAGCATTGATATTTTTTTCTGGTTCCAGTCGGAGCCTAACTGATCCGCCAGTGTTTCCTGTTTTATTTTCAGTATTTCACGCAAGCGTTTTACGTTGTGGCCTAAGTGCGTAGGTCTTGGATTGTCGGTGGTTGTCATGGTTACGAATAAGTCTTTAGCGTTTCAGAAACAGTAATGAGTACAAGTAATTAATGTCAGACTGAGCTGGTCGAAGTCATGGTCACAAATATAAGTTATTTGTCTTTTCAGAAACCTTTATGAGTATAGTGGTATAACCAATGATTGGTTGACATTTGGAATAAGATATCCGGCAAAAATGGATATGATATGCTTAAAAAAACTTTGGCAGGTTTTTGGTTAAAGAGTGGTTTTGGTTGACAGGACTTCTATATCAGGCTGTACTGCGGCAAGGATAGAAGTGGAAAGCCCACAGCGAGGAACGAGCGAGGACTTGTAACGGATAGCCTGGCCCGAGGCACGAGGGGCCGCCATGAACAACTACGGACTAGCGTGGATTACAGCTATAACATCCAGGGCAGGCTCACGTCAATTAACAACGCACAATTATCGAATGATGGTGTACTGAATAACGACACGAATGATTATTTCGGGATGGAGTTGTTCTACAACACGGCCGAGGCTTCATCGTTAGGTAACACGCCTTATTACAATGGGAATATCTCGGCCGTGAAGTGGAAAGGCCTTCGGAAAGTGGCCGTACTTTACCGGTTGTACGAGATCACCTTTTTGTAAGAGTCGCTGCGGATCTCCGTAGGATACTTGTCTTTGTCGTAAGTGATCAGTACTGCTGCATGGGTACTCGCGTCTGAGTTTACTTCCACGTAATTGTTCTTGGAGAAATAAGTATTTACGCGGAATACGTCATCACCCAGTTCCGGGAAATAGTAAGGATTGGGAGCATCGTCATACTTATAGTAGACTTTGCCTACCGGCAAAGAAGGCGTGCGATCAATGCTGGTGACGTTTCCATTGCCATCAAGTTCGCATCTGATTTCTGAGTAGAGTTGATTGCTGCCCTGGTAATATTTGATGTTAAGAGACAAAGATGCCTCCGTGACGATCCACCAGTCAGATAGGATCTTATTCGTTCCGGGCCACTGCTCGGAACGCGACACTTTGGTTTCGCCTGTAACCGAGTAGTCATATTCTTTTACCCATTGTCCGCCATTTCCCATAAATGAAATCCATTGACTCAGTCTGCCACTGCCGTCATAATGGAACTCATCGCTTTTGTAGCCGGATGTATAGCTGTGAAGAACTGGATCATAGTCATATGAGGTGATTTGTACCAGCTTGTCCTGGTTATAGATGAATTCACTCTTAGTTGATTTTTCATAAATATTGGCTGACGGATCGGAGTAATCGCGGACAAGGTATTCTTCGGTGGCAATCCGCTTGGCGGTGATCACTGGTTTTGCGGGAGCAACATCGTTATAAGAACAGCCAAAGAGGATTGCAGACAAAAGAACAGAGGAGACTTTTTTCATATGTTATGTATATATTAACCGTGCCTGAAAAGGCAATGTAAAACTAACGAAGTGGCAGGCCTTCAGGTTATGACAACTGTCTCAGTTAATATGAATTTTGTTGCCGGTGAGTATTCCAGCAGCTTTAAGCAGTAAGACTGGCGCCTGCTCTGTGATAAGGTCTCAGGAAACCTGGCAAGCTTTCCATGAATTTCGAAGCTATTTGATTTCCAGATTTATCATTCGGAGATTTGGGCGACAATGATATAATCTAATTACATATCCATGAAGCCAATCTTAAGCCTTGTTTTATTCTTGCTTGCTTTTCGATCTTTTGGGCAGGACACTTTGCAAACTTCTGTTAAAATATATCCGGTGTTGTGGCAACAAACGTCTGCCGAATACAGGGCGCTGTGTTACCAGGCATTCAACATTGCTACGTTACGCCTGAACGAAATAGCTAAAGAAAAACCGAAGGAAAAACTGGCCATAATCACTGACCTGGATGAAACCATCCTGGATAACAGCTATGCGGAAGCACAATTGATCAAGGAGAATAAGGAAATGAATAATATGGAGTGGAGAAAGTGGACGGCAAAATCTTTAGCTACCGCAGTTCCGGGGGCGGTGGAGTTTTTGCAGCTCGCAAAGAAAACAGGTGTTTCTATATTTTATGTCAGCAACCGGGATACCGGTGATGTGAACAATACACTGATCGACATGAAAAGGCTGCAACTGCCCGACGCGGATGTTAGCCACATGCTCTTCTTAAGCAATACGTCATCCAAGGAAGCCAGAAGACAGATTGTAGCCAAAAGTTATAATGTGATTATGTTACTCGGTGACAATCTGAATGACTTCACGACTGCCTTCGAGAAAAAACCTATAGCGGAGCGGTTTACCGAAACAGATAAAGTAAAAGATGAATGGGGCAGGAGGTTTATTGTTCTACCCAACAGTAATTATGGCGAGTGGGAAAACGCGTTGTATAAATACCAGCGCAATCTTTCCAAAAATCAGAAACAGGTTTTTTGGAAAGAGCTGTTGAAAGGGCATCGGTAGGGGTGAGGAAAGTAAAAATTGTCGACAAGAGATTAGCAATAACTCCGGGTTGCAACACCAATGAAACTTATTCTCGATTGCCAATGTTTTTCAGCGGGATTTAAAAACCCACCACAACAGTAACAGATGAAAACAAGAGCTTTAGGAAATAATGGATTAAATGTGTCAGCGTTGGGTTTAGGCTGTATGGGTTTAACCTTCGCGTATGGGAAGCCTACGAACGAAGCCGAAGCCATTGCGCTTCTGCAAAAAGCATATCACTCGGGTGTTACGTTCTTTGATACGGCTGAAGCTTATAGCCAGGGTGGCAATGAAGAGTTGTTGGGAAAAGCGTTGCAACCCTACCGCGATAAAATAGTAATCGCAACTAAATTCGGTTTCAAAGGCGGCAACTCTTCAAACGGAGTAGACAGCAGGCCTGAAAATATCCGTGCAGTAACGGAAGCAGCATTGAAGCGTTTGAAGACGGAAGTCATCGACTTACTTTACCAGCACCGACCCGACCCGAACGTACCGGTCGAAGATGTGGCGGGCACGGTGAAAGAGCTGATCAGGGAAGGAAAAGTAAAGCACTTCGGGCTCTCAGAGTCTGGTGCAGAAACGATTCGTAGAGCACACGTAGTCCAGCCAGTCGCGGCATTGCAGAGCGAGTACTCGCTATGGTGGCGTGAGCCGGAAAAAGAGATTCTTCCCGTACTGGAAGAACTGGGAATCGGGTTTGTTCCGTTTAGCCCGTTGGGAAGAGGGTTCCTGACAGGAGCTATCAATGAAAACACTAAGTTCGATAGCAATGACTTTAGAAATAATCTTCCCCGCTTTTCAGAAGAGAACAGGAAGGCAAATCAAACGGTAGTGGACTTACTGAAGACAATTGCTACAGAAAAGAATGCAACACCGGCACAAATTGCTTTGGCATGGTTGCTCGCACAAAAGCCTTGGATCATCCCCATTCCGGGAACTACCAAATTGAACCGCTTAGAAGAGAATATCGGGGCAGTGTCCATTGTTCTTACATCTGATGATCTGAAAAAAATAGAAGTTGCAGCCTCTAAAATTGCCGTGCAGGGTGGCAGGTATCCTGAGCATCTGCAGAAGATGGTGGGTAAGTGATAAAAGGGGTTGATTCATTGAAAGAGCGCATATTCGCGACATTTTAGTTTTTTACATGATAAAGAACTGGCTGACAATTGAGAAAATGAAACTGGAACACCGTAAACAGAAGGTTGTTCCTATTTCTCATTTCTTGGTCAGGCTGGGACGATACGGAGTGTTTGCACTTGTTCTAATTAGCATATCCGTTCTAATTGGAACGATCGGCTATCACCGTGTCGGACACCTCAGATGGATTGACAGCTTTCACATGGCTTGCATGATATTAACGGGGATGGGACCGGTTGCTGAGATGAAGTCTGATAGCGCAAAGTTATTTTCATCATTCTATGCTCTTTACAGTGGAGTGGCATTTCTGAGTATTACTGCAGTTATATTCGCGCCAATCATCCATCGGCTTCTGCACATACTACACGTTCAGGACGAGAACGAAAAGACGACCTGAAGAGAAATTAAGATTGTATCAAGAGAAACAAATCTCATAGTATTTGAGAGGTAAGTACTATAGCTGAAGAAGCAAATCACGGTATTTTAGCAATAGGATTCTACTCAAATAGAAATACTGCTTATGCGTTGCTTCAGACAAATTTTGTCAACGGTTGTGTTGATATTAACCGCTGTATTAAATCTATGTGCGCAGTCCCCGGCCGAAGCGTTCAACAAGTCTTACCAGGATTTTAAGAGTATAAAAAGCCTGGTGTTTAATGCCACGCTGAAAACGTTTGGGAAAAGAGCCGGCAAAACAGTTGACGTTGATGGCCGGTTTGGGCTAATGAAAAATGGACTTGAACTCCGGAAATTTAGACATGTATCTACATTGGATGTCACCTTCGTGAACATGATTTTTTTTGAAGAAGTAGTTTACAATGGCGACACTTTTTATTCTTATAATTTTGAAAAGAGGAGATACGAAAACAAGGGAAAACTGTATGCTGAATATCAAGGTAAAAGAAAAACCAGGACTGTAATTTTCATTTATTCAGACCTCGTAGAACTGTACCAGGAGTTTGAAGATAAGAAGAACTCTATTGTCTACTCTGCTGATTCCATTGGATACAACCTCCGGATTCCGGTGAACCGGGACAAGGGACAGGCCATCATGTATTTCAAAGAGGGCAGTGTGTTACCTTACCAGGTGATTGAGTATGATAGGCCGGGCAACGCGAATGATTATGCGACCCTTACATTGGCTAATGTAAGACTTAACCTGAATTTTCCTGAGAACTACTTTGATGTACCCAGCACCAATGGAGCGGTTGAGTATAAGAATACAACTGAGACAATGACTATGCCAATGCCCGTTGATGCCAAGAATGCAGACTTACTAGCAATCAATACAACAGCGCCTGTATGGGAAGTCACCGGGCAGGATGGTGTAACAATAAAATCGAGTGAATACCGGGGCAAAGTTGTGATCATGGATTTTTGGGCTACGTGGTGTGTGCCCTGTGCGAAGGCGATGCCAGCGCTACAGCGTATTCATGAAACGTATAAGGACGTGGTAGTACTCGGGTTCAATGAGGAAGAAACTGCAGTTGATCTCGATGAGTATAAAGCCAGGAAGAAGCTGGGTTACACACTCCTTCCATCTTCGAGAAAGATCGGTAGCGACTACAAAGTAAATTCCCTTCCCACTATTTACATAGTAGACAAACACGGGAAGATCATTTATGCTTCCGTTGGGTATATCGAGGGAGAGGACGACACACTGATTTCTATGATTGAAATGGCACTCAAATGACAGGTATAATAAACATAGAGACATTCCTGCTGGCTGCGATGGTGGTGATCACTACACCGGGAATTGACACCATCATGGTTTTAACGCGAAGTATTTCAAAAGGCAAAAAGGCAGGACTTTATTCTTCTTTAGGCGTAAGCCTTGGCCTTATTTTTCATACCTGTGCGGTGACTTTGGGGCTTTCCCTGGTTATTGCAAAATCAGCAATTGCTTTTAGCGCGATCAAATATATAGGAGCCGCGTACTTGATCTATATCGGTTTGAAGTCGCTGCTGAGTAAAAGCGAACAAACGGAGATAACGACAACAGAAATAAAAATTAATGGAATGGGAAAGATGTTCCTGACTGCTTTGTTAAGCGATGTTCTGAACCCCAAGATTGCCATATTCTTCCTGGCTTTTTTGCCCCAGTTCATAAAGTCATCGGAAATCAATAACCCTGTTCCTTACTTTTTGCTCGGACTCATTATGTTCTTCATGACACTGGCGTGGTGTTCATTCCTGGCGATCATGGGAAGCAAAATTTCGACACTCTTTAATAAAAACAAGAAAGCCGAATACTGGCTGAATAAAACATCCGGGATCGTTTTCATTCTGCTGGGCTTGAAAGTAGCGTTGGTAAAAAAATAAGAGATATTTCGATGCAACGATTGTTAGTCATAGTCAATAAGAATAAACGCGGACCGGGTTATTCTATTTTGATTTTAAATCCTGCGCGCTGAAGAGCTTGAAGTATTGATTCAAACTCGCTATCCAATACTTCCCGTATCTGCTTTGAGTTTTTAAAAGTCACTTTTGCGCCTTCTTCGACAAGACTCTTTGTTTTTTCAAAAAGTGCAATTTCTGAAAAGCAATCATTGAACCCGTGCGAGTCTCGTCCGAAGTATCCGCGATACCCAAAAAATGATTCGCCCAGCAGGCAATAGAAACCAAGTCGTGAATTGACCTGGCTGCCGTCAACAATATAATTGAACGCTTTGATTTGCTGATCGGGGAGGCCTCTCCAAGCGAGGCAGGCATCCAGCCATTCGTTCTTTTCGTTTTCAGATAATGGTCGCCAGTCGAGTGAGCTTTTACGTAGCCTCCATTGCTCAAGAATATATTCACTGGTCATTTCCTGATGATCGAAATTCATACGTGCACTATTTTACGTTGCAAGACACTCACTAGTTTTTCAGCAAGTTTGGTATTGAATCCCGTAACGGAATAAGACGTTGTTTTATGGGCCGTGCCTGCAGGCGAAAGGGATAAAGGCGTTCCGGGCTCCCATTCAGGCCATGACGCAGGCGGATCGTAAATGGCACCATAAGAGTCTTCGAGCACGAGGTGTATCTTATTATCTTTTACTATGCGCACCATGAGTTTATTCACATATAAACTTCCCTTGCCTACATATTCTTTGAAAAAGAAATAGTCGAACAAAAAGGGTTCTGTTATAGTCTTCCTTTCCTGGGGATCCAGGACGGTAACTGAAAGAGTGTTATCAGGTTTGCGCACTACCGTCAATTCAAAATCCGATCCAGTCCGGGCCATGAATGCCCAGGCCGCGAAGAACACACAACCACCTGCCGAAATGTATAAGGTAAGTCTCAGGCCAAAAGAATCCTGGTCCATTACCGCGAAGGTGAAAACAATTGCTGTGACTGCACATACTAAAGCCATGCCCAGCAAGATTCCAAAAGTCACGCTGGCCTGGCGTCTCATCACTTTGCCTGTTAATAAAGCGCTCATTAAATTCTTCTTGGAGAGCAAAAATAAAAGGATATACGTGATCTCGTCTGTTCTTCTTAGTAAAGAACCAAATGTTATAGTTTATGCAACATTTTTTGAGTTCTAACAATGGCGTTAGTCACATGTCCTCAAGATTACTTTTGCGCTTTTGTTTCAGTTGCTTGTAAAAGGAAGGCGAGAGGCCTGTCACTTTTTTAAACTGGTTGGAGAGGTGGGCTACACTGCTATAATGGAGCTTGTATGAAATCTCGGTAAGGTTGAGCTCGTCATACAGCAATAATTCCTTTACTCTTTCAATTTTATTGATAATGATATACTGTTGGATCGTGATCCCTTTCACTTCCGAAAATATATTCGAGAGATAAGTGTAGTCATACTTTAGCTTCTCGCTGATAAACTCAGAATAGTTGATCACAGGTATTTCATCAGAATAATGGATCAATTCCGTAATTGCATTCTTGATCTTCTCCACTAAAATGCTTCGTTTGTCATCCAGTAGCTCTAGTCCCGACTTGAGAAGGTTGATTTTTAACTGATCTCGCTGCGCCTGGGTCATGTCTTCCAGTATTTCTACCATGCCAAGGTCGAGTACTACATATTTCAGCCCCAGTTTTCTCAACTCTTCTTTCACCATCATTTTGCAGCGCAAGCTCACCATGTATTTGATGTAAAGCTTCATGGCAGTCTTTGTTCAGTATAAACAGACAGATAAATCAGTGATTGATATAACATTTTACCAGAGATATGTAAAGCTACCATGAATTAACCAGATCACTTTTGCATCGGTTGGATATTATCCTGCTGCTGTTGAATTGCATTATAATCCAATGAAAGATGAGAAGAGAAATAAACGATGATAACCTTTATAAAGAAGGTACCATAGTAAGTGCTAAGGTCGATCCTTCACGAAAACTGGTTATTATGAGATACCGCCAGCGGATATACTACTGTGCAGTAGTAGACCATCCTGATCAAAATGACTACGCCTATTTTGAAAAAGAATTGATACCACCCACTATCGCGGATAACGTTGTTCAATACTCACCGGTGCCCGCGGCTCCTCTCACTGGGGAAAATTTTGTATTCAAAAGAGCAGAGTGATAAAAAGCAGACGTGTCTAAACAGAGAATGACAGCCAGGCTATTGAAGATAGCATCAAGATTCATGCTTCTGATAGTTACGGAGGTAAAGAATAGAGGCAAAATATGAAAAGACTTGAATTTGAACCAACAAAAAAGACCGCCTCAATCAAGAGAGCGGTCTTTTCATAATGTTATAGGAAAACCTTAGTCGATTATTCGGGTAACATTTACGGCATTCATTCCTTTTCTGCCTCTTTCTTCTTCGTACTCTACTTTATCGTTCTCCTGGATCTCGTCAACAAGACCTGAAGTGTGAACGAAAATGTCAGCGCCTGAGTTTGAGGGTGTAATGAAACCAAAACCTTTGGCTACATTGAAAAACTTAACTGTTCCTTGCATTGTTTATTATTAAAATTAAAAATTGATTGTCAAAGGGTAATGAAATATTCTTGCCGTCAGCCACAGGGCATAATTGACTTATCTATGACCAGTGTTAATTAAGGTAATGTGTAAACAGAAGAAACTGAAAGCAGAACTGCTGAAGGCACTATTTCTTAAATGCCCTGCAAGATATAACAAATTATTGGATATTCCAGCTGTTGCCGATGGTCAATTTCATCCCAGGTAAGATTGCAACACCTTGCTTCGCGAAACATGCTTTAATCTACGCGTTGCCTTGTCTTTGATCTGGCGTACCCGCTCACGTGTTAGTTCGAACTTGTTTCCTATTTCCTCCAGGCTCATCGCTTTAGTATTGTTCAAGCCAAAGTACATCCCGATCACCTGCGACTCCCGTGTCGTCAATGTTGACAGTGCACGCTGAATTTCTTCTTTAAGAGAGTCAGTTAACAATCCGGCATCGGGTATTGCTTCATTTGAATCCCGGAGCACATCGAGCAGCCGTGTATCTTCACCCTGCTTAAAGGGAGCATCCATGGATACATGGCGGCCACCCACGCTGATATTGTTTTTTAATTCTTCTTCTGTTATGCCTATTACCTCTGCAAGTTCTTCTGGCATCGGCTCACGTTGAAACTTCTGTTCAAGGTCTGAGAAGGTCTTGGATATTTTACTCAATGCAGCCACGCGGTTCAGCGGAAGCCTTACAATTCGTGATTGCTCGGCCAGCGATTGCATGATCGACTGGCGAATCCACCATACGGCATACGATATAAACTTGAACCCCCTGGTTTCATCAAACTTCTTAGCGGCTCTGATCAATCCTACATTCCCTTCATTGATCAGATCACCTAACGTAAGCCCAGAGTTTTGGTACTGTTTTGCAACGGAGACAACGAAGCGAAGATTTGCCTTTATTAATTTCTCCATCGCAATCTGGTCTCCCTCTTTTATGCGCCTGGCCAATTCGGTCTCCACTTCGTGCGTAATCAAATCTACTTTTGCTATCTCCTGGAAATACTTGTCGAGCGACTGGTTTTCCCGGTTGGTAATTTGTTTAATGATCTTAAGTTGTCTCATATGATTGAGTAAATAATAAAATACGACTTTGTTAAACCACCGGCCTAACAGGTGAGGAAACTACATGTAGAAGATAAAATACGGAAGTCGGGGGATGAAGAGATTTTGGGCAACCGTGCTTTTCCCAAAGATACTCATTTAAATCGGATATACGCCTGAGAGCCAGCATATGACCGGAGAAGAGAGGCAGCCCAATTCTTTAACGGCATTATCGCTCCCTTATTGCTACATTTGAAAAGCCCCGGCTTAAGAAGAGCAATGCGAGTTTCCGTAATCCGAAAGAATGTAAAGTTCACTCCTGATTCCAGCAGGGTGGTTGCCCGGTATTTCATGAATGGCGACCAACGGACCCGAACGATGGTAAGTCGGATTATGGCCATGAGTGATAGCCAGGTCATTCTCGCGCTGGAACATACACTGCGGGAGTTTGCAAGCCGCCACCGCAATATTTCAAAGATTTTTTTAAAGCATTGTGGCAACATTCAGAATATTATTGAAGACCTCCAGATCAATTATGCAGGCTTGCTCGAAGAGCGAAAAATGCTCATCGGCTCTTACTGCACCATGGAATATGCAATTGAGTCGGCTGCTTTTTTCAATCCTTCAATTATAGAAGACTTCGACCAGACTTACCTGGAGAAAGGAGAAAAGAGGATCATCATTTCTTTCCGGGCCACTGGGGAAGGCCACATTTCATCGATCGTATTTAGAAGAGGTGTCCTCGACAAAAATAACGACCTGCAGATGATGAAGCCGGGAGGATACATCGATAAAGCAGAAGTCTCGCACAAGAAGCTATATAATAAGGAGAGGTTTGCCAAGAAATTGGAAGAGATGCGCGTACTGGATAAATACTCGACCAGCATCATGCAGGACCTTCCTGAGGAGTTTGAGTACTATGCATTAAAAAATGCCGTTGGCAAAGTTCTGGGTGATGTTTCAATAAGTGTTGAAAGAAGGAGAGCTCTCGAAGAAATGACCTGGCTTGCCGATTCATTTTATGATATTCAGTTCAAGCACGACTCTGACATCACTGAACGAGTCATATTCCCGATATCTGATTCCGAAAGCCGTGGTATAGAAGATGCCCGCTTTGTTCGCTTTATTGATGATGACAAGACTGAAAAGATATACGCTACCTATACCGCTTACAACGGCCACACCATTCTGCCCAAACTTCTTTCAACTGATAATTTCTATACGTTTCGAGTCATGCCATTGCATGGGAGTGGAGCGTTGAATAAAAACCTGGCTATGTTCCCGAGACGGATCAAAGGCAAGTATGCTATGCTTGCCCGGATCGATGGTGTCAACAACTACCTCATGTATTCCGACAGGCCTACGGTATGGAATAATCCCGTAATGATCCAGGAGCCCCGTTTCCCATGGGAATTTGTACAAATAGGAAATTGTGGATCACCACTCTGGACAGAGGAAGGCTGGCTGGTGATCACTCATGGTGTCGGGCCAATGAGACGTTATTGCCTTGGCGCCTCATTATTCGATCTCGATGATCCCTCCAAAGAAATAGGAAGACTTGACGAACCGTTGCTCTCTCCAAGGGAAGATGAACGTGAGGGCTATGTGCCCAATGTCGTGTACTCCTGCGGTGCTATTGTGCATAACAACAAGCTCATATTACCTTATGCTGTTTCCGATTACTCCTCAACTTATGGTGTGGTCGACATGGCAGAATTGATAGAAGGTATAAAACGGAGCAATTAGCATTCGATCAACTGTCGTTGATTTCATTGATTATAAAACTCCTGGTAAGCCTGCAACACTGTTAAGTGAGAGATCAGGTATGCCAATGAGCTCTCGGCTCCCTGGTTCCTGTTCACGCCATAATTTTCAAAACCATCGCAGCAACCCTTTGTCTCAAAATCGTAAAGACTCATACGCAGATCGTTCTCGCCCAAAAACCACATAAACGAAGTGTACAATTTATTCAGGTATTCCTTGTCCCTGGTCAGGTGAAATGCCTGATGATACATGAGGACCATCGCCAGTGCATCAATAGGTTGTTGCGCAAACATTGATCGCTCTCCATCTTTTTTATACCACTCCTTATTGCCGATAATTGACAAATAGCCATCCTTTAAAGTAGTGGTGGTCAGAAAAGTCATCGTCTCCATAGCGACACGGGTGATCTTCTCGTCATTCAGTATTTCAGCTGAGTGAAGCAGTGCTAACGGCAGGATACCATTGTCGTACGCTAGCAAAGGTTCAAACCATTTCCAATCGCTGGTGCTGTTATTTTCATAATGCCGGATGAGTGTGTGAGCAAAGTTTCTCAGTCGTTCAGTCATCCCCTCATCAGACGGGTTGCTTCTCAGGTAATAGCTTATCCCGATCATCGTATTGGCAATGCTTCGTATCGACTGAAGTTTTTCAAAGTTAGGTGCAGCATCAAAGAATACCAGCTTGCCGGTTTGGTAGTAGGCATCATTCGGTGCATTGCCCAGCAGATAGCCTAACGCCCATATTGTTCTGCCAAAACAATCTTCAGAACCTACGTCATCCAAAAAATTCCGGTTGAAGCTGAGAAAATTTCTGAACGAACCGTCCCTGTTTTGCATGTAATGAATAAAACTCATGTAGATAGGAGACAGCTCCAGCGCCAGCGAGTCTTTCGTTTGCCGGTAGGCCATTAGCACCATCAGCAGTGCACGCGCGTTGTCGTCAAGGCAATACCCTTCCTTCAGGTTGGGGATGCCGAACTTCGCATGCTGAATAATACCCGTGTCGTCAGTTAGCCGTTTGATGTGCGCCAACGAAAACGGAGGAAGCAAGAGCGGGTCTATTATCGTTTCTTTCCTGGTAATAATTTTACGCGGTTCACTCAGCACTGTGGTCATCAGTGCATTATACCTGTCACCAATTTTTGGCCATGTTACCTGGCTTCCATACTCATAAGCTTTTCGCTGAATCTCTTTTAATAATTCAGGTTTGCCCAGCAGTTCATTCAGAATAGTTGCGAGCTCATCTGAACTACCGAAATTAAAGAGGCGGCCGCGTCCGTCTGCCAACAGTTCTGAAGCATGCCAATAGGGTGTAGACAGCACTGCACACCCCGTGCCCATCGCATAGGAGAGTGTGCCACTGGTAATCTGTGCTTCACTGAGATAAGGTGTGATATAGATATCGCAGGCAGCCAGGTGCTTAAATAATTCCTTCTGATCGATAAACTCATTCAGGAACAAAACGTGGTCGGTCAGGTGAAGGCTTTTAATTAATCGTTGCAAGTAATTTCTATATTCTTCGCCCGAGTGCCGCAACACATTCGGATGTGTTTTGCCCAGCACCATATATAAAACCTCCGGATGCTTTTCAATAACCTGTGGAAGCGCTTTGATAACCGTTTCTATTCCCTTGTTACGACCAATAAAACCAAACGTGAGCAGCACTTTTTTGTCTTCGAGTTTGAACTCCTTCTTGGACAACATTTGATCGAAGCGGATATCCGGCACACCGTGCTCTATGAGAACAATCTTCTCATTAGGTATTTGGTAGATGTTGATCAGGAAACCGACTGCCTTATGGGTCATCACCACAATTTTGTTGGCCATTTTGCAGATCTCTTTCAACACTGCCTTTTCATTGTAAGAGGGTGCGTTCAATACCGTGTGAAGAGTCACTACCAATGGAATTTCGAGGCGATGAAGCAGTGGAAGAATGTAGACTCCATTCTGACCTCCAAATATTCCAAACTCATGCTCAAGTATACACAGATCGGCACCACTCAGGTTGATAAAGTTGGCGGCTTCCAGGTAGTCAGCCTGTTGTTCCTGCTGTATGATTAGTTTTACCTCTTCCGGGTAAGCATAGGCTTGCTCATAATCATTGAGAGCAACAACAAATCCAGTGATAGCTTTTGATTCTGAGCTATTGTCGCTTACCATAGCATGAACAAGGTCCCTGGTAAAAGTGCCAATGCCGCACTCGCGGGGAGGGTAAGTACCGATATAAGCGAGTTTCATTGTGTTTTACTATTTTTTGTTCAGGGCCTGACTAAGTACTAACGATGGATGTAAATGGTTTATGATCACGCCTTGTAAAGCATGGCTTACCATATTATGATTATACGCTTGTTGTTACAAAGTCTTGGATTGAAGCCGTGGATGATAGCCCACTAAAAAAGACCTTGAGAATGCCGCTCCATTTACTTGGAAGTTAGGCATTATAAGTGGCTAACAAAATGTTCTTTATTATGTAAAAACCGGAAGACAGACAAGTAGGGTCTCGTGTGAGCCTTAGATCGTCATTTAGTAATGCTCGCGTACTCTTTTTTGAGTCTTCGCTCTACAATAAACGGAAGGATGGGCAGGAGTGAGGCGATGAAATATAGAGACACTCGTTTCAGACTCCACTTACATTCTATCCAGCAAAGAATCAGGAATATAACATAGAGCATAAATAGAACACCATGTGCCCATCCTACAATTTTTACTGCATATGGAAATTGAAAGAAGTATTTGAGCGGCATGGCTATGACCAGCAGCAAAACGTAGGATAATCCTTCAATTAATGCTACGGTGGCGAACGCTCTGACTTTTAGATTCATGATCAGGATATGGCTTTTTTATAAAGGCGCAATATTACAAGAAAAGAACCAAACCGTTTGTTAGTTGTTAGTTGTTCGTATTCGATTGCAAGAACAACCTATCAACGAATTGCCAAATTACCTGGCGGAGATAAACCCATCCACGGAATAGCGCCCACTGCCAACGAACAGGATTGCCACACCTATTCCGATCACCAATAGATGATACTCGTACCCCTCACCAGCCTGATTGCCAAACCAGTTCATGAAGAAACCATTCTTGAAGCATGAAGTAGCAATGGCGCCTGACATGATCACGATGAAACCAACGGCCCACAGCCTGCTGGCAAAACCGAAGAGCAGCGAAGCAGCACCGAAAAATTCGATGACGATGACAAGGAACGAAATAATCCATGGCAGCTTCATCGATTCGGTAAAGAACTTCATGGTGGGGGAGAATCCGTAGCCTCCAAACCAGCCCAATAATTTTTGTGCTCCATGCGGCAACATAACACCGCCCAGAACAATACGCAGGATAAGGCCGGCCCAACCTGGTGTTGTAGAAAATAATAAGTCTTTCATGTTGTTTTCTTTTGTACAAAAAAACACCGGCATGAATTCTAAAAACTTAAAGTAGTTTAAGAAAATTGACTAGTTAGATCTTTTCACCGGTGGATTAAATATTTTAAACAACAACTAAACACCTCCCGATTTACTTGTGAGTTTCTTTTGCTTATTTTAAAGTAAACATTTCAGTACTATGACCGAAGAAACACTTGTTACCTTAATTATACTCAGCGGTGCTGGCCATATTATCATGAGCATTTGCACTCTGGCGGTACCCAAACTCCTGGAGTGGAAAAAGCATTTCCAGGTCTTGCCGCCTTTATTGCGCCAGGTGTTCTGGACATACTCATGGTATATAAAGGGCGTTAATACCTCCTTTGGAATCGTATCTATATTTTTCGCACATGAACTCGCCGGGACTTCCCCTCTTGCCGGTTGCATCAATATCTTCATTGCCATCTATTGGGCGGGAAGAATCGGTGTAGATTTTTTGTATTTCGAGACTTCTACTCTGAAAGGGATTGCAAAGCTTGCAGATCAGGCACTCGTTGTACTCATACTGCTTTTTGTTATTGTTCACGCACTGGCGTTTGCCCACAATGTCAATTGGATGTGAGATCGAATGTTGGTTAGCCAACAGTAACCCCTGTGATTAAGTACCACTTCAACTCCCTTTAAAGCGAGAAGCCAGTAACCCCGTCTGAGTTACTGGCTTTGTGATTGGATTATTGAGTTGGCTTTAATCCAGTCGGCAAGGTAATATGTTTTAAATCATTCTCTTTCTTGTCATGAATTAAATGTGGTGGCGGTAGATATTCATTGGGGCGGATTATGAACGAAGAATTAAAAATACCAGGGATTGTAACGAGAGTTCCACTGATCCGTGGTCTGTCTCTTTACTTTCGCTGCAAAATGCAGACCATGAAACTGAATGTTGGAGCTTTGCTGTTGTCGGTTGTTACCGTGGGAGTGCTGACCCTTTCCTCTTCCCAAAGTGTTGCTCAATCGAAGGGTTATGAACGCAGACTTGATTCGTTGGGTATCAGGCTTTTTGCCCCACAGAAGCCGAAGGCGAATTATGTCAAAGCGGTACGTGTTGGCAACCTGATCTTTCTTGCAGGGCATGGCTCTGCGAAAGAGAACGGAGACATCGTGGCCGGAAGAGTGGGGGGAGACCTGACGCTGGAGCAAGGCATGGATGCGGCCCGGACCTCGACAATCTCTTTGCTGTCTACTCTGAAAGCGGAGATTGGAACATTGAACAACGTGAAGCGCATTGTACATGTGACTGGCTGGGTCAACAGCACAGCTGATTTCCGTGAGCACTCCAAAGTAATGAATGGATGCTCTGATCTGCTCATAGCGGTGTTTGGAGAAAATGGACTGCATGCCCGGAGTTCGGTCGGGGCCAGTTCATTACCCAACAACTTCGTGACGGAAATAGAAATGATTGTTGAAGTGAAGTGAATCTCCTTGCCGATTCGGCTGATCGCAATGCCGGACTTTGCCCGCCTTTACTTTTCCCTTTTCTTTGGCGCTCCTAAGGCGAACGAGAAAGTTAAAAAATAGTATTTTTATGCCCCAAATAAAGGCACGCATTACTGATGCGTGTTCGTTTTAGCACAATCATAACCCCTTATAAATAATGGACGAAACGCTTCAAGACTACGAAAATTTATTGCTTCAGAACAAAGCTTGGGTAGCTCAAAGAAATATTGAAGACAGTACATTCTTCGACCGTCTCTCCGGACAACAGGCGCCTAAATTCCTTTGGATCGGTTGCTCCGACAGCCGTGTACCCGCTAACCAGATCACAGGCACAGATCCTGGAGAAATTTTCGTGCACCGAAACATAGCCAATCTTGTAGTACACACCGACATGAACATGTTAAGTGTTGTGGATTACGCAGTGAACGTCCTTGAAGTAAAGCACGTCATCGTGTGCGGGCATTACGGCTGTGGTGGGCTTCGCGCAGCTATGAGCAACAAGCAGTTTGGAATCATTGATAACTGGATTCGTCATATTAAGGACGTCTATCACATGTACTATGAGGAACTAGAGGCAATCAAAGATCCTCACGAGCGCGAAAACACATTTGCTGAGTACAATGTCATCGAGCAAGTATTTGACCTCAGTCAAACCTCGATCATACAGAATTCGTGGCACAAACGGGGAGGTCCTTGGGTACACGGATGGATTTATGATATTCACAATGGTTTGATCAAAGATTTGAAAGTGTCAATGAAGGATCAATCCGAGTTACCTCCTGTTTACAAATTTAAACCTCATTGATTCAGGTAAGCCTGATTGAACCTCACTCTGCCTAGCCAGGAAAATAGAATTACAAAACGCTTGAACTTCAGGGCTAGGCAGAGTGATTTCGCAGGAAAGTATTCTCTACTTGATTCCTAGTAGGGATTTTAATCCAATTCGTTCCATGGCAAATTCCAGGTAGGCGATACCAAAAAACAATACTGTGTACCCAATCGAAACTAATTGATGAAGCGTATGCTCGTGTTCGAACCGCTTTGATACAATAGTGAATGGAATTGCGGAGACATACATGTCCATGTGCGGCCACTTGAGTTCGATGGCAACAATGGGGCCGATCATCCATAGCAGGAAACCAATTGCAACGGGAGCAACAAAATTCTTGAAACGCAACGCAAGCCAAAAACCAAGAGCACTGATTCCCATGGTAGACCCGTACGCCATCAGGTTAAGGTTTATTAACTCAGGCCAGCGTTGCATGTAGGCTGCATAATCTAAATCGTAAATCACATCCAGCACAGCAGCGCATAAAATCATATACACATTGAAGACCACAATGAATACCAGTGCCAGCAGTTGCACGACAACAAACTTGGCCGACAAAATATGAAAGAATGATTGTGGCGATGCCAGCACCTGCTTCCAGGCATTGTTTCTCACCTCAATCTGCATGATGAGGGTACTACCCAGTACAAAAAAGAGTTGAAGGAAGACAAACACGAAAGCCATAAATCCTTCCCTGTAAAAATTATCCCATCCGTTAGCGGGATGGTTGGGATCTGGTAATCCGTAGTCAAAGACCAATACAAAAGGAATAACGGATGCGGCAATCATCAAAAGGTAAATCAATGAAGTGCGTTTTGTCTTAAGGAATTCTGATCGGAGGGAAGCGGTGAATCTCATAGTGAATCGTTGGTTAAGTCCATAAAAAGTGTTTCAAGATTTTGCTTGCGCGGATGCAGGTTGTACACGTCCAGGTCGTTGTCAACCAACGTTTTGTTGATCGCGGCTACCTGTTGAATATTGGTATATGGCACTACCAGTTCGTGTTCGAGCAATTCAGCCTGGAATTGTTTCAGCACAGCCCATGCTCGCAAATTGTCGGAGGTGTCCAGTTGGACCAGTGATTGTTTCTGTTGCAACCGGTGCAGTTCTTCCAGTGACCCCTGAAATCGCATGTGGCCTTTCGAAATAATACCGACCTGGTTCACTATCTTTTCAACCTCCGATAAAATGTGACTGGAGACCAGGAACGTAATGCCTTCCTGCTCGTTTAGTTTTTTGATGAGGCTTCTCAACTCAAGGATGCCGGCAGGATCGAGGCCGTTCGTGGGTTCATCGAGGATTAATAATTCGGGTTTGGGCAAGAGTGTAAGCGCAATGGACAACCGTTGTCGCATTCCCAATGAAAACTGTTTTACTGTTTTACTTCCGGTATCACTCAGGCCTACCGTCATTAATACCTCTTGTAGTCTGGCTTTTGTTGCACCGTAAATCTCACGGTACACTTCCAGGTTCTCTTTTGCTGTCAGGTGACCGTATAAAGAAGGACTCTCAATGAGAGATCCCACTTTACTCAATATTTCCTGCCGGTGATTTTGCAGGTCTTTACCTAGCACCTCAATGGTGCCGCGTTGGTTCTTCAACAGTCCCAGCACCAGGCTGAGGGTTGTTGTTTTTCCTGATCCATTCGGACCGAGAAAGCCGTAGATGTCGCCACGGTTTACATGGAGGTTAATGTTGACGAGTGTATTAACTCCACGTGCATAGTCGTAGGAGAGACTGTCGGTGCGTATCGCTGTTGAACTCATATCTTTTTTGAGCAAGATTACAGGCTCTTCCATGGCAGGCATAACTGGCATGACCGATAGCCACAAAAATGTGATGAGGTATGGAGTAAAAGGGATGAAGCGATGTGCTGGATACCAGATACTAGATTCTCGTATCCAACGTTAATTCTGTCCCATCTTTAAGCCTGTTCGTCACAAATTATTTAGTGAATGAATACGAGGCATTACTATTGTACCGTGAATATTACAATAACATCACAGCAATCTCTCTTTCGTAAGTTACTCGCCACAAGCGAAACCCTTATCATATTTTCGGTTTGGCTGTCCACCACCATCTTTGTTGTCACGATTTATCCAGACTCTGAATTCCTCTCCTCTTGGACCATTACAATTCCGGCTGGCTGGGTCATGTATCATGTTTCCTTCCGCTGGCTTTTTCCAAAGGCGCTCACGTTCCGGTTCTCTTACTTATTTTATGCAGCCTGCATTTTCTTGTTTTGCCTGGCTGTTTTCTTTGTACAAGCCATGCTACTCTCCATGTTTATTGAAGATGAAAGTTTCTTCCTGGAACTTGGGGGTATTACCATCTTCATCTTGTTCTTTATCCTGGCGCCTGTGCAATGGTTTTTCTTCAAGCGCCTTGCACGAAACAATGAAGAACTGTTCGTTCTCAAAAAGGAACTGGGCCAGACGACAGCCAACGCAGATTTGCTTCGCTCACAGATCAATCCGCACTTCTTGTTCAATGCCCTCAACACATTGTATGGTATGGCTCTCCAGGAAAAAGCGGAGCACACCAGCGAGGCCATCGAAAAACTGGGGAGCATGATGCGTTTCATGCTGCAGGAGAATATGCAGGAAAAGATCGCGCTAGTTCGCGACCTGGAATACCTGGATAACTACATAGCATTGCAGCGTCTGCGCACGGATATTAATCCGAATATTAAAATTCAAATAGCCATTCAGCAGGAGGTAAACCCCACGCTACAGATTGCACCCATGCTGTTGATCCCAAGTATTGAAAATGCTTTCAAGCACGGCATCAGCCTGCGCGAAGAATCTGTGATTCGGGTATCGCTGGAGGTAAAGCAATCCACTTTGTATTTCGATGTATTCAATATCAAACATGTGCGTTCAGAAAACGACACTGAAAAAAACAGCAACGGTATCGGGCTTATGAATGTAAAGCAGCGTCTTCAACTGGTATATCCCGGCAAACATGAATTGGTCATTCGCGAAACAGCCAACGACTATTTTGTTCATCTTGTCATTAACTTAGGGTGAATATGAAAGCAGTTGCTGTTGACGATGAACCTATGGCCCTGGAGGTGGTGCGCTCACACGCTGCTAAAGTTCCGTTCCTGGAATTAAAGGCCGGGTTCACTGATGCCTTTCAAGCGCTGGACTACTTGCAGAAAGAAACCATCGACCTGATCTTCCTCGATATTAAAATGCCCGACATCTCCGGTATTGAGTTCTTTAACAGCCTCCGTAAAAAGCCACTGCTGATCTTTACTACTGCCTATAGTGAGCATGCGGTTACCAGTTTTGAAATGGATGCCATCGATTACCTACTGAAGCCCTTTTCACTGGCGCGGTTTATACAGGCGTGCAACAAGGCCTTTGAATTGTACAACTTTCGTAATACCACTGAAACCAGCGATCATCTGTACATCAAAACAGGCTATGAACAGGTAAAGGTGATGTACGATGAAATTCAATACCTGGAAGCTACTGGTAATTATGTGACGTTTGTACTAGCCGACAAAAAAATACTCGCCCGCAGCACTTTTGCCGAAGCCATCCACTGGCTCCCTCAGCAAAGATTTGTACGAGTGCATAGGTCATTCATGGTAGCGGTGAGTAAAATTGATAAATTAGAAAGGCACCAGGTGACGATCGCTACGCATAAGGTACCGGTTAGCGAAGCGTATCAGGAACAGTTGCAGATGATGCTGAGGTAGTAGCAACTAGAGTCTATCCGATTATTGCATTGCTGTCTTTGGAAAATCTCCAGATGAAACCATCAAGGACATAATGTGTAAGCTGCGGCAATACCAGCAAAGGCACAATCACGGAGAGTACCAGTGAATCTGTAATTGGATTGGAAAGCGTGAAAAAGGGGAAAACACCCAGGTGATCTTTCCACACTAAAATATCCCAAAGCGACTCCTCGAAGTAGGCGAGAAGTAATAGTGTGGAAATAAATACCGCTACTCCTTTCCAACCAAAAGAGAATCCGGACGAATCTTTTTTGGTTCCATAAAGCCATACCAACCCCATATAAGGAATACCGTGCGCAACCACATTCATGAGCGTAAATGCAAGATCGCCATGGAACAATACGATGCCTGCATACCAGGAGAGGTAGGTTCCAAGCATGATCCCATTCTTCGGAATATTTATGTCTGATGTCTTGATCGAAAAATAAATCTCTTTCGCAAGGTAAGCAGCAAGTATCAGCAGGTAGATACCAAGGATTATGTTGTCAATATTACTGACTGGAATCGCGACGAAGTCGTTGGGTACAAACCAGCTTAGTGAACCCGTCAGGTGAAGGTGCCAGTATAAAACCGGGTAGATAGTTGCGCTATATACGGATACGACATCGATCCATTTTGCTATACCCGATACCTTTTGCTTTCTCGAGTACAACCGGAGGAATCCGTACTGTTGCCGGATGAAATGATAGAGCGCAGCATAAGCAAGGATCCGCCAGAAGAGAAATGAGTCTATGATATGAAGTGTAAAACCCAGCGCGAAACACACAACAGGAATGATAATCAACAGTGTTTTGTATTTCACGAAAGTCGAGCGTTCCCAATAAAAACGGAACAGTGTGCTATAGACATGACCGACATCAATCATCAGTACCAGCACTAACCACCACAGTGCTGTTACTTCCGTATGCTGGCTAAAGTAATCTCTGAACAAATAGACAATGAACACCGGAAGAAACAGCGGCAGCAGTATGAGCACCGACTCTTTCTTTGCAGAGACAAGCCAATGTGAGTTACTGTTCATCCGATGATATTTAATAAATTCCGTGCTGCGGCAATACCACTTTCAAATGCTTCCTCAAACAACGAAAGTCCGCACAGGTCCGAGTGGGCGAAAAATATTTTATTATCGATAGGTGAGTTTGCTGCCTTGCGGGCTTCGCCCCAAACAAATTCCGGCTCCGGACGGATCATGCCGTGACCCCAAAGGTAGACATCCAGTTGAGATGTTGTCTCCTTCAAATTCGGGTGAGCAGGAGAGAGGTCTCTGAAGATCGCATCAGCCCACTTGTCCCATGTTTTTCCTTGCGCATCATTTCTTGCAGCCCTGCAATCGTGATCAGTGATGGGTTGATAATAGGTGAGCACAGTTTTGTCCTGCGGCATCGCCACACTTTGGTGAGTCGCATGCACGTAGCCAAGTGATTTGCTTCCATAGATGACATTATCCCAGCACAAAGGCTCACCCCGCTTGTCTTGCAATGCAGAGTCTACTGTGAGATTGGCCACCATCCACGGTGCATAGTTGAAAGCAGCATAGTCGATGGGCCGTGATGCCTTCAACAAATATTTATTTACAAACTGGGGCGAAGAAATGATTACTGCTTTTGCTTCGATGCGTTTGGAAGTATTCTCGGAAATATCCAGGTAATCCACTTCTACCTTGTTATTATTTATCCTTATGGCCGTCACTGCCGCCTGGCATTTTATTTCAGGAGAAATTCCCGTACCCAGTTTCTTCGCCAGCCAGTGATTTCCTTCCGGCCAGGTCAGTACATCATCAAACTTTGAATTCTCTGAGTGCCCTCTCCGGGAAGCAAAGTAATGGATGCCCGCCCATGCTGAAGTATTCTCCAGCGATGAACCAAAATCGTCAGCACAACAGTAGTTAACATACCACCGGAGATACTCTGAATTGAAATTCCTGCTCTTCAAAAACAGGTCCATGCTGCTCAGATCCAACGCAAGAAAAGACGGATCTTGTGAACTTTCTTTTGCAGGTATATCAAAAGCCATTTTTCCATCGGCTCCTCTTTTGTTGCGGTACATTTCCATCAGTTCAATGAACCTCCGAATTTCTTCCCGGTCGTGCGATGGTACTCCTTCGTTAGGGATCAAACCTTCTTGCCAATGGTGGTTTATAAAGAGCCGTTCTTTTGGATCGTGGCACAAGTAATACTCATTATATAAAGGCAGCTGATTTTTATATCCGGTGATCACACCACACTCCTCAAGAAACGAGAGAAGGGTTTTATTGTGAAGGTTAGGCAACGGGAGATAGTGCGCACCGAGCGGGTAGGCGGTGGTTGCATTTTTTCCTGATCGCGAATTACCGCCCGCTTCACTCTCTAACTCCAACAACCGGAAAGACTGTCCCGCCCGTTTTAGCCATCGTGCAGCTGACAAGCCTGCAATCCCACCGCCAACAATAACAATATCCTCTTTGAGTATTTCTTTAGGTGCTGAAGGGATACCGTCACGCAGCAAATGCCCGATTTTTGAGTTGGGGCCGCCAATGCCTCCTTCCAGTTTCGTTCTTTGACCTGAACAAGAGTACATCGATCCCAGCAGCATACCACCAGCCGCTATCGAACTTTGCCTGATGAAATCCCTGCGCGTAGTCATCGGAAATAAACAGCCCACTCGCGCTCAAATGTGTTTACCAATACCTGGTTATTGAGTGTATTGTAAGAAGATTTTTGGGCGATCATATCGTTCGGGAAATCGGTCAATGAAGCCCAGGATTTCTCGTTGATAAACCGGAGCCCGGATGGCAATTCCTGTTTCTCCGGCAGCGGCTGTTTGAAAGCGAGGATATAACCCCACTCACCGAAGGAGGGTACATGGCTGTGGTAGGGAGCAGTGCTGAAGCCGGCTTTGCGCAAGGTTTCATTGATAATCCAGAACGACTCCTTCGCCACATAGGGTGAAGTGGCCTGGATCACCACAGCCCCGCTGTCGCTAAGCGATCTATACAACTCTTTATAAAAAGATACTGTATACAATTTTCCCAACGAATAATTGGATGGGTCAGGAAAATCCACCGCTACGAAATCATAACTGACTTTATTTTGGCGTATCCACTGAAATGCATCTTCATTGTAAATTTTTACTTTAGGCGAAAGCAGCGATTGGTCGTTGAGTTTCCTCAGGCTCCCGTTGTTCCTAAACAGATCTGTCATTGCTCTGTCCAGGTCAACTAGTTGAATTGAATTCACGGATGGGTACTTAAGAATTTCACGTGCGGCCATACCGTCACCGCCTCCCATGATCAATACTTTTTCAGGATTTGTAATCCTGCTCATGCCCGGGTGGATCAGCGACTCGTGGTAGCGATACTCATCGAAAGAACTGAATTGTAAATTGCCATTCAGGTAAAGCCTCCAATCGTTTTTGCTTCGGGTGATTACGATTCGCTGGTAGGGGCTTGACTTCGCGTAGATAATGGCATCGGCA
This sequence comes from Cytophagales bacterium WSM2-2, assembly GCA_015472025.1. NCBI lineage: Bacteria > Pseudomonadati > Bacteroidota > Cytophagia > Cytophagales > Cytophagales bacterium WSM2-2. Next base: position 4,431,228 of record BNHL01000001.1, read on the forward strand.
TAGGTGAGAGACTCTGAAAATGAAGTGAGCCTATCTGAAAAAATAATACCGCTCAACATAAGGACAATTCCAACCCATGCCGACCATTGAAGTGACCTGGCGGATTTAATTTCGTTTTTGAATCTGTACGACACGATCAGTGCTACGAGGATATTAAGAAACCCAAAGAAAAAAGAAGTACGCAGAAGGCCCAGGTAGGGAATGAATACCAACGGAAACAGGAGCGAAGCGAATAAGGCCCCGATGTAATCAAAAGTAAAAATCCGGGAAACGAGGTCGGTGAATTCAATCCGGTCTTTCAGTATCCGCATCAATAATGGAAGCTCAAGCCCAACCAGGATTCCGGTGACAATCACCTGCGAATACAAGATCAACCGGAAGAAAACGACCTGTTCAAATAACACAAAAAGCACCGCAGCACTACTGCCGCCCACAAGACCTACGAGAATTTCAATTCGTATAAACCAGGATAATAAATTGCCTTTGAGGAATTTGGAGAAGAAGGAACCGATACCCATGGCGAAGAGGTATGATCCGATGATTGTTGAAAATTGGGTGATCGAATCTCCCAGGAGGTAGCTCGCCAACGTTCCGGCTACCAATTCATAAATCAGCCCGCACGTGGCAACCACGAATACCGAAAGCAGGAGCAATAGCTCAAAAGCCCGCGACTGATTTTTCATACCGGAGAAAATCGACTAGTGTACTGCCGAGGCAATGATGATGCCCATGGCAATCATAAATGCGGCAGACACGATGGCAAGCGCTACATTCTGCTTCTCGATGATCTCCTTCCACAGGTTTTCCGGTGTAATCTTTTCAAAGATCCAGAAGCACACTCCAAGTACGATGATGCCCACGAGCGAAAAAACCACCGAAGCTAAAACTGATTCCCAATTCATAATTGTAATTTTTATTTGTGAAAAAAGTAACGATAAGTGCCCGGCGAACGCGTGCCCGACTGTGTTTCAGTTGGAGCAGAACCAAACCAGTTCCACCCGGTCATTTGCGAATAGGTATAAAAAGATATCCCCAGGATTACCAGGGTCAGATACCATCTCAAGCCTTTTAATTTGTCCTCCATAGATTCAGGTTTTATTCTTCATAAGTATAAGGAGAAAAATCACTGTCTCTCCAGCGGGAGCGTTCCTTGTGATGCTTGTATATAAAGTACCCGACGGGAAACGCTGCTAAACCCAATAAGAGAACCCAGAAATTAGAAGAGAATGACACGTCACGATAGACAGTTATTTCAAAACTCCTGTTAGCAGGGCTAAACTCCGGGTAGATATTAATATGATATTTACCCTCTGGGATGCTGGATAAAAACGCGGCTCCCCTCGTACTGCCCTCACTCCAAGACTCTCCGCCTTCGTATCCCGAGTAATATTCTATCTCCTTGGTAAAGATGTATTCTTCGCCGGTCGCTTCGTTGATCAGGGAAAACTCACCAAAAAACCAATCGTTCGAAACTGGTGCATCGACATACACTTCCACATTCTTTGTTCCGCCTGCCAATTCAAAAGAAGCTGTCTTGAACATTTTATCGGCTTTCAAATCAGCCTGATCAAAATGCCCTTGCAATATTTTTTGATTTGATGCACTGTAGGCAAAGATCAATTGCAGCGCGATCAGGATCACTGCAGCAAGCCCGGAAATACGGATCAGCGTTTCCTCATCAAACCGAACCGGGTAGGGTTGTGTATATCCAAACCCTTTTTTCTTCGGCAGCTTACCGGGTTGCAAGTTAAATGCAGAAGCTACACTTGCCGGGGTCATGTACTCGCCAAGGTATGCGCTGATGTGATGATCGTTGTCCTCCAGGTTTAATATATGGGGCGGACAGATGTGTTCGTAGTGCATGGACGACACTGTGGAGTCAATAATGTCCGTAAAGAATTCTCCGGAAGCATAGATGACGTCCGCCTTGTACTTGGCGTAAAGCTTAAAAGTTCCTTCCTCAATTTCAGGGTCGGGAAGTGCACTTCCGAATGACCATGGATGCTTGGAGTAAGGCTTAAGGAAATTCCAGTGCCCATCGTTGGTTGAGAGAAACGCGATACCAGCTTCGGGGCTGTAAAGGAAATACTCGTGCCAGGTATAACGGTATTTTCGCTCGCGCTTCACAGAGAACCCCATGACCCGATAGGAGTGGCCATTGATAGCTCCACCCGATCCGACAGGAAGTATAGCTTCGATCAGCGTGTGAAACTGATCCTGTGCGTCCGTGTGAACACAAAAATAAATCTTACACTTCTCACAGGTGAGTGCTATGGTCAATGCACGACCTTTCGCCACATTCACATGCTTGCACTTGGGGCACTCGTGACGTGTAACCTGGTCTACCATTCCGTCCATGCCTTCAGGTTTTCAAATTTGTAGCCATACACCAACATCATCTCACCCCACAGGTAGTGAAGTTCACCAGACTTGTTCTTGAAAATCAAAGCCGTATTAAAAGAGGGGCTGCTTGCCTGTATCAGTGTGAGCCTGGTATTGGGAAGCGGAAATCTGGAAATCTCTCCCTCGTAATGAACGTCTACACAAGGCTCCATCATTTCACATTTCAATTTTATTGAATCGGTGAAATCCATATAAGCACCGGCCCTAAGACCTTCAAACTGATACTCATTAATTGCAAAGCGGGAATCGCAAAAAACAATACTCTCCAGTGACTGAAAAATCCATATCGTTCTGTCGTCATAGCTCGCACACCACAGGTTCCTGAAGTCGGTTTTCAATTGAAAGCGGATACGCCCTGAAATGGTAAAAGACTTTCCCCGGTAAAGCCCGGTAGTTCCGATCTGAATTGTGCTCAGGTCATCGGGCATGTTGAATGCATTGCTGTCGCGGATGTCACGATTAGTTACCTGGTGCCGGCAATTCGCACATACGATCAGCCAGGTGTCATTAAGCACATGGGTATGATATCTTCCGCAGTTAGGGCAGGTACTTTGCATCAGCGGTCAACCAGGTTTTCATAAAGAACTCTTGCATTGAAGTACCGGAGCACTGCGGAATAGAGCGCTTCCGCTTTCGGACTATTGTCTTTTGAATGATTGGAGAGATAGACATCAAACGTGGCGTAGTTGATATCCGGCCAGGTGTGGATGGAAAGATGTGACTCTGCCAGACAAACCACTGCGGTATATCCGCCTCCCTCAAAATTATGGTATGCTTCACCGACCTTGCAAAGTTGCAGTTTAGCTACCTGTTCATCGACAAACTCTTTAAACGACTCAAATTGTTTTAACAGATCAGCACTGTCGCTTTCAAAATTGGAGAGGATATGAAGTCCTTTCCTGGTGATCTCGGTGAAAGAAACTTTAGATTGAGGGGCCGGGTTCAAGGCTGAGGTAAATGATATCACCTGCAATATCCGAGGTTTTTCCCGGTTGACAAAACAACATTATCATGCGATTTTTCTGTCCCTAATTATCACGAAAAAAGTATACTTTAGGCGCCTTAAAAATATCTCGTTTTGACTAAAAAATTCCGCCATGATTCCTGGTAAAAAAATCATTCTTTTCATTTTGGCTGTGGCTGTACTCGTTATTGGAATCCTTTATTTCACCCGGGGCAGTAACAGGCGCGACACGAATTATATAGACCCCGCGTTTGGCGAGTACGTAACTTCATACACCTCTGGTGTAATTTCGTCAGGTTCAACCGTTAGGGTTATTTTGGCCAAGGATGGTATAGACTCTTCCGCAATCGGGCAGGAGTTTGGCACAAAACTGTTTTCATTCAGCCCGTCAGTCAGTGGCAAAACGGTATGGCTCGATAAACGTACTGTTGAATTCAGGCCAAATGACCGCTTACAGGCAGGGCAGGTTTATGAGGTATCCTTTCAACTGTCCAGGCTCTTCAAAGTCTCTGATGCACTTTCTGCTTTTCAATATTCCTTTCAGGTCATTCCTCAGAATTTTGAGTTAAGTATTGACAACATCAAGCCATATGTGAAGACGGAGCTCACACGTCAGAAGATAGAAGGGCAGGTACTTACAGCCGATTTCGCACCGAATGAATCCGTTGAAAAAATCCTAGCTGTAAACCAGGATGACAAATCACTAAGAGTTACGTGGGAGCACTTGCCCGATGGAAAGCGCCATTCTTTTATTGTTGAAGATGTAACGAGGAGAGAGACAGCCAGCAAAGTAAAGCTGAAGATAGATGGGGAAAGCATCGGTGTAAAATCAGAGGAAGAACGAGAGGTGGTCATCCCCGCATTAGGAGATTTCAAAATTCTTACAGCCAAAGTTATTCAAAACCCCAATCAATATGTGGTGCTTCAGTTTTCCGATCCTCTCAAAGAGAGACAGGAAGTAAACGGATTGATCTCCGTGGGAGCAGCTGGTAAGCTGACACTCGATTTTGAAATTCATGACAATGAAATTTGGGTTTACCCTCCGGTCCGCCAGACGGGTACGCAGACAGTCTATGTCGAAGCGGGTCTCCGCAATATCAATGACTATCGCATGAAGGAGGCGTCCGCCATTGAGGTCACATTTGAGCAACTTAAGCCGGAAGTCCGGTTTGTGGGAAAAGGTAATATCCTGCCAAGCACAGACGGGTTGATCCTTCCATTTGAAGCTGTGAATCTAAGGGCTGTCGATGTCAGTATTCGTAAAGTTTTTGAAAATAACATTCAGCAGTTTTTGCAAGTCAATAATGTCAGTGGCAACCATGAAATGCATCGGGTAGGAAAAACTATCCTCAGGAAGAGTATCCGCCTGGACAATTCCGGTGTTACAGACTTGGGCAAATGGAACCGTTACACACTCGACCTTGCTACGTTGATCAACACGGAGCCGGGAGCGATCTACCAGGTCACATTAAAGTTCAGAAAATCATATGCCTCCTACGTTTGCGATGGAGGAGCTACCGATGACCTCACCACGATCGAGAATGAGGAGATACAGAATGAGACGGATGAAGGATACCGGGGCGATGGTTACAACTATTACTACGAAGGCGATGGTTACGATTACTACGATTACGAAGGCGGTTACAAATGGAGCGAGCGTGACGATCCGTGTAAACCGTCCTATTATTCAAGCGAACGCAACGTGGTACGAAATGTTTTGGCCTCCGACTTTGGCATCACTTGCAAGCGCGGCACTGACGGCAACTCAATCGTCATTATATCAGACTTAAAAACTACAGAGCCGCTCACAGGAGTAACGGTAGAACTTTACGACTTTCAACAGCAGGTTTTGGGTACCGCCTCAACGGGAAGTGATGGCATGGTGATGATCAACACCAAAGAAACTCCGTTTTCGATTATTGCTAAAAAAGAGAGTCAGCGCGGGTATCTGCGCCTTGTAGGTGGCGAGTCGCTATCTCTCAGTGGCTTTGATGTTTCAGGCGAAAGCATTGCCAAAGGATTAAAAGGATTTATCTATGGCGAACGCGGTGTCTGGCGACCTGGCGATTCGTTGCATCTCAGTTTTATCATGGAAGATAAGAACAAGATGCTTCCGGCTACGCACCCGGTGGTGTTCGAGCTTCAAAACCCTCAAGGCATCATTACCAACCGCCAGGTGAAATCTTCATCTGAGAATGGCTTTTACCGGTTTGCTACCGCCACTGCGCCTGATGCGCCCACGGGCAACTGGAGTGCGCACGTGAAAGTGGGCGGTTCTGAATTTGATCAGCAGATAAAGATTGAAACAGTAAAGCCAAACCGCCTGAAAATTAACCTTGACTTCGGAACCGAACGGATCACATCTCCCAACATAACCGGCAAGCTGAATGTGAGGTGGCTCCACGGGGCTCCCGGTAAAAATCTGAAAGCACGTTTTGAGGCAACGATTGTCAAAGGCAACACCGCATTTCCAAAGTATGGCGACTACCGGTTTGAAGAACCTTTCACCTCCTTTAATATGGAGACGCAAACGGTCTTCGAAGGAGTTACGGATGCTGAAGGTAAAGCGACATTCACTTCCTCGTTGAAGGCATCTACGCATTATCCGGGTTTCATGAACGTCTTCTTCAATGGAAAAGCCTTTGAAGAGAGTGGTAATTTCAGCATCGACAGGTTCATCCTGCTGTATTCTCCTTATGATTCTTATGCTGGTTTAAAAATTCCTACCGGTGAGAAGTATACCGGTATGTTGTACACGGACTCCACTCAGAAAATTGAAGTCGCCTTCCTGGATGTTGCCGGTAATCTCGTACCCCGCAATGGAGTCGAAGTGAATTTATATCGCCTCGATCGTTACTGGTGGTGGGATAACTCGAACGAAGCCATTGCCAACTACATTGAGCGGGACGACTCAAAGCTGGTAAGTTCGAAGAAAATAAATGCGCCTACGGGAAAGGGGAGTACCACCATCAAAATTCCGGAGGTAGACTGGGGCACTTACTACCTGCGCGTCTGTGATCCAGTATCCGGGCATTGCACAGGACAGAAATTTTACATTGATCACCCGGGATATTTTGGAAGGAACAGTCGTGCAGAAAAAGGTGGGGCTTCGCGGTTGTCATTCGCAGCCGACAAGTCAACTTATAGCGTTGGAGAAAAAATTCGTCTTTCCGTGCCGGGAAGCGGCCAGGGAAGAGCACTGATATCCGTTGAGAACGGAAGCAAAGTCATATCAAGGTTCTGGTCTGAAACGAAGCGTGGCGACAATACGATTTTGATCGATGCCACTGCCGAGATGACTCCCAATGTTTTTATCAATGTGAGCCTGGTGCAACCTCATTCACAAACTGTTAATGACTTGCCCATACGTCTTTATGGAATTGTTCCGATCGGTGTGGAAGACCCCGCTACGCATTTTGACCCTGTAATTACCATGCCTGACGAACTGGAACCCGGTCAGGATGTATCAATCAAAATTTCTGAAAAGTCGAAGCGTAAAATGACCTTTACCGTGGCGATGGTAGATGAAGGATTGCTCGACATCACCCGTTTTAAAACACCTGAGCCATGGAAGCGTTTCTACGCGCGTGAAGCACTCGGTGTGAAAACGTGGGACCTCTACGATGACGTTATGGGTGCCTTCGGCTCTCGCATCGAACGCCTGCTGGCGGTGGGCGGAGATGACGGCTTGAGAGCCAAAGACGATGACCCACGTGCCAACCGGTTCAAACCTGTGGTGAAATTCTTTGGACCGTTTACCATTGACCCGGGCAACGAAAAGGAAATAAAATTTGTGATGCCTCAGTATATCGGCTCCGTAAAGACCATGGTCGTGGCAGGATATGAGGGCGCGTATGGCAACTCGGAAAAAGTCACTCCGGTAAGAAAGAAACTGATGGTGCTGGCGACACTGCCAAGAGTGCTCGGGCCCGAGGAGCGTCTTCGCCTGCCGATCACGATGTTCACTCAGGATAAGAAAATAAAAAATGTAAAAGTCGAAGTAAAGACGTCTGGCCCGCTTAGCCTTCCGAACGGTGGAATTCGTACGGTCGAGATTCCGGCTTCCGGGGATTTGACCATCGATTTTGACCTGAATGTGAAATCGGAAATCGGCATCGGAAAAGTAATGGTCACCGCTTCTTCAGGTTCGATCCAGTCAACAGATGAAATCGAGATTGAGGTGCGGAATCCGAATCCTCCGGTGAGTCAGTCAACGGATATGTTTCTCGAAGCTGGCAAGAGTTGGAACGGAGCAATTTCTCCTATTGGAATGGCAGGAACAAATTCCTGTGTGCTTGAAGTTTCCTCAATTCCATCAATCAATTTAGGCTACCGACTTTATCACCTGATAGAATACCCGCACGGATGTGTGGAGCAAACCACGTCAGCAGTGTTCCCGCAACTCTACCTTGACGTAGTTAAAGCTCTTTCCGAGCCGGAAAAAAACAGGACGAAGGCCAACATTACTAAAGCCATCGAGCGGTTGAAGATGTTTATCACACGCGATGGAGGTTTCGCTTATTGGCCCGGTGGTGAAGACTCCGACAGTTGGGGATCTACCTATGCCGGTCATTTTTTAGTGGAAGCCGAACGCAAAGGTCATTACGTTCCTGCCGACATGCTTAAACGTTGGAAAACATACCAGCGGAACAAAGCACTCGAGTGGAGAAAGACTGACACCAAAGATTATTACTATTCGAATACGGAACTGATCCAGGCGTATCGTCTTTATTCATTGGCAACAGCTGGTGTTGCAGAGCTCGGAGCGATGAACCGGTTGCGCGAAACCAGCGGCATTTCATTACAGAGTAAATGGATGCTCGCGGCAGCATATGTGAAAGCAGGTCAGCCTGAAGCAGCAAAAAAACTGATCGCCAGCCTCCCGACAAACGTCAGCCCTTACCAGGAGATGGCGTACACGTATGGAAGTGATTTGCGTGACAAAGCTATTATCCTGGAAACACTGACCTTGCTTGGTGAAAAGACGAAAGGCTTCGAGGTGCTCAAAGAAATCTCATCGTCCCTGAGCAATCAAAGCTATTGGATGAGTACGCAAACCATCGCATTTTGCCTGAAGGCTGTTGGCTTATTTGTTTCCACAGAAAAGAAGGGAGAGTTGAAGTTCTCTTACAATTATGGGGGAAAGCTGGTCAATGCGTCTACTGAACTGCCGCTGATGCAAGTACCACTGGCGATTACGGGAACACAGAAAGGTTCTGTCGCCGTGACGAACTCAAGCCAGGGCAGTCTCTTCGTAAGGTTGGTGATGACCGGAACACCGGCCAGGGGTGAAGAAAAAGCCGAAGAAAATAACCTGGGTCTTTCCGTGAGCTATTCGGACCTGAAAGGCATGCCAATCGATCCTTCACAGTTAGAGCAGGGCACTCAATTTGTTGCAACCGTATCTGTGAAGAACCCCGGCCTCAGGAACAACTACGAAAACTTGGCGTTAACTCAAGTTTTTCCTTCAGGGTGGGAGATCAATAACCTGCGATTGACCAATGACGAGGATTTGTTCAAGTCAGATCGCGGAAATTACCAGGACATCCGTGACGACAGGGTCTACACTTACTTTAGTTTGCCAAGCGGAGGAATCCGCACGTTTAAGATTCTGCTTACAGCAAGTTATACTGGCACCTATTATCTGCCCGCTATGTCGTGTGAGGCCATGTATGATCACAGTGTTTATGCGCGTAGCAAAGGCCAGGCTGTGACGGTTACCAAAGGAGGTAGCGCTCCTTAACGCAAGCAAGTCGGGATGTGGGCATTTGTAAAGAAGCGAAGAAGATATTTCCTGGCGACCTTTGTTGTTCTGGTCACAGCATATTATTTCTGCCTTCCACGTACACTCTTCAAAGATGCGTATTCCACTGTGCTTGATGACACCAACGGGCAATTGCTCAGCGCATCAATTTCAGCGGATGGCCAGTGGCGTTTCCCCGAGAGCGATTCGGTGTCTGAAAAGTTTGCCGTAGCGTTAGTGGCGTTTGAAGACAAAAGATTCTGGGGTCACCCAGGGTTTGATTTTTTGTCGCTGGGCCGTGCGTTGCGGGAGAACATAAAAGCCGGTCGTACGGTGAGCGGTGGCAGTACTATAGACATGCAATTGATTCGCCTTTCGCGAAAAGGGAAATCAAGAACATACCTGGAGAAGGCGATTGAGATTATCCTCGCTACCCGTCTTGAACTCCGTTATTCCAAGAGAGAAATACTTGCTCAATATGCTTCGCATGCTCCTTTCGGAGGAAATGTGGTTGGACTCGAAGCGGCCTGCTGGCGATACTTCGGACGTGATTCCCGCGACCTTTCCTGGGGCGAAGCGGCCATGCTTGCCGTGTTGCCCAACTCCCCGTCCTTAATTCATCTGGGGAAAAATCGCCAGGCACTTAAAGGCAAGCGCGATAAACTTCTTGACAAATTAGTAAGGCTGGGCAAAATAGATAGCAACGTCTGCAGTCTCGCGAAGGCGGAACCTGTACCGGAAGCACCGCTGGACCTGCCACGACACGCCCGTCATCTTCTCACGAGGGTAATGAAAGAGGGCCACCTGGGGAAAAGAGTTTCTTCAACGCTGCAACTACCGCTGCAAGTTCGTGTCGAACAGATTGTCCAGGACCATCATCAGCGCCTGAAAGGAAATCAGATTTTCAATGCCGCGGCAATCGTACTCGAGGTGGAATCAGGAAATGTGCTTGCGTATGCCGGCAATACGCGTGTACAGGAGCACGGGTATTACGGTGAGGAAGTGGATATCATTGCGGCACCAAGAAGTACAGGAAGCATCCTCAAACCATTTCTCTACGCAGCGATGCTGGATGAAGGAAAGATCCTCCCAAAAACATTGCTTCCGGATATCCCCATGGTGATCAATGGATTCGCCCCTCAGAATTTTTCGAAAGAGTTTGATGGTGCAGTGCCTGTCGACAAAGCGCTGACACGATCTCTCAATATCCCCGCGGTTCACTTGCTGAAGCAATACCGGTATGAAAAATTCTACACACTCCTCAAGAACATAGGAATGAAAACCCTGAATAACACGCCCGATCACTACGGCTTGTCGTTGATTTTAGGTGGGGCAGAGGGCACGCTGTGGGATATCTCAGGAATGTATGCTTCAATGGCCAGGGTCTTGAACAACTATTTTCAATATCCCGGCAGCAACTGTTACACTCCGGAAGATTTTCATAGTCCGGAGTATATTTTAAAAAGCAATGACTCCAATGAGGAACTACCTCGGACAAATAGTTCTTTTTTAAGTGCAGGATCGATCTCGCTGATTTTTGACATGCTAAAAGAAGTCTACAGGCCCGACGAGCAAGCAGGCTGGAAGTACTTCAACAGTTCGAAGGCCATTGCGTGGAAGACAGGGACGAGCTTTGGCTTTCGCGATGGATGGGCCGTAGGAGTGACTCCTCACTATGTCGTTGGCGTATGGGTGGGAAACGCTGACGGCACCGGGAGACCGGGGCTGACCGGAACGCAAACAGCATCGCCCATCATGTTCGATATCTTCTCGCAAATCAAAGAAGAGGACTGGTTCCTTCAACCCCAAAGCGAGATGAGCAGAATCACCGTTTGCGCCAGCAGCGGGCATAGGAACACTCCTTTGTGTAGCCAGATTGATACAGTTTGGGTTTCGAATCCCGGACTGCAAAGTTCTCCCTGTCCAAACCATACCACCATACACCTTTCACCCGACAGGAGATACCAGGTTAATACTGCCTGTCCTGCGGTGAACAGCATGATCGAAGAGAACTGGTTTGTGCTTCCCCCGGTCCAGGAATTTTATTTTCGTCAAAAGAACCTTTCATACAAAACATTGCCACCTTTTCACGAAAGCTGCCACCAGGAATTGACGAGAGCATCCATGGAATTGATTTATCCCAAACCACGATCGCGGATATTTGTACCACGCGAACTCGATGGTTCACCGGGTAAAGTAGTTTTTGAAGTTGCTCATCATAGTCCCGGCACCGCTTTGTATTGGCATCTCGATGGAAACTATGTGGGCAGTACACGCAATGCGCATCAACTGAGTCTTCACCCACCATCAGGCAACCACACACTGGTGCTTGTCGATGAATCCGGGGAGTCGCTCCAGCGTAGCTTTGAGGTTATTTCGGGTAAGTGAGCTATTTAGGACGAGCTAAGGATACTTACTCCGCCCTTAACCGATGTGCCGGATTTGCCAGCGCTGCAGTGATCGCCTGGTAACTGATCGTAACCAGTGCAATGAGCACGGAAACTGTACCAGCAATGACAAATACATCCCACGTAATGGTGATTTTGTATTTATAGTCTTCCAGCCATTTTCTCATCATGTACCAGGCGAGGGGTGCGGCTATAATAAAACTCACGAGCACCAATTGCACAAAATTCTGAGTGAGTAACCGGAAAATACTTTTCACTGAAGCGCCCATCACCAGGCGGATGCTGATCTCTTTGCTGCGCTGCTCTACAACGAAAGCCGAGAGAGCAAACAACCCCAGGCATGCCACCAATATGGCGAGAGCAGCAAAACTGGCGAAAATTTTTCCCATGCGGTCTACCTGGTCGTACATGCGTGCGTAGCTTTCGTCCATGAACGTGTAGCGGAAAGGTTGGTGCGGCATAAATTTGTTCCACACTTTATTGACGGATTCAATTGCCCCGGCTATATTTTTGGATTTCACTTTAACAGAGACAATATTTCCGCCTTTGCTGAGCCTGAAGCATATGGGCCGTATCTCTTGCCGCATGTCATCGAAATGAAAGTCTTCTACTACGCCAATCACCGTGTACATGCGCCAGTTGCCCATGCGTTCGCCCACAGGATTTTTGAAGCCCATCTCCTTGGCCATTTTTTGATTTATAATAAGAGAAGCTGTGTCTGATTTTAGTTTTTTGTCAAAGTCCCTTCCAGCCACCAGTTTCATGCCCAGTGTGCTGATGTAATCGGGATCGACCGCCCAATGCTGTCCATACACCGGTTTTTCAATTTTTGTTTTTCCTTCTTTCCAAAATCCGTTGTTGTCGCGGTTCGTGCCAGCCACCGGTAGATAGTTGTTGCATGTAGCATTTTCAACATCGGCCAATTGTTTTAACTCATCCTTGAATTCTTCCAGGCGCTCGTTTAATGTATTTGCACCTTGTATCATGATAACCTGGTCTTTATTAAATCCCAGCTTCGTATTCATAATGAAGTCCATCTGCTTGTAGATCACGAATGTCCCGATAATCAGAATGATGGAGGTAGTGAACTGAAAGATGACCATCGCACTGCGCATCCCGGAGCTTTTAAGTCCCCGGCTCACACTTCCCTTGAGGACATCGACCGGTTTGAATGCAGAGAGATAAAAGGCCGGGTAAATTCCTGCGACTACGCCAACCACTATGGCCGCTCCGAGCAACGTGGGTATGAACCACCACATCATCCAGGGTATGGACAGTTGCTTTGCCGCGAGTGAATTGAAGAAGGGCATTGCAAGCACGACTAATAGTAGGGCTAGCGCAAACGACACAAAACTATACATCAACGACTCGGTCAAAAACTGACGTACGAGGTAGCTGCGAAAGGAGCCGACTACTTTTCGCAGGCCTACTTCCTTCGCGCGATTGGCCGATTTCGCGGTGGAAAGGTTGACGAAATTAATGCAGGCAAGCAGCAGGATGAATACGGCAATGCCTCCAAACAAATAGATATACCGGAGGTCAGCATGGTCATCGCCCATGTCGTCCCAACTCAGGTAAATATCTTCCACCCGCTGCACGCCAAAGAAGTGATGTGCTTTTTCGTCTTCCAGCGATTGATCACCATTTTTTTCAAGATGCGTAAGCAGATAGGTGTCCTTCATCGAAGTCAATTTATTTTGAAACGCGGAGATGTCCGTATCCGGCCTGAGCTTCACATACGCATTGTAGTTCCAGCAGCACCAGCTGGTTTGCTCGCCCTGCCAGAATTCTACGTTAGTCAGGGTAATGAGGAATTCAAAGTGCAGGTGAGAGTTGGGAGGGAAGTCTTCCATCACGCCACCGATCTCGAAGGGTTTAGTCTTGTCTTCATTGAGGATAAGTATTTTCCCGATGGGATCTTCATTCGGAAAATACTTGTCGGCCATCTTTTTGGAGAGTACGATAGACATTGGCTTTACCAGGGCAGTGGCCCTGTTGCCATAGACCATCGGGATTTCTAGGATGTCGAGAAGTTCATTGTCGGCATACCCGAATCCTTCTTCATACGTATTGTCCACCTTGTCATCGCGCCTCAGCAAATTACTTCCGGCATTAAACCATTTGAAAGGGATCAGGCGCCCGGCCTTCTCCACTTCGGCATAATCTTTTTTAAGGATCGTGTGGATGTTGGCAGGAAAGGAAGTCCAATGACCAACTGATTCTCCACGCCATTCGTTGAAAAGCCGGTAGATATTTTTGTGCGCGTATTGCTGGTCGTAGCTCATCTCATTCCGGATAAAGAGAAAAATGAGAATACAAGTAGCCAGGCCAATCGCAAACCCACCAATTTTGATTCCGGTGTACATTTTCTGGCGAGTCATTGTTCTCCAGGTGATCTTCAGATAATTTTCGAACATGGCGATGTTGTTTTGAGGTGATGATTTTCTTTTAATGGCAAACGGCTGAAGAAAGACCAGCACGTTCCAGAGAAACAGCAGGTCCGCTTTTCGCTTGCTATAGAATTTCCTTCTTCGTTGATAGAGTTCCAGCAGGTCTCCGAGCACCGCATCGGATAAATGGTCATTGCAATACCAGCGGAAGAAACGGATGAATATTTTCGGTGGACTTTGCATGAGTTTCTATTTGCTTCCTTCCCAGACTAACTTCGGAACCTGTTTATACATGGCGTTCCGCAATTCGCGCGATTGGTTCAGCACCTTTACTCCGGCCTGTGTAAGTGTATAGAGACGCTTGTCTCTTCCCCCGCGTGTTTCAGTAGCTCCACCCATGTGCGATTTGAGGTATCCTTTTTCTTCCAGCCGCACCAATGCCTTGTGCACAGAACTGATCATCACACTGCGGTCGGTTTGTTTCTCCAGTTCATCGGCTATAGCCAAACCATAGGCATCATCAAACAGAATGCCGACAGTCAGTAATACCAATTCTTCGAATTCACCCAGGTACGTTCCTTTCATAATAAGGTTATTTGTTTCACCTTTGCCTATATACTACGCGAAAGTAAAAAGGTTTCATCAGGATTTGATAAAAATTTGAATAGTTCTTTGGGGCTAGAGATGAATCAGCTGAAGGGCCAACGCAACTGTGAACGTTATCGCATTGTCAACCAGTCGTGTGATCAAAAAAGCATAGACCGGCTTCTGGTTCTGTGAATTGAAAAGATCAGAGAACCGGGTCTCCAATCCTATGGCGGATAAACCCCAGAGATGAAAATGAAAATCAGGTACAGCCGCGCAAGATTGCCAGCCAGTCTTCCGATAGGCCGAGATTTCTTATTTCACTCAAGGTTTATGAAAACGTTATCTCGAAGCAGTGGACAGACCAATGGTTATGTCAATGGGTTGTTCAAAAGGAGTCTTTTTGCCGGACTCGAGGTTAAACAAATATCCTTTGATTGTTCCTTGTGTATCCTTCCGGGATAATTAGACTCCCTGGCCGATGAAGACCGATACTAATAACGTTGGAATTAATTTCATAACAGGTTATCGTATAATGCTCAGTGCTCCGACATAACATGGATTACCGCTTCAGAGAAGCGTTCCATCTCTTCAAGTTGCGGGCTGCATTGCAACAGAAAGAAATCTACCCCTACGTCACTGTATTGTGCAATCCGGTCGGCAATGGAAGAGGGAGTACCCGTCAACCCGGTACGCAACCCGCGATTAGAGACAGAGTATTCTTCCAATGTAACTTGCTTCTCCAATTGAGTTCCTGCGAGCCATTGCTGGTAGTTCTTATAGCCTTTTGCAAAGGCTTTTACATCGGTGATCCGTTCGATTTCCTTTTTCACCTCTTGGTCTGTGTTACGTACAATGGTGTAAGCGGCCACGCCAAACTTCATTGGCGGTAGTCCCTTTCTTTCCCTGCGTTGACGCATATCGTTGATTCGTTTACCAATGACTTCCGGAGAGTCGCCATGCATTACATAGCCATCGCACTGCTGAGAGATCAGTTCCTTCGCAGCTTCCGATTCTCCACCCGCATAAATAAAAGGACGAGGTCTCGAAACTGGTTTTGGCTGAAGGATGCTGTCTTCTATTTTATAATACTTCCCTTCAAAGGAAAAGTTGTCTTGTGTCCATAAACTATTCACCACATGCAGCCATTCGGCTGTGCGTGCATAGCGGTCGTCATGTTGCTCAAAGTGTACACCGTATTTTTTTGCTTCATCCTGCCACCACGAAGAGACCACATTGAGCGTGAGTCGACCGTTACTGATGTGATCAATATTGGCTGCCTGCTTGGCCAGCAAAGCGGGAGAGTGAAAAGTAGGACGCACAGCAACCATGATTTCCAGTTGCTTCGTGACGGCAGCCAGTGCAGCAGCAGTACTCCACGCATCCAGCGAGGGAGCCGACTCACCCTTGATGTCATTGAGATTTAGCTCGGCTATTAACGTAGTGTCAAAACCAAGCTCTTCACTTCTTACCGCAAGACGTTTCACATAATCCCAGGTAGGGTACATGGTCTCGTCTTCCACATTGCGCAACCAACCTCCAAATACAGGTAACCAATATCCAAATTTCATATTGCAGCTATTTCAGTTTCTTGTTCTATTAATGAAAGTCTTTCCTGGATGTAGTCAACGAAATTGGCGTACGGATTGAAGCCCACCACATTTCTGGCGTCTGCAACAAAATTGGAAAGCGCGTTGATGTCGTAGAAATAGATCTGACCGTCAGCGTCATTCACCAGGTACTCAACACCTGCGATATCCAGGTCAGCGACAGCAGCGATTCTTTCCACGGCCTGAATCACTTCCTTTGGAGGTGTGTACGACTCCACTTTGATTCCTTTTTTAGGAGCATCGGTCAGACATGCTAATGCATCGTTTGGATCAGGGACCTGACATAACTCTGCCGGGCATAGGTTGAAACTCTCACCCGTAGTATGCACTTTGATGGCATACAGGTATTTGTGGTTGAGCGTTTCCACACGGACAATATGCTGGCCCCGGGCAGTCAGAAACTCCTGTACCAAAGCAGTGTGGTCAATACCGAGGTTAATCTGATTTTGCTCAATGGCTTTGGTTAACCCGGCGAGTGTATCGAACCGGACTATCCCTGCACCGCTACCCCCGATATTGGCTTTTATAACTATTGGAAAGTGCAAAGACTTAGCGGCCGGAATAACCTGATCAATGTGATTGACCACTTTTGATTTGGGATAGTTCAAACCCAGTGAAGAGAACAATGCTAGCTGACGGGCCTTTGAACTCTCTATGAGTTGGGCTGCCATGCCATTGATGACAGGAACACCCAGCTTTTCGAAATGATAGATATAATTGAGTGTATGGAAATACGCATTGACATGGTCACGCAAGTGAGCGGAAGAACTCATCCGGTTGACCACTAAACTAAAAGGGCTTTCTTTCTCAGAAGGATCGTACTGATGTGATTCAGCATGGATAGGTACAAACACAATTCCGCGCCTGTCCAACTCGTCAAACAATGGTTTGAACCACGTGGGGTGCTCATAAAAAATTCCAATGGGTTTCATTTCAAAATGATTGGGTCAACAGTGCACAATTAATAGTCGATGAGCAAAACTAAACTATTAATCTATTAAATCCATAGACTATAGGTACTTAATGACTAACTTTGTGATTAACGGCTTTAACTCAGTGTTAGTAGTGAACTTTAGATTCGGCGGTTGCTGAGCTCTGATCTGTTTTAACCCGCTTCAACTGTTCATAAGAATTTAGCAATCAGGATCGAAAATATTTTAAAGCCCCGCAAAAATCACTTGACGAGGTAAATGCAGCCCATGGGACACTTAAACGAGAGAATCGCAAATACAATTCGGGATGACCATTAGAAAAGTAGTGCCTTCGCCCGGTGTTGATTCTACTGAGATCGTACCTCGAAGTTTTTCTATCATTGATTTCGCAATGTAGAGTCCTAAACCGGTGCCGGTAGATTGAGTGGTACCCCTGAAAAACATATCCCATATTCTATTCTTCAAAATCCATTCAATGCCTATGCCGTTGTCTTTTATCTTGATTGCGACATGGGTTGGTTCAACTTTTATCTTCAGGACAATTGAAAGTTGATTTGAGTCAGGCTTTTGATAAGTAAGTGCATTGGCAATTAAATTTCTAATGATGGTTCGCAGTCGTGTAGGGTCGGTATAATAGGATTGACTTTGAGCGATTTCAATTTCTAAAATGGTATCCAGGGAAGTGTTCGAATTTTCATTAATCAGCAGGTCAACCTCGTGCTTAAAATCAAACGCAGCGCACTCCACTTTTGAATTGTTGTTGTAAGTAATTGAAGCCAGGTCCTTGAGAACCAGATCAAGATGCTTGACTCTGTTTTCTATTAATATCAGCGAACTATGGACCTTTTCGGCCGGCTCTAGTTTTGCCAGATTAATCAAGCCCATGATTGTAGTCAGCGGTGAACGCAGATCGTGAGATGCATGATAGGTAAAGTTGTCAAGCTCGGAGTGGAGACGCTGAACTTCAATCATTTGATTATTGTGGTTTTCGGATATATCCAGTAGTATCCCCTCAATAAATCCTTCACGATCAAAGCACCTGGCGCTAATCAGGCCCCAATTCTCCCGGGGTGCGCTTTCATTCTTGATTAAAAACTGAAACCCTTCAACTCTTTTATCCTGCTCTAAAAGAAGAATGAATTGATTGAACTGAATCGGGTCGCGGAATATTTCATTGAAACGAAAATGATCTGAATTTTCATACCCGGTAATTTGCAACACTTTTGGATTGCACCGGAGCATGCAGTAGTCACTCTTATTAAATTTGAATGCCCCTATGAATGGGTTATTGAAAAGAGTGAAGTATTCGTCCTGGATGCTTTGCACCCGCAGGTTTGAAAGCAGGCGGTGGGTTGAGTCGCGGAGTATAACTTTAAAACATCTTCTGGAGAATCTTTCTGAGGTATGCTCGAGTTTCATTTTGGCCCAGAAAGTTGTTCCTCTTTTCTTCAACCTCAGACCGGTTGTATTAATAGCACCTAATACTTTTGCTCTTTCCAGGTCCTCAAAGGCCTTTCGTTTATCTTCTACCGGGTAAAAAATACTGATGTGTTTACCAATAACCTCGTGCTCCTCGTATCCAGTTATGTTTATTAACTCAAGGTTTGAGCTGATTATAAGCCCGTCTTCATCCAGTGAAAATTCTTCAAATCCTTTGATCGTAGTGATCAGGGATAGATATTTTTTTTCTTCTATTCCTGAATCTGCCGTTTCAGTATGTGTAACTTTGTTCCGATTCGAATTCATAAGCCTGGATTTTCTTGGAATCGTGATTGCCATAGAGACGTTTCTTAAGACTACATTGGACTAGTTGATATTTACAATCTGGTTTGGATTTGATATGACTGACGTTAGTTACTCAAACCAAGTTGTAAGTCCTGAAAGGAGTTTGTGAAGAAACTGCTTTGGTTAATGAATGGATAGCCAGTGTTATAGCACCCTCTTATCTCTGTTATTTTGCTTGGTTTTCACCTTTGGTTTGATCTTATTTTGTTAAATAGTTCTATACTGACGTGATATATTTACGTACGAAGACAAGGTTTGTGGTTTTAATTATTTTACAGCACACATGAGACTGGCTTTTTGCATATTGATTTTGCTTCAACTTTGCTCAGCAACGCGTGGACAGAATCTGGACAGCCTGGAAACTCAACTGAGCAAAGTAACCGGGAAAGCGCATATTGGTCTCTTACTTGAATTGGCCGATAAGTACTTATTCAGCGATGAAGTAAAGTCTATCCGGTATGGTAATGAGGCGGCAATATTATCTGAAACGCTCCCTTATCCTACCGGAACAGTCAAGGCTTTTAGGGTTATGGGAAGAGCATATGGTCTGCAAGCGGAGTTTCAGAAATCGTTTTACTATCTCATCAGGTCCACAAAACTAGCCAGAGAATTCGGAGACACCCTGATGGTAGCTGATAATGCCATTAGCGTGGCTTTTGTCTACAGCGAGTTGGGGCAATATGATAAAGTATTAGAGTATGATCTGGCGGCTTATAAAATCTACAAATCACTTGGTGATAGAAGAGGGATAAGCAATGCGCTCACCGGTATTGGTATAGTATATGCCGAAGAAAATAAATATGATTCTGCCCTGAGAAATTTTAAGAAGGCACTCGAGTATTTTGAGGAATTAAAATTGACCGGGCGGCAGGGAATGGCCAATCTTAATATTGGTTCTCTGTATGGACAGATGAATGATACGGTCAAATCCATTGAATTTTATTCTAGGGCCTTGGCAAATTTCAAGTCTTCAAAGAGCGAAAGCGGAATAGCCGCGGTGCAACAAGGCCTTGGCAAGATTTATCTGAAGAACGGAAAATTAAAAGAAGCCAAATCTCTCATCGATGAGGCTTTTGCAATTCGCCAAAAGCGCAATAACCAGACTGATATGCTTGCTTGTATGCATGTCATAAGTAAAATCTACCTTATTGAGAAGAAGTTCAACAGCTCCCAGGAATATGCAAATCGCGCCCTGACTATTGCACAAAAGCTAAAGCTTCATAAGGAGATGGCCGATATTTATTTCAGCCTGGCTAAAATCCATGAATCCCTGAATGACTTTAAGAACGCTTACCGATATCATTTTCTAGCTACAGCCTCTCTTGATAGTGCATCGCTGATAGAAAAAAGCCGGAGGATTCACGGCCTGGAAGTTTCGAGCCTGATGGAAAAAGATAAAGCTCAAATTGATAAACTGGAACAGGAGAAAGCGATAAAGGAAGCGAAACTTCTTCAGGCTACCTGGCAAAAGGCCTTTCTTCTGGCGCTGGCTCTTTCACTTGTAGTGATATCCATTTTCGTTTTCAAGTTGTACAAGGCAAAGAAGAGCTGGGCCCAAATTTTAGAGAAGAAAAACGACTGGATCAGCAACCAGAAGAAAAAAATTGAGGGAATGAATCTTGGCCTTGAACTTCAGACATTCAGGTCTAAGCTGGACACGCACCTGATTTTCAATGTTCTTAACGGGGTTCGCAATCTTATTAATTCATCGAACAAAGATAAAGGAGTAGAGTACCTTGGAAATGCAACCAGGTTTATCCGCACGGCCCTTCAGAATTCGATGAAGGATTGGGTAACCCTGGCCGAAGAGATTTCATTTGTAGATAATTATTTAAAAATAGAACAATTTCGATTTCCAGGAAGGTTTGAATACCGGATGGAGGTTGATTCCGAAATTTCAGATTCAATGGTGCCTTTTATGTCATTGCAACCTTATGTAGAAAATGCCATCCTTCATGGTGTTTCTACAATAAGCTCTGGAGTCAAGGGGTTGATTCTTATTACTGCTTCTAAATATGAAAACGGACTATTGGTCTCTATCGAAGATAACGGAATAGGCAGGTCAATGAATATTTTTAAGGAAAACGATGTCATCTCGATGGGATCGTACCTCGTTCAGGGCCGTCTGAAGAAGCTCTCTGCAGCATCAGGAAATCAAATGACTGTTGACATCGAAGACCTGTTTGATACTGACGGTCATCCATCGGGTACACGGGTCAATATTTATATCGCACTGAGAAAAGAGACCGTTGAGTACCTAGTATAATTCTTTATTCCTATACATGTTTAAAATTGTCATCATAGACGATGAAGAGCGAAGCAGAAATGAACTGTCTGCTCTTCTTCAAAACTTTCCTGAAGTGCAAATCGCAGGGTGTGGTGATGACGTTGAAAGCGGGGTAAAGATCATTGACCAAATTCATCCGGACATTGTTTTTCTCGACATTCAATTGGGGCCAAACCTTGGGTTCGAGATTCTGGATAAAATCACAGCTACTTCATTTGCCCTAGTAGTAACGACCGCATACGACTATTATGCCCTTCATGCATTTAAACATTTTGCAACCAACTACTTATTGAAACCGGTTTCGCTTCAGGACTTACAGGAAACCCTGAATCATATAATGAAACAAGAAAACAATGCGCGCAGTTTAAAAGCTCAGGTAGAATCGCTCAAGGATACATTGCAACGTTCTTCCAGGAAGAAAATAGAGATAGCTCACAGCAAAGGGGTCGCCTATTTTTCTACTGATGAAATTATCCGTTTTGAGGCCGATGGCGCTTACACGCGGATTATTCTGAAGGGAAACTCTACATTTCTAACAAGCAAGAACTTAGGGGAAATCGAGGAGAACGTAAAAGATCATAAGAACCTCCTTCGCGTACACCGGTCTACAATCATCAACATCAATGAAGTTGTGCATTTCACTGATGGCAAATTTATTCTGATGACGGACGGGGAGATCATCAATCTCTCCAGGCGCAACAAAGAGTTATTCAGAAAAATAATCAGGCATGTCAGCACCTAGCTGAGAATTGAACATTTCGTTTCAACGGTTCACCTGTTGCATTATTCTCAATACTATTTCGAGCCAATCTTATAGCTGAGCTGCGGTAACTTCACTTACCCGGTAACCACTCGTAAAGCCAAGCAGGTCATTCATTAACACCCACTGGAAGATGTGCTGTGCTTCCTTGTATCTATGCCGCACACAAACACTCATCAGGCAAAGTTATATGAGTGGCTAAAATCAGAAATATGAAACGTTTGATGTGGTGGCGATTGGTTGTTAATGTTCTCAATCAATTCTGATGATGCCTATTTTTAATTACAAACTCATCCATCGCAAGGAGATGGTTCGTCAGCGCAACGATGCCGCTGAAATCAAAGACCGGCTGGCTGCATTACAGTTGATCATATCGCAGGCTCAATCCGGGCAATGGGCACAGGCAATTGATAAGGCCAAATCGCTACACAGTGACCCATTGACAAATGGCATGATCAAGCTCATTGAAAATCAGAAAGAAACATTTGAAAAAGAAGCGAACAGAAACTGGATAAACAACGGCCTGCTTGAACTTAATAAAGTTATCGGTTCTAACCATGAAGATATCAATCACCTTGCAAATGATGTAATAAACTCCATCGCAAACTATGCACAGGCGAGGCAGGGTGCTCTTTTTGTAGTCAACGATGATACCGCAAATGTCCTCTTGCAAATGCGGGGAGCTTATGCATACCAGAGGCGCGAGAAAGTTGGAAAATCGGTCAGTGCAAATGAGGGATTGATCGGTCAGTGCTACCGGGAGAAGGATCCGATAGATATAGTAAACGTGCCACTCAATTATACAAAGATTACATCCGGGTTAGGGGAGGTTCATCCAAAATTCCTCCTGATCATTCAGCTCAAAGGAAACAAAGAAAATATTGGCGTTTGTGAGCTGGCTTTTCTGAAGAACCTTCAGTTACATGAGCGTGAGTTTCTCATCAAGGCGTGTGACCTGATCGCCAAGGCCATTATCAATTTACAGTCTCACAACAAGACGTTGAATTTACTGGCACTATCAGAATCAACGACAACCGAATTGAAAAGGAACCAGGAGGAGCTTAGGCTGAGTGTAGATAAAATGCAGGTAATACATCAGGAGCTTTTAAGGAAAAATGATGAGTTACAACACACCCGGAATGAAATAGAGTTAATGACCAGGAGGGAAAAGGAACTGATCGAATCAAAACTTGAGACACAGCAGTTAATCCACGATAAAGTAATAAGCACACTTAAATCAAAAATTGAAAAACTGCAAGGCAGGCTGAAAGAAATAAGCCACGAGCCTGAAAATAACTCGAAGTGAATAACAACTAAACTAACTTAAATAATTATGACACCAAAACAAATCGAACTGATAGAGGACTCGTGGGACTTTATATTAATGAATACCGATGAGGCTGGCATTATCTTTTACAAAAGGCTTTTTGAACTTAACCCTGCTCTTCGGCCCCTGTTCAAAGAGGATATTAAATCGCAAGCACAAAAACTGGTATCGCTGATCACGTTTGCAGTTCACAAACTAAACAACTTTAACGAAATCGTTTCTGATGTGAAGGCACTTGGTCTGAGGCACAAAGGATATAAAGTAAAACCCGAATACTACATTACTGTAGCTGAGGCGCTACTATGGACTTTAGAAAGCGGCCTCGGCAACGAGTGGAATGAAGAAGTAAAAGAGGCGTGGATAAAGCTTTATGAAACGCTTTCTAAAATTATGCTTGAAGCTTATAATAGTTAATCTGTTGGTAGTTGAGTGCGTGCCAGATTGACTCCCTATAAAACCTTCCTGACCTGCCACTTGTAAACTTGACTTGTTCACCTGGAAACTGCTATATGATAGTATACAGCCAATTACAAATATTTGATTCTGCTACGTAATGCAGCTTAACCAAAAGGTGAATGCCGAAAAACCATTTAAAGAGTAGGCTTATTTAATTCAATCAAATCAGTTTATGAAAATGTCAAAATTAATCTATGCTACATTAATCTGTTACCTAGGTTATTTCGGGGCATCAGCCCAAACCTCGAGCTCATTTGCAGCATCTGGAGGATCAACGAACACCTCATTATATCATGCGACCGCCCTCAGCGGTGGCTATTCAGATGGGCTTAGTTCATTTTCTGCAATTGATGGATATGCCCATGGACAATACTCGATGTCTTTCGGCCGTACCTCACAGTCACTTGGAGATTACTCTAATGCTTTAGGCGGATATACATTTGCATCAGGTGAAGGGTCAACAGCGCTAGGTTGGTATGTTCGTTCAACTGGAAGATACTCGATGACACTGGGGATGGGAAATTACTTTTTTCAAGTGCCATTTGTCAACTCAGTTGATTACTCACTGATGATCGGATTTAACAGCAGCCTTCCTTCCGTGTTTGTTGGTCATGCAGATCCTGATAAAATGCCGGGTCAAAAATTCGGTTTTGTAGGTATAGGCACCTCAACACCCAAATACGAATTATCAGTCAATGGATCAATCATTGCCAAAAGCGCAGTTTTTGTTGAGAATCTTCCTGGTGAATGGCCTGACTATGTCTTCAGTAAGGACTATTCTTTAATGCCACTTCAGGAAGTGGAGAAATTCATTGAAGTAAATCGTCATTTGCCGGGTGTGCCTTCACAAGAAGAGATCAAAAAAGAAGGTCTGAATTTAGGAGAGATGGAAATGATCATGATGAAAAAGATTGAGGAACTCACGCTTCACATGATTCAAATTGAAAAAGAGAATAAACTGATCCAATCAGAAAATGCGTCTTTGAAAAGTCAGGTTAAAGAACTTCAAAACAGGAAATAACCATGACTTTCAAAAATTGCAAACCGACAATTCTTACTGCATTTGTAGTCGCTCTCTTTATTGGAAGCACCAATGGACAGGCGATACCACGCAGTATTGAAATCAATGCTAGCCACAGCCTCGAGTCTACGCAAACACTTGACATGAAAGCATACCAAACTATTGCTATCCGCGAAGGATTTAAGATGGTTCCAGGATCTTCCCTGAAATTAATGGTTGTACAGAAAGACATCAATTCTACGGAAGACAGAGATGCGGAGCTGTTGGTTGTTTATCCTAATCCAAGCCCGGGTATAATTACCATTCAGGGAGTCTTCAATAATGACGATTTGATCGTCTATGATCATGCGGGAAATCTTTCAACTCAATTTACAATTAATGGAGAAAACCCGACTGTTGATTTATCGCGGTTAAAAAATGAACGATACATCATTAAGGCACCAAAATCGAATAAAACTGCCCGAGTAATTAAGAACTAACTTCTATGATTGATAAATCTGCTCTATTCGTCAACTACATAAGGCACTTCACTAATTGCTCGCTTTATGTGTTTGGATTTTACTTAGCTATAGTAGAAATCGCATAAGACTTAAAAGTCCAGCTATCGGGGCCGGTAAATTCAGACGGAATTTATCGGTCCTATTTTTTTGCTGGCGTGAATGGTTAGTTCGGTGATGTTCTTACCTCTGCTGATACCGCTCGTAAACCGCAACGATCAGTTCGTTAACTCAGTGAACAGTCACGTGTGAAAGATCGGTAACTCGGGTGCGAGTTGGTCTGATACTTAGATGATTAATCAATAACCAAAATGAAGACAAACAACACGGTTTTAGTATTACTCCTTGCGGTAGTCATGCTTGGAGTCCAATCCTGTAAAAAAAATACAGTCTGCGATCCGATTTCAGTAAATGCAGGAGAAGACGCAACAATTAATGGAAGTACGGTTACCCTTAGCGCGCTACCACTACTTCCGGGGCAGACTGGTACGTGGACTGTAATGTCCGGGACTCAGGGGTCTTTTGACGATAGCGCATCGAACAACGCATCATTTACCGGGCAAGAAGAGGAAACCTATGTGCTACGGTGGACGGTGAGCAATGGCTGTAGTACGACTTTCGATGAAGTCCAGGTGTCACTTTTAAGATTAGTAAAAATGAAAACACGCACAAGAACAACCCTGGGCGGTAGTCTGCTATATAAGGAAGAATATTTTTATGACGCGCAAAACAGGGTGAGTGGCACAGAGTTTACTTTCCCTTCAGGATTCACAAAATACACATTCACTTATTTGGCTAACGGAAAAGTTGATAAAAATAAAATCGAGAACAGTGTAATTAGCTTCAACAGGGAGCTTAGGTATTTTTATCAGGCGAACGGCAAATTGGATAAAGTAGAACAGTATAAGAACAATACACTTTCAGGAGTTGATACTTACACCTATCCTGATGCGCTTCATATAAATATTAAGGGCTCAAGTGGATCGACCACAGATGTAACCTATGAGTTCGATGTTAATAATGACATCGCTAAAATAACCTACAATACGCTGGGAGCGGTTCAAACACTAACACATTATGCTGATAAGCTGTCATTTCATCCTCTCGCCTTTGATCCTGCTGACCCTTTTAATGCAAGTAAGCATCTTCTTCAATCGTATACCTATTCCAACCCGGTTAAAATAAATAGCACTTCCACCTATGTATTTAATACGAAGGGTTATCCTACACAGGAAACACTAACGTATCCCAACGATGGCAACCGGCAAGAGGTGGTTACTTACACGTATGAGTAATAAAAAACCGGTGGGCACTGTGACTGATCACCACGATAATTGTTTAATGCTGAATCAATTTATTGAAAGTGGGGTAGCTCAACTAAAAAACTTAAAGGTCACAGAAAAGCAGGTCACTGAAGCTGAGAATAATCTTAGAATTTTTCTAAAAGAACTGATCGAGCATAGTGTAATCAGGACCAGTTAGTCATCGAAACAAAAGTTAACGGACTTTAACCGACTCAAACTTAATCCACTAATGAAAAAACGAATGACTAATTTGGTAAACAGGAAGTCTAATCAGTTACTATTTTTCACTGCTTGCCTGATTTTACCGGCCCTGTTCATGTTTGAATCCTGTGAAAAAGAGAAGACTCCTCATGAGCAGGTTATTACGGTAAGCACAGTAGCAGGTAGTACAGCCGGTTCCAGTGGTCGGGGTTATGCTGATGGACAGGGCACTGCTGCGCTTTTCGAGGAGCCCATGAGTCTCGCTATAGATCAGGCAAGTAATATTTATGTAGCCGATTATTATAACTCCGTGATCAGGAAAGTATCACCATCGGGATATGTAAGCACACTTGTCGGTAATGCACATAAGCAAGGTGATTACGTTGACGGTACTGCTGATGTAGCCCTTTTTTGGGGGCCTGACGGCTGACATGACTGGAAATATCTACGTAGCTGATCAGGGAAATAACAGAATACGAAAGATCACGCCTTCCGGAAATGTCACAACCCTCGCCGGAACTACAAAAGGTTTTGCTGATGGGCAAGGTACCACTGCACTTTTCAATCGCCCGATCGGTATTGCTACAGACACAAAAGGGAATATCTATATAGCGGATACTTACAATCACAGGATAAGGAAAATTACAGCAGAAGGAATTGTGACAACGTTGACGGGAAGTATTTTAGGTTTTACCGATGGCCCTGGTACAACGGCACTCTTTAATCTGCCCACGGGAATAGCCGTTAACCCTACCGGCATCATTTATGTAATCGACAATGATAATCACAACCTTAGAAAAATAACGATACACTAATTGAAATGCATTTAACTGCAGAGGAAATGCAATCAGAAAAAATATTTGCTGTTATAAAAATGCGAGAGCTAGCTCACGTAGGCTTTTACCCAAGTCTTCTGCTGTTCCTGAGTCAGGTATGTCCATGCCACAATACGGGTTGTTTTGTTTCCCTGGCTCATTGAAATAGTTTTTACTTCCTTAACTTCTGCCTTCTTTAAATTCAGATAAACACGTTTAAGATGCGCTGATTTAGCAATCAACGTAGAGAACCAAAAGCAAGAGGTTTTCATTGCTTTGCTCTGCGATATCATTTTCTCAACAAATTGCTCTTCTCCGCCTTCGCACCATAACTCCTTATTCTTACCTCCAAAATTCAAGGTCATTTTAGTAATTCGTTTGTGATTCAGGTTGCTCAATTTTCGGAGTGTTCCGGACTGGGCTTCTGCCAGGGAAGCAAAAAAGGGAGGGTTACAGATGACTAAATCGAACTGCTCATCCGGTTTAACTATTCCTCTGAAAATGTCCTTTGCATTTGATTGCAGGCGAAGTTCCACTTTCCCTTTCAGCCATTTATTTTTCTCAATTATTTTAGCTGCCGATGCAATAGCGATCGGTTCAATGTCTGACCCGACAAAAGACCATCCATATTCTTTGCTTCCTATGATTGGATAAATGCAATTTGCTCCAACACCAATATCGAGGCACCTGATCTTACCGCCGGTAGGAATTGTGCCAGTATAGCTTCCTAGTAAATCGGCTATGTGATGAATGTAATCCGATCTTCCAGGAATAGGCGGACACAGATAGCCTGGAGGAATACTCCAATGATCTATTTCATAATAATACTTCAACAGTGCTTTGTTCAGCATCATCACCGCTTCAGGATTCGAAAAATCAATCGACTCATCGTTGTATGCATTCGGCCGGACAAATGGAGCCAGTGCCGGGCAGCTGTTAATGAGTTCTTTGAAATTATAGCGCTCGCGATGCCTGTTACGAGGGTGTAATTCGGTTTTTTCTTTTGGATGCTCTTTCTTTTTTTGAAGCATGGATACTAAAAAAGAGTTCCGACCCAATACCTCACCTGTTCATAAAACATCAGTAGTGAAGCGGGATAAATCAGTATACAAAATAGCAGGCCATAGAACGCTCCATACAAATGGGCATCATGGTTGATGTTATCGTTCGATTTTCTTCCCTGGTAATACGTATAGGCCATATACCCTGCACCAAATACAAACCCTGGCATACACAAGGCAAAGTACAGGCAAATCGATTGTAATGGTTCAAGAATGATGAACACAAATATCACCGAGCCAACACCACCGGAAGCACCAAGTGAATTGTAATTGGTATTGTTTCTTTGTTTAAAGAAAGTGGGAAGATCAGACACAACAATAGCTGTCAGGTATAGAACGATAAAGTAGTATGTTCCCGAGTTGCCGAAAAGAGAGGCAAAGTCCCGCTCTACGGCCTGGCCAAAAAAATAGAAGGAGAACATATTCCAGAGCAAGTGCATATGGTCCTTGTGAACAAAACCCGAGCTGATAAACCGGTAGTATTGATTTTTTGTTTTGATCTGGTAGGGATTCATCATCATCCGGCCCAGAAGTTCAGGTTTATTGAATGTATAAAAACTAATGGCAACAGTAATGCAGATCAGAATGACAGTAATACTCATGGCGCTTAAACTGAAATAGTAAAAGCACAATGTTAATGAAATTAAGAGAATGTCAGGAGGAGTAATACCCGGCCTTTGATGTCTAAATAACTTAGTGCAGGTCCTAAGGCCGATGTTGTCCAACAAATTTTGAACTCTTAGGCTGACTCACCAAGGCTAAACGCATCCCATCCACAGCATAATTTCGTTTTCGCTCGGTCTATCTACTCCGCTTAATTGCAAACGTTACTTCTCCAGACTATTGGTTGATGTCATTTAAATAAGAGGAAGTGCAAAACACTCACAATAGACATGAATAATTAGTAACAAACTCTATTTTGCACAAATGAAAACAACATCGTTCCAAACTTCTTTCCGATTTTTTGCACTTATTGTCCTGCTGTCAATCACAGCTTGCAAGAAAAATTCACAGGATGCTGAAAGTCAGCATTTATCCGCAAGGGATTCTATCGCTAGTGATTCAAGCGGAGATAAGAGTATGAACGCGCAAAAGAAAGAGGACGCGCCTGAAACCGTCAAGGGAGATTGTGACGGAGGAGAGCTGCGTGCATTGGGGTGGTCTGACGATGGAAGAATATTTGCCTACCGTGACTTTTATTATCGTAATGGAATAGTTATTAACTCGGCTTTTTATGTGACGGTAATTGATGTTGTTACCGATTCAGTGTTATGGCAGTTTGACAAGTACTGGAATACCGACAACAGCGGAGAGGGAAACTCTGGTCCTCATGTCGCGAATATCGAACAGGCATGGGACCTTGTGTCGGGAGACGTAATAGCACCACTAAGAAAAAAATTTGGAATCCGGGTTAACCTTGACTTTCAGGAACATGAAATCTGCAAGGACTTTCCATTGTATCCGGACGGGCCAGATGGAAATTATTTTACCGCAGCGGCAGTAAAAGAAGAAAGGGGAGAGGCGGCAAATATAAAAGTGAATGTGTTGTACTCTTTGAAAGGAGTATCAAAAGATGTTTGTGATTTTGTTGAAGAGGGGGGATTTAACCAATACCTCCTGGATTCACCATGTATATCAGGATACTTTATTAATCCTCAACATGACAAGATTGTTATTTCATTTAAAATAGGCTACCCGGAAAACAATGCTCCCCTGATCAGGCAACGCGTAACCGGTTGTAACCTGACGTGGTTCAAGAAGCATTGAGTGCAAAATAATCAGAGGACTTACTCTGTCCCCGCCACGTGATGGTCAGGTTCGAAACAAGCAGAGCCTCTCAAAAGGAGGCTCTGCCAAAATATGGTTGAAATGAATTACCCTTACATCTTTTCAATCTGCTGCTTTGTCTTGATTATCTTTTTCATTCCTAGAATATCCATCACAAAAGAATATTGCATGGCTACATCTTTCATAGCCCGGAAACGACCACTGGCACCGCCATGGCCCGCGTCCATATTGGTGTATAGATATAATCTGTTGCGATCCGTTTTCATAGCTCTGAGTTTAGCTACCCATTTAGCCGGTTCCCAATACTGAACCTGTGAATCGTGAAGGCCCGTAGTGACAAGCAGGTTAGGATAATCTTTCTTTTCTACATTGTCATAAGGCGAGTAAGAAAGCATGTAATCATATTGCTCTTTGATAGCAGGATTGCCCCATTCGAGCCATTCAAACGTAGTCAGCGGAATACTTTCATCCATCATCGTAGTAATTACATCCACAAATGGAACTGCTGCGATCACACCCCTGTACAAATCAGGTCGCATGTTGGTGATAGCACCCATCAAAAGTCCTCCTGCGCTTCCACCGGAAGCAAACAGTTTATCTTTGGCAACATACTTGTTCTGAACTAACCACTCTGAACAATCGATGAAATCATTAAAAGTATTTTTCTTTTTCATCATTTTGCCGTCATCATACCAGGCACCTCCCATTTCTTGTCCCCCGCGTATGTGGGCAATAGCATAAACAAAGCCGCGGTCGAGCAAACTTATCCGGTTGCTGCTAAAGGTAGCATAGCTGGATGCCCCATAAGATCCGTAAGAATAAATCCAGCCGGGCATGGAGCCATCTTTTTTATAAGCGTCCTTCCGGTATACGATCGAGAGCGGAACTTCTTTACCGTCTCTTGCTTTTACCATCACACGCTCAGTCTGATAGTTATTCTTATCGAACCCTCCCAGGACGGGTTGTTCTTTCATTAATTTCTTTTCACGTTTTTCAATGGTGTAGTCAATGGTTGAATTGGGAGTAGTCATCGACTGGTAATTATACCGGAGAATATTGGTGTTCAGCTCAGGATTGAAACCTATTCCGGCAGAGTAGG
Organism: Cytophagales bacterium WSM2-2; assembly: GCA_015472025.1. Classification (NCBI taxonomy): domain Bacteria; kingdom Pseudomonadati; phylum Bacteroidota; class Cytophagia; order Cytophagales; species Cytophagales bacterium WSM2-2. The sequence continues at coordinate 4,462,664 of BNHL01000001.1, forward strand.
CTGGCTCTCCAAAGTCGACATAATGCTCTGATTTGTCTGCCCACTTAATCAGTCTGATTTTGACCAGTCCGGCAGTCATTTCTTCGGTAGCGAGGTAATCTTTGAAATAGTCAACCCCTCTCAAAAAAACGTTGTCACGAGAAGGAATAACATCTTTCCAATTTTCTTTTGTTGATTTTGCAACAGGCGTCTCAACGAGCCTGTAGTTCTTGGCATCCAGGTTAGTATAGATATAAAACTTGTCTCCGCCAGTGTGATCAACATCATATTGTACATTATCCTGTAATGCCTGAATCACTACAGGCTTTCCTGGCTTGTCGGCATCAATATATTGTGAGAAGCCGGCATCAGTCCTTCCGGAACCAATGATGATGTACTTCTTTGATTTTGTTTTGCTCAGGTAGCAGGCCAGCGTTTGATCCTTCTCTTCATATATCAGTTGATCCGATGGGTTAGATAAAACATGTCGTTTGATCTGGTAATTACGGAGGGTCTTCTGATCTGGCACAGAATAGTAAATTGATTTATTGTCGTTGGTCCAGTATATGCCGCCCCGTGTATTTGCAATCTTGTCTGTAAGAAACTTGCCATCGGAGAGTCGCTTGATTTTGATGGTGTAAAAGTTTCTTCCCACCGTGTCCATAATAATAGCGGCCAGCTTATGGTCCGGACTGGTGCTAAGGGAGAAATTAAGGAACGATTGATTCTTCCCGATTTCATTTCCATCCACAAGAATTTCTTCTTTTCCATCGAGAGAATCTTTCTTCCTGCAATAAATCGGGTATTCGCCACCCTCTACGAAACGGGTATAATAATAGTAGTTGTCGAGTTTATAAGGTACAGATGAGTCATCTTGCTTAACACGACTACGCAACTCTTCAAAAAGCGAATCCTGAAATGAACGCACGGATGACATCATGGTGTCGCGGTAATGGTTTTCCGCTTTAAGGTAATTGATGACCGTTGTGTCTTCACGGTTTTTAAGCCAATAATAATTGTCCGTGCGCTTGTCCCCGGTTTTAGAAACAATTTCGTAGGGTACAATTTTGGCAACCGGTGCTTTTACATCAGGCAGTGAATCTTGCGAAGGTTTCGTACACGAGACAATCGCAATAGTCAGCAGGATCAGGAGTTGATGAGAAGGTTTCTTCATAAGTAAAATATTAAGATCGTTACATGCATTTTACAAAGAAACGTACCGAAATAAAAACCTTTTCTTGGGACTTGAAACCTAAAGTGATGAGTGGGATTTTTGTTTAATAAGTCCAAAGGCTTGCTCATTAATATCTAAAGCGTAGATTAAGAATACAGAGTCCTCTGAATGCTTGAGATAATCCTGAGATGTTGAAATACCTTAGCTAAGTATTAAAACGTATAGGCGATATTTGTGCAACTCGGTTGCTTATTTAATGTTGTAGCTAACTGCCCAAATGAGATATTCCAAACTAATATTGGTTCTGCTGACTGCTAATCTTCTGAGTTGCGAGAAGACGAATGATAAGTTGTTTTGGATTTCGGAAACTACAAATTACAGCAATGATTTTCTATTCCTCACTGAATCGACAAATGTAGAGACATTGAAGGGTGATAGCTTAAAATTATTCTTACAAGCTGATGAGTTTGAAAAATTTGATTCTGCTTCTACCAGCTTTAAGAACTTCGGACGAATTTACAAAGGTGATAGGTTTAAAGTTTTTGTATTACTGAGGAGTATTGAAACTGACGGACGAAACTATGTATTCTTAATCAGGACTTTTGATAACAACTGGAAAGTAATTGACGACTTTGAATTAGGAACTTGGGATGAAAGGAAAAAGAAATTCTGTGTTGGTTCAGTAAACAGAGAATTGACTATAGAAAGAAAATGTCAAGATAAAGAGGCTTCGGACATAATGCAGATTACAGAAGATGGGAGAATAATGACTTCCTTTCATCACTAACGCCTCCATGACTAAACAAAAATGAAAACACTCTTAATTACTCCTGAAGGTTTAGATAAATTAAAAGCGGAGTTGGATCATCTGTGGCGGGTGGAACGACCGGATACCACGGCAAAAGTATCCTGGGCGGCAAGCCTTGGAGACCGTTCTGAAAATGCAGACTATCATTATAATAAAAAACGTTTGCGGGAAATTGACAGACGCATACTCTACTTACGCAAATGTATTGATGATTTAAAAGTCGTGAATTATTCTCCCTACCAGGAAGGCAAGGTAATGTTTGGAGCCTGGGTGGAGATCGAAAATGATAAAGGCAGGCAAATACGCTTCCGTATCGTTGGCCCTGAAGAAATCATTAACACGAAAGACTACATCTCCATGGACTCACCCATGGCGCAGGCACTGAACAACAAAAGAGTAGGGGATGAAGCAACCGTGAAAACGGGTGCTGGGACATTTATCTGGCGTGTGAGAAAGATTGAATATCAGAAGTAATTAAGCCACCCCTTTGCCGGTAGAGATGTGTCCTGCTACAACTGGTAGATAGCCTTATTTTCGCGCCCGGACCAGAGCTGTTCAATTAAAAAATACACCTCTTTACAAACAATCAATCCCTGTTCACAAAATCAGTATTTGAGCGCTCCCGTCAGTTTGTGAATTTAAAAGTAAACTCACAAACCAGATTTAGGTATGAATCTCTTAAAGCACACATTATGGGTAGTTGTTTTAGCTGTTCAGATACAGCAATCGCGCGCGCAGCTGGCCCTTGTCAAAGACGCTAACTCATCCGCTACAGGATCTTTCAATGGCGAAAGTTTAAAGATTGGCAGCTTCATGTATTTCTCTGCCTCCGATGGTACCAATGGCATTGAACTGTGGAGAACGGACGGTACAACCGGTGGTACTGCCATGGTTAAAGACATCAATACCTCCTCTGCCGGTGCCTCTTCGCTTCCGGGAAATTTTGTAAACGTTAACGGAACGGTGTATTTCACCGCAAATGATGGAACCAATGGAGTTGAACTCTGGCGTTCTGATGGCACGGCAATGGGCACGGTCATGGTGGCCAATATTAATACAGCTGCAGCCTCATCGAGCCCGACAAATCTTACGGCTATCGGAACTAAGTTATATTTCAGTGCGACCACGGCAACGAACGGAACAGAACTTTATGTCTGGGACGGAATGGTGGCAACGCTGGTAAAAGACATAAAAACTACTCCGACACCAGCCAGTTCTTCCGGTCCTTCCAATCTTGTAAACGTAAACGGCACCTTATTTTTTACAGCTGACGATGGGAATGTAGGAATTGAACTTTGGAAAAGTGACGGAACAACGGGAGGCACCGTACTGGTTAAAAATATAGACGGGGCATCGACATCATCATCGCTTGCGAATCTTACTGCGGTTGGCAGTACATTGTTCTTTTCCGCGGCTACAGCCGCTTCGGGTGTTGAACTTTATAAAAGTGACGGAACTGACCCCGGCACCGTCAAAGTTACCGACATCAACCTGACCATTGGTGGTGCCGGCAGCTCGAGTCCTTCTTTTCTCACGAATGTAAATGGTACGCTATTCTTTTTTGCAGTAGAAAGCGGCAGTGCATTTACACTCTGGAAAAGTGACGGCACTGGTCCGGGAACTGTAAAGCTGAACGCCAATGCTTTTACTACCCTGGGGGTAGCCACCTTTAATAATATTTTTTACTTCGTTGCAGAGAAGTCGGTCGGGGGCTCAGTCTTTGAGATCCAGTTGTGGAGAAGTGACGGAACGAATACAAACGCAATATCGGTCTTGTCCACCACTTACAGTTTCAAGGATCAGGTTTCGTTTGCAGCCGCCAGTAACAATACGTTCTATTTTGTCTCCAGTAACGGCACCGGTTCTGATTTATATGTTTCCGATGGCACGACCACTTACAGTCTGGTCAGCAATCTTGGCAGGCCTTCCGCTATAACACTCATGACTACGATAGGTCGTACAGTTGTAAACTTTGTAAGTAGTAAAATACTCTTCTGGAATGATGATGGTGTGGTAGGTACCGAGTTGTATAGCTATACCCCCGTTAGCAAACTTAAGTCGAGCATGTCTTCTAATAACTTTGGCTCTGTTGCACTATCGTCCACGGCTTCAGTTGACGGAGTATTCACGAACACCGGACTGGGAACATCCACAATAAACCTCGGTTCAATAACACTCACAGGAGCAAATCCCGCTGACTTTACGTTTGTGACAAAAGTTCCCACCGGGCTTACACCGGAATCAAATTGCAACGATGGTATTGACAATGATGGTGATGGAATGATTGATTGCGCTGACAGCGGATGCGGTGGAGCTGCCGCCTGCGCGGGAACAATTGCTCCCGGTGCTACATTGCTGTTTACGGCCACACTCACGCCCAGTGCTACGGGGGCCAGGGCAGCAACAGTGTCTGTTCCAAGCAATGACCTGAACAGCCCCTTTACACTTGCGTTGTCAGGTACAGGTATAAAAATAAATCAGACAATCACTTTTAATACGCCTGCAGCCAGAAGGCTGGGTAGTGTCGCTACATTCGACCTGGATGCCACTGCTTCTTCAGGGTTGACCGTTACCTACCAGAGCAGCAATTCGGCAGTTGCTACTGTTTCAGGAGCTACTGTGACGCTCGTTGGTGTCGGAACTTCAACGATCACCGCGCAACAAGCCGGAAATGCATCGTACAATGCCGCCACCGATGTATTGCGGACATTAACCATACAAAAACCTTTGATCACTGCCACTGCCGATGCGAAGAGTAAAACGTACCGCGATGCCAACCCCGCGCTTACCATTACCTACACCGGCTTTTTGAACGGTGATACTCCTTCCGTAATAGATACACCACCAACAGCATCCACCACAGCAACAACGGCCAGCGATGTGGGTGGTTATCCGATCACACTTACCGGTGGAGCGGATGCTGTGTATGACCTCACTCTTATTGCAGGAAATCTTTCCGTAACTAAGGCAAATCTCACTGTAACGGGAAGCAATCACTCGAAAGTGTATGGTACTGCCAATCCGAATCCTACTCTTAGTTATTCCGGATTTTTAAACAGTGAAACCACGAGTGTGCTTGATGTATTGCCAACGGTTTCTCTCAATACAAGCGATCAGTCAAATGTCGGTACCTATTCCGTTTTTGTAAATGGAGGTAGTGACAACAATTATAATATTGTACGCGTCAACGGGCAGCTCACGATTACCAAAGCCAGTGTCACTGCCAAAGCCAGTGACCGCACCAAAATTTATGGTAATACGAATCCTACTTTTCCAATCACGTATACCGGTTTGCTGTTTGGTCAAAGCTCGAACGTCATTGATGTTGCACCGTCAGTGCCTGCAACCATTACCGATTTAAGTAACGCAGGCACTTACCCGCTCACACTTAGCGGTGGCAGTGACAATAATTATGACATAACGTTCGATCCGACACCCGGTACACTTACTATTACAAAAGCAAGTTTGGCAGTGTACGCAGATCCTAAAACAAAAGTGTATGGAGAGAACAACCCGACACTGACATTTACTTACGACAACACCTATTTTAAAGGCACCGATGGTCCATCCGTGATTGATACACCACCGACAATCGCTACCACTGCGACACAGACTTCCAATGTGGGCAATTACCCCATTACACTAACCGGTGGAAGTGATAATAACTATACCCTCATAAGTCTGACAAGCAACATACTGGAAATAACCAAGGCAGCCCAGCAAATAGTTACCGCCAGCAGTATTCAAGATATTGTTATGAATACCGCTTTTGATCTGATCGCTATTTCAACTGGTGGGGACCAGGCTCAGGTGCAGCTGGATAAAACAGCAGGCCAGGGTCAGATTGGTTCGTTTTATACGACCATTACACTTCCTCAGGGAACCCAAAAAGGATACAGGATAACCGGCACAGCACCGGGTAAAGTCACTCTCCGCTTAAGCCAAGCGGGTACTCTGAATTATAATGCCGCTACCTCTGTAACGATCCCTGCTTTTTGCATTCTACCATTGAAACCTTTCATCACGAACACGCTATCGTCCAACTCCGAACATCCTGTGCTTACTTCATCATCGAATGTAGGGAATCAGTGGTATCGCAATGGCACTGCCATCGGTGGCGCAACTTCTTCCACTTTCCAGATTACCGAACCAGGTATTTACAAAGTACAGGTGTCTGTAGAAGGATGCACCGGTCCTGTGTCGGACGAAGTACCAGTCGCTGTTACGGGAATTGCAGAAGCATCACAAGAAGTGTCTGTTTATCCTAACCCGGTACATGATGCTTTACACGTATCTGGTATTCAGCTAGACCAGAACTGGGGTATTGTCGATGCGATGGGCAGATCGGAGAGGCCTCCTGTACAAAGAAATGAAGAAAGCTCAGTCGTAGATACACGGAACCTGGCACCGGGCCTCTACATACTAAAAGCGAACCAGGCGCAGAAAAATATCATTATCAAATTCATCAAAGACTAACGATACTTATATGCATACGATCAAACTAATTTCAAAAGGAATAACGGCTGTTATTGCGTTTGCTGCGATCATTAATCTCTCCGGATGCGGGGGCAGTCCGGGAGCATCGCCAAGCGGACAAGAGCAAGTATTAAAACTTCTTGCCGCTGGCTCGGGACAGTGGAAGATTCAGTCGGTAACTGTCGATAACGTTGACAAAACTTCGATGTTTACGAATATGACGATTTCATTTACCTCGCAATACCAATATAATGTAACCAATGGCGGGCCTGTCTGGCTGATTACCGTTGGCCAAGGCACTACTACCAATGGAAGCTTCACCCTTTCTGCCGATGGTAAAACCATGACGCGATCCTCCGATCAATTGACAGTCGATGTGAATGTCACTGAAAGTACGCTTGAGCTTGGCCTCACCTGGAATAAGACGACCTTTGGGCCGGGCCGTCTGTCCTCACTGTCAGGAAACCATGTTTTTAAATTTAATAAATAAGAGAAACGATAACCGGTTTGTAGTTCTTTTGTGAGAGCTGTGTTCTAAGTTCTAAAGCTCGTGTTTATAAAATCTCAAACGTCTTGCACGCATTGACGATGAGAGGTCCCAGCTCTTTTTCTTTTGACAGCGGTGCCCACCCTTGTGCGGCTACGATCTTTGCTCCGCGCTTCACTTTGACACTTACCATATACAATTGCTCACGGTAAGGGCCTTCGAGGCCAGCAGGTTTGGTAACGCGGGTAACACGGAACTTGCCGTTGGCAACATCACCTTGCTCCACTACGTCCACCTTCAATCGCACAGCATCCATGGCAGGATCACCGGTGTTAATGTTCGGTCGCGCGCGGCTGGCGAGTGTTTCATCGATCACTTTGGGCATGTGGGAGATATCACTGTCGTTGCAGCCGCTATTGCAGATCACGGTAAACTGTACACCGGCAATGGCTTCCTGGTATTCGTCACGCAATAGGATGGAAGGGCCGGAAGCGACCCAGGCATCAGGCAAGGTCACACGGAGCTTTGCCTCACCGGAGTTGCTGGCTACATTAATTTCCCGGCTCTTGGACTGCTGACTGTAAACTGTTGTAAAAGACAGAAAGCAAAAAATGAAAAAGAGGTGTTGAAAACTCATGATGATTTACTTTAGAATAGGATATCAGAATTTGAAATATAAATTTCGTACTTGTAACACAGCAATGGCTGGTAAGAACTGATCGAATCGGGATAATATTGGTTCCCCGTTGGTGGTTGTGGATGACGAGAAGTCCTCACAAATAGAGTCTCGTCTCTTCATTTTCACGATGGTGTGAAGCCTATCTTCTCTTTCTAAAAAATGCTATGAGAAAACCTGTGAGGAAGAAAAAACCAACGACCAGGTAGAATACAAGGACAAGCATTCCGGCCGCACCCTGGCAATCACGGCAGCCAAGATTAACCTGAGAAAGATACAGGAAAGAGAGAAAGGCAGCCACTACCGCGGATACTATCCCCACGAAAAACGCAATCAGGAATCGTTTCATTGAACCGATTTAGTTAATAAAGATGAGAGTTTAAAAGAAGAATGAGTAAAGAACCGATTGGCTTAGTGGTAATGCTCATCATCGGCATGTAGTCGTTTAGAAATGACTATTACCCTCTCGTTGGTGAATAAATTCCAACGGGTCATTCCGTTCAAATAAAATTCTTTTCAGTAAGTTTTAGTTTTTATACTTTTCATGCATGAGAAAAGTACTTACCCTCTTATTAGCATTGGCCTGCTGGCCTGCGTTTTCACAGTTCAATCTGTTACGATACCCTTCCATAAATAATGATGGAACACTGGTAGCGTTTTCATTTCAAGGCGACATCTGGACGGTGCCGGCAACCGGAGGCAATGCTATTCGTCTTACCGTACACGATGGATATGAAAGCAATCCCATTTTTAGCCCCGATGGCAAAAGCATTGCGTTTTCAGGAGCAAGGTATGGCAACAATGATATCTTCATCATTCCTGCTGAAGGAGGTGTACCTAAACGGTTAACTTATCACTCCGCTAATGATCTGGTATCTTCCTGGACTGCCGATGGCGACTTATTATTTTCCACTTCACGTGAATTCTCGCAAATCGAAAGACCACAGGAAGTGTATTCGATTTCATCGAAGGGTGGAACAGAGTCAAGGTTATTAGATGCCGTAGGGTATGACCCCACCCAATCTCCGGATAGTCGTTTCATCGCACTTACCCGTGGTGATATAAACCCCATTTTTCGCGAAGCTTACAAGGGCTCATCTAATCGCGATATTTGGCTGTACGATAAAACAGGCAAGACTTTTTCAAAACTTGTCAGCTTCGAAACAAATGATATTTTGCCCCGCTGGGCTGACAACAAAACAATTTATTTCCTGAGCACTGTCAGTGGAAGAAACAATTTATATCGTGTAAGGTTAGATGATAGTGGTAAGGCCGCAGGCAGCCCCGAACAACTGACAAAATTCACCGATAACTCAATCCGCTACTTCAGCATTTCATACAACGGTAAGACAATTGTTTTTGAACGTGGCTCAAGCGTTTACCTGATGAACACAGCTACAGGCGCTGTCAGCGAACTTAAAGTAACGATTGGCGCTGATGTCAGGTTTGATCCCGTGGTGAACACGAACATCTCCAGTGATGCCAACGGATATGAGATATCTCCTAATGGCAAGTTGACAGCCATGGAAGCGAAAGGTGAAATCTTTCTGAAAGAAACAAATAAAGACAGATCCACCAGTACTAATCTTTCCGAAAGCCCCCTTCGGGATATCAATACAAAGTGGCTCAATGATTCCGTTGCGCTGTTTACATCAGATCGAATAGATAACAACTTTGAAATTTACTTAGCTAAGTCAGTAGATCCCAAACAAGGCAATCTCTTCAAGTCACTGAAACGGCAGGTGAAGCGAATTACCGAAACGAAAGAAGATGAATCTGGCCTTCAGGTGTCACCGAATGGAAAACAAATTGCTTATGTGCGTGGCCGAGGTACGCTGGTGACAGCAGACATTGCCGCGGATGGTAAATTATCCAATGAAAAAATACTTATGGAAGGCTGGGCAACGCCTGCCTCGATCGCCTGGAGCCCGGACAGCAAATGGCTGGCCTATTCAATTTCTGACCTCTACTTTAACGAGGAAGTTTTCATCCATGCAGCTGATAATTCCAGCAAGCCTGTCAATATAAGTATGCATCCCCGCGATGATGTGCGCCCCTTCTGGAGTGCCGATGGATCAAAGCTCGGATTCATCTCACAGCGCAATAACAGAAGTAATGATGTATGGTTCGTGTGGCTGAAAAAGGAGGATTACGAAAAGTCAAAACAGGACTGGGACGAGATGGAAGATAAAACGGACAAGCCTGCCGATAAAAAAGCAGACAAAAAAGTAAAACCAGTTGTCATTGACTTTGATGAAATACATAAGCGCCTGGTTCAGGTTACCAATCTTCCGGGAGATGAAAGCGACCTCGTCATCTCGAATGACGGAGAGACATTTTTCTATTCGGCAGTAAGCAGCAATGCCAGGGGCAGGGACTTGTATTCTGTAAAATGGAACGGCAAAGACTTAAAAGAGATCACCAAAGGTGGTTCAAACCCTAATTCTGTTTCCATTGATAAAGAAGGAAAGTACTTGTTCTATCTCAAGTCAGGCGGGGCACTAAGCCGATATGATATCAAAGGCGACAAAACCGAAGGTCTGCCATACTCGGCAAAGATGAAAGTAGACAACGTAGCCGTTCGCGAACAGGTTTTCGAAGAAGCGTGGCGCGCGTTCCGCGATGGATATTATGATCCGCAATTCCATGGCAACGATTGGGGAGCACTTAAAAAGAAGTACAGGGATCTGTGTGTATATGCCAGCACTAATGACGATTTCAGGGATATGTTTAACTATATGCTTGGCGAAGTAAATTCAAGTCACGTAGCATTGACTACTCCACAGCAGGCAGAAACCCAAAGAGAATCTACGGGCTTATTCGGAGCAGAGCTTTTTCCTACCAAGGACGGCATGAAAGTGAACCGAGTCATACCCAACTCACCAGCCGATAAACTTTCCAGTAAATTAAACGCGGGCGACTTGATCATCAGTGTGAACAACAGACTTTATCTGCCCGATGTTAATTTCTATGAGGCATTAAGTACAAAAGCAGATGAGCGCGTTTTGTTGATCGTGCGCGATGCTGCGGGCAAAGAGCGTGAAGTTGTGATACGACCTATCAATAATGAGCGTCAATTGTTGTACGAAGAGTGGGTAAAGGAAAGAAAAGCACTGGTCGATAAATTTTCAAGTGGAAAACTAGGATACATTCACATCCAGGCAATGGATAACGCCAGCTTCGAAACGTTTGAAAGAGAACTTACAGCTGCTGGTTTTGGTAAAGACGGCCTGATCGTAGATGTCCGGTACAATGGTGGCGGTAGTACTACCGACTACCTGATGACAGTATTGAATTACAAGCAGCACGCTTACACCATTCCGCGTGGAGCAAGCGATAACCTGGAGCGCGATAAACAGAAGTTCAGAGAGTATTATCCGGTAGGAGAGCGCCTGGTGTTTGCAGCTTGGATTAAACCCTCTATCGCCATTTGCAATGAAGGCAGTTATTCCAACGCAGAGATTTTTGCACATGCTTACAAGACATTAGGTATTGGAAAGCTGGTAGGAGTGCCGACCAACGGCTCTGTTATCTCTACCGGAGGAAAAGGCTTGATGGATGGATCGTTTGTGCGTTTGCCATTCAGAGGATGGTTTACTAAAGCCACAGACAAAAACCAGGAACTCGGCCCGGCTGTGCCAGATATCATCGTTAATAATAGTCCGGACTGGATCGCCAAAGGAACGGATGATCAGTTAAAGGCTGCTGTTGATGAACTGCTGAAGCAGATTAAGAAATAAGAATGAGTAAAGAGTAAATTGGGCGCCTTGACTGGCGCCCATTACGATGTATTTGGATGATTCTTCGGAATACTTTTAAGAGCAGAGTTTCCCTTTACCTTGGCAGGCCTGAATCTAGAATTCAGTATTAACTTCAAGTTTGTATCCTTTCCCGTGGACATTGGTTATTTGCACACCTGGATCATCCTTTAATTTCTTTCTCAGTTTTGAAATGAACATATCCAAACTGCGGCCTGTGAAAACTCCATCATCTTCCCAGACTTTTTTAAGTAGTTCTTCTCGGCTAATCAAATCATTTTGCCGGGCTGCCAGTATTGATAAAAGCTTTGCTTCCTTATGAGACAATTCAATCGTTTCTGAATTGAAAATAAGCAACTGCCTGTCTGACGAAAATAAAAACTTACCTATCGAAATACCATCGACATCTTTTGCAACGGTTTCGTCCGTAATTTCATGACTGCTCCCTTTCTTTTCCCTTTTTAAATAATACCCTCCTGTAAATGTGATCAGAGACAAGCCGATCAAAGCAGATATGAGCAATGGATAGGAATAACTATTTGAATTTTGTGATGCTTGAAAATCTACAAAAGAGATTTGAATGGTATAGCAGCCTTTTGGCTGTACTCTCCCTAAGCAAGGGATGATTTCTTTATGGCTGGGCCTTACTTCAAAACCATAGACTACTTCATTTGAGGCACAGTCAAATACATTAACGATATAGCCCACCGGCAAATTGATCAAATCAAGATTGCTTCTCACAATTTTGACAAGCGTATCGGGCATGAAAGAAAAGGGGGTTTCAAATTTGAGTTGGAAAACACCCTGGCTCAATTGTTTCACCGGCAACACACGCGATGTGAAATCCCCGGAGTACTGTAATACTTTATGACCGATCTGGCGTACAACCAGTTCCGCGCGTTGCGCTGGAAATACGTCTTGCGCTGGTTGCCTTAATAAAAAGGCGGATGAAATTAAGAGCGCTACACTGAATAATAAAATGGTGATAATCAGTCTGAATCTCATAGCGTTCGATATTGATGTTTGAAATTTACATTCATTTTTACAATTTTTTACAAGCTGTTTACTCCTGTCCGCGCCTTCGATGCGTACGTTTGGTTGAACTAAAACCAAAGTAACTTTTTATGAAACATTTAAAAAAGCCACACATCCTGGTGATGCTTCTAACGCTAATTATTACTTCGCGGACATCTGCCCAACAACTTGCACAGCAGCTTTTGAATTTCAGTCTGAAAGCAAAGCAAGAACGTGCAAATGAAGTAATGCAAGACAACGAATACACATACACCGGCTCTGAGCGGGGAATTTTTTTCTTCAATCCCCTGCTAATAAATGGAAAGCCTTTGGACTATAGCTATTTTAATTTGAAGTCAATAGGCCACCTGACGGTGATTAAAAAAGCGCCTCTAACAGGTGAAACCTTGCAAGTTCCCTTCAACGTGTACCTGAGAAGAAACGGATATAAAATTCTTATTCCCGGCAGGGAAAGATCCGATCAAAAGCAGATTAAAATTGAGTTATCTGAGATTTTAAGATATGCACAATCCGGAGACCAACTTGTGATAGAAGCGGTCAGGGAAGAAGATGGTCCTATAAAAAGAATTTTAAAATTACCCGGGAACGGTTGCTAGCATGATTCAGGTTTATTGAAAATCCTTTACTAACAAATAAATAACAAAAAATGAGATGCTGCCTTTTGCTTTTATTAATGTTTGTTTTTTGCACTTCCTGTAAGGAGCGAAACAAAAATTCCAAGCCTCAAGACGTAACCGCTTCCCACTTACCTAACAGTATTCCGGTTGCGGGTGAAAAATATGTGATCGATAAAAAAGAGAGTGTTGTAACCTGGAAATGTGGAGGGCACACCGGGTATGTCTATATTTCTAAAGGTGAATTGCTAATTGATAAAAGTCAGCTTGCCGGTGGTACAGCTGAGGTCGACATGAATACAATTGCAGATGAACGCTATGGCAGTGATAATGGACTTGTCAAGCATTTGAAATCGTCTGATTTCTTTGATGTTAAAATATTCCCAATCTCGACTTTTGCAATTACCAAGGTTGCACCGGCAGATGGTGAAAACATAACAGTTACCGGCTACCTGATGATTAAGGGTATCGCAAATACAGTTTCTTTTCCGGCCAAAATAGAAGTTAAGGACGGAATTGTTACCGCGAATGGTAAACTGCCCATTGATCGGACAAATTGGGATATCCGTTATAAATCAGGAAAGTTCCTGGGTACTCTGGCTAACGAAGTCATTGCGGATGACATTGAATTCGATATAAAGATCATTGCGAAAAAATAACTTAATTCATTGCGCCTAACTTTCCATTCCGTATGAAAATAGTTTATGCTTTGTTCCTGGTGTTTATTTTTTGTGTTTCCTGTAAAGGACAATACAATGGACCTAACAGTATTACCCGAAATATCATCCAAGACAGAAAGGGCAACATCTGGATGGCTTCATGGGAGGGCGTTTTTAAATACGATGGGAAAGTATTTACCAACATCACCAATGGAGTAAGTACGGCCCGTTTCTTTTGTCTTTTAGAAGACAGGCAGGGCAACTTGTGGTTCGGCTCCATTGGCTCCGGTGTCTATCGTTACGATGGGATGTCTTTTCGGAATTTCACAACAGCCGACGGGCTTTTAAACAATGAGGTTGGCTGCATTTACGAAGATAAAACCGGCCACATCTGGTTCGGTGCTTCCGGAGGGGCAAGTTGCTACGATGGCCAGGGAGGACTTGGCCAAGGAAGACTATTTCGAAGTTATATTATTGATGGAGATTCAATGATGGAAGATAAGACAGGAAAGACTTTTCCAAATTCTCCGCGCCCGCCTTATGAAGTCACTTCGATCATTGAAGATAAAACAGGCAAGTTTTGGCTTGCCACCAGGGGCAATACTTTCGTTTATAATGGGAAGAATTTTACTGTTGTCGCCCGTGAAGGCAAGCCTTTTAAAAATGTGAGATGTATAATCGAAGATAGAAAAGGCAATATCTGGTTTGGTGGCAATGATGGCTTATGGCATTATGATGGCCATACGTTTACCAATATCAGTTCTAATTTTGGTGGGTATATCTATGAAGATAGAAGTGGAAACATCTGGACGAGTTCAGGAAGCGTTAATGGCCAGAAAGATTGGGCACTTACCCGTTATGATGAAAATTCTTTGTCTCATAAATATGTCGTATCGCCTGAAATAATAAAATCAAAAGAAGGAATGATTTTCGGGATACTGGAAGCAACTGATGGAAGTATCTGGTTTGGCACTCCGAATGGAGTGAACCGTTATGATGGAAATACCATTAATGACTTTAAATCAAAATGAGAAAGCAAAAAATGCTCCCGCCATATTGCCGGGAGCAATTTTTATTTTACCTGATTGATAATGCTTATTGCTCGCTCAAGCAGTTCGTCACGATTTTCTTTAATCCCCTTAATCGTTGGCTTTACAACTTCATCGGGTAAAATTCCTATTCGCTGGGTTTCTTTCCCATCAGGATAGAATACACCAATACCGGTAATTCTTGAGGTGAGGTTTCCGGGCAATACAATAGCCGAAACATTGCCGTCAGCCCCTGCTGTTGTGCTTCCGATCACGGTGGCATTATTGGCTGTGCGCAAGGCCATGGTGGTATACTCTGCCTGGCTCTGAGTGATCTCATTGACTAAGATGACAATTTTGCCTTTGTAGTAGTCATCATTTTTGCCTCCGATCTTAGGGCGTCCGGTCCAGTTGAAAAGCCCCGGATAATTAACGGTTCCACCATTAAATTTCACAAACTCCTTTTCTTCGCCCAGGAGATACTTAGTCATTGAGAATACAATAAACTCACTGGGGTAGTTTCGTATGTCGAAAACAATTCCCTTGGTGTTAGCAAAGGTTAGGAAAATACGGGGAAGTAAACTGGCTTTGATGTTTCCCAGGTAGATATACCCTATATCTTTCGATAGAAAACGATAACAGCTATCGGGCATTCGGTAGGCTCCGTCGATACTGGTCTTGATGCTATCCAGCGGAAATAACTGAAGAGATTTGGAAGACGTTACATCATCTCTCTTTATTTCAACTTGCAGTTGTTCAGCATTTGAACGCAGCATTCCTCTGGCCATATTTCGCTGCTTTACTGGATAATTGGAGGCCGAAGTATATTTCAATTTCTCTTTTACAATTTTTTCTATCGGCTTGTCCTGGATCGATGTAATGATATCGCCTGGCTTTAATCCACTTTTCTGCCCCCACGCAGGATGATAGTAGTCGGTGACCACCAGTTTCTCTTCTATGAATTTGACTTGCACAGGAGCGATGCGCCTGCCTCTGTAATTACGAAGCACGGTATCTTCAACTAAATTTGCGTGGGTGTCATTAATCCGACTGATCAATTCTAATACCACTAACCTATAGGCGAGTTTATCTTTGGCTTCGATAAACTTTGGGATGAACTCTGATAATACGGCATTCCAATCTTCTCCAATGATATTCTTATAAGGGAAAAAATATTGGATCATGTTCCAGTAGCGATACAGAGCTAATAACCGGACTCCGGTATCCGGATAGTCAATCGAATAAGTTTTTTCATTCTTGAATATAGGATTACTAACTCCGCGCGTTAAAGCGATGTAATAATGACTTCCCTGGTTCCGGTTTTTTAAGATTTGCTGGAGTGGTTCATAAAGCTTTGTCCCTTTCAATTTTTCCATCCAGGCCAGGTCGGGCTTCAGGTGAGAAAACTCCTTCACCTCAGTAACGCACGTTGGGCAGGGATCCGGTGGTCCCCATTGGTTAATCCATTCCAGCAAAAGCTGATCGCGAGCTTTGCTATTCGAAGCCTTGATATAGCTTGGAAGAAAACGGAAAAGCTCATTGTCCCATTGAACGTTGCCTTTGGCTATAAAAGGGTGATAATATTTAAGAAACCCCCAGATCTGTCCGAGCAATTGAAAATCAGCAACCTGCTTTGAGCTTAAAGAAGGAAGCGAAACTCCTGAACTTTTTTCAAAGGAAGTATCCGATTTCGCTTTGTATACAATAGCAGGCCTGGGAGTAGCTTTCTCAATCTCAATTCCATCAACGAATAGGCTTAACTGATCGAACCAGATTTTGCCGGTCGTATTATCGAGGATAGCCCCGATATTTATTTTTTCTGCTTTATCGCTCAACGGCAGTTCGATGGTGTATTCTTTCCAATCATTAGTTCCCACAATCTTACGGCTAGCCATATTATCATAAGCAAGTGTTCCATCTTCTCCATCAATGCGCATCCATAAGCCAGCAAATCCACTGGCGCCTACATTTTCAGTTTTTAAAAAACCTTTCAGCTGGACTTTAGCTCCGGAATAATTTCCAGGCACAGTAAATGAACTCGCTATGTAGGTGTGACCGCTTTTTGCCGGATTAGCAGCTATAGAAAATGAATAGATGCCTTGGGTTTTTACGGTAGAGTCTACCTGTAGTGTGTAATTGCCTAATTGATCTGCCGGGAAGAATTGCATCCCCACTGGGTATCCAGTCCTCTTGTCAATTTTCTCTAACGTGAGATTATTCGTATTCTGACTGTATACATCAGTCAATCCTGATAGTAGTCCAATCAGACAAACATAGATTAGTTTCATAGCATTGCTTTTGGCTTGGTAAAAGTGAGGAACAGTGAAATTTCCTGCTGGTATTTTTATGCCAATTGCTGATACCTTTGTTGTGGCCGCTGCGATTCTATTTTGTACACAACAGAAACATACCTGAAGCAGGGTGGTGTTTTACGTTAAGCGCAAGACCGAGGCACTCTACCCGGCTTGGTTACTATCTCTGTTGCATCCGGGCTTCATCTTCAGCAGTCCAGACGTCATATTTCTTTCTCAACTGATAGGTAGGCTTGTATCCGAAAGGGACGAGCTCAGCAACAGTAGAACTCCAGCCTAGATAACCCCTGAATTTCACATCGTGAAAATCCTCAAAATACCCATTGTCATAAACTCTTATTGGTTGCCCGTTAAATATGACGGTAGAAGACTGGTTCCCTGATGTTGAATTGGGGTAGGCGTTTTCGGGATATTCCCAATTAAAGTTTACGGAGATTCCGCCTTTATATAGGATCACTGAATCTTCCATAATTTCTTTCCTCATCAAAGACTTTCCGGTTCGTGTCAGAGTTTCGTAATAATTTCTCATCAAATCATTATGCTTTAATGAAAGTAAGAAATGTGAAATAGAACCATAGTAAGCCCGGTCCCTTTCCTTTAACCAATTGTTTTTTTGTCTGGCGGTTTCCGGTACGAGCTCTTCAAAGCGAGGAATCCCGGACATCGTCAATTCAAATAGATCCAGTTTAAACTCCTTCAATTCATAGTAGATCTTATATCCAAGCGCTTTGTTTTCAATGACAATTGGTTTCCTGGAGAATGCAACGATTTTGTTATCGACTTTGTCTACGACAATATCGTAAGGGTTAAGTATCTCGCATTTGCGTGCATTCTGTGTTATACCCAAAAATGATTTTACAAATTGTGAGTAGTATCGATTTCGTTTTCCTTTGTGAGCCGTCACTTCAACCGCCTCCAATTCAATGGGAGCGAGCTCCAGCATGATTACATAATCAGTAATTGAATCTCCAGAAAATACCATCTTCGTTGAAAATAACTTATATCCAAGAATGGAAGCAGTAAAATCATATTTCCCCGGTGGGATTAGAGTAAGTTCAAAATAGCCATTTTCGTTTGCCGAAACACTAATGGCTGTATTTCCCAGGTACACGTTGGCTCTATGCAAAGGCTCATTCGTTTTGGCATCAATCACTTTTCCGGCAATGGAAGAAAAATGTTGAGTAAAAGCCGTGTGAACCAGAATAGTCAATAACAATAGAAGGCATCCGCTTTTCATTTTCTTGATTTTTGTAAAGTAAAATAGAAATGCGGTGTGACTGCTGGTAATAGTCTGCCAAATCCTGGTTTTAGAGTTTTCAGATGGATAATAAAGAGAGTATTCTTAATGAAGAGTGAGAAAGACTTCCTTTCTCGAAGCGATTTCAATTGACAAGGCTTCTCATCTCATTTTTTATCAATGACTAAAAGAATCTCCACGTGCCGGTTAGTCTGATGAACGGATTCATCACAGTTTTTATTGTCGCGGCAATACCTGGCAAACTGCGACTCTCCAAAATACCGGGTGGCCACTCTTCCCGCATCGATACCATCACCTACAATATGCTGTGCTACAAAAAGAGCGCGTTCCTGTGACAAGCCGAAATTATACTTTTCATTTACCCGGTCATCGGTGTAGCCATTAACAATCGCGCGATAGGATGAATTCTTCACCAGCTCACTTATCACCTTATTGCGCAGCCGCTCAAGCTGGTCGGGTGGCAGCTCGAATGCATCAAACTCAAAATTGAGAGTGACTACTTTGACAACCGAATCTATCTCTGCCAGATTTTCCTTCTTCGCGGGCAGCTTGTACTGGGAGTTAATCGCTTCCTCCAGGGACACCTTCAGGTCTTTTTTATAAGCCGAGATAAAAGCCTGGTTAACATTTATCTCCTTAAGTTTTTGACGCGCGACAAAGTAGCTGGGAGTCTCGAGGATATAGTACTTGTAAAATTTTCCCTCTTTTATGAAGTGGATCTCGTTGCTGCCGCGATAGATCTTTTTGAGCTGGGCATCGTTGAGAGTAACTTCCGAAGCAGCGATCTGTACGCGATATAAAAAGTCGCGTCCTCCGGAGAAATTGCCCGGCTGTGTATTTACAATACCGGCAGGTTTGTCCGTTTCGACATTACTGATGGGGAGTTTATTTTTCGTAAGCGTACTTTGCTTCAATGAATCAGTTGAAAGCACTTTATTTGATGGAGTAGCTACGATTTGTTTTTCATTGCCGCCCGCGTTTACCGGATCATTTTTTAAGTCTTCGTTGACCACAGGAGCATTAACACTAACAGCAGGAGAGGAGGTCAGGTTGTTCCGGCTTTTCTGAAGAGCGATTGCTTCCGGCAGCTTCAATTTTTTTTCACCCAGGTAAGCTACAATAAAGGCAGTGCCTACACCGCTCGTATTCAGCGCATTCTTAGCTGTGGGGTAGCTCGGTGTCTGAAGGATATAATATTTAAAGTATCCATCCTCATTGAAAGAACGGATCTCACCCAGACCGGAATAGATCTTTTTTAACTGATCATCGCTCATTTTAGTTTTTGAAGCGGCAATCTGTACACGGTACTGAATGTCCATTGTTTTGATGACCGGATTTGCATCGACCGGAACAACAGGAGTGATCTGCTTCACATCGCTCTGCACAAGTGATACTTGCGGCTTCGCTTCCGAAGGAGTCAGGTTTGATTCTATAACAGGTGACTTCACTGGAACAACAGGAGTGATCTGCTTCACATCGTTCTGCACAAGCGATACTTGCGGTTTAGTTTCCGAAGGAGTCAGATTTGATTCTGTAACCGGTGACTTCACTGGAACGACAGGTGTGATCTGCTTCACATCGTTCTGCACAAGCGATACTTGTGGTTTAGTTTCCGAAGGAGTCAGATTTGATTCTATAACCGGTGACTTCACTGGAACGACAGGTGTGATCTGCTTCACATCGTTCTGCACAAGCGATACTTGTGGTTTAGTTTCCGAAGGAGTCAGATTTGATTCTATAACCGGTGACTTCACTGGAACAACAGGAGTGACCTGCTTCTCATCACTCTGCACCAGTGATACTTGCGGCTTAGGTTCCGAAGGAGTCAGGTTTGATTCTGTAACGGGTGACTTCACTGTCGGAACAACAGGAGTGACCTGCTTCTCATCGCTCTGCACCAGTGATACTTGCGGTTTAGTTTCCGAAGGAGTCAGGTTTGATTCTATAACGGGTGACTTCACTGGAACAACAGGAGTGACCTGCTTCACATTGTTCTGCACCAGTGATACTTGAGTTTTCGTTTCCTGAGGAGCCTGATTTGATTCTGTAACCGGTGCTTTTACGGTGAGCAGCTGTGGACTCGATACTGTATCCAGTTTCTCGCGAAGGTCTGCTACTTGCCGCATGTCGTCAGTGAGGCCAATGCCTCCTTTTGCAATGTAACTGAACACAATGGTCTGATCATCGCCCACACTGGCTTCCGATTTTTGGAATTGCACTTTGCTTGTCTCGGCATCTGAGTCTTGTCTCCGGATGGGAATCAGTTGAAACGTGACGAGATCACCGGGATTGATGTGTATATCTTTTACCGGCTTGATTTTATTCTTTTGGTCATGCGCCACTTCAGATGATTTTTGAATATCAAACGTGTAAACGTTCATCTTCGTCAGCATAGCCGCATTGATGGTTTGCGTTGTTCCTTTCAGGAAGTTGTCATACTCAACAACGAGATTAAAATTTTGCCCTGGGTAGAAATCGAATTTCAAATTATCGTGGCTGTCTCCCGAGAGTTTTATTTCTTTCTCTTTGGAGGTATGGATAAAAAGCTCCTCGTGCTGTGGTGTGGCATCGCGCTTCTTTTTCCGGGACGAAAGAAAATAAATTCTATAAATGTCATTGGCTCCAAGGCCACCTGGCCTGTTGGACGACAAATAAGCTTCATCACCGGTGCTGTTCATGCTAAATCCAAATTCGTCAGCGGACGAATTGATTGGTAGCGGCAAGTGTTCTGGTGAGTGAAGAGGCACGTGCCGGAGGTTCACTTTAAAGATGTCGAAACCTCCGAAGCTGCTGTGTCCGTTCGAAGCAAAGTACAATGTGCTGTCGTTGGCCAACACCGGGTACAGTTCATCGGCATTTGAGTTTACATGCGTTCCCAACGAAACAGGGGCTGACCAATTCTTCCCGTTGTACTGGCTGTGATACAAGTCAAATCCGCGTGTATGCTTTGAATGCTGTGCAGCGAAGTAGAGTACAGTGCCATCGCTGCTGATCGCCGGTTGCCCCATGCTGTGCTCAAAATTTTTGAACGCAAGCTTGTTGACCTTGAGTTGCCCGGAAGATACGTTCGGCAGTGCAGTGGAGAATATCTTCATCGCAGTGGCCCCTCCCTTTTCTTCAGTACCGGTAAAATAAAGGATGCCCTTATTGGCTGCGAGGGCAAAACTACCTTCCGTGCGACCGGAGTTTATGGCTTCATGCAGTGGACTGACTTCTCCGAAAATGCCTTCGCTGTTGAGTGTGGATTTGTAAGCGCTAAAGTTGCCTGCAATCGTGCGATTAGAAGAAAACACGATCTTGTTGTCGTAGAAGAGAGGTGCTGAATCTGAACTCTTTGAATTAAGTGAAGTGAGATTCTCCACAACAAAAATGATAGAGTCGATGGGGTCACCACTTTTTGCGATCTTGTTATTATAGAGCTTCACCCACTGTCTCAACTCCGCGGAGTTGCCGGTGGCATTGAGTACCGCAATAAATTTCAGGATATGCTCTGTGCCAACATCAGGATAGATCGCAAAAGCTTTCCGGTACCATTGGCTAGCCAGACTGTTCTGGCCCATCAGGTGGTATGCATCCGCCATTCCTAACATCGCTGATACTTCCTTCTGGTTCAGCCTTACCGCTTTGCTGTAGGTATTGATCGCAAGGGTGTAGTTCCGGTATTGACGATAGTAATCGCCTTTGATGGTGTAAATGCTTTTAGTGATTGGGAGCGAAGTTTGTGACAGCTGCGCAATGCCCTGATAACTGCAGAGAACTACGGCCAGTATAAAAAGTAAGGTTTTCACGTGGCTCGGATGAGTTTCTGTAACCAATCAAAGATACACGAGATTCATGTCAGTTTCACCGTAAGGCGAAGGTAGCGTGTTCAAGAAACTCAATTTTCCTTACTCGTTCTTTACATGTAGAAAGTCGCTTTTTGTTAGCTCGTTACCGCTTTTGCCGGTGTTAATTCATTGCATCATAGCTGAAACACGCCTTGACCACTCTTATAAGGTCTTCAACGTCAGTAATGAATAGATGCAGGATGGCCTTGAATCAAAAGGAAGGCGGACGAAAAACTGAAAAGTGTGATAAAGGAGGCAAAGAAAAGAGTTGCTAAAGAAAATGATGTCGAGTACGCAAAAAAGCTATTGAAGAAAGGGCTTTCTGTTTCGGATACGGGCAACCTGACGGAATGGTGAAAACCACGGTAGTTTTCAACACTCCACGTGATGGACTCAATCAATAGGAGAGACCCCTGTTAAGAGTATTACTCGTACTTCAGCGTCTCTGCCGGATTTACCAGTGCAGTTTTAAACGCATGATAACTTACAGTGACCAGTGCAATTGCCAATCCTGCCAATATACTCAGTGCAAATAATTCCCAGCTGATCGCGATCGCGAATTTGAAACTCGCCAGCCATTTGCTCATCACGTACCACGACAATGGCACGGCCAGCACAAAAGCAATCAGCGACAGCCACACGTATTGTTTATTGAGTAGGATAAAAATGGATGACATCCCGGCACCCAGTACTTTTCGTATCCCTATTTCTTTTGTTCGGTTTACTGCGTTGATGCCCGCCAATCCGAACAAACCCATGCAGGAAATCAATATTGCAAACCCGGTAGCAAGTCCGGTGATCTTCATCCAGCGTTCATAGCTTTCATATTGCTTCGCTACATCCTGATCCAGAAAGGTGTAATCCAGCGGTTTGTCTGGGAAAAGCTCTTTCCATATACCCCGTACTTTGTCAACGGAAGCCGGAACATTTCCAGCTTCTACACGAACCAATATCTTGGTGTGGTAACCAAAAAATTTGTCCATCGTGAGGAACAAAGGTTCTATGTTTTGCTCGAGCGAGAGAAAATGATAGTCTTTCACTACTCCAATTACCTGGGGGCCGAGGCCAACAGTATCTCCATTCCAATTGAGATGTTCGCTCAACGGATCAGTCCACTTCATGTCTTTCACCAACGCTTCGTTTACGATGACCGCAGACGAATCTGAAAATATTGTGGGATCGAAATTTCTTCCTTGCACAAGCCGGATGCCGAGTGTAGAGAGATAATCCGGATCAACAGAATAAACATAGGCCGACCTGTCTTCGTCTTTGATTTTATAAAAAAGCCTCCCTGCACCCTGGCTAAAAGATGAACCGGCACCGGCAACAGAAACGATTCCGCTCTCGCCCTGCGCGCGTGTTCTGAAACGTTCCACGGCTTTATTGGCTTTCTCATTCCACCCGGTTTGCGTAGGGATGACGAGCGTCTGATCTTTATTGTAGCCCAGGTCTTTCGTGGCCACAAATTTCATCTGACGATACATAATCACAGAACAAATAATAAGACTTGCTGAGAAAAAGAATTGCAATGCCACCAGCGGCTTGGTGAAGCCTGCCTGAAGTTGAGAAGTAAAATGTCCTTTCAAAACCAGGGCGGGTTGAAATCGCGAAAGAAAAACGGACGGATAACTTCCTGCTAAAAAGCCAACAACGAAAGTAATTGCCAGCCCGATGCTCAACAACTCAAACCAATCTTTCCAGGCAATTACAATTGTTTTTTGGGTAAACTGGTTGAATGAGGGAAGAAAGAGAACGACAAACATGACTCCAATAAACATAGAGATGCACGCTAACAGCAAAGATTCAAACCCAAACTGATACATGAGTTGTTTACGACTCGCGCCTGTTACCTTTCGTACGCCCACTTCTTTCCTTCGCGATGCAGACGTAGTGAGTGCCAACGAAATATAGTTGATGCAGGCAATCACCAGGATCAACAAAGCAATGCCTCCAAGGATGTAAGCATATTGCGGATCGCTTACCTTGTGCCAGCCCACTGATTTCATTAAATGCATTTTGGTGAGCGGGGTGAATACAAGTTTGAGATTGCCCACGTATTTTGGAGCAACTTTGTTGAGGTTCGCCTGGAATTGAGCAGAGTCAGCATTCTCCAGGAGTTGAACAAAGCAATGGGTGCCGAATGCGCTCCAATCCGCCATTTGTCTTTCGTACGATGGAATGCTCTCTTCCGGCACTAAAATTTGAAAATCAAGACTTGAATTGGCAGGAGGTGTCTCAATTATTCCCGCAACGGTAAAAAGTCTTTCGCCTCCATCGTCAATGGAGATGGTTTTTCCGATGGCATCCTCTTTTCCGAAATACTTTTCTGCAATCTCAGGCGTGATCACCACGTCAAGTTTATTTTCGAAAAGCTTTTCTGCATTACCGGCTAACAGCTTAAAAGAAAACATTTTGAAAAAATCACCATCAACGAATGCGATCTTCTCGGAAAAGATTTTGTCATGGTATCGCAATACTACTTTTCTGCCACTATTGAAACGGGTTGCATATTTTATCTCAGGCAATTCATCTTTGAGGGCGTTTCGAAGACCAAATTGAAGAGCGGCATCGCGCTTGTAGGGGATACTTGAGCCTTGCAGCTCTTTACCATATCGTTTAGCCTCCATTCGATAAATCCGACTTTTGTTCGAATGAAACTGATCAAAGCTTTTCTCATCCCGGATGAAGAGATAAATCAGCATGCAAAACGCAATGCCAATACTCAAACCGAAGGCATTGATGAACGAATACATTTTGCGCTTGAGTATGTTGCGCGAGGCTACTTTAAAATAGTTACTGATCATAACAGTTTGATTTGTTGAATAGCTTGAATACGGATGATTTGCGGATTTCTGTTTTCGTTTTCTGATGGCATAGGAAAACACGAGTGATAACACTTGCAAACAATAGTTGAATCTAGCCCTGGTGACACTCATTCGGCCCAGGTTGGCATAAAACAATTCATCTATGTCACCATGCAGGTCTTCAATAGCAGCGTTGTCGCAATACCACTCAAAGAACTTCTCAGCAAAAGCGGGCGGTTTGATATTCTGTTTTTTCATTTGGCCAGGGAAAGTGCCGTTCTGGAAAGTTTCCAAAGTTCATCTCTCAAATCCTTGACATGGTGGAGACTCACTTTGCCTTGATGCGTTACCTCAAAGAAACGTTTTCTTCTTCCGCCTCTTTCCTGGGTAGGTTCTCCAAGCCAGGATTTTATTAATCCTTTCTCCTCCAATCGTGTAATGGTTGAATGCAGTGCGCCAATACTAATACTGCGCTCACTTCTGTTTTCGATATTCTCTTTAATAGAGACACCGTATGCGTCTTCGCCCAGGCTGGCAATGGTTAATAATACAAGTTCTTCAAATTCGCCAATGTATCCTTTCATAGAGGTTGATCTTTAAAAGAGGAAGGCCAAATATATCAATATGTTTCTATTATTGAGAAGATATTAAGTAAAAAAATGATTACGGGTTTACACGGTAGGGGGGATACTGGATTTTGAGTGCTAAAGCCGTCTTCATTTTCGTCAGCGTGGATCGGGAAGGGATTCAATCGCCTCCGTATAAATGTATGTTTAGATTAAGCTTTCTTTAGCTATTTTGTTTCAGTGAAAATCGTTTTCGTGCTTTGCCGAACCATAGTAAGAGATGATGGAACAAAGTACAGGACACATGACGACATTGACTACTCACTATAAACACTTAAAACACACAACATGAAAGAATTTATGTTTTACATCCGAAACGAAAAGGACGCAAAGAAATCGTTGACAGAAGACCAGCATCTTGCATTTATCAAGCAATGTGAAGTTTACATTGGAAAACTTAAAAGTGAAAACAAATTAATTGCGGCACAACCAATTGTTCGTGAAGGTGTGGTCCTTAAAAAAACCGACAATGGCTGGACTGAAAAAGACATAGCGGCAGACAAGGAAACGCAAGTTGGCTACTATCATATTTTAGCTGCCGACCTTAACGAAGCAATCAAAATTGCAAAAGACAACCCGGAGTTTGCTTATGTTCCCTCTGCGACAATTGAGGTAAGGCCTATTAAGACTAAAGAGGTTGAAACGGGTTTTGTTTATCCGACAAAAAAGTAGAACTCTTTCTCAGCAGAAAACCGGCAAGGGTGCTGGGCTCGTTGGCCAATGCTCTATTAATTGTTGTGAGGTAAGCTATCGAAAGCTTTCCGTCTTTCATCCAGCCATGCGTTGGCTGTTTCAGGTGAGGTCATTCTTGTGCGCATTTCATTCATTGCTTCGATATGGGCGGCATCACCGTTTCCTACTAATTCGCGTGCATGTTTACTGACCATCATTGCAATCTCATCGAATGTATTTGCGCTAAAGGTTTGCTCACAAGCTCCGCCCAACTGTTTGCACGACATAGTTTTCATATCACCCCTGGTTTAGCGATAAAGATATAAAAAGATGAGTGGAGTATTTCGCTTTCATCTGTGTGAGTGAATCAACAACCCAATCTTTAAAAATCCGTATATTTAATTCATGGTAGAGAGATTATTTAGAGGTTTTATAGCTGGCCTAAAAGGCGAGCTTTTGACCTGGGTCATTTTACTGGTTCTTGCCGGAATCATCTACATCATAACGAGCCTTCGTTAATTTCTATTCTGGTCAATTTCGCAGCGATTAGTCTGTGCTCCCTGTGACAGTGGTATTTTATTTTACATGCATTCGCAGGCCTACTTAATTGGGTAAGCCTTCGTACCCCGTTGACGATTTCAATTTTATCTAATGATCTGAACAATCCAGGCTGGCTAAGGTAGTAATGTTGCAAAGCCGGATAACTTTATTTCATTTCCAGGTAACCGACAGCATAGAGAATACTCATTCCCTATAATTGCAGAAAAAAAATCAAAGCAATATCGGCTGAAAAGCACCTGGTTCATTTTTGCATCACACCATAAAATCGACTGCTCTTATTGGCCTCCGGTTCAATTAACATCACATTAACTATTTTTTATTTTCTATGACAGCATCAAATGCTATTTCGCAGCCGTTACCCGATCTGGTATCAACCCAGGATCGTATTCAGTCCATAGATTTGTTGCGAGGAGTAGTCATGATCATCATGGCGCTGGACCACACCAAAGACTATTTTTTTAATTTCGAGTTTGGGCAGATGGATCTCACAAAGACAACACCACTGTTGTTTTTCACCCGGTGGATCACCCACTATTGTGCACCTGTCTTTATATTTCTGGCAGGAACCTCTGCTTTCTTTACAGGTCGCAGAAAGAGTAAAAAGGAGCTGACGAAGTTCTTGATTACGCGGGGGCTTTGGTTAGTGTTCCTGGAACTTACCGTGATTGCTTTCGGCTGGAGATGGGATATCCGGTTTTATGCCATTGCACTAAACGTGATTTGGGCCTTGGGCATATGTATGATTGTACTTGCAGCAGCTATACACTTGCCACTCCGGTGGCTGGTAGTAACAGGTGTCCTGATGATAGTCGGTCACAACCTGCTTGACTCTGTTCATGTGGCTGGTGACGGCCTGGACTCAATTCTTTGGGCGATGCTCCATGAGTTTAAACAGATAAATTATAAATATTTCTATTTCCGTGTTGGTTATCCAGTGGTGCCGTGGATAGGTGTGATGATGCTGGGTTATGCATTCGGTAATTTATATCTGCCTTCTTTCGATGCGAAGAAGCGAAGAAAGATATTGTATCTGCTGGGCATCGGTGCCATTTTACTTTTCTTTATTCTACGCCTTCCTAATATCTATGGTGACCCTAAACTGTGGATGAGCCAACGCAATTCCGTATATACTTTCCTGTCGATCATCAATGTAACCAAGTACCCGCCTTCTTTGCTTTATGTGTTGATTATGCTTGGACCGGCATTGATCTTCCTGGCGGCAACTGAGAAAATAGCTGGTAAGTTTTCAGATTACATTGCAAGGCTGGGACGTGTACCTATGTTTTACTACATACTCCACATTTATTTGATACATTTTGTTGCTGGTGTCACCGCAGCGCTGATGGGCTATGATTTTACAGCTCTGGTATTCAGTCAGGCCAATGACGGCTCCGGTCTTAAAGGTTTTGGATTTGGCATATATGCAGTTTATGCTTTTTGGATCGGCATCGTATTGGCTATGATACCTGTATGCTTATGGTATGAGCGCTATAAAAGAAATAACCGCGACAAATGGTGGCTGAGTTATTTGTAATTAGACAATGATGGGGGAAAGATTTCAGACCCAAATCCCTCGTATCGGGTTAACCCAAATTAAGTAGTGCCTAGTATATTCGCACTGAAATAAAATTTAAAAGCATTGATTAATTTCACAGGCCTGGCCTATAATATTCAAACACACATGTCATTCAAAACACTTATTGCTATCGCATGCCTTTCTTTTAGTTCGTTGTATGCACAACAAAATGCGTCACCCAAGTATGGAGACAATCCAAAAGCAGGCAGCTTCTTTAACCACGATGGTGTAAAGGTGTATTATGAAATCTATGGTCAGGGCAAACCAATGGTATTGTTGCATGGAAATGGGGGCTCCATTCGAAGTCGCGCTGACTTGATTCCTGAATTTGCTTCCCACTACCAGGTTATCGCTTTTGACAGCCGCTGTCACGGAAAGACGGATTGCCCGAAAGGGTACCTCACTTACGTCCAAATGGCTTCGGATGTAAATGCGGTATTGGATCATCTGAAAATTGACTCTGCATACTTTTGGGGACAAAGTGATGGTGGCATTGTCGGTTTGCTCACGGCTATCAACTATCCGAAGAAAGTAAAAAAACTTTTAGCGTCAGGTGCAAACTTACGGCCTGATACCACTGCATTAGATCCTGGATTGCTCCCTATTGTCGACAAAATGTGGGCGTCTGTCAAAAACGACAGCATTCGAAGCAAGCACATAAGGCTCGTGATGGACCAGCCCAACATAAAGAAATCCGACCTGAGAAAAATTAAGGCTGATGTCATGATTATGGGAGGAGACCGTGACGCTGTTCGCAACTCTCACTTCCTGGAGATGCACGAAAACATCCCCGGCTCACTGCTCTGCATTTTGCCCGGAACCACTCACTTTCCTTACAAAGATCGCACGAAGTGGTTTCTGGAAATTATGTATGATTTCTTTGACAACCCACCACGCAGAACTACGACAATTCAATTGTTTAAGTAATTCGGGATCGGCAATTTTATATTGGGTCCTGACAAAAGACCCGAAAAATCTGTCCACTACAAAGCGTAGATTATCCATTTTACAAATTATGACGGTGCAGCAGCTTTGCAGCTCACAATTAATAATTTTAAAATGGACAATTCAAAGAAAACGTATGTTTTAGTGCACGGTGCATGGCACGGTGCGTGGTCGTGGCAAGCGACCAAACAAATAATGGAGCAGTCTGGCTCTAAGGTTATAACCTTTGATCTTCCGGGACATGGAACTGACAAGACAGACATCCCACAAGTAACATTCGACTCGTATGTGGAAAAAGTAAAGAAAGAAATTACGAAGCTAAACACTTCAGTAATTTTGGTGGGGCACAGTCTTGCAGGTTATATAGTAAGCAAGGTGGCAGAGGATATGCCAAAGAACATTGAAAAGCTAATATATGTTGCTGCCATGATACCGAACAAGCAGAAAACAGTTTTTGATACTTTGAAGGAGGATGCAGGAAGTGAATTGCTAAAGAATCTGATTTTTGCCGAAGATCAAAGTTGGGCAACGGTAAGCGAAGAGACATTGAAAAATGTTGTTTACAATGGTGCAACCAACGAGCAAATTGCGAAGGCTGCACCTCAATTGGTTCGTCAAGCTATGCAGCCATTTTTAATTCCTGTAACTACTACCGGAAACAACTTTGGTAAAATTGATAAAACTTTTATCATCTGCGAAAAAGATAAAATTTTTTCTGCCACAGCTCAAAAGGAACTTGTTAAAACAATCAATTGCAAAAAAGCAATTTCTATAAATACAGGACATGTACCTCATGTGGAGAATCCAAAGATTCTGGCAGAAACAATCTTAGAATTGTAATAATCAAAATTTCAAAACATTTTAAATACAAATAAAATGAGCAAAGCATATTTAAAAATCGCACTAAAAATTTCAGAAGAGAACAGACCTGCAGCAGCAGGAGTTTATTCTAAATACAAGCAACCTTTTTTAGACACTATCAAAGGTGCCGTTTCAAAGGAACTTTTAATCAGGAAAGAAAATGTTGCGGTACTACACGGTTTTAACACTGCTGCTGAAGCAGAAAGTTATTTAACATCAAAGTTGTTCTCAAATGATGTAGTCACAGGACTGAAGCCTTTTTTGGAAGATAGCCCTGTAGTAAAAATTTATACGGTAGCATAATCGTGCTTCCCTTTATTAATTCTTAAACTAAGTAAGGCAGGCTTATAAAAGCCGCCTTACTTCTATTGATAAAACTAAATCCCAATGACTGATAAACGATATCCACTTCCTCCATTTACTGTTGAAACAGCAAAAGAAAAAGTGCAGTTAGCAGAAAATGCCTGGAATACAAAAAATCCTGAAAAGTAAGTTTGGCTTACACGATTGATACCGAATGGCGTAATAGAATTGATTTCATTAACGGAAGAAATGAAGTCATTGCATTTCTAACAAAGAAGTGGGAGAAAGAATTGGACTACCAGCTAAAAAAAGAATTGTGGTGCTATACCGAAAATAAAATCGGGGTCAGGTTTGAATATGAATGGCACGATAAAGTAGGGCAATGGTTTAGAAGTTATGGAAACGAGATGTGGGAGTTTGATGAAAATGGCTATATGAAAAAAAGATATGCCAGCATAAACGACTTAGCCATAAATGAAGAAAATAGAAAATTTAAATAAGTAAACTCAGGTATGAAGGATAAACAGGTTTTTACACTTATAAATGAACAAACAGGCAATCTTGCTTTTAAGATTCTACCTTTTACCGGCAACTCCCATTTTGATCATTTACAACGTAATAACTACTTTACTCTGATATGGATAAAAAATGGTTCTGGGAATTTGCGGACGGATTTCTCTGAATTTTATTTTGAACAAAATTCAATGTTTTCATTTGCGCCTTACCAGCCATTTATGCTTAAAGCCGAATACTGCGAGGGCATAGCTATCTTTTTTCATTCCGATTTCTTTTGCATCCACAAACACCAAACAGAAGTAACCTGCAATGGTATTTTGTTCAATAACATATATCAGCTTCCTGTTTTCACAATCGATGAAGCTAGTAAAGCCATGTTTGAGGAACTTGTGGAAAAAATGAAAATTGAAATTAGCAATTCCGCAATCGCCCAATACGAAATGCTGATTTCTTACATGAAGATTTTACTGATCACCTCATCAAGAATTAAATCTGAACAACTTATTGTAAACGCAGAAAAAGATATTAAAACAATCGAAATACTTCAAAGACTCAAAATTGCGATAGAAGAGAATTTTAGATCAAAACATTTGCCAATTGAGTATTCATCAATGTTGAACATCTCTCAAAAAGCTCTGGCGAAACATGTAAGGAAGCATTATTACAAAACCTGTACAGAACTAATTACAGAACGCATACTTATAGAAGCAAAACGAGAATTGTATTTAACAAATAAAACAGTCAAAGAAATAGCATTTGAATTAGGCTATGAAGATGAACATTACTTTAGTAGATTCTTTAAAAAGAATACACAAATTTCAACACAACAATATAGAGAAACAGTTGGCTTTGGAAAAGAAAGTTAAACCCTCGCATTGGTGTTTGCGCGATGGTTAATGAGGCAGCCTCACCAACAACTACGGAGACTTAGCATTTCATTTTAGATATCATTCCTTGATTAAAGCCACCTGTTCTTGCCTTGCTTTAAAAGACAAACGGCAGATTTACTCGTGTCATGTTAGAGCCGGCAAATACCCCCACGCCTCCTTCAAAATTAGTGTAGATTAGTATTGGCTCGTAAAACGGATTGTTTTGGATTTTTACCTGGTCTGCGATACTTCTGTGATAATTATAGTAATTTTTATCTACGTGCAGTACATACGCGGAAAGTGTTAAGATATAAGAGGAAGAGCCTTCCGTGTCATCATAAAACTCAAAGGAATCGTGAATATCATATTTTTCTTCGTCTGAAATTATATCATTGTATAAGCTTTGATCAATAGTTACGCCTGTTGACAAAGTGTAATAATAATATCCGTACTGAGCTCTTGTAAGGACATAACCTGTTCGGTAATAATCACCTTTGCCAGGAAAATCTCGCCACGCTATCTCATAATTGCAGTCGAATATTCTTAATGAAGACCCTGGAAACGATTGTCTCAGTAAATTGCGATAGTGAAAATCGAACGATGGCGCCTGAAGTGGAATAGTACAAGAAGCTTTAGCAATGGTGCCATCGGGAGCCTTCACGGTAAGAGTATAAGTTTTTCCTGGCAAGATCGGAAAGCGGTCGGCAGGCAGCGCATAATATCCACCTCTGACTATATTGTCGTGGTAGCTCAAACTGCCTTCAGCAAATTTTACGTAAGGCAATTCAACAGCATGATCCTGGTCGCTAAGTGTAACGGTAGCATTCTTAATTTGATTTACTGTATCCTGGGCCATCACCTGAGGTGGGGCAAATGTTCTGCTAGTAACCTTGTATAGTTCGAAAGGTTGAGCCCAGTTTACATAGGCTATCAACAAAGTATCCTGCGGGGAAATGAAGCAACGTGTCAGTATTTTTCGTTTGCTCAATTCAATTCTTTCCAATGGGTCATTGCATTGAGTGATCGAAAAAAATACTAGTGTTCCAATAATATTTAAAGTTATTCTATTCATTCTTAGAAATTGATGTGATATGAAAACGATGGTACGACAGGAAAAATATTTACACCTTTCAAATAGGTGTGATTGTTATCAACGGATACCTCGTATAAGAAAGGATTCTTTCTATAGTAGGCATTGTACAAACCAATTTCCCACACACACTCGTAGTTCTTCTTCTTTTTATGAAATTGAATGCCGAGATCAAGCCGATGATATGCGGGTGTCAAAAAAGAATTTTTTGGGCCATAGTCGGTGACCAGATTCCATGAACCTGCCTGTAGTCGAAGCAGATCATTATTGATAGCCAGGTATTGAGTTTGTGGAACGGTGATCCTGTTGCCGGATTGAAATATGAATGTGCCGGAAAGCCTGATTTTGCTATTCAATTCATAAATAGCAACAACGGATAAGTCATGCCTGCGGTCATACAGCGCGTAGAATTTTTGCCCGAAATTGATTTCGTCAAACTGCATTTCCGTCTTAGATAGGGTATAGCCTATCCATCCATTAAGCCTTCCGGTTTTCTTTTGGATTAATAACTCAATTCCGTTGGACCAGCTTTGCCCCGATGTAATCTTATCCTCCCAGGGTATATATTGCTCTGAGGTAGGGCGATCAATCGAGAGAAAAGAACTCCCCGGTTTATAACTTATGATGTTATCCGATTTTTTGGAATAGGCTTCAATAGAAATACTAACTCGTTTATTGGGTAAGTCGTGAACTATGCCAATTACTCCTTGCTGTGATGTTTCGTTGGGTACTTTAGCCGTAGAGGGAACCCACAGATCTGTAGGCAGGCCAAGACCGGTATTGCTTAGCAAGTGAATGTACTGATTCATTTTTGTGTACGCTGCTTTGACGGCCCAATTATCGGATAACTGATATTTTGTTGTGATCCGCGGCTCAGGGTTAACTCTCATGGAATTCAGCGTTGGGCTGAACCCGCTTAATCGGAACCCAAAATTGAATGATAGATTTTGGGTTGCCTGCCACTCGTCTTCCGCATAGAGCGCAGTCTCTAAATCATTAACCTGATTATTTAGATCCGTAAAATTTATATTAGCCTGTTCCTTTACAATCAGAGCTCCTGGAGTAAATCGGTGAGCGATAAAATTTAGCCCTACCCGTATGTGATGGGATGATGATGCAAAAATGTCTGCATCATATTTTATATTAAAATCACGAATGGCTGTAGTGTACCTGGCAGTATAAGTGGTGTCCTGGTATGACCGGTTGGAGGACGAATTCAGATTGAAGTTGCTAAATATGAAAGATGCATTGCTGAAGATTTTATTTGAGAACTGGTGGTTCCATCTCAGTGTTGCTGTTTGATTGCCCCAGCCGAAAGCATAATCATTGTTGTCGCTTTTCAAGTGAAGATCATCTTTTCCAAAATAACCACTTAGGTATATTTTGTTCCTGTCGCTAATATTGAAGTTGATCTTAGAATTGACATCATAGAAATAATATCCTTGCCCGTTTTTGACAAACGGCTTAGCAAACACGTCAAAGTAGGTCCTGCGCGCTGCAAACAAGGCAGAGATCTTTCCTTTCTTAACTGGCCCCTCAATAGTAAAATTGCTGGAGATTAGTCCGATCGAAGCTGCCCCAGTAGTTTTATTCTGATTGCCTTCTTTCATATGCATGTCCAAAATAGATGACAATCGCCCTCCATAGCGGGCCGGGAATCCTCCTTTAAAGAAATCAATGCTTTTAATTGCATTACCATTAAACGCAGAAAAAAAGCCGAACAAATGATTGGCATTGTAGACAGGTGCGTCATCTAAAAGAATCAGATTTTGGTCTGAGCCTCCTCCTCGAACATAAAATCCACTAGATCCTTCGGTACCACGCTTGACACCTGGCAACAACTGAAGAACTTTGAATATATCTTTCTCTCCTAGAATAAAGGGAACGTTCTTCATTTGGTCTATGGGGAGATTTATATGCCCGATTTCAACCTTCTCAGACTCCTTCTCGGATGATGAAATAACAAATACTTCTTTGAGAAGGTGATTAGACTGGAGATCAACATTCAACTCCTGATCTTCTGTTATTTTCAAACGGATTGTATTTGACACATATCCGGCATAAGAAAAAACGATCGTTAGAGAATCTTCTGGTAAGGTAATGGAGTAAAATCCATACCCGTTGGCTGGTACACCTGCTCTGAGTTCCGGGAGGTAAACGTTAGCCAGGGGCAACAACTCGTGACTTTCCTTTTCGCGGATGTATCCACTCAGTACATGCCTCTTCTTCTTTTCATTCTTTACCTGGTACAGGATGACTTTACCTTTTGAATAATTAAATCGGATATCTGTGTTTTTGAATAGGGACTGCAGTGCCTCGGATAATGTGTAGGATCCTGATAAACTTACTTTTCTTCCCGAATTGATAATGTCATCGCTATAAACCAATCTTACGTCAGTTTTCCTTTCGATTTCCCTGAGCATTTCGGAAAGAGTAATATTGCTTTGATTGATTTGAAATTTCTCATTTTGAGCGTTCAATCCTCCGAATAGGAATAACAAAAAAACGATGAGCAGGCCTTTATTGGCATCCATTTCCATTGAGAATAATTTTATTGGTATTTTGATCAACTGTCAGCTGAAGAGCCAGGGCAATATCATCGACAATTCTATCCAGACGTTCGTTTTTATAGAATCCGGTGAAACGACATTTTAAAATCGCATTGGATTCAATAACGATATTTTTTCCATAGACGCGATTAAGGCAACGTACCACTTCTTTAAGATCAGTCTTTTCAAATCGAAGTTCATGAGTATGCCAGGCTAAGTCATTGAAGTCAGCGACAGTTTTGTGCGTCTTGTTCATTTTCTTATCCAGTATCACCTGATCGCCCGGCTCCAGAATGGTCTTTGTATCAGTTGATTCAAACAGAACCTTTCCGGTTTTTAATAATACCACGATGGAGTCAGCTTTCAGATGAGATTTGACAAGGAAGCTGGTGCCAAGAACTGTTGTACTAGTATTTTGAGAATGAATAATGAAGGGCTTCTTCTCATCTTTCTGAACTTCAAAGAAAGCTTCTCCTTCAAGAATCACTTCGCGTTTTTTTGCCCCGAACTTAGCCGGATAAATGAGCGTTGAATTTTGATTTAACCAAACCCGACTGCTATCATTGAGGATGAGAAGTTCGTTTTGATTATTGGATCGATAAACAATCTGTTTTTCTTGCTGAGGAAAAAGTAAGATGGAAGTCCATACCGCAAAGCCGAATATCAACGTGGCAGCCACCCGATAAACCCATACCATCTGTGGGGTCTTCCATCCGGGAATGGAATTGAGAGCGGGGAGGTGAATTCGAGTCGCGATACTTTTCCAATCAGCTTCAGCATTAACTGAAAATTTAGGCTCCTTTTTATAGGATGCCCAAAGATGCGCTATCCGCTCAAACTCTTTGTGATTCTCCGGGCTCTCATTAATCCAATTCCGAACGAGTTTATTTTCTGACTCATCCAGATCATTGGAAAGAAATTGGATAATTTTTTCAATTTCCGGTGATGGTTCCATTTTGGGTGGTTTTCACCTAAGACTTGAAATCGCCTCCTTACCCCCAAACGATTTTAATTTATTTTCTCAATTGCAAGACAATGAAGATGATCAGGAGGAGCAGGTATCCAAAATCCGATGACCTCTTTAACTCGGGACGTTATAAGCCGGGCCTTACCGAGAGCTAAATGAGCCTATTGCCCAACGCGGTTAAGAGTTTAAAACATAAGAAGAATTGAAAAAAACTCTTTGGTTGCCTCTCTTAGCTTTGTAAGCGCAATACCAATTTGATTTTCTACTGTTTTTTCAGAAAGATTTAGTTTCTCAGCAACCTGGGCATATTTCAGACCTTGTTCTCGACTCAATACAAAAATGGTCCGGCATTTTTCTGGGAGAGAAGCAATAGCTTTTTGGATTGCTTCTTCCAATGAAGGAAAATCCAGGTTGACAGGCTCAACTACTAGTTCATTATTATCATCAAGAAGTGGTACAATCCCCAGTTTTGATTTGAGTTTGGTAAGGCTTCTATTCCGAACCGCAGCATAGAGATACGATTTTACTGACGTTGTTATCTTTATCTTTTCACGGTTGGCCCAAATATCAACGAATAAATCCTGTACCAGGTCTTTTGATTCACTTTCTGAGTCTAAATAGCGATATGCAAAACGGCAAAGGCTCGAATAATATTCTCGATAAGAAGTCTCAAAAACTTTTTTATCTATAAACTCAACCGGTTCCACTGCGTTCTTTTTTTTAACAAAATCAAAAGTAAGCAAGGAAACATATTCTCAACTATCCCCGCACGTCTTTCACACCTCATTCTCATTCTCGGTCTTCTTAACAGCGAAGTAGAATTGTAGAGAGATAAGTCGAAAAAAGGAATTCGCACTGAGAAAATTTAAATGCCCGCCCTATCATAAATAGGACGGGCATTGTCTTTCACTAAAAAGGCGGTATTATTTTACAGTAGCGATGGCTTCTATCCCGATCAAATATTCTGGCTTAGACAAGTCAACAATGGGTACTGAACGTGCCGGAGGATTTGTCGGAAAGAACTCTTTATATAGTGCGTTCAACTTATCGACGTCTTCGGGCTTTTTAAGCCAGACTACTACTTTTACAGTATGTGCGAGATCCGAGCCGGAAGCCTCCAACACTTTTTTCAAATTGGCAAAAGCCTGCCTTCCTTGTTTTTCAAAATCTGAATCGAGTTTGCCTGTTGAAAAATCAATACCAGCCTGTCCGGCAACGAAAACAAGGTTACCTACGACTACCGCATGAGAAAATGCTGCTGCCGGCCGTGCCAAAGCATCAGAGCCAATGGTTTTGATTTGTGAACTTTGGGCCACAGTCATCAAAGGGCAAAAAATCATCGAGATAAAACACTTTATTATACACTTCATTGTTTGAAAATTTTGAATTGCCAAAAGTATTACCGCCTAAAGGAATCACCTTATAACTCCTTAGCCCCAGATTGGTAATTATGAACCAAGGATCATTGAATTCAGAAAAGCGGCTTTGCCCAAGGCTTCCGTGATTTTGCAACACATTTGATTTCAAGACTTAAAGGTTGTCGCAGGAGTGAAAGTTGTGAGAGGTATTTGCACTGAGTCGTCAATGAGACAAAGCTTGCATAGGACTTCCTGCCAGGTTTTTAGTCACTCGGTGAAATAACATTATAGAAGGTTCCAAAGTAAACATTGTACACGCAATATTACATGGAGAGTTATCTGGGGTGCACATCTATTGATATCCCTATGTTTTAGATGATTAACGTTTTTGTGGATAACTCAATGACCTGATGACTTAACGCAGCGACTCAATAGATTTTTTTTTGTGGCACTGGTAATGATGTAACAATTACTGGTAAATCGAATGACAAGTGTATTCTTAAAAATGCTGATCTCCAATCTAGGGAGTTTGCCAATTGGAATGGCCTGATGAATCAGGAAGTTAGTTTTTGAAATCATACCCAAGCAAGGTTGCCAGGGTTTAAAATCATACCAACGGTCTGCTAATAAGTTTTTTTGCGGCCAAACTTATTAACCATATGACTAACAAATTTCTACTGCTCTCTCTTTTCGTTTTATGCCTTTGGCTGGCTAATCGAACTTATGCACAAACATCTCCAAAAGACTCCGTGGGTATTCACGAAATGAGTCTTGAAGACTTAATGAAAATACCAATACAGGTCTCCAAGTCAAATCTCAACATCCGTGAAGTTCCATCCGTGATTTCAGTAATCACCCGCGACCAAATCCTCAATATGGGTGCTCGCGATTTAATAGATATTTTGAATCAGGTACCAGGCTTCACACTTGGTCTTGACGGGCTAGGCCTCGTGGGACTGGGGGTGCGAGGAAACTGGGCTCATGAAGGTAAATTATTATTGTTGATTGACGGACAGGAAGCAAATGATCTCCTGTTTGGAACAAATCACTTCGGGTTGCATTATGATATCAATAATATAGACCGGATCGAAATTATTCGCGGACCTGGATCTGCAATTTATGGCGGCTATGCTGAGCTTGGTGTGATCAGCATTATTACGCGAAAAGGTAAAGATATCAGGGGAATAGGAGTTAACGGTCTCTATGCAGGCACGAGCCATGCTTCCGCAACTAAGGCCGTAGCGAGTTTCAGTTTGGGTAATGCTAACGATAAGATAGACTATTCACTGAGTGGTCAATATGGTCAGGG
Source organism: Cytophagales bacterium WSM2-2 (assembly GCA_015472025.1). Taxonomy (NCBI): domain Bacteria; kingdom Pseudomonadati; phylum Bacteroidota; class Cytophagia; order Cytophagales; species Cytophagales bacterium WSM2-2. The sequence continues at coordinate 4,501,761 of BNHL01000001.1, forward strand.
GCTCCGTTCTGACGACAAGGCTTATACCGATATTTTTGGTGGTACAACAGACTTATCAAAAAATTCACGCTTACGGCCATTCACACTCAACGGCTCATTCAGTGCAGGAGGTTTTAGTGCAAGGGTACTGATAGACAAATATCAATTGGAAACGATCGATGGCTTTGACGCCATATTCCCTAAATCAGACTTACAAAAATTCACTTACGTAATAACGGATGCGAAGTACAACTGGAAGGTTTCTGACAAGCTTCAGATTACACCGCGTATGAATATGAGGTATGGCTCCCCGTATAATACATCAGCTGAATCAAGTTTTATTTACCTGGTAGAATCAAGACGTCTTGCACCATCTATCAATATGAACTGGACACCTAGTGATAAAGTATCTATTGTGGCAGGTGCAGATTCTTATTTTGATCATGCCAAAAGTAATGGTCCCGGCACCGGTTATTTTGTAAACCTGGGTGGTACCAATGAAACATCACCGCTCTATGATATTGGTTTGTTTGCACAGGGAGTGATAAAAACCGGAGGATTCAATATCACACTTGGTTCCCGCTACGATCATCACAACCTTTTTGGTAGTGCCTTTTCTCCACGCATCGGTATCACGAAAGTATTTGAGAAAATACATTTTAAAGCACTCTATAGCCGGGCATTCAGAGCGCCTGCCATTGAATACTTGAATTATAGCCCTAATATCAAGCCGGAAAAAGCAGGTGTTGCCGAGATTGAACTTGGAGTTAAGTTGAACGAACAGCTGTGGCTTACAGGCAATTTCTTTCACATGTTGATTGATGGTCCGATTATTTTTCAACCGGATACCAGTATCCCGATCGGTGGCTATTATGCTAACCAATCAAAGACAGGATCTATGGGTTTTGAATTAAGCTTGCAGGCAAAATATTCGTGGGGATATGTTAATGCAAATTATGCATACTATACAGCCAAAGACTTAAATCTTCAACCGACTTACTTAGCTCCGGATAACAGTCAGTCCTTAGGCCTCCCTTCGAATAGAATTAATATGTCGGGTCATATTAAAATTGTTTATGGTCTTTCATTAAACCCATCCGTGAATTTATTAGGAAGTCGCTATGCGATTACAACTTCAGATGCCGGTGGGGCTTATGTGTATACCAAATTGAACAGTGAATTCTTTGCCAACCTTTTTCTACGCTATTCGAAAGACAATTTCTCCATCGGGTTTGGCGCGTTTGATATATTCGATCAACGCCAAAAATTTGTTCAGGCGTATGCCGCAGGACATGCCCCTCTGCCTGGAGTTGGCAGGGAATTTAGTGTTCGGGTAGGATATAAATTGGATTTCTAGATTTAACTATTCTGAAGTGAGATACTCTTAAAATAAAAAGTAGAGGTGATTCCAGAAGGAGTGCCTCTACTTTCTTTAATAGGAGGCTGATCTCTACTTTAACTTATACTTCTACGTGCCCTTCATAATTCTCTTTTTGTGGTTGGCGCCCCATTGTGCCAGTGGTGCAATGACTTCTTTCAATGTTTTACTGTACTCTGTAGGCAGGTACTCCACGACCACTGGCTTCTGATTGACATGAACAACACGTTTGACCAAACCATTCTCTTCCAGGTCTTTCAATTCGCTTGAAAGTACTCGTGCTGAAATACCAGCTATAGTTCGTTGCAGTTCATTGAAACGAACGTGTCCGCTCAATACGGCAATCATCACCCGTAGTTTCCATTTCCCGCCGACAACAAATAACGCATCGTCCATGGAGGACAAATGTTTTGTGCATTGCGATTCGGAATACACCTTTTTTCTGTCTGTTGATTCACTCATCTTTTTTAAGTTGGTAACCTAAAGGTTACTACTAACCTTTAGTTAACTGCCAATGTTTTGATAGCAAATGTACATAGGTTTGTGACATCAAAAAACAAATGGCCATCGAATGGCTAATAACATGAAAGCAACAAAAATTACATATTACGCTACTACAGGACTGATGTCCTTTGCAATGCTCTTCTCAGCTTATGCTTACTTGACGAAGCCGGAAGTGAAACAGGGATTTCAGCATTTGGGTTTCCCGGACTATTTCAGGGTGGAATTGGCCATCGCTAAATTCATCGCTGCCATTTCACTTTGGCTCCCTTTCCGTTTGGTAAAAGGGACAGCTTATGTCGGTTTAACCATCAGTTTCGTTTCTGCTTTTATTGCGCACATCGCCTCGGGAGACCCCATTGGGAGTATCATTAACCCGGTGGTCGTTTTGGCGATTCTGGTTGTGTCTTATATAACGTACAATAAAACAGGCAAAGTCTGAGAAACGATTACTAGCATCTAAAGAACTGATCATGAAAAAAGTACTTCACGTTATATCCAGCCCGAGGGGTGAGGCGTCTGTTAGCAAAAGACTTGGCAACGCTATTATTGAAAAGATTAAAGAGAAACATCCGGACAGCATCGTGAAAGAACGCAACCTGGCAACCAATCTCTTTCCGCATTTGGATGAAGTGCAAATCGGTTCGTGGTTTACGCCTGCCGAAAATCGCTCGCCTGAGCAGATAAACGCTGTTAAAATTTCGGAGGAAGCTATTGCAGAGCTGCAAGAGGCAGACATCTACGTGATCGATGCACCCTTCTATAATTTTGCTATTCCTTCTACTTTGAAAGCATACCTGGACCATATTGCAAGACCAGGAATTACTTTTCGATATAACGAAAAAGGACAACCTGAAGGCTTCTTAAAAAACAAGAAAGTGTACGTGGCGACTGCCTCCAGTGGCGTCTATTCTGAGGGCAAATTTCAGTCGTATGATTTTGTAAGTCCATACCTGAAATTCTTACTCAGCTTTCTTGGCATCACAGACGTAGCCTTTATACGTGTCGAAGGCTTAAAGATTGAAGGCATTAAAGAAACTGCGTTTGAAAAAGGTGTTGAAAGCATTGCAGTTGATTGATCCCGCGTGTCTGCATTAGGAGCAACTCATTAAAGGTTGCTATCTTTCAACACACGAGTTGGTAACACCAACGAGATTGAGAGCAGCAACCTTTATGGAAACTTCTGAGAGTAATTTTGATGAACCCGAGAGGTATTTGGTGGGCACTTTACTGATGATCCAGGCGGTTGTATCGTTTCTGTTAGCGGGTGTGCTCAGTATCTTCGTCCTCCTGTTTGGCCCCATTACTTTTAGCCAGGTAACGAAAAACTGGTGGACGATGACCTTGTTATTCGCTGTTGGCCCTTATATCGTATCTGTGCTGATGGGGATTGCTGCAGTTCTGATGTTAAGGCGCAAAAGACGGGTTCTTATCTTCATCTTCCTGAGCCTTTATATACTTTTATACCTTGGTTTTGTATATATGGTGCACACCGGACATTGGACGGGCCTGGCGCTATTGGCTCTCTTGCCTATACTGCCGCCTGTCGGAGGCGTGATAATTGCAGTAAGGTTTAAGAAACGACAGGATAGAATAGTTTGATTCAAATTTTGATTTCCTGACTTGTCAATTACCTATTCTTTGAAAAGCTGCGGATATTGACTTAACTCAATTCTGGCCGGCAATCTTTAGCAATGCGACACTATTACCTGAAATTGATACCCCATGACAATCGTATGATGTGATGGACGGCTATTTTTGAAAGTAGCCAATCAAAATGTCTATGAGAGCGGAGTGCATATCTCAGTTGAATTTTCGGTCGGAAAGCCCTAGTTGTTTACCAACACTAACTAAGATCATTTGTTAAAGACCAATTCTGCGAATCAAAGATGATTAAACTGCTGAATGGATTTTTCGAATCCGATACGCGAGCCGCATTGGAAAAAAGAATAGAAACACTTGAGCAGAAGATCAAAGACGCACAGCATATAGCTGCGGGGGCTAATGTGGAATTTTTTTTTGTAAGTATTAAAAATGGTAGTGACCCGCTGATAAGTTCAATCCTTCGTCTCCGTGATCAGATGAACCAGCTCGTTGAAAAAGAAAGAATGCAGAACTGGATGTCTGAAGGTCTTGCTTCATTTGCAGAAATTTTGATAAAAACCGACAATGATCCACAGCGATTGGCCCAGTCTATTATTGGTACGTTGGTCAAATATGTGGGTGCTACTTTGGGAGCTTTGTATTTAGTGGATGAAGAAGCCCTCAACGGTGTTCAACTTAAGTTAACAGCGAGCTATGCTGCCGGCCGTGAGCAAAATTGTTTTAAACAACGGATTGATGCTGACGAGGGACTGGCCGGTCAGGCTATTCGCGAAAGAAAACACTTCTATGTTTCCAATGTGCCGGATGGATATGTTAAGGTAGCCTCAGGACTGGGTGAATCACTTGCGCGAAACCTGTTCATCGTTCCTCTGCTCCACAATGGAAAGATTTATGGTGTTATTGAAATTGCTTCACTAAGCGTATTTAAGGAACAGCATTTTGAATTTATAGAGCAGGTAGCTCATCGGGTCGCTTCTACCATTTCTATGATGCACTCCAATCAGAATACTCAAAAGCTTTTAAACGAAACCCGGGCTCAGACTAAGGAAATGTATGCTGTTCAGGAGCAAATGAAACTTCGTGAAATTGAAATCCAGGCTGAGTTGTCGGCACTGCATGATAATTATAATCATAAGATAAAGCTGTTGGAAGAAAGGGAAGCGGCTTTGGCCACGAATAAAAACATATTGGAAAAAGCATTGAATGTAGACGGCCTTCTCGTAGACATTGCAGGGCGAAACCGATATGTGTCACAACGAATAGCGCTGTTGTGCGAATTCATATTTAATGGACGGGTCAACTATATCGCTGAGCTTAGCCACCTGGTGGCTGTTCATGATGACTCGTTAAAGAAAATCAGGAATGGAGGCGTTCCACTGTGCTGTGAAAAGGAAATTCCCCTGCCACCGGCATCGGTTGTACTGCTGGCGACAGCTACCAACGTGGAAATATTTTGGAGAGAATTTAAGTGGCATGTTGAGCAACTGATCTCCCTTGCGAAAAACGGTCAAGGCAACGGAGATGAATCTCTGTTGTACATCGAAAACAACAGTGAAAAATTACTTCAACTAAATAACGAACTGGTTCAGGCCTGCATTCGCAGCCAGGGACGTGAAGTATCCAATAATACCTATCCCTTGCAAAGGCATAACCCTATCGACCAGGGGCAAGCCTAAGACCCGTTTTCTTCTTTTACAAAACACTCACCCATAGAGTTGTTGTTAACATGTGATTTGATTTCCTGACTTATCATTCAGAGATTTGAGGTGATCGGTCGGCAATAACTTCGGCTGCTATCTTTCAATTTGCAATGGCAAAGAAAATCCACACACTTCAGTTAGACGGTAGCCCTGTCGAGCCACTCTATTATTATCACGATAACTGGACTGCTGCACAAAATAATATAATCCACTCCGGATCTTGCGGTGACTGCAAGTTTGGTATTGGTAAAAAAGGCAAGCAAGTTCGTGGTGAGCAAGGTGTTTGGGTAGGGCCGTTTGATACAGTTGACCTGGCCCAAAAGTATATCACTAAAAAATTGCTGAAACCGAAGGCAATCGAGCACGATTGTTGTAAGCAAGCCTGACGGGGCAATAGAGTAACTGATTCCAAGTCAGCATGTCTATCACTCTGCTGATAAGATGAGCTTTATGCTTTCTCCTTAATCCTGAAAAATGACCTTGATATCGGGATGAGCATTATCCCCGCGATGGCGAAGGTGACAAATGCAATGCGCAGGTTGAACGCCTGTGCTACATAGCCGATTAGTACGGGGCCCAGGAACATGCCAGCGATGCTGTATGTTCCTACAATAGAGATAGCCACTCCAGGCGAATATTTTTTGGATTGCCCCGCAAGGGAAAACACCATTGGTATGAGTGATGCCGTGCCCATGCCAGTGAGGCAAAAGCCTATTAACGAAAACAAGAAAGAAGGCAGCAGCACTGCAATCGATACGCCCGTGAAAATAAGAATGGCGCTGATCACAAAAGTCTTAGGCTTCCCGATGTTTTCGATAAGAGAGTCTGAAGCAAACCGTGACAGCGCCATGAAGATCATAAAGATGAGGTAGCCGAGAGTAAATAATTCTACGTTGATCACCTCTTTAAAGTAGACGCCACTCCAGTCGAACATACCGCCCTCGCACATTGAGGCCAGGAATACCAGGATACCCAAATACACTACATAGGGATCTGGTTTTGAAAGATTGATCTTATTGCCGGACGCTGCCCGGTCGCCTTTTAACAGGTATTGAAATGAAAAGAGAGCTATGGCTATGGACACAAATGAGATGATGATCAGATGTACCTGCATGGAGATGTCCAGGCCTACAAACAAGGTAGAGATACCTACGCCTACTATTCCTCCCGTGCTCCACAGACCGTGAAATGAGCCGTTGATATTGCGGCTGAAGCTTTTCTGCAAGGCGAGTGCCTGCACGTTGATGGAGATATTCAGGATGCGCATGTTGAAAGAGAACAGGCAGACGGCAATGGCCAGCGCAAACGTTGACGGAGCTACACCTATGAGCGTGAGCGAGAGACTTACGAGTATAAAACCAGCCAACGCAGGCACGCGACTATTGAAACGCGACACCAGCCACCCGGAAAAGGGGAGACCTGCCAGCGAACCGATAGGCATCAACAGCAACAGCGTACCCAGCTCAGCTTCATTGTATTGAAAAGTGGCTTTGATGGTGGGGATGCGTGAGGCCCACGTTGAAAAACAAATGCCCGACAGAAAGAAGAATACACTTATAAATACCCGCTGCTTTACTTTTTGCTCCATACTTTGCCGCAAAGAAGCAAAGGAATCTAAAGAAGTGCAAAGTGAAATTGCTGCTCGTTAATTTGGTTGTTAGTTATTCGTTAATAGTCCAGATGGCTATCGGGATCGGGATCGACTCTGCTTTGAAACACCAGGATGTGATTAATTCGATGACAAGAAAGAGAATAAATCATTTACAAAAGGAGAGAGCCTAAGGTCATAATTTTGTTTTATGAAGACAGAAAAATATCACGACTCGTGGCTCGACAGAATGTTAGTGCTGATCGGAGGGATACTATTTGCGCTTTTCCTCTTCTCGATTTTGTTGGTATAACTCCCGCATAGCGCTGTTTGTTTTGCCTTCGCCTATTAATATCTCACGCAATCTTTCAATACAAGGCATTGCACTTATTTCTTAAATTTGGAGATAGGCAAACAAACATTAGACTATGACAGAAGTACAAAAATCATTACCCAAGTGGATACTGATCGTATCAGGCCTTTTTGCATTACTGGAAATTATGGTAAGTATATCCATATGTGTTTCGCCACAATCGGTTTTAGAAACAGTCGACTTTAATGCAAAGGGTGTTACCTACCTGGCTTATATGTGGGCTGCCCGCCAATTTGCGCTTGGGTTTATTTTTGCTTTTTCGACACTCAAAAAATCAGCTCCCATGCTGACAGTTACATATGTTTTCTTTTTAGTAATGTTTGTTGGCGACTTCTTCATCGGGATTTCACAAAAAGAGAATTCGCTTATCATCAGCGCTATTGTCATGTGTATTATTTCTTCGGCAATGCTGTTTGTAATAAACAAGAGAAGATAAGTATTTAGGTGTGGGCCTGACCGTTAGTCGCCTTGACTAGTGGTAATTATAGGCGTCTTCAGAGATCTGAGATTATTGACCTGCAGTAGTAACTAATCCATTACTTCCCGGCTCGCTCTTGTCGTCAAAACAACCATTGAGTAATTCAACTGGGCAAAGTAATAATTCAATGAATGGTTTGAGGAACTGAAGACCACCTTTGAGGTTACAACCTTATTGAGCGATGGCAAAACTGAAACTGACGGGAATTTTTTACTTCCTTTTTTCCTTTTACTAAACCTTAACACTATAGGGCAATCTGAACAAGTAATAACAAAGAACCTCAGAGCGCGGTTTGTTTTAAAAAAGGATCAGACTGTTAAGATAAACAGGCAAAACTTTGAGTTAACGTTCAATGGGAATAACCATAAAGAGGCGTCTGTCCGGAGTGAAATCAAAGTGTATCTGGGAATAGATTTGACCTATGGCAGTGGAAAAGACGCTGAAACAGAGACAATTTGGAGAGACGCTGATGATAAGGAATATGGCCTTCCACTTGTATTGCAGCATAAGGGATTTACGATTGTCGTGATCAATTATAAGTATGACGAATGGATAGAACTGAAGATCGTGAGTCACAATGTACCCTATTAAACCGGATTTGATTTCTCACTATAGTTAACTCAGCATTTCACTGATATTTCAAAATCAGGGTTCTCCTGATGTTTTAAGCTGGGCGTTATCCAACATTTGTATCGGCAATAATCAATATCCATATGATAAAACCGATCAAACATCACGTAACTGTGCTTCTTTGGATAGTCGTATTCATTTTGGCTGTTACAACAATAACCACCCGGGTGCATGGGCAGGCTTTACTAAACCTTAAGCCGGATACGCTTTGCGTATTAAACGGTCATGTCAATATTCTCCTGAAAGCAGGAACGTATGATACCATCAAGACCGAAGAGCTTGTTCAAATGTATTCATCGGTTTTTAGCCAGGGAAAGATCATAAGTACCTGTGGCTTCAGGTTTGGTGAGAACTCTAATCTGCGATTCTACCAAACCTCTCTTGAGAAATGTACTTACAATGATGGTGGCTTAATGACTTGGAAGTTGATTGAGTCTTTCACAGATAAAATTCCTCAAGGTCAGTGGATCGAAAGCAAATGGGAAGCTCATGGCGGTGGGTACTGGTATTTTGTGAGCCTGGCTTCATGTGATAAGCCCGGACACTTTTACAATTTCATTTTCTTCTTTGTCGATGGCAAGCTCGCTTTCTCTGTACATGAGTATGTGACTGACCCACTGAAAGCGAGTAAGGAGTATAGCGAACCCCGGGATTATCTAAGCTACGTATATACCAATACACATCCTTCAAGATACATCAGCTTAGAGGAGAAATAACTCAGGCAGATACCTGCTTATCAATCTCACTCATCTTGTTGAACAAGATCATATACTCTCTGCCAAAATTCTGTCTGGCTTCAGACAACATCAGGTCAATCCGGGTTTCTTCTTTTCCTTCCAGTTGGATTATTCTGATGTAAGCCAGCTTGATGACTGAATCATCTACGTTCTCAAGTATTAAAAAAAACATCATGTTGATCGCTCCGCGGAGTCTTAACTTTTGCACAATCCCATTTTCCATTTTGCCCTTCAATTCAATTCCTCTCATCTTCATTACTTTGAACGGTTTGCCTGCCACCATATTTCCCCATTAGAAAAATTAATAAGTTGTTCGTTGCACGGACTAGTCAACTGCATATGACAACCGTGTAACATCTATAGGACTGCGTTGTCAGTGAAAAGTTTACGCTGGCAAAACGGCATTGGGATGTTATTCCACCAGGAGTTTGTAACGTACATCAAAGGAGGAATTTGAGTTCCGCGAGATTTAGAACCTGCTGACAGGCTAGAAAGAAAATTGCTTGCCTACCTGACTATTTCCAGGGATATGCTTTCTGAAGGTTGCGAGGTCAGTGGCCAGATCGTTTTGCCTTTGTATATAATCTCTTTGATTCCAAGTCCTGAATTATACCGGGCGGTTGTGTAAGTCAGCGAGTCTATAGAAGAGCCAGTTACTACAAGTGTGCCATGGTAGGCGTTGTTGTCTGGAATGAACTGCACATAATACAAACCTGTGGTTGAGGACTGGCAAACATAAGTCTCGCAGGGTTGTATGATATAGGCGGGAGCTTCCGTCAATACGCCATTTTTAGTGACGAGATCATTCACCTTGATGATGTCTTTGTTTAGATGCCCGGGAGTGGAGGGATTCAAAAGGTCTTCTCCACTCTGTGACTTGTAAGATATCTGTATGAAATAGCGGGGTGGTGGAACAGGGCCACCGATAATGCATCCTGTCAATAACAGGATCGCGAACAGGCTCAATTTTACAATTGATCTCATCATCATATCCGTATTTAAAGATACGAAATAGGAGGTTAAGTAGTATTTGCCAAATACGAAATTCAATTCGAAAGAAGTATCTGCTTGAGAGGAAAACTATTGTCGCACCACCAAAGGATTGGCTACTATCCACCAATCTGAACTTAAGTTGATACTTGTAAGTGAGGTACAGCAGTGCCCTATGGGAAAAGACCAGTTGCGAGTGGGGTTTTCCCCGGACGCCCACACAGATACTTCCGTAATTTATTCGTATCTTAAAAAAGACAAATCAAATGAGTATGAAAAACGTGTTGCTGGTGGATGATGATAAAATTTGCAATCTTGTTAGTGAGAAAATGCTCCAAAGGATAGGGCCTGACATTGATATCCGGACGGCCCTGAACGGGAAAGAGGCACTAAAAGTGTTAAGCGATTATTCTCCTGACATTATTTTACTGGATTTGAATATGCCGATCATGAACGGGTTTGGGTTCCTTGATGCGTTTAGAGATCTGGACTTACCCAATAAAGAAAATATACAAATCGTTGTAGTAAGCTCATCCGACAACCCTGCCGATATCGCCAACGCGAAAAGAAACGGAGCCGATAAATATCTGGTAAAGCCTATTGAGGTCGATACGCTTCGGGCCGCACTTGATAGACCTGATGGCAGACCTTAAATTGTCTTTATCCTTTGTACTTATTATTTATGGAACCTCAAATAATCTGAAGTAGTTTCGATCCTACGGGTACACCGTTCCCGGTACATGCATCCCATCCCTTACCAGCAGTATATCCTTTATTTTCCGGAGCCGTTATGTTATCACCCAGAGTGATGTCGCGGAAGGGCTTTGCATTCCCGTAAATAGAAGTGTGAATAAGCCCCACGTTCATTTTCTTTTTTTCGTTAATGCGGGCGATCAGCCCGGACATTAAAGGAGACACGGCACTGGTACCACCAATCACCAGGTCCTCTCCATCAACCAGGATGATATATCCTGTTTGCGGATCAGCCACCGCGGCTACATCAGGCACACCTCTGCCGGATTTATTTGAGTTCACAGATTTCGGTAAGTTTGTTTTCATCTGGTATGCAGGAATCTCAAAGACATCACTTATTCCGCCTCCCGTTGCACTGTCGGGTGCATTATGCCAGACCGTTTCGCTTTCAATGGAATTGCCATTGGCAATCAAAGACGTTCCACCGCACGCGAGCACATAAGGACTCGAAGCCGGGAAATCTACATGTGCCATTCCATCCGAGACTCCGTCACTTGAACCCCGGTCGCCAGCGGCAGCACAAACAGTAATGCCGACAGCAGCGGCTTCCTGAAAAAGCGAACTGAAAGCTTTCAGTGACTGCGTGGTCCACTCACTTTCGGGAGCTCCCCAACTGATTGATATAATGTCGGGTTTGTATTTCGTGTCATGAACTGCGGCAGCAATAGCATCGAGAAAACCTTTATCTGTGTTGGGAGCAAAGTAAACAACAATGGTTGCACGGGGTGCAATAGCGCCTGCTACTTCAATGTCGAGCATTACTTCTGCATCTGCACTATCCGGAGTTGTCGGGTTGTTATGAGCTCCGTCAACAGAAATGGCAACTACTTTGGGAGGAGTTATTCCGAGTTTCTTAAAATAACTGTGTACGTCAGCAGATTTGAATCCGCCTCCGAGCTCGATAAGTGCAATGACCTGGCCGTTGCCGGTTGCATTGGGAAAACTATAAATGTCAGCGAGCTGATTTGGATAATACTGAATGTTTGCTGTTTCCTTCCTTGGGTTGATCCTGAATTTGGGTGTAGCCAGGGGCCGGCTGTCAAGACCGAAGACTCCACAAACAATATCTCTTAAAAAGTGAGGGACAGCTATCGGTCCATCTCTCCCGATAAATGAACCGCCATCACTGGAAGCATACTGTGCCAGTTTAACTTCGAATGCATCCTCCATCTGGCGCACACTGCCGCGTAGTTCTACAATTCGGTTTTTGGGCTGACCAACAACAGTCAAGTCAAAATGGTGAGCAAAGGACATGATCTTTTTGATGTCATCATGAACAGGGCCGTGCGAACTCCACAAACGTTGACGGGTAAGGCGCTTGAACTTCCGGTTTGCATGTTCATTTGTCAGATCTGGCAATGCTGTTTTAGAGCGAAGCAGGAGAGAGACGGTCAGCGGTTGTGTTTTTTCAATTTCGGGTTGCTGCACGGCATCGGGTGCGATTTTGCGGCTGCCTTCTATCTCTACATAACTAGAAAAATCTTCGATTTCAGAAATTGATTCTTTCATGGTTCTCTGTTTACAAAGAGAACGCACAAAGAGTCGTTATCATTTGAATAATAAAGACGATTCGCCTTGCGATTCCGTGCTTTTATCGATTTGCTTCTCATCTGCTAATTTTCTGTCGCCCCGGATGTCATTGTTTTGAGGACAGAGGCATCCCGTTTTTTATTCGTTCACAACAAGAGACCTTTTCCTATAAGTCAATCGATAAGAGATGCCGCAGCTCCGCTCTTAAAATGATCGTGCCCATTGAGTCAAGGAGGAACTCAGAAAAATCCTTAGCGCCTTCCCTTGAAAACCGTGTTTTCAAGGGAATTTCAATAGTTACCCTTCATTATCCACTTTTTCCTGATTTCTTCAAATCAGGGTGCCGCTGATTCCTGGCATATGCTTCCTGCTGCACATTTGTATCACCAACAACAAAACAAACACAACATGAAACAGACCATCAAAGTAAAATCCGTTAGGGGTATCTTTTGCTTACTCTTCCTGCTTGTCATCGCTGCAAAGTCTTGCACCGTGAGAGCACAATCGTACAGGTTAAAGAACAACTACTATGGAGTCAGCCTGTCGCTGGGAGTTCCGCAGCAGACGCTGAGCAGTGACATTGCCCAACTTGACGGCCTGAAGGTGACATTTATGGGCGGTTCTTTCGGCGGTGTTGTTGGCAATAATTTCGCCAAGGTGAGGGCAAACGTGGGATATTATTCCGGTCTGTCGCTGCCTTACGAGATAGATATGCTGCGCGGTAATGTATCGGCTAACCTTTACCCGCTGCGACTGCGCGGAATGACAGGGCAGCTCATCCAACCTTACCTTACTGCGGGAGTGAGCCAGCAAGTTTCTTACTTCTATGGCAACTACTTATCAGACCAACGCCATATGGTTGCAGGTGCTACCGACCAGCCATTGCTGGGGAAAGTATCGAGTACACAAGCCAACTTTGGGGTGGGTTTGGAGCTTCAACTGGAGAATAAGATGGGCAGGTTCTTACATGTATATGCAGAAACTACTTATGGCAAACCGCTGAGTTCGGCTTCCCTGTACACTGCCTTCGCTCACACGAAAGTATCGGACGCCATGAGCTTCAGCATTGGAATGAGCTTCGGCATCATGAGGTCAATACGCCAGTTCTAAATAAAATATTAAAGATGTTGTTTGTGGGTTAATTAGTTGGTGCTTTAAGAAGGCGGCTTTGGCCGCTTTTTTATTTTGTCGCGCAATGCTGCCCCGCTCCACCTCGGGCGGTGAGGATCACTTCCGCTTCCACTTCACTGTTTTCTGCAATGAACTTGCGTCTCCGTGGTGAGCCCTATTTCTCTCATCTGTATACCTGCGCTGTGGATGATACCTGCGCGCTCAGAGTCGAGGAAAAATAGCGCTATTGGCTGCGATCTACACATGACTCGCTAATATAACGATAGACTTCTCGAGTAACTTGAGCGAGGGCATCTATACTATTATCTGTTTTCGTATCGGAAGTAGGAGAGTTCATCGCTCCTACAAAAGTGACAATATTGGTATATACAATATCTACCTGAGCAACTATTTCAGGGGAGGTAAGAAGGGGATTATTTTTGATGTTACTCGTATATTTCTTGCCATCAATGATCAATTGTGCTTTCGCATTTAAAATACAGGCCTCGCGATTATATTTTTTTTGTTTTTGTAGTATGGCTCAAGAAAAAGGAAGCTGACAACTGGGAAACTTACAAAGAGGCCCAGAGAAGTGTGAACACCTATTTCCGTAGCCAGCGTTCACTCGAAGAGTAATTTAAAACTTTACACTTTAGCAACGTTTTGGGTCTCCCATGAAAAGTATCCTTTCTGAATAGCGAACCTGAGAAGACCTACATTGCTGCGAGCTTTGGTTTTTTCGAGAATGTTGGCTCTATGGTTGAAGAATGTCTTCTCGCTTATTTTGAGACGCTCACTGATTTCACCGGGGCTGTTTTCCTGGCAGATCAAAAGCAATATTTCGATTTCACGTGTGGTAAGACGGGAGTATGTTTCTTCTGAAGTCATATGAATATTTTTTGCAAGTGCTTGTTGAACTATTAAGTTTTTATAAAAATCTTTTTCAATAATCGAGTGGAGTGCTTTCTCTACTTCCTCGGGTTCTGCCGATTTACTTAAAAAGCCATGCACGCCAATATCCATGAGTTTGTGAATGAATATCTCTTCGGTGTGCATTGTCAGCACCAGTATTTTTATTCTCGGATATTTAGCAGCAATGATCTTTGCTGTTTCAATCCCCCCCATGACAGGCATCTCCACATCCAGTATCACTGCGTCCGGCTCTTCCTGTTCAATGAGTGTCAAAAGTTCCTTGCCATTACCGGCTTCACGCACAAGTTCAATGTTGTCAAAAGAATTGAGCAAGCGCTGCATTCCTCTTCTGACAATATTATGATCATCGGCCAGATAGACTTTAATTTTTTTCCGAATCATACGTCAAAGGTATTTTGATTAGAAACTGAACACCTCTGCCACTGGGAGGAATTCCTATTTTAATTTCGCTATTGAGTTTTTTGAGGCGATGGTTAATATTCCACCAACCTACACCTTGCCGGTTGGTCTCTAGGCTGAACCCTTTTCCATCATCTGAGACCATAATTTCGATGGAGGTCTGTTTCCACGTGATAATAACAGAAATAATACTTGCACCGGAATGTTTGACGGAGTTACTGATGAGTTCCTGAACAATACGAAATGCATGCATTGCCCGGTCATCATTCCAATATTGGCTGTCGGTTTCATTCAGACTTATTTCGATTCCCTTGTCATTAAATTGATCACAGAGTTTGCGCACAGATGTTGAAAAGCCGGCATGGTGAAAAGCTTCGGGTGTCAGTTCCCACGAGATTCTCCGGACAGTCGTGATGCTCTGTTCAAGGATTTGCACTAACTCATCGTGAGAATCTTTTACACTGCCCGAAAGCTCAATAGAGCGTTGAATGAACGAAGCATTTACCTTGGCACCCCATAGCAGTGAACCGAGTGAGTCATGTAGGTCAGCTGCAATTCTTTTCCTTTCTTGCTCCTGGCTGTCCATCTGAGCCTCAATCATCTTTTGAGCATACTCCCGGTCCCGGGCAAGTTGCAACTGGTGAGCCTGAAAGATCCTTTTTTGGTGAATCACAATTAAAACACCAATGGCAGCCACTAACAATAAAATCCCACTGCTCACTGTGAATATTATGAATATGATTTCATGTTGCGATATATCTGCCATATCCCCAGTCCGAAAAGTAGGTTTTTAACAATATTACAGACATTATGCAAAATCCAAATCAAGCCATAAGCGTCCTTAAAATTAGTCAACAGGTAATTGTTCAGAACTGTCAATAAGAGAGTGCCGCTGTGGTAAAACAAAACGGCAAACGAAATCCAGAAAACAGGTAAGTGGAAAATCTGAAAATCTTGTGATTCTCGGATGTTAAGATACAAATAGGTCAATGCGAAAATAACGAGGATGATACTGCCACTTGCCATGGCGTAAGTGTTGAGAGTCCTCCAGTTAGGCAGATAAGCGGTAGTTACAACGTAAATCGCCAGAAAGCAGAAGACCAGGACAATCACCCACGACTTCCCATCAAAGCACCGGTGATAGATCGCACTTAATAACAGAAATTGGACGAAGAAATAAATGTTAAATACCGGAGAAGTAGGGATGGAATTGATACTGAAAAGAAAGGAGAGAGCATCGCTGATAAAAGAACATACAAGCAGAAGGAATAAAATGAACATTTCATCCTTCAGCAATTTTAATCTAAGCAGAGATAATGTCAACGGGATCAAGACTGATCCCGTTGACATGTAAGCTAAAAACGTTTCAATGGTGAGTGGAGGCATAAATCAAAAAATGGAAGTTAGAAATTTCAAAGGAAAACTTCTACAAGCCTCCATTACCGGGACAATAGGTAGGGCAGGGCCACGACATATCGCCAATCGTGTTTGGGTCTTCTGCATCAAGCATCTGCGTTGATGGAAGAAGATTGTCTCCGTTTGCATTCACGCCTATTAACAACAATTTCCGTTCGCCATTGTCATCCAGCGCATAGTACATCCGGATGCCGACACATCCACTTTGACTTAAAATTTGTTTGATAATATCCATGCCGAAGAAATGTGCTTTGATTCCCTTGGTATCATTCTTCTGGAAATTGGCAGTCCAGCGTTGAGCAGTCACCAAAGGAAGCGCATCGCCTTCAGAGCCATTGAAAGAATAGCCTGTAACTGTGGCAGACACGTTACTTATACTTGTTGCGCCTCCGGGCAATATTTCGCCATTGATTTTTTGTGGAACGGGTACTTCATTGCCATTGCGATCTTCGCAGGAGAGAAGCACACTCAAGGCAGTCAACAAAAGGCCTGGTACTAGTTTAATAGTTTTCATAACGATTTGGAGTTTTAGGGTTGCGGATTGTTAAAAAACAGTGATTAAATGAAGCAACCTTTCGGACACACGAAGAGGATTATATAGGAGAAACTCCTATATGAAGACTTTAAACAACCACAATTTCGGGGATGAACTCAGTTCTTCCCCGGGCGCTGGTTTAGCACCAGCCAGAAAAATCCGACCTCCATGATAGCCTCAGAGAACTTTGCAAAATCTACCGGTTTCACGATGTAAGCGTTGACACCGAGTTTGTAAGAATCAATTATATCACGGTCTTCTTTGGATGAAGTCATCACCACCACCGGGATTACTTTTCTCAATTCATCTGACTTCAACCGCTTCAGCACTTCGATGCCACTTACTTTTGGCATTTTTAAATCGAGCAGAATCAGTTTTGGAAAGACATTTGTCTTTTCCGAGAACAGGTAGTTAAGTGCTTCTTCACCGTCATGAAGACGAAGGAGGTTATTAGCCAGGTTCTTTTTTTTGAGCGCACGAATAGCCAGCTCTGCATCGCCATCATTGTCTTCGATCAACAGAATTTCCACCTGGTTTACTTCGATCATGAGTGTCCCATTTAAGTTTCGTTATTTGGGAATTGTGAAAAAGAATGCTGCACCTTCGTTGACTTTTGCTTCCGCCCATATTCTTCCATTATGGCGTTCTACAATTCTTTTTACCAAAGCAAGCCCAACACCTGTTCCTTCAAATTCCGTTGGCTTGTGCAAACGCTGAAAGACACCGAACAGCTTGTCCTGAAACTGCATGTCAAACCCGGCACCGTTGTCTTTCACAAAATATTCAACTTCATCGGCACGCTCAATACTCCCGACACTAATCAGGGCTATCTCTCTCTTTTGACTGTATTTCAGTGCGTTTGATAACAGGTTGATCCAGACTTGCCGGAGCATGTTTACGTCAGCCGGGCAATTCTTCAGCGGCTGAATGTCAAGCTCTATTCTCCTGTCTTTTTGATGTTGCATCAGATCAGCCACGATAGGGTTGACGATGTCGTCCATGATGATGTTGGCTTTCCTGATTTCCTGTTTTCCCAGTTTTGAAAAATCAAGTAAATCATCAATGAGCTGACCCATGTGGCGTGCATTTTTTACAATGACACCAATGACCCGGTTGGCTTCGTCATCTAATTTTTCAGCATAGTCTTCTTTTAATATCTGAGCGTAGCCATCAATTGAACGAAGAGGCGCCCGCAAGTCGTGTGAAACCGAATAAGAGAACGACTCAAGTTCTTTGTTTACACGAACTGCTTCCATTTCAGATCGCCTGGATTTTTCTTCGGCTTGCACGCGAGACTTCACATAAGAGTTAATCGTATACGTTAGTATGACAAGGATAACAAGTGTGCTAACCACTAATGCACCGGATGTGGTCACGAACAGGTAGAATTGCTTCCGCGCAATGAAGGTTCGTTCGATGATCAGTGAATTTTCTTCTTCTTGTATCTCCGACAACAATTGTTTTATCGAATCCATTTGCTTCTTGCCTTTTAAAGTCATGACGAGATTGCGTGCCTTTTCAAAACTCACTTTTCGCATGGCCACTACTTCGTCTGCAAACTTGATTCTCTCATCTGTCACATTATGAAGTTTAATAATTCGATCGTGTTGTGTTTGGTTATCAGTGACCAACGAATCGAGTTCATGCAAATGGGTACGGATGGCGCTTACAGCCCCGGTGTATGGAGCTAGAAACAATTCATCCCCAGTCAAACCATAGCCGCGCTGGGCTGTTTCAATTTCCATAGCAAACGACTTAACTTGTTCAGTATGGTAAAGTACTTTTCGGGCATGTGTTGCCCATCGGGAGATGTTAAGGAACTGATCGAAATACAAATAAGATGTTATTCCCAAACCAGCCACGATACAAAAGGATAGTAAAAAGCCAAAAACCATCCCTCGGTTAAGATAAATCTTCATCGTTCTTAATGAATTGCGTTGATTAAAACCATACCCAAGCCCTCCTTTGGGAGCGCAATATGTTTTGAAAGTATTTGATCAGTTTTATCTTACAATTGATTGCCTAGGAGAATAACCTATGTGCTTTCAATTTCAGGTAAAACAATTGCTGATCTTACTACTTGAATTTTTCTGATCTATGAAGCTCGTGATTAAGAACCTGAGCAAGACCTATCCCAACGGAGTGCAGGCTTTAAAGAATGTTGATCTGACTATCGAAGAAGGGATGTTTGGATTACTTGGACCCAATGGTGCCGGCAAGTCCACTTTAATGCGAATTATTGCAACACTCCAAGAGGCAGATGAAGGAAGTTCTGTTACTCTTGGCGACATCGATGTATTGCATCAAAAAGGAGAAGTCAGGAAGATGCTTGGCTACTTACCCCAGGAGTTTGGGGTGTATCCTAAAATGGAAGCGGAAGCACTTTTAAGTCACCTGGCAGCGCTGAAGGGGATCACAGATAAAAGTGAACGTAAGCAACTCGTGAGTGCTTTGCTGCAAAAAACGAACCTCTGGAGTTCGCGCAAGCGGAAGTTGGAAAGCTTTTCGGGTGGTATGAAACAACGGTTTGGAATTGCCCAGGCATTGATCGGAAATCCACGCATCCTGATCGTAGACGAACCGACCGCAGGCCTTGACCCAACGGAACGCAGCCGGTTTCTCAACCTGCTTTCTGAGGTAGGGGAAAAGACAGTAGTCATTCTGTCTACACACATCGTTGAAGATGTAAAAGAATTGTGCAACAGCATGGCCATTATCTACGATGGTCGATTGCTCTACAAGGGAGATCCTTACAACGCACTGAACGATATACAGGGAAAGGTCTGGAAAAAACGGGTGAACAAAGCGGAGCTAGCGGAGCACAAAAAAAATTATGAGGTGCTGTCAGTAAGGCTTGCCGGTGGTGTTCCTGAAATTCATGTGCTGAGCAAAACGGATTTGAACCATTCCTTTGAACGTATTCAGGCCGCCCTTGAAGATGTATACTTTGCTCACATCCTGGAAGCTGAGCGAAGAGCTAATGAAATTGAAGTAGCGAGCCGGACATAGTTTTAAAAACCACCATGTTCAGGGACATCTTTCTTTTCGAATTTACTTATCGCCGGGGCAGGCCCGCGACTTACGTTTATTGCGCTATCGCTTTTCTGCTGGGATTTCTTGCCGTGGCCAGTTCGGTGATCAAACTGGGAGGTCCGATTGGTACTATTCATGCCAATGCTCCATTCATCATTTACCGGATGACACTTGTCGCGTCATTTGTGCTTTCCATTATTACATCCGCTGTCGTTAGCGTTTCCATCATCCGGGATTTTGATCATCGCATGGACTCCATTCTTTTCAGCATGCCGATAGAGAAACAGAATTATCTTCTTGGCCGGTTCCTGGGATCTTTTGTATTGCTGATTATTATCAATAGTGCGCTGTTTGTCGGTTTCATTACCGGGTTTGCCCTGGGGAAAATTGTTCCGTGGGATGTAGCATGGAAAGGCGAGGAGCTTCTTCCTTTTGCACTCTCAAGTTACCTGCATCCCTTTCTGCTGTTCACACTTCCTAACTTGTTTTTTACGTCAGCCCTTTTTTTCATGAGTGGGGCCCTGGGACGAAGCTCCCTGGTAATCTATTTGCAAGGAGTACTCTTGCTGGTGCTGTATCAAATTGCCATCGCTTTCCTTCGTGAACTCGACTCGCAATACATCGCCGGAATAATCGATCCTTTTTCCATTCAGACCTTTCTCTTCATAACCAAATACTGGACTCCGGTTGAGCAAGACACGAAGCTGATTCCTCTGGAGGGAGCGATGCTCTACAACCGCTTGCTGTGGATATTTATTGGAATGGTGGCGCTGGTCGTCACAGTCAGGTTCTTTTCTTTTACTTCGGCCCGTTCCAAAGGAGGGCGACAAGTGAAGGAGATTGCCGATGACAATCTTCTCGCAGCGCCCGTCACTTTAGCCAGAATAGACTCATGGGTTTACGTGAGGCAAGTTTTTAGATTAACATTAATGTATTTCAGGATGGTGTGGAGCGAAAAAGCCTTCATAGCCATTGTTGGAAGCGGAATTTTCTTCTTCTTCCTGGCAGCTTCCAAAATAGCTTCGGTCTACGGAACAGGTTCATATCCTGTTACAGCCATTATGATAGACCAGATCAACAGTTCATTCAATCTGTTCCTGACTATTGTGATTGTCTTTTATACCGGAGAGCTTCTCTGGAAAGAGCGATCACTTAACCTGCACCAGATTTACGACACGCTTCCGGTTCCTACGTTTGTGTCTTTGTTTTCAAAATTCTTCGGGCTCATCCTGGTTTATGCCTTGCTCTTTTTATTGCTGATTTTGTGTAGCATCCTTGTGCAGACATCTTATCACTACTACCGGTTTGAGCTATCGGTTTATTTCACCGCTTTTTTTTGGCCTGTACTGGCAGCCGCTGTTTCGGTCACCATGCTCTTCCTGTTCTTACAAGTATTGTCGGGCAATAAATTTGCCGGGTTTGTGTGGTGCGTGGTGTTTTTCATTTTGAATGCACTCCTTAATCAATTCGGAATGGAACACGACCTCTGGCAGTTCGGAAGTGCTACGCTCGGATCGTACTCCGACATGAATGCATTGGGGCATTTTGTAAAGCCGTTCGTTGCCTTTAAAGTCTATTGGTTTGCATTCTCATTTGCGCTGTTTATGATAGCGGTAGTGTTTTATGTTCGTGGAACAGAGTCGTCCTGGAGGGAGCGTTGGTTGACGGGGAAGCAACGCCTTTCAAAGTCCATCGCTTTCTCAGGGCTAATGGCAGTCGTTGTCTTTTGCTGCTCGGGCACATACATTTATTATAATACCAATGTCATCAACACCTATGAACATACCGAAGATAAGAATCACCGCAAAGCCAGTTATGAGAGAACGCTGAAGAAATACAAGAACACAGTTCAGCCCAAGATTGTAGAATCCAACTCTACCATTGCCCTGTATCCGTCTCAGCGAAGTTTTACAGCAGAAGGATTTTTTTACCTGAAAAATAAATCAACGGAGGGGCAGGAGTCTATTCACATTCAAAGTAGCATGGACCATCATGTGCGGACAGAAGTTAATTTCGACCGGCCTTTTAAACCAGGTGAATCTTACCCTGAATTATGCTATTCTATTTACCGGTTGGACTCCGCCCTTAAACCGGGAGACAGTCTGAAAATGAATTTCAAAATTACTTACACCTCTACTGGTTTTGAAGAAGGAAGATCAAATACAGATATTGTATTTAATGGAACATTCTTTAACAATTCCTATTTCCCGGGTATCGGGTACAACCCTCAACTGGAGTTAAAGGACAAATCCGACCGGAAGAAAAATGCCCTTAAACTCAGGGACGAACTTCCCAACCCCGACAACAACGGGATTACATCAAATGTATTTGGGAACAGCGCTGACCACATCCGGTTTGAAATGCGTGTAAGTACGGACGGTGACCAGGTTGCCATTGCCCCGGGCGAGCTCGTCAAAGAGTGGAAAGAGAACGGCCGGAATTATTTCCATTACAAAATGAATCAGCCGGTAATTAATTTTTACTCCGTTCTATCCGGACGATTTCATAAACGGAAGGATCATTGGAACAATGTTGAACTGGAGATTTACTACAACCCCGGGCACGAGTACAACCTGGAACGCATGATGGCTGCTATGAAGGATGCATTGAACTATTGCTCACAAAACTTCAGCCCTTTTCCATATAAGCAGTTGCGTATCGTGGAATTCCCCCGGTACAATACTTTTGCACAGTCTTTTGCCGGCACCATCCCTTTTTCTGAAGGCATCGGCTTCTTGCTGAAAGCAGATGACCCTGCCAAAGACCTGGACATGGCGTATTATGTCACCGCTCACGAAGTAGCACACCAGTGGTGGGGCAACCAGCTGATGGCAGGAAGCACCAAAGGGAACGCAGTCATTTCTGAAAGCTTATCTCAGTACACTGCGATGATGGTGATGAAAAAAAATTACTCCCCTGAGCTCCTTGAGCTTTACCTGAAGTATGAGTTGGATAACTATCTGAAGGGGCGGACACAAGAGCGTGATAAGGAGAGCCCGCTGGTATCGGTTGAAGATCAGCCTTATGTTTACTATAATAAAGCAGCCCTGGTTTTCTATACCCTGCAAAGCTACATCGGTGAAGAAAAAATGAATACGGCCCTGAAACGATTTGATGAAGAATGGCTGGTAAAGAAAGGTACTTACCCCACTACAAAAGACCTGATCAAAAGCATAGCCAGTACCACCCCGGATTCACTGAAATATCTGATTCACGACATGCTGGAATCCATTATTTTGTTTGAGAACGAAGCTGTTGATGCGGTGTACAGGGAAGACAAGAAAGGAAAGTTTGAAGTGACGCTAACCGTGTCTTGCGAAAAGATCAACGCACTCGTTCCTGGCCAGGATCAAAGAGAACCGTTGAACGACTGGATTGATGTGGGCATCTACGCGAAAGACAATAGTGGAAAAGAAAAACTGATTTACCTGAAGAAGCACCTGATCAAGAAAAAATTCACCAACCTCGTCATCCCTGTCAAGGTCAAACCAACCAGGGCAGGAATAGATCCCTTACATCAGTTGCCTGACAGGCATTCCAACGACAATACAATAACTGTAAAGGAATTTATTAATATCACCAGCTTGCCCATCGATCTCAACTGATCTGCATGGAGATGTTGTTCGGTATTTTCAAAACAAACGAACTTCCTTCACCCACCTGGGAAGTGACTTCGATTGTACCGGAGAGTTTCTTGGCTGCTTCTTTTACAATGTAAAGGCCCAGGCCAGCGCCATCACTTTTTTCCGTTCCCCTGAAAAACATGTTGAAGATTTTGGACTGCAATTCCTGCGGTATTCCTATGCCATTGTCGGTGATACGGAGGACCAGCTCCTTTGGAGAAATAGTGGCATCAATTTCAATGTAAGGGTTGGGTTTTTCGGGATCGTAGTACTTGATCGCGTTCGACAATAGGTTGCCCAGGATCACCTTCAGGCGGTCAGCATCCGAGTGAAGGGGAGAAGCCTCGACCACATTTTGCCTCACGTCAATTTTATCGAAGTTGCCAAGATACTTCAGGCTGTCAATGGACTGTTTTAAAAGCTGGCGAAAATTGATTGGCCCATAGTTGATGCCACCCCTTGCGTTCCTTGAGTAATCCAGGATTTCCCTCAAGGTATCATCCAGCTTACGAACACTGGACTCCATCATCTCGAAATAGTCTCCGTTATTGGAATATCCGTTGCGGGAAAGATTGATCAATCCCAGGATCGACATCAGCGGAGCCCTCAGATTGTGAGAGACGCTGTACACAAAACTATCCAGTTCGTGATTTACCTTGACAAGCTCTTCATTTTGCTTGCGCAAAGCACGCTCAGCCGTTTCACGCCTTAGCTCAATCTGTTTTTTATTCAACGCGTTGCGGATAGCCGATGGAAGCCTTACGAGGTTTGACTTCAGGATGTAATCGTCAGCACCTTCGTTGAGGCAACTGACTGCAAATTCTTCAGACACCGATCCGGTAACTAAAATAAACGGCACCTTCATGCCCCGGTCTTTTATGATTTTCAGTGCTGCGAATGAGTTGAACTGTGGTAAGGAATGGTCGGACAGGATAACTTCAGGTGCGAACTCGGGGAGAGCATTCTCGAAAGTGTCCTTCGAATCAACAACCATCGTAGAAAAAGATAGACCACCCTTAATCAGAGCCCGGTTAATCAGCTCTACGTCCTCAACTCTATCTTCAAGACAAAGGATTTTTAGCCCCCCGTCTGTTCCGCTTTTTTTTTCCATATTTCAAAGCCAAAGCCTAAATCGCAATAAAGAGGATGTCCTAAAAGATGAGGTCGCTCTATAGGAATAAGTCCTACATAAGAATAAGTATGATGAAGAGGATTAACCACACTTGGAATAGTATGCTGACTACCAGTTATTTATAAGGCCTGATTTATGACAAAGAATGCAAATCTTGCCGTGAATAAGCCTGTTGTAATCACGCAATCTCAAGCGCGCAAAATAATCCTTCATGCAGCCGGCCTGTCAAAGAGCGGACAGTTCGGCAAAGGCATTGAAGCCGTCTATAAGTTGATTGATCACCTCGGCTTTATCCAGATCGACACGAACTATGTTGTAGAACGTGCACATCATCATTCTATCGCTGCACGGGTCCCGGATTATCGACCAGACTGGATAGAACAGTTACAATCAGACGGACGTATTTTTGAATTCTGGACTTTCGCCACCGGGTATATTCCCATGTACAATTTCAGGTACTCGCTGCCGGTCAAAGCGAGTTTTGTATCGAGAAGAAAACCCTTGACTGGCGCTGAAGTTAACCTGATGAACAAAATCCTTGACCGGGTTGGCAGAGAAGGACCACTCATGGCGCGCGACTTCGAAAACGACCGAGTCACAAAGAGCTCCGGCTGGTGGGACTGGCGCCCATCTAAGCTAGCCCTCGAATACCTGCATCTCGAAGGCAAACTGGTGACAACACGAAAAAAAGATTTTCAGAAGATATATGACTTGCCGGAAAATGTCATCCCCGGCGATACCGATACCACGATGCCTTCGATGTCTGAATATACACAGCATGTTATCATCCGGAGCCTGAAAGCGCTGGGCGTTGCCTATGCAAAGGAAATTGCATGGAGCACACGATTTGTGAAGTGCCCCTTCAAGGAAGAGCTCAAGAACCTCGTGGATGCCGGAACAATCTGCGAAGTTAAAGTGGAAGGTTTAGGCGTCTCACCGCTTTACATGCTCCCGGAGTATAAGAAAAAGAAAATCACTTTATCCGGTGAGGCGTTTGTCCTCTCGCCATTCGATATATTGAATGTGTTCCGGCACCGGCTGCGTAACTTCTTCGACTTCGATTACCAGGTGGAATGCTTTGTGCCGGCACCCAAAAGGAAATACGGCTACTTTTCGTTGCCCATATTAGTAGGCGATACATTTGTAGCGCGAATGGATTCGAAAGCCGACCGGAAAGAAAGAGTGCTGAACATCAACAACCTTCATTTCGAGCCAGGCAAATTATCCGGGAAAGCGATAAAGAAGATAAGTGAAGCAATACAGGCCTTTGCCAAATTCAATCAATGTGATGCTATCATTATCAAAAAATCGAATAGCCGTACACTCCTGAAAACGTTCCGCGATCGATTGTCTTAATCTCACTTTTTAAGAAGCTTGAAGTTACGAGTTGTGAGCTGCGAGTTACGAGTCAAATGAACAAACTCATCGCGCATAGCTTGTGACTCATAGCTCAAGACTCAAAGCCTGGAACTCATAATTCATAACTGTTTTTTGTAATTTGTAATTGCTATCCCCAACCCCATGAAAAGATTATTCATCCTTATCATATTCAGCTGTGCGCTGCTCTCTTCCAGTGAGATGCTACCACGTTACCGTTGGAATATTCCGCTGACGCTTGCTTTTAAAGACCGGGAGCATTTTGTGTTGTTGTTGCCTGACAGTGCCGGCCAGATTAACCTCCTGGATAAACCACAGGCCGGAAATGCTATCGCGGTAAAAGATACTGTTGCGGGAAAGATACTGAAGTCTGCACCAGCACCGGAGCTCTGTGGCGAACGCCAGTTTCATCAAATAGAAATTACAGGGAAGAAAACGGGGTGGGTTTTCAGCAACCAAGTGCATACCATCGGCAATCTTGACCTTGGCACATATACTTTTAAAGGACGTTCACTCAAACTCGGCCGCATGGCGTGCAAAGGTGTGGGCGAAGCAGATGATTGCTCGCAAATGCATACGCTCTTCCTGTACGATGACAAGTACCTCTACCTGATCGATGCAGCCGGGGCTGACTTTAACTTGCAGTGGCCAAGGCAGAAACATCTCAGCATTGTCAACCAGGTACCCGGTATTGAAGTAGCGGGAAAAACACAAGGCGATCTTTTTGTGATTACCTGGGGCGAACCCAACGTCACACAAGAGCTTGCCATCCGGTGGGAGCGTGACCACCTTAAATTTGTATCCTTTTTGACAAAGAATCAGGAGAGCGATGTTGCAGATCTGCCAGAAGAAAATGCAGCACCTCAAACTCAAACCGGCATCTTCCAGGAGGCCTCCATGGGAGACTGTTTTCATCTTACTTTTTCATGCGGTGATTTCAGTTCGGCAGCGCCATCACCCGACATGCCTGCAAAAGAAAAAGCATTGTGGCAAGCATTGACGGTAGAGGACAAAACCGGGGTAGTGGATGCCAATCCGAAATACAAAGGCAAGACATTCGAGATCACCTTCAAAATGATAAACGGAAAAGAGTGCGGAGACCCGTCTGACGAAGGCAAGATCACGCAGATACCGTTGATCCTCGGGTTCAAGTTGAAGAAGTAGGATCTAAAACTAGCTTTGTTCACTCTGCAACTTCTCAGTTTATTTAACTACAATTAACCCGCGGAGATCGCAAAAGGCCACAAAGATTTTCATTTTATTGCGCTTTTCTCTGCGAAACTCTGCGTTTTCTGCGGTTATCTGGATTTCCTTTAAATCGAAGTAAACCTTTCCCAACGCCCTTTGCACAATCACCTTGAAGCGAAGTCTTTTTGCATGAAATAAAAACCACCAAAATATTTTGTGAAACCATATAGTTGCATATATATTTGCAACCAGTTAGTTGCATTGCAACCATATGATTTCAAATAAAAAAACACGCTATGAAAGCTAAAATTCAATTCACTTTGTGTCTGCTGGCAAGCCTCATGTTCATTAATGCAGGCCTCGATAAATTCTTTCACTACATGCCCGTGCCCAAAGACATGCCGGAGAAAATGGTGAAAACAGGAATGGCATTTATGGAGATAGGCTGGCTCATGCCACTGGTAGGGACCATCGAAGTGCTCGGTGGTATATTGTTGATCTTCAGCAGGACCAGGCCACTTGGCGCCATCGTTATCTTGCCGGTGCTGACGGGCATCTTGCTCGCCAACATCAGCATGGCTCCATCCGCTTTGCCTATTGCCTTCGCACTGATCGCCATCATTGCATGGGTGATTATCGACAACCGTGCAAAGTACCTGCCTCTGATCGGGAAATAATTGAATGCGGTAAATTCGATAAAACTATAAAACCTCACATCATATGAAAAGGGATATTTTTCAGGCCATTGCCGATCCGACCCGGAGAGCGATCATTGCCCTGATCGCAGTGCAGTCGATGACACCCAATACCATTGCCGAGCACTTTGACACTTCGCGACAGGCCATCTCAAAACACCTGCGGGTGTTGACTGAATGCGAAATGGTGAAACAGGAATTCCAGGGTCGTGAGATTTACTATGAACTTCAAATTGATAAAATGAAAGAAATAGACCAATGGCTTGACCAGTTCAGAGAGATTTGGGAAACCCGCTTCAAACAACTTGATCAACTTCTAGCAACTCTTAAAAAGAAAAAATAATGAAACCGAATTTGCAGTTTGACTTCGTGGCAGACAAAAAGAAAAATACACTGACCATTAGGCGTGAGTTTATGGCCGCCAGGCAACTGGTTTGGGACTGCTACACCAAGAGTGAATTACTCAACCGGTGGTTTGCCCCGGCCCCGTTAACTACGCGCACCAAAACCATGGACTTCCGCGAAGGAGGCCACTGGCATTATGCCATGGTAGAACCCAACGGCACCGAACACTGGGGCTACACGGAGTATGTGAAAATCAAACCAGTTGATTACTACACCGCACTGGATGCCTTCAGCAATGCAGCAGGTGAAATAAACAAAGCTATGCCGCGGGCCGAGTGGCGCGTAACGTTTACTGATAAAGGTGAAAATGCGATAGTAGAAACAGTGGTTACCTACAAGTCACTGGCCGACCTGGAGATGGTTATCAAAATGGGTATGGAGCAAGGACTGATCGCTACGCTTGAAAAACTGGATATTCTTTTACTAGCCTTGCACAAAGAAGGCAGTCACAAAAGATTTTTAATCCCTTTTATTTTTTGAACAGCATGAATATTTTTAAACTACATGGATCGCAGGGTAGCCAAGACTGAATTTAACCTCTACGCCTTCCACACCCTGCGGTTAAATGAATTTTACGACTTAATACATTTATCATCAACTATAAAAAATCTAGAAAATGAAAACCACTTCTTTACCACTCGAATTCACCGTTGACAAAGCAACTGCCACCGTGTTCGTAAACAAAGAATTTGCAGCCGAGCTTGATTTAGTTTGGGATGCATTCACTAAACAGGAAATCCTCGATCAATGGTGGGCGCCCAAGCCATACCTTTCCAAAACAAAATACATGAACTTTAAAGTAGGAGGGCGGAGGTTCTATGCCATGGTAAGCCCGGAAGGACAAGAAACATGGTCGATCCAGGACTACACGGCTGTGGCTCCCAAAACAAATTTCAAATTCTACAGTATGTTTTCAGACAAGGATGAAAAAGTTAACCCGGAAGTACCAGGTGGCTCGGAGTGGAACTTTGATTTTAGTGAAACCAAGGGAGTTACAATGGTACGTATTACCATAAAAAACAAGTCGCTTGAACGCATGGAGCAGATGATCAAAATGGGATTCAAAGAAGGATTTACATCTACCCTGCAATACCTCGAAACACTGCTAACCAAATAGACGATGAGAAAAATAATTGTCCTGTCGATGATTTCTTTAGATGGAGTGATGCAGGCACCGGGTGGGCCTAAAGAAGATACCTCTGGCGGTTTCAAACACGGTGGCTGGACGGCAGCCTATAGTGACGAAGTTTTTGGCAAGGCTGTGCAAAAAGAACTGGCGCAACAGACCGATTATCTTCTGGGCAGAAAGACATTTAAGATCTGGGCCAACTACTGGCCCGATCATGGAGACTTTTGGCCGCGCATTAATGAAGGCACAAAATTCGTCCTGTCAAAGACTATGAAGAAATCCGCCTGGAGGAACTCAGTGTTCCTGAAGACTGTGGCCGACATTAAAAAACTAAAAAAATCAAGTGGCCCCGACATCCAGGTGTGGGGCAGCAGTGAACTTATTCCGCTGCTTCTGAAGAATGATTTGGTAGATGAGCTTGGCCTCAAAGTTTACCCGTTGACACTTGGGAAAGGGAAAAAGCTGTTCGGCAATGGCGCGATACCCGCTGCATTTACATTAACAGAGAGTACGGTGACTTCTACCGGAGTTATTCTCGCCAACTACAAGCGCGCAGGGAAAGTGAAGACGGGAACGGTGGGGTAATTGGATATTTGAATATTCGTTGATGCGGCAGGTTACGTATCGTGGTGCTGCCTACGATTTTAGGCTTGGGCAGTTGCCGGGCAAAGAAAACTCAACTGTCGGATTGCGCCAGTCTTAAGAACGTGATCATGTATAAGATCATCCATAACATTATTAAGAGCCCTGCAGGGATAGCGATGATCAATGCAAGATCATCATGGATTCGTGAAAAGGTGACGAGAAAGACATGAAATAAAACCCCCAAGCTTCCGGCTATTCCAGCGAAGGAGGTAAGCCTGCTAAACACATGTTCACGTAACATCACGATGGACATCCACATTGTTGCCATAGTTGGCAACGTGAATCCGATAAATACACTGAGACTGCCATGCTTCCCTTTGGATAGCATTGCCTCACCTGCTGCCAAGATCAGATTCCGTTGTTCTTCAGAAGATGTGGAGTCATACTTACTACTCAAGTCTAACATCGTTAAAGCCGTATTTCCGCTTATTAGTATTGATGAACCAACGAGGAATAGGATAAGAGCCAATAATGCATTTCCGTTCCTTTCCTTCTGAGCTATAAAGAGGGCAAAGATGGAGGGAATTAGCAGAATCTGGTTGATGCTGTTAAGCAAGTCAAGACGGTATAGACCAAGTAGCGGATTACTATGCAGCAATGCAAACCATGTTGTCACGTCCGATGGGAGTGAAGCAATATTTCCGCCTGTCATTGCCCCTGTAACTATATCCAATATAATCCCACATAACGCTATAATAGTGGACACAGCACCAATCATATAAACTGACTTAAACGTGATGGTTGTTTTTTTAGAATCCATGGTTGGATATCGATTGTCCAGCATTCACTAATCTCCCGAAATGGAAAAGGTGGTTTGATGATAAAAGTCACTTGCACACATGATTTATACCTGGAATTTGTGTCCTTGATCTGTCGCAAAATTGCACTAAGTTAGGTCGGTACAATTATCAGCCTAGACCTCTGAATACAGACTCGTAACAAGCTCATATATTAGTGATTATGAGCGTGGTTATGAATAGTCACTTTAAATTTGTTTCTTGTAATTATGTACCAATGGTTGGCAGTACATTCTTATAGACTCTGCAAGCATGTGGGCATATTACTCCTGCTCTTTCCGCTTGTTTCAAAAGCCCAACAAACAATCAACTTCGAAAAGATCACTGTAGACCAGGGGCTTTCTCAATCAGCTGTTTCTTCAGTACTTCAAGACAAATATGGATACCTGTGGATTGGCACACTGGACGGTCTCAACAGGTTTGATGGCAGCACCATTAAAATATATCAGCACACGGACTCTGACCCATCTTCCATTATCAGTAGTTATATCACCGGCTTACATACTGACCATCTCGGCAATCTGTGGATTACACATGAGGGCTACTTAAGCAAGTACATCAATCAGTCTGACAGTTTCATTTCCTATAGTCTTGATCTTCCCGATGGGAACACAAGCAGGCTTAAAGTGAACCAGTTATTTGCGGTAAATGATTCATTATTTTATCTGGCAACGAACACGGGCATACTGGCCTTTAATCCTGGCACCAGGGGGTTGCGAAGATTAGAAAAATATAAAGAGTTTGATCAACAGCAAGTCAATTCGCTTGTGTTCTCCACCAAATTTGGAAACTGGATCACCACTCACAACAAAATCTATCGATATGATTCAGTGCAGGCAAAATGGGACCTGTTGTTTACAGACTCCAGGTCGCTCCTGGCTCGATTTGATACCGTTACCCGTACATTATTTGTTCAGACAAAGGAAAAATTAGTGAAGTATGAATCCAGTGCTCCCGTCTTCCGGACAATTGATACTTACCCTGCATCGGAGGACTTTGACTACAGTCATTTTTCAATGATGCAGACCCGGAACAAAGAGCTGTGGGTGGCCAGGAGGTACGTTCAGATATATGATGTGAACGGAAAAAGGAAATCCACACTAATACACGATCCCGAAGATCCGCTAAGTCTTTCGGGGACCTACCTTAGTTGCCTTTATGAATCGAATGACGGTACAGTTTGGATAGGAACAAACGGACTCGGTCTTAATAAGTACAATCCGTCTATAGCTGTTTTCAATTATATCGGGAGTTTCCCTAATCTGAGGACCTCCTTGTCCGATAATTTTGTGTCTTCAATTTATACCAAGGATGATAACAAGCTTCTTGTCGGTACGCTTAACGGCCTCGATGTCATTGATCTTGAAAAAGGAAGCAAAACAAATTATGATGTAAAAGGCATCAATGGAAAGCAGGCCCGCCTGAATAAAATATTTACAACATCGGATGGAGTGGTGTGGCTTTGCACTACGCGTGGCCTCAAAAAATTCAATAGCTCGACTATTTCCCCATGCGGAAACGCTCAACTTGACAATGACGATCTGGCCATCCACGACTTCTGTAAGATCGGAGCGGATACATTTATCTTCACAACAAACCGAGGGTTATATAGCTGGTCGCATGCTACTGGTCAGGTTTCCAAAGTTCATAACTCCGGAAGCATGTCCATCGGAGTGCATCAGGGTAATATCTGGATTGAATCAAAAGCGGAGATAAAGGTTCTCGACGGTGAAGGAAAAGAAATAGTAAAAACGTTTGCCAAAAAGGGACAAGGCCCGGGATTGTTTCCGGCGGTTGAGATCAAGTGCTTTTACGAAGACAAGGAAGGGAACTTTTGGATCGGGACCTGGGGCGGGGGGCTCAGCTTATATTCTGATAAGACTAACAGCTTTACACACTATAATGAGAATTCAGGACTTCGAAGCAATGTTGTATACGGGATATTGGAAGACGATAAAAATCACCTCTGGTTAAGCACTAACAAAGGACTGGCGGTATTCGACAAATTGAAACGAACCGTGATCAGGAATTTCGAAAAAGCCGACGGTCTTCAAAGCAACGAATTCAACACACGCGCCTTTCACAAATCCCCGGCGGGAAAGCTTTACTTTGGTGGGATTAATGGCCTTAATTTTTTTGAGCCAGATCAAGTCTTATCCATTAATTCGGAAGTGCCGAAAACAGTTCTGGCGGGCTTCTTCCTCAACAATGTTCGTGTGACTGAACGGACAGACGGCACAGCGATTGATACATATAACCTTCAGGAACTTAACCTTGCATGGAACGAACGTAACTTCGGATTTGAAATTACCGGGTTGGGGTTTGGAAGCCCCGGCAGGTACAACCATAAATACATTCTCGAAAATTATGATACGGGATGGAATTTCATTGGTAAGCAAAAGAGGATTTCATTTACGAATATTCCTGCAGGGAAATATGTATTGCGTGTAAAATCATCAAACGCCCTCGGTGACTGGGAGAATGGTGAGTTAAAGATCAGTGTGAGTATTGACTCACCTTTCTGGCAGAAGGCCTGGGTGGACGCGCTTTTTGCTGCCTCTCTGGTAGCGGGTGTGTTCGGAATCTACTACTTCAGGACACAGCAATTGCGAGCCAGAACAAAAGTCCTTGCCAGACTGGTAGAAGAGCGTACCCGCGAGATACAGTTTAAGACTGAAGAGATTGCTGCCCAGAATGAAGAGCTATCGACCCAGTCGGAGATTTTGTTTTTTCAAAACGAGCAACTTGAAGGTGCTAAAGCAGGTCTGGAAGAAAAAATTCAGGAGCGCACGTTGTCACTCAAACAACTGAATAATGAACTCGCCAATCGCAACATGCAATTGGAGCAGTTCGCATTTATAACTGCACACAACATCCGTGGCCCTGTGGCGAGGATCAAAGGACTCATTCACCTGTTGCCCAACAAAGGCAATGCAGATGAATTGATACACCTCGAAAATAGCATCGACCATCTTGATGAAGTAATCAGGGACTTAAATTTAGTACTGAATATCCGTCACAGGGGAAAATCAACTTGTAGAAGTTATCACATTAGGCGATCATTTGATTCCCAGCTGTAAACAGCCTGGAAAACGAAATCAAAAAAGCCAATGCCCGTACCACGTATCTGAAGGTTCTTAAATTCAGACGTCTCTATCCTCGATAGCATCTTCTACAACCTGCTACACAACGCACTTAAATCGTTGATAGAGGTTAAATATTTTATCCTTGGCATATTTCATTTCAATTACCAAGGCCGTTGTCTTCAATTGTTACTACCACTTTACCATCGTCTCTGATTCCACCCGGAAGTGCCTGGAAAAGGTTTCGGGCTCTTCCTGGTAAGGACACAAGTCGAAGCCATGGACGGGAAGATCTTTGTGGAAAGTTCAGAAGAATACGGAACCCAGTTTCGACTGGAGTTTCCTGCCAGCTAGGAGTAGAACGTTATACCAAGCCCCAGCCTCTCAAAGTATCATTCATTAAAAGACTTTTCATGGAGGGATTCAGCAACGCATTCTGACTGTTCAGCCAGACAGTTTTAGACGGACCATACATAGCTGAGAACTTTTGCTGATCCAGGTCGTTGAGCTTTCCAAGATGAAATCTGAATGGGATGTTTTGTGTTCTCAGGTCGTTCCAGATATTAGCATAATATCTCTTTGTACGGTCGTTCAATATCCCGTCCGCTTCTATAGCACAGGTGACATTGCCAAAATAGTTTCCTCCCAGTGTGGCAGAAGAAGATTTGACAAAGCGCAAAGAGTAGATCCCGGAAAATTCAGGAGATGCTTTGGGAGTTCGCCTTTGAAATATTTCTAATACCTTTTCGATGTCATTCACACCAACGAACATGGTGCTTCCTGCGAGTGCCGAAGGCGGGCCTTCTCCGGTGAATAGATCTCCAAGCACTCCCTGCTGCACTCCCGTCTTGTAGGAGAGTTTCAGAACTGCTTCAACAGTATCGGGAATGAGCTCGGGCATGGTGTCGTCAAGTTTGGCAAGGAAACGGACAAGGTCATTGGATAGGTCACTGATTAACCTGCTTATAAAGTTTTTGAATTTGTAATATTTGAAACCAAGCATCATCAGTAGCTTCTGAAACCAACTGGATTTTTTTCCCGACAACGATGAATAACTCGGGAGCTTGTAGCCATAGGTGACAATAGCTTCACCGGTTTTATTAGTAACATCGAATTTATAAGGGTTGAAAACCACCTGCAAATGACTCAGCGGTTCGCCCTGGTAGTCAGGGAAACCAAAAGCCTGTGCATCCAGGGTAGTCATGAGTTTTACAAGCTTATCATCATAGGGAAATTTCTGACGGATAAGACGAAGCTGGTAGATTTCCACAGTTTCAAGCAGCACAGCATGCAGAACACCAAGGCCTCCAATGTTGACCAGGGCCGAGTTGAACAGGTCGTCATCTTGTTTGAGTTGGGCCAGGCTGAGGTTGAGCGAGTTTAGGAAAGCCGAGCTCACCACCGGGTATGATTTTCGTTCCACCCAGCATTGATCAGCAACGCCAGGGCCTGTGATGATGTGCATTCCTACGACATAATTATGAATGGCACCCTCAATGGGGTTGGAGCCGTGTGTACCAGTAGACATAGCACCAACAATTGTCTGCCCATCGCTGGCACCGGATGTTTTCAGTGATCGTTTCGTACCCTCAAGGTATTTGTTGAGTTTGCGCACACCGGCACCGCATTGGCACATGACCAGGAACTTCGGATCGCCCGTATATTGATTGCTCACGGAGCCTGGTTCAAGGTCCATGATCAGATTCAGGCCCTTGTTTTTATTAGAAGAAGTATCCAGCATCACACCACCTTCAGAAGTATTCACGCCTGTCCACGACCAGCCAGAGCCGAAGGGCTTGAATGGCTCATTCGAATACTGCCTCCGGGTGATGAACCCCTGGAGGAGTGTTGTCATTTCGTTGTACTGATCTATTTTTTTTCTTCCGCGCGGGTTTCTTACAGTGAAGAGATCTTTGATAATAGTTTTTGTAGTGAAGTGAAAATTCTCCCAAATGGTAATGTTAGTAGGGCGAAAAATATCCATGCGTCTGTGTTAAGTGACGCGAATGTATGCTTCTACCTGCCCCTTGGGCAATGGGAAAATTCCCGTATCTCTTCAAGATTTTTCCCATAACCGAAGTGAATTACAAGATTTTAAAGAAATTTCAGAATAGAATAGACGGTGTTGGTGAAGTCAAAGCCCTCCAGCGAAAAAACAGATTTGATTTTATAAATGATCATTCAGAGATTTGAGTGTATTGGGGTCAAGTCAATTTAACCTAAGCAATGATTTGAGTTTGCATCGAATGAATATCAAAGAGATCATCCCAGCAGAAGTAAAACGAGGCGTGAAGATAGCTCTCCGGACGTATCGCGACCTCAGCTCGGGTACCTACAAGAAGCTTGCGGTACTTGATGATCAGTCCCGCGATATACAGTTTGATTTCAGCATTAGTCTCATACAACCGATAATGCCCAGTACCCATTTCGACAACAAGATTCACAATATTGGCAGAGGTATTTCACAAGTCGATGGACTGGTGCTCCTGCCAGGTGAGATATTCTCTTTCTGGCGCCTGGTGCAAAAGCCAAGCAGGAGTAATAATTACAAACTCGGACGTAATATTGTTTCCGAACAACTCTCTGAAGATTATGGGGGAGGGCTATGCCAGCTTTCCAGTATCATCTATCATCTTGCGTTAACCAGCGGACTGCACATCGTAGAACGGCACAATCACTCGGTAGATATTTACAAAGAAGAAGAGCGGTTTACTCCTTTAGGAGCTGACGCTACCGTGGTGTACGGGCACAAAGACTTGCGAGTACAAAACAAGTATTCTTTTCCTGTAAAGTTTTCTATCGCGCTGGAGGGCAACAATACGCTGAAATGCATATTATCTAGTACCTCGAAGCTTAACGAACAAATCGTTGAATTTGAGCGCAAATATGAAACAGGTAGTGTTATTGTTTCAACTATGGTGAGGCAGCAGGAACGCTCCGTTACTATCCGTAGCGACAGGTACAGGTTGGTGAAATAGGTTTCTATTTCACTGAGACATCTTAACCCTTCGGCTTTTTACTAACAAGTACCAGCGTGTCAAGATCGAGTTTGTACGATTCGATTTTCTCGTCCTTGTTGAACCAGATACACAGCGCTTCGTCACCCGCCACATAACTTACTGTCATTACCTTGGGATCAGAGGAGATTTTTACAATATCTCCGGCTTCAATTTTTTGTGGGTTAGCCATAGTTCAGGTTAGTTTGCCAACCAAGCTACCTAAAATATTTAATATAATAGCCGGCACTTCGGTTAGCTCAAGGAAAGGTTCATGTAAGTTTTTTTTACTATCAGAATAAACAGATTTTTATTCTGCAATTCAGCTGCTGCTGCGAATAAAATAGCAATTACTCCTTTTTGTTCAATAAACATTGGAAGTAAAAACTGCACTTCAATTCTCTAAAAGTCAGTGTATTAGACGAACGGAACTTTTCAAAACAGACTTGTGTAGGTCTTGACAACTTCGCTTTAAGGGAATTTAATTGCTCAACGGAATTTCCTTAGTAACGGCAAGCTCCATCAATGGATACAAGCACCATCCAGCCAAAGTTAAGACAGCACACGAATGCAAACTTCGATATCCCGGACTATGGCGCCCACCATTTATATGTGAACCGGGAGAGCGTGATCAATGCACTCATCAACAGTTCCCTCGGGTCTGTCACCTTATATGATCTTGAAAATAAAGAGGTGATATTCTCCCAGTGGAATGTGCTGAAGTCGCTGGGCTACCAGCCCGATGAATTCGGGGAGGCAGCAAGAAATTTTTTCAAGAAGATAGTTCATCCTGAAGATGCATGGGTTGTTGACAACCACACCCGGAAAATAGAGCTCTCCAAGCCCGGAGAAATATTGTCTTTCAATTTAAGAATACAAGATAACCGGGGACACTTCCGGTGGATCCACGTGCGCGGAACTGTATTGAGCAGGGGCATGGAGGGTAAGGTAAAGCAGGTAATGCTCTCGATTGTGGACACCAGTCGCTATCGTCATTTGAAAAACAAAATACAATTACACTCCTCGCGGCTGGATTACCTCATCTATCGAAACTCACATGAATTGAGAAGCCCGGTAGCATCATTGCTGGGATTGATAGCCTTGCTGAAATCGGAGAACAGGACCGGGGAGCACGTAGAGGAGATAGTCTCATTGCTAGAAAAGACGGCAACGAAAATGGACAGCGCCATCAGGGAATTCAACCAGGAACTAAATTTATACAGAGAGCAATTAAAGAAAACGACCATGGAAATACAGCACATCGCTGACAACACTCATTATACATTGTCTGTAAATCGTGAAAAAAACAGGGCCTACCTGAAGATAAAAGGGTTCTGGAGTAATTGTGAATCGGTACCCAATTATTTATCGGATTGGAAAAAAGCTGCTAGTCTTCTCAAAAGAGATTTCACTCTTTTGACGGATGCCTCTGAAATGCGCACACATCCGCAGGAGGTAAGGAACCTCCATGAACAAGCGCAGAGACTCATTGTTAATTCAGGAGTGATGAAGATCGCAGAAATAGTGAAAGACGATATCGCAGAAATTCAACTGAATGCCATGGCCAAAAAGACGCATCTTCCAAAGCGGAATTTCCGATCAACGATTGAAGCGGAAGCATGGCTAAATAAAAAGGACTGAGCAAGGCCAGGCGGAAAAGACCGGCAAGTTCGCAGCCTGATTGCACATCACCTAAAGAAGGACACCAACTAGGATTTGTTAGCGGGCCAGGGACAATTGACCTATACGGCCATGCAAGAGCAACCGGTAGATATTGTCAATTACTTCTTGCAACGGAATGGCGATAACATAAAGAAACATATCTATTGAATTGCGCATGTCTATAGTTTGTTGAATGATATTGTTATTGGGTTGAGTCACTATTCGAAGTAGGCGCGCATCCAAATTATTACTCTTACTCTTTTTGATTTTGGTGAAAAAGGCACCTTCAACAAAAAGATCAAAGGCGCCTTTTAAAACACAGATCAACTGCAGTATTACTACACTGACCCGAATTTCTGTTGCGATAGATTTGCAGGGTAATTGTTTTCACTGGTCTATCAAGCCAGGGCACCTTCTCCTTTGCATTCTTAGAACGGCAAGGTGATGAATTCCCAGTGCCTTGTTGTTACATAGAGTGAGTGAAAAGTTACACTATTCACAGGTTTGAACATTGTTCAAATTGAAGATTGAGTTACCTGCTAATGCGCAAGAAATCCAAACTGGCCGGATTGCAGATAAAAACTTGATCGTTACGATAATCCGAAGCGCTCAAGGAATTGCTTCTTCGAATCGGTGTACTTTGCGACTGCTCCGAGTTTGTGCATGCAATAAATGTAAATCCACGCGAGATCAATCTGGTAAGGAAGAAATCCTGCCCGAGCACTTTGCGGATAGAGGTGATGATTATTGTGCCACTCACCTGAAAAGAGTCCCGGACGAGTCTGATTAATAGATAAATTGCTGCGGTCAAAATCAATTCCGTCAGCGTGCTTCACTTTACCACCACCGTGACCGGTATAATTGAAGGCCCTCACAAACACATACCAGAACATGGCACCGGTAAACAGCGCGCAAGCAAGGCCAGGACCACCCACGAGAAAGAATATCGAATACCAGAAAATCCAGTTCAGTATCAACAGGCTTACAGTATATAATGGAGAGGCGATAGATCCCCACTTCAAATAACTTGCATACGAGTTTATCCGGACACCCGTATGATTGAGGAAGTTGCTGACTTTCCTGTAATTCCCTTCATCAAAATCTTTGGCTATTGCCTGGTGGTTGACATCTGAAAGCATGCAATACATAATTCCGGCATTAGAATTATAAGGGTCTCCCGGTTTGTCCGATTTCAAATGATGTACGTGATGCGAGACCACGTAGACCTCTTCTGCAAAAGTGCGCAGTACAAGGTTCTGTGTGACGAAACGCCAGAAGGGATGACTGAATGTATAAGCCCGGTGCGTGCAATAGCGGTGAAGCCAGATGGTACCGTGTGTACTCATCACAATCATTCCATAAATGATGGTGGCGAGCAACAGTGGCCACGTGAAATAATAAAATAAGAAGAAGTACAGGAACGGTGCCATGCACAATACGATAAACCAGTTGATGAATGGAATCCAGTTTCTTTTTGTCCTGAATATGTTGACGCGTGAAAAAGCTTCTCCCCACAATTGCCCGAGAGTTGGTACAATCAGGTTCCCATCCTTGTCGGCCCATCCGTACGATGGAACCTGAAGAACCTGGTCAATAAATAGGTCATCACTTTTCTTCATTGTGTAAAAGGGATCGGCATTCTAAAACAAGTGCGGGGATTATAACTAAAAATGACTGGCTGTCAGAAATGACTCGTAAGTCGGGGGTTTACTAATACGAAATAATTCTGCTAAAACTTCTTAAAGCTACCGATTAACTGATTCCCAACCTAATAAAAATTGCTACATGAGCCGCAGAAAGCCTTGTAGCGGATCGACCAGCTGATTAATCTGCATTCTTTTCATTCCAATACAGTCTTTATTCTTTGGATTCTCATCAAATAGCGCAACCTTTACTACTCAATTCTTTGAATCGCGTAGAAGGCGATCTTTTCTTTAGAGCATTTCCTCCTTCTGGGTTTTTACAATTGAATGCCGGGCAATGCACTCTATAATTATGATTAGAGCAGCGAATTAGATGAAGTTAGTTTGCTTGTACATTTCTGGTCGGTAAGATTTAGTTGAATATGATAAACAAAACAAAATCATGGACGCAAGATTTTTTAGCATGATGACAAATTATGCCTACTCCTCATTGTGGAACAAGTATCGCCCGGTGATCCTTCAGTTGATGGTGGCCACAGAAGAAGGCCCGCAGAAATACCGTCTTTTTGACCACGAGTTTAAGGCTGCTGACGCTAAAGCGAAAAATTACTTGTTTCAAATGAGTGTTTACGAGGGAAAAGCTTTGAACAACATCAAGGAATCAGGAGTTGCACAAGACCTGTTGAGAGTATTGAACACTTCAAGAAAAGCAAGTGAATTACTGACTGAACATCAATTTGAATTCTCTATGGACCGGCAATTCATGTTTCACGTAACCAGGACACCTAAACAAGTCGGTTAATTCTGTGAAACCAGAGCGACACAACAACGATGGTCGTTCTTCTATAGTCTGAACAGCACTGCAAAAATAACTTTTGTCTCAGCCATCACGAGGTCAGGTCTCCAGTTAGGATCACTTGACAATGGTGTGGTACTAAATCCGTCAGGAGAAGTTACACCGCCGTGTCCTGCAAAATAAGAAACGCTGCTTTCGCGACGAAGACTCTACCACAAAGAAGATGGCAAGTATCACGAATACCAGGATCGCATTCCATTTTCTGCTGAATAGCAGGTAGTAAGTGAGAAACAACGTAGTCATGAGCATGGCCACGGTGATTGAAAAACCATACGCTGCTTCCATGTGCGATCTGGAACTACAGAGTCATAAGGATACATCCAAACCATAAAATACTGTTGACACTCGGAATGTAGATCTGGCCTTTCAGTTCTGTTGGCTGACGTACGGTAACCCGCGGCCAGAAATTCAAACTCATCGCTTCGTTGATAAGCGTGAACGATCCGCTGATAAGCGCCTGCGAGGCAATGATGGTAGCTGCGGTAGAAATAACAATGCCTGGAATTAAAAACCATTGTGGCTTCCGTAAAAAGGATTGATGTCTTCCACGTGAGTTCTGCCCTATGACAATACCCACGCGGCCTGCCCAAGGTAACACACGATCAAACAGACTTTAACAAACACCCACGTAATGCGGATATTCTTTCTTCCGCAGGGGCCCAGGTCAGAGTATAAGGCTTCGGCCCCGGTAGTGGCGAGGAATACTGCGCCCAACAACCAGAATCCGCCGGGGTATTTCATCAATAGGTTGTAAGCATAAACCGGGTTCAATGCTTTGATTACCTCGGGCATCCTCACAACCTGTACTACCCCAATAACCAGCAGCATGACGAACCACATCGCCATCACCGGCCCGAACGCTCTTCCGATCTTATAAGTGCTAAATCGCTGGAAGAAAAAGAGCAACGAAAGAGTCACCACAACAATAGGTACAGAAGGGATATTGGGGATGACCATATCCAACCCGTCAATAGCCGAGGCCACGGAAATAGGCGATAGAATTTTTCAAAGACCTTTTCAGCTTCCTTTCAGGAAAACCTTTTCCCGTGTCGGCTATGCTCAGGATCAACTTTTCATCTTCGGTGGTAGCATTAATCACGAAAGAAGTTCTCGCAGGGGTGTGGTGAATAACATTTATTGATCAGGTTGGGCAGCACCTGCTCCATTAGCCCGTAGTCCAGTTTGAATAGCGGAAAGTTATTGGGAACAAACACTGTAACAGGGTTACTACGACTGGGCTTCACACATTAAATAACTTGTTGTAGTTCTCGTATCATTGATTGGTAATTAAGTATCAATCCACTTTTTCTATTGACATATATTAAGAACGGATGTAGAAATTTGCAGAGACCTTTAACATCTCTATTGTTTCAAACCCTATCTAATAAATACAATCATGAAACCCTTTATTGTCATATTCTTTGCATTTTTAATCAGTTGTGGGGGACAGCCCCTGAAAAAACAAGGAACCCTCATGGAGTTAAATTCGACAGAATTTTTGCTCATCAATAATGAATGGAATCTGCAACCGTCAAAAAATTTCAGTTTTTATAGTGACAAAACTATTTCTCAGGAGACTATGGCTGAAGTAATTGCAGCTCAGGAATTAAACTGGGCTGAAATTGCCAATCTTATGGCATTGGAAGAAGAAGACAAGAAGAAAATCGGTAAAATCAATTTTTGGGTTTTTGCAGATAAAAAACAAAAGGCGAGACTTACCAAGGTTAATTCTGACGCGCATGCTATTAATGATTTTCCTTCCGTCTATTACTTGCCAAAAAATGCGAAAGGGGGGCAGGAGGTAGGTCATATTTTAACCCAACGGGCCTGGGGATTCATGCCTAAGACAAGCAATTTTACATTACTCATTGAGGAAGGTTTTAATTATTATATAGATGAGAAAAGGTTTTATAGAGAAGGTCTATACAAGACTGCAAAAGCGAAGGGCGTATTAAGTAATAAGCAATTAGACATAGTAACGCTGGCAACACAAAATAACGGTAAAAAATTGGTGGGTGCGGAGTCTGGTAGCCACGGGCGTAATGAAAGCTTTATTGCTGGTGCTTTTGCGAAATTCTTATGTGAACAGTATGGCATGATAAAGTACAAGTTACTGTGGCAAAAGGCCTGTGAAAAGGAAGTCGCTGATATTTCGATTTTTAGTATCGTTTATGGAAAAACATTAGAAGAATTAAACAAGGAGTTTGTTGCAAAATTATAGTATCGAGTTTGAACTTTATTCTTACTGTATATTTGTTGCCCGTGGCCTGGGTTATTGTTGGTCGACCAACAATTTATTTTGAAGATTTACTAAATTCTACGGGCTGGCTGGACAGCTTGAGATGACTCTTCAAAAGAAAAGGCTCGTGAAACAAATTTTAATATATCAATCAAAAAAATTAGCCATGAAATTCAAACTTCTCATCTCGCTTTTACTTCTGATCACATGCTTCACTGCGTTCAGTCAGGAAAAGGGATCAGACAAATCCAAAAAACCCGAACCTGTTATGGCAGAAAAAGGATTAATTAAAGTATCCGTTTTATATCCATTTGCAGAAGGCAAAACCTTTGACATGGGATATTATGAGGCTAAGCACATGCCTATGGTTGCGGGATACCTGGGATCGAACCTGGTAAGATACACCATTGAAAAAGGCCTCGCGAGTGGTATCCCTAACACGCCATTACCGTTTATGGCGATCGGCACTTTCTACGTAAAAAGCCTGGCCGATTATCAAGCCGCCATCAC
The DNA here is from genome assembly GCA_015472025.1 of Cytophagales bacterium WSM2-2. NCBI lineage: Bacteria > Pseudomonadati > Bacteroidota > Cytophagia > Cytophagales > Cytophagales bacterium WSM2-2. The sequence continues at coordinate 4,545,409 of BNHL01000001.1, forward strand.
CCCCAACAGAGACGCCATCAAAGCCGACCTCACTAAATACACCAACATAAGCCCTATCATCCTGGTCAGTGAAGTGGTGAAGTAAGACGATCTGAAAAATTCTATCGGACAAATCTAAATGCGTAATACGTATGTGTGATTGCTAAGTGGAATTAGCCAATACGCTGCAGAATGGAGGCTGAAAAACAATCGCCTCTATTTTTTTCTGCTGGCAGCTAATCAAAAAAAGCGTTAATATTATTTCACAGATTCGCTGCATGCACTTCTTTTCAAAGGCAACCGTCATTCCCGTTATTTTGGTCACCGCCATGAGTTGCTCCCCGGGTGAGAAAAAAGAAACTGCCACTGAACAACAATCCGATAGCATCACCGTACAAGAAGAAAAAGCAGAACCCGAGCCTCAACCGGTCACTCATGAAGTCGAGGTTACTCCACCTGATAGCTACGTCCTCGATTCGCTTCTCTCTTTCGATGACAGCTCCGGGCTCATTGCCATCTTCGGCAGCGACAATGTCACTGACTCTACCGATAATGGAGATGATCCCACCATTCTCTGGTCAACCATATATAAAGGCACTCCCGATGAAGTAGTCGTGGAGTGGAAGCAGTATCAGCATGTGAAGTCATTGGCATTATCGCGGATGCTGGTGACCTGGCGCGGTGCGGAAGTAGCAGGTGTGATCGTGCCTTCTGAGCGTTGGCAAACCGGTCTACGCATCGTGCCGGGGATGTCCGTCAACGAAGTCGAGGACATCACTGGCGAGTTTCAATGGATATTCGACAATCATGCTCTAGACAACAGTACCGATGCGGTCTATCACCCGGAGATCGAACGGTACTCACTAAAGAAGTTAGGCCACTACAGGATATGCTTCGACAGACCACTCAATCTCAAGCCATCGAGTAAAGGCCCAGGCAGCGAATTGCGGAAAGCAGGGGCACAGGTAGTTAGTGTCGATATAGTGCGTAGCCTGTTTTATGATGACCCAACAATGCCCATTGGCCACCCATAAGCGTGATGGTTAAATAGAATTTGTCTGAGCGAATTATAGACCAAGGCTTGAAAACTGATTTTAAAGCTAAATTGATCGTTCTTTACCTGAACTCTTTAATGCCCTGATTCTGTTATTGTGACTATAATTCTCTTCACTTTAGCATATGAAAATACTCTTCGGATATCTTAAAAATTATAAAGGCCTTATTGTCATTGCATTATTGCTGGCTGCAACAAGCCAGGTCTTCTCTCTTCTTGATCCGCACATCACGGGTAAGATTGTTGATAACTTTATTGAGAAGAAAGCCGCACTTTCCCGGTCAGAATTTATCAAAGGTATTCTTTACCTGGTGGGATTGGGCATAGGTGCCGCTATGGTTTCTCGCATTGCCAAAAATCTTCAGGATTATTTTACAAGCATAGTTGTTCAAAAACTGGGAGCTAAGATGTATGCCGATGGACTAAGGCACTCACTGGAACTTCCCTATCAGACTTTCGAAGACCAACGCAGTGGTGAAACACTGGGCATACTTCAGAAAGTGCGCACGGACTCTGAGAAATTCATCACTTCATTTATCAGCATTTTGTTTGCAGCTTTAGTGGGAATGATCTTCGTGATCATTTATTCGCTGACGGTGAGTTATAAAGTCACCCTGGTCTATTTTGCAGCTATTCCTATCATCGCCTTCACCAGTTGGCTTTTGAGCAAAAAAATCAAGGTGGTTCAAAAAAGTATTGTAAAAGAAACTACAGCTTTGGCCGGCTCTACGACCGAATCACTCCGCAACATTGAACTGGTGAAAAGCTTAGGGCTTGCCAACCAGGAAATCAATCGCCTGAACAGCACGACTTATAAAATCCTTGGTCTCGAATTGAAGAAAGTAAAATTTGTCCGGGGGATGAGTTTCTTACAAGGGACCACGGTAAACTTTGTTCGTAGTGTGATGGTCGTGGTGTTACTAGTCTTGATTTTTGACAATGAACTGTCGGCTGGTAAATACTTTACGTTCCTCTTCTATTCTTTCTTTCTTTTCAATCCCCTGCAAGAATTAGGTAATGTTATCATTGCCTATCGGGAAGCAGAAGTGTCACTGCTGAATTTCGACCGGATATTAAAACTTCCTAAAGAAGATAAGCCTCTCAATCCAGAACCTGTTGGACAAGTTACTAATTTGAAGTTTGATAATGTAAACTTCAAGCATCAGTCAGCAAGCGCGAATGCGTTAAATGAAATTACATTTCAAGCCGCAAGTGGAGAGACGATTGCATTCGTTGGCCCTTCGGGTTCCGGAAAAACGACATTAGTAAAACTGTTGGTTGGGCTCTATCATCCCCGGAAGGGCGAGATACTCTATAATAATGTGTCCAGTACGAAGGTAGATCTGAACGAGCTACGCGAGAAAATAGGGTTTGTCACACAAGACACGCAATTGTTTTCCGGAACCATTCGTGAGAATCTTTTATTCGTACGTCCTGAAGCTACCGATGAGGAATGTCTCGTTGTATTGCAACGGGCCGCTTGCCAAAGCCTTCTGGCTAGAGCAGACAAAGGACTGGATACCATTCTTGGAGAAGGCGGTGTGAAAGTTTCAGGAGGAGAGAAGCAGCGACTTTCCATAGCGCGTGCTTTACTTCGTCAGCCTGACATACTGGTTTTTGATGAAGCGACTTCGTCACTGGATTCCATTACGGAAGAAGAAATCACTGAAACAATACGCGAAGTATCGGTGATCAAAGATCAGATTACTATACTGATTGCTCACCGTCTTTCTACCATCATGCATGCGGATAAGATCTTTGTACTGGAGCGAGGCCGGATCATTGAGTCAGGCAAGCACGAAGAGCTGCTCAATGAAAAAGGATTGTACTATGCTATGTGGAGACAACAGATAGGAGAGAAGACCAGTGCAGAAGTTGAGGTTTAATCGGGTTCAAGATTACTTTTTCTTTCAAGGCTGTTCTTTACATAATAGACAACAATGCCCAGACTAATGACTGCTAACCCACCGAGCATCATTTTATAGCCCGTTGAAATCAGAATACCTATCCACATGGCAATCGCGAAATAAACGGGCACCGGAAAGAAAGGCATTTTATAGGGGAACTCGGTTCGGTTTTGTCTTCGCAATAACAATAAACCAACGGCCTGCCCAATGAACTGAACTAATATGCGCATGGCAAGGATTGCCCTGATCACATCGGTTAGTTTAAAGAGAAGACTGAATGCAAACGCTATTCCTCCTAATGCGAGCAAAGAAACATAAGGAAAATGTTGTGTTGGGTGCACTTTTGCAAATGCTTTAAAAAATGCACCATCCTTTGCGGCAGCATACGGAATTCGACTGTAGCCTAGTGTAGCAGAAAACACAGAAGCAAAAGCAACTATCAGAATAAGGCACGTGATAACATGTGCGGCCGCTGGTCCTGCCAGATGGTGCATGAACAAGCTGACTACAAAATCACTGTCTTTGGCCTGGTGCCAGGGGATCACGCTCACAATACTGATGTTCATGCAGATGTAGAGCACGAATATTCCGATGATGGATAAGAACATGCTTCTGGGAATGTTCTTTGATGGATTGATGATCTCACCACCCAGGTGGCAAACATTATAATAGCCGAGGTAACTATAAACACTCTTTACAGACGCGAAACCCAGCGCGGCTACAAACAGGTGATCTACTTGCAGCCCGTCATTAATGTGCGCGATGGGCTCAATAAAATTCCCATGTACTAAACCACCACCGATGATCCACGCCATCGTACCAATCACACCTACCCACAAGATCACGCTGATCTTTCCTATGTCTTCGATTTTTCGAAACAGGAGCAAGATCACGGCAATGACAACGCCACCACTCATCATTTTTGCGCCAAGAGCCGAGAGGGGAGTGATGTAACAAAAGTAGGAGGCAAACCCAATGGCGGCTGAAGCAATAACCAGTGGCGCCTGGATCATGGTTTGCCAGACAAACAGAAAGCTCATCAACTTACCCAACTTAGTGTCGCGGTAGGTTTCCTTTAAGAAGTTGTATGATCCTCCGGCCAATGGAAATGCTGCACCTAGCTCGCTCCAGATAGTAGCGTCAATCATTGACAACACAGCCCCCGCTATCCAGGCATACAAAAAGTACGGACCGTTGAAGGTGCTGATCACCATCGGTAGCGTGATGAACGGGCCTATGCCAACCATATCGGTCATGTTAATGGCTGTCGCCTGAAGTAGTCCAAGTTTTCTGTCCTGACCTGGCTCAGGCGTGTTCTTTTTCAAAGTAGATGTCCGGGCTTTTGCATCGAACCTGAAAATACGATGAATTGTTCCAAAGCAAAGCCAATTCAAGTATAAATTAGGCAAAGTGTTGCTTGCCGTTCAAAATTGAAGGCACACACCGCTACAATCCTGAAATAAAATTTTGTAGATAAGCTGATTGAAAGGCTGGAGAAGTAGAAAAGATGCCCATTAAGATAGTGCCTGATCTAAGGAGATATATTAAAAGAGAACCTAATGCTGAACAAATTAAGTTAAGGTGGAAAGGATTTTAAGTCTTTCCACCTTTCCTTGTTTCCTGAATAGAAACAGCGCGGGTTTATAAAGCAATCTGCTGAACGGAAATTTCAGGATCAGGTACATCAGTACAGACACAACAGGTATAATCGTTACTGATCTTTAAAGGATGCAGATACCAAAGAGTATCCTCATCAGAAATTTTTCCGACATCCTTCCGTAGATCTACGGATGCCATCGGCACTTGCAAGCCGCGTCCGTCTGCTTTCAGCAAACTTTCTTTTTGCACCCAGCGTTGAAGAACTTCAAAAGCAGGATTTGTTGCACCGGATATTTCATACCACTCTGAAGGTGAGAAGCAGCTTCTGTATTCCTTCCAGTCGATCGGTCTAAGGTGTTCAACATCAATACCAACATTACTAAGACTCGCAGCACATACCAGCAGATCACCACTGTGTGCAATATTAAACGATACCGGATGCTTCGGTAGAACGGGTTTGCCGAATGAAGTCAGCTTCATTTCTTTAAATTCATTTTCGGTTCCGCCAAACGTTTGCAGTAAATGAAATGCGAGCCATCTTCCTAAAATAAATCTTTTGTTTACCTGGTCCCCCCGGTAATGGGGGGATAGTAAATTCCAGTAGACACTTATTTCCGAAATCGATTTCATTTCCCGCTCATCGACATCAGCGCTATTGAGAAAATAGACCACAATTTTTTTCGGATGAGCAGCGAAAGAGGATATTTTTTTATTCATCAAATCGTAACAAAAATCAGTAGGAGTTATTCCTAACGAGGTAATTTTTCGGTTGTAGTCGATCGTTAAGTTGCAAGTATGAAACATTTTTTTGCAATACGTCTATTGCTCGGCTCTCGATCATGTTTCACTGGATTTATTTCGACCAACAGTGTTAATACACGGTCGTTAAAATGGCGGATTTTTTTTCGTTAACCATTTTCACACACACAAATGAACAACCAGGATGAAAACGGGAAGAAACCGGTAGACCCTATTGCGATTGTAGGAATGTCGTGCCGCTTCCCGTCAGCAAACACACTAGAAGAATTTTGGAACTTACTGTCGCAGGGCAAAGACACCATCACCGACATGTCGTCCGACCGATGGGAGGTGAACGAATTTTATGATCCTGATCTCGAAGCTGCCAACAAGACCAACCAGCGGCACGCTTCGTTCCTGAAAAACATTCACGACTTTGATCCGCTGTTCTTTAATATATCTCCGGCGGAAGCAACGGAAATGAACCCATCGCAAAAACTCATGCTTGAGCTCGTGTGGGAGGCCATCGAAAATTCTTCCATCGCTTACAAAAAAATGCAGGGAACTAAAACCGGTGTATATGTCGGTAACATCTGGAACGACTTTGAACATTTGCGAAAGCGTAAGAATGCCAATGCCACTTCGCATTCGGCCGTAGGCCAATCATCGAATATTATTGCTAACCGGGTTTCGTTCAGTTATGGATTCACCGGACCGAGTCTCGTAGTAGATACAGGTTGTTCCTCTTCACTGGTGGCGCTTCACCTGGCTTGTCAGAGTTTGTGGGACGAGAGTACGGAAGCATGTGTCGTGGCCGGAATCAATCACATACTTGATCCGGATCAATATGTGCTGTTGTCGAAATTCGGTGGGCTCTCTTCTAACGGACGATGCAGCACCTTTGATATTAATGGTGATGGATTTGTGCGCGGTGAGGGAGCAGGTGTCCTGATACTGAAAAGACTTACCGATGCGGAGCGCGACAATGACAAAATAGTGGCCATCATTCGCGGCACGGCCATGAACAACAACGGCTACAATGTAAACTTGCCTGCCACGAGTACTGCTGGTCAGTTGCAGGTACTTCATGATGCCTATGCAACCAGCGGAATAAATCCAGGCAAAGTACACTATGTCGAAGCGCACGGAACCGGCACTAAACTGGGCGACCCAACCGAGGCAAGAGCATTGGGAGAATTTTTCAGGGAAGGAAGAAATACCAAACTCCACATTGGCTCGGTGAAAACCAACATCGGTCACCTGGAAGCGGCAGCCGGCATTGCAGGTCTCATCAAAGTTGTTCTGGCAATGAAATACAAACAATTGCCGCCAAGCCTCAACTTTAAAACACCCAATCCCAATATTGCTTTTGAAGAATTAAAACTGCAAGTGCAGGCGGAACTCGGCACATGGCCAACAGAAAATGGTGAGACCCTCAAAGCCGGTATCAATTCTTTCGGCTGGGGCGGCACCAATGCACATACTATTATTGAAGAGTACAGAAAAACAAGTAACACGGAACACTATACTAATGTTGAAGCAGCGAGGTACACACTTCCCTTGTCTGCCAAATCCGGGCAGGCATTAAAAGACTACGCGAAAGCGTTTGCCTCTGCACTTCAAAATGCTTCCGAAGTATCCTTCCGTAAAATTTGTATCGCCACTGCCCTTTTAAAACCCAGGTTCGATCATCATGCGCTTTTTACCGCAACTGATAAAAGTAAAATGATCGAAGCGCTGACCGCCTTTGCCGAAGAGGATGAGGTGTCTCCGCATAAGCTGCTTACCGCTGATGAAAGAGTAGTGATGATATTTCCGGGCCAGGGTTCTCAGTGGTTTGGCATGGGCTGTGAATTGTATGACAAAGAACCTGTGTTCAGGAAAGCAATTGAGGATTGCAATTCGGCATTTTCAAAATACATCGATTGGTCATTAACAGAGCAGCTCTTCACCACAGCAGGTCAAAGCGGTCTGAAGGAGATCAATGTCATTCAACCCGCATTATGTGCTGTGCAGATTGCGATGGCGCGCCTGTGGATGTCGTGGGGAATTATTCCTGACGCCATTGTAGGGCATAGTATGGGTGAGGTTGCAGCTGCCCATATTTCCGGTGCCCTAAACCTGGACGATGCTGCCCGCATTATTTGCACACGCAGCCGCCTGATGAAAACGGTAAGCGGGAAAGGCGGAGCGATGGCTGTCACCGAGTTGTCGGTAGCACAAGCGGAAGAATTGATAAAACCCTATTCGCAAATATCAGTAGCGGTGAGCAACAGCCCTAAGTCAACAGTATTGTCAGGGCAGGATCGGGAGATATCCAGGGTGATCGCTGAGTTGGATACCAAAGGACTTTTCGCTCGCCTGGTCAAAGTCGATGTTGCTTCGCACAGTCAGCAGATGGATGTTTTAAAAGAAAATCTGCGTGAGGCTCTCCGGGAGATCAAACCGGTGGCATCAGTCATCCCGATGTATTCTACGGTGCGTTCCAAAAAAATGGAAGGCAGCGATCTCGATAGTGATTATTGGGTAGACAACTTACGCCAGACCGTGCAGTTCGCTCCCGTCATGGAGAAACTGATGCTTGACAAACATGTGGTGTTTATTGAAGTGAGCCCGCACCCGGTGCTGATCAATGCAGTAAACGAATGTGCCGACCACCTGAAGAAAAAAATAATCACGATCGATTCTACTTATCGCGAAAAACCGGAGCACGATTCAATATATAAGAACCTGGCAGAGTTGTATAGTCGCGGGTACGCGATCGATTGGTCAAAATTTTATCAAACAGATCGTGCGCCAGACATTGCACTGCCTTCCTATCCGTTTCAACGCGAACGCTTCGAGTTGGAAGACCATTCACACGAGCAGCAAGTCGACAAAAAAAGAAATTCCAGGTTTCCTTTGCTGGGCAACTCCATCCAACTGGCCGGGGATGACAACACGTTTTACTGGGAAACTCAAATCAGCCTCAATACATTCCCTTACCTGCAGGATCACCAGGTGAACGAAACTCCGGTGCTGCCGGGAGCCGCTTATGTTGAGATGCTGCTGGAGGCAGCCGGTGAAATATACCAGCAAGAGCCACCGGTGATTACTAACCTCAGGTTCATTAAATCCATTAGCTTATCTAAAGAGGAACAATCTACGATTCAACTCAAACTGATCCGAAACGACAGGATCAATAAATTCCAGTTCTTCCTTAAAGTTCCCCGGTCTTCAGGAAGCGCTGTGTGGGAGTTGTTGTCGGAAGGTGAATTGAAAATCAACATGCGCCCCGATGTAAATCATCCGGTAGTCATCAATGATGCGCCTGTCGCATCGCTGGTCACCGGGACTGCGTACTATGAATCATTAAAATCGCTGGGGTTGCAATATGGAACTTACTTCCAGGGGGTAAAAGAACTCCGGAAAGTGATCACGCCATTTCATGAAGAGATCCGTTTTGATGTAGAGGCCGATCAGCGCATTATATCCGCATCAGACAGGTATAAAATTCACCCCGCCTTGCTGGATGCTTTCTTTCAGCCGTTGTTCTTTTCAGTTTTTGAAACAGACCCCAGCCCCAATAACCGGACAACTTTTTTGGTTGAAGTTGGCGGTATCGAATGGCTAAACCCGATTGATTCATCACAGCCCTTGTATGGAACAGCCGTGATCCACCCCGCGAAGAAAGATGAGCATCGCGGTTTCATCAACGTAGAAGCAGAAGTTACCATCTATGACTCTTCAAGAATCCCGATGGTACGAATTACGGGATTGAAGGGGAAGATCATCGATACGTCACTGATAGAACAGCGCAAGGAGAAGTTGAAGAACTGGTTGTATAAAGTGAGCTGGGTTAAGCAATTGGCTGCACATGCCTCCGTCAACTCAACCCCTGGAAAATGGGTGATCTTTGGCGATCCGTATGGTGTGAGCGATATCCTGACTGAACGGATGCGCATCAAGGGGTTTGAGACGATTCAAATCATTCCCGCCAATGGCTTCTTTAAATCTGATCCCGCCCGTTATTCTATTAACTATGGCCGCGAAGAAGATTACCGTGCACTGATCGAAGATTTATTTGCTCCTGCCCGTGAAAAGATTGACGGCATCATTCACATCGGCAGCATGAGTTACACCTGGCAGGACCCTTACTTAACAGCCGATGTGGTAGAGCACAATCAGATCTACGGCAGTATCAGCTTCATGTACCTGCATCAGCAGCTCACCGCACTTAAATTAAAAGACACCCCGCAGTTAGTCATCGTTACCAATGGCATTCAAACCATCAGCAAAGACCAGGATGTAGGTCAGCCGGTTCACAGCCCGTTGTGGGGAATGGCCAAGGTGATGTTCAACGAGCTTACTCATTTCAACTGCCGTTGTTTTGATCTCAGTGCGAACCCATCGATGGAAGAATTAAATCAGGTGGTCGCGCAGTTGTCTATCCTGAAAGATACAGAGCACGAGATCGCGTTCCGCGGAACGGATCAATATGTGCCGCGCCTGGGCATGCACGTGGAAGAAGAGCTTCCCACCAATGAGCCCAAAGAATTTTCTTCTACCGGAACCTACCTGGTCACGGGCTTCCGCGGACTCGGGTTTGTATTCATCGAATGGATGATCCGCCAGGGTGCCCGCAACTTTGCACTCGTAAGCCGCACGGGCGATGTAGCTCCGGAGATGACCGAGCGGATGAGCCTGCTGGAATACCAGGGTTGCCGTTTTAAAATATTCAAAGCCGACACCGGTGTTTACAATGAAATCCGTGACGTGATGGACGTAATCGAAGTCTCCATGCCCGAACTAAAAGGCGTCATTCACGCTGCCGGTGTAATAGAGGCACGCACGTTAACCGAATTGAATCAAAAGGAATTTCTGCGCATCCTGAATCCAAAAGTAAAAGGCGCCTGGAATTTACATTTACTCACACAGCATAAGTCGCTGGATTGCTTCATCATGTTCTCATCGGCATCGACACTGATTGGCCTGAGCGGCCAGGGAAGTTATGTTGCTGCCAATGCTTTCCTCGATACGCTGGCACATAGCCGCAGGCGCATGGGTTTGCCGGGCATGAGTGTGAACTGGGGCGTAATGAAAGATGTGGGCATGGTGGCTAATAAATCGGAGTTGGAAAAATATGCCAAAGCGGAAGGCTTCGAACCCGTGAGTATGAAAGATGCCATGGAAGTATTTAACGCCATCTATGACAGTGAGTACACACAAATCGGCATCGTAAAAATCCATGCAGAAACGATGGCCAGCTATTACTCCGAACTTTCCAGGGCTCCGTATTTCAAAGGACTACTCGTTCAGGAAAATAAAGTGACACAAAACGAAGCCAGTTTCCTTGACAAGCTGGCTGCCGCAGAAAGCGTTGGGGCCAGAATAGTTTTACTGGAAAACCTCGTGGCACAGTGGGCCGCAAAAATCACCAAGACTTCTTCATCGCGCATCAAGCCTACCATGACATTCAAGGGGCTTGGCATTGATTCGCTGATGGCCATTCAGCTGAGAAATCTTCTTGAGAAAAGCCTCAACCTCAAGCTGTCGGTGGCGATGTTCTGGACACATCCCAGCATCCAGGAGTATGCCACTTTCCTGAGTCGCACACTGGCCGAGCAACTCCTGATCAAAAATCTGGAGGGCGAATCACTCCGCACAAGCGAACCCAATCCACTTCACTGGTTTGTGACTCCACAACCTCGTCCGGATGCCGCAGTCCGTGTTTTCTGTTTTCATGATGCAGGGGGGAATGCTTCGCTCTATCATTCATGGCCGGATACACTGGGCGATCAACTTGAGCTGGTGGCTATCGAACTCCCCGGACGCGGAAGAAGGATGAACGAAAAACCGTATTCGAACTTACAGGAGTTGATCCATGACCTCATGCTAGTGCTGACACCGCTGCTTGATAAACCTTTTGTTTTCTTCGGTCATAGCATGGGAGGGCTCATTGCTTTTGAACTGGCACGCGCACTCAACCACGCAAATCTGCCAAAGCCATCGCGCTTGTTCATATCCTCTACGCCAGGTCTTACCACTTACACGAGACAGGAAGTAGATCCTTCTTCAAGTGACGAAGCGTTGGTCCGCCTGTTTCCACACCTGAACAGGCAAAACATCAATGACGATGAATTGCACCAGGTGCTGGTGGGTTTAATGCGCACGGATCTTCACTTGCTGAATAACTATTCCTACCGTGCTGAAAAACCAATCGATATACCTCTCACCATAATTTATGGCACGGAAGACGAGCGCGTCAAAACAGAGCAAGCAGATCATTGGAAGAATGAAACATCGACTTCCTGTACCATCATCCCCCGTCCGGGTGGCCACCGGTATATTGATCACGATGCTGTTTTTCTAACAGCACTGATCACTTCCGAATCGATTGCTTCTACACCGGTAAAAAGTCTGTCATGAAGTCATTGAAAGAGGATATTGTAGGTACATGGAAGCTGGTCTCCTGGACGTATAAAAATGAGAACGGAGAAGACGTGCACTACCTCGGAAAAAACAGTACGGGCATTCTGATGTACGATAAAAACGGGTACATGAATGCCCAGCTGATGAAAGAGAAACGATCTCCTTTCGAATCGGACTCTATAAACGGAGGTACTCCGGACGAGACCTTCGGTGCCTTTCATAGTTACCTGGCATACTACGGCAGGTACTTTGAAGAAAAACCGGGCGAGTTAGTCCACGTGGTCGAGGGGAGTCTTTTTCCCAATTGGGTTGGAGTAAGACAAGTGCGCTTTGGAAAAATCGAAGAAGATCAGCTGGTCGTGAGTACGCCACCCATCCAGGCCCACGGCCGGGAAATTGTTTTCTTCATTACCTGGGAGAGGGTAGGATCAATTTAAACGAGAAACTTTTAAACCAAAATAAATAAATATGGAATCACTATTTAAAGCAAAGAACGTTGAAATCAGTTATGATCCGGTTCACAAGTATATGTACTGCAATTGGATTGGATTTCAAAACAAGCAGTCCATTATGGAGACCGGTGGCATCATACTGGATCTGTTCAAGAAAAAGGAGATCAGTAAAATATTAAACGACAACTCACGCGTCACAGGACCCTGGCAGGATTCTGCAGAATGGACAGCCACCGTCTGGTTTCCTGAAATGATCAAGGCAGGCTTAAGGCATTTCGCGTGGATATTTTCTGCAAATATCTTCGCAGAACTTTCAGCCAAGAAAGCAATGCCTGCAAACGAAATCGTTAAGTCGTTCAACAGCCTCGAAGAAGCCCGCAAGTGGTTAATCGATGCAAAAGTTCCGACCAGTGTTTAACAAGACACTATTTTGGTAATCGACAAAGCCGGAGGATTCTCCGGTTTTTTTTTATAATACGGCCGTTACTGGTAAACCTGTCTATTTTATTTCACGCAAAGGCACAAAGCCGCTAAGTGCCTCTGGATTTTAAACACGGATGAAGACGTTTATATGGATAAGCCCAGGACTATTTATCTCGATTAAGGAGATACATTAAACCACAGAGTTCATAAAAGAACTTTGCGACTTTGTGCCTTTGCGTGAAATACCTCACTGCGCGATCAAGCCAATTTGATTTAAAGAAAATGCATTAACCGCAAAGCTCTCAAAGGTTCGCAGAGAAAATGCGTTAATTTTTTATTTCACGCAAAGACACAAATCCGCTAAGGGCCTCTGTATTTTAAACACAGATGAAGACGTTTATATGGATAAGCCCCGGGTTGTTGTTGGTCTCCCGACCAACAACTTTTTATTTTGAAGATTACTCAAATCCTATGGGCTTCTGTAAAATCCGTAAAAATTTGTCTGATGTATCATTTAGAGATTTAAGAGATTGTTGGTCGACCAACAATAACCAATAGTTTTTTTTATAATACAAGTCTGACAATCGATACCTAATAATATAGTGTAACCAAGATACCGTGTCGTTAGATTCACGACAAAAAAATCCGCGTTATCTACTATACAATTTTTATAAGGTCTTTGCACGAATTTGCCTTCTGTATTTGTTTTAAGTTAAAGCAGAAGTTATGAAAGTGGTGATAGTAACATTCTTGTCGTTAGTGGCTTTTAGTTCTGCGAGCTTGCTGTATGTGGCGCTTAAAGATAATCGGGCTTTTGACCGTAACCTGGGGGAGACCCGCGCCATTGCTGATTCGCTCACGCTGGAAAACGATTCGCTCGGGCAAAACGCAAGAGTGCTTCAGGGCAGAGTTGATTCACTCGAAACAAATAACAAAAAACTGTCGCAATCACTTCGCCTGGTAAATTCAAAGTTGGCACTCAATGAACAGGAAATGGCCAGGCAGATGAAACTGGCCGAAGAGAAGTTTGTTGACCTTTCAAAGATGCATGACAGTGCCAACCAGTTGTTGACGGCAACCCGGAAGCAACAGGTAGCCCTGACGGCAGACTACAACAAATTAAAGATGGAGCTTACCGAGCTTGGCAAAGCCAAAAAGCAGTTGGAAGAGGAGTTGTCTGTAAATCGCCTTCACGTGAGGGAGAATATTCTACTGGAGTCCTTCGCGCAAAACGAAAAGCCTACAGCGATCGGTGATAAAGTCAGTAAGATAGTGGCTACGTTCAGTACGCCAATGGAAATAAAGAAGCCTTCATTCCGGATGTTAGACCCGAACGGAAAACAGCTGACAGACCAGGATGGGATTTTTGAATTTAAGACATTCAAAGAATCAGAATTTCCTCCCGGTATGGCCGGACTGGGTAAACCCGTCTACAAAGCAGAGCTTACCTACCAGGTCCTGGAAAAATTAGGTAGCGGCATTTACAGGATTGAAATGTCGGCAAATAATAAACCAGTAGGCAGCTTGCTACTGGTTTATAGGTGATTCCTCGTTATAGATCGCAAAAAGTTAAGCTTGACAACCGAACGGTTTCACCAGGCTAACGATCCAACGAATAATCGCCTGCAGTTACTGTGCAATCAGGCCAAGCGGATCACTCCACGGACCCTGCTTTGTAGCCACTACCGATGCCACCCTGAACCAGTATTTCTTACCGGGTATTAAATCCGTTGCCGTGAATGTAGCTATTGTAGTCACTCCAATCTGTTTCCACTCGGCTGTACTTCCGGGCACATCGGAAGAGTCCTCGCACATTTGCCATATGTAGCTCGCCCGTTTGGTAACAGTCGATTGCAGTATTGCCTCACCTTCTTTTTCTCCATTGTCTACGGTAAACCGATAAGGCTCGCGCTTTGATGAGTTTTTACTTTTCATTTCCATCCCTGCACTGGTGATGATCTGTATACGTTGATCATCCGTAAGCGTGGGATCAGCGAGAATAACTTCGATCAGGTTGACAATTATTCTCAGGAGCCTTATCACTTCATCACGGGCAACCTGGAGATCGGTTTTTTTTGTGGGGCTGATCGGGGCTTTTATTCTTGCATCGAATACAGTATTTGCATCGGACAGCTGCACTACCCGATCTACTATTTCCTGGGCAGCAAACATTGGGTTGTTCTTCATACTGGAAACAACTCCGAAACTGAAATCGCACAACTCCAAGTCCGATTTCGCCTGCACTTTTAATACTGGTGTAACTCTCTTCATTTTAAAATTTTGTTTTAATTGATGCAGCATAGGTAATGGTATGCTACCGTTTCAATTTCATCACTTTATTTTATGGGTGTGTATTCTTATTAAAGAGCATTATTTTTTCAAAAGGAAAATTTCAAAGTCATTTTTTGCACTGACATGCTCATGAAGTGAAGAGATATCTTTATTAAGTGAAGAGACAATCGTTTAAAGCGAAGCAATAATCTGTTAAGGAGAAGAGTCATTCTCATAAAGTGAAGAGATATCCATATCCAGCGACCGGATAGTCATTTAATATGAAGAGATAACCTGATCAGGTGACGCGATGGTCTTCTGAAGCGAAGGGATATCCTAATTAAGTGAGGAGATGATCCTCTGAAGTGAAGACATAACGTGATCAAGCGAAGAGATGACCCTATCCCTGCGTCTTCCTATTGAAAACACTTGCCTCTCTACACAAAGACAAAGAGTCACGAAGATATACCAACAGCTAAGTACCCATGCTGTAGCCTTCAGTAACTAAGTCAATTTCTCTATCTTTCGACAACAACTAGCAACTAACAACTAGGAACAAACAACCAACACGGATGAAAGTCAAACTCTCCCCAGCCCAAAAGATCAAGCTCGCCAACTCCAACGATGTATTCCGTATTATGCGCGAGGTGCTGCTGCGGGAGCATCGTATCGACAGGAGCAAGGCTCACTTTTGGGTAGTATGCCTGGCTGAGAATCATAAACTGTTGCTGGTGGAGCTCGTAAGCTTTGGCAACAAAGTGACAGCCGTGGAGCCCACCGATGTCTTTGGTTTTGCCTTGCAGAAGAAAGCCGCGAAGATGGTGATGGTGCACAACCGCCCCGACGAATTGGGAGTACCCGACCCCAGCGCCAGCGACAAACAACTTACCGACCGCATGGCCGCCATTGGCAAATTTGTAAGCGTGCCGGTGATCGATCACCTGATCATTACCGAGGATACCTACTACAGCTTTGCCGATACGGGACTGCTGAAGGAGATCATTGCGAAAAGCAGCTATGATCTGACATTTGAGCAGATTGATAAGCTGAAGGAGCAGATGGCGGAGAATAAGAGAAAGGCAGATGAACGATTGGAGAAAACGATTCAACTAATTGCTAAAAAACTTTTGAAGCAAGGGCTAACGATAGATCAAATCGTAAGCTCAACTGGATTGGAGAGGAGAGAGGTAGAGAAGTTGAAAAAATAATTAAGATCCAACTAGTATGACATTTCAATATTGTTCTGATCTGCACCTGGAGTTTCCTGAAAACAAAAAGTATCTTCTCGATCATCCGCTAAAACCGACAGGCGAGATACTAGTGTTGGCGGGGGATATTGTGCCTTTTGCTGAGATAAATAAACACGACTATTTCTTTGACTTTATTTCAGGTCAGTACCAGGCAACCTACTGGCTTCCGGGAAATCACGAGTACTACAACAGCGATATAAGCAAGAGGAGCGGCCTGGTTCATGAACAAATACGAAGCAATGTATTCTTGGTAAACAATACAGCAATTACCTGTAACGGAACGCGCCTTGTTTTTTCCACATTATGGTCAAAGATAAATCCGACTCATGAGTGGATGATACAACAGGATATTACCGATTTTCATTTGATCAGGAATAACAAGACAAGCTTTACAGTAGCTGACTTTAACTTGCAACATGAGCAGTGCCTGAAGTTTCTGAAAAAAGAGCTTTCAGTAAAAACAGCATCGACTATTGTAGTGACACATCATGTACCTACGTTTTATAACTATCCGGCCAAGTACAAAGACAGTCTATTGAATGAAGCCTTCGCTTCTGAACAATTCGATCTTATTGCTGATTCAGGAGTTGCTTATTGGATATATGGGCATCACCATCAGTTCATCCCGGAATTCAGTATTGTTAATACCTTCTTGGTTAATAACCAACTGGGGTATGTAAGTTCTGGCGAACATAGGAGCTTTAGTGATACTGCTTGTATTACAATGTGGTAGAATTTTGAACTATGATGATGATAAAGACTATGGTCGAGAGATCAATTGTCACAGTTCGCTTTACAGCTTCGAGTCGCCTGACTTGCTACCGATTTTTCCTTCCTCCACGACTATACAACACAGTTACATAGAAAGCCGAAACTCTTCTATTCTTTGTCTAATAATCTCCTCTGGCCTCTGAGAAGTCTCATTCGCTATTATCATCCTTTCTAAGTCGCTATCATTTAATACTATGACCAATTTTTGCTCCATTGCCCAAATTTCTCTGCATGTGTGGTAGCAACTATTGTCTCCTCCATTTCTTGAAAAAAGAAGAGCAAATAGTCCTGGCCCATGAATTTTCAAATAATTTGCAATCTGAAGTACTTCCTTTTTTCCAATTTTCTTTGAATAATTTTTTGTATCAACAACTATGTAGTCCGCAAAGTACCTGTGTCTTAGGTGCGCCCAAAAACCTGATTCAGCATAGTTTCTCATTATTAAATCTCTTCGATTAACCCGAAAGTAATCTGGTCGTTCAACTATAGGAGAGGATAGTTGTTTCCCGAATAAGTGATCGAGAATTTTTTGGATAAATTCTTGGTACCGAGCCCATTCATTTTCTCCCTTGCCTCCAGTTTGAATTGATTTTAGTTCTCGAATTAATTTATCCTCGTCTGTTACATAATTAGCTTTTCTAAATAGTTCTTGAAGAATTGGATGCTGGATAGTGGCTACTTCATCAGCGAATGTTGACGCAATAAAATTTACGTCCCACACCTCAATCCCTGCCTTTGAAAGAAGTTCATTGTCTTGGTTTGGTAGAATGCCAGGAAAAAAAAGTACAACACTACTTTGCTCGTCAATTTGACGGTAAGTCATTAGCTTATTAATGACGTCCTCTAATTTTGATGGGGTAAAAGTGGAATACGACTTTACTTCTATTATAAGCCTTTGCCAATGTTTCCCCTTTCTTCTTTCAACAACGATGTCTGGATAGTAGTTGCTTTCTCTCAATCTTACCTGAATCCTAATCTCCTTGAAATCTTCTTTCTTCTTTCGCATTAAGGCACAGAGATAGCTTGTCAAATCTGTTTCACGAACCAGCCCGCTATTTCCTTGGATTGGTGCACCCCAAGTAATTTCTTCAATGTCCACAATAGATGACAATTCGGTCATTTTCTTGCGGTCGTTATTTTTTTCAGCCTCTTTGTATGAAGTCATGTTTTCAGTTGGGATGAAAGTATAGTGAGTTCGTTTACTTTTTCCTTCAGTATGGAAGGCATCATCTACTACTACTCCTTGAAGCATTTTTTCTCCGACAATAAATCTTATGTGTCGATTGTGAAGGCCTGCATCAATAAACTCAATGTGATTCATCTTAGAATTTTCATTTTTAACATATGGAAAACCTAATCAATGGTGTAATTGCTTTTTTCTTCGAAAGAGTGAGACTTTTCTCTTCCTGCTATTTTATAGTGAAGCTTGAGAGATTTTTTTTGCTTGGGAGCAGGATCACTAATGCCAAAGGTAGAAGGATCTACTGTGGCTGAATAAATGCCTTGAGATGCTAGCTCTTTAACTTTAGGCGTAACATCAACTTGCCCTTTTGACCACTCATATGTAGCGGACAAAATAATTAGGCTGCTTCGCTCTACTTCTTTTACTAACACCTCATATGTTTGATTCTTGAAATACCTCATTATTGCGTTCTTGGAGGTTGGATCAACTTCAATCCATGGTGGTATTTCTTCAGAAAAGAAGAAATTGTAATTGGACTTTTTAAACTTCTCATAAAAATCAATTAGCTGTTTAAATTCGTCAATCCCGCCGGCTATCTCACGCAAGAATTTCTCAAAATTTTCCCAACCGCCAAAGTATTGATAAGTGAAGGGCTCAAACACAAACTCGTTGTCAATGTGAGGAGTAGATCTTGATCTGACAACCCAACGTAAATAGTCCTGAGGAAATTTTTTCAAATAGTCCAACACGATTATGTTTGCCTCGTTCATTATGGTCACCTTGTTCTCAGTGGTTTTATCCGCCCAACAATTATAATAGAACATCACAAAAACCCTGGTATCGAAGTCGCTACGTGAAACCACGAACTGCTTCAATCGATCTATAGCGATCTCCTGCAGCTCTTTCTTGTCCAATGGGAAATAAAAGTTTTTTTCATTGTCGATATATTTTCTTAATAAGATTCGGTTGAGAAAAGTAGAGTATAGATAGCATTCACTTTCTGGGTAAAACAATCCTTTCACAAATTTTTTTAGTTCTTCTTCACTTTCATATAAATCAATTATTCTTCCTCTTCCCGAAGAAAATAATTCGGCAAAGCTCTCCAAATCAACTTCTCTATTTCGACTTTGATTAATGAGGACGATCCATAGCTTAACTACCTTCTCAAATCGCTGCTTGTTTAAGAAGGCGTCCACCGTTTCTAGAATATCCAAAAGGTAGCTCCCTTTGTCCTGCTCAAGCCATTTGTTTGCTTGGTCTTTTAAGTCAACCCAATCCTTGTCGAGAACAGGAAGAAACTCCTTGAACAAAATGCCTTGCGTGTCAAGGACATTGTTGAAATATATACCGAACTTATCGTCATGAAGTATAGATCTTCTCTCCACTTTCCCATTCGGTTGAATTGAGAAGATAAATTGAAATAAGCTAATTATGATTTCGAGATCACGGTCTGGAAGTTGAAGCTCTCGATACAGAGCTGAGATCTCTTCTTCTTTAACTGACAACTGGAAAAAGGAGCCAGCCAAAGTCTTTCCAAGATATTTGTCTCCGTTATCTCTTATACGCTTAGTTAATTGCGGGTACTTAAATCGGATAAGGGACATAAAGAAATAATCCCTGATATCAATTTCAGTTTTTACTAAATTAAAACTAAGGGTAAAGAAATTAACAAATCTTTTGACGTCACGAAGATTGGTTAATAATTTGGGAATAAAATCGTTGCTATTCAGAGGCGCTCCAAAAGCCGAAGCATCAAAAGCTTTATTAAAGCTCAAGCCTTGCTTACTGTCAATGATTTCTTCAATACTACCTTTAAGTTCTGGGTTTCGCTCAATCAAATAGTACTTCAATTTTTCTTTGATGACATTAGCTGAGACCGAGCTTAAGTCAAACTGAATTTGAAAGATTTTTTCTAGGTAGTTAGATTTACCATAATCTGAGTGGTGTGTTAAAGCTTCGCGCAAATATTCCTCATCAAAACCAACAATAAAAATGGTATTCCTAAAATTAGCGCTATTCCGAATCAATTTAATAACCTCAATGATTTCACCATAATTGAGCCTGTCAATGTCATCGATAAAGACAACAATCTTTCGATCGATCTCGATTAGAGACTCATTTATTTTTTCAAACTGAATTTCATAGTTAAAATTGACATCAAGAGTTGAGCTCAAAAGGTTACTCCATAAACTGGCCTTCGTTTCAACTAATTTCATCGCATAACTTTCGATTAACTCGCCAAGTCTAAAATCAAATGGTTTTATTGTCGCAGAATAAATTGTAAAAAAATCGTTCACTATCCTGTTACTATCTTGACTCTTCCATGCATTAAAATCAACTGCTAGTAGATATTTATCTTTTGCTCGCAAATACGATTTGATCATTTGTTGAAAGGATGTTTTTCCATCCCCCCACTTGGCATTAATGCCGATGGCGAGAGACCTTGAGCTCTTGGAATTTAGAATATAGCTTGACAGGTATTCAACAAGGTCCTTTCTACCAAGTTCGTCCTGATCAGCGGTTTCTATGTTAGCGTCATCTAATAATGAACGCTGCTCATCCCTTGATTTTACTTCCTTCTTGAAGGGAACAAGTTTGTATACTATTAAGATGACCGGAAAAGAGAGTAAGAGGTCGATATATTTAAAAGAAGGAGCGACTGTGAATTCTGTAAAGCTCCAGTGGTTGAATCCCAAAAGACTGAATCTGTAAGCAAGTCCATATCCCGCACCTAGGATAGAGAATGAGATGCTCTGCCAATCGATTCTTTTCTTAATGGACCGATTATGTATTAACCACCAGGCAATAGCAAACAGCCACAGGACAAATAAATACACATCTGCTGCTAAGCTTCCGGAAAAAAAAGACAGGAATTTGTCAACAAAAACTAAATCAACCAATTTCTCTATTGGTTCATGAAAGAAAAATGGCAACAGCCAAATAGAAATTACAAGAAGAATTCTTCGGGCCTTGTACAAAGATCAATTGGTAAATTACTTCTTGAACTTACAAAGAATAGAAGTATAAGGCCAAATTTTACCTCAGTTTATTAACCTTTTCCAATAGATTTCCGGGTTGGATATCTGTTAGACCACGGTTCACTTAATAACTTTCTTAGGTGAACTTAGATTTTTCAAATAGTTCATTGAATCGAGAATGGCCTACTTTTCGAGTTTTATTTTATTATTTCTTCAGCTTGTCCTTTAGTTCTTTTGACTGTTCGCGTAGTAAGTTGACATCAGGAGATAAAAATATTCCGTCAACAGTTAGAGCAATTGCTCCCGCCTTTGATTTCTATGTTCAAAGCAAGCCTGGGTTGTTGTTGGTCTTCCTAAAGTTATTGTCGGTTCAGTAGTAGTGATGAGTTGTTGTTGTTGGTCTCCCGACCACCAACTTTTGCCCCGCCTTTGACGGTGTTCTTTACCTATTTGATTTTATAACTCATCATTCGGAGATTTGAGATTGTTTACAGGAAAAATGAGCAAAGTAAAGAAACAACATTTTGTCCCGCAGTTCTACCTTAAGAATTTCACTGACTCTCAACATCGTATTTATGCTCTCGATGTTGTAAATGGTAAGTCATTTGGTACTTCAGTTAAGAATATCGCACATGATGTGTATTTTTATGACTATGAACCTTTCGACCGGTTCATTGGGGTCGAGCAGGCTGTAGAAAAAGCGCTGGCGGGATCTGAAAGTAAGGCTGCAGAGATACTACGAAAACTCAAGGCACAACTAGAAGCCAATGATCTTAGTGAATTCACCAAGAGTGATTATAGAGAATTGGCCGACCACATCCTCACGCAGCATAAGAGAACTCCACAAAATAGGATACTGACAACTCAACTCCTCGAAAAGGTAAGACAGTCGAGAACGAAGGGAGCTTCTGACGAGGTCAAACAACTGGACCTTGAAGCTGAATCGTATGATCCGCAGTTTCAGCAAATCTATGGGATATTGAGTTCACAAGTCTTACATGATATTGAAGGCCTTTGCGATCAATATTGGGTTTTTTGGAAAAATAAAACTCAACATAGTTTCTATACTTCTGATCATCCCGTTGTTGGCCACTACGACACAGATGAGCGTTTTGAAATTTATTTTCCTATCACGCCCAAGTTTAGCGTCAGTATTCTCCTCAAGGATCATTTTCCTCATATGTCTTTCAGGCACCAAAGGATTAATGAACTTGGAGATCCTGAGTATGTAAAATTCCTCAATACGGTAATAGTGACGAATTGTGGTCGTCAGGTCTACAGTGCTGAAAATGATTTCCGGCTAGCCGAGAAAATAGTCGAAGAAAATTCTTCTTTGAGAGACCCCAACAGAAAACGTATTGCTCCTATGTGAATTGGTTGCTAAGAAACCAAACCCTTGGGTTGTTGTTGGTCTCCCGACCCCCAACTTTTATTTTGAAGATTGTCCAAATTCTACGGGCTTCTATAAAATTCTTAAAAATTTGTCTGACGTGTTATTTAGAGGTTTAAGAGATTGTTGGTCAACCTTCTATTTATAAGATACTGTGCCAATAGTGAGTTTGATTTCCTGACTTTATCATGCGGATATTTGAGATTGTTGGTCGGGAGACCATAGTCGTTAACTTAAGAGTAAAGAACAAATGACTTTGTAATGGGTTGTTTTTCCTGCAGGCGCTTCACATGCTGTATTATCAATCAGTGGTAGGAAGATTTTATTGAGCCATATTTGGATCGGCAATCTGTTAAGTACAACTAAGCGTAGAGTAGCTGAGAAGCTAATGCAACGCTTGAAGAATTTTAAAACGCTTACTCCTTTTTCAGGCGTTTTACTTTGAACATGATGGTTGCAACTTTGGAATAGGCGCCAATTCAAAAATACCCATAAGAGTTTGGCCAAGAGCTGGCACTCAAGTCGCTCTTTTTTCACCTTTTTCAATTTACTAATCTCGAAAAAAGACTTCCATGTCTTAAAAGCTAATTCGATTTGCCAACGTAAATAGTAGACCTTCCTTATTTTTTCCAGTGGCAATATTTGCCTGTTCACGTTGGTGATAAAAGTATTATAGCGACACCTAGCTCTGTGCTGGCGAGAGAGCCCGACTCCATGTCTTTTTGCTGAGCGCTTAGCTTGCCTGATCCGTTCTCTGTACACATCATCGGTTACACGTTCGATTACTAGTCTGCACCCAATTGAATCTTTTTGGTAAATCAGTACATCGATATCTAGAGCAACACCTCCTAATTGTTTAAACTTACGCTCGATGCTACTCCAATTTATCGTTTTTCTATCAAGCGTGTGGATCGTAGCCTGTGCTGGCAAGCGATTTAGAAAACAAGCATTTTTGTCTATGATGGCTTTCAAATAAGTGGGTGTAACATAGCCCAAATCTCTAATATAGAGTTCACCTGCGCAGATAGATTCTATGGTTTGTTTAGAATCTTGTTGATCATTTCTATTGATAGTGGTAAGCTCAAGGGTTTTCCAATTACCACTGGCCAGATCATATTCATACTGTATGTTCATCATCCCTTGCCCCATATGAAAATTACCGAAGCCCGGATAGTCTCCATTATAAATACTGGGTAGAGAAAATTTACTGGAGTCTTTAATGTTAATAGCGGAGAAATGCTTTTGAAGTTCACTATCCCGCTGTAATGAAAATTGTTTTGACAGATGAACCTTGATGAGCTCCTTAAGAAGGTTAACTCCCGGAGCATTGAATTTTTTATGCAAAGCTTCTTTACTGATTCGTACAGAAAATTGTTGATCAAGATCGGCCGTTATATCGGGCAGGCTGGTGGAAGCCTGGTTGCCGCAGGAAAACATAAGTGAATTTACAAAGTGGAAAGCCGAGAGCTTCCTTGAACGCTTGATGAATCCAGTTTTTACAGCAAGCCCATTGATCAATTTCGTAGAGAAATTTCTTTTGATCAGTGTACCCAAAGGCTTCCCCTGGTTTTCTACAAATAATTGCCTGTCGATTTTTAAGTTGTTTCTCCCTTAAGGGTTAACTTGCTGCAACAAAAAAAGCAGGCCTGGGAAGAGGCCTGCTTTTAAAATAAAATAAATAAAACGATGGGGAGAAAATTATGAAATTTGCCCCAAAAGGGCATCTATTCCCTCCTAAAATTTTCTTAACGCAATTTCTTAAGTTAACGACTATGGTCGGGAGACCACCAATTTTTATTTTGAAGATTGTCCAAAATTCTACGGGCTTCTATAAAATTCGTAAAAATTTGTCTGACGTGTCATTTAGAGATTTAAGAGATTGTTGGTCGACCAACAATAACCTAGGATTGCTGTCAATTAACTTCCTGTAAGAATTCTGAACTGCATTAACACAGGATAGTAGTTTCTCCCATGAGTTAATCGAATTTTCTCTACCTGTAACTCTTATGAAAAGTGCAACGGGATTTTCCCCGTAAGCTGCACGGGTTTTTTCCCGTAACCCATTTTTTTATTTGGTAAAAAAACTACCACCACTCCTGATTCTCGTTTGCATGATCCGTTTGAAAAACTATGTTTGAATAAACAACGCTACTCAATTTCACTATGCTAAAATTGTGGTTACTTGATTCCAGAGTACATATCTGTATTCTTTCTCTTTGGCTTCACTCACGTGTGAAACGAAATGTGCAATTAACATTGACGCTTTGCTTCAGTGTTTTGTTGCTACATGCACAAGAAGACTTCCATTCCGATATAAGCAAACCCGATTATCACCCGGCATCGCCAGATGCAGCAGCACTCGGCAGATACGGACAGTACAATGTGAGTCTTAATACCGGTACGCCTGAAATATCCATTCCGATTTATACGATCAAAGTCGGAGACTTCACATTTCCTGTTTCCATTTCTTATCATGCCTCGGGGATTAAGGTAACGGATGTTGCCAGCCGGGTTGGATTGGGATGGTCTTTGAATGCTGGCGGAGTCATTAGTCAAAATGCAATGGGAATACTTGACGGATATCAAAGCATGCTGAATGTGCCCCAGTCATTTAATCCTGATTGTGGAATAAATAATTGTACTACGAACGCAGATTACCTCCTTGCGAAAGACATCATCGATAGTCGTATCTATGATACGGAGCCCGATCTTTTTACTTATAATTTTTTAGGCTTCGCAGGAAAGTATGTTCAGACAAATGCCGGTATTGCTACACTGCCGTACTCTTCCGAGATCACTTTTGGTGACGATATCATTGACAAAAAGGGGAATCGCTACATTTTTGGTGAATCCGAGACAAGCACTGTTATCAGGACCTGCACCAGCTATTCGAAAAATCCACTGTCGTCCGGGCCGACTGCTTATTACCTTACCAAGGTGATCACCGCTATGGGTGATACAATTCAACTGGTTTACGAACACGAGATCTATTCTTATTTTCAGTCGACTTCGTCAAAGAAATATTTCAGGAATACAAGTGCCCCCGGTACGGATTCATCCTGTGAACTGCCTGCGGACATGTCTTGCCGCGATAGGAATTCTGTCAATGCACCTCGTCTCACACAGATCATTGCACCCAATGGTGTGATCATCAACTTTACGTATACACAGGTGCGTGATGATCTTGAAACTTCATCAGGGCAATATCAGGCCAAAGCATTAAACTCTATCACTGTAACAGACGGGGGTAGCACTTCATTTGTATATACGTTTGAGTATGCCGTGAAAGGCACCCAACTTGGTACTGATGGAAAGGCGGCCACGGGCAAACGACTTTACCTGACAAAATTTACAGACAAGGATAACGGGGTATATGCCTTTCAATATTATAACTGGGAGTCACTTCCTCCCCGTGACTCATTCAGTGTGGACCACTGGGGGTATTATAACGGCAAGACCAATACTACACTCGTACCTTCTCTTTCGCTAATGAGCTTCGCAGGAGCTGATCGTTCGGTTGCTGAATTTAGCGGCCTTACTTATGGCACTCTTCAGCAGATCACGTATCCGACCAAAGGGTACACTGTTTTCGACTACGAAGGACATCGGCCTGACGCGAGTGGATCCGGATATATTGGGGGTGGACTTCGGATAAAGACGATCTCCAACTATGACATCAATAGTGCGTTGCTCACGCAAAAGAAGTACGCTTATTATTCGGGCATTAATGCAGGGCTGTCGGATGAGAATATGGTGCTTACGTACAACTCGGATGTATTGATTCAGCGCAAAGCCATTGAAGGAGGCGGTTATGCAGATACCGGAACAGCACGGTGTGAGTTCCTGGTACTTTCAAGCACGACTAATCCTATCATGGCTGGAGTCGATTTTAATTCCAATTTTCAATACGGGAAGGTTGAGGTAACTGACTATACCGATGCGTTGGCAGGGAAAAGTGTTTTTTACTACTCCGTGCTGGACTTCGGAACCGGGTTTCCTGTGCCACAGTCGGACGGACGAATGGAGGTGAAGTTGTCTAAAGAGGAACACTACCGTTATAATACGAGTACCAGTGCCTATGATGCACAGCCGCTAACCAAAAAGGAATACACGTACGCTGTCCTCAGTGACAACGTCTCGCAATTCACCAACCTTGGAGAAGTGGATAATTATGATCAGGTAGTTGGGTTTCGGATCAAGTATGATATTCCGGAGCAGCCGGGAGGAGTAGCAAAGTTTTCATACTACCATTATAAGTACACTTCGATTTGGTATTATTTGCAAACACTGGTGGAAACTACCAATGATGGCACTAACTCATCGGTTACTACCACGCAGTTTGCTTATGAGAAGCCCCATGCGCAGCTGACCAAAACAACGATGACTAATTCCTCCGGTGACGAGATGAAACGTGTCATCCGCTATCCGCAGGATTATTCGACGGGAGGAATTGAAACTCCCAGCGGCCCGAGTGGAAGTATCCATCAGGAGCAGTACAGGGGTCTGCCTGTTGAAGACCTGATCTTTGTCAATGATAAACTGGTGTCAGGCCAGCTGAACAAATCGGTCCTGGAAAATGGATTTCTTCGCATGGACAAGAAATACACCATGGACCTTAGCACACCAACAACTAACTCTAGTTACCCTTCTTCGAATACAACATCGTTCAGTTTGCTGACAGGCAGTCCTTACCGGGAGTATTTCAGTGTCGTCGATAAAGATGCAAAGGGAAACCCGATTGAAGTTTTATCGAACGGGAAGTTCAGGCAGGCCATGATTTGGGATTCTAAAAAGAGAGAGGTTCTTGCTATTTGTGAAAATGCAAAATACTCGGATATAGCATACACCAATTTTGACAACGCTAACAAGGGATCGTGGAGTTATACTCTCAGTTCCGGCACTGGCCTGTTTGGCTCTACCGGGTACAGTAGTTCGTCAGGCATTAGCCGGAGTTCCCTTGACCCCAATGTGGAGTATAAAGTCAGTCTTTGGGCTAATGGAGATACCGGACATACACCATCGATCAGTTATACTCCATCAACCAATACCAATAAGCTAAAAATCTTTGACGCAGGTAATGGATGGAAACTGTACGAATGGGTGGTTGCCAAAGGGATCACTTCTATCACGGTAAGCACCGGTGGGGGAACAACTGTAATCGACAATCTGCGACTGAGCCCGTCAACGAGTAAGGTAATTACATTCAGTTATAAGCCATTGCTAGGTCTCGTGAGTAAAACTGATCCGGCCAACAGGTCTGAATACTACAGTTATGATGCCGCAGGCAGGCTTACGATGATCCAGGACGACTATAAGAATGTCCTGAAGACTTTCAAGTATCACTATATAGAAGACATCCACTAACCATTCGAGTTATATGCGCTACGCAACGATCTTATTTGTATTGGTTTCATTTATTACTTCCGCGCAGTCGCCCGTGGTTGGAACGTGGAAGATAGATTGGTCCGCGGTCCGCTCTGCAATGTCCGCAGCGGAGAGTGAGAAATTCAACAAGATGTCTTCGGTCGTTCAGGCCAGGGCACAGAAGAGTTTTGAATCACGTGAATTCCGTTTCGGAAATGATGGGAAGTTAACGGTAAGCTGGGAGTCGGAATCACCGCGCACGGCCGAGGGGACCTGGCAGGCAACAGTTGACAGAATCAAGCTCACCGTTGATGGACAGGAAAAGAATTATACCTACTCCATCGACAACGACCGGATGACCCTGCGCGAGACACCCGCAGGCAAAGGAACATTCTCCGTACTGGTCATGAACAAAATCCGCTAGCCTATTCTGTTATGAAAAAATATATAAGAATCAGTTTTCTTTTTGCTGTAACGGTTGCCTGCCTCGGACCATCGGTATTGCATGCACAGCAAACGATTATTTCGGGGGCAACGAGTTCGATGCTCAATGAAACAAAGACCTACACCGTTTCTTTATACGACATCAACAATGATCCCGTGGTACCTGTAGGAGGCAGTTTCCAATGGTATGCCACCGGGGGTAGTGTCAGTTCTTCCAACCGTTCACAGGCAGACATCCAGTGGAGTTCTTATGGAACTGACTTTGTAGAATACACCTTCGACAACTTCTCGGATTTTTATTATGGGATACTTTATGTTGGCGTGGTAGTACCAGACCCCACCGGCTCTTTTAATTATACCTACAGTTGCAACAGTACATTAGTAACCCGCACGGGCAGTCCCCCCAGTGGTGTGGACTGGTTCTGGCAGACATCCGACAGTGGCACAAGTACATCACTTGGAAGTGCCGCATCAATCACACGTACAACGAATGCAAGTCTTTACCTGCGGGCACGCTCGCAAGACGGGACCTGGAGTCCCAACGCCTCTATATGGACAGGTTCGATTATTATCATTTCAACTCC
The DNA here is from genome assembly GCA_015472025.1 of Cytophagales bacterium WSM2-2. Lineage (NCBI taxonomy): Bacteria > Pseudomonadati > Bacteroidota > Cytophagia > Cytophagales > Cytophagales bacterium WSM2-2. The sequence goes on from BNHL01000001.1 coordinate 4,574,207, forward strand.
TACTGGCGGGGGAAGTATTGCTGGTTCAACTACTATCTGTTCGTCAACAGTACCTGGTACGCTGACGAGTACACTCGTTGGCCAAAGCGGTGATGGCATTGTCAATTATCAATGGGAGCAATCTTCCGATAATACTAATTGGAGCAACGTATCGGGGGCAACTTCAGCTACGTATTCTCCCGGTTCGCTTACCGCAAAAACATATTATCGAAGAAAGACTTCGGCCATCTGCGGAACAGCTTACTCGAACGTAGTTACAATAGACATTTATCCGACTTTGACTTCCGGAAGTATCAGCAGCTCAACAACGATCTGCTACAATACCTCGCCAGGGACATTGAGCGGCACTGCGGCATCGGGTGCCACAGGTTATCAATGGTTTGTTGGTGGTGGCGGGTGGAACCTCATCTCAGGCGCAACCTCACAATCCTATACGCCGGGAAATCTCACTGCAACCACAACGTATGAAAGAGTTGCGATAGGACCTTGCAATACTCTTGAATCCAACGTTGTCACTATCACTGTTAATCCCACACTCAACCAGGGTACCATAGGAGGTACTCAAAGCATTTGTTCGGGGTCTACAGCATCACTGACGAATAGTGCATCTGCTTCGGGTGGCAACGGTACTTATAGTTATCAGTGGCAGTCATCTCCGGACAATTCTTCATGGTCTGACATTTCCGGTGCAGTCTCCGCGACCTATACTACAGGCACACTGACTTCCTCTACTTATTTCAGGAGAAAGGCCGTGTCCTGCGGAGAAACCAAATTTACAAGCCAGGTACTGGTGTCAGTGGATGCAACTACTAACGGAGGAACATTGTCGGGGTCTGCTGAAGCATTCCTGATGCGGAGCGGCTCACTCTCACTGAGCGCCAACAATGGCTCGATCATAAAATGGCAAAGCAGAGTGGGTGCGGGCTCCTGGAATGACATCACCAATACATTAGCTTCGCTAACGTACAGCAACATTACTTCCACTACATCTTACCGGGTAGTCTGCCAGAACGGAGTATGCGCACAGGCTTTCTCATCCGAAGCAACGATCACCATCGATAATGCTCCGGTCGTTACGGCTTCCGCTGCCAAGATCACCATCGGTCCGGTAGTGCTGGATGCAGGAGCAAATTATTCGACCTATACGTGGAAGGATAAAAATGGAACAACGATAGGCTCAGCCCGCACGCTGAGCACATCTGTGGCTGGGGACTATACCGTAGTAGTTACCAAGGGAGGTGCAAGTGGCTCAGGAACCAACACGTATACCTTGCTCGGGCAGATGGAGAATACTAATTACATCGCAGTAAAAACTGTACTGGTGAAGGACAAGCAGAATGATGCAGATGTAGAAAATCTCACCATTGATAATGTCAGTCAGAGTATCCAGTATTTTGACGGGATAGGAAGGCCGCTACAAACCGTAACCACGCAGGGCTCGCCACAGAAAAAAGACATTGTGCAACCTGTCGTTTATGATCTGGCGGGAAGAGAGGCGGACCATTATCTTCCTTACGCAAGCACGGCTGTTGATGGCCAACTGAAAGCAAACGCGACAACAGCACAGTTGAGTTTTTACAACACGGGTGGAGTTGTAGCCCAGGACAGCAGGCCCTATTCACAGACTACATTTGAAGCCTCGCAGCTTGGTCGCCCGGCTTCACAACGGGGTGAAGGGCAGGATTGGGCAAGCACAAATACAACCAAATACCAATACCTGGTCAACGACAACAGCGCTGAGCACGTGATTGCGTGGAAGATCAACTCCGGCATCCCACAGCCCAGGAGCGCATCTGCCCCGTGGATCGATGCCAACGGAAATTATACTACAGGACAACTCTCCGTTAAGGTTGTCACTGATGAACAGGGGCACCAGGTGCGTGAATATACCGACAGGCTTGGTCGTGTGATTTTGCGCAAAGCACAGGCCGTTGAAACGCCTTCGCTCAACAACTCCAATCACTGGACGCAGACCTATTATATCTATGATGACTTTGGCTTGCTCCGTTTCGTACTTCAGCCTGAATTGGTAAAAAGATTTGTAGACGGAACGATTACCACCATTATACAAACTGATCTTGACAAGCTGGCGTTTCAATACAGCTACGATGAACGAAAGCGTATGATCCGGAAACAATCGCCTGGTGCCGGTGCGGTTTGCATGGTCTATGATGACCTTGACCGCGTGGTAATGTTACAGGATGCTGTTCAGAAAGATGCATTTAACTGGACCGTTTCCAAATACGATGCACTCAACAGGCCAGTGATCACTGCACTGTACCATCATTCTGCTGATATCGATCAGTCAACAATGAAGGGGCTGCTCGCCACGAATAATACAACTTATATCAATGAATCATACGATGGTACTACAACGCATGGCTACACCAACAATGTGTGGCCGACCAGTCTTACGATCCTTACCGTGAACTACTACGACAACTATGATTTTGTCACTGACCTTTCACTCGGATCTTCATTCCAGTTTAAGAACGATGACATATCCGGCCAGGAAGCTTCGCGTAACGAAGTGGTGACAGGGTATGTCACGGGCGTGAAGACGAATCTCATCGGGTCGTCTAACTACTTGTATTCCGTTACTTACTATGACGGAAAATTCCGCTCTGTGCAGAGCATCCTTCAAAACACCAAGACAGGAGTTAACAGGACAACGAACCTCCTGGATTTCCCCGGTAAGATTGTAAAAAACCTGCGCACCTATGTTGTCAGTTCAGCTACCACCTCTGTACTGGAGTCTTTCACGTATGATCACGCTGGACGTGTTACTGCAACGAAGCACTCACTAAATAGCGGGACTGAAATCGTTATTTCAAAACCCGCCTACAATGAATTGGGGCAGGTGATCGAGAAAAACCTTCACAGCGCAGATGGCGGTGCCAACTTCAAACAAAGCGTTGACTTCCGGTACAACATCCGGGGCTGGCTTACCAGGATCAACCAAAGTGATGTGACTTCCGTGGCCTCGGGAGATGCGATAAAAGACTATTTCGGTATGGAGTTCGCGTATGTAAACCCTTTCGCAAGCCTGGGAGGCAACGCGTACTTCAACGGTAATATTTCCACGATCAAGTGGAGCAACGGGAGCAGTAAACAGCAGGCGTATGCCTTTAGTTACGATGCACTCAACCGCCTTACCGATGCGCGGCATCTTGACAACGACAGCACGCTGATGAACGGAACATGGACACCGCACTACTATGCGTACAGCGAGCGCGGAATAACTTATGACATGAACGGAAACATCAAGTCACTAAATCGTTATGGATTCTTTGGTTCTGCCATGGATAAACTGACTTACAACTATACTTCGGGGAACCGTCTTTCTTCTGTGGTGGATATTGGTGATGCTTCGGGCTTCACCAATGGCACTACTGGCAGCGATGCTGATGATTATGCATACGATAAGAACGGGAACATGACCCAGGACAAGAATAAGAATATAACTACGGTGAGTTATAACTACATGAACCTGGCCGAGCGGGCTACGAAGGGCACGGGAGATTACGTGCAATACACGTACGATGCTTCCGGCCGAAAGTGGGCGCAACAGGTGACCGGGGCAACTGCCAAGACAACGGATTACATTGGAGAACTTGTCTTTGAAGGTAATGCATTGAAGATTATCCAGACTTCCGAAGGTCGTGTACTACCGGATGGAGCCAACTGGGAATACCAATACGACCTGAAAGACCACCTCGGCAATGTGCACGTCACATTCACCACCAAGCAACAGCAGACCTCCACTTATACCGCTGGTTTTGAGACAGCTAACCAGACTAGTGAGAGGTCAACTTTTTCACCTTCTTACCCGCCTGATGGCAGTGGTGTCATCAGTACGGTGGCGCCCAATGCGCATAGCGGAAACAATTCGCTTTGGCTGAATGGTGGATATAACGGACAGGTGGGCCTTGCCAAGAATTTCAGCGTGATGCCGGGCGACCAGGTCAGCTTACAGGCTTATGCCAAGTACAGCACACCATCGGGTACGGGTGCGGGAACTTCTTCGTTTGTTGCTGCGCTGCTTGCTGCATTCAATCTCCAGGCCCCGGCTTCCGGTGAAACAGGGACTGCCGCAGCAGGAGTAAACACGTTCGGCAACTGGGAGATAGGCTCGGGTGGAGACCGCAACGGAAGTGATGCGATGAAAATATTTGCCACCATCATTCTGTTCGACCGCAACTATAACTTCATTGATGTGGCTTACCAGGCTGTGCAGAGCGATGGAAGCCTCAACGTAAATTACACAGTGAAAGAAGCAGGCTATGCCTATCTTTATGTAAGCAACGAACATCCGTACCTGACTGACGTGTATTTCGATGATATCACCATGGCGCGCACACCCTCACTGATTGTGAGCACCTCGGATTATACTCCGTTCGGTCTGAGCTACCGGAAGGGACAGGCGCAAGGTAGCGTGGAGCAATCCAACCTCTATAATGCCAAGGAACTGCAGGATGAGCTTGCCCTGAACTGGTACGATTTTGGAGCACGCATGTATATGCCTGAGATTGGAAGATGGGGGGTAGTTGACCCGCTCGCAGAGAAGAACCGGAGATGGAGCCCCTACACGTATGCGATGAACAACCCGGTACGGTTTATCGATCCGGACGGAATGGACCCGGACGATGTGGTAGATACCAATCTTTCACCAGAGGGAGGCACAGCACAGGTCTTCCCACAAGGTGAAGAGATTTATAATACAGTGGCGTATGAACCGGATCTTGATTTGTGGGGAGATTTGAGACGAAGATACCCGGACTGGGCAGGGTATGGTGGAAATAGTTGGAGCGATGAATCTGATTGGGGGTATGCGGGAATGGATATACAGCAAGATGATCCAAACATGAAGAAGGTGCTGGGTATTGTAAGTAAGTATAGCATGTATGGTGAAAAAAACCCGATCAATTGGATAATAGACTATGATCTTAAAGAGGTGAAGAAATATGAGGGAGGAGTGACTGATCCGTTCTTAACAAACGGCAAGAGAAATATTTATCTGAGCCCAGAAAATTTTAACGGACAGCCGGATGAACTGGACGCGCTCTTCATTGTGATGGGACATGAGTTCGTTCACTCTATTGACTACGATAAAAGGTTTGATGATTTGTTATACACCAAATATTCTGCAAACGATGTTCAAAATATCCTTGAGTACCGAGGTTACAGTTTTGGCGCTGTTGCAGAGCAGGCTCGAGGAGTTAGCATAGGGCAAGCATCTATGAGAGACTTTTATAAGGCAAAATTACCAGTTGGATATTTAGGGAAATGATTGTTCTATTAAATTTTATCTTAGCAGGATGTGGACTTATAGATAGTCTTCATTCAGACAGTCTTAGATTGCATGTGATAGACAAGGAGATTCGCATGAAGCAGGGAAGCACCACGGTAACGTTTAATATTAGCATTGTCAATAAGTCAGATAGTAGTTTGTTGTTGTATAATTTCAATGTTGACCCGGATATTGCTTTTAGAGAAGAGGCTTTTTTTTGTAACTCAAAAATTGCGGCTCGCGGAGTGATTTTTGTTTATGATTATCACATGAAAGATCTATATGCTAGAAAGAGCAGGATTCACGATGTGGCGGGTTATAATTCTATGACTGAGGAGAAACTAAAAAACAAACTGAACGAAAGTAGATTGAAATTTAGAGACTCATCACAAATTGTCAAGCGTGGTGAGCAGCTAGTTCTGACGAAAAAAGCTGATCTTAAAAATGTTCAACTAACAAGGGGAATTTACTATTTGAAATTTATTTATTCCTCTGGGGAGTATACTAGTAATATGGTATCAGAGAAGGATATGTCTGAGGATAAGGCAAAGTACAGGGTTAGAATTTTTAAAGGTTGCATAAGTTCAGGTGTAGTTAGATTAATAGTTGAGTAGTACTTGACAAGGAGTTGTAATTGGCTTTGTGGGCTTGAGGGAATATATGTGCATGGTGATCAAATATGATTGGGCACCGAGTTTTCTAACATTTATGACAAGACCACAATGAAAAAAATTATTGTTATACTATTCACAACTATGGTACTAGGTTGTGGTAAAGCATCAGATCAAAACTATGAAGACCTCAAAAAGGTCTCAGTGAAAATGAAGATCAATGAAGTACATTCCGTGATGAGAAATAAACCGTTGAATCTTGAAACTGCGCCTTGGGCTGACTCGCTGCTAGTAGAAAATTATGAGTCGCCCGCTGGAGCTTCAGATCATTATAAAATCATTTACAAAAAAAGAGACAGTATTGTGGTTCGGGTGGAATGGGGGGATTGAATAGTAAATCAAGCAAATTCAAGTATGCCTAAATTTTTAGGATTAGTATCTGGGCCAGAGTTGTTTTTATGGAAAAACTCCTGACCATTTTATTTCTTTTGATGATGACCATTACATCATCATGCCACTGGGTTGTTGTTGGTCGACCACCAACTTTTATTTTGAAGACTGAATCCCGAATTTCCGAGTAGTCGGAACAATTGGAGATCATTTAAAAAGCTAAATTGCGCTATCGTGAAACTAGCGAGCGCAAGAATATTACTTGGAATTTTTTTACTGTCGGTCTCCCTTATTCAACTAATTGAACTGGGGCACGAGGTCTTGCACACTTTTAAAAATCCGGTTCATTATCATAGCGCCCGCAAATACAAAGACTTCAAAGATCATTCTTTAGAGGATCATCATTTTCCAAAGATGAAATTTGCTCACGAGATGAACGAACCACAGCAGCCCAATAATTTTATTGCTCTGGCCTACGTTTTCTTTCAACCACTGTATCTCTTTGATTTTTCACGTTCTGCGCATGCAAGAGTTTCTGGCTCAGAGATTATCAATCGTGAGTATGCAGTTTACCATTCCCCTCCAACTCCGCCTCCCTTGGTGGTCGCTTAGTCACGAATTTTTCCAGTATTCAAATATTTGAAGCAGGTGCTCCCTTGTTCAAAAAACGCTATTCATGAAAACAACACTACTATATATATATTCCTGCCTGTATGTGTTCCCTGTTTTTTCACAAGGGATGTTGCAAGGCACTATTTCAGACCATGAAAAAACGCCCTTAACGGGCGCCAATATTTTTCTTAAAGAAATCAACAATAGCCAGGTAGCAGATGCCTCTGGCAAATTTCAGTTTCAAAACCTTAAACCCGGTAAGTACACCATGGTGACATCGTTCATCGGCTACAGCACACGAACCGACACCGTTAGCGTTCAGGATGGAGCGCCAACTCATTTGGAAGTGGAACTTAAATCGGGAGCAGTTCAATTGTCTGATGTGGTGGTGACATCATCACCCGATCGCCCGATAAACACACTCTCTGAAGTTGATATAAAATTCCGTCCCATAAATACTTCGCAAGACGTTTTGAGAATGGTACCAGGTCTGTTCATTGCTCAGCATGCCGGTGGCGGTAAGGCTGAACAGATTTTTCTTCGTGGCTTTGACTGCGATCACGGCACCGACATTAATGTGGATATGGACGGACTTCCTGTGAACATGGTTTCACACGCGCACGGTCAAGGCTATGCTGATCTTCATTTCCTCATGCCCGAGATGATCAACTATGTTGATTTTGACAAGGGCCCTTACTTTGCGAATAAGGGTGATTTGAATACCGCTGGTTATGTTTCCTTTCAGACCAAGAGGCGGCTCGACCGCAATTTTGCAAAAATGGAAATAGGGTCATTCAATACCGGACGAATGGCTGCGGGGATAAATATTCTGGAGACAAAAAAGTCAAACGCGTTCGTAGCATCTGAGTTCTTCAAATCAGACGGGTTCTTTGTGAACAACCAGGACTTTTCGAGATTCAATTTTCACGGCAGATTTAACTCGCAACTTTCACACCACACTAACCTTACTGCAGTATTTACTGCTTTCTCCAGTAAATGGAACGCGAGCGGACAAATACCCGATCGGGCAGTTGAAGAGGGAATCATCTCCCGATACGGATCAATCGATCCAACCGAAGGCGGTAATACCAACCGTTTCAATTCTTACGTGAAACTCGTTCATGATTTTGACAACGGGGGCTCATGGGAGAACCAGGTGTTTGCCATCCGCTACGACTTTAATCTCTTCTCAAATTTTACGTTCTACTTGCATGATCCTGTTAACGGTGATCAGATCAATCAAATTGACAGCCGTTGGATTTATGGCTACAGGTCCCGGTACCAGAGGACATCAACTATTTTCGGAAAGACACTTAAGACCGATATAGGAGCAGGAGCCCGACTTGACAACATCGATAAAAATGAGCTTGATCACATGGTAAAGAGATCCTTTCTTAATCATATGCAGTCTGGAGCGGTCAAAGAGTTAAACATTAACGGTTACTTAAGTGAGACTATCTTCTTGACCAATAAGTTTTCAGTAAATGCCGCCTTGCCTTTGGACTTTTTCAATTTTAATTATCACGACAATTTAAATGCAATTCAACCGCGTTCCGTTGGGAAGACCATTGTCAGCCCTAAACTGAATTTTAACTACCAGGTGAATCAAAACGTGAGCCTGTTTGTGAGGTCAGGCACAGGCTTTCATTCTAACGATGCTCGTGTAGTCGTTGCTCAGGATGGAAAGGATATTTTACCGAGGGCTTACGCATTGGATGTGGGAGCAGATTTTAAGTTGACGCCTCAATTGCTAATTCACACAGCATTATGGCGACTTGATCTTGATCAGGAGTTTGTGTATTCGGGTGATGAAGGTGTAGTAGAGCCAAGCGGGAAAACAACCAGGGAAGGAATTGATGTTTCAGTACGTTATCAAATAAACTCATGGCTCTTCGCTGACCTGGACGCAAACTTTACGAAGCCACGAGCAGCAGGACTACCTGAAGGGCAGAATTACATTCCGCTTGCTCCGGTGCAAACGAGCATAGCCGGACTGAGCTTTAGGAAAGGTCTTGGCTTAAATGGGAGCGTGCGATACAGATATATTGGTGACAGGCCGGCAAACGAGGATAATACTTTGGTTGCCAGGGGGTATTTCATCACGGATGCGATTTTAAATTACACCAGGAAATCCTGGGAAGTTGGAATGTCGATTGAAAATCTTTTTGACGTACAATGGAAGGAAGCTCAATTTGACACAGAGTCAAGGCTGAAGAATGAAGCCGCTCCTGTGGAAGAAATTCACTTCACACCAGGAACGCCTTTTTCGATGCGATTGAGGTTCACAACGTATTTTTAAGATGTCTCCAAATGGGCGCATTGAATGCCAAGTTATTCTTCGCGCAAGTTGTCTATCGGATTGGTTCTTGAGGCTTTAATGGTTTGTAGCCCGGTGGTCAGCAATAAAATCAAAACCATGATCAACGCAGGCACAAAGAAATAGATGTTGCTGAGTTCGGTTCTATAGGCAAAGCCACTCAGCCATTGGCTCATCCAGTAATAGCCCAAAATCCAGGCGATCAGTGTCGCTATCAGTATAACTTTGACATAGCCTGAATAAATTAAACCAACCAGCTGCGTGGTAGAACTTCCAAAAACTTTGCGCACACTGATCTCTTTTAGTTTGCGATTCAATAAGTAAGTAGTGAGTCCTACCAACCCAATACCCGCGATGATGATAGCAATAATGGAAAAGGAAGTGTAAGCGCTTGTCAAGCGAGATTCGGTGGCGTACAATTGTTGGATTTTACTGTCTAAGAAATAGTACTCCAACGGATAGCCCGGATAGAGTTCCTGCCATTTCTTGTCGAGAGTCGCTAATTGAGTTTGAACATCACCGGCATCGAGCTTCACAGAAACAAAACGGAAATTCTGATGATATGCATACATGATCACGGGTTGGATAGCCATATGGAGTGTTGCGAAGTTGAAATCTTCAACAACGCCAACTATCCGGCCTTTTACCTGGCCGGTGACTAACTGGCCAATGGGTTCTGACAAGTGAAGTTGTTTAACTGCTGCTTCGTTGAGTATCACATCGGCCAGCGTGTCTTTCTTTTGTAAATCGGGGAGGCGGCCTTCCTTTAATTTGACTTTATAGAGATCAAAGAAGTTCTCATCTACAAAGAACACAGCCATGGTCTGCTCACCTGATTCGGAACCTGTGAAGGTGTAGGTGTAAGTATATGCGTTGTTGATGGCGGGTACGCTCGATGAATAACTTGCTTTGAGAACTCCAGGCAATCGGCTGATCTCATTGACAAACGTAGTGTGTTTCTCGTTTTGCGATCTGTCTTTTACAGGGATCACAATGACGTTATCACCGGTGAACCCCAATCTGGCTGACTTCAAGAAACTGAATTGATTGGCTACAACCCAGGTGGCCGCAATCAGTAAAATCGAAATGCAAAATTGAAAGGTGATGAGTGTAGTCCGCATGCCTGATTTGCTCATGCTATTTTTCTGCGGCCGTGAAATGCTTAAGATATTGAGTCTGGTGGTTTGGATGGTGGGTATGATACCCGAAAGAAAACCAATGATGGCAGTGAGCACAATGGCCGGTGCGATGAGCCACTGGCTACTTAAAACAGAGACCTGCTTGCCAGTAGAAGCGTTGAAATAAGGTTCAGCGATGAATGTGAACACAACAGATGCAATCAATGCAACCGTGCAGATCAGAACAGACTCGATCCAAAAATAAGCTGACAGATGAAGTCTGCCTGCACCGAGAACTTTCTGCACGGAGATTTCCTTGAAGCGCGTGGTCAGTGTTGCTGTCGATAGGTTGATGAAATTGGCACAAGCCATCAATAAAATGAACACAGCGATGGTGCCCAGCACATACGAATAACTATCACGGCTGTTGGGAGTGATTTCGTCTTTTAAATCAGAATGCAGGTGGATTGATTTCAACGGCTGTAAGTACAGTTTCTCTTTGACTGACACCCACTCGGGAGCATTCTTTTTAATGAACTCAGGAAATTCTGATTGAAGTTGTTCCGGCCTTGACCCGGGAGTCAGTAGCACATAAGTATAATGATCCATCCACCCCCAATGATTAATTCTCTTTTCACTCATGAATTGATCAAGCGAGGCAAACGTGACGAAGGCATCGGCCACAAAGTGTGAGTTGGCCGGCATTTCATTGATGATGCCAGTGATCTTCAGGTCAGCAACGTTGTTAAGTCGGAGCGACTTTCCAATCGGGTCATCGTTGTTAAAGTATTTTTTGGCGAGAGCTTCGGTAATGACAATTGAATTTTTATCCGTCAATGCAGATGCGGCATCTCCGCGGAGAAGAGTGATGTCAAAAACATCAAACAGCGTGCTGTCGGCAAAGAATACGCTCTCTTCATAAAACTTGACATCATTACGCGAAAGCAAATCGGTTCCCGGGTTCTTGCGGAGTCGCACCACATTCTCAACTTCAGGATACGAGCCTTTTAAATACTGACCAATAGGAGCACTCGTTCTTGCCCAGTGAACGGTGTTCCCTTCTTCCGAGAAATCCATCACGATACGGTGGATACGATCGGCTTTCTTATGATAAGAATCAAAATGATACTCATCATAAATGAACAGCGAGATCAAAAAGAGACAAGCCAACCCAATGGCGAGCCCAATAATATTTATTAAAGTGAACAACCTGTTTTTGCCAAACAGGTTTCGGAGGCTTAATAGAAAAAAGGAACGTATCATTTGGAGATTTGGTAAGTTGAGGCATTTCAGGTCTGACCCTCATTTAGTTCTCGAGAATAGCAGTTAAGCAAACCGTCAGCAGTCTTATAAGCCTGCGTCATAGTTTGGTGTTGTGCAATCTTTACCACAAACTTATCATAAGTGTAGTGATAGACTGAAACTAGATTGTTAAAGGTTCTTAAACCAGTTGTTAATCTATCTTTTTTGAGTGTCGCAGTCAAAATGAAAAGAACTACTCGGCTGCAAGCCCTGGTTGTTGTTGTTGGTCTCCAGCCCTTGCCGGAGTTCTTCTCTGGCAAGTTTTAAAAAAGCAATCTCCTTTAAGATTCTGGACGTGGAGTAGACTTTGTTACACCTTAATCAACAACAACCTGGACTATTGTTTATAATAAAAGTACATCGTCACAAATGTCGCTGAATTAATAGTTGTCGTTGCTTTGCCTGGTAAGCCGTTTACAATACTATCATATTGATAACGCATGATATATGATCCATAAGCTGTAACCTGCAGGGGAGCGTTTTCATTAAGAGATCTCTCGCCCAGAACAGACGGGTTGTAAGGGATATGCCGATTGACATTTACCTGGTAAAAAGGATTTTTCAGACCCGAAATTTGGATATTAAACCATCGGCCATCCTGGGTAATATTGCTGCCGTCATAGGTTAACGTATCGATATTGCCGTCACTCGAGTTTGTAATAATTATTTGATTCTTCGAATAGCTGTAAAACTCATAGAAGCCTTCCTCATCACTCACTGCCCGGTACCTTTTTTGAGTTAACCTCGCATGCTTGTCGTAGGTGTAGTCTTCGATTGGGCTAAGTCTACCTTGATTGTAATGAATTGCCTTATACGGTAGTGTATCAACCTGACTATAGTAATAGATCAGGCTATCCGGATATGAGATGACTGCTTGCGGGGGGGGATGAAGTAAATCGGTTACTACAGATTGTAATCTGCCAAGATTGTCATAATGGTACTCCTTCGTTACATCCGGAATTGCAGACTCGTTCGGTGTTTCAAACGCAACATATTTCGCCAGGTAAATTCTATTTCCGGAAATTGAGTTTGTGATGGTATCTTTTTGGCAAGAGCACATGGCAAAAATGATAACACCAATAACTATAGCGCCTATTTGCGTGCGGTTCTTCAAATTAAACGATTAGTTCTTAAAATTACCTTATTCCCAGGTGGGTTACAAAGATCCTTAGCTTCCCTGAAGTCTTCTCCTTCGCCGGGTACTTAGTAAGATGATCGTTCAAGTATTTACGTGATACTTTCGTGATATTGGATACGTATCTTTGTGACAAAGTGAGGCATGAAGAACGTTTTAGTCGTTGAAGATGACCAGGATATATCCAAACTGATCACCATTCATTTAACGGATTTGGGCTGTCGGGTAGAGGTTGCCGGAAGAGGTGACCTGGGTTATCAACGTGCGCGTGAAAGTGCTTTCGATTTAATTGTTCTTGATGTTATGCTGCCACACATGGATGGGCTACAAGTGTGCATGAAACTCAGAGCGGCAGATATTACCAGTCCCATTCTTATGCTAACTGCCAAATCAGAAGAGATTGATAAAGTGCTGGGATTGGAAACAGGCGCTGATGACTACCTTACCAAGCCTTTTAGTGTGCGGGAATTTATTGCTCGCGTTAAGGCTATTTTTAGACGTACCCATCTTAATAATTCGCAGTCTGAGCTTCAAAAGCCTACCCTGAAGTTTGATGAACTGATCATCAATCAAGAGAAACGAAAAATTTCGGTCAGCGGAAATCGCGTAGAACTCACGCCCAAAGAGTACGATTTGTTACAATTGCTTGCATCGAGTCCCGGGAAAAGTTACAGCCGGGAAGATTTACTAAGCCTGGTCTGGGGTTATGAATTTAACGGCTATGAACACACCGTCAATTCGCACATCAACAGACTTCGATCGAAAATTGAACCTGATTTTTCGAAGCCCAAATACATCCTTACCACATGGGGAATAGGTTATCGCTTTAATGATGAGATCACTCATGAAAAGATCAACGATCTCTAGCCGCGACTATCTCACTTTTTTTGCCACAGCGAAGGGTAGCCTGTTTTGGAGAATATCCGGTCTCTTCCTGCTCATCTTTATCCTGCTCGGGATTTCATTTGATTTCATTACCATAACGCTGGCCAAACGGTATTCCGATGAGACAATGCAAAAGTTGAATGCCAATGTCGCTTCGCACATGCTGCAACATGTGAAACCATTTGTGAATGGGAGCTTAGATGAAAAGTCGTTGGAAACGATCATGCGCTCCATGATGGCAGTTAACCCTAGCCTGGAAGTCTATATCATTAGTCCGGACGGCACCATGCTCACCTCCGTAGTTCTTCATCGAGAGGTCAAACCCAGAACAATTTCAACAGAACCGATAAAAAAATTTATTAAGGATAAAGGAAACTCGCTTATTTATGGCGATGACCCACGCAACATCGGTAAGTCCAAAATATTTTCGGCAGCTCCCGTCTACGAGAATGGCGTTTTACTTGGTTATGTGTACATGGTATTGGCCGGATCCGAATTTGACAGTATAGCCTTAGCTCTCCAGGAGAGATACCTGGAAAAGATCGGCCTTCGTTCGTTTGCTGTGACATTAGGTGCAGCTTTCTTAATCGGCCTGTTTTCATTATGGCTATTAATGAGATCTCTGCGAGACATCATAGATGGCGTGAAAAAAATAGGGCAGGGAGATTTGAATGCAAGAATAAGAATCCAGTCAGAAGGAGAGCTTGGTCGATTGTCCGTCACTATTAATCAAATGGCTGAAATGCTATTGCAGAATCTCGATAAACTCAAAGAAGTAGATATTCTTCGAAGAGACCTGATTGCCAATATCTCACATGACATCAGAACGCCAATCTCCATTATTCATGGTTACGTAGAAACTCTCATCATTAAGCAAAAGGAACTAAGTGAAGAACAAAGGGCAGAATACTTAAAAACAGTAATTACCAATACCGAGCGATTGGAGCGCCTGGTCGCGGACTTGTTTGAACTCTCAAAACTTGAATCAAAACAAATTACCCCCAAGAAAGAAATTTTATACCTGTTGGATTTAATACAGGACCTGGGTGCCAAATACAAGCTGCGCGCAAATCAGAAGAGTATCACTTTTGAAGCCGAATGCTCCATAGGAAACCCAACGGTTCACGCTGACGTAGCTATGATCGACAGGGTTCTTCAAAACCTTATTGACAATGCCATCAACTACACACCTGAATTTGGCAAAGTCAGGGTCTTTGTTAGTGGTGACGGTGAAAAAGCGATAATAGAAGTTTCAAATACCGGTCAAGGCATTCCTCCTGATGAAATCCCCAAAATATTTGATCGGTACTATAAGGTTGAAAGTTTAGCCGGTCGTGGCACCGGCTTAGGCCTCGCTATCGTTAAAAATATCCTGGATATGCATGATACAAAGATCATTGTGCATTCTGAACCATCTAAAAATACATTTTCATTCACCTTGCCATTGGTGCTAAAGTAAGATCATCTGATCGCTCTCTTCCTAACCGCCATATCAGAGTTGATATCCTGATTAAACAGGAAAGTTTAATACTTCGTGATTTTTCCGTGATACTCTTTTTTGTCCTTGCACGTATTAAAACAAGACAGAATAAGAATCAAAAACAAAGCTATTATGGATAATCAAAAACACAATCACACCCATGGCCATGAAGAACTTAGCAACGACACTATTGACAGGGCGGAATTCCTGCGTTGTATGGCATGGGCGGGAACAGGCGTTCTATGGATGGTGTCGGGTGGAGTCCTGAAGTCATTCGGAATGAGCCAGATGATTGACAAATCAACTGGTCAATTAAAAAATGGCCTGGTGATTCCAAAGTCTGATTTCAGCTTTGTTCAAATAAGTGATAGTCACATTGGTTTCAGCAAGCCTGCGAATACTAACGTGGTGGAAACGCTGCAAGCCGCGATAGCAAAGATTAACGCTATGCCCGTTGCCCCTTCGTTTGTATTGCACACCGGTGACCTCACACACCTGGCGCAGCCCGAAGAATTTGACACTGTTGAGCAGACCTTAAAAAGTGTCAAGACTGAGAAAATATTTTATGTTCCCGGTGAACATGATGTTACGGACAATGGTAAACAATACATGGAACGTTATGGCAAAGGTACCGCGGGAAACGGATGGTACAGCTTTGACTCACACGGAGTTCATTTCATTGGATTGGTTAATGTGTTGAGTCAGGGTGATGGCGGTCTTGGTTTGCTGGGAAAGGAACAGATTGAGTGGTTAGAGAAAGACGTCAAGAACCTTTCCAGCAGTACGCCTATAGTAATCTTTGCTCACGTTCCGCTCTGGGCCGTATATCCGCAGTGGGGTTGGGGAACAAGCGACAGTGCTCAGGCTCTTTCATACCTCAAACGTTTCGGGTCGGTAACGGTATTAAATGGCCACATCCATCAGACCATGCTTAAGGTGGAAGGAAATATCACCTTCCACTCAGCTACATCTACTGCCTTTCCGCAACCTGCACCGGGTGCTGCACCTGCACCAGGTCCAATGAAAGTTCCTGCAGAAAAACTTCGCTCTGTGCTGGGGATAACTCAGGTAGACTATGTTGAACATAAGCACACACTGGCAATTACAGATTCTCCTCTGCTGGAGGATGCGAAAAAATAACTTTTCCAATCATTTACTGATTCAAAACATCGCATGAAAAGTAAGTTGACTATTGCGATCTGCGTGATGGCAAGCTATGTCAGTGCTCAATACAAGCCAATACAGAGCGCATCGTCAATTGAGTTTAATGTTAAATATATTGGAATCAACACGAGGGGTACCCTTGAAGGGGTAATGGGGCAAATTAAATGGGGGGGCTCCTTGGTTGATTCCAAATTTGACATTTCCGTAGATGCTAATTCCATTCAAACCGGTGTTGAATTGCGAGACAAACATCTCCGGGACGCTGATTTCCTGGACGTGTCGAAATATCCGTTGATCCGGTTTGTTTCCAGTGAGATAACAGCAAGCAACACCAGTGGTACTTTTCTTATGCGGGGTCAGCTTACCCTAAAAAATCATTCCAAAGAAATTTCTTTCCCCTTTACGGCAACTTCCATTACCAATGGGTTTCAATTCAAAGGATCTTTTGTTATAAACAGGCAGGATTTTGAAGTTGGAAAGAGCGCGGTTATTTCAGATAAGGTAGAAGTAGCAGTAAACGTGTCTGCAGTAAATTAAAAAAATATGAAACGCCTGCATTCAATTCTCATCACTCTCGCATTTGGCTGTGTATTTATTATTAACGTTCGCGCTGTTAAGAGTAGCCCTCCTGCAAATGATTATGCAAATCTCCAGGTGCTTCCGAAAGACATAAGCACGAAAGAACTTCAGCGCATCATGGTGGATGAATTTCAAGACGGCCTGGGCGTGGGATGCGGCTATTGTCATGCTACAAAAAAAGGAACTATCCTTCTCGATTATGCGAGCGATGAAAAGCCTGAAAAAGAAATAACACGCAAGATGATGCGAATGACAATGGATATTAACAAAACTCATTTTGGTCTGGAAAAGGTCGAAACCGTGAGCAGCTTAATGCCTGTGACTTGCAGCACTTGCCATCGGGGAAAAGCACATCCTGAGAACGAATAGACCGATAGTGGCAATTTTCTCGCAATCCGCGAGCAGCTCCATTCATAACGCGTAACAACAATTAACGCAGAAGCCAGGAGAGGACCCTTTGATAGATTAATTCGAAATTACGCCATTGCAAAATCATCAGGAGCTCTGATGATTTTTTTGCCTTCATGGCTAACAGCTCCAACAGCACCAGAGTCGCGATCACGCAATAACATCAGCCCTGATTATTAGATACACAGGTTTGTCTCAGTCAGACGAAATAAAAAACCAGAGCCACTCAGGCTCTGGTAAAAACAAACAAAAAAAAAAAAACAAACTTTTTTCCCAGGTATCTACTGGACTTACATCTTTTCGAGGTATCCAAAAAGACCATGATCTTCATCGCCAGGCCCTGCAGTAAAATACAGCCGGTTGGGGTTTGTCGGGGCAACCAGATCAAACGTAAGTGCCCATAATCCGGGAATGCTGATAGGAGCCCCTTTGCTCATGAGCTGCCCCTGATAAGTTCCGTTAGAATTGAATACGTTAATACGGCCATCACCAAAATTTCCGATAAGAATTGCATTTTCTTCCTGACCAAACGAAAATGCCAGACTTGGTACTCGCACAATGGCCCAGGGAGAGTTAAGTGTGCCTTGGGTTGCAAACCGTTTGATAAGACCGCCAATGGGTGTATAGACATCAACGAAACCTCTGCCTGCTCCGCTATCGTCATCGTTATTATCCGGAGCCAGTTGCCTGGCATAAGTTACATACAATACACCGTCAATGTTCTGGATGTTAAACGGAGCATAGCCTGCCGGTATGTTCGGGTCTTTAAACAAGTAGTTGGTGACAGGATGAAAATTAGTATCAAATACATCAATTTTTCCATTATGAAAGTCGGCCGCGTAAATAAAGTTAGAACCACCGCAGTTTGCCAGAGTGACCCCTTTGTAAACTGCATTGGTTGAAGAAAACGTAACAGCAGTGCCTCCTGTATTTTTGTTCCACGCTGAAATAGCCCCGTCCTCTGTGGCGAAGATGAACAGCGCGGGTCCGGCATTCGGAATAATGAAATCAGTAGTATTGTTAAAAACAATTCCTGTTGGTGAGGCGGCATTTGGATTAGCTCCGAGAGGTATGTTTACTGGTGCCAGCTTCTGATTGCCATTCTCATCGTAAACAACTGTTGAGCCAGAGTGGTTAGCGCTTATCCAGATCAAGCCGGTAGGGCCGATGGCAATTCCCCAGGCATTTAAAAGATTAGGATCAGCTCTTTCACCACCGGCACCATTGTCTGATACCAGATTTACCTGCTGATAACCAGCGGGAGGAGTAGTGTATTTTGAACTACAACTCGTAGTCAACACAAGCGCAATTAGCGATACAAACGAGCCAATGAGGAACCAACCAATTTTGAGAATTTTATTCATCATGATTTTGATTTTTAAATTCTCTAAAACTATTATTCTTCAGTCACGAAAAGATCACAGAAAAGTGACGTTTCTGCGCTGTGAACACCGTCAAAATCTGCGAAGAATCAATGGTTAAGGATGTCAAGAAGGTCAACGGCAGCAGATTTTTTTTCTGCCTAACGTTGGGGCACACTGGTTTATATAGATTCAGAAATGGAAGAATTTTACAATGATTTGAGACACTACTGCCAGTATGAAATTCCAGTGTATCCATAGTTTTGTTTCTCCTTTGGCGTTAGGACTAATCCATGATGATGTTGCGTTGTTTCTTTGTTCTAGTCTTGTCTTTTGCAATTTGTTTTTCCGGAAGCAGCCAACCAGGCGTACATAAAAAGCCGTCTGCATTGTTAAACCCATCATTCCGTTCACCTGTGAAGAAACCGGGGCGGTTCACGACAAACTCTAAAAAGAGTTCATCTAATAGTAAGAGACAGTTGTCGGAACGTATTATGAGTGTGCGCAAGTTCCCACGAGGATATATTCACAGCCAATGGGATGCCGCCAAAGAGAAGTTTGTCGTTGTTGACAGCAAGTCGGTGGTTAACGTGGATGCCAGTAACCTGCGCATCTATTCAATAGGACCGAGTGACACAACAAAGATCAGTGCTCTGGCGCTGGATGTTAATATTAAGAATGAAGACATCCTGGATTACCTCTTGTCTGATTATGATGTTATCAACGTTATCAACTTAGGCTTAGGTTCCATGCGTGACGTAGCACGTGGGGCATGGTCTAATAGTGTCTTGAAAGCAGAGGACAAAACAAGAAATGGCAATAGTTTTGTCACTATCCAATCGTCCAGTGAAAGAGAAAAACTTCCCTTCGGATACCGATACAGAGATTCAATTTATACTCGCGTGCATTGCTCACCAACAAACGACAACATATCTGAGATAATTGAGTCAAAGAGCCACCGGGAAGACACGTTATGGATTATTGATAGCTATGCCATACAGAAGAATTGTGCAACTGGCGAGGTTATACCGGAATGGAAGTACAAGTACAAATACAACATGCGGGGTAACCTGATAGAAAATACAGGTTACACGAAACTTGGCGACTATGTACTGACTGACAGTATCACATATGATTATCTAGGCCGGGAAATGACTTATATCCATGTACTCTCCAATGGAGATTCTGTTCAGGAGAATACGAAGAATGAATTTACTTACGATGGAAACAACGTCCAGTTCAATTCCCAATTCAAATGGGATGGTACTGCCTGGGTGCAGACAGCGCGGACTGTGAGAACAATGGATGTGAAAGCCGTGACAACTTATATTTATACAGAGCAAAAGATTGCCAACGGCACTTGGACTGACTATTTGCGCTCCACTTATCAGTATGATGGACAGAAACGAGTAATCTATAATACATCGGAATACATCGAGCCGACAACACACGAGTGGGTAGGTTATTCGTCGAGGTATAGCTACTATAAAGGCGACCTGGTCAAAGAAGAAGTAGACTATGCTTACAACTTAGGAGGAAGCCGGAGGAAATATACGTATGGCAGCAACGACCAAATCGTGCAGATCGAAGTATTTAACTGTTATGGCGATGCGGAATGTGCATTGGAATTGTATGTGCCTGTCTCCAAATTTGAATACGCTTATCCTGCATCCGATACACTGGATTACATGCGAAGCTGGACGACTGATGATCATGGGGTCTATCAGCGGATGGACTCGCTTGCCAACGTTTATGATAAGAATGGTGACTTGAAAGAAATGTATTACGAAAGCCTCGGGATAAACAAAAGAGATCGATATAAATTCGTCTACGATGCCGTGACTGGTATTTCAGAAAGTAATCCAGATATCGCCATTTATCCCAACCCTGCGAAGAACAATTTGTTCATCCAAACCCCATGGAAAGACTTCATGGTAAGTATTTATGATTTTAAAGGCTCACTAATGGCCAGCTATTCAAACCCGCAAGGTCCCGTAGATGTGTCTTCGCTTGCTGATGGACTGTATTTCGTACAGATCAGCTCAGGTGTAAAACGGTTCAGCTCAAAAATCGTAGTGAGGTAATGATTGGAGTGATGAGTAAAAGTTCAACGTGTCTCAATGGTTCAAGAGACCATTGAATGGAACATTATTCATTTAGCTTGGAGTTCAACTAAGCCTTTCCTTGATTTTGTCAAATCAGGCATTTCCTGATTCTTCTTGCTTGGGTAAACATCATTTTTGTTATCAGTTAAGGTCAAGAAATCGTGATAAAAATGAACCCAACAAACAACAAGATGTCAAAATATGAAAATAGCTATCGTACTAAATACCTCCTGGAATATTTATAATTTCAGAATGGGTTTGATCCGTGCGCTTCAGGCCGAAGGCCACGAAATACATACCATTGCTCCATTGGATGATTACACACATTATCTTACCGGAGCCGGATGTATTCATCATCCTTTGAAAATGGATAGACGAGGCGCTAATCCTATTAGGGACTCTGCGCTCATTTTTGAGTTATTCTTTATTTATCTCCGGATAAGACCTTCCGTAATTCTTCATTTCACGATCAAACCAAATGTTTACGGGTCTCTTGCAGCGGCATTTTTAAGAATTCCTGTTATCAATAATGTATGCGGCCTCGGAACTGTTTTTTTGAAACGAAATCTCGTCTCGGCCATTGCAGTCTTCCTGTATAAAATATCGTTCTGGTTCCCTAAGAAAGTCTTTTTTCAGAATCAGGACGATCGCGTCTTGTTTATAGCCAGAAAACTGGTAGCGGATGAAAAAGCTGATTTGATACCTGGCTCAGGGATAGATCTCACTAAATTCCGACCGATGAAATTCAAGAGAAATCATTGTTTTACTTTTTTGATGATTTCCAGATTGATCCTTGACAAAGGAGTATTGGAATTTGTTGAGGCAATTAAAAAATTGAAGATGAAGGGGATTAATGCAAAATTTCAAATTCTCGGGAACAAGGACCCGTTGCATAAACGAGGTATCAAACTGGAAACAGTAGATGAGTGGATCAAAAACGGATTAGTAGAATATCTGGGAACCAGCGATGATGTACGAATGCACATTGGAAATGCCGATTGCATTGTTTTGCCGTCTTATCGTGAAGGCACTCCACGGGCACTGCTGGAAGCCGCTAGTTGCTCTAAACCTATCATAACCACAGATGCTCCCGGCTGTCGGCAAGTAGTGATAGATTGGTTCAACGGATTTCTTTGCAAGATCAAAGACGCTAATGACCTTGCTCTCAAAATGGCGGACATCTTTTCCCTTGATGATAAATCTCTAAAGCTGCTAGGAGAAAACGGTCGTAAGCTGATGGAGAGTGAATTTGATGAAAGTATTGTAATCGGAAAATATATAGATGCTGTTAAGGCCATTTAGGATATAAACATACCATCTAAGAGCCTCCGTAAGTCGCATAACCCGTTTTGGAAAGGGGACTCCAAGACCCGAGAGTTCGCCGGGTATCGGAATTCATAAGATTTAGAGTCATGATCAATGATCAATTTTAGGCACATTTTTAATGATCCACACCAGGCACAGATTTAATTGTGTTTAAGTCAAACTAATTTCTGGCGCTAATCCCTGATTTCATCGGTTTTGGTTGAGATTTCGGTTTAAGTCAATATCAAGAATTAACCTCTCTTAAGCTTCCTTGGTCAAGTTATTATCTGAAATACATAATCACTAGTCACTAAACGGGATGAGGTTATCGTCTATTGATTTGTTTACTCCCAAAATAACTATCGAATATGGATCGCCAATTCACTCCATACTCTGATTCAGGTGCAGTTTTGTAGGCTGTCATCAAATCGAAAGTGTGGTTCGCAATAGTGAGGTAATCCATGTGTAACAGTGAAATCAATAGGTTTAAGTTATTGAGAATTTTAAACTCGCTTTGAAGACTCTCGCACGATTAATGAGCTTCTGATTAACCTTTCTCGAATTGGATGTTCTGGATGTTTTATCTGATCGATCAAAACTTCTGCAGCAACTGAACCCAAATCGTAGGCAGATAGGTCGATTGTACTTAGCGATGGTTCGACAAACCTCCCAATGCGCTCGTTGTTGAACCCCAAGACAGCGATGTCTTTTGGAATCTGAAGTCCGCGTCTCTTGATGTGGTGGATCATTTCGATTGCAGCATAATCATTTATCGCGAAGATGCCGTCTGGTGGGTGCAGCAAATCGAGCAAATAGTTTGTGTACTGCTCTACATTGCCGCCTTTAAAATGAGACTTAATAATATATTCTTCCTGAACCGGAATACCGTGTTTCACCAAAGCATCTATGTACCCTTGAAGCCTGTCTTTACTATTGTTTAAATGCTGAGGCCCTGATATCCATGCGATCCGCTTACATCCCTGTTCAATGAGGTGTTCGGTTCCTTCTCGTGCAATCTCATAATTGTCAGTAACAACTTTTGACGTGTTCAGGTCTTTGGCGATTCGGTCGAAGAATACAACTGGAATTTTTTTCTGCAATAGTAAATCAAAGTGCTCTGCATTATCGGTTTCTTCCGATACTGAAATGAGTATCCCGTCTACCCGTGCCCCGATCAGCGATCGTAAATTATTTTTCTCAGCGAGGAGTGATTCATCAGATTGACAGATAATAATATTATAGCCCGCGAGGTTGGCGATGCGCTGGATTCCCGCAATCGCTTTAGAAAAAAAACGATTCATCGTTTCAGGAATGATTACACCGATGGTATTGGTGCGTTGTTGCTTTAAATTCAGCGCAATGGTGTTGGGCTGATAATTCAGTTTCTGTGCAACTTCCAGTATTTTTTTGCGCGTTTCAATGTTAACATCGGAATGTTCTGACAGTGCCCGCGAGACAGTTGACTTGGAAATTCCCAACAACTTTGCGATGTCTTTTATGGTCACTGACTCGTTGTTCATATTTCTATAAATCCTAAAATTTCAGTTGCGTGGCCAGATTTCGTGAGCTTTGGGATCGATCCCGGGAACGGTCTTGGTAAAATATTTATTGATTCCCAAAGCTTTCATTGTAAATATTATTACAATCGTGTGAAATCAGGTCAATCGATTGCACAAGATGACTCAAATATCGACTCTTAGCCGGCAAACATCAAAGGCGCCTTCAACTAAAATTGAGACGGCCACGCGGAGCCTGGATAATTTATTTCAGCTGGTTGTGTGTTCAGATGACCAGATGGCTTTCGGGCAGATTTTCGAGTCTACCTACACATTGCTATGTGGGGTCTCTTTTCGAATTACAAAGAACTCCGAGTCTTCAGAAGAAATTGTTGACGATGTATTCTACTCGTTCTGGAAGAATCGCAAGACAATCAATGTCACCAGGTCGTTTTCGCTGTATTTGATTGCTTCCGTACGCAACCGTTCGTTGGATTATCTCCGGAAATTGAAGAATGAAAATTCGTCCTCACTGGAGGATGCTTCCGGGATAATCAGCGTTGAAACCATCGCCTCCGATGCCATGGCATATGAAGAATTGGAAAATCATATTACAACTGCTATCCAATCGCTGCCACGACAATGCCGACTAATTTTTTTGATGAGTAGAGAACAGGATCTTACCTACAAGGAGATATCCAAACAGTTGGGCCTCAGCATAAAGACAGTTGATACACAGATGGGAAGAGCATTAAAACACATCCGAAATGAGCTGAAAGCGTACGGAATCTGATTTAAATATCATTTTTTCTCTCGATTAATGTAGGGGCAAAGCCTTAAATTCACCGTCATATCCATGACAGTGAAACCGGATTTAAAGCAACTCAATGAAACGATGGCCCGTTGCCTTGCGGGTGAATGCAGTCCGGAAGAACTGTCAAAATTACAATCTATCCTGTCAGATAACCCTGATTTAAAAGCTGAATATGAGCTTGTTACTTTGTTATTCGGTAAGAAAAAGCACGGTGATTTGTCGTCAGATAAAAAGCATTTCGAAAAGATCAGGGATCGCCTTAAGAACGAAGGATTAATGTAGCCGATGGACAAAGGAGCAAGGATAGCTGACATCGCCCACAAACTTGGACTTGCAACTTCTACTGTTTCAAGAGCATTAAACAATCATCCGCGCATCAGCAAGGAAACGAAGCAAGCCGTAAAGCTCGAGGCAAAAGCATTTAACTATCAGCCTCATCGGTTGGCTGCCGCCCTTCGGAACGGAAAAAGCAAAGTCGTCGGTGTGATCATTCCTACGATTGACCGAAATTTTTTCAGTTCCATTGTCAGAGCAATCGATGACGAATTACGAAAAGAGGGATATCAGACAATGATATTTCAAACGTATGACGATCCTTCGCTCGAAGCCGCAGCAATAGATGTTTTGCTGAATTTACGTGTGGATGGCGTCATCGCAACACTGTCAAAACGCACTACCAATTTTGATCATTTCCAGAAGGTAAAAAACAAAGGGATTCCAGTAGTGCTGTTCGATCGTGCCAGTGATGAATTGGATTTTAGCCACGTGATTATTGACGACTTCATTGGTGCATTTCGTGCGGTGGATCACCTTGTCAGTCAGGGATACAAGCGCATTGCTCATTTCACCAACGTTCAGAAAATTAATATCTTCAAGGAACGGCTTCGCGGATATCGTGAGGCACTGGAAAAAAACGGCATCCCCTTTTTGCAGGAGCTGATCATTGAAAGTGATATGCAGCTGGAGGACGGAAGGCTAAGCATGCAAACTTTGATTAATGGAAATATCCAACCAGATGCCGTGTTTTCTTCGAGCGATCTGGCCGCCATGGGTGCTCTACAAGTACTTAAGGAAAACAACATTCGTGTGCCCGAGGAAGTAGCCATTGTTGGTTTCAGCAACGAGCCATTCACCTCTTTCAGCGATCCACCAATCTCTTCGGTCGATCAGCACTGTAAGCGCATGGGTAATACAGCCTCTGAAATTTTCCTTGAGGAGATAAAACGAAACTCCATGGAGAAATTTATTCCCAGGAAAGTAGTTTTCACACCCGAATTGGTTATCCGGAAATCTTCCCTCCGGAATTAAAATAATCCCCAGATAAAAAAATCAATCTGCGTTGTAGGGGACACCTACTGCCGTTTGCGTCTTAAATAATAATCGCAGGATTCTAAACCTAAAATAAAATCTATGACGCAAACTCTACTTAACAGTTTGAAGCGTGCGCGTTATGCGCTGGCTCTTCTTTGCCTGTTATGCACTCCTCATCTTTATGCCCAACAAAGTCTTATAGTGACCGGAGTGGTGAAAGATGATGGTGGTGTTGCTCTTCCCGGTGCCAATATTGTTGTGAAAGGAACAACAACGGGTACTGTCACTGATGGAGAGGGAAAATATTCGATTGCAGCGCCTGATGCTGAATCTGTTTTGATCTTTTCGTTCATCGGCTACAAAAGTCAGGAGGTGACCATTGGCCAGCAGACTACCATAGACATCACGCTGGCGGCAGACATTTCCACTCTTGCTGAGGTGGTGGTAGTAGGATATGGTACGCAGGAGAAAGTAAACATGACGGGAGCAGTTAGTGCCGTCAAGTTTGACGAGAAAATTACCAGTCGCGCATTGTCCAATGTTTCTTCCGGGTTGGCAGGACTAGTTCCCGGCCTTACAGCCACTCAGTCCAGAGGGATGGCCGGTAATAACAGTGCTCAACTGCTGATACGGGGTCTTGGTTCTGTGAATAACAGTGGGCCACTGATTGTCGTGGATAACGTGCCCGATATAGATATCAATCTGATCAATTACAACGACATTGAAAGCATCTCCGTGTTGAAAGATGCCGCCTCCGCAGCTATCTATGGATCGCGTGGAGCTAATGGTGTGGTTCTCGTTACGACCAAGTCAGGCAAAGGGCTCAAAAAGACCTCCATCACCTACAACGGTTCTTATGGGATTTCCCACCCAACCAGGTCGCCCAAATTTCTGGCGGATTATGCGAGAGCGCTCACACTGGAGGACCAGACTGCAGCAACGAATACGGTGCCAGCGTCACTACCATTTAAGTACGGCACCATCGATCAATGGATGGCCATGGGTATGGTTGATCCTTTGCGTTTTCCCAACACCAACTGGTGGGACGTCATCTTACGTACTGGAAGCGTCTCTAACCATTCCCTTTCGATGACAGGCGGAAACGACAGGTCGAATTTTTTCATTTCAGCGGGCATCATGAAGGAGAAAGGTCTGCAGATCAACAATGACTATACCAGATCTAATATCCGCTTCAGCTATGATTACAAGCTGAATAAAAATATGAACACGGGAATGAAGGTGGCTGGCAACTGGTCTGATAACACTTTCTCACTTCCCGAAGGATTCTCACAAAACGTTGCAGATAATACGGCCGGTGAGGATATGCAATATGCTATCGCTGGTATTACACCCTTTGATCCCGTCTCAGGAAACTTTGGGGGAGCCATGGCTTATGGTGAAAATGTTCAGGCATACAATCCCTACACACAATATGTAAACCGTCTGAATCACCAGAATCGTCAGGAGGTATACCCACAAATTTATTTTGACTGGACTCCAATCAAGGGACTCACAGCCGGTGCCGTTTATAATATGAATTATTACAATCAGTTTACCTGGAATGCGGATACTCCTAACCAAGCCTACAATTTTCAGACAAACTCCCTCGGATCAAGAGTATATGTCGCTTCTAATGCCGGTATAACTAATACTACAAATACCGGCTTTAAAACTCAGCTCAACGGTCGACTTAACTATACTACCAAAATAGCTAAGAATCATGATCTCAGCGGCTTGTTTATTTACAGTGAAGAATATTGGAATGATCGCACGCAGAGTGCTACCCGACTTGACCGACTTTATTCTGCTCTTCACGAACTTGATGCCGCAATTGGTACACAATCTGTATCAGGCAACTCCAGCACAGAAGGACTTCGCTCGTACATTGGTCGTATTAACTATTCTGCGTTTGGCAAATACCTGTTTGAAATAACCGCTCGCTATGACGGTTCGTCCAAGTTTCTTCCCGGTCACCAATATGGATTCTTCCCTGCTGTTTCTGCGGGGTGGCGTTTCAAAGAAGAGTCATTCATGTCAAATGTCAATTGGCTTGCCAATGGAAAACTGAGGGCTTCCTACGGTTCGTTGGGTAACATTAGCGGTGTGGGTCGCACGCAACAGCAATCAACGTTGCAGGCCGGACATTATATGACTGATCCGTCAACAATCGCAAAAGGCCTTGTTAATTCAAAACTGCTCAACCTGGATCTCACCTGGGAGGCTACCAAAGTACTTGACATTGGTCTTGAATTGGGTTTCCTGAATAACCGGCTGACGGCTGAATTTGATTATTACGATCGTCTCACCACTGGAATGCTCTTACCTACATCGTTGTCGATACTCTTAAGCGGTGGCTACAGCGCACCTCAGCAGAATATCGGAAATCTACGCAACCGTGGTGTTGAATTGACCCTTGGCTGGAGAGATATGATCGGTGACAAAATATCTTATTCTATCCGCGCCAACGGATCGTACAATACAAACTACATCGAACAATGGAGTGGATACCTTGGACGAGGTGCGACTCCGAACGGAAACTATACATTCCTGAATATGCCGTATAACTACGTTTACACGTATGCGGACAAAGGTATTGCGCAGTCCTGGCAAGACGTTTATAATGCTACTCCGCAAAGTGCTTCTCCCGGTGACGTCCTGCGTCAAGACGTGAACGGAGATGGCCGCATCGATGAAAACGACAGAAAAGCACTTCCTGGTGTTTCACGCGACAGGCCTAATTTCAACTATGGTATCACCGGCAGTATTTCGTACAAAGGATTTGATTTCCAGATTTTGTTACAAGGTGCTACTGGGAGAAGAGATTTCTGGCTTAACATTTACAACACCGTTAATCCTGTTACTACTCGGTATGCCTTCTCGCCTGATCACTGGACTAATCCATGGTCTCTTGACAATCGCGATGGTGCCTGGCCGCGTTTAGGTGGGAACGCAAATAGCACAGCGAACGGACCTAACCCAACGCAGACTACATTCTGGCTGGACAAATTGGACTATATGCGCGTTAAGAATATCCAACTTGGATATAGAATACCAGCAACCGTTCTCAACCGGATAAAAATGTCTTCCTGCCGTATTTATGCTTCGGCTGATAACCTGTTTACGTTCACTAAGTACCGCGGACTGGATCCTGAAAAAACGAGTGCAAGTCGTGATGTCTATCCCCTCGTCCAATCCATCAGCTTTGGTGCCAGCATCACTTATTAATCTTGATAATTATGACTACTAAAAATATTACTACTAAGATTTCACGGGTAACGGCTGTGCTGGTATTCATGGCCGTGATTCAGTTACTGACTGCGTGCTCCAATCTGCTGGACCAGCCATCGACAACTGAAGTGCCTACCAATCAGTTCTGGCATACCGAAACAGATGCTACCATAGCCCTGATGGGTGCTTATTCAGCCGTTCGTCCATGTTTTGACAGAGATTACTATTTTGATGGTCACGGAGAATTCGTTCTAATGAATTTTAATTCTTTGGCTGCCAGCAATCCATACAACGGTTGCACATTTACTACGCCAATCGGTTACGGTGCCAGTTTCGACAATTATTACAAGTACCTCTATGCTGCTGTGATTCGCGCGAACTATGTTATTACGAATGTAAATTCGATGCTGCAGAACTCTACATTCTCCGCAAGTTCGACAGCAAATCTTCAATCGATTATAGGTGAAGCAAGCCTTTTGCGTGCCTTAGTATACTTTCGCCTGATTTCACTGTGGGGAGATGTTCCTTACTTTGAAACTGTACCCTCAGGAATTGGCGAGAACAATGCGATCTATTCCACATTGCCCCGCACGCCCATCGGTGAAGTAAAAGATAAAATACTTGCCGATTTGACCAATGCGTATAATACACTTCCTATTAAAAAAATAGGCGCAGGCCGTGGCTCAAAACCGGCAGCGCTGGCATTGAGGGGTAAGGTACAGTTGTTCTGGGCGAGCTGGAATAAGTTTGGCTGGCCTGAACTCAGCACATTTGTTCCTGATCAGAGTCAGGCAACGGCAGCTTATACAGCAGCAGCGGCAGATTTCGATGCTGTTATTAATAACTTCGGATTAACCCTGTATCAGGGTGGAGCTCCAGGCCAGATTGATGCACTGGGTGCCGCGAATACATTGCCTAACTATTTCTATCTCTTCCAGCCTGCTGCGAGCAACGACCTGGGTAACACGGAATTTATCATGTCGTTTAATCATGGAACTACAAACACTGGTCAGGGTGAAGAATTGATGCGCGAATTTGGCACTCGCACAAACCAACAGGGACAGGGAGGAACTAAGCCACGCGCTGCACTGGCAGACAGGTATCAGTTAATTAGTACCGGTGGTTTTGCCGCTCCACTTGTAAAGGGTAATCCTGCTCCGACATCGGATGCCAATAACACCGTTATTCCTCCATCAACTGCCAATCATGCGCTTAATCCGCAGAGCTATGCTAACCGCGATTACCGGATGAAGGCTACCATCATGTGGAACTTCGAACAGATTTTAGGATCGAGTGGTCTTAAATCAACGGGCATGTCGCCTTTCATTTACGGGAACAATGCGCAGTCAATAAAAGTCAATTCACCAACAGCCAATTATGTTACCGTTAATGCAGACAACAATAACACCGGATATCTTCCCCGCAAATTCATACGCAACTACATAGGGCAGGATAGGTCCGATGGTGACTTTAGCTGGCCGGTAATACGTCTTGCTGATGTATACCTCATGTACGCAGAAGCGACCAATGAGTTGAGTGGTCCGCAGGCAGGTGCCATTGCCCTGGTCAATAAAGTTCGTGCTCGTGGAAATCTTCCAGCGCTGGCCGGAGCAAGTATAGCAGGCTATGCCGGTTTCTTCGCTGCGATTGAGCAGGAGCGCATTGTAGAACTGTGGGCGGAAGGAATGCGTGCTTTTGACCTGCGCAGATGGAGGGCCTACGAGCGTGCATGGGACCCTACCGGTACCAACAACGGAACTGATACCAGAGACACGAAGAATAACATCACGGCAACGTATTTCAGGAACGCTTCACCACTCGACTATCAAAGGTGCTACATCTATAAAATCCCACAGAGTGAGCGCGACAAAAATCCGAACCTTACCCAAAATACACCCTGGTTGTAAAATGATTTCAAATGTTTAAGAATAGCTCTATGAAAAAATATACTAACGCTAAAATTGCAACTGCGGTATTGCTTGTGCTTGCCTGCGCAGTGTGCTGCACGAAGGAGTATCCGATAGACGAAGACGGATTATTGATCACGACCAGAATTTCATGTTATGCCAGTAATTTTGATCTGTTGGGAACTGACTTTATAAGCGTGGTAACCTCTACGACAGCAATTCCGGCAACGTCAACTACTCCTGCAATTCCTTCCACCCGGAATGTAGTTATTGACACCGTAGCGCAAACCATTAATGTGCAAGTGGCTTTAGGCACAGACTTGAAAAACCTGTATCCTCAGTTTACACTCGTAACGGATGCAAAACTCAGTCCTAAGATCACCGGCAAAGTTGATTTTTCTGATTTAGCGAATCCTAAAAAGTGGACCGTTATTTCTGGTAATCGCCGGGTAAAAAAAGAATACACTGTAACGGTGACGGTTCAACAATAATCACTAACCTGACTCAACTATGAAATTAAAATATACACATCAGTTAACGGGGTTTCTTTTGCTCGTGATTTTTGCAGTGGCTTGCGGGGATGATAAATACCAGGTCCCTAAAGCAAAGCGGGAATTTCAGGACGATTGCATTAAACGATCACTGGGACCCAACCTCGTGAACTACAGGCTTGAGTTTGCTTATGCCATGGCGCTTCCGCAGGATATGGGAGAGATCGTATCTGCCCAGGTGGAAGCTTCTATCCCGGGAGCGGTAGACGCAGTCACACCGACCAACGGTACCTTCCTTGAACACCGCGCGTACTCGACCGATGGTGGCGGAAATGATAAACCGGTGCAGATTGCAGATCCGTCTTCAACCGAAGGCGGCCTGACGAAAGTCACTTTTACTCGTGATACGTTCGCTGTTACGCTGCGCTACTTCTATAAAATTCCGCCCGAAGCAAAAGGTCAAAATGTGAGTTTTACATTTTCAGCCACAGACAGCAATGGAAAAACGATATCAATGAAAATGGGACCTTATGCAGTTTCTTCCATGGACATGGTGCTTGATAAAGTAGTGACAGATAATACAGCCATGTACATTTCAATTGCTGATATGGCTGTTTACACAGCAGCACAGGCTGCCGCGATCCCAGACAAAATTGATTTAGTGTATCTATATCGTGCGTTGGTTCAACCCCCGGCACCTGCCGCTGCGTTAACCTTTAAACACGCATTGGTTGCTCCTGCGACTGATCCGACCTATCTACCTGGCGTAACGCTTCCGGCTGGTGTAAACAAGAACACAAAGATGATCGAGGTGCTTAGTCTCCGTGATCAACAACTTGCCCGGTTGCAGTATGGTATTTTTATTGATGATCTTGATTTTAAGAAATTAGATACTTCCACGGCTTCCAATTTTACTATCAATTTGAAGAATGAATCAGGAGCCTGGATTGAAACAGCAGATGGGCAGTACAGGGCATACATCTACATTAATTCTGTGAATGATGCTTCCAAAACTATGACGATCAGTATGAAAAGGCTGACCATGTTTTAGACTAAATTCTGTTTTCCTAGTGAGAAAGCTTTTATTCCTTTTGTTGATTTTTTTTGGAGCGATTTCAATCGCAAGTAATGCGCAGGAGATAACACTGCCCAGGCTGGAAAAATGGCCGGCACATCCGCGCATCCTTTTACTGAAAGGAGAGGAAAGTGCAATTGAAAAACCCATTCGGGATAATCAGACCTGGAAAAAAATGCATGAAGCAATTCTTCGTGCGAGTGATGCCATCATCGGACAACCAGTCCTGGAGCGTAAGCTCATCGGAAGGAGGTTGCTTAGCAAAGGCAGAGAATGCGTTCGGAGAGTATTTTACTTAGCCTATGCCTATCGAATGACGGGCGAGAAAAAATATCTGCTCCGGGTAGAAGAAGAAATGCTTGCCATAAGCCAATTCAGCGACTGGAACCCATCGCACTTTCTTGATGTAGCTGAAATGACGATGGGTTTGTCCATCGGCTACGATTGGTTGTACGACAAACTTTCTTCCGAATCAAAAAACACCATTCGTGAAGCGATACTCAAAAAAGGATTGGAGCCGTCATTCAATGAGCAATACAATGGATTTCTCCGGGCAACACACAACTGGAACCAGGTCTGTAATGCCGGAATGACCTATGGAGCGTTGGCAGTTGCAGAGGATTATCCTGAAATTTCAAAACAGGTTATTGAGCGGGCATTGAAATCGATTTCATTGCCGATGGCTGATTACAAGCCTGATGGTGGTTATCCGGAGGGATACAGCTACTGGACTTATGGAACATCGTTTAACGTCATGTTCCTGAGCGCTATCGAAAAAGCATTTGGTTCTGATTTCGGATTATTACAAAGTCCAGGGTTTTTAAATACGGGTTCCTTCCTTGAAAATATGACCGGCCCTACCAATAAGAGTTTTAACTGGAGTGATAGCGGACCGGGTCTAAACCTCAGCCCTGCGATGTTTTGGTTCGCACAGCGAAATCAGGATCCCTCGCTTTTATGGGCAGAGAAAAAATACCTGGACAAATCAGACTACACATCGCTTACCAATGAAAGACTGCTTCCAGCCACTCTTATTTGGGGAAAGGATATCCAGTTAAGCCGGATAGATGCTCCAGCACAAAAGGTTTGGGTCAGTCAGGGGCCAAGTCCGGTTGCCATGATGCGCACCTCCTGGACAAATCCCGATGCGATCTATCTTGGATTTAAAGCCGGTTCTCCTTCAGTGAATCATGCACATATGGACATTGGCTCTTTCGTTATGGAATGGGGTGGTGTGCGATGGGCCTCCGATTTCGGTTCCCAGGAATATGAATCACTCGAATCAAAAGGCATTCAAGTATTCGGGCGCACACAAGATGCGCAGCGATGGACAATTTTTCGAGCGAATAATTTTTCACACAATACATTAACGGTGGATGGCAAATTGCAATTGGTAAAAGGGTATGCAAAAATCGATCGTTATTCCGACAAACCTGGATTTTATTACGCTATTTCCGACCTGTCCTCAGTGTATGAAAATCAACTGGCAAATGTCAAAAGAGGTGTGGGAATTGTTGACAATAGTTATGTAGTTGTGCGGGATGAACTGAAAACACTTGACAAAAATGCAACCATTCGCTGGACCATGTTAACCTCAGCGGATGTTTCGATAACAGGGGATAACACTGCAGTATTGAAGAAGGACGGAAAGCAACTTACACTTCAAGTTGAGTCTCCGGCAAAAATTTTTCTAAAAACCTGGAGCACAGAACCTACGACAACATACGATGCTCCTAACCCCGGAACGGTGTTCGTAGGTTTTGAGGTAGTCGTCCCCGCAAATCAAACGGAAACATTTGCCGTCAAACTGATACCGCAGGATGTGCATCAAAAAACAAGAACAGAAATCGGGTCTTTACAACAATGGAAATAAGCGTTGAATTATGAATCGTAAACTTCTACTAATATCGTGCTGCTCTGTCATACTCCTGGCATTCATCGCCAAAGCAAAGTTGGACACGGCTAAAAACTTCAAGGTGATCGAAGGTCACTTGTGGAACAGCGCCTCATCGCTCACAGATACACTACGTTTTCCACGCACCACAGCACCGGATGGAAAGCTGAAAGCCGTGCCTTCAAACGACTGGACCAGTGCATTCTATTCCGGAAACCTTTGGTACATGTACGATCTTACCAAAGATAAAAAATGGGAAAAGGCAGCCAGGCGCTGGACAGCAGGCCTGGAAAAAGAAAAATACAATACCCATACACACGATCTTGGATTCATGCTTTATTGTTCGTTTGGAAACGGTTTGCGCCTGACAAATGATCCAGCGTATAAAGCGATCTTGGTGCAGGGTGCAAAATCGTTATGTACTCGTTTCAATAAGAAAGCCGGTGTCATCAAATCGTGGGATCATGGCAAGTGGCAGTTCCCGGTGATCATTGACAACATGATGAATCTTGAATTTTTATTCTGGGCCACCAAAGTTACGGGCGACTCAAGTTTTTACAAGATTGCAGTGACTCACGCCAACACTACATTGAAAAATCATTTTCGTGCTGACAATAGCAGTTACCATGTACTCGACTATGACACACTTACAGGAAACGTAATTGCCAAAGTAACGGCACAAGGCTATGCGAACGAATCGGCCTGGGCGCGTGGACAAGCGTGGGGGCTTTATGGATACACAGTCACTTACCGGGAAACAAAAGATAAGCAGTACCTCGATCAGGCTGTGAAGATTGCGGAATTCTTTTTGAACCATCCCAATCTTCCTAAAGACAAAGTGCCTTACTGGGATTTTAACGCTCCTAATATTCCGAACGAAGAACGCGATGCGTCAGCTGCAGCCATCGCTGCCTCTGGTCTGCTGGAGCTAAGCGCATATGTAAAGAATGGAAGCAAGTATGTGAAAGCTGCTGAGGAGATACTTACCAGTCTAAGCACTCCGGCATACCAGGCTGAAGTTGGTACAAATAATAATTTTATCCTGAAACACAGTGTGGGACATAAACCTGCCAAGTCGGAAATAGATGTGCCTATCATTTATGCGGATTATTATTATATCGAAGGCCTTCTCCGGTATGACCGCATGATGAACAAAAAGAAATAGATGAGTAGGTGTTTAGATTAGGTTTGGCGACTGGCTTTTGGCTGGTCGCCATTTGTTACTTTCAGACGGTTCTAAAAATTGAAACAGATGAAACAGGTATTGTCAGTGCTCAGTATTTTTCTGGTCTCGTTCTCCCCGGTGAAAACGAAAAAAGAAGTGTGTGTTAAAAACACGTTGGCGATTGTCCGTCACGAAGTAGTATCCATTTCCAAAAACATACTGACTGAATTGAAGGATGGAAATGCTGAGAAGACCTGGGTTGTAAAAGAAAAAAAGAGCGGCACAGTGGTACTCAGTCAGGGTATCGATCATGACGGTGACGCACTTGTCGATGAACTGATTTTTGAAGTGACACTAGGGCCTAATGAAGTAAAAGAATTTGTAGTTTCTCTGGGAGATGAAACAAAGTCAAGCCCTTCTGCGCTAAGTACGCATTCACGCCTGGTACCGGAGCGCATCGATGATTATGCATGGGAAAATGATCTTGTTGCTTTTCGAACGTATGGTCCCGAAGCACAACGCCTTGTTGATGAAAAGCAAAAAGGAGGGACGCTATCCAGCGGATTGGATTGCTGGCTTAAGCGGGTAAATTATCCGGTGATCGACAAGTGGTATAAAAAGTATGTTGACGGAGGCACGTATCATAAAGACGATGGAGAAGGTTATGATCCCTATCACGTTGGTGCCAGCAGGGGATGTGGCGGTATTGGGGTGTGGAAGAATGATTCTCTCTATGTTTCAAAAAACTTTGTGTCGTCCCGAAGGATTGCTGAAGGGCCTCTTAGAAATATTTTCGAGCTCACGTATGCTCCATGGCAGGCAGATGGATCTGTTGTACAAGAAACAAAACGGATCACCATTGACCTTGGTGAGCAATTATATAAGGTTGAAGAAATATTCTCGTCCGATAAGAGATTACCGAACATAACCATCGGGGTTACGCTTCATGAAAAAGCAGGCAAGGTCACAGTGGACGAACGACAAGGATTATTTTCATATTGGGAGTCTCTTGATGATTCAGAATTGGGAACGGCAGTGATAATAAATCCGGCAGATGTAATTTCACATTCCGATTTTCGAACGAAAAAAAAGGATTTGAGCCAGCTTTACATCATTGCAAAACCTCAAAGCGGTCTTACTTACTACACGGGCTATGCCTGGAAAAAAGCCGGAGCTATTACCTCATCCGAAGAATGGGTTAATTACCTCTCCACATTTTCAAAAAGACTGAACACTCCTCTAACCGTGACTTTCAAATGAGAATTAACTATCTGCTCAGTGTCCTTCTGGTAATTAGTATTGTACAGCAGTTGTCAGCGCAGGACTATCGAAGTAAAGCTACCGAAGTTCTGCGCAAGCAAGTTCTTAGTGAAGCAGAATGGGCGTTGAAACAACAACCGGTTACAATTACTGCGAGTTCATCCCCGAGAAGCGCTGGGACCAAAAATGATTTTTTCTCGGAGGCGGACTATTTTTGGCCCGATTCATTAAATCCCCAAGGCCCGTATGTGAACCGCGATGGTATGACTAACCCGGGGATCTTCACCGACCATCGGTTCGCGATGATTCGTTTCAGCAGGATCATAGGATCACTTGCATCGGCTTATGTTCTCACCGGAAAAGAAATCTATGTAAAGCACGCGATGATCCATTTGAAAGCGTGGTTTATAAACGCAGATACACGCATGAATCCAAACATGGAATTTGCTCAGGCAATCAAGGGACGTGTTACCGGCAGGGGCTTTGAAATCATTGATACAATCCACCTCATGGAAGTAGCCCAGGGTGTTAAGAGGATGGCAAATGCAAATGGGTCAGATGCTTCTGTGATTGAGGGCACCAAAAAATGGTTTGCAGATTATCTCATATGGCTCACCTCTCATCAATACGGCAAAGATGAAATGAACACGAAGAATAACCACAGCACGTGCTGGGTTATGCAGGTGGCGAGCTATGCCACACTTACCGGCAATCAGGAACTGCTTAACTTTTGCCGTGATCGTTACAAAACAGTTTTGCTTCCCAACCAGATGGGAGAGGACGGAAGTTTTCCATTGGAGATCAAAAGAACAAAACCGTATGGCTATTCTATTTTCAACCTGGATGCGATGGTTATGGTGTGCCATATTTTATCAGATGCAAAAAATGACTTATGGAATTTTCAGACGGCTGATGGTAAATCAGTTCGAAAGGGATTAGATTTTTTATATCCGTTCATTCGAGATAAGTCGTCCTGGCCGCATCAGAAGGATGTAATGTATTGGGAGAACTGGCCTGTAGCACAACCATGTTTGCTATTCGGAGCCCAGGCGTTCGGTAACGAAGAATGGTTCTCAACCTGGAAAAACCTGGATCATAAACCCGAAGTGGTTGAGGTTGTTCGCAATCTCCCGATACGAAATCCAATTATCTGGTTTTACTGAATCCGAACTCGCAAACTCTACTTATTTAAGTGAAACATTTAGAACAAACGTGGCGGTGGTTTGGGCCAAAAGATCCGGTGAGTCTTCAAGACACGAGGCAAGCTGGCGCAACAGGCGTGGTAAGTGCACTGCATCATGTTCCGAATGGTGCCGTCTGGACAGTCGAAGAGATCATGATCAGGCGAAATGAAATCGAGAAGGCCGGGCTAACCTGGTCAGTTGTAGAGAGCATTCCCATTCACGAAGATATCAAGAAGCAGAAACCGGGTTTTGAAAAGTATATCGAGAATTACAAACAGAGTATTGTCAATCTTGCGCAATGCGGTGTTCAAACAGTATGTTACAATTTCATGCCAGTACTGGACTGGACCCGCACGGATCTTGGTTACGTAATGGAAGACGGGGCGCGCGCGCTTCGTTTTGATGCGATTGCTTTCGCGGCATTTGACTTGTTTGTATTGCAAAGGAAGAGTGCAATTAATGACTATTCACCGAAACGGTTAGAACAGGCAAAGACTTATTTTGAAAAATTAACAGCGGAATCAATTCATAAGCTTCAGAAAAATATCCTTGCCGGACTACCCGGCGCAGAAGAGGGATATACACTCGAAGAGTTTCAGAAAGCCCTTGACGAGTACGAAGGTATTAATGATCAACGATTGCGTTCCAACTTGTATCATTTTGTAAGAGAAGTGGCCCCTGTTGCGGAACGTGAAGGCGTGCATCTTGCAATACATCCTGATGATCCTCCCTATTCTATATTCGGATTGCCACGTGTGCTTAGCACGGAATCAGATGCAAGACAATTGTTGGACGCTTATTCGTCTCCGAATAACGGTTTGTGTTTTTGTACGGGGTCGTTTGGCGTGCGTGCTGACAATGACCTTGTTGGAATGGTGAAGCGCTGGGGTAATCGCATTAACTTCGTTCATCTCCGCAGTACAAAGCGTGATGAAGAGGGAAATTTCTTTGAGGCGGATCACCTCGCTGGCGATGTAGACATGCCTGGGGTCATGCTAGAGTTGATTCGAGAACAACAAAAGCGAAAAAGATCAATTCCATTCCGCCCAGATCACGGGCACCAGATGCTGGACGATCTGAATAAAAAAACGAATCCCGGGTACTCCGCCATTGGCCGGCTCCGTGGCCTGGCAGAGCTGAGAGGACTTGAAACAGGGATTCAATTCATGATGAACAATAAAATGCTTTTATAACGTGAAACGGATTCTGTTTTTACCCGCAGTTTTGTTGGTCGCTCTCACAGGAAGTGCGCAGCAGAAGATAAGGCTAAACGATCACTGGGAATTTCTGAAGCAGGATCTTGGCGGAATATGGGAAGCTGTCCGTCCAGTAGGAAAGGGCAACCCGGAGAGTGTGCCGCTATGGGAAAATGTTTCGTTACCGCATTGCGTCAATGCAGCAGACGCAGTTGATCCCGATGTGAATTATTACCAGGGCCCGTCCTGGTATCGTACACATCTTTCCGTTAAAAATCCGTATGCGAATGGAAGGACATTGCTTCACTTTGAAGGAGCTGGTCAAAAAACAGATGTGTACGTCTATACAACTAAAGCCGGAAATCATGTCGGTGGATATGACGAATGGACGGTTGACATTACAGATGCTGTTAAAGAATTTGAAAAGAGCGAAGTATTCCAAAAGCAATTCAACGGTAAGATTCCCTTATCGATCCGTGTGGATAATTCGCGTGACCTGGAGATGATCCCTTCCAGTTTATCAGACTTTAATATCTATGGCGGAATTTATCGTTACTTGAATTTGGTTTACGAGCCAGCAGTTTCATTCGCGCATCTTTTGGTGAAAACGGAAACAGATAAAGAAGGAAAATCGGGAGAGATCCAGGTACGAGGTGTTGTCAGAAATCCCGGGCGAATCGCTACAGGTGAAGTGTTGATCAGGCTTCTTGATCCGGCAGGCAAACTCGTTCAGCAAAAGCAAATGAATGTAAATATGACCAGCGATACGATCACTCTTACTTCATTCCTTATTAAGAAACCCCAGGTGTGGTCCCCTGATCAACCTTTTCTTTACACTGTTGAATCAACGCTCAAGACTTCGGCCGGTGAAAGCAAGCACCAGGAAAAAATCGGATTCAGAAATTTTGAGTTTGTGAATAAAGGCCCGTTTCTGCTGAATGGTAAACGGCTCTTATTGCGTGGCACGCATCGTCATGAAGATCATGCCGGAGTTGCTGCGGCCATGACCGAAGAAATGATTCGCAAGGAGATGCTCATGATGAAAGAGATGGGTGTGAATTTCATTCGTCTGGGTCACTACCAGCAATCACGGATCGTACTCGACCTTTGCGACAGTCTAGGCATTGTAGTGTGGGAGGAGATTCCGTGGTGCCGTGGTGGCCTGGGTGGAGCTATATATAAAGAGCAGGCACGGAACATGCTCAGGAACATGATTGCTCAGCACTACAATCATCCCTCGATAATAATCTGGGGGCTGGGAAATGAGAACGACTGGCCTGGAGATTTCCCCGAATTTGACAAAGAAAAAATCAGAGTGTTCATGAAGGAGCTAAACGATTTGTCGCATCGTCTTGACCCGTCACGCAAGACAGCGATTCGCAGATGCGATTTCTGTAAAGATATTGTTGATGTGTATTCCCCGTCAATCTGGGCAGGATGGTATCGCGGTATCTATACAGAATATAAATCAGCTTCAGAGGCAGAAATGAACAAAGTCAATCATTTTCTGCATGTGGAGTGGGGGGGAGACAGTCATGCAGGGCGTCATTCAGAGAATCCGGATAACGCATTAAGCAAAGTCCTAACCAATAGTGGCGCTGATGAACGTGCTGGAGATGCTTCCTTATTTGGTGGGTCTGCACGCGTATCAAAAGAT
This sequence comes from Cytophagales bacterium WSM2-2, assembly GCA_015472025.1. Taxonomy (NCBI): domain Bacteria; kingdom Pseudomonadati; phylum Bacteroidota; class Cytophagia; order Cytophagales; species Cytophagales bacterium WSM2-2. Next base: position 4,614,947 of record BNHL01000001.1, read on the forward strand.
GGCGACTGGAGCGAATCGTATATCTGTAATCTGATCGACTGGCATCTGAAAGAACAAGAGGATATGCCGTGGCTGACAGGAACTGCTTACTGGCCATTCAAGGATTTTTCAACACCTGTGCGACCTGATAATCCTATTCCATACATGAATCAGAAAGGTGTCGTTGCTCGCGATTTCACGAAGAAAGAATCTTACTACGTATTTCAATCGTGGTGGACGAACAAGCCAATGGTTCACATTTATGGGCATTCATGGCCTGTTCGCTGGGGTGAAAAAGAAGAAGAGAAAATGGTGAAAGTATATTCCAATGGTGAGGAAGCGGAGTTGTTTCTAAATGGAAAAAGTTATGGCGTTAAAAAAACAAACCGAAAAGATTTTCCCGCATCAGGACTTCGTTGGATGCTGAAATTCAAGGAAGGTGAAAACAGAATTCATGTTGCAGCAAAAAAGGGAAATGCGAAAGTTGAAGATGAAGTTGTATTTACCTATCAAACTGATAAATGGGAAAAGCCATCGAAGCTTATTCTTGAGAAAATAGAGGAAGAAAATGAGATCGTTACGCTACAAGTGAAATTGCTGGATAAAAATAATACCCTTTGTCTCGATGCTTCGAATGTAGTTGACTTTGATCTCGCTGGCGATGGAGCCCTGATCGATAACCAGGGAACATCTGACGGTTCGCGTAAAGTTCAAGCTTACAATGGTCGTGCTATTATCCGTGTAAGAAGGAAGGGGAATAGTGTTGTAAGCGTGAAAGTTGATGGATTAACCACTTCGTTTATCGAGTTATAAAGAGCAGGCAATGAGATTTTTATATAGTTTAATATTCATCGTTCTGCCGTACCTGTTGCCGGCACAAGGTCGTATCAAACAATCCATTAATACAAACTGGTGGTTTCATAAAGGTATTTTGGATGAACCCCAGTTGAAAAGCCCGGGCACTCATTGGGAAACGATAGCCCTGCCACATAGTTACAATACACACGATGTGCTGGACGATGAGCCTGACTATTATAGAGGTGACACCTGGTACAAAAAGATGATCTACGTTCCGATTTCCTGGAGCGACAAAGAAGTATACCTCTTTTTCGAAGGTGTTAATCAAGTAGCAACCGTTTATGTCAATGGAAAATTGGCTGGAAAGCATGTGGGAGGGTATACTGCTTTCCGTTTCAAAATAAATAATTTCATTCAGTTCGATGCCGGGAATGAGATTATCGTAAAAGTCAATAATGCATTCAATGAAGATATTCCTCCGCTCACCGCGGACTTCACTTTTTTTGGCGGAATTTATCGTGATGTATATCTCGAGGCGTTAAGCCGGGTTCACTTTGACGCAGCCAATTTTGCTTCAAGTGGTGTGTTTGTCTCGACACCAAACGTCAACTGGGAGAATGCATCCGTAACAATTCATGGCGAGATCGTCACTTCTTCAAGTGCAGAGAGAAACATTTCGGTGATTAGTAAATTGATTGACCCGAAGAATGCCCTGATTGCTCAGCAGGAGACGAAGATCAAATTGAAACAAAATCAGAAGGCATCGTTCGTTCACGACAAGATCAATGTTACAAAACCAGAACTATGGAGTCCTGAACGACCAACACTTTATCGCGTTGTTACCGTTCTTGTTGATGCTAAGACTGGAGAACAATTGGATGAGTTCAGTACCCCGGTCGGCTTTCGGTGGTTTTCATTCACAGGCGACAAGGGTTTTTCTCTGAATGGAAAACCGTATAAGATCTGGGGCACGTCACGTCACCAGGACTATCCATATAAGGCCAATGCACTGTCGGATATCCAGCATGTCAAAGATGTACAGCTTCTGAAGGAGATGGGTGGAAATTTTCTGCGTGTCGCTCACTATCCTCAAGACCCGGCTATTCTTGAGGCATGTGACCGGTTGGGAATTCTGGCTTCTGTTGAGATTCCGGTTGTCAACACCATCACAGAGTCCACAGCGTTTAAAAAGAATTCAATGCAAATGCTGATGGAAATGATCCGGCAGAATTACAATCACCCGAGTGTAATCATGTGGGCATATATGAATGAAGTATTACTTCGTGTGCCTTCATTCAACAATGATAAATCACGTCAGGAAATCTATTTCAAGAACGTAGCAAAGCTGGCTACTACATTGGATAGTCTAACGAGGAGAGAAGATTCCGACCGTGTTACCATGATGGCATTCCATGGTAACTATGGTTTGTATAAGCGCCTGGGCATGATTCAAATTCCTATGGTAGCAGGGTGGAATTTATACCAGGGTTGGTACAGTGAGAATATTAAAGGCTTCGGGGAATTTTTAGATAAACACTTTGCAGAATTTCCCCAGGTGCCAACGCTGATAACGGAGTATGGTGCAGATGGCGATCCTCGCGTCAGAGGGTTTTCACCGGTCCGGTTCGATAAGACCGTAGAGTATGAGACATATTATCACAAAGAGTATATCAAGGCGATTGAGGCCCGGTCTTTTGTCAGCGGTGGTTTAGTTTGGAACCTTGCTGATTTCAACTCTGAAACGCGTGCGGAGAGCATGCCACACACCAATAATAAAGGGCTGTTGGATTCGTATCGTCAACCGAAGGATGCTTATTTCTTGTATCAATCCTATTTGTTGAAAACACCATTCATTAAGATTGGATCGCGAAGCTGGAACGTGAGAGGGGGAGTGGCGATATCCGAAGATAGTTTGTATGCCGTGCAGCCCGTTGAGATTTATACCAATACAGATCATATTGTTTCGCTTCGCAATAATGGAAAGCTGGTTGGAACAAAAACTCCATCGAATGGTATCGCACAATTTGACGTGCATTTCACCGATGGGCTCAACCAATTGGAAGCAAGTAGCACTGATGCGCGAGACGTTGTGGATATACGTTTTCAGTTGCAACCGAGTCAGTTGAATTCAAAGAAGCTTCCGTTTAAAGAAATTAACATCAGCCTGGGAGACCAACGGTTTTATATTGATCAAGAACAAAACGTCTGGTTGCCGGAACAGCCCTACCAGAAAGGCAGTTGGGGATATATCGGGGGTGAAGTATTTGTTCCTGCCAATAAGGGAAGGCAACAATATGGTTCCGACAAAAATATTCTCGGTACGGATGATGACCCTGTCTATGAAACGCAGCGCACCGGCATTCAGCAATTCAGACTTGATGTTCCCGATGGACAATACGAAATAACATTTCATTTCGCGGAATTGGATGGCGGTAAAAGGAGAGAGGCGCTCGTTTATAACCTGGGAAATGGCGACCCCGCTTCTGGTAATAGTGCAACTCGAACGTTTGATGTGAAGATCAACGACCGGAAAGTGATCGATAGACTGAGCAATACCAATTACCTGATTCCGGAAACAGCATATGCATCTAAAACGATTACCAGTGCAACAGACGGAAAAGGTATAGTAATAGATTTTATAGCTATCGAAGGTGTATCGATATTAAATGGCCTACAAGTCAAAAGAATATATTGAAGAAATGAATTATGTCATCTTACATTGAAAATTTATTTACACTCAAGGGTAAAGTTGCCGTTGTCACCGGAGGCACCGGAGTCTTAGGAAGCGCCATGTGTTATGCACTTGCAAACGCTGGAGCGAAAGTAGTGATACTGGGCAGGCGAATGGAAGCCGCGAACGTGATTGTGTCAAGCATTGTGAGCAGCAAAGGAGAGGCCATGGCTGTTTGTTCTGATGTGATGGATGCAGATCAGTTAAAAGATGCCCGATCTAAAATCATAGAACGATTCGGCACCATTGACATCCTCGTAAACGGGGCTGGTGGTAACATACCAGGTGCTGTGGTGGCACCGGACGAAAGTTTCATGGATCTGAAGATGAATGATTTCCAGAAGGTGATGGAACTGAATTTGACCGGTACAGTATTGCCATCTCAGATATTTGGAGAGGTTATCGTTAAAAACAAACGAGGTGTTATCATCAATATCTCTTCTCTGACCGCCTTTATTCCGCTAACGCGTGTCGTTGGCTACTCAGCAGCAAAGGCTGCCGTCAGTAATTTCACGCAGTGGCTTGCAGTTGAGATGGCAAAAAAGTATGGAGATGCTATTCGCGTCAATGCCATTGCTCCGGGTTTTTTTCTGACAGAACAGAACCGTTCGCTGTTAACTAAAAGTGATAATACTTTAACGGATCGGGGCAAGCTGATCGTTCAGAACACGCCTTTTGCAAGATTTGGCAAAGCAGAGGAATTATGTGGAACACTCCTCTGGTTATGCTCAGATGCGGCTTCTTTTGTTTCGGGTGCTATTGTTCCTGTGGATGGTGGGTACAGCGCATTCTCTGGCGTGTGAATCCAATATGGTCACTGAGTAGAATGGCCAGTGGCTTTTATTCTGACTATCCATCGGATGGATTAGATATAATAGCCCAATTATAAGATCAAACTTCCGTGATTATTGACTTATCTTCGGAAGATATAGATATAAGTTCCGTAATTTATATGTCTAATAGCCGAATTATAAGACTTATGTTCCGAATATAAGTGTCTAAGAGTTCCGAAGGTTGATCTATTAACACCGAACAATTAGACATTAGGAGGGAAGCCTGATAAATAGGCGATTTACGAAGGAACTGTGTTCCATATTTGTCCTGTTTTAAGTTTACGTTTTGTGTAAACATATTTCAGGGCTGGACAATTGCGAGAATCCGTCTGCAAAAGTGATAATTGAAAAGTCAGATCAAAGATTTAACTTAACTTCTCTGATTAATCAAACACGAGATGGCCAATTAATTATCACCAGATGCATGTCACAGATAGCAAAAATTAATAATACATGAATTTGAACATCGATGCTGAAAAGCAAAATACGTATGACGCCATCGTAGTGGGTTCCGGCATCAGCGGTGGCTGGGCTGCCAAAGAGCTTACCGAGAAAGGACTGAAAACATTGGTACTTGAGCGCGGTCGCGATGTAAGGCACGTGATGGATTACCCTACGATGACGAAGGATCCATGGCAACTTCCACATGCGAATAAGTTAACAACTACGGAATTGAAATTTTTTCCCGTGCAATCACGCACCGGTTGGGTAAATCAATCCAACCAACACTGGTGGGTAAATGATTTGGAGAACCCGTATACGGAAATCCAACCTTTCGATTGGATCAGAGGCTACCATGTTGGCGGACGTTCTATTATGTGGGGCAAGCAAACCTATCGTTTGTCAGACCTGGATTTTGAAGCCAATGCCAAAGAAGGAATTGGTGTTGACTGGCCGATTAGGTACAAGGATATTGCGCCCTGGTATGATTACGTAGAAACGTTCATCGGTGTGAGCGGTCAGGCGGAAGGAATACCGCATTTGCCGGATGGCAAATTTTTGCCCCCCATGGAATTGAATTGTGTAGAGCTGCTCTTTAAAGAAAAAGTAGCGGAGAAGTTTAATGGGAGGAAAGTTACCATTGGCCGTGCCGCTCATTTAACGGCACCGCTTCCGCATGACCCTAGTCGTGGTGTTTGTCAAAGTCGAAATATGTGTGACCGTGGATGTCCGTACGGTGCCTATTTTAGCAGCAATGCCTCCACACTTCCATTTGCTGCAAAGACCGGCAATATGACATTGAGGCCCCACTCGATTGTGCACTCCATTATCTACGATGAAAAGAAAGGTAAGGCGATTGGAGTGAAAATACTGGATGAAAAAACGAAGGACGAGATCGATTACTTTGCCAGAATTATCTTTCTCAATGCTTCAACGTTGGGAAGCACTTTTATTTTACTCAATTCTATTTCACAACGATTCCCTAATGGGCTTGGAAACGGAAGCGATCAATTGGGAAGGAATTTAATGGATCATCAATACCGTGCGGGTGCCAGTGCAACGGTAGAGGGGTTTGAAGACAAGTATTACATCGGTCGCAGACCCAACAACTTTTATATTCCCCGCTTTAGAAATATTGGCGCTGACAAGAGAAAAGATTACTTGCGAGGCTTCGGTTATCAAGGTGCCGGGGGCAGAACAAACTGGACACGTGGTGTGAAAGAAATGTCTTTTGGAGAGGAATTAAAAAATGAACTGACCACACCAGGTCCATGGCAAATTGGCATGGGTGGATTTGGCGAGTGCCTTCCTTACGCGGATAACCGGGTGACGATGAACAAAGAGAAGAAGGACGTGCATGGGCTTCCCACGTTAAACATCGATGCCGGCTGGAAAGAGAATGAAAAAGCCATGCGGAAGGACATCATTGCAGCGGCAGAAGAAATGTTGGAAGCAAGCGGCTTTAAGAATGTTTCCACTTTTGATGGTGCTGATAATATTGGTTTGGGAATTCATGAAATGGGCACCGCTCGCATGGGCCATGATCCCAAAACTTCGGTGCTCAACAAATGGAACCAGGTTCATGAAGCGCCCAATGTTTTTGTTACGGATGGAGCCGCAATGACATCGTCTGCCTGCCAGAATCCGTCTCTCACCTACATGGCACTTACCGCACGCGCTGCCCACCATGCAGTAGAAGAAATGAAAAAAGGAAATCTTTAATGCTTAGAATTATGAACAGGAGAGAAGCGATACAAAAAACAGCATTGACATTAGGTTACGCGATTTCTGCCACGGCTGTGTTGGGGGTATTAAAGGGGTGCAAAGCAAAACCTGATCTCGTTTACAAACCGGTTTTCTTCACCGAAGACCAGGCAAGAACAGTAAGCGAATTGGCAGAAATTATTTTACCTAAAACTACTACACCGGGTGCGAAAGATGTGGGGGTGCCAGGATTTATTGACGACCTGCTGAAGGAGGTATACACAAAGGAGGAGCAGGAAGATTTTTTGATAGAATTGACTGCGTTCGATGAAGAGGCAAGGAAAGATTATGGAGACATTTTCGGACTACTGGAGAAGGAAGACCAACTGGCATTTGTAAAAAAGAAACATGACGAGGCAATGAATTCGGATGAAGCAAAGCGCCCGGCAGGCTTTAGAAGTTACTCGAAGAAAGGTGAATTTCCGTTTATCCTTAAGATGAAAGAGTTAACACTTCTTGGATTTTTTACGAGTGAACCAGGCGCCACCCAGGTGTTGCAATACAATCAGGTTCCCGGCCCTTATCAAGGCTGTGTACCTTTAGAAAAAGTTGGAAAGACCTGGGCTGTTTAAAAACATCCTCGCCTTTAACGGTAATTCGCTTTCAAGTAGTGTAGCGTATGTTAGCAAGGAGTCCCCGAGTAGTACATTAGTACCCTCGCCAGTGTCGCCTCTTTTCAGCAGAGTCACCGTTTTCGTCTGCGTGGTTGAAGTAAGAAGCTAATTTTGTTTAAGTCAAACTAATTTCTGACGCCAAACCTTGAATAAATAACTATCGAATATGCATCGTCAATTTGATAGTAGTATCCTGATGCCAGGTTACATACCAATTGCTCTCTGGCACAATCCCATCGCACACGGTCCGCAAGACCAAGCCTCTGGGGTTTTAAAAAGAAGCCCCAGTTGGTATATTGGAATCAATTTTGAAAAACTTACGGAATCTTAATTATTTGTTATGGCAACAGCGACATTAACAATCAAAGACGAAACTAGTGGTGGCAAAATCATCAATGAAATTAACATTTCCTTAAAACAGGAGAGTGTATCTGTTCAGGAGATTATAGAGGCGAGAGTTGAATATGAGGTTAAGGTCTACAACGATAAGTTGCCTGAATATTTTCAAGGACTCGTCCAACCAACCAACGCTGAGAAAACTTTAAATGGCTACAAAATGAGGGAGCGGAAAAAAGTAGACCCAGAAAAACAAGTTTATATCGCCCTGGATGCTTTTCAAAAAAATGCCTACTTCGTGCTTGTTGATGATAAGCAAGTAGAATCGCTTGAGCAAACGATTGTTGTCAAACCTCAGACAGTGGTCAGCTTTGTAAAACTTACTCCACTAGTCGGGGGATAGTATGGACTTGATTAATGCTTTTAAAAAAGTTTTCTCGTCCAAAGAGGAGAGGAAATTCTTGGACATAATTTCAGATGCTCACAATGAGTTGGAGGCTAAGGGCGGAAATTATTGGTCATTAAAACCTAACGAGTTCAAATCATACGATGTGTTGGCAGGTTTGCCTGACAAGGAAAAGGTTGGGTTTATCATTTATTGCGTTAAGGAAGTTCATGAGTACTATAAAGGAAGAACAACCTTTGGTGGAAATGATAAGGCTTGGATTGAGTCTTACATTCGGAACGCTTTTTATCAGCATCTGCTAAAAACGAAGATGCATTGGGATGCCTCAGATGTGGTAGCAATTGCTGAGACATTTCAATCAACGAGAAGAAACGATTGGACTGGCATCACGGGATGGCCGCTCGGATTGTTTGTGAACCAGATTGAAAAAAATTTTAAAGAGCGTTTGCCTGATGAAGTAAAGGCGGTTTTGCTAAACCTCAAGTCAGAGATTGAGAAGATAAAATCAAATGCTCAAAAGGACATCCACAAAGTGTTCGATAGGATCGAAACGATATTATTCGAGTCAGAGCATGGAGAAAGTGTTGTCAAGCCAGTGATGTTCGGCGATGATGATGAATTTGCAACCTATGCTAATTCGATCATCAAGGAGCTGCCTGATGAAGATAGAATTCATTGGCATCAGTTGATTGCGTTTGCGCAAAAGGCGTCTGGCTCAAAGCCAAGCGCAAAATACCACGACCAGTGTCGTGAGCTATTCAAAGAGCTTGGAGTGGAGAAGTTCAAAAAACAATTAAACGATTGGTTTGACTTCATCGCGCACATGAAAGAGACCGAGCGGCAACGCACATTTGATTACGGCAATGGAAGGATTCAGAACTATACCACACATGTCTTTCTTTCAGCTCCTAATGTTGATTCAATAAAAGGTCTGGTTTGGATGTGTGCGCATTTTTATGATTCTCGAACACTCCACGTACTAGCTTCTCTGGCGGAAAGAGCTTTCAAAAAAATTCCGGGGCAAGGGCCAGCTGCTGCCTCTATCGGGAATGCCTGCCTCTACACCTTGTTTAAATCAAAGGGTTTGGAAGGAATTGGTCATTTGTCTCGACTAAAGCTTCGCATCAAACAAAACAGCACCCAAGCGTTAATCGACAAATATTTGTTGGAAGCCGCCAAGCTACAAGGAGTTACAGTTTCCGAAATTGAGGATCTCGCGGTCGACGATTTCGAACTTGTTGAAGGCAAGCGTGAATTTGAAATAGAAGGATATAAGTTCAAATTAAACATCAAAGGTGTCGGTGATGTTGAACTAGGGTGTTTCAAACCGGATGGGGCAGCGCAGAAATCCATTCCCACGATAGTGAAGGATAAAGCACCTGACAAGATCAAGAAAGTTAAAGAGCTTGTCAAGAAAGTCGAGATTTCTACGACCGCTCAGCGCGATAGAATCGACAGGATGCTCAGGAGCCAGCGAGTTATGACATGGGATTATTTCAATCAGCATTACTTTGGTCATGGCTTGATGTCATTCCTGGCAAAGAATATCATATGGCACTTTGAAACAAATGCAGTTGGATGCGAAGCGATATGGCACAATGATGCATGGCATGAAGCAGATGATACCTCAATAAAGGTTAGTGCTGAAACGAAAGTTTCGTTGTGGCATCCGGTAAGCTCTAGCGTTGAAGAAATAAAACAGTGGCGGGAATACTTAATAGAGAACAAAATCAGTCAGCCGATTAAGCAAGCATTTCGTGAAGTGTATATTTTAACGGACGCGGAAGTCAACACGAAGACGTACAGCAATAGAATGGCCGCGCACGTTATCAAACAACATCAGTTCAACTCTCTAGCTAAAACACGAGGCTGGAAGTACTCTTTGCTTGGTGCGTATGATGATGGGCGTGCCAATGAGGCAGCTGAACTGAATCTTGCGGAGTACGGATTGAGAGCAGAATACTGGGTGAATGAAGTTAATGCCGATGGAGCGTATAACGACACCGGAATCTGGAATTATGTAGCAACAGATCAAGTTAGGTTCGTAAATACAGATGCCAATCAACCGATTGAATTAGTGAATGTCCCGAGAGTTCCATTTTCCGAAGTGATGCGTGATGTTGATCTTTTTGTTGGAGTTGCTAGTGTTGGAAATGATCCAACCTGGAATGACAGTGGGGGTGTTCCAGCCTACAGGGACTATTGGCAATCGTATTCATTTGGAGAGCTAACCGAGATCGCAAAAACGAGAAAGGAGACCCTTGTGCGATTGCTTCCGCGTTTAAAGATCGCTTCAGTGGCTACAATTCAAGATAAATTCCTGGTGGTAAGAGGGAAAATTAGAACTTATAAAATTCACATCGGAAGCACAAATATTTTGATGGAGCCGAATGATCAATACTTGTGCATAGTTCCAGACCGATCACAAAAACCAAAAACTGAGAATCTCTTCTTACCTTTTGAGGGAGACACTGGGCTTTCAGTGGTGCTTAGCAAGGCTTTCCTTTTAGCTGAAGATACCAAGATTACTGACTCCACAATCACTTCCCAAATAAACCGGAAGTAATGGACAACAAGCGTTACATAACGCAAATAGCAGTTCCTGAAATAGGCTTCGAGGGTCAAGAAAAAATCGTCAAAGCAAAAGTGCTTGTCGTTGGGGCTGGCGGTCTCGGCTGTGCTGTGCTGAGTTATATTGTTGGAATGGGTGTTGGAACTGTGGGAATTGCGGATGACGATACAGTTCACATTAGCAATCTCCACCGGCAAATTCTCTACAATGAATCACATTTGGGTAGACTAAAAACGGAAGTGGCTTCGCAACAGCTTCAGCTTTTGAATAGCAATGTTGACTTCAATGTAATTATTCAGCGAATAGCTTATGACAATGTGGATCAATTTTGCAGTGGTTACGATGTGGTGGTTGATTGCACTGATAATTACGAATCTAGAAAAATGCTCGATTCGTTTTGCTTTAGGACGAACACACCTCTAGTATTTGGCGCGGTACAGCAATTCGAAGGGCTCGTATCAGTGTTCAGTTACCATGGTGGCCATTCTTACTTGGATTTGTTTCCCGATGAGATTGATAGCCAAACTTTTGGTTGTGCTCAAGAGGGGGTAATGGGACATGTTGCAGGCTATGTTGGATGTCTCATGACTAACGAGATAGTGAAAATAATCATAGGATTGGATAATGTACTGTCGGGTAAAGTTCTTTCGATAAACATGAAATCTGGAACTAATAGGCTCTTAAGTTTTAGGGAGGTACAGGGTAAAATCTGTCCAGCCAATGGAGATTAGCTTGACTTAGATTTTCTCAGCCACTTTTCAAGCCCGACGGTCATGGAGTTGCTAAATAGAAGTTGCAATGACCTTCTGTAACTATCTCATAATCAAATAGCCAGGCAGAATATCTGCTAAATGGATTTTGCAATTAACTGAATATCAAATAATTAATGGTGTCAGTAAAAAACTGGTATACTATTGGCCGCCCGACGGCTTTTTTCAGTAGTCGTGCAAAGGCCTGCCTAATTTTCATTATCAAAACTCTTCGAAGGGCTTTAGCAAACAGGTGAATTTTGCCGGGGTATGTAATGTATATTATTGGCGGGATGCCACTAATTGATCCCTCAACGAAGGTGGCGAAGTTCATTTTTGGCAAAACGATTTTTTCGTGAACTTCGATCCGACGTTAAATGGAACAGTCGAGGTACTTTGAAACATCCAGATCAAAATCAACATAGAATACCTCAGGTTTATTTGCGCCAATGGTCATTTAAGGATCGCGGCAATGCAGACACTGTTTGCGTCTTAAAAAAGGGAGACCCAGTTGCACACGCTAAGCATGTCAAAAATTTTACGGCCGAAAAAAATTTATTTGATACAACCGTTCATGACGAAGGTTTCGAAAGGTTTTTTGACGAAAAATGCAAGTATGTAGAAAGTAACTACCCCAGATTGCTGTCAGCTTTAAGCACAAATACTTACGATGGACAAGCGCGAATTTATCTAACGGAGTTTATGTCAAACCTGTTTGTGCGCCAGCGTAAAACTTTTGAATTCCTAATGTCCATAATCGAGCAAAAGCATCTACGTGTGAAGTTCTTAAACGAAATTGCTATGCTTGAAAAGGACGAAGATCATTCGCTGATCAAAGGGGTATATGAGGAAGTGGCTATCGACTCAGATCACACAGTTGAGAGTAAAGTTAGTGCTGTAATACTTCAGGCATGGAAGCATTTCAAGGAAGTGCTGAGTCGGTTTGATCACGTACTCATAAAAGCGCCTCCAGATCGAAGTTGGTTTACCTCGGACAATCCAATTATTACAGTGAACTTTGGGAAAGATGCTTGGTTTGTCGGTCCCGATGCTGAAATGTATTTTCCAATTTCAAAAGAATATCTGGTATACATGTTTTTCAACGGCCTGGGGACGAACAGTATGCTTCGTACGATGCCACTTGATATTCCCACGGAGGTCTCCTGCGAAATATTTGACAACGTCATGCATAGTGTCATAAAAGAGAGTAAGCCCGACTATTTTATCCTGGGAGAGGACTTATGTCTTTTGAATATGGAGACAGGCGAATATCAAAAATCGTACAGGCCTGTCGACCGATCAGAACCACATGAATACCGAACCAAGGTTGCTCTTATGGATACTCCAACACCACCAAACCTCGATGACAAAAATTTAGAGAAGCTTCTAACGAAACTCGATGCAGAATTTGAGCCCATTATATTACAGGTAGAAACTCACCAAGATGCTATTGAAAATGAATGCATAGCCATCGTGGATCGAATGATGAGTGAAAATGGGGGAAAGCGAATTTTGGGCTGGCAAATTTGGCAAGGGCCTTACATAATGGAGGCGGAATTTCACGCTGTTTGGGAGACCCTCGAAGGGGTGCTTAAAGATGTCTCATTTAAAAAAGTCAAGGTGAAGGACATAGTTTTTGTTGAAGATGAAAGATTGACATACGAAGGCAAGCAGATAAATAACGTGAGGTTAAATCTTCTTGAGATTTCCCTAGTAGACGATTTCATAGAAGCCTGCAATCAGCAATTTAGATTATTGAACAAAGGTAAGCGAGGTCTCCTTTACGGTAAGGAATTAGCGGACCATCTTACAACCGACCAACTCAACAATATAGGTCATGTTAACCATGTTAAGTCATTAATTCTAAAGCTGCTTAACTCTGGTGGAGACAAAAATTCGCCTTGCCCTTGCAACGAGAGACGGAAGTATAAGAATTGTCATGGCGAGTTAGTGACAAAATTGAAACGGCTTGACTGAAAAATAATTCGTCGCCAAATACGGGATTTAGATCACACAAATCCTGGAAATTAATATTGACGAATCTACTTTTTTTTTGTGGTTCCACTCTTTCATCTTGAAATAGACTTGAGAGATTTTTTGTAGAAACGAGAAACTGCCCGTTCGCATGCAGCAAATCCCCGGGATGGGCGGGCTGTGCTGAACGCATTGTTCCCTGGATGAGCTCACATCAATTACTTAATGTGAAGCCTTCTCGACATACAAGCTATGAGGTAAGAGTTACAGTCGAACTCCCCTGTATGTTTGGCTTTTTCCTGACAGTGCGACGATAACGTATTCATTCTTCGTCAGTTTTTTAATAGCGTATCGTTGGAAGTTGTAAGTCAGAAATCCGTCTTCCAGATTATAAAGGACCTTTCCTTTGTTATTGGCACTTTTTGCCATTCCATCTTTGAAATACTCGATTACAACAGAATTGTCAACACGCCATCTTCCGACGAGTGTTATGTTCTTTCCGTTGTCGTACTCTTCTTGACAGAACAATTCTCCATCGCCATTGTTTTTTATCCATGTGCCATGCTTTAAGCCGGACTTATAGTGCCCTTGTTTGAAAAGAGTTCCATTGTCAAGATATTCTGTGTACGTGCCATTGAAATCGTCATTTGTAAACTCAGCCTCGAATTTCTTTTTGCCATTTGAATAGAAAAATAAGCCGGGCCCGTCTTTCCGGTCGTCCTTTGTCAAAAACTGCTCGGCAATCTGTCCGTTTTCATACCAGACAGTAACTTGTCCATTTCTTTTGTTCCTTGAATAGACCGACTCACTTGATTTTTTTCCACTTTTGAAAAATGTCTCCAGTTTTCCGTCGAGGGAGTCATTGACGAAATGTGCAGTTTCTTGTAACGCACCATCATCATAATAAACTTTCCAATCACCGGCTTTCCGATTATTTTCATAACTACCGTCAAGGTTCAGTTGACCGTTGGGATACCATTTCTTATAGAAGCCATCTTTCAATTGGCTGCCATTACTGGTTTCCGTGTATTGAAATCGTTCGGCCAGTTTTCCGGTCAGTGGATCTTTGAGCTCGGTTTCTTTACGACTACTACAGCTTGTAAGTAGACTAACAGCGATAAAGACAAGGATAGATGATTTGTGGGATGAGGAAACGTTCATAACAACGGATTCATTGACCTAAAACTAGGAATAAATACTCAATAACACATATATGTGTTAATCAAAACCTTAGGCTTTCTTGATTTTCGACCCGATGACGAAGATCAGGGATCCGAAATTGCTACAGCAGTTTGGGAAACATTTGAAAGAACTTAGGCAACAAAAGGGCTTATCTCAAGAGGAACTAGCTAATGACTCGGACATACCTATAAATCAAATTGGCCGAATCGAAAGAGGCGAAATCAACCCTTCCCTAAGTACGTTGAGTTCGATAGCAAAAGCCTGCCGCATTTCTTTGTCAAAACTCTTCGAAGGGCTTTAGCAATGATTTGTCCTCGCGGCATGCAGCAAAGAGGAATTTGCTGTCGCGTGAGATTTCAGGCAGCAGGATCTCCAAATATGAGTCGTGCAACCTACCAGAAAAGAAACTTTCCACTCTGCTTTTCATAAAGGTTTCGTTCGTTTTTGAACCCCATAGTTTTGCGGTACTGAGAGTCAAATATATCACCGAGATCAGGTTTTGTAATGATTACGTCAGCGTGCTTAAGTCGTGCTTTTTTCAATTTGCTACTAAGAAACCCACCACATATTTCCAGTTCATCGGAACAGACCAGCTTTCCATGGAGTGTTTCTCGCATCAAAAGGAAATCAACAAAATCTTCAGGCCGACGCTTTTGAGCTATCATTGTGAGAAAGAATATTTCAAGGTCGTCAAGTGTCACTGCCCAGGGGAACAGGTCATCTTCATTTTCTAGTTTAAGCAGGGTCGATAGGTCACACTGAACTTGGCCAAATGATTCAAGATTGACAATAATTGAAAAATCGAATTCGTACAACGTTGTATCAATTTCATCGATGACCTTTCCATTTTTATCAGTAATCCTTAATGGAACTTCATCAATGAATTTTTTCTCAATGCGTCGTGATTGTTCATGGCCGTATCCAATGGAGGCTTTGAAGTCATTGGTAATTCGAACAAATGCCTTATCAGGATCGCGAAATGGCTCACGAAGAGCATATCCTTTGGTTTCGATGATAAATGCATATTTTTTCCAGAGTACCAGAATATCCTGCTCACAGCTATCCACATAATACCCCCGGTAAATTTTAAAGCTGTCTTTCAAAAATGTCTTAAAAAGATCTTCGATCCGATCTTCGAGTAAGGTGCCTTTTCGAGCAATATATTTGTCCTTATTTACCGCGCTGACTTTTTCCAACAGCTTGTTGACCGCATGGATTACTTGCTTGACATCAAACACCTGGTACATCCCATCTCCAATGTCCAATATTGGTCTTTCATAAAGTGGATTACCAGGTCTTGTCTCCGTGTAATAAAGAAAGTCAGTTTTACTTCGCTTAGTTGACAAAAGATTCAAAACCGTCCTCACTTTGCCCTCCGGTAATTCCTTAGTAATAAGCTCGGAGGGATAAAACCTGTCGATGACGCCTTTATCGGTCAGGTAAGTGCTAGTGGGAGCATATTCTTCTCCCATTTCCTTAATGAAGTCAGGGGCTTCTTCTGCAACTCCCATTTTGATTTTTGTATACTTGTTCCAATTGGGGCGAAGCAATTCCTTTTGCAAGGTATGGGCCTGAAAATTTTTGTGTCTCAACTGATCAAGGCTTTCATAAAATCGGATGAAGTCCTCTGTCTTTACACCTGTTGCATTCTCAATGTCACCATCAAGTGGGCTAAATAAGTCTCTGACCCAATTGACTACCTGTTCTTGGTAATTAAGTGGTCCCTGGTTGAAGTAGGAGAGGAACGAAGGCATAGCTACCTGTCTCACCCGCTTCCACTCCTCAGTCACATCTTCCGGCTTGGAGGGAAAAAAGAGCTGAGTATACTCCGCTTCAATTTCATTGAGGAGTGTAACAATTTGGTTCCACTTTTCAGGGTCATACCGAACGTCGTACCCGTTGGATGGATCAGAAGTGACATTTAATCCCGCCAAATAATATAGTTGGCGCTGCGGTGATGAGAGTCCTCCCAATTGATCGCTTGCCCGTTCTCTGCCAGCATGAATTAAGGAAAATAAGTCCCCAAGCAACCAGTCCTCGTTGTAGGTTGCGATGATTTCCTTCAATTTTCTGGATTTACTTTCAAGGCTCACTAGGATTTATGGATAGGTTTTCATTTTTGAGTGGGCCAAAACTTGTGGTCCTTATCAAGGAAGACTATATGGAATACGTGGTCGTCAACGTAGCCGGCAACTACTTCTTTGCTCTTGTCGGTTAAGTGCATGACCGCCCATGTTACACCTTGAATGTGCAGCGGAACTTTAAACTCTGAATTTGGCGGAAAATCCACTTTAGTGTACTGCTTAATGTATTGCTTATGAAGAGCCTCTTGCACTGAATGTTGCCCGACAAATTTCATTCTTATGAAAAGGTCATCAAGAAGGCCCAACTCTTGCCACTGTTCGACGGATTGTCCTTCAGCGACTACATGATGGGTCATGCTAAAGACGACTTTCTTGCCTCTGGTCTTTTCGGCCTCCCTTTTTCCCTGTTCCCTTAAATACGCCGGGTCAACTCTTTCTTTTTTCCGCTTCTGACTCATACGTAAACAAGATCATTAACATTTTTAATGTCCATCTTTTCAGATGTTCCAAATACATTGTCCAAGTACTTCTTATCGAAAGCGGAGGAGTTCCTTACAGTACTTGAGCTAAAGTCGGACATCGGATATAACTCAGACGCACCGAATTGATCACGTCGAACGAACCAAATCTGATCACGCCTGAAGAGTTTTTTGTTCAGTAGAGTGACATCGTGAGCCGAAAATACCAGTTGAGCACCTCTTTTATTTAGCTCCTGAAACAAGTGAATCAGGCCACAGGACAAGTTCGGATGAAGTTTTGAATCAAATTCATCCACAAATAAAATCCTTCCATTCCTCAAAGTGTCATACACTGGCCCAAGCATATGGATTAGTTTTTTGGTGCCCGTAGACTCCACGGAGACATCAAATGGCACAACTCCGATTAGCAGGTCGTTCTCGTCAAACTTATTGTGGTAGGTAACTATTTCCCCATCTTTTTCATCCGCTTCAACATTGGTGACCTCCAGATATTTCAAGACCGACGCCGCCCATTTCTTGAAATTCGTATCCGTCTTAAGCAGCTTCGCAGTGTACTTACCGTATTTTTCCTCATGCAGGCCACTGATGACATTTACATTAGAGAACCAGTCTACTATAGTTCGGGATATCTTTTGATTATTTTGGGCTAGATGACTAATAAATAAAACATTTGCATTTACTTCACTTTTATACTTGTCGCCCTCTTCGAATGACTCTGAATTTATTTCAAAGACATTACCCTCTGTTCTATTAAAAAGGAGGACCTCTCGTTCCTTTTTTCTATATAACCATTCCTTTTTTATCTCGGAACCTTTGACTTCAAACCCATACCGGTATACTTCCATGTCCTTAAGAAAGGAGACTTCATACATCGTGTTGTTGTTTTCATCTCTTGTGTTCAGGAAGAATGGAAGGCTTAATGTCCTCTTCCGTTCGGATTCAGGAAGCAGTGATTCTGAAAAAGAATGCTGAATGAAGTTACTCATTGAATTGATGGCATAGACGAAATTGCTTTTCCCGCCCCCGTTAGGTCCGTATATAGCTGCGGTCTTAAGCAGGTTAAAGCCTTTGTCAGTCTTGATGATATTCGCCTTTTGATGCTCTTTGAAAGATTTGACGGCCGTCATCAAGAACCGCGTATCATTCCTGAAAGAAAGGAAATTTCTGAATTTGAATTCAATTAGCATTTTATTTGTTTAATAATGGCTCAATTAGTTAATTAATCGTATATTATGCAAATTATTTGCAATTTTATCATTTAACGTCATTGAATCAAATTTAGTTTCCCTCCGAGGCAATGTTTTGGCTCAAGCAACGGTTCGGGCGATGGTTTCCTTCAGTTATGTTAGACAAGCTGCCAAAATCACTGCGACGGCAAGTTCTCGGTCAATTTCAAAGCATCGGCTATTCTTTGAACATAGTTGCGACTTCCGTGGTTGATGTTCTTAAGATAAGTCGCATTGAAGTATTGCTCAATTGACTCGTTCATAATAACCGAATTCTCAACGGGATTCTTTTTTGGTCTTTGTTTGCTCCGATTTTTTATAGCTTTTTGATAGGAAAGAATGATGCTTTTAAAAGAAAATTTTTTATCTGTTATCAAATCAATGTTATCGGTGAAAAATGATAGATTCACCATTGTCAACGGTTTAACTGAATTAAAAGCATTGATTGGATTCTCAACCAACTTACACTCGAACTGAGCTGTTAGATATTGGCCAATTCCAGGCATGCCGAAATGTCTGTCTGTGTATATGAGTATCGGATAAATTACTAGGTTTCGCCTTTTGAGATTTAATTCTTCAAATGATTGTGACTCAAAAGTACCTCTTTCCAAATGGCAAACATGTTTATAAAGCTGTCCAATACCTTTCTTATTTGTGTTGAATTTCTTATCAATTTCATCCTTAATTGAAGCATATGATGGATTCTGGAGAACCTCTGCGGAAAAAAGAGAATCCTTGACCTCAAATAAATAAATGTACTTTCCTGAACGAATGTAGGCATCTGGGAGCCCTGGGCTCTTTTCGTCGTCAAATAAAACGACGTTACTTCCGCCTCTGAAGACTGCTCGCAATGCTCTTCTAAACAATACCTGTTCAACAATTCTTTGCGATACATATTTCTTAAATAGTACGAATTGGTTGAACCCAATCTTTTTATCGATGCCTGATAATTTATAAAAATCAAATACAAGTGATTCATGAATTTTAGACGCTAAAAAATTCCAATTGAGAACCAAAAATGATCCGTTGCTCTTAAGAAGCGGTCTTTCCTTAATTCCACTATAAGCTCGGTGAAGATTTTTGTTAGTTACATATTCCTGAACGTCAATTGACAGCAATGAAAATAATGATGTGAATCCGGGCGAATCTTTTATCGACCATGGATAATCCGATTGCTTATTCTGCTCATAAATATGAGAGCCTTGAGCGATCAACATTACAAGATCAAGCACGTAATTCCAGCTCGATGGCTTATTGACCTTTTTCAAGAACGACGAATAGTAATCTTTATACTCACTATTAGATTCAAAATAGTTCAGCATTGTAATTGCCTTTGGAATCTCGGTTAAGGGGTTTACGTGGCCTTCAATACTAAATTGCCTTACAAGAAGAGGCCATAGCCGGTTATGGAATGGATCGAGTTTATCTATAGAATCGTTTTCAAAAATCGTCGTATGGGGTTCATTCACCTTTTCAGAAATTACTAGATATGCTTTAAAGAAATTCAAACGCTCAATTTGGCTAGCTATCATTCTGCCTTGCCGATAGTTTAGCAGTTCATGATGAATAAACTCTAGGGAATATCGAATAGAAAAAAAGGCGTGCTCGACTGAAGGTAGCTTGGCCATTCGCGTGGCGGCTTTTCGTAATACCTCATTTTTTGCATCAAAATCTTCACCGTCGAGTAATTCCGATACAATTTTTAACTGGCTTTTTAAGCCTTGATCCACATATAGTTGTGCATTGATTATCGAAAGCAATGTTATTATGCCCTCTGAGGAAAGTCCGGATAATAATTCTTCAATTGAAGGAACTGGTCCGTCAAAAATATCTAAATAGCTTAGGCTGATGAGCATCTTCATATGTCTGTAGATTACTCAGGATGGATTGGGTTAGATTCTATCTAAATATTTGAACGAATTGTTGGGCGACGTTAGGAGCCTCAAACGGCATCGACTGTTAAGTCGAGCGCGAAACAAATTCGTTTCACTTCACAACTGTGGTACAACTTAAAACGTTCAGGCAGAATCTTCGGCCTCTTAATTCGAAAAATGCTTGACATATATTTTTACTAGTCCTTCAACAGGGTTCCTTAGAATATACTCCTGGGTAATTTTTTTGATTACATCGTGCTTTTTGAATTCCTCAAAATACCAATCTGAGTGAAACTCAAGTAGCCACATCGGGTTGAATTTGTTGTAGTTAAAGCCGCTAAGGTTCATCAGCCAGATAAAATATGGTTCTTGCTGAGCAAGCTTTTGGTAGATTTTTTCTTTTAAGTTCACCTTGTATTTAAATGCCAGATCAATTAAGAAGTTGATCCGTCTGTTTCGTGTAACTTTTTGAAGAAAATATCGCTCATTCTCTCTCTCCCGATCCGTCTTCGGAACGGCAGCAATTGCTTGTGGTAGGAATGTTTTAAAATCGATAACTCCGCGAAGTGCAGCAATGTAATAATCATCAAAATTAAAGTGCTTTTCAAGTTTGTTCCCAACTGCTCTGGTTATTGTCAGTTTTTGAACATCGCTTGCTGTCACCCAAAATTCTGCCAACGTATAAACATCCAGTGTCGACGGGTCTGCCTTGAGTAGATCAAGAGTGGACACAATTGATTGGTCGGTTCTTGTATAATCTGGAAAGTGTTTTCTAAGTAAATTAGGTACGCCATTTTTTATGCCATCATTTTTGAATTTTTTTTCTGTAAGCGCAAGGACGTACAAATCGTCAAGCAAGGTCGGGCTTATTTTTTCATACTTTCTATTAATAATATTGACCAGGTATCCGACAACTGAGGATTCAACAAAGTTGAAGTCCTTGACTCCTAGTATGAGCTGTTTTAGAAATTTATTTAGTTCTTCTTTTGACAGTTCAAGAACTGATAACAATACGCAGGTATTACGAATAACATCATTCATTTTTTTGATAAAAAAATAATTTGGCGACTCGCTGTCCTTTTGGACAAACCGTTCAATATCCTGAAATGAACTAATAAAATTGCTAATCAATCTTAGAAACCTATCCTTCGACTTGCCTTCAAAATTCAGAGCCGTCACGTTATGCCGAGTGATTACTTGATTCATTCTCAAGGAGGAGCCCTGCAATAGAAATGTTCGCAGTAACCAGGAATCAACTCCCTTCATTGCAGTATTGTTCTCATTTAAAAGATTATTTAGTTTGATTGCTCCAGTGAAAGTCTTGTCAAGCAGTAAACTGTAGCCGGCAACTACGTCATGTGCAATCAGATTAAACTCTACAAAGTTCTTCGTTTCTAAAAACTCGCTTAAGAAGCGTGGAGAGTAATCTGCTGAAGTCCAACCGCCTAGCTTGTCATTCTCATAAGTCGAATCAATCTCATACCGTTTTTCGTCCATCTCGCGGTTAGCATAGTTAATGAAACTCCCTTGTAAGATCCACTTAAGCACTGAAATAACTTCATCCTTTACTATCCCGTTTTTCCGGAAGATGTAAAGTTCATCGTCAAGGTTGATGCCGTTGATGTATTCGTCAATGGAACGGCTGTCATCTCCAAAGTAGTTCCACCGGTAAAGTTGCCTTGCATTAGCAAGCGTGTACTTACACATGAAGTACGCCACGTAGTTCTCATTTTTTTTGAATTTTTCAATGAGTTTTTTATATAGTTGAAAACTCTCCTTAAGATTTCCAAGTTCTAAATGGGTGTGGGCATTGCGGAGAAGACCGTAAGGTGTTTTTGGTTTGACAGTATTTACTTTACTCAATGAACCTGTGATATCAAGATTATAGAATCGGCACCGTTCACAGTCGCAAGAGCCGGTGACGTACAACTTATGTATGCAAATTCGTTTGTTGACACTTTTTTCTGGAAGATTATTTATGTGATGGATCGAATGTTTGTAAAAGAAATTTAATATGCTTTTTAAAAGGTCTGCTCTATTATCAATTGCATTCTCTGTATGACTGCTTAATCTTACTTTATTTCCTTTCCGGGTTAGACTTTCAAAAAAGGTGAGCAATGCAGGGTTATCGGAATATAGCGTCTGCTCTGTTTCTGAGTAGTAACTGTGTGAATCAATTGAATTTGTAAATGGGGGTAGGCGCTGAAGAATATGCATAGGCAAAATTGCCAGCCCCTGAAATGTTTTGAACAGGTGCTCGAAATCTTCAAGTACTGTTGTTTTCTTGTCTTCATGAATGGAGTTGCTGACAGACTTGAGCTCACCTTCAATCAGGAAATCTCTTTCCCGTCTGTTGCTTGCACTCTCCTTAAGCACAGTGTCGTATATGAGTTTGGCTGCTTCTGGATTTAGGACTTGATTAAATTGAATTGCAACGGTTTCTTGCTGCATCCAGTTTGGCTTTTTGTCTCTTAAAGTTTTGACAAAGTCGGCTGTCCATTGATAGTAAAAAGTCTTTGTTTCTTTGACGTATAAAATATACATCGAGAGCTGCCGCTGACTAAGCAGATATTCAACATTATCGGTTTCAACCTGAACGCTGGGCTGCTTTTTGTTTCTTGATTTCTCAGTTGCTTTTATTTGTACAGCGAAGCTACTTCCAAGATGAATTTCTGAATTCTTTAGCTCTATCTCGAGGTCTACGCCCATGTCGTTTTCGACCACTCGTATTTCGAAATACTCATCGGTTAAGACGTTGTGCAGTTCTCTTACAGATTCCTTTTCGAGGTCTTTCTTGCGATTTCTTTGCGGCCCCTTCGTTTTGTGACTTGCTTTTACTTTCGTCATATAAGTCCGTTACCTTGAAGACGAAGATACAAAACAGTGGGGCTTGATCTCATACCTTTTCTATACGTTAAGAGGTTGGCAGGAGTTATTATCATACTCCAGCCGGACTTTAAATTTCTCCAATTATCTTCTGGCCTTCATTGTCTAGTCAAGCTCATGGAACTCACTTTAGGCCTATTGTGACAAGTCGATCATCAAATGAAACATCTCAACACCCTGTGAGCCATGGCAGGATTTTGCAATTCTTAGGTGATTAACATTACCGAATTTGCTTGACAAATCTTCAAATCCCTTCTGTGCATCGAACGCGAAAGGAGGGGGAAAGGCTGCCGTTGACACGTCTGTTTTATAGGATGCCCAGGTACTGTCAACACGAGCTTTGGCCCCTAGATAGTACACTACCATAAAGTATCTATCCAGGTACTTCACATAACCAAAGGATTTCAAAACATGCTTTTGAGTTTCCTTCTTATTTTTTCCACTCAGTATCAAAGCTTCAAACAGCGCGATTGTATTACCGCCTGACTCAATTGTTAGGTCAGTCTCGCCGGCGCCTATTCCAGACGTCGAACGTCCTTTTCGGGCCTGGTCATGTATGCCCCAAGCCCAAATATCGAACCGTAACTTTAGAATCGCCAAGAGGAGATCGGTAAACCTGTCCTCATGACGGTTTTTTTTTATGCCCTCTATCTTGTCCAAAAGAATTCTTGATGCCTTTACAAATTCATTCAGAATAAATTCGCTCAATATTCTTTTGTCATTTACGACATCTGGCGTGATAAGCGGCAGGTCTCTAGCCTCCAAACCGCGAACCATCATTAAACTTCTCTTAAGGCTTTCAAGTAAATGCCTGGTCACAGAATTATTGAAAATGTGCTGTATGTTCTCGGCCACTGGTATTGCCTCTTCGGCCAAGAAAGCTTCGGCCTGCAGGGCGTATTCGTAAGCTAATTCATGTAATTTCCTCTCATTGTAGAATTGGTAGATAACCGGTATCGCGAGTTCATCATACAAATATCTTTTCGGCAATCGACTCAAAATCTGATCAAACCTGGCGGTATCCTTTGATGCTGTATAGAAAAATAGATTGTTGCTGTCAATCGCATCGGCATACTCGCCGAGACCCTTTTTCTCTTCCTCAGATAACTGGTTGACAAACGAGTTCCAGTCTTGGTTGGCTTGATTTAGTAAAACGGAGTTCATGTCGATTCAATTGCGGTTAAAGTTTCGCTTCTATAAATATGATAAGCGTAACGGATATTTTTCGGATCTTTGGAAAGCATGGCTTTCAAAATGGCTGTGCCTTCTTTATAATTCCTCGCGTTGTAAATCTGGTGCAATGCAATAAAAAATTCCCGAGTGCTCCGGAATTTTTCGACGAAGTCTCTATGGGAAAATTCTGGGATGGTAATTGGTAAATTCTTAACAGCTTCAAGGTCTTTGCTCTTGAAAGCTAGTAGTAGATTTACTTCAAAAAGGAAGAGTTGTGTACCTGCATCACTTTTCCCTACGCGGTCAAAATGATCACGAATCCTATCAAATAACGGTCTTGCTAGCTTCCAATGATTCTCAGAATTTACTGCCTCAAGTAATGCATGTTGCAGTTCCGTAACGGTAGATGCATCTCTGATAAAGTCTTCGACTTTGATTTGATTAATTTTTTTCGAGATTAATTCTCGGAGACGTTGAGCATCAAGAGCATTAGTTGCCATAAGCATTCTGTGCAAGTCCGAATCTCTTGCAAAGAATTCACTAAAAAATTCTTCTTGCAGATGCAAAGGAAAGGAATTCACACAACGGTAAAGTAAGGCAGTCATGGTTTGGTAATAGATCTCAGGGCCAAATACACTTACGCTTTCCTCAAAGATGTCAACTCGCTTGTGAGGCAAATCATCTATCGCATAAGTTATGGCGAGCTTACTGATCCACGTTATAAGCAAGTTCCTGGTACGCGCTACTGGCAGCCGATCAATCTCATATAGGTCTTGGTTTTGATTCAGCGAGATTAGAGCAAGCATTGCAGTTTTCAAAAACAATTTAGCTTTCTCCAGTTGCTCTTTATTTGCGGAGTTATATTTAGAAGTCGTCGTGTCAAATTGCAATGACGCGAGAAAAGCTTCAGACAGCATTGTGAGAATTATCTTGTCTTCAAAGCATAAATAAAGGTAAGCCCACTCAATGATTTCAATACCCACTTGGTTTAAGCCTCTAATAGCGCCTCTTTTTTCGATTCGGGGGGATTTATAGGTTGTGACGCTAACTTCATTTTTCGTGTAATACTTGCTTAAATAACCATACAAAGCATAAGTTAGTTTGTCGGCGGATTCCAAAATTTGTCTTTCTTGTTTTGCACTTAGCTCATGCTCGAAAACACGTGTGCGCGAAAGCCGAAGAATTTCCGCTGCTAAATGAACAAGTCCGTTATTCATATAAAGGAACTCAGTATAATTTGGCTTTTCCCAAGAGAGGCCATTGGCAATGTACTCTGCAATTGTTGGGAATACTAAAAGTACCAACCGAGGTTTAACACCTGATTTAGAATAAACAGCACTATCAATCGGAGGTACTGAATGTTTCAGAATTTTGATTGCTGACTCATATCTGCGCTTTAAGGCGTTGTGAATTACAACCCGGTATTGGTTATTCGTATTGTAGTCAAAGACCTTTTCTGAAAGATCACATATTATTCTTGCTATTACGTTGCCCAACTCGTCTTGCGGCAACTGGCTCGAGATTTCTTCTAAAATCAAGCCAAACATTTCCAACCAAAGTCTATTTTTCATCTCGCAACCCTCGTCGAAATTTTTCTCACGGTCAGACTGTTCGGACAGGAGAGTAGAATCAATTTCGATTTGATTAATGAGCTTAAAGGCTATTGGAATTAATTGCGCGTTTGCGCACAGATACGGTATCGCAAAGGCGAAATTCATTCGAAGGTCTCTAAACAACATCCAGAGTAGAGATGGACGACTAACGTCCTTCAGTATCTCCAATACGTAATCGAATGAAATGACTTCGTTTGTTGCGCGACTTAAAATCAACCGTAATAACAGAGAGCAATAACTCCGTGAAGCCTGGTGGTCAAATACATCCGGGAATCGCTTCCTGTGAAATTCGACACTTGCAATGAAGTTATATGTATTGCTATAGTCAAACTCAACGACGGGAATTTCGGAGTCTATTTGGTGGTCGATGAATCTGTCGGCGTCAAGCCAAATCTTAGAAAATTCGATATCTGATTTCTGTAAATCAGATTCGTCGCCTGCGAAAGAAAAGGCTCTATCCCTGATTTTGGAAATATTCTTTTGAGTCAAAAGGCCTCCCAAGTCGTCAGGCCAAATGTCGGCCCCAAGAATCAATTTGAAAAATCGTTTGAATTCTTCAGCTGTTGCATTCTCGCCCGCGCAAAATAGCCAAAGAGTGGAAGCGATTTCATTTCTCAAATGCCTTGCGTAGTCATTTTGAGACATCCAAAAATAATTGCCAGTTTCGGGATCTAGGGCAACAATATGTCTTTCCAATAAAAAGTGAATTCCAAATGGCTCGACTGAAGTGTCTCTCAATGCTGCATGCAACTCGTCACCAGAAATTGTCAATTCCGATTCTTCAAAACACTTCCGATAATAACTTTGGAGGCACTTAATTAAATCCTCCTTGCCTTTTGGTACTTTGACAACTTCACCGTCACGTTCTTTCCGTTCGAGTCGACGAATAAACCCCATGACTACCTCGGGCATTATTGCGTCGCCAGCAATCACTCGAATCCATGCAATCTTTTCGAAATCCTGAAATGACAGGCTGCTTTTTGAGGACAAATTATAATCATCTATGATTTTTTCAAAAGTTGATTTTTCCCGATTGATGAAGTGTAGCTTTAGTATCACTTTGGCTATCACATGCGAAAGATTAAACTGAAGGTTTTCGCATTTGATGGCAAGGTCTACATGGCGTGCATAAGAATTTGAACTGCGTGTAAAGAAATCCAAACGCATGCTCAACGATTTTAGTCTCTCCTCAGCAGAGTGTTTGAATAAGATAGGCATGATTATAATTCATTGTGAGATTCAAGTGCAATACCAATCTCAACTTTTCAATAATCTTTTCAAACTGCGGTTAAGAATATTATTTCCTTTCTTTGCTGGTGTTTTAAGAAGACTGTCTTGAAATTTGAGCGCTTATGTATGTAAAATCAATAGAACTCTTCAATATTAAGTCATACCCGAGTTTGAAACTCGACCTTTCAGAGAACATCAACATACTTGTCGGTGCAAATAATTCAGGGAAGTCGAGTATCATAAGGTCTGTTTTAAATTTACAATATCCGGCGTTTACCTCTGCTGATATTCGATCTCAAGAGAATGATGCGAAGATATTTACAACTGTAACAGATGTTGACTCAGCGGATAACCGCGCTTTCTATAATCCCAGATTTCACAGTCAGTTCGAAAATGCCAAGGGTTATCATATTTTATGGCACTTGGGGATTGTACAAAAGTCTCCCAAGGAGGATTATTTGTATGTCAATTCAGCTCACAAGGTGAAAGAACTCCCACATAAGCGAGTTAAGATAACTGATAAAAAAGGTAAGGAAGTTGACTTAAAAGATTTCCGCCGGTTCCCCGATCAAGAAGATGAAGCAGGCTTTATTTATCCCTTTTTGTCTAAACGAAAATCGGAATACTTCGATCAAAATATAAGCAAGGAGCAGACTTATAAAATTCAAGAGGGGTTACGAAACCTTCCGGCAAAGATTCAAAAGATATCGAATCCGTCACACCCAAAATTCGACGAGTTCCTAAGGCTTTGTGAAGATATTTTGGGATTTCGGATTGGAGTACTTCCAGCCGGTCAACAGGGGGCAAACGGAATAGAGGTTGGGAGTTTTGTTACCAACAATGAAGTTATACCCCTAAAATTGATGGGAGACGGTGTTATGAACATCGTTGCTTTCATAGCGACTCTGCTAATTGAAGATCGAAAATTGTTTTTAGTTGAGGAGTTGGAAAATGACATTCACCCTAGCGCACTCAAAAAACTACTCGACCTTATTGTTTCAAAATCTTCGGACAATCAATTTATTATCTCAACACACTCACACATAGTTCTCAGATATCTTGGTGTTCTTCCAAAGACGAAAATATTTTACGTTCAATGGGCCACCAAACTAATTGGTAACTCAAAGGCGTACGTCCCCACGTCAACGGTAAAAGAAATTGATAAGAGCCCCGAAGCACGAATGGAAATACTATCATTGTTGGGGTATGAATTTCATGACTTTGATTTGTATGAAAGTTATCTGTTGTTAGAAGAGTCATCTGCGGAAACTGTGATTGCACAGTTCATCATTCCCAACATCGTTCCGGAATTAATCAACAAAATAAAGACGATTGCGGCAAGGGGCGTTGATGATTTAAAAGTGAGAGCGGTGGACTTTGGACGCCTTTTCGTTTTCGTTCACACGAATCCGATATACAAGAAGCGCGCATGGATCGTAGCGGACGGCGATGATGCTGGCAAGGCCACAATCGACAGCCTTAGGAAAGCATTTAGCTCATGGCCGTCAGAGCATTTTGTAAACTTCAGCAAAGGTAATTTTGAATATTATTATCCTGATCGTTTTCAGGAGAAGGTAAATGCAGTACTAAAGCTAAAAGGCTCGAAGAGAGCCGAAGGTAAAAGGAAGCTACTTCTGGATGTAATGGAGTGGTCCCTCAAGAACCGTGAAGTAGCGATTAACGAGTTTAATGTATCCGCCACCGAAGTGATTTCAATTTTGCGAAAAATAAGTAGAACCCTCAAGAGATAATTTATTTGAGTATAACTACTGCTGTAGTTCCTTCAACAGCCACGAATAACCTGTCGTTTGCTGATTTTTTCAAAGCTCCGAAAATTAGGATGGGGCATCCTACAACGTCTTCATAATCTAATTCGCTGTTCTTTTTTTTGAACTTAGAGAAAGTACCCGGATTCAAGTTGTCTGTTTTAATCAGAACATCTGCTACCGTCATCCATGCTGCAGTACAAGTCCGAACCGTTCCCCAGTAGCCACGCCATGTATTTCGCTCTTGTTGTTGCATATCCATAAACCACCCGAGATCGACTTCCCTACAGTTTATGAAAAGATTTTTCGCTTTAAATGGGTGGACAGAACCCGTGTTTACTAAGATGTCAGATTTTGAGAAACGTGGAGAGCCAATTAGCAAACGTAGGATACTTGATATCTTTAGTTTACTTGTTTTACTAGTGCTCGGCGCAAGATCATGTCGTTTGCTGGTACCAGATCTAAGGGTTGGCTCTGAGTCTATAGTTCGTGAACTCCATTTGCCCATTCTGTCTTTGCTACCTGTACCAAAATCAATGGACAGAAGGTTCTTTGCAACAAGAATTTTGTCAACTAAAACCGAAACAGCTTTGCTTGTAGTATGCCCACTCTCCACATGTAATGCACATTTGTCGGCATGATCTGCTCCAAAACATGCTTTTTTTCCGTCTTTCGAAGCCTTCCGGTAAAAAGCGGGTCCTCTGCACGTTTGGCATACCAAAGCGTACCTGAGTCGCTCAATTTGCCCGGGATCTAGAGTTGAGAATTCGATGCCAGAATACACCTCTCCATCTATTGTGCACAATGCGATGTCCATGCTGAGAAAGCTTATGTTTTTTTAGCAAGTAAAATAAAATTATCTACCTATATCTTGGTTGGCATTATCCTGAAATACTTCCGGTCAATAGCTTTCTGTGCATACACCATCGAAGTATCCATAGAGGCATGACGCAGTGTCTTCTGAATAAATTCGAGCGGGACGCCTCGATCGTACATGATCTGACCGGCAGTATGCCTCAGGCTATGCGGTGTGAATTTTCCCCGTTGCTTCGTTAGACCCATTCTCTCGAATTTCGCCTCAATTAGGTTAGTAATTTCCTTTTTCGTAAGCATCGGAAATGCTTTGCCGCGATTGATCGAATTCTCCCGGAAATACTTCTTCACTTCCGTTCCCGGCACATCAAATAACCGGATGACATCTTTTGACCGGCTCGATCGTCCTTTGCCCCAAACTGAAATTCTCTTCTCGCGGAATTGACAGTCTGTGACGGTTAAGCGCAGCACTTCAATCGTACGCAGACCGTTCCAGGCAAGTAAGGAGACGAGCGCACGTTCACGCTGCGTGGTACAGAGTTTGAGCAACCGGTCCCGCTGCTTAATGGATAAGCTGTCTTTGTGATAGCGCTTGACCTGCTCACGCGAGTGCTGCACCTTAATGTCAGCTATTTCCCGAAGTGATTGCGTACTGATCAAACTCAATCCTTTTTTGACCATTCGCTGTTCCGTTGAAAGATCCCTTTGATCAGTGGTCTGGTAAACTAACGCCCAATCACAAAAGGCTTTGAGCACAGACTTATAAAGACGCTTGGTAAAATCCGAAAGGGCAGGAGCGTGGATGAATTTCTCGGCCCACCGTTTGTTAAAGAGCCGAAGATCCTGATCGATCAAGTTGAAAAATTGGTTAAGGATGGTGGCATAGGTGTTAAGAGAGTATTCGCCACGCAAACGATCCTTACGACTAGCCAGGAATATCTTTACATAAATGTTTCCGAGCGGCAGTTTCTTTTCAAGTAGGTCATTGACTACAAACTGAATTTTCTTCTCTTCCAGGAATGTACGAAACCGCCGGAGTATGGATTGCATCGTCAGGCTCATGTCCTCCATGTAGCTATCCAATTGGTAAACCAGCTCCGGGCCGTCTTTGTAGGTCTTTAAAAATGTCTTGGCGTTAGTAAGATAGTTTCCAACACGGCCATAACGTTTATTGAGCCACAATTCGTACTCAGCAAGGATGCGTGACGCAGCCGGAATGCCTTTCTTAACGGCAGTGTTGATTTTAACAAGTTTCTTCATGGTTCAAGTTACATGGAGAAGCATAAAATTGTGAAGATTAGAATATTAACTAAATTATATAAATCTGTATTTATTTTATAGTAACAATATCTAAATTTATATACTTAAATATATTTATGAAAACGTTCCGAAAAAATGTCGACTTGAATTCTGATACCGTTGCGATCCTTCAAATTGAAGCTACCCTAAGCCAGTTCGGAACGCTGAAACCATTCTTGGAATCGTTGTTGGAGAATCATGCGGCTAAATGCAAAAAGGCCAAACCGAAGGTGTACGAGGCTTTAATTGAAAAGAAGGTTCAGAAAATGTCCAAACCCAGACGGAAAGCCGGTCGTTAGGATTTAAGAAAAGAGACAGGCAAGGAGAAACTTGTTCTTCACGGCCCGAAATGGTCGGACCTCCTGACTGTCAATCCAAAGTAAAGAAAAATTATCGTAGTCCGGAAAAGAACTCATCAGTACCCACTTTAAGGGCCTTTGCAATTTTGTACACTGTATACGTTGATGGGACCTTCTTTCCCGTCTCGATGCGCGACAATTGGTGGCGGTCAACGGAAGGCTCTATTGCTTCAAATTCCTTCAAAGACACGCTTTTTGCCTCCCGGATATTTCGAATCCGGGACCCTAGGGCCTTAGCAAATTTCTCCTTGTCTTTCACCAGTACCAAGGAAGGAAGAAATGTGACTGGCAGGGTTGTATAATAATACAACCCTTTCTATTTTGCAGGACGTTTTTTTGCTATGAAGAAGTCGAAAAAGGAAATAACAGAAGAGGTCAAGGCAGACAAAGAACTGCGACCATACTTTATTGATTATCTGGGTGAAAACCTGAAAATGACGTTCGGGCAGCGCCTGGAGCTCGAAGGTTTTCAGAGTCAGAGATTCACGGATTGCGCAGACTCTAAACTCGCAGCGCTAATGTGGAAACTTGAATCCCGCGTGCCTAAGCAATACGTCGATTACGTCTTACATGAAGTATGCCTTCACTACGCGAGCATCACCGTACTCAAGGCGGATAGGATCGACTTGCGACGCTTGGCCTTTACAATTTAAACTCTATCTAAATTATGACGAAAGCACTCTACTCACTGATACTCAGCTTCTTTTCCGTCGCTGTTTGCACAGCTCAACAACTTCCTGAATACGTTAACTCCGCTACAGCGTGGAATGGCGTCTCAAAACAAAGCGTGGCCCTTACACCTGAAGAAGGGATCCGGAAGGATAAAGCAATGATTGGCAAAGCCAAAGTAATCATGCTTTTTAGAGGCGAGAAATCTCAAGCGCGAATCAAGGCACAGGACACACTTAAAATCTATGTGAACATTGACAAGGAAACAAACCCGCAAGGACTATTCAAGATTTATAAGTCAACAGTAGTTAAAGGGAATCGGGAGGTTTTGGTAATGCAAACGTCCGTTGGGCGAGGAGTTGAAAGATTTGATGGCGATCACAGCTACACGGCAAAAAAATTATCGCCTGGCATATTTGTATTGAATATCCCGGAGGTCAAGGCAGGAGAGGAGTTGTTTTTCTATATCGGCACTCACGAAACCTCATTGGCGAAACTCACTCTAGGGATTGACTAGCCAAACGAGGAAGGAGCTAAACTGGATTGAAATGCTCGAGTACTCGAAGCACTGCGGTGCCAAAAGGCTTCTCATTGTCTTAATAATTTTGATCTTTGCTGCATGAGTACCAAAAAGGCAGGAATTCTAACAACATCTAAAGAATGGGCTAAGCACCTTAGAAAGTTTGTGAAAAAACAATTTTGGAAAGCTGAACGATTTGCCGAAAAGGCCCAGATCAAGGCAGAAGCTGAGAGTAAATTTTAATCATCTCTTTCACCATTATAAAAATCTATCTCTAATTCAATTCCTAGGATAGAATAAAGGAGGGCACATATTATGAAGAAGATGGAGAAGAGCAGGGGTAAGCAAATTAGTACCTTCGAAAGGGAAATGCAGGATGCCAAATTTAAGGCAGCCTTCGAAAAGGAGTATCAGGAGTTCGCACTACAAGAGCTTTTGGCTACCATGTCACAGGGTGATCAGAGATCAATAAGCGCGTTAGCGAAAGCCGGCTCGCGATCTTGGTGATCAAAATGGCTTGTTAACAAGTTGGATGTCACAGCAATATCGGATCGCCCCTTTGTGGTTAGCGAAATTTGGATATTGTTTGCATCAACAATCCCCAGCGCGCCTCTGAAAATTTCAAGCGCAAAACAGCCGCCTTCCCACATCGTTGCTAAACCACCTGCGCCAACCTCCAAAAACTTTAATTCGTAACCTGTGTTACAGCAAATCTTTGAATCGCGACAGCCAATTCCTGCAAAGATTCTATAATCGTTTTGCAGCAGTGAATAGCGGTTTTTGTCTCGGATAACTTTGATTTCAGTTAATTCCGCATTTTGAATCGTTTTGACTCTAGCTAAGCCAGATCTTTGCCTCTCGGGCCAGATTACAATTGAAGTTGTAAATACCTGATATTAAATAGGTTGTTTCGTTAAATAAGTAAAGTAGCCTTGGCACATCCGTCCAGGGCGGTAATGTTGGCGGACTTTCACCTTCTGGGTCAGGTTAGTCGCGTTGCCGAGTTAACTCCGAGAATATCTCCCTACTTTAGGATTTGTAAAGGTGATATGGAGATAATTATTATTGTTTTGTTTAGCGTCGGCTACCTGTTTATAGCACTCGAGCACTCAATCGGGATAAGTAAGACGGCCACAGCTCTCATCACTGGAGTTTTATGTTGGACTGTTTATATTTTATACAGTGATGTCCACTTGGTAACGCACCAGTTGCTTGAGCAGTTGGGTGAAATATCGAGTATTTTGTTCTTTTTAATGGGTGCCATGACAATTGTGGGATTAATTGATTCACACGATGGTTTTGAGATAATTAACAGAGCAATTACCACCAAGAATGAACGGACCCTGCTGTGGATCATCTGCCTACTCACTTTTTTTCTATCGGCCGTTCTTGATAACCTTACTACAACCATCGTCATGGTTACACTTTGTGTCAAGTTGCTGCATCAATCTCGTAACAAGTTACTTTTCATCGGTCTGATTGTTATTGCGGCCAATGCAGGAGGGGCCTGGTCCCCAATCGGGGATGTTACGACCACAATGCTATGGATCGGTGGTCAGATATCAACAGTGTCAATTATCTCCAATTTAATCATCCCAGGTTTAGTTAGCCTTCTGGCGCCCCTTGCGATTGCAACATTTCTTATAAAAAAGGAAAGCCAACCAAAGGATAGTGATGAAAACGCTGCTCCGTTAAAAGCTCCATTGCTTTTTGAGCAACGGTTAATTTTTTTTAGCGGCTTGGCCGTATTGCTTCTTGTACCGGTGTTCAAAACAGCGACTCACTTACCGCCATTTATGGGTATGTTGTTGGGGCTTGGAATTCTATGGATGCTTACTGAGGTCGTCCATCGAAATAAGCCAGAGGAAGAAAAGCAAAAATTCTCGGTCATTCGCGCTCTAGAACATATGGATGTACCAAGTGTCCTTTTCTTCCTCGGTATATTGCTTTCTGTTGGTGTGCTTCAGCTCACAGGGCAACTTACAAAATTAGCCGAGATACTGACCGTTACGTTTAAAAGTGAAAAGGTAATAGTAGCCACTATCGGTGTTTTCTCTGCTGTTATCGATAACGTTCCTATCGTAGCCGGTACCATTGCTATGTATCCGCTTAGTGTTTATCCAATAGACTCGCCCTTCTGGCACCTGCTTGCCTTTTGCGCTGGAACCGGTGGGAGCTTACTCATCATCGGATCTGCTGCCGGAATAGCGGCTATGGGTATTGAAAAAATTTCTTTCGGTTGGTACCTCAAGAATATCTCGTGGCTCGCCCTTATCGGGTATTTGGCCGGGATAGTTGCATTTGCTCTTCAGGAATTACTGTAGCGGCCTTTAAGGTTTCCAAAGGGCGGCCTGATTTTTAAGGTCATTGTTATCGCCTATTTTTTCTTTTCTATTGGCATGAAGTACAGATAGTATAAAGTCATTGCTACTGCCGCAAAAAGAATCCACAAATGATTGTTTATAAAAGAGAAGTCCATAAAACAACACTCACAATTGAAAATCTAATATTTACTAAAAGCATTCTACTTTTTCTTTTCATCCTTAGTAAAATGCCAATACCACGTTACTATGACTATTGCAAAAACACTTAACAGCCATAACTGATTCATTTCTCCAAAGTAACTGGTCTGACCCATATTTAAAAAGCAACCCCTTGCTACCTTCTTTTATTAAAGCCTAGTGACTATGATGCAAAAGTAGGGGTCTCGTAATTTTCGATTTTTGACTAAAGTCAAAAATTGAATCATTTTAATCGAGTGGTAACTAGAGCCGACTCTTAGTTAAAATCATAGGTTAGAGACATTTAGGATTCTTCATAATTGCGATGAACTACCCCACAAATATTTTCCTCGAGAATAACTACTTTGAGTCCTTTATTGATCAATGAATAGGCAGCAGACAGGCCAGCCGCACCCGTCTCAATGATTAAAAATCTGCGTCAATAATCTTCCGGAATGGTGGCTGAATAGCTCTGTTATGCCAGGCAAAGTAGTGAACCACCAATTTTGAAGTGTCATACAAGTCTCAGTTCGACAGAAGCGGAACTTACTGCCTACTTGATGACTAAAGCACCCATGATTTCAGGTCACGCATTTTATGATGAAGACGTTTTTCATGAGTGACATATCCTGATTCACTAATAGGATAAACATCAACCTCATCTTCATCCTTAATGAAAAGAATTCGGGATTGTCCTGAAGCGAAACAACATATAAGTTACGGGTCGACTTCAACCCCACCTTCTAATATTTTTGAATCGAGTTCAACGTACATAAGTTTCTTAAATGCTTTTTTAGTTATTCAATACCGTGATTGTAATCGTCTTACTCCAATCTTTACCATAGGAATCGTGAACTCCATTGGCAAATTGCAAAGTAAGTGAGTGATGACCTGGAGCAAGTTTAAGTGTATCGGTAGTTTGCCCTTTACCAAAATGAAGGTGCGTCTTATCCATTGGTACAGTCTGACCATTGTTTATGAAAGCCCCGTCAATAATAATATGATGATGACCCTTGCCTACACTCACTTTGCCGGCCGGCTCGACCGACATGCCACGAACACCCATTTGAATGATTACTGGCGATTTTACCTTATCGCCATCTTTAAGATTGACAAAGAAAACTCCAGATTGCTCTTCGGAGGATGCTAGCGCCGGAGCAGCTGTGTATTCTGCACCCTGTACATTTTCGTTCCGCGATCTCCCACAAGAGGTAGCGACTAATAAAGCACACGTAATGAGAAAAAAACTCTTTTTCATGTTTTTAATTTTTTTTGATGATATACTCTTCAAAATGTCTTCAATTCAAAATAGAAGGTCACTAATACGGAACAGATCCTGTATTGGCTCCCATAAACCCTCCCCAATAGGCGCTAGAATCATATAAATGAGTATTTGTTTCAGGCCAATGTTCTTTATCGAAACCTGGCGCTTTTTCGAGAACCTCTTTTGATTGATCCAAAATAAACACTTGATCCTTTGTGTTGAGTTTTAGCATCGGGTAGGGCAGCGCAAAATATTTTTCGCCAATGCCAAGAAATCCACCGAATTCAATAACGACATATTCAATCTTTCCCACTGCCAAGTCGATCATAATATCTTTAATTGTACCCAGGTGTTCTCCCTGCAGGTTCAGAACTTTGTCCCCGATGATCGAGGTAGAGGTAAGGAATTTTGCCGGACTGTTGGGATGAGGGCCAGCGTGGTTCTTCCCAGATAAGTTGTCGATTTCAAAAGTTTTCATGGCCATAATTGTTTAAGTTAAATTTTTAGCGTGCTAATAAAGCACTATAGAATTTTATTCGGATAAGCCGGGTATTGGATAAGGAAAAATGAAATTCATGACAAGGCCTTTGTAAGCATTTTTTACGTGCTCGGCATACTTCAAAAGACTTGCATGAAGAGTGTGCGCAAAATTCTTATTTAGTTTATTAATGACTTTATTCACGTGGTCTACTTCCAACTGTAACAATGCCCGTTTGGTGTCATCAAAAGGAACGTACTGCTTTGCAAGTGTTTCAAAATCTTGTTCAAATGACTTATCGACCTCCGTATAATAGGGAATAAGCAAGGGATGCGCCGTGTATGTTTTTAAATGTGCCAATTTGATTGCGTCCGCTTTCTCCCACTTATTGATTTCACTTATTCCAAAGGCTGCGAGAACGGAGACTATAACCGGAGCTTTCAGCAGAACATCCTGGTCTTCTTTTGATAACTTTTCTAATTCCTTTATCATAAATCTAATTTTTAAGAATTTAAACTTGTTCGCATACCTAAATTACAAGCGGAATAAGTCAGAGTCTGAATGACTTAGTCTGTTAGATTACTAAACCAAAACTCAAACCTTCATTATGTCTTAACAGAACATTCAAATTTGCTTCTCAAATTGCTTACATCTAAGCTGATTTTTGTTACACAATTGCAGGGGTTGTTTGCACATTTCACAGGTCGCCGGTTGTCGCGAGGAAACACAGTCTGCTTATTTATGGGAAGCAAATACGAATTGAAGGGATGACTAAAAGTTCAGTTTTTGGGCTAGCGAGCTTGCACTTTATTTCGCTGAGTTGGTGAATGTTCGGGATGCATATTATCCCGTTGCCTGACGGGATCATGACGCACATGATGCTGGTCAACATCGGGCAGCGAAAATTTGTCTGTCATAAAATTATTGACAAACCACTTTGAAATGATGGGCAAGAACATAAGGTTGCAAAAAGTATTGCGCAGCCATACACCGAGATAGTTCTGAGGTAAAAATGATTTCGCAAATTGGCGAGCACGCTCTTGCTTAGATTCAATGAACGGTCGCATCATTTTTTCGTATTCTGCAAAGGCCTTTTGATAATCACCTTTTGCACGTGCTAGCTCGTTGGCAAGGACATATGCGCCCGTCATGGCCAAAGTAGAACCTTGACCTGAAAGCAAAGACGGGCAGCCGCAGGCATCGCCAACAAGAGAGACTCGACCCTGAGACCACTTCGGCAATATTACTTGGCTTACTTCATCAAAGTAAAAATCTTCGACCATGTTCATTCGATAGAGGATATCCTCACATTTCCACCCCAAGTCGTTAAATTGACTACGCAACACCCATTTTTTATCCTGACTGTAAGAATTGATTTTTTCTAATCTCTGCGCCCGGGAGAAAAGAAAAAAAGCCAACTGATGCTCTTTTACCGAGTATATGGCTACTTGTTTTCCGGGCACTGTGAAGCTGAGAAATTCGTCTTTCTTAATATGATAATTTCTAAAGGAGTACGAAGCGGTGTAGTATCCCAGGTACTTCACAAAGCTTGACTCATCTCCAAATAACAGTTTCCGGACGTTAGAGTGTAGCCCGTCAGCGCCAATAACCAAATCAAAGGAGCGGGGAGCAATATTGTTAAACGATACATTTAGATGCGACTCCTTTTGGTCAATGCTGATTATCGAGCTTCCGAATATTACTTCCACATCCTTCTCGACTCGTGAATAAATTACTTTGGCAAGATCGCTCCGGAGGAAATTATAGGAGCGATTTTTTAGCAGTTTTCTAATTTTGGCCATGTTGAGGCCTCCGACTCTTTTACCGCTAACATCAACAAATGTCATTTCGTGAATGGGTATGTGATGTTTTTCAAGATCTGAAATTATCCCCATCCTCTCGGCAACTTCAATCCCTACTCCGAAAAAGTCGATCAGGTATCCACCCTCACGCAGCTTCGGATATTGCTCTACCACTGTTGGCGTGAATCCGGATTTGCGAAGCCAGTAGGCGAGGGTTAAGCCAGCTATCCCGGCTCCCGAGATTAATACTCTTTGATTTTTCATGATAAGAAATAAGTACATCAGCAAGTTGGGTAAGAATGACGACTTGAATTTTGACCAAAATCAAAATTTGCAAAATAGATTATGGTCAGTTGGGCCACTTTAATGAACAAGGGCTCGACCGTTGTATGTAAACGTCAAATGAGGATGTTGCTGTGATTCCCTCGAAGAAAAAATACTTGAGATATTGGCGGTAAAAAGATCCGCAGAGACTAATAACATCCCTGAAATCGAAGCGTTGGGAGTAGACGCTTCTTATTTTGAGGTCATATTCAGGAGAGGAAATTACAGTACAGACAAAAGTGTATTTCGTTTCGCCAATGCACTGAAACAAAAGGCAGTTTATCTCACTCAAGAATGTTAGCGACTAATTTTTTGTCTCAGCTAATTTCGAATTCCACCTCTCATTTGTGGAATTGTTGGCGATTCTCAAATACACAGTCGTCTAAAGGAAATTTTGGACTTTGCATGTGTAGACTCACGCTGTTAGCCCGGGAATCGGAAAAGGGAAAAGAAAATCGATCACAATGCCTTTGTAAGCTTTCCTTACGTGTTCGGCATATCCTGAGAGGCTCGCGCGGAGAATGGCTGCAAGCTTGTCATCCAATTTTGCTATCACTTCGTCTATCTTGTCGATTTCCTTTAGCATTGCCACACGCTTCGTCTTGTCAAATGGTTCATATTTTTTAGCCATCGCTTCAAAATTTTCTTCAAAGACCATAGCTACTTTCTTGTAGTAGGGAATTAGTAAGGGGTGTGCTGAATACGTTTTCAAATGAGCCAGCTTAATAGCATTCGATTTTTCCCATTCGTTAATCTCCCCCGTGCTTGTGGCAGCTATAAGTGAGACAATAGCAGGAGCCTTCAGTAGAATTTTCTGCTCATCTGCAGTGAGATCTTGAATTTCCTTCGTCATACCTATTATTATTTTTTTTCAAAAAAGAGTTATGTATAGTTATCTTAGTAATTCCAAGGTACTCGCCATATGCCTAAGATTCCGAAAAGTATTTCAATAAAATTCCTCGCGACTTCCGGCAGAAGCAAAAGCAGGTATACTAGGTTGATGAATATGTTACAAGTATAGAGCAGGTGGAACTGACCTTTCTTGACTAAAGTCAAAAATTTGATTTTTTTTCTACGAGGAGCAGTCGAGCATTGTGACTCACTAGTGTAGTGTTATTTGGTAGCCTGCTACTATTTATCTAAATACATTGTCATCCTTTAGTCCTTATCGATTCCTTTTCCAGCTGCTAAGTTCAGATTCGTCAACTGAACCATCATTGTTGATATCACACACGTAAAACATGCCACCTGCCATTTCTTTTTCTGATACCCTTTTATCGCTGTTTTCATCCCACAATGAGCCGAAATTGGTCACTCTGATATGCGAAATAAATTCGTCCGAACTCAAGGAGCCACTTGCATCGCTATCCCAGGCCCCAAAGCTTCCGTTAAACATCCCAAAAAAGAATAATTTTATTTGCGCACTGAATTCTTCTGCAGAGATCGAATTACTCTGATCTCGGTCCATAGACTGAAAAGTTGCAGTAAATAGTTCAGGATAAGTAATTGAGCCCTTTCCGTGCCCCCATTTGTCAAAATAATTTAATGAGGAATAGGCTTCAACAAATTCCCTTCTCTTTATGAGTTTGTTCGAGTCTGAATCCCAATCTGAAAAAGTCAAGTAGCTCTTGGGAGTAGCGCAAGAAAATTGCAGCAAACAGACTCCAATAGTCGAGAGTAATCTAATGAGTTTCATAATTTTTTATTTTAAGTGTTAGATATTTATAAAACCATAATTCCTATGCAGAAATTATATATGCTCTTCTGTGCCATTGATTATAAACTCTGATGCGAAAAATGTAGGTCCTAGCATGAAGGTTTATTTTACATGATGCCATCCCCAACACGCGAGAAAAATAAAGGCGCACTAGTTAAAAAAACATCGGCACATCTAGTTTCCTGGCTATGCGGAATGCGGTGTTCATGAGTCCTACGTGACTGTAAGTCTGAGGAACGTTGCCCCATTGGCTACCGTCATTGCCTACGTCCTCACTGAAAATTCCGAGGTGGTTTGAAAAATGTACCAGCCTGTCGAGTGCTTCGCAAGCCTCCTTAACGCGTCCTACACATGCAAGAGCTTCGGCATACCAGAAGGCGCATACTAAAAATGTTGATTGAGGTATGCCGAAATCATCTTCGTGTCTATATCTATAGAACAATTTCTTATCAGTCATCAGTTCTTTCTCCAAGGCATCAAGATGCTTCCTTGCTTTGCTTGAAGTGGGGTCTAAGTAGTTCATGGTAATAAGCTGCAGGCTACTGGCATCCAGGTTAGCTGACCCTATTGCATGAGTATAGACACAGCGCACGGGATCGTAGCAGCGCTCGATTTGTTCCACTGCAAGTGCTTCTATTTTTGTTGCCTTGCTCTCCAAAGAATCGTCCCCGAGATCCTTTCCGATTTTCGCAGCAGCTTTGCTTCCCGCCCAGTGAAAAAGAAAAGTATAACAATGTTGTTGCTGTTTATTCCGGAATTCCCAAAGGCCTGCATCCGGCTGGTTCATTGTTGCGGCAATTTTATCAAGCAGAAAGTGAATAAGTGGTAGTGACTTGCTTCTTGTTCGCATCACCAGCCTTTGATCGGTGTAAAGGGGTTGAAGGCTAACCAGCACTTGTCCGTATACGTCATTCTGAATATGTGTGTATGCCTCATTACCAATGCGAACCGGCCCGTTGTCTAAGTAACCACTCAGGTTAAGCTCTCTTTCCGCAATCTTGCGCTCACCGATAATTGAATAAAGTGGCTGAATTCTTTCGGACTCCTGGTTAATAATATTTTCTATGTAGTGAAAATATTTTTCAAGCTCCTCAAAGTGTCCAAGGCTATTCAAAGCTTTTAACGTGTAGAATGCATCCCGCATCCAACAATACCTATAATCCCAATTCCTTCCGCTGCCGGGATGCTCCGGCAGGCTTGTACTTCCTGATGCAATAATTCCTCCGGTATCTTCATACTGATGAAGTTTTAGCACCAATGCTGACCTGAGTATTTCCTTTTGGTAGATATTAGGAATGGAGGTAGTCTTCACCCAATCATTCCAGTACGATCTTGTTTTCTTTTGAAAAAATTCAGCGGTTTCTTCGATCGGTCCCTCCAGTGGCAGTCCGTAAGTAAAAATAAGGTAGCTTGTCTCCGAAAGAACGAATGGCAGATTTCCCTGAATAATTGAAAGCGGGATATTCGTGGTAAGTCTTACTTGTGCTTCTGAATTTGTGTACCTGATGTGATTGCTACCTGAAATTTCCTCAGACGCAACTTCTCCATACTTGCTTACGGGGTTGCATTTAATTTTAATAGAGGGCCGACCATCGATAGGTTCAATTTTCCGGATGAGCATAGTTGGTTTGAAGTACCTGTTGTTTTGTTCGAACCGGGGAGCAAAGTCAATCACTCGGAATTTTCCGTCACTGGTGCTGAATTCTGTGCTCAGCATATTTGTATTCTCAAGATAATATTGCTTGCTGCTATACGCATCTGAAGCTGGCTTTACGTAAAAGCTGCCGCCTTTATTTTTATCAATCAGGGAACCAAAGATAAAACTGCTGTCGAACCTAGGCATGCACATCCAAACTACATTTCCATCCGTATCGATGTAAGCCAGGTAAGCACAGTTGCCAATAATTCCAAAATTGTACTTATGCATTCCGTTTAATCAATTAGTTCCAAAAGCTTCGGTATATTCCTGATCTGGATTTTTCTTCCTCTGGTAACGATAATCTTTTCAGCCTTCCATTTGCCAAGGGTGCGCGACAATGTTTCAATGGACGTGCCTGAAAATGAAGCCAGGTCTTTTCTGGATAAGGCGATTTCATGGTGACTCGAATGTTTTGCTCGCTTGTACTTCTCCGACAGGATCAGCAGAGCTAAAGCAAGTCTTTCTTTAACTGAATATTGGGCGAACGTAGTTATATAGTTTATCCAAACCGAAAATTCAGAACTCAAATTTTTTAACAGTTGATGCGCCAGTTTTGTTGATCGTTCGAGAAGTTCCTGAAAACGGGCGCGTGGCATCAACAGAACTATCGAGTCCTCGAGTGTTCTTGCAGACACTGGATGCTTTTCGTTGCATAAGATTGGACGATAACCGAAAATATCTCCTGGTTCATAGATGTAAACGATCTGCTCGATTCCATCAGATGTCGTTTGGTATATTTTTACCTTTCCTTTCTTGAGGATGAATACTCGGTTGGGAAAGGAGCCTTCTCTAAACAATTCATAGTTCGATTTAACTCGCTTTTCTTTTGTATTGGCCAATATCCACTTAATGTCATTAGAGGGCAATGACTTCATGATGGGCATTCCGTTGAAATGATATTTTGCTATTTTCATGCTGATGGCGTCTAACATAGGATATTTGTTTGTTATGAAATTTGACATTAATCAAATTTAGAGATAAGAGACAGTAGATCAGGTTGAAAGAAGATTACTTTTTTCTAAAATTTGACTTTAGTCAAGTTTTGCGCCCCTAATTGGCTTTTAATTTATGAATAGGATCACCTCATCAGCGA
Source organism: Cytophagales bacterium WSM2-2 (assembly GCA_015472025.1). Taxonomy (NCBI): domain Bacteria; kingdom Pseudomonadati; phylum Bacteroidota; class Cytophagia; order Cytophagales; species Cytophagales bacterium WSM2-2. The sequence goes on from BNHL01000001.1 coordinate 4,658,195, forward strand.
TCTGATAGTATCGTGATCCTAGAAAGAAAAGCTAAAGATAAATTAGAATCATGCAGCGTTTAACTCGAACCCTATTGATGAGGGTAATTTCCTTAATCATCTACGGAGTGATGCTTTGTTTTTTTATGCTGATACTACTCCATCTCATGTTTGGCCCCTGATGTCCTTGATCCAATTAGTGTCGTACGCACTGAGCGCACAATACTTATTTTAGCGTTCTCAAAAATCGAATCCCACGTAGGTAAATTTATCCAGATTTCAGCATATGATATTGGATAAAATTCTTTACACTTTATTTTCGGTCATTTGACTTTAGTCAAATTTTTGCTTGCCTTCCTAAGCTTATTTTGCAGTAAATAGAAACTGTGATGGTGAGTAAAAAATTAATTATTGTCTCGTACAGGCTGCCTCACAGGCTAAGCGTAGTGAATGGGAAGCTAGCGGCTACTCCAAGCTCGGGCGGACTCGCAACGGCCCTCAATTCTTTTCTGCAAAGCGAGAATAAATCGGAGCAGGAGTTTGAATCATTTCACTGGGTAGGTGTTGCAGATATTTCAAAAAAGAAATTTGATCGTGCTTCATCAACACAACAGCTGATCAAAAACGATCTTGTGCTTCACCCTATATTTTTAGATGGTCGCTACAATGATCTATTTTATAACGGCTTTTGTAATGCAGTGCTCTGGCCATTGTTCCATTACTTTCCATCTTATGTGATCTACGACCAGCATTTCTTTAATGCCTATGAAGCGGCCAATATGATTCTGGCCGAACAGATAGCAGAGATGTATACACCGGGGGATGTAATCTGGATTCATGACTACCATTTCATGCTTCTTCCGATGCTGTTGCGAAGAAGATTGCCGGAGGCGACCATCGGTTTTTTTCTGCACATCCCTTTCCCGTCATTCGAGCTATTCAGGATACTACCAAAGACGTGGCGATTGGAAATTCTCGATGGCTTGCTAGGAGCCGATGTGGTTGGGTTTCATACGACAGACTATGTTCACCACTTTAATGAATCAGTGCTTCGGATGCTGGGCAAACAAGTACACAAAAACGGAATATTGCAGATCGATGGGAGGGAAGTACTTGTAAAAGACTTTCCCATCAGCATTGACTATGCTAAATTTCAAGATACCTGCAATCTCCCGATCGTCAAACGGGAAGTAAAGAAAATCAGGAACCGATTTGGCAACTGCAAGCTAATACTCTCAGTCGACCGACTTGACTATACCAAAGCAATCATTAACCGACTCGAGAGTTTTGAGTTATTCCTGACACAAAATCCGGACTACAAAGAAAAAGTCGCCTATCTTCTTTTACTTGTACCCACCCGTGATGGTGTACTCAAGTATAAAGAGAATAAAAAGGAAGTTGAGATGCTGATTAGTAGAATCAATGGTATACATGGTTCACTTTCTTGGACTCCAATTATTTATCAGTACAGATCCGTTGATTTCAGGAAACTTGTCACCATGTACAGCGCATCTGACGTGGCACTCGTTGTTCCCGTTCGTGATGGCATGAACCTCGTGGCCAAGGAATACGTTGCCTCACGAACAGGATCAAGCGGTGTTCTTATACTTAGCGAGACAGCCGGGTGTGCAAATGAATTGAAGGACACTATTCTGGTCAACCCCAATGATCGACACGAGGTTGCCGACTCTATCCGACAAGCACTACTTCAGCCGTTGAGCGAGCAAAAAATCAGAATTAAAAAAATGCAAAACCATTTGAAGCGATATGATATTCACCAATGGGCTACGGAGTTCATGGGAAAGCTTTCGAATCGGCACCTAGAACTCATAACGGAACGATAATATTATGCAAAACATCATCCATCACCTCTCTCAAATGTTGGCAACTTACGCCCAGGCTACTAAACGGATTTTCTTTATTGACTATGACGGTACACTGGCTCCGCTTCAACTGGATCCAAAATTGGCGATTCCAACTAGACGAATGAAGGAATCTCTACTTGAGCTTACCAAGGATAGTTTCAATCATATTGTTATTATCAGTGGCAGAGAAAAAGAAACACTGGATGCTTGGTTAGGCGACCTGCCCGTTACTCTGGTAGCAGAACACGGAGGCTTTCTTAAAGATTGTGGAAACGACTGGAACCCCCTGTTTGATATTTCTACCCAATGGATGAACTGGGTGCTACCTCCATTGCAGGCATTGACCTTTAATTACGAGGGTACTTTTATTGAAAAGAAGTATTACTCGGTGGCGTGGCATTACCGGGGAGTAACCGAAAATATTTCGGAACACGACATAAAGGAAATTACAAATGCTTTTTCTTCACTTACCATGAAAGACGAATTTGTAATCTACAATGAAGATTGCACTTTGGAGTTTCGTACCTCAGGCATAGATAAAGGAAAAGTTGCAGCTTTATATATGCAGAATGATAAATATGATTTCGTTTTGGCAATAGGTGATGGTAAAACAGATGAGGATATTTTCAAGGCTATCGGAAAAAATCACTATACTATAAAAGTAGGGGATCATGAAGAATCAAATGCTAACTTTTACCTGGAGAAACAGAGTGACACGCTCATCGTATTTAATTCTTTAAGTTTGGAAATTAAATAAATACCTGACAAGCTAGTTTGTTCGTTAAAGAATCGCACTTATTTAAATTAGCCTTCAGGAATGAGATCAGAGGTCAAGACAAAATCCATTGAACTGTTCAAAGTAGCTCCAGCCTGGCTACACAGTAAATTATCCAACAAGCAATTTTTAATTATTGGCGCAGTTGTTGTAGGGCTTTGGGCCGGACTCACAGCTGTATTACTAAAAGTATCGGTTCACTATCTGCAGGAGGTACTAAGGCCTATGAACCAAAATTATCATTGGGTATTTTTTGTTTCACCGGGCGTTGGCATTTTAGGGACATATCTTTTCATTCGTCTCGTATTAAATGGTGATTTGGCGAGAGGAACATCGCATGTCTTGTTAGCCATCGCAAAAAAGTCTTCTTTTCTTCCCCGGCATGAAATCTACAGTCACGCTACAACCAGTGCGCTAACGGTGGGTTTTGGTGGATCGGCCGGATTGGAGTCACCTATCGTACAAACAGGTTCGGCTATCGGTTCTGCTTTCGCTTCATTTTTTCCGATTGGATATCGAGATCGCACCTTGCTATTGGCATGTGGGGCATCTGCTGGAATTGCAACTGCATTCAATGCACCAATTGCCGGTGTCCTTTTTGCATTGGAAGTATTGTTGGTGGATGTCAGTATTTCAGCCTTCATTCCATTGCTAATAGCGGGAGCAACCGGTGCTCTTTGCTCTAAAATAATCCTTGAGGAAGGTATATTGCTTTCGTTCAGGCAAGTCAGCAAATTCAATTACCATAATGTCCCTTATTATATTTTACTGGGACTCATCTGCGGGTTGTTCTCCGTATTTTATCTAAAAGCATTTATAAAAACCGAGAGGTCCTTTGACAAAGCCATGAAAAAGGGAGGTTATGTGCGCCTTATCGTAGGTTGTCTTTTACTTGGTGGCTTGATTTTTTTGCTTCCAGCATTGTTCGGTGAAGGGTACTCATCGATTACGGCATTGGCACTGTTTAAACCTCACCAACTTTTTGGTGGAAGCCCTCTGAACCATTTCTTTTTACAAAATCAGTTGACCCTGGGATTGGGAGTACTTCTGGTGGCCTTAATAAAAGTCTTTGCGGTTTCATTTACATTGAACGCTGGTGGTAACGGCGGCAATTTTGCACCGGCACTGCTGGTTGGAGCGTGTCTGGGCTTTGCGTTTTCATTTCTTTTAAACGCCTCCGGGTTAACTCACCTCCCAACCTCCAATTTTTGCCTGGTAGCAATGGCTGGTATACTTGCAGGTATTTTTCACTCTCCGCTCACTGGTGTCTTTCTAATTGCAGAAATTACCGGAGGCTATGATCTGATTATTCCACTCATGATCGTTGCCGCTCTTAGTACGGCAATATCAAAGTATATGAACCCTCACTCGCTCGATGAAGAAAAGCTAAAACAAAACAATGTGGGCATTTCATTCGACAAGGATACACACATTCTTTCTGAACTTTCGCTGAGCGGCATTGTGGAAAAAGATTTTGTAGAAGTACCCTTGCATGCTCGCCTGAGAACTTTGATAAATGCAATTGCTGATTCCAGGAGAAATATTTTCCCGGTAGTTGATGCAGTGGGCAAGTTGGAAGGAATAATAACCTTGGAAGATATCCGCGAGATTATGTTCAATACTTCTCTTTACGATACTGTTTTAGTGAACCAGCTCATGCAAAAGCCATCAGTGACTGTTAGTCTTGACGATGATATGAGTGTGGTCATGGAAAAATTCGATAAGACCGGTGCATGGAATATTCCCGTAGTCAATGACGGGAAGTATATTGGATTCATTTCAAAGTCGAGTGTATTTTCCAATTATCGTAACCGTTTAAGAAATTACTAACCACTCCCAAGGAACGAATCCCTCTGCATTAACTACTGCTCTTCAAAATTATTGTGGCGACTATAATTTGTCGTTAACCTTAATTTACCTCAATCTAATTTCCAAGTTTGCTAAATGAACGCCTTTCGCTAAAACTTCAATAACATAAGTACCCGCAATCAATCTTGGAGAATTGTAAGTCATTTCGACTTTCTTATAGACCTGAGCTCTACCTGACACTTTTACATTTTGATCAATGATTTTAGTCATGGGTGTCCCTTGTCCTGCAGGAAGCAAAGTTCCATCTGGAGAGGTAATTTTATACTCCAACTCTTGTGGCTCGGCTGTAGTATCAAAAATTACTTTTATACGCTGAACTCTGCCTGCCCTGACCACTAGCTTGTCTCTCTTACCCCTCACAGTTTCAAGTCTTACTTGCTCGGGAGACCTTAGACTACTCTTCAATTCAAAATCCTTCCGAGCATTCTCCGATTTCAATTCCTGTACTGACACCAGCAAATCATTCTTCTCCTTTTGTAGTCGAGCCGAACTTTCTCTATACGAAACAAGCTGAGTTTCCAATTCCTTGGATCTCCTTTTTAAGTCTGCCAGTTCATCCAATTCCTTTTTTTGCCATCCCTGAATTTTTTTCAAAAGCTCAATCTCATTCTGTTTCGCTAGAGCAACTGTATTCAAAACATCAATTCGCTCCTTGAGATCTTTAACCACCTTTTCACTAGTGGCGATTTTCTCGGATCTTTCTCTTGATAATCTCTCTAAGGTACGATTGGCATCTGCAAGAGAATCACTTTTGCCCGTTTCTCTATTTAGTCGTCGGCTTAAATCTGATTTCCCTTCGTAGAGAATAAATATACCGATTAAACTCATCAGCAAGATGGCCACGCCCGTACTGAGTACTATTTTGGTTGATCCCATATTCGTCTAAAGAATAATTGTTTAAAATTTTTCAGCTCACATAAATCGGGCTCCCTGATAGGAGCCCGATGCAGGGATATCGGGAGGCCTACAGCACCTTACGCATCAAACACAGCCCGATCCCAACCTATAAAGACAAACCTGATTCTCTATGAATCACATGCAATTTGTGCATCTCGAACGATCTCTATGGCATTTTGTCATTAGAAAGAAATTAAAATTCAGAATACATGTCTCGTGATCACTTCTGAAAGGCAATACTCTGGATTATGAGTTTCTAAGACCGATTGTGATTTCAGTTCCTACTCCAGGGCTTGAATTCACCTGGATACTCCCTTTGTGCAACGAGATTATTTTTTGTGACAGAGAAAGACCAATTCCATATCCTTTGATTTTGGAGGTGCTGTCCGTACGATAAAAAGGCTGAAAGATTTTTTGCGCCTCATTTTCTTCAATTCCCAACCCATTATCGATGACTTTCACAAGTGTTTCATTTTTATAAAAAATCAGTGAAACAAAAGCCGTGTGGTCAGGCGAAAATTTACAGGCATTTTCAATAACATTCTTAAAGGCTGTTTTGATGAGCTGTGGATTTAGATTGATGTATAAATCTTCTTCATTCTCGGGCATCTTTTCTATCCTGACCTGGACTCGGTAAGAGTCATCGAGTGCAATGAGATCATCGCGGATCTCCCATAGAATTTCATCTATCCTTGTCGAAGTAAGAGTAAGGATTTGATTTTCCCGGTTTACATAGGCAAGTTCCAGAAGACTGGTGGCAAGTTGATTCATCTCTTTAATGTCATCGAGCACCGAAATAATGCTTTTTTTGTACTCTTCATTATCCCTCTCCTTTAGCAAGGTGACTTCAAGCTGAGACGTGATTTTAGTAAGAGGATTATTCAATTCGTGTGAGACATTAGATACAAAAGACTTTTGAAGCTGGAATGCGTTTTCAATTCGCTCAAGCAAATTATTGATGATTGAAATGAGACGACCAATTTCATCGTTGTTTTTACTCTCGGAGAGCCTCTGCGTCAACATAAGAGGCGAAATTTCCTGCACCTCCTTCATAACACCGACAATTGGCTTTAATGCCTTGTCAGCAAATATCCAACCGGCTATCGCAACGATTGATATAAGAATAGGAAGAAGTACAAAAATGAATTTTCGAAGATAAGCGAGACGGCTATTACCGCGTCGATCTATAGCACCAGATATAATTGCGTACGTACTTCCCTTATATTCAAAGGGAAGGCCGACAATCTTAAATTCACCTTCTGTTAAAAATAACTCTTCTCCCTTGAATATATTCCCGAAATCATCATTTGAGAGCCTAAATTCAAGGGAATCATTATTGGTATATAGCTCTTTGCCATGAGAATCAAATATCGAAATGTTTTCGCGAAACAAAACGTCAGTCTTCGCTAAGTCAATTGTCTTGAGTAACGTAGAGTCCATTTGATCTACCTTAAATAGGAGCGTGCCAGATGTTAACGCTTTGTCGTGAAGGCGCTTATGAAATTCTTCAACACCGTATTGCCATACGAGCAAGTAAAGAACGGTGAATGCTAATATTAAAATCGAGCTTACCAGTATCGTGAACCTAAGGGTGAGGCGGGTTCTTATTTGCATAGTAACTAAGGTTCTTCCTGAAGTATGTATCCCGCACCAAATTGAGTATGGATAAGCTTTCGGTCAAACTCTTTGTCGACCTTCCTTCGAAGATAATTCACATAGACTTCGACCATATTCGTCCCAGTATCAAAGTCAATGTTCCACACATTCCTAGCCAATTCGGAGCGAGAAATTACTCTTCCTTTGTTTCTAATTAAATATTCCAACAAAGTACATTCCTTCTTTGTTAGTTTTATTTCCTTTCCACCTCTTGACGCCTTAAGTAGCGGCACGTCTACCGTCAAGTCTCCGTATACTAACAAATTCGTAGTGGCTGGTTGTGTCGTGCGTTTCAGAAGGGACTTGATCCTTACTATGAGCTCTCGAAATTCAAATGGCTTTGTCAAATAATCGTCCGCACCAACATCAAACCCATTTACAATGTTATCGGTCGTGCCCAACGCACTAAGCATCAAAATCGGAATGCCAGACTTTTTGTTTCTTAATTGTTTGCATAGCGTCAGGCCGTCAATCCCGGGAAGCACAATATCGGAGATGATAATATCAAATGGCTTTTGGATCGCCAAACCGAGGCCAACGTTTCCATCATTTGTTAATTCAACCGAATAATCGTTTTCTTCTAGCCCTTTCTTAATAAAATGAGCTGTCTTTTCTTCATCCTCTATAAGTAATATCCGCGCCATCACTCAAACATAGTCTTTACTAGGGAAAAATGCAGGTCGTTAAAAGTTAGAATTTAATTAGAACAATATGGAAACATATGTTGAAATTTAAGTGCCCACCGCTCTTCGCAATAGCATAAATTCAAGCACAAATATTTCACGTTGACCGAGTCGATTTCGATTGAACAAAGAAATTTCATCTGGATTTGTAAATCGTCATGGCACACGGTGGGCAATAGGTGGTGAGTCATCAGCAGGAGCTAGTGACCTAACTCTCTCAAAGATTTTGAAATTTTATAGCGTAAATGACATTTTTTCGACGAGCCTGGAACACACGGTTCGCAAAACTTTAATCATTTTCTAATTGTGAAAAATAGTGAATTACCAGGTTGATTAATTACTTGCATCTGCTTTAGGTTAAAAGCATTTCATGTTGGCGTTAGAGAAATGCAACTCTAACAAGTTTGGCAATCGGGCTCCAATCATTAGGAGCCTGATTCATTTGAAGAGGTAACCAAAAAAGTAGGCCGCAATTTACTTTTACCAAACTGGAATAGTACTCTTTATGTTACATACTACACGTGAAAGTGAAACGTTGAATCCTCAAAGAATAACAGTTGTTGAACAGGAATTCGATGACATAATTGAAGTAAGCGACCTGGTTTTGCTTAAGTTTAAATTAAATGAATTGAAGTTTCAAGAAGTAAATCAGGTCTTTTCAGTGTTAGAAGCTGCTCGGAAGGGTATCATTTTGCACGAGATGGCTGAACGTTCCCTAAAATGGGGAGCTCGCGAAGAAGCGTATGAATTTGCACGTCAATCATTGCAGCACTTTGAAAGCATAAAAATGACTTCATCGCAGGAACTCCTTCCGATAATCAGTGCGTACACTTCTTCGGTTCAAATGCTAATGGCAATGTGCAGACCTCTGTTCTTCGAAATACAAAAAGTCTTACGTGGTTTTCAACAATCGGTCAATCAGTTCAAAGAATTGTCCGTACTGCCCGAATACCTCAGAGCCAAGGCATGTTTGAAATTGCCGTGGTATTTTATTTTCCGAAAGCGAAGAGCGAATAAAGATTTGAATTCTGTTATATTAAAGTCACATCAATTGCCGATGCCTTACAATTCAAGGATTGTCAGTTTTGCCTATCTCGTCATGGCGGAGCTTAAAAAAGAGGAAAGCTTTAATAATCAACTCGCATCAATCATTGCACTTCTTGACAAAGCCATTATCTGGGACCCAACAAATGCTGCAGCTCGCGAAAAAGCAGAATTTATGAAGGCAGAATTGCTTCGAAAAACACACGGAATTCATTATGGAACGGCAAGTGGAAATAATTGACAACGAGGCTATGCTGGTACTATCAATCGTAAGCGCTCTTTTACTTGTCATTGTAGGGTACGGAATTCAAGCGGTTTACAGAAGTTATAATATCAAGACGAGGCAAATAGAAATTCAAATTGTCAACAGTGGATCTGACAACTTCAAAGTTTTTGCTAAGACATGTAAGCTTGTTAGAATTCTGTCCTCAGAATTCGTCAGGTTTATTTATCCTCACGAAATGAGAGTGGGTCAAAAATTCCGGGTTAGCCTAAGTATTCCCGTGAATGATAAAATAAAAAATGAATTCAATCAGGACGACCAATTGAAATTGTCAATTCAGCCATGGCTGAGAGCTGAACTTTCCAGTTACAATTTTGGTATTACGACCGATTCTGACAATCCGCAGTCAGTATTAAGTAGTGGTCTTGAATGGAATTGGACGGTCATCCCACTAGAGAGTGGAATCCAGGACCTTTGCTTGAAATTGGTTTTTTGTGTTGAAATGGAAAGCAGTAAGATCATTCATAAAATGTTGCTTGACGAAAAATCCATTTCTGTGTCGTCGAACAAAATCTTCTCAATAGTTCAGTGGATTAAATCCGTTTGGCTTTGGCTTGTGATCACCATGTTTGTCACTCTCTTAGCTTACTTATTTTTAAAACATTTCGTGGGTCTTAGCTGAGTACTGGTCTAGACGTCCCTCTGTTTTACCCGGATCATACGTTCTCAAGCGTGTGATGAAGGTGTAGGGTGAACTATTAAATAGTAGAATTTTGTTTCATGACCGTGTCAACAGTTTTATGTCTTAGAATCAAATGAACCCTGTAGAAGTACTAAAGTCAGTTCTCATCTTTATCCTCGCTGGAATATGTGAGATCGGAGGGGGGTATTTGATATGGCTTGCCATTAGATCTGGAAAATCGATCTGGTACGGAGTTGCAGGTAGTATTATTTTGGCCCTATATGGTATTGTGGCCACGTTTCAGAAAGCCCAATTTGCAAGAGTTTATGCAACCTATGGGGGATTTTTTATCGTGATGTCACTTGTCTGGGCATACCACTTTGATCGTTATAGCCCCGATAAATATGATATTATCGGAGCGTTGATTGTCCTTACTGGCGTGTGTGTAATTTACTATGCTCCTAGATCATAAGTAAATTGGGATACATTAGTAACGTAGTTTTTGAAGCTAAAAAATGAAGTGGACAAAGTATATTCTCAGGGCCGTGTCCTTAATTCTTATGGTTTTACTGCTTATTGATTTAAACAGAAAGGCAGACGATCATACCCAAACTATTGCTGAATTCAAGCTTAAAATGTTTGAAAAAATTCGAAAGGATTCACTCGACTCCAAGCACAAGATAGATGTGTTGGTGAATGAGACGACAAAATTTATCGACAACTCCTCACACGTAAAGGAGAGGGTTCGTTATCTCATGGGACTGCTGGGGCTTGTAGTTGTCATCGAAGTTGTGTTTTTAGTACTTGAGAGAAGAAATTCGCGAAGGATGGGCATCAATTGATGCAAAAATGGAAGCTAAACAATTTGCCACGGTGAATTGGATGTTAACAGTAAAAGCCTCGCGTGTTTTTAAAGAGAAATCTCCACTGCGGGTAATGCTGCGTTGCGAATATTAGCGCTCGATTTATAACCAAGTTTTGTAACCGGATTGTTGGTTGTATACATATAGGTCTTCGCCGCAATACTGGGAAACCTATTTTGAGCAAAAGGGGTTGAATCAATTGGAGTTAATGCGGCCGGATTGTTTCTTCACCTTATACCACTTTTTTCAAGAATACTTGCTGTGATTACTTTGAATGAGTCTTTTGCCTAGTATCACCTGACTGGTCTGGTTTTGGTAGTCCGTAGTATTCTCATTATCAACAAATCAAAGTCAAAACAATAACGACTATGGAGTACATATACCAGCATAAGCTTTCACAATCGCGTCTTCGTTTGCAGAAGGTGGAAAAGGCATACCGGTATGACGGTAGGGAAAGTTCTTATTTCATCATCTGGAACAAGGGAGCCGAAGTCAGTATGCTGGTGGATGGAATTCCTTTCAGATTAAAGAAAAATACGATCATCACACTCACTCCAGTTCATAAATTTCATCTGGAAGCACCTCATACGGCAGTTTATCTTTTCGAATTCAACGATGGTTTTTATTGTGTCGAAAGACACGATCATGAAGTGGGTTGTGTCGGGTATTTATTTTACGGGTCGCAGCACATACCTCAAATCAAACTGGCGAAAGCGGAAGAGTTAAAATTCGATCTCCTGCTGTCGATGTTTGAAGAGGAGTTTTCTACGCACGACAACATACAAGGGGAGATGCTCACCTCGCTGCTCAAGCGGCTGATCATCACATGCACACGCTTGGCAAAGCAGCAGCAGTCCATTAGCAATATGGAACCCATTAAGTTTGATTTGATCAGAAAATATAATTCGTTAGTAGAGATTCATTTTCGGAATCGTCATGACGTGTCGTTTTATGCATCTGAATTGAACAAATCCCCCAAAACGCTTTCCAACCTGTTTGCATTGCATAAATTTCCAACGCCACTTGATATTATTCACAGGCGTATTGTTACAGAGGCCAGGCGGTATTTACTTTTTTCGGAACAATCAGTCAAGGAGATAGCCCATGCACTTGGATTTGACGAAGCTTCCAACTTTGCCGGCTTCTTTAAAAGTCAAACGGGCCACTCACCTTCAAATTTCAGAGACCGACACAACCAAAAAGGTGTCGGGAAGTATTAACCGCCTTTAGGGAAATATTCATACGACCTGTCCGGTCATGACCACACATCTTTGTGCTGCTAACGACAAGGAGATAATTATTTTATGGGCCCTGTTGTGATCGTCATTTATCAATATAAAATTATTATGAAAGCAATAACTATTACCTACTGGATCTTTACGGGCCTCTTGACTGCATTATGCCTGCTTAGTTCAATTCTTGACATAAGTCACGCCCCGGATGCTGTGGCACTAATTAAACATCTGGGCTATCCACTTTACTTTGTTACGTTCATCGGTGTGGTCCGCCTGTTTGGAATTGGTGCAGTGCTCGTTCAGGGATATCCAAAATTGAAAGAATGGGCATATGCGGGTCTGTTTTTCGATATGGCTGGTGCAGTGTATTCACACGTAGCCACGGGCGATAGCTTTGGCGTATTTGCGCCAGCATTCATTGGCGTCTTACTCGTGGCAGGTTCTTATTTCTTTTACCGGAAAAGAGCTTACTGATAAGAACTGTTGCAAAAAGTACTTCATATTCATGCGCGGCCGCACGTGTATCGGCTTTTCTCTAATTTTGTTTTTCATGAATACAGGGGAGGCCCAAGTAAAATTCGTCACTCATCCCGAGGTCATTGTCTATCCCCGCGCGGCTTCTTTGTTGAGAAATTTGATCCCAGTGGTTCCGATTACTTTTAACAAATTCTATGCAGAAGCAAGATATAATTACGATTTTGAAAACACTGCAGGAGCCTACGTGGGGAAATCGTTTTCGGGACAGGGGAGGGTGAATCAAAAACTGATCCCACAGGCGGGAGCCCTGATCGGAGACTTTAGCGGCAGCAGTATTCAATTTTATTATCGACTGGAGACGAAACGCTTCGAGCTTAATTTTCAAAATCAATATGCTGTAAGTATACGAAATGCCAACGACCGATTTTATTACAACTGGTCTTCCCTTGAACTAAAGTTGACACGGCACTTTTCAGCAGGCGGGTCGACACAACTGTACTTCAATAGTTATAATCAGAAAGGAAACTACAATGACAACGGCTTGTTTGTTGTGGTTAAGAAATCTCGGCTCTATTTCTTCCTTTTTGATTTCAATGCATACGACCCGCCAACTCACTATTTGCTTACGGGCTTCGTATACTCTATAATCTCACCGGGGAAAGGTAAAATTTAGTAATACAATCTGCTCTAACTCATCGGCATGGGGGATCAGTACTGATGATACATCATAAGCATCGTTAAAACAGCATACTATTTGGTAAGGAACCTTTGAATTCCTCTTTTTTTAAGCAAAAAAAATCGGAATGTGGACCAAACAGACCAATCGTTTGACGTTTTATCCAAACGCCGTCACCCGGGACGCGCGTACTTTTGGACCTCGATTAAAACAAATATATGAAGTACAACAAAGTGATTAACCTGGTTCTGGGTGCATCGATGTTTATGTTTGGATTCCTTAAGTTCTTCAATCCTTTCAAGGGTTGGTACAGCGTGCAAATGGCAGCCGGCCAATTTGATCAGGTATTTTATGGATTAGGTATCGGTGGCGAGTTGACTGCCGGCCTTGCGCTTTTGTTATTGACGGGAGTGAGGCAACGGATTTCTTTTGGATCTTATGCTCTCTTTTCGACTTTGGCTTCTGCCTCAGTAATTGTTATGATGGCTACCGCTACTTATGTACACCTTCACCCGGCCGTGCCTGCTGACGTACTGCCTCTGAAAATTAAACCACCCATTATACCCTTGTTTTTTCTGACAGCGGCTATCGCGAATATTATGATACTCGGCAAATACTATAAGCTATCGAAGTCGAAAGCCTTATTATAAGTGGCAAGGGAACTGCGGCTAAAATCAGTCGGAAAATAAACTGTTGTTCTAAATTTGTGTCAGGCCCGATGTTCACAACGGGCTAAAAGAAAATAAACCAGGCTCTTTTGATTGGTGCAAGGAAACATCTTGATTTTAGGGGTAAGCGCATCCTGGAAAAGCTCACGATCGGAAAATCGTTCCGAATGGGTGTAGACTTTCCTAATGAGGCTTGTTACGTTTATCTCCTGGATGGAGATCTGGCCGTAAATGGAGTTGGCTCAAAGACAACCTTAGTACCAAAAGACGGGGTCTTACTGAATTGCGGCTATTATTTTGCAGATTTTACAAAAACGCCCCGCCAGGCAACAGAAGTTTTAGCTATTCACTTATACCCGGACGTACTGCGTGAAATCTTTCGAAATGAAATGTCAGTTTATTCCGAGGTGAATCAAAAACGATCGCTTCCCGTCAAAACGGTCGACAACATCATCATGGAGAAGTTTGTGGACAGCGTTCTGTTCTACTTCGATAACCCGCAAATAGTAACCGAGGAGATTCTTGCGTTGAAAGTGCGTGAATTGATTTTACTTCTCGTTCAGTCAACACATTCGGAAAACATTCATCAGCTCTTCACTGCATTATTTAGTCGTAAGGCAGCTAGTGTATCTGAGGTCGTCAATGCGCACATTTATGGTAATTTTTCAGTGAGTGAATTAGCGAAACTGGCGGGTCTAAGTCTGACTTCATTCAAGGAAGAATTTGCTGCTCTTTTTGGAGAGTCACCGGCTCGATACATCAGAAAGATGAAGATTGAGCGGGCCCAGGAACTACTGCGGGTGACTGATCACAGCGTCAGTGAAATAGCCTTTCAGACCGGGTATAATGATCTGAGTCATTTTTCTAAATCATTTCATGCATTGTCTGGCAGCTCTCCAGGAGCATTCAGAAGCCAGGTGCGAAAAAGCAAGAAACCCTTTGGGTGAAGGGCTAGGCTATTGTAACCGCGTATTGTAACCAAATTATGGCGAAATGGGGCTGTTTTGGCATTTTTTCGACGCCGGAATTCTCAGATCAATTCGTTGAATTCTTTGCTGAATCTGTTGTCTAGGAGTCATTATATATGGTACAACAAAAATAGTTATATAATTTATATTATGTTAAATTGAATTCTGGAGAATTGAACAGATTGGTAATCGTCAAATTCAATAAGCCCCTACTCATAAGTTCCAGTAGGTTATAATTCAATTAAAAGGTCCAGGTAACTGTCGGCCATAGATCTTGGTTACATGTGAAATTCATCCGCACCGTTCAGGTTAAATAATTACATCAGCTAAGGACTTTACTTTAATACAGTTGCTTTAATGGCAATTATTACTTTTTCACTCAGGGTTAAGCTTTTATCTCCCAGATGAAAATCCATTCGGTTAATCTCAAATTTTCCCTGGTAAGTAAATCCACCTGGAGTCCTTGTCACCTGAAATGGTATCGAAACCACCTTTCGATTGCCCTTCATGATTAACTCGAACTCTCCAGTGAATTCCTTCTTTCCCCGTAAGGATTTTGACTCCAACGAAATGACAGGGTATTCCTTGACATCAAAAAAATCACTTCGCTTCAGGTGGTTGTCCCTGATCTCTATTCCTGTTTGAATAGTTGATGGATCAGCTATAGCTGCAATCTTACTTTGTTTCAGATCGCGAGGATCAAATTGTATCCGAATTTCTTTTAGCTTCATAGATCCACTGACTTCCACCCCGGCATTGACAACCGTGAAATGGACAGCCCCCTGAATTGTCTCCTGACTCCATGCCGGTGATGAAATCAGAACGACCGGCAGACATAGCGCGGCTAATCTCATTATCACAACGTCTTCAGGTAAGCGACTAAAGCCTTCCTCTCTTTCTCATTCAAATCCATTCCGAATGGGTGGCCTTTCACGGCCATTGTCTTGAGATGAGGTGGCATGTATCCACTGGGAACGTAATCTGCTTGTAACCTTCTTTTATCAAAGATGTCTTCCAGAGTTGCCAGATTTCCGTTGTGGAAAAAAGCACTGCGATACCATACGCCTCTGAGAGATGGTACTTTATAATATCCCGTTCCACGCCTGGAGTAAAGGGCTGACACGGAATCAGTTTCCACTGAAACATTAAAGACATCGTACTCCCGGAAGTGAGAGGCCGGTGGCTCGAAGCCATTGACGGGTGTGAGTTTGTTATTTGTAAAAAACGGTGGCGTATGGCAGGTCACACATGCCGCCTTTTTAAAAATCTTTTCACCTTCCTTCACCAATTCTTTAGGAAATTTATTGGGATTCTTCGGAGGTACAAGTGAGTAGATATATTGAGATAAAGCATAGAGCTGCGCATCGGAATATCTCATGGCCACATAGCCGAAGGCGTGTCGCCACTCCTTGAGTGAGGGAAGCTCAGTGTTGTTATTTTTTCCCATCGGGATGTATCCATTATAGGAAGTGAGCATATCCATGCCCTGATTGAGAGCAGCGTAGCGCATCATATCTCCCGGACTATTGTGACGCATAACACCAGTGTGATCCAGGTATTTAATATCTTTTATTCCAATTAAACTGGGGATGGATACCGGTCGTTGGTAAGCTGTTCCCTGGCGCTCCACTACACCGGCCGGCACGGCAGAAAGGTTTTGTACAGCCTCGTCTATATTCTGTGGCTTAATCGCAATCCTGCCCGATGCCCAAGGTGTGTAAAAAAGTTGTTTGAACGATTGTTCAAGAACTGGAAAAGGAATTCTTCCGGATTCCACGTCTCGAATGAACCCGGAGCTATTAAAAAAATTTCCTTGCGCACCGGCAACTACTTCCCCCGACTCCATTATCCTGGAGTGACATGAGGCACACGACAAAGAGCCAAGTATTATTTTCCCTTTTTCTCTGATAATGTAACGATTGGCCGGATAAAGGCCTTCAGCCGTGTACTTGCCTTTCGTTTGAAAGTGATTTTTTTCCAAATGGGAAACCTTATTTTCAATGGGTCGGTAGGAAGCTACCGGCCAGTTGAAAACAATTTCACCCGCCTTTATCCAATCCTCCCGAGAATTAATTTTATTAAGATCGAATGCTACTTCGGGTTCCCGTTGGCGAAGGCTGTCGAGATATCCGGGTTTCTCAAATTCGCGGAGATAAACCGGGTAAGTCTTATAGATCACGTGCTCAGGAAGAGAATTGTAATATTCTTCCGAGGCATACCGGACTGACACGCTGGAATCCGGTGGCGGCAAATGTGATTTTTTAATTAACTCCAGTTCCCATGGTTTTGGAATCAGGTCGGAACTCCGGAAAGAAACGATACCAAAGATTAAAGCCAATGCGACTACGCATAGAAATGGTTTCATCAATTGTGTTTGCTTAAGTAAAGAGATCACTATACCAGCTTCTCGACTCTGAGTCCAGCGGGGAAACTTTCTATTGCTGTTGTTTCCGCCCCTAATTGATGATGGGCATACGAAGCCCTGTATCCCATAAGTCTCCCGAGCGGTGCGAGGATACTAAAGAGAATATCCTGAATCCACACCGGTGGCTTCGTGAGGCGCATGACATCCGTAAATTCTTTTGCCAGGACGGCCATTTGTAAAAAGCCAGGCATTCCTTTCTTGTTCGTCTTGCCTTCAACGGCAAGCCCGAAGGAAGTAACAGCCATATCGGCAAATCGGTCACCGGGCTTTACCTGTACAATCACACGGGCTTCCTCGTTGCCACTATTCCACCAGTCATGCACAACACCCGCAGGTATATCCAACGTTTCCCCGGCTTTCGCAATACCCTTGACTCCATCGAGTTTGAAACCGATCGATCCGCTGATTACAGTAAATCGTTCCTTGATAACTGGATGGTAGTGCTCACCCAACACTGCACCTCCCGGGCGCACCCGCAAATCAACTACCAACAACTGTTCATTCGATACGGTAGGCGCTGTTCGAATGTATCCAAATTCCCCTGTGGCGGGGTTCTTAAAAACATCTCCTGCTTTCATCTTCGTTTTGTTTGTGTGAATTATTTAAGCCACAAAAATGCAATACGAAAATAAATCAAGCTTAACTCCTCTTTACATTAGCACCAAAGGGCTACACCTATAAAGCCATGCTGGTCTTTTTCAACACGGGGATCAATTGCAATCCACTCCTGACATTGAATTTTCTGAATAAATTCTTTTTGTGATTTTTGACGGTAAACTCACTTATACCCAGGCGTCCTGCCATTTCGGAATTAGAAAGTCCGCGACTGGTAAGCACTGCAATTTCTTGTTCGCGTTGCGTCAGTTGAATTTCCATCATCATGGGATTAAAACGCTCTTCAATCGTTTGGCCGTTTACTGGGCGTGTGATGCAAAGCTCGACACAATGAAACGGCTGATCTGCTGTAATATCATTGATGACCGCTACATCGGCATACTCACCTTTGCACTGAATGGTAATAGCCTCATACGACAAGTGAGTATAAGTTCCACGGCCGTTCAAATACCTCATGTTGAGTCTATACCGGGTGTTGACGTGATCGTAGCCAGGTGTTTCGTAAACTTTGCAGATGTGTTGCATGCAGAGCCGAACTGGTTTGACATCTTCCGGATGAATACCACATAAAAAATCATCATCTGTCATATTAATAAGCCCCTGGGCATGATAACCCATAATTGCCTTCACGTTTTCAGTGAAGAAAACACGCTTCGACTCATTGTTGTGAACCATGATAACGTGGTTTGGAAAAATTTCTTCCGCTACCAGCAAAATGTCAGTTATGTAATTGGAGTTATCCCTGACGGATTTTCTTTCGTCATAAAAGGTATTTGACAGTTTGACAATGCGCTGATGTACTTTAGACAATCTGTTCAACTCTTCTTTGCTTATGTTCATTCTCACTTTTAAAATATGCCCGCCTATGGGGCTTGTGTTTAATTAGAAACAACCGTCTTTTGCCGACTGGTAGACTTTGGTGGGATTATTAAGATTCTTAAATCTTAACTGGTGCAAAAATAGTTTGAGGCTGTGGCAGTGGTGATTAATTTATATGAGCGGAGACCAAAAAATTGGTTATCACCCAAATTGAAGTAATCGTCAGATTAAACATATACCTTTCATACACCTTTCATCTACATCATCTGCACCTTGAAAAAGGTACTACCCGTTGCATCGCCTGTAATTTCGCATGGCGAAAACAAACCCAGTATTTAATGCACAATGGAATTTTACTTGCTGAAAGAGGGCACCACAACCTCGGTGAAAATATTCAGCTGATCAGAGATAGTGTTCATGTCGTTGAACAGCTTTTCCCAAATAAAGTAATTCATGTATTTGACAAGGATCTCTCCCATTCCCGTTATGTCAGTGAAAATGGTAAGGACTTATGGGGGCTCTCCATAGATAAGCTCATGGCTCTTTCACTTGAGGACCTTCATAATAATATTCATCCTGACGATTTTCGTGAAGTAGCACGTGTTACAGATCGCATCAGAGAATATGGTGAAAGTGAAGACGCGCGATACATTTTCAATTACAGAATTAAAATACAAGAAGAGGTAATTCCCATCACTGAAGAACGAATAACGTTAAGGGGAAAATGCGGCAAAGCAGCTTCGGTCATCCTATTCGGAAGGCGCGGGCCAGAATGCAATTCATGCGCAGTAACCCTGGAGGTATTCCAGATGATGAACAACCGACTCGTCTCCATTAATAAACACGTATTCAATTCGGAAGAGCAGAAATTGTCGTCTCGCGAAACTGACATTGTTAAACTGATCGCTAAAGGACTGACCAACCAACAGATTGCCGAGCGCCTGTCCTTGAGTATTTTCACTGTGAAGAATCACAAGCAGAGGCTTTTTAAGAAACTGGATATGAAGAGCAGTTTTGAACTGATGAAATACGCTTTTGATAATCAGTTAATACAATAAAGAGTGCACCCCGACAAAGCCGGGGCACACACTACCAATTAAAACTTAACAGTAAAGACTTCTGAATTATTTCCTGTCACGGCTCCTACTTTGATTTTTACTTCATAGTAACCTTCTGAGCTCACTGTGGGAAATACAAACCAGCCTCTCGTAAAATCTGCTGTTACAATAGTCAGCGGAACCTCAGTAATTGCATTGGTTGAGCCGCTTTTCAGTATCAACATTGTTGATGCGTCAACCTCGTTGCCAAGATTCACTCCATTGGCGAAAATGGTGTCTCCCGGGTGGAAGGTCTTTCGAAAACTGTCTGTGGGATCAAGACAAGGCTTGTTGAGCTTAGGCACCATTGTGTTTGTCAGAGCATTTGCCTTTGAATCCTGGCGTATGGAAGGTGATCCTGCAGATTGCTTGTCATTCGCCATCAGGCTTTCTTCTCTTGCACACTGCGATGCAAATACTCCGATCATCATGAAAGCTATCAGACTAATTGAGTTTCTCATAAATGTGTTTTTTGATTTGTTTGTACAAATCTATTTTTCACATCAAGCCCAGCCAATAGTTCAATGGGATCAATCTGTAGGATACTTTCCTGTTTAAAATAAAATGTGCACCCCGACAGAGCCGGGGCAACACATCCTCTGCATCCAAACTAAGCTTGCAAAGACTATCTATTTCCCTAAGTGAAAACGGAACTAAAAATCACCTTCCGGTGTGACAGAGGGGTTATTATGGTAAACGGAACTTCAGAGCCGCTCCAGTCGCTTTTTACTATCACAATCGCGCCGGGATCATCTGTGTTTCCAATACACGGATTTACGGCATTAACATTTATTCTTTTATTCAGGTTAATCGAGGCCGCAACTGTTGAAATGTTTTCGTTGCGCTGAAGCAATCTTTCCTGAACGCTTTGCAATTCCACTATTCCAATCATCACGAAAACCAGGAGATTAACCGGGTATCTCATCATCTGCTTTAGGCTTTAAGATTCCAAAACTATTTTTCGTGTGATGATTCAGCAATAGTTTAATGGTGCCCATTTAGTTTTGTTAAAATTTCCAGGCCAGATGAGTCTCAATAGCATTTGACATCGCAGTGCCGCTAATGTCGGCATTAAGAGGAAGCTCGTAACCTGCAGTGATCATATATCGTACGTGAGAAACTCGGAGAGAGAAAATAGCTGACTTCGCATTGCTGTACCAAATCCCACAGCCTATCTTTTGAAGATCGGAAGCATTCATTACTAAGTAATCTAAAAGCGCACCTCCATTCCATTGGTAAATTGAAGCTTCATATATTCCTCTGGCCGTGGGTGTTATTTCAAACTGGTTGAACCTGAAAACATATCCGCCAGAGAAAATAAAACGTATTGGCACCCGTTTGTCATCGGAATAGAATGTGGCGTTGGTTTGGTTAAGGTTGTAGAAAGATAAACCTGCCCACGCCCGGGGAGTTCCTTTAGCTTTGTCTGATTTTTGTCCTGGCGTGTAAGTCCAGTTTAATCCTGAATTAATAATGACCGTAGTTTTTTTCCAGTTGCTGATGGTCTCTCCCGATGGCGCGTTGGGGTCGAAGGCACCGTTGCTGTATTGATTATCGGTGCGAATCCTGTTCTCATTCACCGTTCTGAAGACCGCACCACCCTGGAGTCCGAAACTTAGTTTGTGTTCTTCTGTTATGTTGACGTCATAGGCTCCGCCCAAGATCACACCGCTTTGCTGGAAAATACCATTGACCCCGGTTTGTTCCGTGAAGACGTTCACATCAACTGCTCCTTTTTTCTTTCCGGAGAACATCAGTGGATTGAGATACCGCAGCGATGAAAGCATGATCTTATCACCTCCATCAAGCCCAATTGATTTAAAGCCTACCGAAACCTGTCGCTGATTTTGAATAGTTATGCCTGCCAGGTTGGTAAACACCGGGTTAGCATCGTAAAGAGAGTAGCTGCTTTGCTGGGCTCTGATTGATTCAACTTGTATCAGGAACGAGAATATGAAGAACGTCTTTTTAAGCATCGGGTAAAAATTTTGAATTTGATTTAGCGTACTAGTGCCAATTGACCAGATGTTTTCCCCTCGACCTGGACAGATGTACCATCATCGAAGATGCCGCTGATTTTCCAGACGTAAATGCCAGCAGGCTGGTTAGCACCGTTGTATCTTCCATCCCACCCGGTAACCATAGCTGAAGTGATGTCATCCGTGCTGAAGACCTCTACACCCAGTGTGTTGTAGATTTTCAGCGTCAGTTTTGTGATTCTCTCGCCTCTCACGCGGAAGATATCATTTTCTCCATCGCCATTGGGAGAAAACAAATTGGGAACATACACTGATGCAGGATGGTCGCCTGTGCCGGGATCTGTTGTACCTGTGCCACCATTATTACCGTTGTTTCCACTGCCCGGATTGGGGTTTCCATTCACCGTGTTGTTGCCATCGAGAGTAAAACGGATGACTCCGGCTATGTCGGCAGTAATCGTTCCATTGGCATCTTTTTTTATGTCGATTGTGTTTGCCGATTGATTTACAGTTACTGCATACTTTGCTTTCGCTTCCATGCTCACGATGGTGTAATACAGTTTGCCCATTCCAGTGACAGGGACTGTAACGCTGGTGATGGCTGCCTGGAGTGCTTTATCCTCTTTGCTGAAGAAAACGAGGTCGTTCCTTTTTCCTCCCTGCGACTTGATCAGAACTCCGTACATGGTCCCATCATTAGAGTCCGTGCCTACGGTTTCCATTTCCACCAGGTTTTTATCTCCGGGTTGCAGCACCGAGATGTAATCGGTTTTGGCCTGGTTGATGTCCCCGGCTACTTCCGTGCGCCAGGTATCTGAATCAAAGTAGTAATGATCAAATGTTCCTGCATCCGGATTGTTGCGCTGGTCGACAAAAGTGATCGTTGCATTTTGTGGAAGTACTGTGTGAATATTAAGCGTAGACTTCGATGTCAATGCTTTGATTTTATTTCCAACGACCGTGGGCTTGGCCGCTTTGTTGGCAAAATGCCAGCGAATATGCCTGTTGTAGGGAGTACCCGCTGGCATCTTCACCTTCGTCTGATCATACACTATGGCAATGTTAGCCGGACGAATGTAAACGAAGCTGCGAATGAAATACTCCAGCGACTTATTTGCGGGAGTGCTTGAAAGATTAGCCGCGGATTTGTTGTAAGCGCTGGAGAGATCAGTCCTCACGTAGGTGATCGAATCATTCTGAACAGCCGCCATCACCTGGTTGCGTCCATATTGAAATTGCCCGCCTACTGAGCGGTCGCTCTTGGATTGAAAATCTCCACGGTCGTTGAGAAATAATGTGCTTGTCGCGGATGAATTTTCACTGTAGTTTGACTCGGCCGGACTTGACAGGATATACTCACCTTTATAGTTGATGTCGAGATTACCGCCATTAAAGTGATCGTGGTCATCGATCGTAGCCGGGCTCGCCTGGAAGGCCAGCCATGTTCCGCTGGTTCCCCACTGATCACGCTGCAGAAAATAGGGAATCGCTCCGTTGCCTGTGCCCAGGTTATATCCATAGTTGAAGCCGGAGTAATAAAGCGGATCATCAGACTTTATTGCTGTTTGTGCTGCCGCAAAATAGAACTCTTCCCATACTTCAGGAGCCACTGGCTCCTGCGCATATTGTGGCCCTTTTATCAATTCGTTTTTTAGAAAATACTGAACCTGATTTCCGTAGGCAGTTCCTTTCAGAAGGTAGGCCAGACGCAATGGAAGCGCTTTGCGCACACGAATCTCGTAGTTGGTCCCATTATCACCTGACTCATCGGCATCCCATCCATTGGGCAACACCGAATGACGAAGGTTTCTGAACATACCTACCCACCATTTCTGATTGGGCGTGATCAAGTCTTCGTTCGTAGCTGTCTTCACGAGCTGCACATAATCAATGTATGCTGCGAAGACATCGGCTCCGTAACTGTACCCCTGTGCGTGCAGACCACCTATATGCGGGTTGCCTTTATCCGCATTCAGGTTATTGTCGCGGCCTGCTTTGGTTGGATAACCTCCGTCAAATGTTTGCTTGACAAAATCGCTGGCGCGATACACTGCGCTGGAGTTATTGGACGGGAGCCCATTGATGATCTTTCCATCAAAGCGTTGCCTCGCCCAGGCGATGATCTCGTTGGCCGTAATGCTCGGGTCGCCACTGGTATTGTCATCTCCAGCGATGGCATATCCCATAAATGCCGTTGCATCTCCATGGCCCCAGAAATAATTTCCACTGGAACTGTAATCGTTTTGATATGCTTGTCCACCGCTAGGACTGTAGAGCCGAAGGTATTTGTAGTACTCCTTGATCAGGCTTACGAGTCCTTGCCTTTGCGCGGGTGTAAGCTCATTGTAACACCAATCGTAAATTACTGCTACGGACCTGCCGATATTGCGCGAAGGATAGCCAATGCCTTCTTTCATAGCAGCTACACCCGCATTGATCATGACATCGGCCAGCTGCTTCATTTTATTAGAATACTTTGTGTCGTTCGTGAGTTGGTAAGCCAGCGCCAATGTAAATGCAGGCGTTGGCCATCCGCTTCCCTGGTAGCCATACTCAATTTGATCGCCAAATGTGCTGGGCTGCGTGTAAGGGATCACCGGCCAGGTCGCAAACTTATCCGCCTCCTTCTTGAAGGCCTGCCACTCAGGGTCGTTTGCATTTTTCTTAGCGATCAGTGCATTCTTGATCTCGGTGTTGAGCAACACGCGCGGCCTGGCTGGCACCACCGGGTTCTGCGCGGGCAGGACTATTGGTAGTAATAGGACAATGATGATATTCCTGAATGTCATAGTAGTCTGATTAATTTTTTGCTATTGTTCGAAGGCACCGATGTCGATGGTACCATTAACAGGCCGAGTTTCCGCTTTACCAGTCTCTTCCAGCATATGAAGTGATGGATGAAATGCCGGAGGGAACAACGGATTCGGAAATGCATTGGCAAATGACTGCGGACTTTCCGTGCCGGTATTCACCGCTCCACTGCTGGATTTAAGTTTGAAATTTTTCGCAGCAGCATCCACAAAATCCAGGCTCGCTCCTGCGATTGTTCCGGTTAACCCTGCGGGTATATTACTTGATCCGGTTTGAATAAAATTATTGCTGCCTTTAACCTGGCGCTGATTATTAACCCACGATATGCCACTCTCACTGAAAATATCAGCCTGACTGCCTGACTTATTGAAAATGTTATTGTGAAGTTCTGCGCTTTCTATATCGTCCTGGCCGCGAAGTGCGTCACCATTATTAGCCAGGATAAAAGTATTATTAACAAACCGGTACCTGCCAAATGTTGCTCCCGTGCCATCACCACCGATGCGGGCTGCACTTCCACCGGAGGCTGCGAAAAGTACATTGCCAACTACGTCACTATCCTCCCGTTTCGTAGTCACTGTGACATCATCATTGTCGGACAAGTCAGGGCCAATCAGATCGAGGGCGTGGTACTTGGCTCCTTCAATCCAGTTGTAATAAATTTCGTTGCGGCCTGAACGGCTCTTGACATCGTTACCACCTTTAGCATTATGTATGTAACAATGCTGGAGACGAAACACCGCGTTGGGGAACGCGACTTCGTCTGTAGCCATATAGATCTGGTGGGCAAAGTCGAATGAGCCTTTGGGCTCTCCGCCACAATTATAGATATCACAATATTCCACCAGCACGTCTCCGGTGTCGCTTCCATAGCCGAGGATCCCATTGCGGCAATCGTGAATTACACAATCGCGGATGGTGATCTTGTTGGCATAAACACCAATGCCTGCTTTAGTTGTTTCGTCTGTTTTGCCGGCTACCTCCAGTCCTTCCAACGAAGTGAAGGCGCTGTTAACTATAATAACACGGTCATTTCCTTCGCGGATAACCGGCCTTTTACCATTTACTTTCTTTCCACGAATGACTATCGGCTTATCTGCTGTGCCATCCACTGACAAGGTAATTCCTCCTGTATATTCTGCATTGCCATCCACTTCAACAATGTCTCCGGGTTTAAGCTTAGCGACTATATCCTGAAGTTTCTTAATAGTCTGTGAGGGACCAACGCTGTAGGTTGGCGGGGTTGTATTGGAATTCCCGTTGCTCGATGAGTTGCCTGACGAACCTGAGTTATTTTGCTGGTTCGGAGCAGGGTCGCTCTTTTGGGAACAACTTATCGTAATAATCACCAGTAGAACAGCCACAAAAAGATTTCGCATAGTCATAACACTTTAATGCAAGGTTGATGTTTATGCGCGGTGAGGAAATAGCCCTAAAGGATCAATGAGGATGATTTGGTAATTTGCTAATTCGTTGATTTGGTGATTGGATGATTGGATCTTATTTATAATTCTTTATTGATGCACCTTTTTCCCGCTGATTGCTAAGACTAGGCTTGCACTCGTTGTGGGTTGAAGATGCATCGCTATGCAATCTTTTAGCCTTAGAACTGGTTAGGAAAAAACTCCAGGCAATAATTTCATCCTCTAAAATCTACAAGATGAAATTTGAAACGCGGCAACTCGCAGTCAGGTTGCGGAATTTGTCCGAGACAAATTACCAACATTCTGCTCTTCCTTAGAAAATTACACGCATTGAGTTGGGGACGATAAGTGGCTCGCCCTAGTATTCTGCCCAAGCCCTTTCGCCTTCCACGTAAGGTAGTTCACCATCATACTTCCCTGGCACTGAAATATGACGCAACGTTTCTGTCATTCCCGTTTCAGAAGTAAAAAATCCAAGCAGTGTCAGTTGCTTCATCATGGTATAATAGTGAACAGGCAATCCGTGAAATTCAGAAGGATCGTCTTTTTGAACAATGCTTTCAATTACATTCACAGTCTTATTGAATACGCGTCTCACACTATTGAGCGATTTTGCTTCTTTCTCAAGCGTAAGCAGAAAATCTTCCCGCTCTCTTACATTACAGTGCATGAAGGATTTGCCGTGCATCTTTTTACAAGACAACTCCAGGTCAATTATCCCTTGCATAAAAGCCGCTTGTTCGGTTTCCAAATAGCAATCTGTCACCATCAATTTCATAAACTCGCCAATCTTAATAGCCTTAGCTCCAGGAGTAGTTGTGGCCGGGATGATGGTTTCACCAACCTCATCGAGCAGGGCAATATTGGAATCAGTAAAACGAGCTTTCGGCTTGGAGACAGTTTTAGATCCGGTTAAAAATAATTCATAGCCGACAACAGAGCTACCCGTAATAATTGCAATCCGTCTCAAAAGATCTCTTCTGTTCATGATATTTTTATAGAATCAGAGGACTGAATACTTGTTGTTAAAGATTGCCCTTTCGCAATTCGCTTGCTGCAAAATCAGCTGCTCTGGCGGTCAATGCCATATAGGTTAATGATGGATTTACGCAGGAAGAACTGGTCATACAGGCTCCGTCTGTTACAAACACATTGGGCGCATCCCATACCTGGTTCTTGCCGTTTAATACAGATGTTTTGGGATCACGGCCCATTCGTGCTGTGCCCATTTCGTGAATTCCCATCCCCGCAGCATAACCATGGTCATAACCTTTAACATCTTTTACACCACTCGCTTCCAGCATTTCTTTTGCATCGTTCGTCATGTCAACGCGCATTCTTTTTTCGTTTTCTTTTATTTCAACGTCAAATGAGAGGACGGGCAAACCCCATTTGTCTTTCGTGTTCTTGTCAAGTGTTATTTTATTTTCATGATAGGGCAACATTTCCCCGAAGCCGAGGAAATTAATATTCCAGTCATCCGAGGGAACACTTAAGGCATTCTTCAGATTCTCACCGATCATAAATTCTGCCACTTCAACACTGCGACCACGACTTGCACCACCCTGATAACCAAAACCTCTGATGTAATCTCTTTTATCATTATAGATATTTCTAAAACGGGGTACGTAAGTGCCCGTTGGCCTGCGGCCATATTCATACTTATCGCTAAAACCAACTACGGTTCCGGTTGCACCCGCACGGAAATGATGGTCCATTATATTATGACCCAGCTCACCACTGCTGCTGCCTAAACCTTCGGGCCATATATCGGTAGCTGAATTCATCAACACCCATGCAGAGTTGAATGTCGAGGCGCATACAAAAACAATTTTTGAATTAAACTCATACGTTTGGTTTGTTTCGGCATCCATGATCTGCACACCACTAGCTTTCCTTTTGTCTTTATCATAGAGTATTTGCGTAACGATTGAAAACGGGCGCAATGTCAGATTACCGGTTTTCATGGCTGCGGGTAACGTTGCCGATTGTGTACTGAAATACCCTCCGAAAGGGCAACCTCTCCAACAACGATTGCGGTACTGACAATTGGTTCTTCCTTGATGCGGTTGGGTAAGATTCGCACTACGGCCAATGATTAAATGACGTGCACCCCTGTAGTAGGCTTCCATTCTTTTCTTTACTTCCTTCTCGGCGCAATTCAATTCCATAGCTGGCATGAACTCGCCATCGGGCAAAACTTCGAGACCGTCCCTGTTTCCCTGTATGCCTGCAAACTTCTCTACATAACTATACCAGGGAGCAATGTCATCATACCGGATAGGCCAGTCAACTGCAATTCCCTCCCTGGCGTTTGCTTCAAAATCCCATTTGTTCAACCGGTAACTTTGCCGCCCCCACATCAATGAACGACCACCTACGTGATATCCCCGGTACCAATCGAAACGTTTCACTTCAGT
This sequence comes from Cytophagales bacterium WSM2-2, assembly GCA_015472025.1. Taxonomy (NCBI): domain Bacteria; kingdom Pseudomonadati; phylum Bacteroidota; class Cytophagia; order Cytophagales; species Cytophagales bacterium WSM2-2. The sequence goes on from BNHL01000001.1 coordinate 4,686,345, forward strand.
ATAGGGGCACTCCTTGTCCTTTACCCAAAAATCCAAAACAGTTTCGTCCAGCGCATAGTCTCTTTTCAATACGGGATAGTCATTGATCATTTGCTGTGTTCGTTGTCCCCGGTGCGGAAACTCCCACCTCTCCTTTGATGCGTTGACATAATCTTTAATGTGCTCAATATTACGCCCGCGTTCGAGCAGTAATACTTTAAGACCTTTCTCAGTCAATTCTTTTGCTGCCCATCCCCCACTGATTCCCGAGCCAATCACGATAGCATCGTACGAGTTTTTGCCTTGTCCTTGTATATTAATTTGTAGATCCTTCACTTAAAGAAGATTAATTTTTTTCTGAGCTACTTAAAGACCCGCTCGAAAAAATACGCCTGGCTTAAAGGCAATTTCAATGATGATGATCAATCTCCTTAAAAATATTCATCGTCTCCGGTTGTTAAATATTTAAAAACTCTTGTATTGATCATGCAATTAATGATGGTCAATTGGACGATTGTCCTCCCGACGATGTTAATCATAAATTTTCTGTTGTTGGCGTCATTGATTTGACTTGCACTCCTCTCCTAATTTTCGGCAGGAAAGTGTAAAGATTTTTTTTATCACATGGCATTTCGAAAACTCATTCAAACAAATCAATATGCAACAAAAAAAACTACTCATTAACAGAATCGTAGTGGCTCTTATCCTGGCAACCTCAATACAGGTTGCGCATGCGCAGCTTTGCCTGCCTCCCCTCATCTCCATTCAACCAACGAGCAGCAGCATTATATGCGTGGGCGGCTCGGGCACTATTGCAGTAATAGGTGTTGGCCTGGGGTTGAATTACCAATGGCAGGTAGACAGCGGCTCGGGTTATGCCAACTGCACGAACGGGACTGCTTATAGTGGAGTGCTTGGTTCTGTGTTAACCGTGAACGCTTCTTCCGGCATGAGTGGTAATCGCTACCGGTGCGTGATTTCCAACGGGTGCGGATCTATTACCAGCGGTAGCTGTCTGCTTACTGTGCCCGGTATATCTGCAGCTGCCTCCCCTTCTGTAATTTGCCAGGGAGCATCGGCTACTCTTTCTGCATCGGGAGGTTCAAGTTATACATGGAGTACGGGAGCAACATCATCGAGTACAACTGTAAGCCCTTCAGCAACTACTACTTACTCTGTTACCGGAACTACTTCCGGAGGGTGTAGCGCTACTGCCAACGTAACCGTTACCGTGAGTCCATCTCCAAATGTTTCAGCGATAGCTTCACCTTCCGCCATTTGTGCGGGAAGCTCAACTACACTGACGGCCAGCGGAGCATCTACTTACCACTGGAGCACTGGAGCAACATCATCAAGCATCACGGTGAGCCCGGCATCATCGACAACATATACGGTGACTGGCACCAATTCAACAGGCTGCTCAAAGACAGCTTCGGTAGCAGTAACAGTCAACCAACAACCCAATGTAACCGTCAGCGCTTCATCACAATCAATTTGCGCAGGATCTTCTGCAACCCTGACTGCGAGTGGCGCATCGAGCTATCAGTGGAGCACAGGAGCTACATCAGCAAGCATCACCGTGAGTCCGGGCTCTACTACTTCTTACTCCGTAACCGGTACCAGCAATGGATGTTCAAAATCAACATCAATTACAATATCCGTTAATCTGCAGCCGTCCGTTACTGTGACCAACTCTGCAGGAGCAATCTGCGTGGGAGCATCGTCAACGTTGACTGCGAGTGGTGCTTCAAGCTATCAGTGGAGTACAGGGGCAACAACGGCAAGTATCACTGTTAGTCCCACATCCACTACGACATACACCGTAACAGGTGTCAGTGCAAGTGGCTGTTCAAAAACGGCATCAACCACGGTCACGGTTAACTCTTCACCGAATGTTGCTGTGACAGCGTCACCGTCATCCGTTTGTGCCGGAGGATCAGCGACTCTTACTGCAACAGGTGGTACTTCATATCAATGGAGCACTGGGCAAACGACCGCAAGTATAACGGTGAGCCCGACTTCCACTACTACGTATTCCGTTACAGGAACTAATTCAGGTGGCTGTTCAAAAACCGCTTCAGTTACAGTCTCGGTCAATAGCGCACCAACAGTAATTACAACTGCATCACCATCGGCAATTTGCGGGGGCGCATCGTCAACATTAACAGCGAGTGGCGCTACAAGCTATCAATGGAACACAGGTGAGACAACAGCAAGTATCTCGGTTCACCCCAATGTAACAACAACCTACACTGTTACTGGAACTACGTCAGGTGGTTGTTCAAAAACTACATCAGTCACTGTATTTGTTAACTCTTCTCCAACAATCAACGCTACGGCTTCGCCTGCATCAATATGTTCCGGCGGATCAACTACACTTACGGCAACAGGCGCTACTTCATATCAATGGAACACAGGTCAGACCACCGCAAGTATAACCGTGAGCCCGGCTTCCACGACTACCTATTCCGTTACCGGAACAAATTCAAGTGGCTGTTCCGGATCTGCAACTGTGACTGTGTCCGTAGGTTCATCCATTAGTGTTGTGGCCACAGCCTCACCTGCGTCAATATGTTCAGGAGGGTCAAGTACGCTTACGGCAACAGGCGCTACTTCATATCAATGGAACACAGGTCAGACCACCGCAAGCATAACCGTGAGTCCGGCTTCCACGACTACCTATTCCGTTACCGGAACAAATTCAAGTGGCTGTTCCGGATCTGCAACTGTGACTGTGTCCGTGGGTTCATCCATTAGTGTTGCAGCCACGGCCTCACCTGCGTCAATATGTTCCGGTGGGTCAAGTACGCTTACGGCAACAGGCGCTACTTCATATCAATGGAACACAGGTCAGACCACCGCAAGCATAACCGTGAGTCCGGCTTCCACGACTACCTATTCCGTTACCGGAACAAATTCAAGTGGCTGTTCCGGATCTGCAACTGTGACTGTGTCCGTGGGTTCATCCATTAGTGTTGCAGCTACGGCCTCACCTGCGTCAATATGTTCCGGTGGGTCAAGTACACTTACGGCAACAGGCGCTACTTCATATCAATGGAACACAGGTCAGGCCACCGCAAGCATAACCGTGAGCCCGGCTTCCACGACTACCTATTCCGTTACCGGAACAAATTCAAGTGGCTGTTCCGGATCTGCAACCGTGACTGTGTCCGTGGGTTCATCCATTAGTGTTGCGGCCACAGCCTCACCAGAAAGTATATGCGCAGGATCATCCAGTACGCTTACAGCTACAGGTGCTACCTCGTATCAATGGAACACGGGCCAAACTACTGCAAGCATAACCGTGAGTCCGACAGCCACGACTACCTATTCCGTTACAGGAACAAATTCAAGTGGCTGTTCCGGATCTGCAACCGTGACTGTTTCGGTAGGTTCATCCATTAGTGTTGCGGCCACAGCCTCACCAGAAAGTATATGCGCAGGATCATCCAGTACGCTTACAGCTACAGGTGCTACTTCGTATCAATGGAACACGGGCCAAACTACTGCAAACATAACCGTGAGTCCGACAGCCACGACTACCTATTCGGTCACGGGCACGAATTCAGGTGGCTGTTCAGGCACAGCAAGTGTGACTGTCACGGTAGGTAGCGGTCTAACCGTAACTGCGGCAGCGTCTCCGTCATCTATATGCTCAGGGTCGTCAAGTACAATTACAGCCAGCGGGGCAACAAATTATAGTTGGAATACCGGAGAAACTACGGCAAGTATAACCGTGAGCCCAACGCAGCAGACTACTTATACTGTGACGGGAAACAATGGAGGCGGGTGTTCGGGGACTGCAAGTGTAACAATTGCCGTCAACCCAACTCCAACGGTCACTGCTATTGCATCACCTGCTACAGTCTGCCCAGGAAACTCATCAACTCTTTCTGCCAGTGGTGCAAATGTTTACCAGTGGAGTACACAGCAAGACGGACCGAGCATAACGGTTACTCCGGGTGAAACCACAACCTATTTTGTCGCCGGCTATAATGGATTTAACTGCAGAGGAATAGGACAGGTAACTGTAACTGTTGATCCAAGCGCGTGCTCATCAGGCGCATCACAAGCAATGCGGGTGAGCAGTGCCGAGCCGGTGGTTGTTCCGGGCGATGATGCAAATGCCATCAATGTGTATCCCAATCCAAGCAGGGGCGTATTATATATTAAAAATGCTCCAAAAGACGGGGCTATAGAAATGTATAATGAGCTCGGTCAAAGGATATTGGATGGTATTGTCGAAACTGATCATATTCCCGCTGAAATAAACTTTAGTCAACATAACAAAGGGATTTATTTCGTCCGTGTCAGTCAGTCTGGTAAACTTCTTTATCACGGCAGGGTCATTAAGATAGAATAGAATAGTGCAAAAGAATGCCTTGGTTCTTGGTGGCCGGGAGTACTTGTCTCCTGGCCACTCTTTTTATAACGGTTATCATCAATTTTAACCTTGGCCAGGAAGCCTACAAAATGTTGATGATGAAGATCATCATTTTCCGATCGCGTAAGTCGTTGGTTGAGGGTAGCTCCAGGTACTTATTTAGCAGCATGAGAAAAGTTCTGGTCGTGGAAGACGACCCATCTATGCGTTGGCTTTTAAAAAATCTGTTGCGCAACAAGTATGAGGTTGTTGCAAAGAACAACGGCATGGAAGCTTTTTCATGGCTTTCGGTGCGAAATATTCCTGACGTTATTATCTCAGATATAAGGATGCCTGTGATGGATGGTGTGGAGTTGCTAGAGAACCTCTCCATCAGCGGGCTGTATAAAAATATTCCTGTTATCGTGCTGACTGGATTTGATGAGACCGCCACACTCAGGCGGTGTATGGATTTGGGCGCTTATGCATTTTTGGTTAAGCCATTCAAACCTCAGGATTTACTCGAAAAAATAGAACGTCCATTCGCTGTAAACATGTTCCAGTAATAACCCCCAAAAACTCCAATGGAATCAATTTTAAATCGCACAGCAATTGCAGCGAAGACCAGGAATACCGGCTACTACATACAAGTGATGCAGGTACACAACACATTTATTGCTGAACAAGAAGATGAATACCTGGAGAATGGAATTCACGTGTGCCATGTTTCTTTGATTCAAGGTCTGCGTCAAATTTGGAGCCACCATAAGCAAATCGATGCCGTTATCGTAGGCATGGAATGCAGTCTGGAGGATATTGCGTCAGTGCGCGAGGTTGCGGATAAAAAAGAAGTGCCCCTTATTCTTCATACCCTGAAATCAGACTGGCGTGCAAAAGAAATTGCAATTAAAAGTGGCGTTGATGAATATCATATTGGGTTTCTTGATCAGCACTTTATTAAGCGAATAAAACTGATCAAGAGGGTAAAATCATTTACGAATGCAACCCCTGGCAAAGAGCAACTAGCGAGGATGTTTGATCGCGCTCCGGCAAACAGGTTCTGGCTTCAGAAACGTTTCTTCGACATTGTCATATCCCTTGTTATCCTCCTTGTGCTCTCCCCTATTCTACTATTACTTCTGCCTGCACTGGCGGTTGAAACAAAAGGATACATGCTCAGCAGTTCCAAAAGAGTTGGAAAGAACTTCCAGGTCTTTAACCTCTACAAATTCAAGTGCTTTGTTTCTGGTGAGGATAAGAAAACAACTGTCATAGGAAAGTTGCTGTATAAACTGCACCTGGCGGGATTGCCTCAGATTCTAAATGTGCTTATAGGTGATATGTCACTCGTTGGCAATTGCCCGGTCTTTATTCCGGACGCGGAAAGACTAACTAAAGATGAGGTGGCCTGGAGATTTTCAGCACCCGTTGGTATTGTAGGCTTGTGGCGTTATGGCCATGAGCAGTCAAATGCAAGTCTGGATTGCACAAAACTGGATGTCGAATATGCAATGACAAGTACATTGTTTCTGGACATAAGAATTCTGTTTTTTCATTTATTGAATCTCATTGACAAACGGGCAAGAAAGGATATAGAGCGAATGCTTCCTTCGATGAAAACAAATATCTCTAGTCTTCATTTTCAGCGTGCAGGCTTTTAGAAAAAGAATTGAACTGTTATAAAACATGATATAAAAATATGACAAAGGATAAGCGGTTGATGGGGTACTTCATGAGTTTAAAGTGCTCCTTAAAAGGGATATTTGAAAAAAGACCTGCAGTAGATGCTTCAGCCGCGGAACGAAAGATTCGAAGAGTACAATTCTTGTTTATCAGCCATCAACGGTCCAGGAATTCTCCCGACCCCAATCGAGAAATCGCGTTTGATTGCGTGCGCGTGGAGGACGCTCCTGACGAAATCTCAAAGCGACAGGACATACTTGATGCGGTTGTAACTGATACTACGCCAGACCGGAACGAATTTAAGATATTAAGAAAGGCTGCAAATCAAAATGATTTACCGTTAATACTCTACACTCCGCATTTTGATCAAAAGGTTAAGGAGATGGCGTTGACTGTGAACGCTGATGACTACCTCTTTGGATCTACCGCCTATACGTTTGCAAGCCGGATAAAATTCATTGGTAAGATTAGAAAGCTAAAAATTCAATGGATTAAGCAAGAACAAGAGCATGAGAACGAAACTAAGAAAGAAAAGGATACTCAAGCTCACGCGTGGCAACTTTCAATGAGACGACTGACTGATATTATTTTAAGCTCGATGGCGTTGATCCTTGCATCCCCGGTCTTTTTAATAGTTGCAATAGCTATGGAGGTTGAACCTTGGGCGAAGCAGTTATTGTCTGACAACCCTGGTGAAGGCATTGCATCCCGAATATTTAATTGGTATCAGCTCGTGGCCTTAGCTATCATTTCACCAATTCTCTTCATCATCTCCATTCCCTCAAAAGTGGGAAATAGTGAAGGGTTTTTATTTTCAAAATCCAGGGAGGCCGGCCACGGCAATCGAAATTACAATCAATATAAATTCAAAACTGAGCCGGTTGACTCAACTCAATCAATGAGAGAGGGCAATACATCAGTAAGCAGATTTTTACTAAAGACCGGTCTTGTGGATTTGCCTCAATTGATCAATGTGCTAAAAGGCGATATTTCGTTGTTGAACCGAAGTCCACTGACCATTTCCGAAATCACGGGTAAAGAATTCTCTGAGGATGCAAATCACTTCTTAGTGTAACTCGTGGAAGGTTATTTAGTCATAGGAAAAGCAACGATGAATGCTGAGCCCCCTTCTGCCTTACTTGCTGAAATAAATCCATTGTGCCGCTCCATAATTTTTTTACAAAGAGCGAGCTCGATGTTCCCGCTGTTCAGCTCTCCATTACTTTGCCCGGCCTCGAGCCTGTTGAATAATTGATCAGCGCTATCATGAGTGAGTCCTGCACCTTTGTTTTCAAAAATTATACGGCAATATTTATTATTGCTCGGACTTGTTGAATTGAGATCACCAACTCCGATTTCAGATCGGATTTTAATGACTGGTTTAGCATCATCTGTCACACCGCTATAAAGGACGTTCTTAATCAAATTTTGAAAGAGAGGTCGCATCAGGACACGGCTTACATTGAGCGTAGGAAGGGGTTCTATTAAAACAGTGGCCATTTTCTCATTCACCTGATCTTCCATATCTGCAAGGAAGATTTTGAGCAAACCATTTAAATCGCTCGACTCAAACTCAAACAAATCTGTTGATAATTTAGACGAGATCAGAATAGACTCAAGATTTGAAATTTGCTTCCGGAGGTTAGCATTGATCTGCCTGGTTTTGCGCTGGGAAGCTTGCAGTTCAGCCATTTCCTGCTCAAGAAGTCTGTTCGCATTCGACAATTTTTGTTCCTGCTCAAAGAGTTGCGCATTTTTCCTGTAGATGTCAATAAAGACAGTCACTTTGGCTCGCAGTACTTCAGGATTAATCGGCTTAAAAATATAATCTATCCCGCCTGCTTTGTACCCTTTGAAAATATTTTCATCCCCGTAATTATTTGCAGTGATAAAAATGATGGGTATGTGCCTGAGTTTCTCCCGCTCATAAATCAGGGTTGCCGTATCAAACCCATTAAGTACAGGCATTTTTACATCCATCAGGATCATTGCAAAGTCGAGCTCGTTAAGTAATATTTTCAGTGCCTGATGACCTGAGTAGGCTCGGAAGAATTGGTAACCGTCAGGCTCCAGGATCGCTTCAATGGACAGTAAATTATCCTCGCGATCATCAACGAGCAATATCTTTGGTTTCTTAGATGTGGGGTCGTTATTTACGGAAGCCATAGCGCAATAATCCCTATACCATCCTTCATTGTTTGAAACGAAAATAACTGATCATTTCGGAATTCTGCTTAGTCCCGAAAAAAAAATGCAATTGTCCTGCATGTCAGAGCGATAACTGCTGCGCTAAACTACTTAAACAGGAAACAAACCGTCTAAACAAGAAACAGAATGATAATATGGGCGAAACATCTACTAAAACCTGAACTTAAGTTTACTGAAACCACAATCGAACCAGTGACAACAATTGATCGATCTTGACCGGTTTCACAATGTAATCGGAGGCGCCAGCTTCAATACACTTTTGTCGATCACCTTTCATTGCCTTGGCAGTGACTGCGATAATGGGCAGTAAATTATTTTTATTCTCATCTCTTATTTTCCGGGTCGTCTCGTATCCATCCATTTCGGGCATCATGATATCCATCAGCACCATCTCTATTTGCGGATTTTGCTGTAGAATGTAAATCGCCTCCTTGCCGCTTTCTGCAGTGACCACATTTATTTTGTAGCGCTCCAGAACCGAAGTAAGCGTGAAAAGATTTCTGACATCATCATCAACCACTAAAACCGTCTTGCCAATAAGAATGTCTTCTTTGTTGTGAATGTTCTCAATGACCCTTCGGCTATCCGCATGCAGTTTTTTGTGATTGATATGTATCAGGCAAACCGTTATATCGAGTAAACGTTCTTGCCAATTTCCCTGTTTAGGCACAAAGAAACTTGTATTGATCCTGATATTTTCAAGTTCCTGTTCGCCTAACATTCTCTCCGAACAAGCGATAACCGGAGTAAATAGTTTTTTCGTCTTGGCAACACTGCGTACGAGCTCGTCTCCTGAAATGTCTTCCATATCATAGTCAAGGACTATACAATCAAATTCATTCTTTTTGAGAAACTCAAGACATTTTTTTTCGGTCTCCGCAACATCTACTTCGAGGGCATTATCGAGGTGTACTTTTTCAAACTGCGTGGCATCCAGTTTCCCAACGACTAAAATCTTCCTCGTCTTTTTATTACTAAATGCAATCACGTTCTCAAAAAGTGCGTCCAGGTATTTGTTGCCTGCCTGTCTTACAACAAATGTTTTTGCACCGCGTTTTATAGCCTGGCTACGATTCTCTTCAGTCGAGATGATGTGGATGGGAATATGGCGGTATGCAAGATCGTTTCGCAAAAGGTTCATTACTTTCCAACCGCTGTGATCCTTTGGCTTAATATCCAGGATAATTGCATTAGGGGCATAACGATTGATGTCATCGAAGATTTCAAGATAATTTGTGGCAATGATTCCTTTGAGACCTTTGTCTTTTGCAATTTCGATCAACGTACGCCCGAAATTCTGATCTTCATCGTATACGATAACTACTTTGTCTTTGAATTCGGTTTTATTTCTATCATCATCAATTTCAGTAAAAACTTCATTGATTTTTCCTCTATTTTCTTTTCTATCCAGCGCCAGGCGACCAGCGAGTAGTGAGTTTATTTCATTTCCATCACTGTCGGCAGAAACCACCTGCATACCATTTTCATGGTCTAACCCGTCTCGCTGAGTTAAGCGATGTGGTTTAGTCAGCGGCAGGTAGAACGTAAACACGCTCCCCTTTCCGGCTTCGCTGTCAAGTTCAATAGTTCCTCCCAGCAATTCCGCTAAGCCCCGGCTTATTGAAAGCCCCAAGCCAGTGCCACCATACTTCCGGCTCGTAGAGCCCTCGGCTTGTTGAAATGCTTCAAAAACAATCAGTTGCTTTTCTTTGGTTATACCTATTCCTGTGTCACTAATGGAAAAAGCAATAACTCGTGAGGCGTTGTCCAGGTTAAGATGGCCTGGTTTCCATCCGCTTTTGGCATTAAAAATCCGAAGGCTGACTTCACCTTTTTCTGTGAACTTAAATGCATTGGACAATAAGTTTTTGAGAATCTGATTCAGTCGTTGACTATCTGTTTCAATTGATGCGGGTAAGTCATTGTCGGTCTCAATATTAAACAGCAAATCTTTAGTTTCGGAAATAGGTTTAAATGTAGTTTCCGCAAAAGAGGCAATGTCGGCAATGCGTACAGACGCAATATCTGCCGAGATGAATCCCGATTCAATTTTGGAGAGATCAAGGATATCATTAATCAACTGGATCAGGTCGTCACCACAGGAGTGTATAGTTTTCGCATAACGAACCTGCTTTTCACTTAGATTTCCGTCCACGTTTTCATAGAGCTGCTGTGCCAGAATGAGAAGGCTGTTCAGCGGGGTCCTTAATTCGTGTGACATGTTGGCAAGGAATTCCGACTTGTACTTGGATGTGAGTGTCAGCTGCTCTGCTTTTTCTTCCAGAGATTTCCTGGCTTCCTCAACTTCTTTATTCTTCGCTTCAACTTCATTTTTTTGTTTTACCAGCAGCAATGCCTTGTCTTGCAGTTCATCATTGGTCCTTCTTAATTCTTCTTGTTGTGTTTTAAGTTCACCAGCTAGCGATTGGGATTGTGTGAGCAACTCTTCAGTACGTGAATTTGTCTCGATCGTATTTAGTACGATACCTATACTCTCGGTAAGTTGTCCCAGAAAGTCAAGGTGTGTGTCGCTGAACGAATCCAGGGAAGCGAGTTCAATGACCGCTTTCACATTGTTTTCAAACAGCACAGGGAGGATGATCAGGTTTGTTGGCCTTGCTTTACCTAGGCCTGAATTTATCTTGACATATCCCTGCGGAACATTAGTCAATAAGATTCGCTCTTTCTCGAATGCACATTGACCAACCAGACCTTCACCAATAGCGAATTCTTTTGGAATTTTGTCTTCCTCTTTATAAGCATAAGCAGTAAAGAGCTTGAGCTTGACATTTTGCTTTTCTTCCTCGGTTTGCAAGATATAAAAGGCACCATAGTGAGCAGATACTACTTGCGCCAGTTCGGACAATATTCGTTTGGTAACGGTATTCAAATCTTTTTGCCCCTGAAGCATTTGTGTGAATGCTGCGAGGTTTGATTTAAGCCAGTCCTGGTCCTGATTGCGGAGTGTTGTCTCACGCAAGTTGGTGATCATTTGGTTAATGGTATCCTTTAATGCCTCCAACTCACCCTTCGCATCAACTCGGATAGTGCGGGTAAGGTCACCCTTGGTCACAGCTGACGCAACTTCAGAGATGGAACGCACCTGCGTTGTAAGGTTGGCGGCTAGTTGGTTCACGTTTTCGGTAAGCGCTTTCCAGGTTCCTGAAGCTCCGGGTACACTCGCCTGTCCTCCCAATCGTCCTTCGACCCCCACCTCTCTTGCCACAGTTGTAACCTGGTCTGCAAAGACTGCAAGGGTATCAATCATTTCATTAATCGTGTCGGTCAACTGTGCCAATTCTCCGAGGGCATTGATTGAAAGCTTCTGCTTCAGGTTTCCTTTTGCTACTGATGTCACAACCTTGGCAATGCCCCGAACCTGTCCTGTTAAATTTGAAGCCATTTGATTTACCGAGTCGGTCAGGTCTTTCCATGTTCCGGCAACTCCCCGCACTTCAGCCTGTCCTCCCAGTTTTCCTTCTGTTCCCACCTCACGTGCAACACGGGTCACCTCAAACGCAAAAGAGTTGAGCTGTTCCACCATGGTGTTGATTGTATTTTTCAACTCGAGCATTTCACCTCGCACGTCCACCGTGATTTTCTTGGAAAGGTCACCATTAGCCACGGCTGTCGTAACGCCTGCAATATTTCGCACCTGGTCAGTCAGGTTACCTGCCATTCCATTCACCGAGTCAGTCAAATCTTTCCATGTGCCGGCAACACCAGGCACAAACGCCTGGCCTCCTAACTTACCATCTGTACCCACTTCCCGGGCCACACGAGTCACCTCCGATGCAAAACCCCGGAGCTGGTCTACCATGGTATTAATTGTTTCTTTCAATTGGAGGATTTCTCCACGAACGTCAACGGTAATCTTTTTTGACAAGTCACCGTTTGCCACGGCAATTGACACGCCAGCGATATTACGGATTTGTGCTGTCAGGTTTCCAGCCATTTGATTTACGGAATCAGTCAGCGCTTTCCATACACCAGCCACTCCTTTCACGGTAGCCTGCCCACCTAATTTTCCTTCCGAGCCCACTTCACTCGCCACACGAGTCACCTCCGATGCAAATGAATTCAATTGATCCACCATTGTATTAATAGTGTCCTTCAACTCAAGCATCTCTCCTTTCACATCCACCGTGATTTTCTTGGATAAGTCTCCCTTGGCAACAGCGATTGTTACGTCAGCGATATTACGCACCTGGTTGGTCAGGTTATCCGCCATCTTATTCACAGAGTCGGTAAGGTCTTTCCATGTCCCTCCCACACCGGGCACGTCTGCCTGTCCCCCTAACTGTCCTTCGGATCCTACCTCGCGTGCCACACGTGTTACTTCCGAACCAAAAGAATTGAGCTGATCCACCATCGTGTTGATCGTGTTTTTCAGCTCAAGCATCTCCCCGCGTACATCCACAGCAATTTTCTTTGACAAGTCGCCTTTGGCCACCGCAGTGGTTACTTCAGCAATATTTCGCACCTGGTTAGTCAGGTTGGATGCCATTTGATTCACTGAGTCAGTAAGATCTTTCCATGTTCCACCAACTCCAGGTACATTGGCCTGCCCTCCAAGTTGTCCGTCAGAGCCCACCTCGCGTGCCACGCGTGTCACTTCCGATGAGAATGAATTCAATTGATCCACCATCGTGTTGATTGTGTTCTTTAACTCAAGCAACTCACCTTTCGCATCAACTGTGATCTTCTTTGACAAGTCTCCCTTAGCCACAGCTGTTGTCACACCTGCAATGTTTCGCACTTGTGCTGTCAGGTTTCCAGCCATCTGGTTTACCGAATCGGTAAGATCTTTCCACACACCACCAACTCCCTTCACTGTCGCCTGGCCACCAAGCTTTCCTTCCGTTCCTACTTCGAGTGCCACACGTGTTACTTCCGAGCCGAAAGAATTGAGCTGATCCACCATGGTGTTGATCGTATTCTTCAATTCGAGCATTTCACCCCGAACGTCCACGGTAATTTTCTTGGATAAGTCACCGTTCGCCACGGCTGTAGTCACCCCGGCAATATTTCGTACCTGGCCGGTCAGGTTTGAAGCCATCTGATTTACCGAGTCGGTGAGATCTTTCCATATACCACCAACACCTTTTACGGTTGCCTGCCCTCCCAATTTACCTTCCGTTCCAACTTCAAGCGCCACGCGAGTCACTTCAGAGCCGAACGAGTTAAGCTGGTCCACGAGGGTGTTGATGGTATTTTTCAACGCCAGCATTTCACCTTTCACGTCCACGGTAATTTTCTTGGAGAGATTTCCTTTGGCAATAGCGGTGGTTACATCGGCAATATTTCGTACCTGGTTGGTAAGGTTACCTGCCATCAGGTTTACTGAATCAGTCAGATCTTTCCACACCCCTCCTACACCCCTCACCTTTGCCTGCCCTCCAAGTTTACCTTCCGATCCCACCTCTCTCGCAACACGCGTAACCTCCATCGAAAAGAGGTTAAGCTGTTTCACCATATAATTCACTTCCTTGGCGATGCGTAGGAATTCACCTTCAAGCTTGTGGTCAGCTATTTCCTCCGGCATCTCTTGAGAGAGATCTCCTTTAGATACAGAACTGATAACATTGGCAATTTCAATAGTTGGATAAACCAGGTCGGAAATCAATTCATTTAAGGAATTAACACCCTGACTCCATGACCCCTTGGTGCTTGGCAACGTAATTCTTTGTGTGAGCTTACCTTCTTTTCCAATCGTATTGCGAGCCTTTGTAAATTCCTCCATCATCTTCTCGTTCATCGCAATAACGTCATTCAAGGTGTCGAAGACTTTGCCTGTCATGCCGATTTCATCTGATGGCAGGCGCACGGCAAAGTTTCCATTCTTAACTTCTCTCAATACTTCCAACAAGTCCTTGTAGTGCGAATCTCCATGTCCGTTAGAGTCCGCCTTGCTTTGTTTTTTTATTTCGCGGGACGAGATAATCTGGCGTCTGGCAGTGCTTGTTTTTTTTGTAACGAGTTTCCCCATAACTGTAGACATTTATTTAATTCAATTGGTCATTAGTTTTTTACCTTTTCAAGTTTCGAATGCTGCACAATCTTTAATCCTTTATCATAGATTTCAATGAGCCCTTCGTTTTTGAAATCCACCAGCGTACGATTGAGCGACTCCGTGGTCGTCCCTACCATTCCTGAGAGATCTTTCCTCGCAACGGTTATGTGCCGGTCGCCATTGGTCGATTCTGTTTGAGTATTCAGTTTGATCAACACGGTTGCTACACGTTGGCGTACTGACTGATAGGCAAGTTCGAGAAGCTTGTTCTCTGCTTCATACAAATTGCTGGCGAGCATTGAGATGAACTTCCTTGCAATTTCTTTATTACCGTAAATCAGGGTTAAGAAATCCTGCTGAGGGATCATATAAATCTGCGACTCCTTTAATACAATGGCACTTTCGTTATTCGGTTTGTCTTCGAGCAATGCGACAAAGCCGAAAAAATCACCATCGCGGTGCAGGCCGGTAATCAACTCCTTACCATCGTTATTGGCCTTGAATGTCTTTACCAAACCTTTGTCGATGAAGTAGACGTATTTCGGTTGCTCTCCCTCAACAAAGACAAACTCCTTCTTCTTATAAACTCTCGATCTTCGTTGATCCGAAAGTTTTTGAAAATCAGGGAGTTGCTTTGTCTTATAAAAGAAATCATCGATGTCTGTGATGGTATTTCGAAATGTCGTTTTGATGAGATCATTTTTTTTCAGGCGAAGTTCAATAACATTAAGGAGTTCAAGCCCTTCAAAAGGTTTTGTGATGTAGTCGTCAGCACCCAGGTTCATACCAATCCTGAAGTCGCGCAGCTCCGTCTTAGCCGTAAGGAAAATAAAAGGGATGTTCGCTGTAGACGGGTCTTTGCTCAAAATATGCAGGACACCGTAACCATCCAGTTCAGGCATCATGATGTCACACAAGATCAGGTCTGGCGGATTTTGCTGTGCTAATTCAATACCGAGTTTCCCGGTATTGCTTGTTAGTACATTGTAACGACCCAGCTTAAGTATAGACGCAATGTTTTGACACATTTCAACATTGTCTTCAATAACAAGTATTTTTTGACTCATAATATTTATGCAGGTGTTGTTGATTTTCCAATCGTGACAGGCAGAGTAACAGTAAACGTAGTACCAACATCCAATTCACTTTCAAAAGTGATCGTCCCATTCAAGAGGTGAATATATTTCTGAATTATGTGCAGCCCCAACCCCGTTCCCTCAATGTTGATTGCATTGCGTGCCCTGAAGAACCGGCTAAAAATAAACTGTTGTTCATCCTTGGGTATGCCAATACCCGGATCGCGTACAGTGAAAAGTATCGCTGCCGGTCCGATTTCTGAAGTGATTTCAATGGTATCGCCAGACTTGGAATATTTAAGCGAATTGGAAACAAGGTTGGTAACAATACTCCAGAGCAAGTGATGATCAATCCGGGCTATCCATTGATCTCCTGCGTGCTGATAATTGATTACCTGCATATCACGCTTTAATATTTCCATCTCCGATAGCGTGTCTTGAATAAACTCCGGAATATTGACATCTGAGTTTACCACCTCAATTTTATTCTGCTCCAATTTCTCGAGTGAAAGAAATTCATTCAGGATCAATGTCAGGTTGTTGACGGCACGCTTGATTCGATTGGTGTGAACTACTTTTTCTTTGTCATAATTTTCAACGGGAGCATTTTCAATAAGAAAAGTTGATGAGAGGATCATCGTGAGCGGTGTCCTGAACTCATGCGAAGCCATGGTAACAAACCGTGACTTAAGTTCTCCAAGTTCCTTTTCCTTCTCCAGTGCTTTCACCAGACCTTCCTCCATACTCTTCCGTTCGGTAAAATCCTGCATGACGCATAAAATTTCCCGGATTGCTTTTTTGCTTTCGGTAAGCGGCACTGCTGTAACGTTATAGAACCTGTTATTTAATTTTACTTCACAAGTAACGTTTTCACCGTCAAAAGCCTTTCTTAGTTTAGCCAAGGTCTCCTCATCAAAAAGCAAAGCCTTGTTTTCATTTCTCTCGCCTCTCTCTTTACCAAATTGCGCAAGATTGATTTGCTCTATCACGTCTGATTCTGGATCATTGCCTTCGCGATTGAGTATACAGATCATTCCACCGGGAAAATTATGCGCCATTAACTTTTGCAAGCGCTGAAGTTTAGCCAATCGCTCTTCCGTAGCGTTGAGTTCTCTCTTTTTTAATTGGAGTTCCTGTTGAAGTTGTTTGAGTTCGCTCACGACAGGAGTCAAGTCTGGCGTTTGCTTGTTTGACTTTGATCCAGCGGGTTTTGATTTGACTACATTTTGCCTCATGAGTAAAGTATTTGCTGATGCAACAACCACTCACAATCGAACCCATGTTCTCTTTTGTTTTGTGAGTCAGACAAGCCAAAATATTCTGTAAATATAATTCATAGATCATTGCTTACTGACGATGTCAATCATTAAAAAATGACGATGCAGATCGTCATAATGGCAGAAAAGCTGTTTAATGGATGAGGTTACGCTGTTACCTCTCTCCTTCGTCATTTTTTGACAGTAACGACCTCAATCATTGAATTTCAAATTGTATGACTCTAAGTTGCGATGTCACAAACGATATCAAATGCAATGAAGTACTCTCGCTTTTTTATAATCTTTTTTCAATTGTTATCCCTCGTGTTTTTAACATCCTCCTGTTATTACAACAAGAGTCTTGTTTACCTGCAAAACCGGAATTTTTCGGGTAATAAGGCTACCTTGATTGAAGGCAAGCGGACGCCCTACAAACTACAGCCGGCGGATATTCTCTCCGTGCAAATTAAGAGCTCTGCTGAGAAAGAGGTTTCAGGAATCTTCAATATTTCTACTCAAAATATAATGATGGCAAATCCAGGCACTTTGTTTCTGGAAGGCTATTCTATTGATGTTAGTGGAAAAATTACGTTGCCGATTCTGGGAGAAATGATGATCAAGGATTTAACGGTCGAAGAGGCTCAACAAGTTATTCAAGCGAATGCCAATAAGTATTTCAATAACGCAATAGTGATCGTAAAGATGATCAGTTTTAAAGTGACGGTCCTTGGTGAGGTTAAGAATCCGGGATATTATTTTGTGTATAATAATCAGGCGACCGCCCTGGAGGCCCTGGGTATGGCGGGCGACCTGACCAATTTTGGAAATCGCAGGAACATCAAGCTTCTACGACAACAAGCATCCGGCACAGAAGTAATTTTGCTGGACCTTACAAATTCTGACCTTCTAAAATCCGAATTTTTTTTTCTCAAGCCTGGAGATGTATTGTATGTCGAGCCGCTCAAGGCGCGTTCCAAGAGGTTGAACCTGGAACTTCTTAGTGTGCTGTTTGCAGCAACAACTACTGCCGTTCTCATTTTCAGTTACGTAAATACAAATAGATAATGGATGAAAAAGTAAACATCAAAGCGATTATATATAAACTCATATCGAAGTGGTACTATTTCTTGATCTGTATCGCCATTACAGTACCACTGGCATATGCCTATATTCAATTTGCTGACACCATATTCCAGGTACGAGCCTCGATATTGTTGACCGGCCAAATGAAGAATGGTATGGGTAACGAGAAATTCTTGAAAGGAATGGAGCTCTTGTCATCGCATACAGAATTAGAGGATGAGATTGGTATTTTGAAATCGTTCAACCTGGTTGGCAGTACTCTTGAGAAGCTTGACTTCGGAATTTCCTATTTTGAAAGAAAGAATTTCAAGACATACGAAAGATATAATGACGATTGCCCGTTTAAAATTGAAATGGACTCCAACGTCAATCAAATTTTAAATGTTCCCGTCTATATAAAGAGGACCTCACCTACCTCTTATTCTGTGTCTGCATCAGCAAAAAACGTCAGCACGTATAATTTCGGTACAAATCGATTTGCGGGAGTTGAACCCCAGGTTGATATCAAAAAGACACAGACAAATGAAAAACCATTCAGTGCGAGAAATTTGAGTTTTAAAATAGCCTTCAATTATCCTTACGATGCTGACAATGAGAAAGCATACTTTTTCATAATTCAGGATCCGTGTTCCCTTACCGAGGTATATCGCGAAAAACTGGATATTAAACCCATCTCAAGAGAGTCAAACATCGTTGAGATTACCATGCGGGGAAGAAACCCAAAGAAGGACATTTTATTCCTTAATACGCTACTGGATGTTTATCTCGCCAATGAGCTTCATAAAAGAAATATACTAGGGATAAAGACAATTCAGTTTATCGATGACCAACTCAGCGGTGTATCAAATGAATTGAAACAGGCAGAAGGTTCTCTCGAATCATTCAGATCACGAAATAATATACTCAACATAACTGCCACAGCTGATAACTTAACAAAGACACTCGATCGGCTGGAGACCGACAAATCAGCTTTGGAATTGAAACTCAAGTATTATAAATATATAGCAAGCGCTCTTGATAAAGCGGATCTGAAGAATATTCAAACTCCATCTACTTTTGGCCTTGAAGATCCTTTGCTGAACAACCTTCTAATTGAGCTCGAGAGACTTAACCAAGAGCGGATTGGTTTAAACTATAGTACAAAGGACACCAATCCGGTTGTTAAAGTACTCGATCTCAAAATCGCCAATCACAAAAAAGCACTTATGGATAACGTCAGCAATTTTGTCCAGGCTTCCACGAATGCGCTGGCGGATTTGAATCGTAAAATTGACGATATCCAGCGCAACGTTAATGAACTTCCACGCAGCGAACGTGAGTTGGTGAACATCCAGCGAAAATTTGATTTCAACGACAACGTGTATAATTATTTGCTGGAAAAGCGTGCAGAAGCAGGAATTGCAATAGCATCAAACACAAATGAAAAAACGATTGTAGACAAGGCTCAACAAGTGGGTGGTGGTCCTGTCTCGCCTAATAGGAAACTGATTATGATTGTAGCCTTATTTGGTGGATTTGCCTTAGCTATAGGATTGATCATGCTAAATGATATGTTGCGAAATGACCGAATCATTACAACCGAAGACGTGGAGAAGAGTACGCGGATTCCCACCATTGGTACGATCGTTCACGGGGCAAAGCGCGATCAGACGGCAGGAATTGTTGCCAACGGCAAATCAGTGCTAGCGGAGTGTTTCCGCTCACTTCGGGTTAACCTGGAATATCTTACGCTTGGCAAAGAGAAAAGTGTAATTGGCATTACATCTTCTATTATGAGTGAAGGCAAAACTTTCTGTTCTTCTAATTTGGCCTTGTCGATGGCACAATCCGGAAGGAAGACTATTTTGATTGATGCCGATATGCGAAGGCCTCAGGTAGCAAAAGCCTTCGGGCTCGCAAACAATAAGGGCCTTTCAAATTATCTGATTGGCGCATGTTCACTTGATGAAATAATCAATACCACGGCAACAGACGGTCTTCATGTGATTACATCAGGCGCCATTCCACCCAATCCGCTTGACCTTGTTGGACTACCGAAGATGGAACAATTGATCGAAGATCTGAAGCAAAAATATGACATGATCATTATTGATTCACCACCCGTAGGGCCAGTCTCAGAATATGTTATTCTCATGAAATATACCGGGGCAAATATTTGCGTGATACGTTCCAACTACACTAACCGAACACACCTGGAGAAAATCAACAAGCTCTATGACGAGAAGAAAATCAAAAATCTGAGTGTAGTGTTGAATGATGCAAAGTTGTCTCTGAATGGATACTCCTACTACGCATATAAGTAAGGGTTTAATTATTTTTTACTTATGGATTTTGCCGCAGGTCGTTTTAGAAAGTATGCCGAAAATGCAATCTGGTTGATTTTTGAAAAAGGATTTTCTCTTTTTGTAGGGCTTGTAGTTGCAATTAGCGTAGCCCGATATTTAAAACCTGAAAGCTATGGTCTCTTAAACTACTCTCTGAGTTTTGTAAGTATTTTTTCCGCATTCTCCACGTTAGGCATCGATCAGATTATCATACGTGAGCTTTCAAAAGATCCGGCCAAACAGGCCGACCTTTTGGGCACTGGCTTTGTTATAAAAGTTGCAGGCTCAATATTTATGATAGTTCCAATGATGGCAGTTATGGCCTTCATGGGTCATGATGCATTCACCAATACGCTTATCATGATTATTGCAATAGCTGAGATTTTCAAGGGATTTGAAGTCATTAACTATTTTTTTCAGTCGCAAGTGATGTCTAAATTTGTGGTTCAGGTTCAGCTTGTCATCAATTTTGTGATCAGCCTGGCCAAAATTGGAATGGTTTCCATTCATGCTCCACTTATCTGGTTCGCCATTATTGTAATTCTCGGCTCCATTCTTAATGCAGCAGGATTCATTTATGCGTATCGCACCCGTGAGGGCACACCGTGGAACTGGAAATTCAAAAACACACTGGCACTGGAGCTCTTGCGCGAATCGTGGCCGTTAGCATTGTACGGTGTTGCCTTAAACATTCAGGCCCGAATTGACCAGGTGATGCTGGGCAATATGATGAATAACTATGAAGTTGGGCAGTATTCAGTAGCCCTGAAATTCATAGAAATATTTGGTTTCGTCCCGGTGATTTTGATGAATACGTTTATGCCAGCTGTTGCCAAAGCCAAGGTTGCCGGCAGTGACCTCTACCATAATCGTCTCACAAATTTATATCGCCTTATGTTTTTAGCATTCGTGGTAGTTGGAGTGCCTATTTACTTTTTTTCAAAGGATGTGATTGTTCTTCTCTATGGCCGGGAATTCGAGGCCGCCGGGTACCTCCTGTCGCTCTTTTCTCTGAGGCTCTTCTTTTCGAATATGGGAGTAGGTAAATCTGTTTTCATAGTTAATGAGAGCTTGTTCAAATATTCTCTGCTCACTGTGGTCATCGGGGCAGTAGCCAATATCTCTCTCAACTATTTCATGATACCCCTTTACGGCCCTTATGGCGCCATTGTCGCCAGTATGTTATCATTCACAGTAAGTATTTTTCTGCTTGATGCATTTTTTGAAAAAACAAGACTTAATCAGAAACTGATGCTCCACGGCATCTTTTCATTTTGGAAACTAAATGATGTTGCCTAAGCAAAATGCACTTATGATTTGCATTAAGCCTGAAACTGAGAAACAGATTTTATGCCCCCGGTGCAATCATAAATCAGCAGTACTGGAAATTGTAATAAGATCGATCTTCACAATGTTGGATTGCGTTTGTGAAAATTGTGGTTTTGGTTTTTTTCAAACGCTACCCGTCGGCCATAATGTAAACGACACATTCACGATCAGTAAATCTGGTGAGAAATTGCAATTGATTGACACTAAGCAGTCGTGGCTTACGGAAGTTTTGCTGAAATCATTCACGAACGAAAACCAAGATGAAGTCAGAATTGAGAAAAAGATCTATCATAAGCACAAGCAAGTCGTAATTCTCAATACACTCGATTTTTTATACGGACATGTCTTATTGAAACTTTACAATTCTTCCTATCATCTCAACAACAATAAAGATCTTGGACTTATCCTTATTCTTCCCAAATCATTTGAATGGTTGATCCCTAGCAGATGTGCCGAAGCGTGGTTGGTAGATCTCAAATTAAATGAGCTTGCCGGCACGCATTCAAGTATTCAAAAATTCATTTCCAGCGAATTTGAACGATTTGATACAATTTATCTTAGTAAAGCTTACTCTCACCCTGATTTTAGCAACATCGATATTGCCAATTTCACTGGTGTCAAGTCTTTTGACTTAAGAAATTTTATAAGCCTGCGTCCCACTTTCACTTTTGTTTTACGGGAAGACCGCTGGTGGCTATCCGGAATTCTGGATTACTGGTTCTATCGTGTATGTCGAAAAACCAAGATGTTAAAAATAGGAGGACGCATGTTGTCAATGAGTCAAAATGGCCTGGTAAAAAAAACGATTTCCAGGATTCGGGAGAAACTGCCAAACTCGCGCTTCTACATTGTCGGTTTAGGTAAAGTTGGAAATTTTAATCGCTATGCAAACGATCAGCGGAAAACAATGGCCGATGAATCGATTGAAAGAGCATGGTGCAGAATTTACTCACAGAGTCATGTTGTCATAGGAGTACATGGATCTAATATGCTTTTGCCCACGGCACATGCAGCTGGTTGCGTTGAAATCCTTCCGGAAGATCGATATGGGAATATAATCCAGGATATTTCAGTGCGATATTCCGACCGAAAGCAACTTTATTTTTATCGATTTACAGATCAATATGCTAGCCCGCAAACAGTTGCTCACAAAGCGATTTCAATTGTAGAGGATTTCGAGGTCTTCGAAAAAAACATGTGCAGTAACTTTTATTCTTCAGCGCAGCTATCCGATTCGGAATTCCACCGCAGGCCAAACGATTTTTACGCCATTCATTGATGATGTATATCGTTGATTTGTTTGCCATTCATTACTCAATTTTAGGCTTTAGCTATTGTAATGAGTTACGTCATACCCGCAAGCCCGCTCAGCACACCAGTGCTATTAGTTATTTTTAACAGGCCCGAAACCACGTGGCAGGTTTTTGAAGCTATCCGAAAAGCAAGGCCATCGCGACTTTATATTGCTGCCGATGGGCCTCGAAAAAATGTAAAATCGGATTTTGAAAAATGCGAGGAAGCACGAAAAATCGTCAATCAAGTCGATTGGGATTGTAAAGTTGAAACACTCTTCCAAAGTGAAAATTTGAATTGTGGAGTGGGGCCTGCTTCCGCATTCACGTGGTTCTTCGAGCATGAAGAGGAAGGAATTATTCTCGAAGACGACTGTCTTCCTTCACAGAGTTTCTTCTGGTTTTGCCAGGACTTGTTAGAGCATTATCGTCACGACACTCGCGTCATGCATATCGGTGGAAATAATTTCCTGAGCGGTTGGCAGAAAGACAGCGACTATTCCTATTATTTCTCCCGTGCAGGAAATGTGTGGGGTTGGGCTACCTGGAGACGTGCCTGGAAAAAATTTGACTTTGAATTAAAGCACTATTCAAAGGCAAAGCAGGATGGGTTCTTCAGCTATTATTTTATGAGCCCTGTCGAGAAAGCGTATCGATTGAGAAAATTTAATAAAACTATTACCCGTAGCAAAGTAGATTGGTGGGACTACCAATGGGATTTCGCGCGGTATGCCAATTCCGGACTGGCCATTGTTCCTAACATTAATCTCGTAAAAAATATCGGTTTTGGTGATTTAGCAACGCATACTACGAACGTCAACAGTAAGGGTGCGTCTATGGACGCGTTGGATATAGGATTTCCGCTGCGTCATCCTCCGTTTATGATTCGAGATGCTGTTTCGGATAAAAGATATTTCAGTCTTCTGATGAAAGATGTAATCACTTCAAAAGCAAAGTCCTTGCTGAAAATTAACAGACTGCTAAAAGCCAAAGTGATATGAATATTCAAGAAACTGCGAAGCCCCTGACAACACCGGTATTGCTCTTGATCTTCAACAGACCAGAAACCACCAGAAAGGTTCTCGATGCTATTCGAAAAGTGAAACCTACAAAATTGTATATCGCTGCCGATGGCCCTCGATCACACATAAAAGAAGATGTAAGAAAATGCAAGGAGGCCCGTGAGGTCGTATCCCAAATTGATTGGGACTGTACTGTTACCAGGTTATTCCGGGATGAAAATCTTGGGTGTGGCAAGGGACCGTCATCAGCTATGACCTGGTTCTTCGATCAGGAAGAAGAGGGTATCATCCTTGAAGACGATTGCCTGCCATCGTCAAGTTTCTTTTCCTTTTGTGCCGAACTTCTAGAACGATATCGACATGACACACGGATTATGGAGATCGGTGGTACCAACTTTGAAAGTAAAAAAAACAGGGGTAGTGATTACTCTTACTTTTTTTCCAATATGATTTATATATGGGGTTGGGCGACCTGGAGGCGCGCCTGGAAACTGTATGATTATGAGATGGGTCACTACAATGAAATAACCAGGAAACAGTATCTCGATGGGCACTTCGACTTTGCTTATGAAGTTGAGCACTTTAATTACATTTTTGAAAAAATGCATACGGGTGATGAGCGGACCAGCCGCAAGACTGTTTGGGATTATCAATGGCAATTCATTTGTAAAATCAACTCGGGTCTGATCATCGTTCCGGAAAAGAACCTGGTTACCAATCTGGGATTTGGAGCCGATGCAACGAATACGAAAAACCCGATCGGTGCTGGACATGATTTAAAAATGGAAGAACTGGACTTTCCATTGAAGCACCCTGAATTTATCATGGTGAACAAAAAGCGAGATCACCGATACTTTAATGAAATCTGCAGCTCACGAGTATATCGGATGAAATCCAGCATAAAGCAATATATACCTAAGCCCGTTTTTGAATCTCTAAAATACTTTTTTAAAAGCGCAATCCGGCTTCTGTCCTCGGGAAGAGTAGAAAGGATCGTGTCCCCGCATACGCATATGCTGCGGAACCAACAATAGAAAGAAAGCAATGTTAAGCAAACGAGATATTATCAATTTCTTATTTGTCGCAAGCTTTCCGGTATTTGGTATCGGCACATATGTAGCGGCTGCCAAAAGTCCATCTGTTGGGTTCATCATTTGCATTTCGGTTCATATACTCATCATACTCTTTTACCTGGTAGATATCTTCTATAAAAAAGGGTTTCAGCCGCGGATAAATAAGTATTATTACTTGAACTGGCTATATCTGGCTACGTGCGTTATCTCGGTATTCCGAGCACTTTTCAATGGCCTGCCTGAAGACAATCTATCAATCACCCTCGTGAAATGCGCTGTATTTATTGCACCAGTAAATGCTTTCATTATTGTGGTTCTATACAATGAAGATCAAGTAGAACGAATAGCACGCCTAACTTTCCTAAGCTTGAGCCTTCTCCTTCTCATCAATTTATTTGGATTCTTCGTGCTCAAACTGTCCAACGAATTTCATAGCATAGAGGGTCGGCTCAACTTTCCGTTTTTAGACGGTTTTTACAGCGGGGCATGTGTGCTCACTATTCTAAATCTCATGCTGATTTATTATATGACGAGGGTGAAAGACGACCCCTTCAGGCTTTCCTATCTGGCAGCTTATTTCATTTTCAACCTGGGGCTGCTCTATTTGATTAATTCCAGATTAAATATTCTGATTTTTTTATTTGTCGCATTGCTCCTTTCATCCCGAGTCATCGAAAAAACAAGGGGGCTGTTTTTAGTTTCACAGTTTACGATCCCCATTCTTCTAAGTTCAGGCTTGTTTCTTTACCAGTTTCTTACCCTTCCCGTTTTCGTCACCATGTTAAAACGAGTTGACTTGCAGGATGTAATGACGTTCAACGGGAGGGCTTTCATTTGGAGTAATGTGATGAGTTGGATTACCGATGATCAACGCGGCATTTTTTGGGGCAATGGTTTTAAGGGGCATTATTTTCTTGACCTGATATCAGACGTGGCTAAACTCTGGAATTCAGATGTAAAAGATTATCATCACATGCATCTCCATAGCAGTTCCTTTGAAATCCTGGTTAGTCAGGGAATCTTTGGTTATGTGATCTTCATGATTCTATTTCATCGGGTCTATACTTACTACAAGAAGAAATACCAGGCCGGTGATCCACAAGGCGTATTCTTTGCAGTTACTGTATTTCTGTTGTTCATTCTACAGGTCGATATCTTCGTATACCTGGAGAGCTCTGGCCAGGTAATATTCTCACTGGTCATGGCGGCCGTACTGGTGAATCCAAATACAACGCTTACGAAAAAACCTATGCTAAACGCTTCATAAAATTATGGACCAAGTAATGGGCCATAAAATAAAGTTCGTTGATGCTCTGCGTGGAATTGCCATTCTGGGTGTGCTCATTGTTCATTGCGGCCAGGCCGGCATAAACGATACTTACCCTCGTGTCTTCGATAATATTATCGTGAATGGAGCTATTGGTGTTCAGCTTTTTTTTGTGGCAAGCGCATTTACTATTTTTTTGACCTATGGCAATAGAAATAATAAAGAGACAGCTCCAGTTGGAAATTTCTTTATTAGAAGATTTTTCAGAATTGCACCCATGTATTATTTCGGTATTATCTACTTTCTGTGGCAAGACGGATTCGGAGCCCGATATTGGCTGGGGGACGCTCCAAATGTTTCGATGTGGAACGTTCTTTCAAATATTTTATTCATACACAGCATAAATCCATATTGGATCACAAGTGTCGTTCCCGGCGGATGGTCTATAGCTATTGAAGCATGTTTTTACTGTCTGGTACCCTTACTATTTCTGCGAATAAAAAACTTAAATCAGGCTTTAGTTCTATTTCTTTCTACAATCCTGGCGCGAATGGTTCTCTATTCTTTGCTGGAACGTTTCCCCTTGATTGCTTCAGAACGCCTTTGGGGTGAGTATTTGTTTTTTTACCCACCAAACCAATTCCCTGTTTTTGCGTGTGGCATCATTCTCTATTTCCTTGTTAGGACTCCGATGAGAGAATGGCATGTTGAGCCAATTGTTGTATTTATTCTTTGCATCTTCCTTTTAGCTCAATTGTTGACTCACACTGTCTTCATATTTCCATTGCACATTCAATTTGCAATGACGTTCGTTGTATTAGGATGTGTGCTTTCACGAAAAGGGTTTATAGTTCTCGTCAATCCTGTCACGATTTATATTGGAAAGATCAGCTACAGTATGTACCTGGTTCATTTTGCTGTATTGCATTGGCTGACGCAATTCAGTTTTCTGGATTTTGTCTCCCCCGGTATCCCCTATTTCTCTATCATCAATTACATTTTGCGTTTTTGCTGCATACTATCGCTGACTGTAGCCATATCTGCATGCACTTACCATTTGATTGAGGTACCTTTTCAAAATATCGGAAAGATTATTGTTCGAAAAAGAGAGAGTGCCCGGAAACAATGGGTTTCGACCAATGCATCGTACCAATGAATGCTCAGACTCTCCCCATAACCAACGTGCCCGTAGTAGACGTCTCCATTTATATTGTAATTCCTGTACACAATCGTAAGGAGTTTACTAGAGAATGCCTTTGCTCCTTGCAGCAACAAACAATTTCAGGGCATGAGATCATAATTGTAGATGATGGATCTACAGATGGCACAAGGGAAATGCTCGCTAAAGAATTTCCAAATGTCATCGTGTTATCCGGAACTGGAAACCTGTTCTGGACAGCGTCTGTCAATCTTGGCATACGACACGCATTGTCGCTTGGAGCGGAGTATATTTTGACACTCAACAATGACACTTTAGCTTCTGAAAATTTCCTTGAGCAAATGCTCTTCTGGACTGATTCAACCCCGAATGCATTGCTTGGAGCTTTGGATGTGGATAAAAAAACTCAACAACCCTATTATGGCGGTGAACTGGTCAATTGGACGTGGAGTAAATCCCGCTTCCTACTAAATGAGCTTAGCGAAGAAGATCGCAAAGGACTGCACGAGGTTTCGCTTTATCCTGGTCGTGGGTTGCTGATCCCCAAAAATGTATTTGATACTATTGGCCTTTTTGAAGAGAGAAAACTGCCTCATTATTTAGCCGACTACGACTTTACCCAGATGGCAATAAGAAATGGGTTCAAGATATATTGCAACTATGACGCGAGGCTATACACCTATCCGGAAGAAGGCGGTGATCATAAATTAAGAGAGAAAAAAAATCTGAAAAACTATCTTCTTCACTTGTTCGATGTCAAGGGTGGTGGCAACCTCCGGAATTATACTATCTATGCTCTTAGAAATTGCCCGAGAAGATTTCTTTTGCCAGCATTACTAACGGGTTATGCCCGAAGAATTGCCGGATATTGGCTAAAGTAGTTCTTATCATCAAAAGTATCCTTACCTCCCGCCAGTCGCAAAATTGTAAAGGCCAGGCGCTCCTTTTTTAAAAGCCAGGCGAACAATCACAGAAAGACCGATAGTAATTACCGGAGCAGCAACATAAATGATTAATGACGAGAAGTTTGTTTTTCCCATATAAAAAAACATACCCTTTTTCAAGATGGTAAGCAGAGGTTCATGAAAAACGAATATAAAAAAAGAGCTATTAAACAGAAAAGAATACTCTTCGATTGGTCCATAATGGAATTGATCGTACAATGACCACACCGAAATTATGCCGGCTAATATGCCCAGGTTGTTGATTACATCAAAAGAAATGGAAGAAAAAGTATGGCTGAACGTCACAAGACAGGTCGTTACTAAAACCAGAAGAAGCCACAAAATAAGTGCGCAATAGCTTGAAAAGGCTGTGTTTTTTTTACTGATCGTGTTATTCTTGTCAGTGGCAAGGAAGCACCCAAGTGTGAAAAACAAAAGCGCCTCATTACTGAAAAACACGAACGTCTTTCGATCTGCAAACCATAAAAATAATAAGATTACAAGCCACACCCATCTTATTGACTTTGTTAAGTACCAAATTAGTGGACTGAATATGACTAGCATAATTAAGTCCCTCACGAACCACAGTTGATACGGAACTGGATCCAGAAAGATTGTAAACAGTAACTTTGAAATTGAAAAGTCAGCTACTAGCTCCCTGGTAAAAAAAACTTTCGACCAGGGAAGAGATTGCAAGATCCAAACCAGAACCAATCCATAAGCTGACCAAAATAGATAAGGAATTACGAGACCTCTAAGCCTCTTTTTGAACTTATCAACCACTCCTCTCACTGTGAACTTATATGAGAAATACAACAGAAATCCTGAGATCGCGAAGAACAAAGGTGCCGCTATCTTAGCTATGCCTTTGCTGAGAAAATTTTCTATAAAGAGCACGCCCCAGCTTTGGCTTCCTGTAGAATCTCCGGAAGCAAACTTCACTTCCCCATTGTGTGAATGGATAAAAACGACAAGGATGATAGCACACATGGATAGAGCCTTGATTTTTTTGCTTAAGTAATCGTTCATGGCCACCACACCATAATGTTTGAATCAAAATGTAGTTAGAAAGTACATTCCGGGTCAACGATATACGTCATTAATAAAAAAATCCATTCCTGATAGATCCAGGAATGGATTTTATAGGATGGTTGTAAATTATCTAAAGATGACGATCCTCGTAGTTGCTTTATTCCCGTCTGCGGGCGTGAACACGAGAATGTAAGTTCCGTTATAGATGTTATCAGTACCCAATACGATGTTATTTACTCCTGCGTTTGCCATTACTACAGTTTGCATAACAAGTGTACCACCGCTCTGGTCGAAGATACTTACTTGCGCTTGCTGCGCTACTGGTGAGGTGTATTGTATCGTGAACTTATCAACTATGGGATTAGGAAACACCGCAATCTGACTAGCAATAACAGGTTCTGCGGGTACCAGCGTGGCATCATTTGTGATCAGGAGGCGGTCAATCTGAACATTCTCATCATTCCATGCCATTTGTAATTCATTTAGCCCCTGACTGAAAGGGAATGAAGTTATTGCTCCTGTGGAGGAGTCTGAAAGCTTCACCCATGTCCAATCCGTATGAATACCAGCAAGCCAGTTTGACCAATGTCCTTTGCCATCGTAAATGAAATAACCCTGATTATTTACGGTTGCAGATTTCACCCGGGCCCAAACGAAATACGTATCAGTCTTCGCCAATTGAAAATTGAATGTCGCACTTGCAGATGGAGGTATATAATAATTTGTTCCGTTGCCTGCAGGCATCGAAAAATAACTTCCTGTGGACGCAGTAGGGTCTGCTGTAAGTGTTACGCCACCAGAAAGAACTGCATCCGAAGCAAACAATCCCAGTTGAAAAGTGGCTGTAGGATTGTTGACTACAACAGGTATAGCTATCGAAATGGTAGTCGCTCCAGCATTGTCTGTGGCTTTTGCTGTTAAAGAATAGTTTCCTGCAGGCACACTCGACCACGCAAAACTATACGGACTCGTAAGGTCTTCTCCCAACTTGGTTGAACCCTGAAAGAATTCTACTTTGGAAATTGTACCGTCACCATCAGTAGCATTGGCGTTGATTGTCACGGCTGAGCCGGTCGTAAAGCTCGCGTTGGTGACAGGACTGACGATACTCACTACAGGAGCAGTGTTAGCTGTACTCACTGTAATGGCGATCGCTGAAGAAATGGTTACTCCATTTAAATTATCAGTTGCCTTTGCTGTTAAAGAGTAATTTCCTGCCGGTATGCTTGTCCACGCAAAGCTATAAGGGCTTGTCGTGGCCTGGCCCAACTTAGTAGTTCCTTGAAAGAATTCAACTTTCGATATCGTGCCATCAGTGTCGGTGGCAGTTGCAGTGATGGTGATAGTTGACCCGGTGGCAAAATTTGCATTGTTAACAGGGCTTGTAAGGCTTACTACCGGTAGATTGTCAACCTTAATCGCAACGGGTGTTGATGTTGTTACTGCACCAAGGTTGTCGGTAGCTTTTACTGTCAGCGAATAGTTTCCAGCTGACACACTCGTCCATGCAAAACTATATGCGCTGGTGAGATCCTCTCCTAACTTGGTTGAACCCTGAAAGAATTCCACTTTAGAAATTGTACCATCGCTGTCAGCTGCAGTCGCATTGATAGTTATTGTTGAGCCAGTTGCAAAACTTCCATTGTTAGCAGGATTTGTTATACTCACAGTTGGAGCAATATTACCATTGCTCACCGAAATGGTTATCGCAGTTGAAGTGGTCGCTCCTCCCAGATTATCAGTCGCTTTGGTGGTCAACGAATAGTTTCCTGCCGGCACACTCGTCCATGCAAAACTATATGGGCTGGTGAGATCCTCTCCTAACTTGGTTGAACCCTGAAAGAATTCCACTTTGGAAATTGTTCCATCGCTATCAGCTGCAGTCGCATTGATTGTTATTGTTGAGCCAGTTGCAAAACTTCCATTGTTGGCAGGATTTGTTATACTCACAGTTGGAGCAATATTACCATTGCTCACCGAAATGGTTATCGCAGTTGAGGTAGTCACCCCTCCCAGATTATCAGTCGCTTTGGCAGTCAACGAATAGTTTCCTGCCGGTACACTTGTCCATGCAAAACTATATGGGCTGGTAAGATCTTCGCCTAACTTGGTTGAACCCTGAAAGAATTCCACTTTGGAAATTGTTCCATCGCTGTCAGCTGCAGTCGCATTGATTGTTATTGTTGAGCCAGTTGCAAAACTTCCATTGTTGGCAGGACTTGTTATGCTCACAGTTGGAGCAACGTTAGCATTACTCACCGAAATGGTTATCGCAGTTGAAGTGGTCGCTCCTCCCAGATTATCAGTCGCTTTGGCGGTCAAGGAATAGTTTCCTGCCGGCACACTCGTCCATGTAAAACTATATGGGCTGGTAAGATCTTCGCCTAACTTGGTTGAACCCTGAAAGAATTCCACTTTGGAAATTGTTCCATCGCTGTCAGCTGCAGTAGCATTAATAGTTATTGTCGCACCTGTTGCAAAACTTCCATTGTTGGCAGGACTTGTTATGCTCACAGTTGGAGCAACGTTAGCATTACTCACGGAAATGGCTATCGCAGTTGAAGTAGTCATCCCTCCCAGATTATCAGTCGCTTTGGCGGTCAAGGAATAGTTTCCTGCCGGCACACTCGCCCATGTAAAACTATATGGGCTGGTGAGATCCTCTCCTAACTTGGTTGAACCTTGAAAGAATTCCACTTTGGAAATTGTTCCATCGCTGTCAGTTGCAGTCGCATTGACAGTTATTGTAGCACCTGTTGCAAAATTTCCGTTGTTGACAGGGCTAGTTATGCTCACAGTTGGAGCAACGTTAGCATTACTCACGGAAATGGCTATCCCAGTTGAAGTGGTCGCTCCTCCCAGATTATCAGTCCCTTTGGCGGTTAAGGAATAATTTCCAGCCGGCACACTCGTCCATGCAAAACTATATGGGCTGGTGAGATCCTCTCCTAACTTGGTTGAACCTTGAAAGAATTCCACTTTAGAAATTGTTCCATCGCTATCGGTAGCATTGGCATTAATAGTCACAGTTGAGCCTGTCGTAAAACTCGCATTGCTTGCAGGGCTTGTTATATTCACAGTTGGAGCAGCGTTGGATGTACCACCAGACTCATAAGCACCTATATCCGGAGCTGATCCTGTGAAAGGATAACCAACATTAACGCCTGCATTTATCAAAGAGCTTCCTGTTGTCGGCATATAATAAGGCGCTGGCCGATTTCCGGTTTTCGTTACCGCAGGGTTCGGCAGAGTGGTCAGGTTGACTAGCGGGTTGAGCAAATTAAGCAGAGATGTGACTAAACTACCCGGATCTAAATTGGTTGTCGAGTTATTTAATACTGTCAGACTACTAATTGTAGCGCCTGGCTCTGTATGCACCAACTGGTTCGGGTAATAATTGTAACCAGTGTTTGAATTGATCACCAAATTGTTTTTGATATCAATATTATCGCTGCTTCCTCCATAAACACCAACCACATTCATGGTGTTCGTGCCGATAAATTCGATTGTATTGTTGTACAATTTTACGTTATGCAAACCACTCCATTGAGAACGGACCACTTCCCCAGGATAGATACTCGACAATGCATAAAAAGTATTGTGGTGGATATTCCAGTTCTGCATTGGATTGTCCCAATTGGCTATACCGTAATTACCTGCCAGGAAATAGTTATGATCAATTTCTGCATCATGAATTGTTAACTCAATGCCGTAACCAGCACCACTGGCACGTGTTTGCATATCAAGAATATTGTCATGTACCCGGATGGTTTGAGTTCCTGTTGACGGCACTGCACTATTAACAAGTGAAATTGTATTATCAACATACGTGTTGTAAATCTCGCAACCAACGAGAGTTGACATCCACAATTCAATGGCGATATTTGGGGCTGACCCGTTGTTCCACAGGCCGAATGGAGTGACCGAAATATGGCTGTCGTGGATCTTCAAGTTAAAAATATCATTGTAACCATCGGGGCCAATCGCTTTGATTCCGTAGCCCGTATTTTCATCGACATTCAATTGAAATACTTCTACCCGCTCAACATTGCCAAGGTTTAGAGCACCAGCGCAAAATCCGGTACTGCCCCACGAGCAATTGAGGAGCTGGCTGTTGGTCAGCTGTGAATCCTTTACATCCCAAAGCCATATGCCGGTGAAGTTCGTGTTTTGCACTTTAACCTGATCGATAACTACCTTGTTCCGGTAGCGTACATAGATTCCACCGTGGAGTTGCTTTGAATCTCCATCGACAGTAAAATTTTTAAGGCTCTGATTTCCGTCTGCTGGATTGAACCCGCTTAGACTGATTAAGAATTTATCGGTGCCGTAACCAGGGTCAGCCGGATGGTAGTAGAAAGAGCTGGCTGCTTTGAAAATGGTCACACCAATTCCAGCCCCTAAAATGCTCACGCCAAGTGGCACTTCAACCAAGCCGCTCTCGACAAAAGTTCCTGCCCCCATCTGAATGGTGTGCCCCTGATTAGCTGCCACTTTTGTTACAGCATATCTAAGTGTTTTCCATGGATTGCCAGAGCTCCCATCTCCGGCAGCATCATTCCCTGTCGTGCTCACATAATATGTATTCGCAAAGGAATACTGAAAAAGAAACAATGCTGCGACAAGGCACAAACGCATTTTTTTCTTCATGTAGTTAGTCCTCATATTCTTGTTTTTTAGTTTCCTGCTTTATTTTTTGCCAATAGTTTTCCTGTGACAGGGATAAATTGTTTTTATTCCATGTCGGTTTTTTTCTAGTCTATTTTTGGATTACTTCAGGTGAGTCGAAACTCGTTGACTCTTTTATAAATTCTGAAGATGTTGGCGCTCTTTCATTCCCTGTATATTGATCTAATTCTCTGTATCACAATCGTATCTGTCTTGGCAATTAATTTAGGTTCCAAAAGGTGGTGGTGCGCCAGAAGCGACACATCAGGAAAAAATAGAGATGAAAAAATCACGGAACCCCTGACACTAACACAGCGACCTGCTATGTAGACAAAAGGCTTCATGGCCACCACCACAACAAGACGAAAAAATATATTTTTACTCATACCTTTTATAATTCTCAGACACACCTTACCCAGCAACTTGAATAATTAGGCGTAGCATAATTATCCTTAAGTCGAAATAGCCCAAGCAAAAATTTTGAACCTCAGAACTTTACTGAAGTCTCCCGGAGAACTTTATTGATTAACCGGGAATTAAGAGCAGAAGAACGAGAAGCGTGAGAGTCTTTAGCCGGAGAAGGTGGCACGCTAGACACTTTGATGAGTTAAAAAAAGGGTGCTCTCATTCTTCTGTTGAGAACACTCCAACCCCGAACTGACTGATGCAAATGTCACCCCCTGGCAAAGAAATTGAAAATGATGATCGGTCAAAGGGAGTTATAACCGATGAATGTCAAAAATTCAATGATATAGATCATCATTTTTAAAAATACTCATCATTGAATTTTTATAACATGATTAGTATCATAATTTGTTGACGATAAAAATGTGATTTTTTCTATACGCAGGTTCAGGAAAAACGCGAACCTGAGTTGACGTATTCCTATTAGGGAAGATAGGAATTAGTGAAAAATAATCAGCCTCGCTGAATATCTTTGACGATCAGTAACCAAGGAAACAATGTAAATGCCACTACTCATAAAATGAGTGCCTACTGGAATTGCATTTTGGCCAGCGCTAATCGCTATGGGTAAGTGGCTAATAATCTTTGCACCGATATCATAAATATATATCTGCGCTTGCTGAGAAATAACTGATTCATACTCGATCACGAATAGATCAGTAGCTGGATTTGGATATAATGTTATTGATTTGCCATTGACAAGTTGTGTTAGAGAGGGATCAAAATTCAAGTCGTTTGTGATCAGAATTCGATCTACTTGCACATTATCGTCAGCCCAACCCATCGCAAATGTATTGTAGCCAACTGCAAACGAGTATTCAACTTGAAGTCCGGATGCAGGATCAGTGATTTTCACCCAAGTCCATTCAGTATTGATACCCGCCTGCCATAGCGTCCAATTTCCGTTTCCGGGATCAATAAAGAATCTCTGATTCTCAACATCTGGTGATCGTATCCTCACCCAAACAACATAGTTATCACTAATTGGTAATTGAAAATTAAATGTCGCTTTAGCCGGTGGTGGTAGCGAGCTGTTCTTACCTTGCCCTTCAGGTTCTGAAAAATAACTGCCTTTTGATGCCGTTGAATCTGGATAAAGAATCATCGACTCGGTGAGCGTGGCATCAGGGGCATACAACCCGAACAAGACACCAGTGCCTGGATAATCAAGGTCAACCCCCGCAGTAATCGTGATTGGAACCGGTGTTGAAGAAGTTATCGCATTTTGATTGTCTGTAACTCTTATTGTTAATGAAGCCTTTCCTGTCGAGGGATTAAACCAAGTTAACCGATACGGGCTTGTAGTGATCTGACCAAGCCTGGTCGAACCATTGAAGAATTCTACCATCGTTATTTCGCCATCCGGGTCTGATACGTTTGCATCAATAGTAATTGACGAACCGGCTGGATAATTTGCGTTGATCGATGGGCTTGTGATACTGGCCAACGGTGGCTTATTGGGTACTACAACAGGACCTGATTCGAATGCACCGATATCAGGAGCGGCACCAGCAAATTCATAACCAACATTGAGACCAGCATTTATTAAAGAGCTCCCCGTTGCAGGTACATAATATGGTGTTGGCCGGCTTCCGGTTTTAGTAATGGATGGGTTCGTCAAAACATTCAATTTTATATACGGGTTAAGCAAATCGACAAGAGAGGCGATTAAACTTCCAGGGTCCAAATTGGAGGTAGAATTATTCAAGACGGTGAGATTGCTGATAGTGGCGCCTGATTCAGTGTGTAACAACTCGTTGGGGTAAAAGCTGTATCCTGTATTTGAGTTAATCACCAAATTGTTCCTGATGTCGATGTTCTCACTACTTCCTCCATAGACTCCAACCACGTTCATCGTATTATTGCCTGTAAATTCAATTGTGTTGTTGTACAATTTCAGGTTATGCAAACCACCCCACTGCGAGCGGACTGCCTCCCCGACATGAGCTTCGTCAAGCGCATAAAATATATTGTGATGGATACTCCAGTTGATCATAGGGTCGCCCCAGTTGGCGATTCCATAATTTCCTTTCAAGAAATAGTTATGGTCAATTTCAGCGTCATGAATGGTCAACTCAATACCATAACCGGAGCCATTGGCACGTGTTTGTATGTCGAAAGTGTTATGATGCACACGAATAGTTTGCGCACCTGTCGATGGCACTGCATTATTGACAAGTGAAATGGTATTATCAACATAGGTATTGTAGATCTCACAGCCAACGAGGGTTGACATCCACAATTCGATGGCAATATTTGGTGCTGATCCGTTGTTCCAAAGACCGAAGGGTGTAACCGAAACATGGCAGTCATGTATTTTCAGATAAAAGATATCATTGTAACCATCTGGCCCAAGCGCCTTAATTCCGTATCCAGTGTTCTCGTCAATATTCAATTGCGAAATTTCGACATGCTTCAGGTTTCCCACGTTGAGTGCACCAGAACAATAGCCCGCACTACCCCACGAGCAATTGATCAATTGGGCGTTAGTCAATTGTGAATCCCTCACGTCCCAAAACCAAATACCTGTATAGTTTGTATTTTGAACTTTGACACGATCGATATTCACTTTATTTCGATACCGAACGTAGATGCCTCCATGCAGTTGTTTTGAATCTCCATCAATAGTAAAATTTCTTAAAGTTTGATTACCGTCACTCTGATTAAACTCACTGAGGCTGATCAGAAAATGATCCGTTCCATAACCGGGATCAGAAGGATGATAATAAAATGAGCTGGTTGCTTTGAATATTGTTGAATCGATACCAGCGCCTTCAACACTAACGCCAAGTGGTATTTCCACCAATCCGGTCTCAACGAAAATCCCAGCACCCACTTTGATTGTATGTCCAAGGTTAGCACGTACTCTGGCTGCCGCGTATTTAAGTGTTCTCCATGGTTTATTTATACTGCCATCCCCGGTGATATCATTTCCTGCAATGCTTACATAGTAGATGTTTGCGAAAGAACCCTGAGTGAGTGAAAGCACCAATAAGGCGCAGGCAATTGTTATCTTCACTCCCTTGCTGACATTCATTTTTTTTGCAATTATCCTGTACAATTCTTCTTATAACGCCCCTCATAAAAGAACTCATATTTGAGAAGTCAGAAAATATGCTAAAGACTTTTAGTAGTTGATTTATCAAGGCGTTACCGACTCCATATTTAATGAGCAAATATTCACTGCTCGCAAATGATCAGAAAGGAGCAAAACCCTCATTTTGAGGAAATAATAATCAAAGCGTTAAGTACAAGACCATGTGCGTGGACTAAAACGGCAATAAAGATCATTAACCGTGACAGGTTTAGATCATTACTTCAAGGCGAGGTGCACATTATGTTTGTCATACAAAACAAATGGCAAAAATGAGTCGCGTAAAAAAAAAGGAAGAATATGAAATATATAAATCCAAGAAAGTCCTGATTACAGGGCACACCGGATTTAAAGGTAGCTGGTTGACACTATGGCTAAGAGAATTGGGTGCTGATGTCTATGGGTATGCCTTGCATCCGCCAACTAACCCTTCACTATTTGAAATTCTGGATCTTGAAAAAGATATCGATCACGAGATAGGAGATATCCGCGACATTGACCGGCTGAAGAAGAGCCTTCATCGAATAAATCCTGATATCATCTTTCACCTGGCTGCTCAATCTCAGGTTGGAAAATCGTACGAAGATCCTTTAGAGACAGTTCACGTCAATACTGTTGGAACGATGAATCTATTAGAAGCTGTAAGGCAAACAGGCTTAGCAGTCTCCATGGTATTGATAACATCAGACAAATGCTATGAAAACAATGAGTGGCATTTTGGATATCGCGAAACGGATACCCTTGGTGGTTATGACCCCTATTCAGCGAGCAAAGCTGCCGCAGAAATCCTGATTTCCTCTTTAAGGAAATCATTCTTTAATCCCGATACGATCAAAGATCATGGAGTACGAATAGCCTCTGCCAGAGCAGGAAATGTAATAGGCGGTGGCGATTGGGGCAATAACCTTGTGCCGGACTGCATTCGCGACCTGCAAAATAATTCGTTCATCACAATTAGGAATCCTTATTCTACTCGTCCATGGCAGCATGTACTGGAACCTCTGAGCGGATATTTAAGACTTGGAGCTAAGCTCTTGGATTCATCCACAGAAAATATTCAGTCTTATTGTGAAGCGTTTAATTTCGGGCCACTCGTTACCAACAACAAAAATGTAAAGGAGCTAGTCGAAGCAATAATTGAAAAATGGGGAAAAGGTTCGTGGAAATGGATTCCACCTTCAGATGCGAAATACGAGTCCACACTTCTTAACCTTTCAATTGATAAAGCCTATCACAAATTAGGATGGCTTCCGAAATGGAATTTTACCGAGACAATTGCCCGTACTGTCGAATGGTACCAAAAGGCGACTGACGATCCATCCGCAATTCAAGAATTTACGCTAAAACAAATTAGCGAGCATCAGGCCAATCACCCGTTGCCCTTTCAAAAAGAACTCATCACTGAAACGACATTTTAATTCTTAAAACAATACTATTATGAAAAATGAAAAAAATACAACATTAGGAAAATGCAGGTTTTGCCATACCCCGCTGATACATACATTCGTGGATTTAGGAATGTCGCCTTTATGCGAAGACCACGTAAAACCGGAAGAGCTAAAACAAATGGAACCGTTTTATCCGCTCCATGCTTATGTGTGTTCGAAATGTTTCCTGGTTCAGGTAGAGGAACTGGTTTCGCCCTCGGATATTTTCAGTGACTATGCTTACTTCTCCTCCTACTCTGACTCCTGGCTTGCCCACATAAAAAAATACACGGAACAAGTACTTCAACGATTCGAAATTACTTGCGACAGCTTAGTTGCGGAACTGGCCAGTAACGATGGTTATCTACTGCAATATTTTCTCGAGAAAAAAATCCCGGTTCTTGGAATTGAACCTGCTGCCAATGTAGCCAAGTATGCAATTGACAAAGGTATAAGAACAGAGGTCAAGTTTTTTGGAGTAAAAACTGCGAAAGACCTGAGCGGCCGCTATGGAAAAGCGGATTTATTAATAGGCAACAACGTGTTGGCGCATGTCCCTGATATCAATGATTTCGTTTCCGGCATGAAGGCATTTCTGAAGCCAGAAGGTGTCATTACAATGGAGTTCCCTCACTTGATGAGATTAGTCGAAGGAAATCAATTTGATACGATTTACCAGGAGCATTATTCATATCTCTCATTTACGACTGTCGACCAAATTTTTAATCATCATGGACTAGCCCTGTTTGACGTAGAGGAAATTCCGACTCATGGCGGGTCTTTGAGAATTTTTGCAAAACACAAGGAAGACAACTCAAAGCAGATCTCAGAAAGAGTATTCAGGATGCACACCCTGGAGAAAAACAAAGGGCTGCACGACCTGGATTACTACACGGACTTTAAAGAGAAGGTGAAGGAAACCAAACGGAAGATCCTGGAATTCCTTATCAATGCAAAGAGAGACAACAAAACCGTTGTCGGCTATGGCGCTCCGGGTAAGGGTAATACACTATTAAATTATTGTGGGGTTCGCACTGATTTCATGGACTACACGGTTGACAGAAATCCGCATAAACAAGGAAACTATTTACCTGGAACTTTAATTCCTATTTATCACCCTGACAAGATCAGAGAAACCAGGCCGGATTATGTTTTCATACTTCCATGGAATTTGAAAAACGAAATCATGGACCAGATGTCATTCATTGGAGAATGGGGCGGGCAATTTGTCGTTCCAATCCCGCAGCTCGCAGTGTATGAGCCATCAACTGTAATGGCATAGCCTTCTTCTGGTCTCAGCGATCTTTATCATCTGTTTTGAATTCCTGGGTCATTGATTTAGGGGCATGGCAGCTACTACTTTTAGTTAAATGAACTTGCTCTATACGTTGAGATATAAAAACTAACCACTTAATGCCATCGTATGAAAGTTGTATTATTTTGTGGCGGTCAGGGAATGCGGTTAAGAGAGTTCTCTGATAAAATCCCGAAGCCAATGGTCCCCATTGGGTATCGACCAATCATCTGGTATATCATGAAGTATTATGCCCACTTCGGGCATCGTGATTTTATTTTATGTCTTGGATATTTGGGAGACTCCATCAAAAATTATTTTGTGAATTATGATGAGTACCTCTCCAATGACTTTGTCTACTCCAAAGGCGGCAGCAAACTCAATTTGCTCAACAAAGATATTGATGACTGGACCATCACATTTGCTGATACCGGAGTCAACACCAGCTTGGGAGAACGACTCCTGGCTGTCAGGAAATATTTAAAAGGAGAAAGTTCATTCTTAGTGAATTACTCTGATGTCCTCACGGACTTGCCACTACCGGAAATGATCAACCATTTTCAGAAGGTTGATAAGATAGGGATGTTCATGGTAACTCCGCCTCAACGAAGCTTTCATGTGGTCCATTTTGATGGAGATAATGAGGTGAATGAAATCAGCGCATTGAGCAAGTCAGGCCTTTGGGTCAATGCAGGATACTTCCTATTCAAAAATGAGATTTTTGATTACTTAAGACCTGGTGAGGATTTAGTTGACGATGCATTACGAAAACTTGTTCTTCGCAATGAGCTTTCTGTTTACCCATACCAAGGCACTTGGATTACCATGGATACGTTCAAAGAAAAGCAAATGCTCGATGACATGTATTGCAGGGGTGAAACACCCTGGGAGGTTTGGAAGGAGAGAAAGTTGGAGATGGTGAACGCCTGATCATGCTGCCAGTAAATTTCGGCGGCCGGCCGGAAGGCCTCAGGATTTTATGTCTCGGTGCTCACTGCGATGATATTGAAATTGGCTGCGGTGGAACGATCATTCGCTTAGGTAGAGAGTATAAGATTAGCAATTTGAAATGGCTCGTTTTTACTTCCTCGGATGAGCGAGGCGCTGAAGCTACGAAAAGCGCACAATATTTTGTTTCACCCTGTAAGGAAAAAGAGATCATTATAAAAAAACATAGAGATGGATTTCTTCCTTATGAAGCCAAAAACATTAAAGACCTGTTTGAAGAACTAAAGCCTTTTAACCCCGATATCATTTTTACCCATTGCCGGCACGACCTACACCAGGATCATCGAATCGTTTGCGAATTGACTTGGAATACATTCAGAAACCATTTGATTTTTGAATATGAGATTCCGAAGTATGACGGTGACCTTGGTAGCCCCAACTATTTTGTAACACTGGAAAAAGAAGTAGCAGAAAAAAAAGTCAAGACAATTATGGAATGCTTTCAATCCCAGACGGGCAAGCACTGGTTTGATAAGGAAACATTCTTTTCGATGATGCGCATCCGGGGAATTGAGTCAGCCTCGTCAACAAAATATGCGGAAGGATTCTATGTTAGAAAATCAGTAATGTGATGGTTGTTGTAATTATGATTTTCCTTGAAACAAAACTTAAAGGGGCCTTCATCATAAAACCGGAAAGAAAAGAAGATGAGCGGGGCTTTGTGGCAAGGACATTCTGCCACGATGAATTTCTTGCACGTGGTTTAAATCCGACAATCGTACAAAGTGACATTTCCCACGTTAAAACAAAAGGTACATTCAAGGGAATGCATTTTCAGGCGCCTCCCTTTGAAGAAGATAAAATCATCAGTTGTCTCCAGGGTGCAATTATAGATTACATCGTTGACTTGAGGGTGCATTCACGCACTTTCAAAGAGTGGATTCAAATTGAACTCTCGGCCGAGAATGGATATGCCCTCTACGTTCCCAAATCGTTCGCCCATGGGTTTTATACACTATGTAATGATACACGTGTTTTCTATCAAATGACGCAGTATCATTTTCCGGAGCATTCGTGGGGGTTCCGATTTGACGATCCTGCATTTGACATTGCGGTGCCAGCAGAAATCGCCAGTCTGTCAGAAAAAGATAGAAGCTATCCAGACTTATACCTGTTGCCATCCTAATCATATAACGCAATGGAAGCAATTACAAAACCAGTAAAAAAGACGTTCACATTGGGTGGGCAAATGCACTCTCTAATGACCGAATTATTTCCAATCTGCCGGAGTATAACCGGTGATGGCATTGACCGAACATTAGAGATTATAAAAAAAAACATACCTATTATAGTTCACAAAGTCCCCACCGGCACAAAAGTCTTTGACTGGGAGGTGCCGAAGGAATGGAATATTAAAGAAGCCTATGTAAAAAACTCCCGTGGTGAAAAGATTATCGATTTTACCAGCTCTAATCTTCATGTCCTCAACTATAGTGTCCCCATTGATAAAAGCGTGACTCTGGAAGTTTTAAAAGAACATCTTCATACATTACCTGAGCATCCCGACTGGATACCTTATCGAACTTCTTACTACAAGGAAGACTGGGGCTTTTGTTTGGCCCACAATCAATTTCAAAACCTCACTGAAGATGTGTACGATGTCTACATTGATTCCTCATTAAGGGAAGGGCATCTCACCTATGCTGAATATTACATACCCGGTGAACTTCCGGATGAAGTCCTGGTCTCTACGCGCATTTGTCATCCATCAATGTGCAATGATAATCTCTCTGGAATATGTGTCGCCACTTTTTTGGCGAAAGAGTTAGCCCAAAAAAAACTGCGCTACTCATATCGGTTTCTATTCGTCCCCGGCACCATCGGGGCGATTACCTGGCTTTCCGTAAATGAAGCAAAGGTCAAACAGATCAAACATGGATTGATAGTGTCGTTGTTAGGTGATTCAGGCAAGTTTACCTATAAAAAATCCCGCCAGGGCGATGCAGAGATTGATCAAATAATTGAAGAAGCGTTGAAGATGAGTGGTAATTATAACATTCTGAAATTTTCTCCCTATGGAGATGACGAGCGTCAATTTTGCTCACCGGGTTTTAACCTTCCCGTAGGTAGTCTGATGAAAACCCCCTTTGGGGAGTATCCCGAATACCACACGTCTGCAGACAACCTTGAATTCGTAAAGCCTGAGGCGCTTGACAGCTCCCTCCAAATGCTTCGTATCATAGTTAATATGATAGAGGCAAACCATAAGTATGTAAACATAAATCCAAAGTGCGAATTGCAATTGGGAAAAAGAGGGTTGTATAATA
Source organism: Cytophagales bacterium WSM2-2 (assembly GCA_015472025.1). Lineage (NCBI taxonomy): Bacteria > Pseudomonadati > Bacteroidota > Cytophagia > Cytophagales > Cytophagales bacterium WSM2-2. Next base: position 4,729,671 of record BNHL01000001.1, read on the forward strand.
TGCTTGGTGGTGAGTGGGCAGGAAGAGACTTCCAACTCGCACTCTTGTGGGTTCTTAATTTTTCGGACGGGATGCATTCTCTCCTCGATATCTGCAAAGAATCAGGTATCGACTTTAGGTCAATTAGTGCTGCAACAAATAAACTACTCGAACATAAATTACTCGTAGAAGCATGAGGCTTATTTTTCCAAATATCCTACTCACATCTGTTTATGAGGATTCTATTAATTCATAACAAGTATAAACAGCCGGGAGGTGAGAATGTCGTCTTTGAATCTGAAGGCCAATTACTTTCGAAGAACGGACATATCGTGGAGCGATTGATTTTTGACAACTCAACAATCAAGACTTTTTTAGATAGGATTCTTTCAGGCATGAAAGTGATCTATAATCCAGAGAGCGCCAGAATTTTAAGGGAAAAAATTGAGAAGTTTGGCCCTGATATCATTCACGTTCACAATTTTATTCCATTGGTATCCCCATCGATATTCTCTGTAGCCAAAAAATTTAACATACCAACAATACTTACGTTGCATAACTATCGCCTGATATGCCCTAGCGCTACTCTTGTTTATAAAGGCAAGATTTATGAGCGCAGCATCCACTCGATTTTCCCGATCGATGCAGTTATGAAAGGAGTATATCGCAATTCAATGTTGCAGACTGCTGCAGTTGCTTTCATGGTCGCAATTCATAATCTCCTTGGCACCTGGCGACACAAAGTTGATTTCTATATTGCTCTCTCCAATTTCGCGAAAGAAAAATTCAAAACATCTTCCCTTGCTATCCCGGAGGAACGACTGGTATTGAAACCGAACTTTGTCCCTGACTTTGGTGCCGGGGATGCGGTGAGAGATGATGATCTATTATTCGTTGGGCGCCTCGTTGAAGAGAAAGGAATACAAATTTTGCTCCGCGCGACCAAGCTACTGAAATTCAGACTCACTATCATCGGAGATGGTCCATTGCGGAAACTAGTTACAGATGCTGCAAGCGTTAACGTCAACATCCGATATCTGGGATTTCAGGATAAGGAAGCCATTGCTGGTCATCTGAAGAAATGTAAGGCCCTTATTTTTCCATCGATTTGGTACGAAGGATTCCCGCTTACCATTTTGGAAGCTTTTTCGACAGGCACACTTGTAATTGCATCTGAGCTCGGTGCAATGGCCGAGATTATCGAGAACGGAGTAAATGGCTTACTCTTTGAAGCTGGTAACGAAAATGCATTGATAAGCAAAATTGCGGAGATCAATTCCAGACCACAGTGGGCAAAGCAATTGGCCGAAACGGCAAGATTAAATTATCTCCGCTATTACACTCCAGAAAAAAACTATGGGATGCTCATCAATATCTATCGCAATGCTGTCGCACTCAAACAACATCCACGGGACAAATGGAGTCCTCAATCTTTGGCAGCGTTGAGCAATTATAACTAACCTAAATGAAAAGAAGGTCCTTCATAGTAGTTTCCGTATTTAGCCTGTTTGGGATCGGCGTTTTTTCATTTATTCGATGGATTAGAAATTCCGGCAATGTTAAAGAACTGGCCAACCCGAGATTTTTGTCACTGCTTTGTGATAGTAGTACGATTCGAACATTAGGACGTGCTTATCTCAAATTGAAACCTGGAGAAAATGGAGATGATATATTATTAAATGATTTGCTGACTGAAAAATTCCACAAGAAGCTCCTTGAGAGAACAGACATGCTCGCTGCCGAGTCCCAAATAGAAGAAAGGATAAAACAAGATTTTGATTCAAATAACATAGTTATCGTGCAGGGGTGGGTATTGTCCGTAACGGAAGCGAGACAGTGTGCATTCTTTTCAATTCTTAACTCTTAAAACATGCACAGAGACGCAACCAAACTGGAAAACCATTCGATTATTGAGGGTGACATTTGTATTGTTGGTGCCGGGATGGCTGGTATTGCTATGGCTCTTGACTGGATCAACACGCCTTACAAAGTAATACTTCTGGAAGGTGGTGGTTTCAATGTGGAAACCAGGATGCAAGATCTCTATCAAGGCAAAAATACAGGTCAACGCTACTATCCTCTACAGTCATTGCGTCTTCATTATTTTGGCGGTACTTCCGGACATTGGGCTGGATTCTGCTCACCCTATGACCCTATTGATTTTAAAAAGCGAGACTGGATAGAACATAGTGGCTGGCCCATCCAGTTCAATGATTTACTTCCATACTATGAGCAAGCAAGAGAAATAGTTGAGATCGAATCTTCAAATTTTGATTTTGATTATTGGAAAAAAAAGGACCCTGAACTTGAATCTCTACCTCTAGACAAAAAAGTGTTGTGGAATAAAATGTGGCAGTTCAGTCCTCCGACTCGTTTTGGTTCTCGGTATAAAGAGGAAATACTGAAGGCATCGAATGTACATTTGTACACCTACGCTAATGTTGTGAACCTCGAAACGGATGATCTCGTTTCAAACGTTAAGCAAGTTCTTATAAGGAATCATGCCGGTAAAGAACATGTTGTGAAAGCAAAGTGCTTCATCATGGCCTGTTGTGCTATTCAGAATGCACGTATGCTTTTAGCATCAAACCAACAGGCACCTAACGGACTGGGAAACGATCATGGTCTGGTTGGTCGTTTTTTCATGGACCATTTGGAAGTCATGACATCTGATTTATTTATGCCGTTTGCTAAACAGATCAAGTTGTACTACCCGTGGGTATATTCAGAAACTAAAGTCCGGGCAGAACTAGCATTGACAGATCAGAAGCAGTCGCAGTTAAAAATACTTAACGGGACTGCGTCATTGATGCCAAAAGAGATCGCTGCAAACAAGTCTCCGAATATCGATACGTTTCCAGAGGATGCGGTGGCCACTGTAGAAATGTGGGAGGAAATGAATAAACTTCGTGGACATGAAAACTTTGGCAGCCCGGAAACCTACAATTGCAAAGAGTTTGAATTATTCACTCGAATGGAGCAGGCACCAAATCCGAATTCCAGAATCCGGTTGGATAGTGAAAGAGACGAATTGGGAGTATTGAGGGCAAATCTGGATTGGCGCTTGACGAGTATTGATAAGAGAAGTATTAGAAAACTGCAGGAAGTTATCGGTGAGGAAGTTGGTCGTGCTGAAATTGGTAGAATACGATTAAAAGAGTGGCTGCGAGATGAGGAGAATAATAGTGACTGGACTAGTGAGTTAGGAGGTGGCTGGCATAACATGGGTACTACGCGTATGGCAGATAGCCCAAAGAAAGGTGTAGTTGATGCTAATTGCAAAGTCTACGGACTGAGCAATTTGTACATGGCAGGGTCGTCCTGTTTCCCCACATCAGGTGCGGCCAACCCAACACTCACACTTCTTGCACTTACATTTAAGTTATCAAAGCACTTGAAAGAGAATGTTGCGAAAAATTTTAAATCTCTTCAAAAAGCAATGGCATGAAACTGGCAGGTAAAGAAGGATTGGACGGTACTCCAATGATAAGCGTTGGAGTACCTACATATAATGGTGGCAAGCGAATCAGCTCAACTATATTGGCCATCCTCAATCAGTACTATCCCAATATTGAAATCCTTATCTCCGACAATTGTTCCACCGACAATACAGAAAATGTCTGTACAGAACTACAGAAAAAAAACTCAGTCATTCAATATTTCCGGCAAAAAGAAAATATTGGGATAATACCCAACTTTGAATTCGTCTTGAGTAAGGCAAAAGGCGAATTCTTCATGTGGGTTGCTGATGACGACTTACTCGAAACTGATATTCTACATAAGTACGTTGACTTCCTTATGTCTCATTCCGACTACTCTCTTGTGTCTGGAGAAATCCGCTATTGGTCGGGGAGTCGAATTGTATTTGACGAAAAGGACTTTGGCATGGAACATTCCTCACCTGATGTCAGGGTAGTCAGGTACTATTCAAAAGTAAAACATGGTGCAATTTTTTACGGGCTTATGCCGACCAGCGTAGCTAAGAGAATAACACTAAAAAACAGAATGGGTGAAGATTGGCATGCAGTAGCAAAAGTTGCGTACCTGGGCAAAATAAAAATGTTGGATTGTATCGGCTATCACAAGAAATTAAACGGCTCGTCGAAAACACTACGACAATACTCAAAACTAATTGGGGCCGCATGGTTCCCAACAAATTTTCCGCATGCACAGATTGCCATTGATGCCTCGCTGGAAATAATGACCTCTCCTATCTATAGAGAAAAGCGGTTGTTTTCAAAATTAGCATTGGCAGCAAAATCTTCAGGAAGCATTCTCTTCAACCATTATTGCAAAGAATATCCATTTATCCTCGGAGGGAAGATTGTAAGGTTTTTAGGAATACAGAAAGCCAAGGAAAAGGTGTTTAGCTTATTTAAAAACAAAAATGAATATCCCAATCGTGCTACTGATATTTCAACAGAATAATAGAGCCGTATTCTGGTAGCGTAAATGTATCTGACAATTGTTTGCCCTCGAGATCACAGAATTTTCCTTGTAGCGAAACCGTTTTGGGTTTATCGGTGACATTATAAATCAGTTGAATCCGATCATCCACCTTCTCTTTAAGAACCTCTGAAAGAGTCACATTATCAATCCAAAACGTAGCATTACTTTTAAAATTCACTCTTGCTTCTTTACTACTCCGATGAGGCCTGAAATAATAGGAGAAAGATTTAAAAACGGTATCAACGGAAAAGCAAGCATAGTCACCAAGCGCCTCCCATGGCGCTGACGCCATAAGCGGTGCAAATTCGATTTTAATCTTCGCTGCGCTCATGGCCGAAAAAGACAATCGATATATTTTGTCTCGGTTCAAACTAAAACCCGCATGATATAACAAGGCTTCGGTTTTGCCTTGGGGAAATAAGACTTTTAGTGATGTACCGTCACCATAGTTCCTTTTATCTAACACAACGGAAACTTGAGAGGGCCAAGCTATCCAACCCACGGTATTATTTATCACTCGTCCATTCTTGACAAGATTCAAACCTGTTGTCCCATCTGCAAAGGCATTGACAATTCTAAATTGGGAACCATCATCGCTTCCGGTGCATCGCTGCCATCCCGTTAACGTAAACTCTTCGTTTGCATTGCAGATATCCTGACGATCATAAGATTTTGCTACAACCTGATACGCCTGCGGTGCACCGTAGAGGTTTTGACCAAACGAACCCAATGTTTTCAGATCTGGTTCTTCTTCAGCTCTTAGCCAAATGCAGTGACTACCCTCCTGCAACGTCACAAAATGATTTTGGGTAACCTTCAAATCCAGGTTCTTCTCCGCATCAGGAACAAGGCCATCTGACTTTATAGAAAGTTGTCCATTCTCTCTATTGGTCAGATGATTTCCATTAGCGAACAAGGTGTTACCCTGAATAAAAATTCGTCTTGCGTTGTGTATGAAAATTCCACTAGTGCCGCAATAAGCCACAGTGTTATTGCCTATACGAATATCAGATGAACGATCATCAATATAAATACCGTTTACCCAAACTTGCTCTGAGTTATCTGTTCCACCTCCTGAGCCCACACCATGTAGTACGATGTTGCCCTCGATGGAATTGTCACCATAGGCATTGCCCCAGGTATAAATTCCTGCTCCATCGTCCTTGATCAAGCAAAAATTTTTGACTAAGTTATTTTTGATTAAAGTGCCTCCCGTTCTAAAATCAATTCCAATGTATCCTGTACTATCGATTGAATTATATTGAAAAAGATTCTTTTTGAAGAGTGGATTATCAGATGTCACACTCAAACCTATATACTTTCCATTGCCACTCCTTCCCCTCCCGGGATGAAGGCCAGTGCGTTGTATAAAATTCCCAACAAATGCCCCATTCGAATTATTCCTCCATTCAACCCCATTATTATTAGCGTCTTCTATTCGGCAATGTTCCACAGTCAGATTCTGGCAAGAATTTATTTCCAGGCCATTATCACCGGAATATTGAATATCACAGTCGCGCAATAGGACATTCTTGCAGCGTTCTATTTGAACACCTGATACACGTTGATATTTAAACGTTAGATTTTCGATAATTAGAAAACTTGCATTAACCGCACTAAGGCCTATGTCAGTTGTACTTGCTTCAATAATGTGATTACCAGGTGTGTCGCCATCACTCCAGTAAAGGAATATTTTTCTTGAGCTCTTATCAAAAAACCATTCCCCCCGCCTATCGAGAGTCGCCAGGTGCTTTTGAACGAAGTAACCATATCCATTTTGCAATGCGTAGGAAGCTGGTGTTGCGAAATAGAATGTTCTATTGAAATAATTCGATACGGGAAGGTTATCCAGTGTCCAGCGGCTACTTTTCACAACCACCTCAGCGCCATCCCAAAAACCATCAGCCGATGCAAGTTGATTGTCGGTAAGTGCCGTTTTGCATTGTGCGCTACAAGATAAAGTTAAGTATCCATCATTAGGCGACCTTCCCAGTGGCTGAAAACGCCCATCGGCAAATAGATTGCCTGGCTCTTCGCAGTCAATGCACTCGGCAACCCAGATATTGCCGCGAAATAGTTTCCAGTTATTTAATTTCGTTGAGCCGAGTACTACTGGCTTAACACCTGATCCATAAGCACCGATATAAATCTCATGACCAGCCTTACCTGAAGCAACGAACTTTAGTTCACCAGAAAAAATACTACCTCGCTCAAATAAAATGGAATCACCAGAATATAGCAATGGCAATACTTCCGAAAGCCTTTTCAAGCTTCGCCACGGGGCTGAAGGGCTTGTTCCACTTTGCTGATCGCTTCCTTTTTCGGACAAGTAGTAATTTGTTGCCGATGCACGAATAATACCGATCGAGCAGATTATTGCAATAAGCGTGGTTTTCATGTCGCACGGAAGGGTTTGCTAAATCGCTGGTTAATGTTTTGAACAAAACGCGAGGCCATATATCGAGCAACAAGAAATAAGAAATAGAAATTAGTGTAGGCATAGCGTTTCCAAAGACGACCTGGTTCCAGGTAAAGTCTGTACGCCCATTCTAGTGAAAGATTGCGCATCCATTTTGGCAGTCTTCTTTCCTGTCCGGCATAAACTTTGAACGCTTGACCAAGACCGAGCAAACAGGCATTGAGTTTTGTCTTATGCTCAGCCATCCACCTCTCCTGCTTAGGGCAACCCAAAGAGACAAAGACCAAATCCGGATGAGTGCCCCTGATCTTTTCGGTAATTATTTTATCCTCATTCATTGATAAGGCCTTGAATGGAGGCGAATGATAGCCAGCTATGTTCAATGTTGGAAATTCAATCTTCGTCTTTTTAATAATAACTTTTAAAAGCTCCTCGGTAGTTCCATAAAAGTAAACGGACTTCTGCGACTTCTCCGCTTCTTTCAAAATATCAGCCATGATGTCCATTCCACAGACGCGATCTTGTTTTACACCTTCAAATAGTCTCAGAAATATTGACAGCGGTCTGCCATCGGGAGCCACTATGTTTGCTCTGTTAATCAGCTCCCGGAATGATCTGTTACGGTATGATTCGATAACCATATGAACATTGGCAAAGCACACATAAGATGGAATTTTTAAATGAACAAAGGAGAATATCTCGTCAATGAAATCTTGATATGTCCCAATGGAGATTAAGGAATTAAAAATACTTTTCTTTTTCATCAAAGATGCCGGAGTCGTCCGGTTTAGTCCTCAACAGAATCACTAAAAGGCGTGTTTGTCTCCCTTCAGCATATTCCAAACTGTGAGAAAAATGATTTTGATATCGAGTGCCATACTCCAGTTTTCGAGATACAGTACATCGTAATACACGCGCTTCGCCATAAGTTCAGGGTCTTTGGTTTCGCCTCGAAAACCATTCACCTGCGCATAGCCGGTAATGCCGGGCGTAATGAAATGACGAATCTTATACTGCTGAATAGTGCTAGAGTACTTCTCCAGTTGGCTTATCAAGTTAGGGCGTGGCCCCACGACCGACATATTGCCAAGCAGCACGTTGAAAAACTGAGGCAGCTCGTCTAGATTTGTTTTGCGCAAGAAACTCCCCACTTTAGTTATACGGGAGTCATTCCTAGTCGCCTGCAATTCCGTGTTATTGTTCACGTACATGGTACGGAATTTATAGCAGTCGAATAGTTTATTCTTTTTTCCCGGGCGCAACTGTTTAAAGAATACAGGGCCTTCTGAATCCATACGAATAGCTACTGCGATAACTGGAAAAATTATCGGAAATAGTGCCAGGATTACAGAAGCTGAGAATGCGATGTCAAATGCTCTTTTCAAAATTGCATTCATCGAGATTCCCAAAGGTTCATTCCGCGGGGTAAAGACTGGCATCGAGTTTATAAAAAAGATATTACACTTCTCATTCACTACCTTACTGAAGTCAGGTGCTATTCTGAAGTAAATAAAATTGTCATCAGCAAACCTTGCTATGTCACGAAGTAACTTGTCGTAAGTAAGTGGTAGGGCAAAATAGATTTCATCAATTCTTTCGCGCAGACAATAGTTTTGTACCTCATTCAGTTTTCCAACAATGAGTTTAGAATTTATCTGATCCTCGTCCAGTTCATCAGCAAAGAATCCTTTGAACTGATAACTGGCTGATTGATGATCTGTGAAAAAATGGTGGAGAGAGTTTGCGGAACCAGTTGCACCGACAATTATTACCTTTCGCTGATCAAAGCCCGAAAATTCAATGTACTTAAGTATCAATTTGTAAATCAATCTCATCGCCAAAATAAAGACTGATGCTAAAATGTAAACAGCAATGAGAAACCGATTGGCAACGGTAAATACCGGACACGTGGCCAGCATTGCACCTATCATCAGCACATGGCTGAGAAATGCATGAAACATGTTCGTACTGATGTTTTTCGTCAGGGACAGAGTGTCAATTCTGTATATCTTATAGAAAAAACCGGAAATGACCCACGTCAGACTGAAGATGAGAAAAAATGTCGTGACCTGTGCTTCAGGAATGCCACTGGCGAATCCCAGGTTACGAACAGATCTGAAAGCGAAACCGATCAACCAAAAATCGATCAGGAAAATCAAAACTTTTAGTACGGGTGAGTAACACTTTCCTTTCATACTTTTTGTATTAGAATTTTATCGTTGTCCCGCAAAATCATTTTACACACACGAAGTACTCAATTTGAGCACAGCTGATTCAACGATTACTGTCGTGCAGGGAAGAAAACTTAATCATCGGGTTTATCTTCTTGCCGGAAAGTGACGATCACTATCATTGCGACCTGAAACATGTATCATTTCCTATCCTAAACTCGTTACCGAAAATTGTTGTCAAAAAAAATCAACAATGTCAAGCGATACTAAAGTGGCCTTGATTACTGGCATCACCGGGCAGGATGGTGCCTATCTGGCTGAGCTCCTTTTAAGCAAAGGGTATGTTGTACACGGAATTAAAAGAAGAAGTTCCTCTCTCAATACAGATCGAATAGATCATTTGTATCAGGACTCGCATGAAAGGCATGTTAAATTTAAGCTTCACTATGGTGACCTGACGGACGCCACAAGCCTGATACGCATCATTCAGGAAATTCAACCTGATGAGATATACAATCTGGGGGCAATGTCGCACGTGAAAGTAAGCTTTGATACACCTGAGTATACAGCAGACACCGATGGTTTGGGAACGTTACGAATTTTAGAAGCTATCCGGTTGTTGAATCTTGTGCAAAAGACTAAAATTTACCAGGCCTCTTCATCTGAACTTTACGGACTCGTGCAGGAAATACCACAGCGCGAAACAACTCCGTTCTATCCGAGATCTCCCTATGCTGCTGCAAAACTTTACGCTTACTGGATTACTGTAAACTACCGTGAGGCATACAATATGTTTGCCTGTAATGGAATCTTATTTAATCATGAATCGCCTTTGCGTGGAGAGACATTTGTGACGCGAAAAATTACACGAGGAGCTGCTCGGATCGCCCTTGGTTTGCAAGAGCGCCTGTATCTGGGCAATCTCAATGCACAGCGAGACTGGGGCCATGCAAAAGATTATGTTGAAGCCATGTGGCGGATTCTTCAGCAGGAACAACCTGAAGATTTCGTCATTGCAACCGGGGTAACTACCACCGTCAGGGAATTTGCAAGGATGTCATTTCTCGAAGCCGGTATTGAACTGGAATTTGAAGGTGAAGGTAAGGAAGAAGTGGCCCGGGTAGTCCGATGTCACAGCTCTGAATATTTTATATCCCCTGGAAAAATCGTACTCGCTGTGGATCCTAAGTATTTCAGGCCAACTGAAGTAGAACTCTTAATTGGTGACGCCACTAAAGCCAGAAAGAAACTGGGATGGCGACCTACATACTCCGTCCAGGAGATTGCCAGCGACATGATGATGGCAGATTTAAAATTATTCGAACGCGATAAAATTCTTATTTCGAACGGTCAGGAGGTCATAAACATTGATGAGCAATGAAAAAAGATGCAAAGATTTACATCGCGGGTCACCAGGGATTAGTTGGATCCGCAATATACCGGAGGTTACATAATGAAGGGTTTCATAATTTGGTTTTAAAAAAGCACTCGCAGCTGGACCTTCGCGATCAGCTAGCCGTACAGGATTTTTTTGACATTGAGCGTCCTGAATTCGTGTTTTTGACGGCCGCAAAAGTAGGCGGCATTTATGCCAACAATACCTATCGGGCAGAATTCATATATGATAACCTGATGATACAGACAAACGTTATTCATTCTGCTTTTACTTATGGCGTTAAGAAACTTCTTTTCCTAGGCTCCTCGTGCATATACCCGAAATTTGCCGTACAACCGATGAGGGAAGATGCACTGCTAAGTGCAGCTCTAGAATCCACCAATGAACCTTATGCTGTAGCAAAAATAGCTGGAATAAAAATGTGCCAGGCCTATCGTCAACAATATGACGCTAATTTCATCTGTCTGATGCCCACGAATTTGTACGGTCCAAATGACACTTACGATCTACAAAATTCACATGTGCTTCCGGCTCTTATTCAAAAGTTTTATGAGGCTAAAACAGAGGGTAAAAAATCAGTAGAGATATGGGGAAGTGGCACACCGAGAAGAGAATTTCTTCACGTGGATGACCTTGCCGATGCATGCCTGTTCCTAATGGAAAAATATGACAGCGATGAAATAATAAATGTCGGTACTGGTACAGATTTGAGTATCAAAGACCTTGCGCTTCTCATAAAACGTTGTAGCGGTTTTGATGGTGACCTTTACTTTAATTCAAAATATCCTGACGGCACACCACAAAAATTACTTGACATCTCAAAAATAAAAAGCCTGGGTTGGAGACCTAAGATAACCCTTCGTGAAGGAGTTCAGGAAGTGTGTTCCGAATATGAAAAGACGAGACTATACCAGGGAACGGAATTACTCGCTGGCCACTCTGGCCGCCATTAGCTTGATAACCTATTCGGGCTTTCGTGTCGTTTTAAATTTATATACAAGCAGATTTCCAGAAGTTCCGCGTGCCCCTTCGCTTAGGGTGTAGAATTCATTGGCTTTAATCGACCACGCTATCGCCTCACCTTGCTGCTCGCGTTCGTAAGGTAATTCAGTCGGCTTCCTCGTCAACGCGCCAGGCAAGCTTTCTCGAATGGTCCTTTGCCAGTAGTACACTTTCTCGTAATCCTTTAGAAGTATCTGAGTTCCATCCTGTGAAATGCTTCCCGCAACTATTTTCGTAAATGGAAGCGTCATCATTTTGCGAAGTACAATCACGCCCTTAGGAAACGGATAAGACGCGGTGTAAAGGCCTACAGAATCCTCGCGTTTAGAAATAAGATAGAGGTCACTCGTCAATGGATCAATCAAAAATGTTTCGGTATCCCGTTTCCCATCGGGCATTTTCAGAATTAAAGTATCGTATTGAGTTATAGTCACCTCTTTTTGCGACCCCAAAACAGGTTCTTCAAATCGGTAGATGAACTTCAGTTCGTGTTGAGCCCAGTTGTCTCCAATGTCGGCTACATAAATATATTTTCTTCCGTCATATGGCCCGGGGCCGATTGCAATATCCTCCCAATCCCGATTACGAACATTGGCTAACGTACAAATCAGCCGGATTTTCGCATGCGTATCAATCAGGAAAACTTCTGGGGGATTGCCACTATCATTGAGAGTCCAGAGAAAACCGGGATTGACCGTGCTTGCCACGAGGCCCGATGCTTCCTCCAGCCGCTGATCCACTCTGCCCAATGATTTGATTGTGTCTGAAGATTTTGACTTTTCAGGCTTGCAACCACAGGCAAGAAAGCAGCTGATAACCAAAAAGGAAACCTTCGTTAATTGCATTGACTCTACTTAGGAACAAGGGGCAACATTGCTTCAATTCTCTTGAAGTACAACTTGGTATTTTAAACGCAGAAGCTGGTCAATATTGCGCATCTAATGAAATTTCTCATTCACCGAACCCCAATAATATGCTAATGATTTGATTTTATCAATGTAGCCATAATAGCCATTTGGCTTAACCACGTAGCTATTGGCCCCTAGTTCATAAGCCGAATTCATATCACGCTCATCTATTGAGTTGGTTAAAATGATAACTGGCAATTTTTTCGTCCCCGCCTCTTCTCTGATTTTCTTTAACATATCAAGCCCGCTAATAGTCGGTAGCCCAATATCTAAAATCACAAATTTTAATTTTGCCTGAACTTCATTCCCTTCGTATTTCTTCTTCGAATAAATAAAGTTCAGTGCATCTAACCCATCTGTAAAGGAGCGAAAACGTATGCTATCGCTCGCCTGCAACATAGCGAGTCTAGTGAGTTCTGAGTCGTCTATGCTGTCCTCCACAATGACAACTTCGACTGAATTTTCATTTTCCACAACCGGATACAGGTTTGAATTTAAATCGACCAAAGTTATTTGACAGATGTATCCAAAAAAGAGTTAGAACAATGAATTTCGAGTGCATCTTTTAACGACAGGTTGTCATAACTTCTCAAATGACTTGTGCTCATCTAAATGGCTAAGGGGCTAGATTAAATGGCTAAGGGGCTAGATCAATTCAATCGGAATTCCTTTTCAAGATTTTCTCACTCACGCACAGAATCCGATATGGAGTTGTGCGGCACTAAATGGCCGAACCAGCATTCAAATACGCAGCGCCAAAGACGCCTGCACTGTCGCCTAGTTTTGGTCGGACCATAGGTGTATCGAATTGGTCGTTGAAAATATAGTTCTTCACGGATACCCTCCCTTCCGAATAAAGTAAATCGATGTGACTCAAGCCACCTCCAATGACAATAACATCAGGGTCCAGGATATTGACGACTACGCTAAGGGCCTGCCCAAAATAAGTAATCATTCGCTCCATCGTCTTCACAGCAATCTCATCGTGGCCAGATTGGTATGCTGCATAAATTTCTTGCATCTTCTTTTCTGACATACTCAAACTAGAATAGTATTTCTCCAGGTACGGTCCCGAGAGGATTTTCTCCACGCATCCATTTTTACCGCAGTAACAATGATCGCCAGTAGCATCAAGTACATTGTGCCCCCACTCGCCACCGATCCCGTGTAAGCCGTTAATTACCTTGCCGTCTACCACAATCCCACCTCCTACACCGGTACCCATAATCACACCAAACACTATGCGCGCTCCGGGATAGTTCTCTTTTACGACTCCCATATTCGCTTCTGCAAGTGCAAAGCAATTGGCATCGTTGGCGAGACTTAGTTTAATACCAAGTAGTTTTTCAAGGTCGTCTTTTAGTAGTCTTCCGTTCAGGCAAGTGGTATTACAATTCTTCATGGTGCCTGTCCTAGGATTGACAGAGCCGGGTGTGGCAATACCGATGTGCCGGGCCCTGTAACCAATAGCTGCCTCCATTTTGTCGGTGAGTCTTTTTATTTGGCCGAGGATGTGATCATAGCCCAAATGACTTTCGGTAGCAACCCGTTCGCGAAATAACACGTTGGGTTTCGCTGCCGATTCTAAAATTACTCCCTCTACTTTCGTTCCTCCGAGGTCGATACCCCAGAGGTGAGTGCTGCCGTCTTTCATTTCGAAATTTAATAAGATAATATTTTGCGATACAGTACTCCTGATTCTGTCTCAATTTTCAGAATCAAAAGCCCGGTGTGCCGGTTGTAGGCGATATGCAGATCTGAATCGATTGCAGAATAAGTAACAGGAACTGATTGTCCTGTAACATCAGCAAGGGATACATTCAGTACAGGACTACTAAGCCCGCTTACGTTTATAATTCCGGAAGCAGGATTCGGATACAGGGTGATAGCGGCTAAAGTATTTTCGATGGCAGTAACAGAGTTCCAGGTTGTCTTTAAGGTTTTAATCTCGTTGGGCCCCAACGCCCGATCATAAATTCTCACTTCATCGAGCGTGCCGAAGAGACTGTAATTCTGTATCAATGCAGTTTGGCGGCCAAATGTAATATCATCTGATGCTATACTGATTAGGCCGTTGGTTGAGAGAAAGGAATCCAATTCACCATTGACATAAATCTCCATCGAGTAACCGGTGTAGGTCATTGTGAAATGATAAAATTGATTGACTTGTAAAGGAAAGGAGCTGTCGAGGTCAGTCACCGAGGATGCTGTCTTTACAGTCCACCGGATTTTGTTGTTGGGTATTACCGAAATTTTCCAGCGTTGCTGATAGCTACCATGAGAGAGAATGTACGATTCTCCCGGTACTGCATCCAATTTTAACCAAAACGAAAGTGTTACCTGGTTTTGAAAATTGAGGCTTCCATCATTGGGTACATCGATGATATCAGCTCCGTCCTTAAACTTGTATGCTTTGTTTGCCTCTCCCCTTTCATCGGAAGTCAACTGTACTCCGTTAGCGCTGGCATCATGTCCGTTTCCACTGTAGTCTTTAGCATCACCATCTAAGGGATAGTAAGCCACAGGAGAGCCCGCGAATTGAGTCATTTTTTTTACCAGCGCAAGTTGTTGCGATGTTGCTGAAAGTGAATCTGAGTTTTTAACAGTGCACGTAACGGGATACAATCCATCGCCTGCCGGAGTTTGCCACTTCAACACTGAATCCTTTTTTGAAATGATTGTCCCTGCGGGAATACTCCAACTATATTTTAATGTTGCTTTATCAGCGGTACCGGGGTGACAGATAATAGTCGCGATGCTGCCCGCGTAGTATCGTGACGAATCCATTGTAATAATGGGCGACACAGGGATATGTGAGACAACCTGAAGTGACAAGCTATCGCTGGCAGTAGATGTTCCGTCAGAAACTTTTAGTTTCAGATTGTACAATCCTTTTATTGAAGGAGCAGTCCAGATGTATGAGCTGTCGGGCGAGCTTTGCGACAGCAATCCGTTTACATACCAGCTATAAGTAACCGGGGCTGCATTATTTCTGACCGAACTATACACTGTAATAGGTTTATTGAATTCAACTAACGAGTCTTTTGATGCGAGTGACTGGATGAGGAGTTTGCCGTTGAAATTATAACCGTAATTGTAATCGATAATTTTATTTCCGAGGGTCAATTTTCCATTCACTGCTGTCGGTGAAGCACCTTGTGGAAGGTAGTCCAACAGCATGGCCTGGTTGGCCGGAATGGTGATCGACACGCTTCCAGTTGCACCTGTCTTGATTGTCGTTTCGGAGATCGCATCATAGATGTCGTAAGTAGCAGCACCCAGCGGAAGTGTGACCTGCTGACTGGAAGAGTATGGGTTGTACGTGATATAGGATGGAAAAGAGTTCTGACCGAAGAAATCGGTTTTGTTTACATCAAGCAGGAGAATGCCATCGATATTGGTTGTTGTGATCAGTGCGCCTAAATAGCCTACGTGTGATGATCCGTACAAACCTAAATTCGTCTGCCCCCCTCCTGTTCGTATAGCATCACCTGTAGCATACAGGCTTGAGTCATTTAAACCGGTTTGTTTCAGACCTTCATAGGCAATTACGGAATTCGGATCGTGAAGCGAGCTCCACAGATAGCTGTCCTGGTGAGAAGAAGGAAGATACTTGGAGTAAAAGAGCCGGCTTGCATTAGCGAGATTTAAAACCCATTTCGCAACAGTGCGGGCAAAGCGTTTGTCGTACTTTACCATTGGCACCAGCGCTGCGGCCTGTTGAAATCCGTTCATGGCGAAAGCATAACCTGTTGAAGGGTTGTCGATCTCTCCTACCAAACCGGAAACAGTATTGAGACCTGTTACTGAGTTTCCCCACGTACCAACTACTGTTCCCCAGTTTCGCACCGCACTCTGGTCAAAACTCCAGTTAATCATTTTTTTAATGTCATAATGAGTCCCCAGCTCGGCATTCATTTTAGCAGCTATGAATGTTCCGTAAGGCAACTCTATTTCATATGCCGGATTAAAATTCAATCCTGACAAAAAACCGGCTGTCATTTCCGCGCCTTGCAAATATTTTTTATCTCCTGTTTTAGTGTATGCATGGTAAAGGAGCCAGGCGATAGTACCTGCGGCTTCAGGCTCATGCACACCGGAACTATTGGGAGTCATCGTGGCCAGGTTAAAAGCACGATAATTCATCATCGGTAATTTCCATGGTGTGGCAGATCCTCCCATGGCATTTACAGCAGCTAACCACCGGTCGGCAACGGATATGAACTGAGTATTAAAGTCTGGTGTGCTTGGGTAAAGTGAATATAGTTGGTAGAAAAAAACATTGGGCATCAGGTCATACCACCAGTCGTTGCCACTGGTAGCTGAATAGCCATTGAGGTAAACATTCTGACCATTGGCCTTGTTATAGAAATCTTTGACTTTGAACACCCAGTTATTTCCAAACTGGTTTGTTTTATCAACGCCAACAAGCGATGCACCTACTACAGCCGGAATGATATTGATAGCCTCTGCCTGGTTACCGCTGCCTTTGACGCCAACATATGAATCGAGTAAAACGGGTTGAAGTGATGGATAGTTGATACTGTTGGATTTCAAGTGCATCACTGGCAGGTATTGGCCGGTTGCATTGAGATTAAAAATAAATGAATCGTACTTGACAGCTACATTTTTCCAATCCCGCATCTGATAAGGAGACGGCATGTTGGGCATGAGTGCCACACGATCGATATCGATTTGTCCCGACTGCCCGGTAGCTAAATACGGAGCAACAAATAAGTGAATAAATAGATAAGCAGCTGTTAATCTCATTTAGGAGAGGAAATAAATCAGAGGAAATAAAACTGGTGAAGTTCTCACTCCACCAGTTTACCCACACCTCAAACCAAACCGTTATTTTTCGCGATTATAAATCGATGTTATCTGGCTGTCAGTCAAAGCCGTGTTATAAATACGAACTTCATCAATTGCTCCAATGAAGTGTCCACCCCATGCCAACGGAATAACATGATAAAGCGGATCGCCTACCACATCAAACTTGGTACCGTTAGGGTCAGAAGAATATTTATCAGCCGGAAAGTCAGCGCCAATAACCAGGTTATATGGCTTAGCTGAAATAGATGCAGCCGTGCCGGTTACATCGGTCCATGTCTTCACGTTAATTCCATTAATATAAAATGTCTGAGTGCCGTTAACATAAGTTACTGCAAGGTGTACCCATTGCTTGTTATCAGGAACACCTACGGCAGCATCACGATCATATGTACCTGTTGATGTAGAGACAGTAGCAAAAGGCCTGTTGCCATCCTGAAGCTGGAACTTGTAACCCAGCCATGACTGCAAGCCAATGAAACGGTTATTGGCATTAACAGTATCCACTCTTACCCATGCTGCAATTGATAATGTAGCTGGATTGAGTTTTGTATTATAAGGAACTTCAACACTGGCACCTCTATTAAATTGCAGTGCTTTGCCTGCGTTGCCTTTGCGGTCAGAAGTCCACACCGGAGATCTAGCACCCCATTTAGTCGGGCCAGCTTTAAGCGTTCCGTTCATTGCATTTGTTGATGCATCATTTGCGGTCGTTCCCGTTCCTTCATCAAAACCCCAGTGAGCTACCAATGCAGTTACTGCTACCGGTACAACTTTGCCTGCCCGATAGGTAGCAATAGCAGCTGCCAGAGAAGCGATGGTGCTGTTTACCGTAGCCTGATTTGCCGTAGTACTTGAAGCAACCGCTTGCGATTGGCCAATAGCAATAGCCAATGCAACTTGTGAACCTACTGCATACTGTCCATCCTGTATGCCTTCTGATGTAGAACTGATCAAATTTGAAGCTATTGTAATGGAATCATTCAAAACAGTTTTAACAACTGCTGGCGTTGCATCACTCTTCGTGCACGAATTGAGCGCCCATGCCATCAGCACGACCGTCAATACACCCAGAAATACCTGTACTTTTTTTGTTTTCATAATTGATTTGATTTATTATTTAGTTTAATTGTTTGGAAAAGAATTGATATACATTAGTTCGTTATTGCCTTATTCGTATCGAGTTCGGATTGCGGAATGAGGAAGTATCTTTTGGAATAGGAAAAACCTGTTGATCCCAATGCTGCTTCAGCGGCCTGCTGCCCGTAGCGCATCAAGTCGAAGTAGCGGTGAAATTCAAAGCCGAGTTCTACTCTCCTCTCATGCTGGATGGCTGTCCGTAACGAAAGCTGGTCACTGTAAACAACATCTGGTAGAAGATTGGCAGGAACTGCCCCTACCCCGGGAAGACCCTGATCATATAAATAACTTTCACGCGCTCTCTTGCGTACGACATTAAGTGGCACTACCGCTTCCGCACCACGACTCAGCTCATTCAATGCTTCAGCTTTCATAAGCAAAACATCGCTGTAGCGCATGTACACATAATTCAAACCGGAGTTGCCAATGATCGGGGCATCGTATTTTGACTGGCTGTGCTTGCGATTCAGATAACCGGTAGAAGACCAGGTGGGATCAAAGGCTTCTCCGTTCACCCATTTGTTACCCACACGACCTACCGTATAGTCCAGGCGCGGGTCAACAACGCCACCGGATGTAATCTCAAATTCGTTGACGAAATTCTGGACGGGTGCATTGAAGTAATATCCGTTGTAAGCAGCAGGAGAAAAATACTGATTCAGAAAACTTCCTAACGTTGGATTTTGCTCACCCAGGTGCTGTATCTCAAAAACCGATTCGGTGTTGTTTTGAGTAGAATCGAGGAAATTGTTTTTGTATACGGGCACAAGGCTGTAGGATGCAGATGCATTTAAGGAGTCAATAGCAGTAAGTGCTTCGCTCCAGTGTTGCTGATAAAGACGGGCCTTTGCCAGAAGGCCGAAAGCCGCCCCCTTCGTTGCCCTGCCTATATCTGAAGTGGAGTAAACCTTTGGCAATGCTTTTGCGGCATCTGTCAGGTCCGTTTCGATCTGATGATAGACATCCGCTATGGGTGATTTCGGAACATTGATTAATGATTCATTCAAAGGAGGCAACAACTTCAGCGGAATATCTCCATAGATGTTGACGAGGTTAAAGTAGAAGTACGCTCGTAAGAATTTGGCTTCGCCCAGGATCCTGTTCTTGAGCGTAACATCCATACTGATGGCAGGCACATAATACAACAGGTAGTTGGCGCGTGATATCCCTTCGTAATAATATTGCCACACATTCGCCAGCACCGTGTTCGTCCTTACATAGTTGAACTGGTCGATGTTTTGAATGTCACTTTGATCTCCGGAAAGGCCGCCCTTCACAGCATCATCCGAAGCGACATCACCGAACACCCACAGTTGATTCATGGTGTTCACAAACGCAGTAGCATTGTAAACTCCGTTAATGGCTACCAGTGCATCGCTTTGCGACTTATAAAATGTGGCGCTTGAGAATGTGCCTTGTAAATCTTCCTTAAGGAAGTCATGGCAACTACCTAATGTGAGTACGGAGAGTATTGCGAGTATTTTGCTTGTCTTCATAGTTGTCTCGTTAAAAACTAATGTTTACCCCAACGTTGTAGGATTTGGCAGCAGGATATGTGCCCCAATCAATACCGTTGGCTTTGTCTCCATCTTTAACAGAATTATTGCTTACTGACATCTCCGGGTCCATTCCGGAATACTTTGTGAATGTGAAGAGATTGGTCCCTGAGAAATAAATGCGAACACTTGAAAGTCTGTATCTATCTGTAATCACTTTCGGAACAGAATATCCGATTTGGATATTTTTCAACCGGGTATAAGAACCGTCTTCGAGAAAGCGTGTCGATATCTGAGTATTGTTTCCGGAAGCGTTCCATGATGCCCGCGGATATTGGTTTGTAGAACCTTCGCCTGTCCAGTGATTTTGAAAATAGCGTTCTGTTACGTTGAAAGGCCTGTAGAAACCTTCAATGTCCCTGTTCAGTACCGACAAAATCTTTTGGCCATAGGCACCTTGAAAGAACACAGAGAGATCAAATCGTTTATAGTTCACCGTCAGGTTAAGTCCTGCGGTTACTTTCGGTATTGCACTGCCTACATAAGCCCTGTCACCACCATCGATGGTACCGCTTCCGTCCTGGTCTTTGAATTTCACATCCCCTGGTTGAATTCGTGAAGGCCCTACACTCGGTCCCTGCACTGCGTGAGTGAAGATGTCTGTGGCGTTCTGAAATATTCCTTCCATCTCATACATGTAGAATGCGCCAACGGGATGTCCCTTTGCGGTTTGCGTAACATACTGTGCGCCATATTGCCCGCCTGCAATCGGAGAGTTGACAGCCAACACTTCATTATGGATTAAAGCAGCATTAGGACTGATGGAATAGTTGAAGTCCCCAACTTTGCCAGTATAGTTGAGTGAAAGTTCGAGGCCGCGATTTAGTATTTTACCATTGTTGACAATCGGCGGTGAGGCCATCCCTGCAGATGTTGCGATAGGTTGGTTGTTCAATAGATCTGAAGTGATCTTGTTGAAATAGTCCAGCGACACAGAGAGTTTGCCATTTCCTGTTACCAGGTCTACGCCATAATTGAACTGGCTGCTTGATTCCCACTTCACGTTGGCATTGCCTAATTGAGAAACTGCATAACCTACGTTCCTGGCATTCCCGAAAGGGTAATTGTAGTTTACTCCATAGGCATCAGAGAAGGCGTAGTTGGGGATTTCCTGGTTACCGATAACTCCGTATCCGGCTCTGACCATTAACTTATCGATCCAGGTATTGTTTACGAGGAAAGATTCTTTATCTATTCTCCACCCGAGCGACCCGGCATAGAATGTTCCGTAACGATTGGCCGGCCCAAATCGCGATGAACCGTCTCTCCGGATAGTAGCGGACGCCAGATACTTTTCATTGTAATCGTAACTGGCTTTTCCGAAATACGACAAGAGCGCATTTCTGGATCTTGTTTCGGAGTTGGTCTTTAAACCAAGTCCATTGCCTAAATAAACCAGTGTTGAGGTCTGATTCGCAAATTGCGTGTCGGTACCGGTAACCTCGTAGAGTTCGGTTTGTATTGCTTCAGTTCCGGCCAGGATGGTCAATCCATGTTGGCCGAAAGATTTAGTGTAAGTGGCAAAGTTGCTGAATGTCAACGTGTGATTACGATCGTCTATAACCGTGAGACGGTTGGGGCTGTTGATCCTCGGTATACCTCCGGATGGTGTTCCCCAGTTTCTGTCAAAGCGCCTTTGATTCTGACTCGTGAAATCAATTCCGAAGTTGGATGTAATGGTCAACCCTTCGATCGGTTTAAGCACCACGTAAAATTTTCCAAACAGACGATCCGTTATTCTCTTGTTCTGGTTGTATGCCAGCATCCCTACGGGATTGTAGCCGTCTCCAAAAAAATTGAAGAGCGTTGGTTTGTCTACGAAGCCTCCGGCAGAGTCATAGATAGGTACGGCCGGAGATCTGAAGTAAGCATAACGGATCACACTTCCTCCATTGCCTCCAGCGCCATCGCCCGAACTTCCCACGAGATCCGTAGAAGCATCAGACGCATTAAGGTTAATCCCAGCCTTCAACCATTTCTTCACTTCCGATTCTATATTCATTCGGCCAGTGAAGCGTGTATAATCGCTCGACTTAATTGTTCCTTCCTGCTTGTAATAACTTCCGGATAAGAAATACCTTGTCTTCCCCTCACCTCCAGAAATTGTCAGACTGTGTGTCTGAAGAACAGCGTTAGGCCTGAAAATGGCTCCCACCTGATCTACATTAGGTAATGTTGATGCAAGTTGAGGTGAGATTAAAGGACGCTGAAGGATCGCTGGAAAATCAGGGTTATCATTATTTGCTGCTTCATTGTAAATGGAAACATACTGACTGGTGCTTGCCATGGGCACAAGCCGGGTTGGTGATTGCACTCCTACCTGGCTGCTATATGAAATCATGGGTTTATTGCTCGTGCCCATCTTCGTTGAGATCAGTATAACTCCGTTTGCCGCGCGGGCTCCGTAAAGGGCAGCAGCACTGGCATCTTTGAGAACGGTGAGCGATTGGATATCCTGGGGAGCAACAAAAGTAGCATCGAGGGTAGGTATGCCATCGATGATATATAAAGGCTGGTTGTTACTATTGAGAGAACCGACTCCGCGGATACGCACAATCACACCTTCGCCAGGTGCACCTGTGTTTTGGGTAACCGCTACACCCGGTATTCTACCCTGAAGTGCCTGATCAATTCCTGAAACAGGTATCTTCGTAAGCAACTCGGGAGCAATCGTGTTGACTGCGCCTAATATCTTTTTCCGCTCTTCTGATTGGTAACCCGTAACGACTACTTCTTCGAGAGTTTTTGCATCTTCTATAAGCGTTACTTCAAACGTGGCCTGGTTATTAACCGGTACTTCTTTTGGAGCGTACCCGATATAGGTGAAAACAAGAACTCCGTCACCGGCATTATTCACCTGCAGTATAAATTTTCCATCCATGTCAGTAACTGTTCCTACTCCACTGTTCTTCAAGAGTACGTTGACGCCAATAAGAGTCTCACCTGTTTGTGATTTAACCGTACCCGACAACGTTGATTGAGCAAACGCCTGTGTTGTCACTGCAACCACTACCAGGAAAAAATAACGTTGTATAACTTTTATCATAAGCTATCAGTTTGGTTGTCTGATTTTATTTTGATTGAAAGCGACAATAGAGTTTCCGACCACATAATTCCCGTCCTTCAATTGAACCAGGCTGCCGGCAGGCAACGCCACTACAAGTCTTGATGCCTTGGCTGGAATTTCGAAGCAGCCTTCCTCTCCTACACCACTGACCAGGTATTCATGACGGAGCACATCGTACAAATCAACTTTGGTTTTCTGTGCATTGAAAAAGCAAACTGACTTGATCGTATCGTAGGGATTGTAGTACAGATAAGTAGGAAAAGAACCGGATTGATAAAAGTCAGTGGCATTGCAGTTGATCTGCAGGATTTTTTCTACGTTGGTTTTCTTTACAATCGCCCCAAAAATTCCCACCTGTGCCGAACTATACAAGCTAAACATTGAAACCTCCGGTTGCCCTTTGGCCCATTGAGGGCCATCACCGATGGCTACCGGTGCTACGCCTTTTAAAGAAACTTTCTTATAGTGATCCTCTTTTCGAAGACCTTCATAAGCAATAACATTCTTTGTGATTTCCTTTTTCTCCGGGAGCCACTGATGCTGATCATCGATTTCATACGGGTAAAACAAACGTGCTGCATTGGTAACATTCAGCATCCACTTCCCGATTGCATCAGCATAATGATTGTCGTATCGCACCATGGGTACTAACGGCCAGGCCAGGTCAAATGAATTCATTAAAAATGCATAGCCACCACCATCGGTAGTACTTCCTTGTAATCCATGTACATCGTAGTCGCCCCAGCGCTCTGCTACAACCCCCCATCCTGTTCTTCCATCAGTTGCCTTACAGCCGTCAAATGTCCAGTTCAGAATTTTTGCAACATCGTAGTTTGTTCCATGCTCCGCATTAAGACGTGCAGCCACTAATGCACCGAAAGGCATTAGCACTTCATAAAACCGGCTTTCCTTCTGATTGACAAAAGCATCCATCGCAGACTTTGCTCCTTGCAGGTAGCGTGAGTCCTTGAATTTCTCATACGCGCACAAGAGCACATAAGCATGACCGGCTGCTACATCCTGCTGATGAGGAATTTGATTTGACATTCCTTTCATGTCATGATAGTCGAAAAAGGAGTAGTCGTAATTTCCTTTTAACACAGAGTCTGCCTTGAAAAACTGCTCGGCTATGATATGCTGAAGGCTATCAGCTTTTGGAACCCCAGGAAATAGTTCACAAACACCGTAATACAAAACATTAGGAAAAACATCATACCACCAGTCGCGTCCGTAGCCGCCACCGAGAGAAGCAACTTCTTTGTTGGTATTGTCCATCATGATATTCCAACCATTGGCAGAATTGAAATAATTCTGGACCATTTTGACGTAGTTGAAACCGTTCTGATTGGTTTTATCAATCCCTACAAGTCCGGCACTGAGAATTGAACCCATGGTACACAGTGCTTCATGAAATTCCTTGTTCCCTTTTTCACCTTGTCGCACATCACCAATAGCGGTGTAGATGCCGAATGTACTTTGCTGAATATTTCTTCTTGAATCGTCAATCCAAATAAAGGGCCTGTACTCGCCTTTCAAATCGAGGTTATAAACATACTGATCAAAGTTGCGGGCCTTCTCATACCAGTCAGTCATTTTATAAGGCGAAGGTTGATCAGGCATAATGGCAATCCTGCCAATCGCTATCTGATTTAATTCCTTCTTCTCCTGCTTACAGCTGAGTGTCAAGACCAACACAGCCATCAAAAGCATCTGCGCTAAAACTTTTGAATTCTGTTTCATGACTCACTCAGTTTATTTGCTTCCTTCATGATATGTTTGGCCACAGGAATTGAAGCCAATTGCAATACGGCAATTATGATAAGCGCATATTTTAAGGCGAAGATCTCGGAAACGTAATTCGCGAGGCCGATGAATAAGAGAAGTCCTAGAAAGCGACCAATGTACAGCCCAAACTCATGATTAAAGATATAAGCGAACTCGCTTCTCTTTTCAATTTTTGAAACTACGTCAATCACCCGCATCTCAGTTGGAAAGTATGCGATGTCGTGAAGCGGGACAAAGAGAACTTTACACAGCACGAATATTATTACACCTAAGGCAGAAAACAGAATCCCGTTTGATAACGTCCCGATTAAAAAAATAAAGAGGCCGGTTGCAAAAATGTAAATTCGATCTGAGGGCTTCGTTGTTCTTCCCAGTATGTACAACATGAAGGCAGTAGCCACACCGCTGACTCCCTGAACCAATCCCAACGATCCTTCATTGCCAACCAAACGCATAATCAGGATGGCGGGCGCTGTCACCAAATAACCCTGTGCGAGTCCTTTGAGGCCGGCCAATACCATCATCTTTTTCCAGAGTGCATGAAACTTAAAGAACAGGAATTCCTTTTGCTCCGGATTGTTGAATTTTTCCTTGTGTATCACAATACTTGAAATGATGGTCAACAGGAAAACGACCACGGTAACAATACGATAGGCTGTGTTGATATTTCCGTTAAACCAGCCGTTGGCTTCCGTGTTTGCCAGGAAAGCGCCAACGATTACCGGTACAATGATGTAGGTGATTGTATAGAAAAATGTCTCAAGCCCATAATAGTAATTGCGTGTATCATCGTTTGTTGTATTGAGCGCCAGGAAATCACGGTTGGCCCAGAAGAAACCAAATGAGCATCCCATCAGGAGCCCTGCAATACCCACTCCCACGACTGAAAGATTTTGGAGGCTCATCATCATGATCATTGAAATACCGCTCAACAACATTCCAAAACTGTACAGGTGTGCAATTTTTATCCTGTTGAGGAGAAATCCATTGATGCAAAAAGTGATGGGTATACCAGTGTATACAGTTAGCTGATATACCGCCACAAATGACGGATCATTTGAACTTCGCATGATGTAGGCACCAACAAAAATCTCGATGACCGGCAATACAAATGCATAAATCATATTTGTGATCAGCAGAACTCGTGTCGGCCTGGGCAACAGGAGGAAAAAGGAATACTCTTCGCGAGGCTTTTTTAAAAGTGCTGTTACAGACATTTCTTTTGTTTTAAAAGTGTGTTGAGGATTTCATTTATTGAAAATTCGGCACCGCAGATCACTTCATCGCTGGCGCCATAATACAAGTGGAGAGTATCACCCTCGACATAATGACCGTTGGTAAAAACCACATTGCCAAAAAAGCCGACCTGTTCGTAGTCCGCTGTTGGCTCCATAATTGGCTGCTCGCTTCGGGCAATGACGCAAGACGGATCTTTCAGATCCAGGAGCAGAGCTCCAAGACAATAGCGACTCTTTTCATTGGCGCCATGATAAATTTCCAGCCACCCCTTTTCTGTTCTAATGGGTGCAGCCCCAGCCCCGATGCGCGCACTATCCCACATACCTTGCCGTGTGGTGGCCAGGCATTGATGATTTCCCCAATGAAGCAGATCAGGAGATTCGGCAAGCCAGATATAATTCCCTCCCAACTGTGGGCTGCTGGGTCTGTGTAAAGCATAATATTTGCCGTTCACCTTCTCACCGAAAATGGCACAGTCTTTATTGTGCGGTGGAAAAATCATTCCTGGCCGGTCAAAATTTTTCCAGTCTTTAGTTCTGATCAAACCTACACCAACTCCGAGATGTGAAACCATAGTGTACGTGAGGTTGTACACACCATCGATCTCGATCACGCGGCAGTCTTCAATGCCATAGGATTCCAACTTGTTACTACCAAAGATTGGGCTGTAGCCTTCCGGCTCGTAAAAGTTCTTGCCGTCCTCACTACAAACTAATCGGAGGTGAGATAGCGTAGTCAGGTAGTCACGGCCCTTGTATTGGATGACACGTGGATCAGTGAAGTCAAGATGAGGATCGGATTTATCAAAACTGAGGATTTCGATTTCTCCTTTCTCATTATATAACGGAAAGCTCACTCTGTTCTCCGATTGCTCTGGTCGCTCAGCTACGCGCAATAGCAGCCATATCTTATTATCAAATTTGAAAACGCCAGGGTTCAGAAGGCATTCGATCTTCATGGAAGAACTACTGGGGGTAATATCCTTTGGCCTCAGCAATGGGTTTTGGTCCAGTCGTTTTGCCAATTCAGTAGTTTTGACGCTCATCATCGTTGTTTCTTAAAAAATGCCGCATTCGATTGCAGTGCAATCTTGAAATAAAATGCCCCAGCGCTGTCCGCCATATATTTTTATAAGTTCTCCCCGTTATAAATCGACAGAAAAGAGAATAAAGAGGACAGATTAGCACCGGGTGGACAACTTTCTGAACTTCCCTGTGGTGAGATTCTATAAATTTGTAATACATGTTGGTGAAGTATAGATCGATTCTATTTGGCATTCTACTATTCCTGCCATTCTTGACGGCAGCTCAGAGAGATACTGCTTCCGCCTGGCCTTACCAGCATGTAGATAAGCGCGCCATGCTCTCCAACAGTGCAATTACCTCGGTCTACATGGACAAGTATGACTATCTGTGGTTGGGAACCTGGGATGGATTGGACCGGTATGACGGCAGCTCTATAAAAGTGTACAAACCGGATCCTTTTGTGAAAGGATCAATAAGTAATAATGTGGTCAGGAATTTTTTGGAAGACGGAGATGGTAATCTCTGGGTTATTACTCACCAGGGGATTAATAAATACGATCGCAATCACGATTCTTTTACCTCTTATCTTGATAGTCTTAATGACATTCCTTTTTTGGAATATAATATCAGAGCCTGCGTTGGCCCCGACTCTACGATATGGGCCAGCCTGATTGGAAAAGGTGTAAGCCGGTATTCAAAACAAAAGGACGCTTTTCTGCCCGCCAATTTCCAAGGGATTGCTACGCAATGGCTCGCTGGCGTAATTGACATAGGAAATGATAAAGGACTTTTCTACCTGCTCGGTAGTGATGGAAAGATTTTATGCTCACTCAATAGCCAGGTCGTTTTCACGAAACAGATATTCAATCCAAGTCAGCTCGCCTTTCATAAGTTTCTCCATATTGGCCAGCACTATTTTATTTCCATAGCAACTAAAGAAGGGCAGCTCTTTCTTTATGACCTGACCGATATAGAGAATAATCCAAAGCCAATCCTGTTAGGAAAAAGTATTATCTCTTCTTTGACTGAAAGCCAGGACCACGCTTCAGTTTGGGTAGGCACTGAATCGGGAATGATCTTTAAAATAATTCCTGACAATGGCGGGTTCGTCATGAAGTCAATGGATTCGTACTTCCCTACATTTTCAAAAAACGGAATTAAAATCCTTACCATAACCGAAGCTAATCAAAACCTGATCTGGATAGGCACAGATGGCGATGGCGTTTATAAATTCCTGACTCGCCCTAAAATGTTCTATTCCATCCTTGCCGGTGAGCCCGGTAATGGTCAGCTTTCACACAGCATCATTCGGTCCGTTTATGAAGATGAATCGGAAACACTGTATGTAGGAACGAGAGGTGGCGGATTGAATATTGTGGCGCCCGATAAGAACAAAACGAAAGTAATCAACACAAGTAATGGGCTAAGCAACAACGCTGTCCTCTCTCTCAACAAGGATCATTCCGGAAACACATGGATTGGATTGGATGGTGAAGGAATCGACATGCTTGAAGCGAAGACCAATAAGATATTCCACTTCCCTCGTGATTTTGAAAACAAGAGCGAGATATCTTTCAGTTCAGTTTACTCCATCTGCGTGGATGCATTCAACGACATCTGGCTCGGCACCAGTGGCTATGGCGTTATCCATTGGAAAGTAACGAAAACCGCATCTGGAAAATACCGGCTGGTGGAATCAGATCAACTGCAGCATTCTACAAGTGCAAAGAACATTTCCATCCGGAGTAATATTGTTTATTCCATTATAGAGGAACAACCCAACATTCTCTGGATTGGAACACGCGGCACTGGAATATACCGGTACAATGCCCTGACTAAAAAAATTGATGAGCACATCGAAGCTGCCTCCGACAAGAAAATCAAGCTGTGCAACAACGATGTACTGAGTCTTTACATTGACAAGCAAGAGCAACTTTGGGTAGGCACCAGTGGTGGCCTCACACGAATCTATCTGCAGAGCAAACCCTACCGCGTGAGTCATTACACATTACATGAAGGGCTTCCCAACAACACCATCCACGGAATACTGGAGGACACAAAAAACAACATCTGGATCTCTACCAACCATGGCCTTGTCATGTATGACCGTGACAAAAATGCCTTCAAGAATTTTGACAGTAATGATGGCTTGCAAAACAATGAGTTTGCCGATGGCGCTACTTTCCGGTCTGCGATCTCAGAACGGCTTTTCTTTGGGGGCATAGAAGGACTGGATATTGTTTACCCTTCCAAAATCAATGCATTGAATCACTTCCCGCGCCTCACGCTTAAAGAGTTTTTAGTCCACAACGTGGCAGCTGTTCCTGGTGATGCCAACGGAATACTAACGAGTAACATCGATTTTACGAATCAGGTCACGCTGAATTACGATCAGAATTTCATAAGCCTTTCTTTCACTACACTGGATTACTGGAACAAGCAGAAAAGTGAATACGCCTATTTCCTCGAAAACTTTGATAAAAACTGGAACTATATTAGGCAGCAGCAATCACTGACACTTACCAACATTCCGCCGGGAAAATATAATCTGAATATTAATTGCACCAATGAAAACGGGGTATGGAATTCAAAGCCAAGAGTACTTACCATTATAGTAACACCTCCCTTCTGGAAAACAGCATGGGCCTATTCATTATACGTGCTATTGGCGATCGGTATTCAAATAGGAATTATACTTTATATCCGCTGGAGATCAAGGACAAAAAAGGCTTTGGCTATTGACCGGTTTAAAGCCCAGCAATTAAAGGAACTGAATGATTACAAACTACAATTCTTCACCAACATTGCACACGAGTTTCGCACCCCACTGACGCTAATCCTCGGGCCTGTAGCTTCGCTTCTCAATAAAATAACCGACCCGGATGCAAAGAATCAATTGAAGACGATTCACAGTAATTCCGTACGGTTACAAAAACTGATTGAAGAACTTATTCAATTCAGGAAGATTGAGAGTGGCAAAGAGACACTTGAGGTTTCATCGATTGACCTGGTGCCTTTCACGCAACAAATTGTAGAGTCATTTCAGCAATACGCTACTGAGCGCGATATCCACCTGGAATTTCATCCTGAGCCTGACTCCCTGCCCGCACTTGCAGATACCCGGAAGGTGGAGAAAATACTGATCAACCTGATCTCCAATGCCATCAAGTACAGTTCCAAAGGGGGTATCGTCAGTGTATTTCTTAAAGTTGATCATGACAAAGCTCATTTTGTAATCCGCGATGCAGGCTTTGGTATTGCAGAAGCAGATAAAACCAAAATTTTTGAAAGCTTCTATCAAAACACAACTCAACTGCTGGATAGCAATGGCTTCGCCAAGAGCACAGGCATTGGTTTATCACTGACAAAAAGCCTGGTGATGATTCACCGGGGAGAAATCCGTGTGGAAAGTAAACTTGGAAAAGGTAGCTCCTTCTTCGTTACTATTCCCATCACAAAAGAATCCTATCCCGACATTGAAGAAGAAAAATCGCCCCTGCTTCCAGCACTCAATTTAGGAGAGAAAATATCACAGGAATTTGAAACAGATCACTACCTGGTAGACCGTCCCGAGAAAATCTCCGATAAGCTCCTCAACAAGCACAACTATTCACTCTTAGTGGTGGATGATAACACACAGATTACTTCACTCCTTGAGAACATTCTTTCTGACAGGTACACCATTCACAAGGCGCATAATGGCAAGAAAGCGCTGACTATACTGGAAGACGAGCGCGTTGACTTGGTAATCAGCGATATTCTCATGCCCGATATGGATGGTTTGATGCTGTGCAAGAACATCAAAGAGAATATTCAGACCAGCCACATCCCGGTAATTTTATTAACTGCAAAAGTAGAGATCGAAAACAGGATCGAGGGGTTGCAGGTAGGTGCCGATTCCTATATTCCCAAACCATTTCACCCGGAGCATCTTTTTATCCGCATTGAAAAACTGATTGAACGAATGGAATTGATTCGTAAGAGGTTTCAAAATTTTGCCGATGTGGAATTGTCTCACCTCTCACCCGGAATTAGCGAACGAGATGATATTTTCTTCTCGAAAATAACGCAGTGCATTCAGAATCATCTGAGTGAACCTGAATTCAATGCAGATGACATAGGTGAAGAGGTAGGTATGAGTAAGGCTTCGCTTTACAGAAAAGTAAAGACAATTACCGGGCTGACACCTCATGGGCTGATCAAACAGTATCGGTTAAAGAAAGCTGCCGACTTGCTTAAAAACTCTACCATGAGTGTGTCTGAAGTAATTTATGAAACAGGTTTTAACAGCCGCTCCTATTTCTACAAATCATTCAACGAGATGTTTCATTGCCACCCAAAAGATTTCAATGCGATTTCTTCAAATAAGAAGTAAGCGTCACAAAATCGGGGCGCAAATGAGTAAGATCTTATCGGGTTAAACCATTTTGCCCGAAAAAGCGGGAGTGTCATTAGGTTCGAGTGCTACTTTTTTTGGAAATTTGGCAATCTATCATGAAGGAACTGCCCGAAATTGTTCTAAGCCTTTGGAATTTCTTATTTATCGGACTTTCATTTATCGGATTATTTTTTTCGATCAAATTAATTACCGTACCTCGCCTGAATAACAGGGCCTCTAAGGCCCTGGGTCTCTATCTTCTTTTACAATCTTTCGGTTTGTTTGAGTCCTGCCTTTTCTGGACGAATTACATTTATCGTGTTCCTGAATTCTATGGATCAACATTGCTATTCGCCTTGCTCTACGGCCCGCTGCTCGTTATTTACTTTGATGCCGTATTTGAGAATCCTAAACCTCTTATCAATTATAGTTTTCATTTTTTACCCTTCCTGATCGCGCTGGGCCTCAAAATGCCCTGGTATCTAAGTTCACCGGAAGTTAAAATTCTGCATCCGGACGAAGCTGCTCTCTCCTGGTTGATCATGGGCCACATTGACTATGTTGAAATCGTTAAGATCAGTCATCTTTCAATTTATGGTTACATCTTGCTCAGGCAAATTCGTTCCTATCCAAGCATAGGATACATGCGCCCCTGGTCCAATTGGATACTGGTATTCTTCTTTTCGCTCATTGCATTGACAGTCCTCTATTGGTCAATTATTATCACACAGGGATACCTTTTACTCGCAGATTATTTCATTTCTCTTTCTGCTTGTGGCTCAATTATCCTTCTTGCCTGGTTTAGTGATAGCTATGAAAAACTGAAAGAAGGTGAACGAATAATTGATTCATTATGGCCTCGTTTAAAGAATCAGTCTCAGCAAAATAATCAGTCGACTCCACCGAGTTCCCACCCAGTTGAAGAAGAAGGTATAAAATATAAGAACTCCGGTCTGCCGACTTCCCTGGCTAAAAAACTGGCAGACGATCTTGGACTGCTAATGTCCAGGGAGCAACTCTATAAAGAAAACGACCTCAAACTGGAAACGCTTGCTGAGAAATTAAAAAGCAACCGGCACTTTGTATCACAGGTCATCAATCAATACTACAACACCAATTTTTTTGATTTCATCAATGCAAATAGAATTGATGAGGCTAAACGACTATTGGTCAGTGACGACCATGAACTGAACATCATAGAAATAGCCTATGCCGTTGGCTACAACAACAAAGTAACCTTCAATACAGTTTTTAAGCGTTTTACGGGTACCACTCCTTCGGAGTACCGAAAACAAAATCACTATCAACTCAAGGCAGGCAATTAGGTAAACCTTTATCGGGATAGACGAAGTAGCGTCCGGCTTCTCTGAAATTTACTTGAAAATCAAATCAAGGAAATTCATGAGAACGATGTTTAGCTACCTTACAATTTCAGCATTGGTGATCACAACAGTGGTTTGTTCTGTTGCCCAATCCAAATCTGCGAGAATAGAAGGGCGTGCCAGCAATGAGAAAGGCGAGCCAATAGAATATGTTACGGTATTGTTGCGACAGCCACAAGATTCAATCCTGGTGTCGGGAGTCATTACCAATGCAGCTGGTCAGTATTCCTTTGAATCAGTAGCACCAGGAAAATACATACTCACGCTAACATTCATGGGGTACCATAAACAGTCGGTACCCATTGAACTACAAGCCGGTGTCAGCATTTACACGGTCCCACCAATTACTCTAAAGGAAGACACCAGGGTTCTTGGCGAAGTGGTTGTCAGCGCACAGAAAACGCTGGTGGAGCAAGACGGTGGCAAACTCATTTTTAATGTGAAAAACTCCATCATCGCTGCCGGTGGTTCTGCAGCTGAACTTTTAGAGCGAGCTCCCGGTGTGAGTATAGACCAAAACAACCAAATATCGGTCAACGGCAAAACTGGCGTCAATGTCATGATAGATGGTAAACCCACCTACCTGCCACCGGCCGAGCTGGCCACCTTGCTTCGCAGCATGAATGCAAACAATATTGCAACCATAGAAATTATTTCCAATCCATCAGCCCGCTATGATGCCAGTGGTAACTCTGGTGTCATTAACATCAAACTGAAAAAGAATACCCTGGAGGGGTTCAACGGTTCTATCATTGCGGGAACCGGTTACGGCCGTTATGGCAAGGCTAATGGAAGTGTCAATCTGAACTATCGCATAAGGAAATGGAATCACTTTCTCAACTATGGATATACTTTTAACAAGCGGTTTGCCGATGTATTCACCAATCGTGTTACACTTCGTAATACCGACCCCGTTTACTATACTCAACAGCTTGACCGGATTCAAAGGTTGCCCTCTCATACATGGCAAGCAGGGTCAGAATGGCAATGGAATTCTAAAAACTCAATTACGATCATGACATCAGGTATTTACAATGAGCGACTCACGGACACCAATTCATTTACACAAATAAAATCAGCATCCGGTGGCAAGGCAGACTCAACGTTTACGCTGACCAGCGACCAACGATATCGCTGGCACAACATTTCAAGCTCAATTGGCTACAAGCATCTGTTTGCACGCACAGGCAGCGAATTCTCCATCGATGTTGACTACTCCAATTATGAATTTAAGCTCAACGACAACTTTGCAATCAAACAATTTGAGCAACAGGGCATTCTTACAAAGCAATACAACGTGTTGAGCAACCAACCTTCATCGTTTAATATTTATACCTCGCGTGTGGATTATGTGCATCGCTTGAATAAGCAAACCTCCGTAGAGGCGGGGGCTAAGTTCAGTTATGTAAACACGGTAAACGAAATATTTTTTGCCAATAACCAAAATGGACAGTTTGAAACTGATTTAACAAGGTCGACAGATTTTAACTACACAGAAAAGGTTGGGGCTGGCTACGTGACAATGAAAACAAAATTGTTGGGGTTTGATGCACAGCTGGGATTGCGGGCCGAGCAGACTCACTACGATGGGTTTTCGAAAAGAACTCAGCAATCAATCGAGCGAGACTATTTCAGGATGTTTCCAAACATCAGTCTTAATCACAACCTCTTGGAGAACTATCAATTTAGTTTTGCCTATAGTTATCGGATTGACCGGCCGGCCTATAATGACCTGTACCCCTACGTCTTCTACTTCGATCCTTTCGCCAGTCAGAAAGGAAACCCTGCATTGCTTCCGCAGTTCACACACAACTTCCAATTCTCACAGACGATTGCAAGGGATTTTACTGTCAACCTCGGGTACAGTACTGCTTCACAATATATCGCATTTGTCATACTGCTTAACGAAGACAGGGTGTCAGAGTATTCGATCAAGAAAAACTTTGACAGGTTCCAAAACTATTACCTTACTGTAAGCGCTCCTGTAAGAGTCAGCAGGAATTGGACGATCAATAGCAACATCAATTTATTTTACAATCGTTTTAACACACAGTTTCTGGATGACGTTTATAACGTTGGCAAATTCAGTGGCATCGCTACTATCACGCAAACCGTAACATTACCGTGGGAACTCACGGGCGAAATTACGACCACGTATAATGCACCTAATGTGTCGGGGCTTATTCAGACTCAGGCACTGGGTTCAGTGAATGTGGGACTGCAAAAAAAGATATTCGACAAAAAAGGCTCGTTCCGTTTAAATGTTACTGACATTTTTTATACTAATCGGGTAGTGAACGGTGTCGTGTATCCCGGCCTTGATGTGCAATTTTATAATTACCCCGAAACCCGTGTTATCAGGTTTAATTTTACTTACAACATTGGCAAGATTGGAGAAGCTATGCACAAACGCAATGGGCAAGACGAGGAACGGAAAAGAGTCGGGATAAATTAAACAGAGTTTGTAACGACTAAGTTTAATCGATTCTATTCGCTCCTTAAAACCTCCGTAGGATTTCTCAGCGCGGCCTTCAATGTCTGAAATCCTACTGTCAACATCGTGCACAACAGCGTAACCAGGCCAACGCCACCGAACACCCACCAGTAAATTGGTGTTCTATATTCGTACGACTGAAGCCAGTTGCGCATGATCAGCCAGGCGATCGGAAAGGCAACAATAAAGGAAAGCCCAACGAGCTTGAGAAAGTCAGAGGAGATCATTGATGTGATGTTGTTTACAGTTGCACCCAATATTTTCCTGATCCCTATTTCCTTGGAGCGTTGTTGTGCGGTATACGATGCAAGGCCGAATAATCCAAGACAGGAAATGAACACCGCGAGCACTCCAAAAATACCGGCCAGATTTTGGACCAGTGCTTCGGTCTTAAATAGCTTGTCAAACTCTGTATCTGTAAAATTATATTCAAAGGGGTATTCAGGGTTGTATACTTTCATTACTTTTTCGATCTCCTTAAGATCAGTTTGTATATCCGAGCCGCTGAGACGGATTGTGAGTATTCTAAGGAAATTAGTCGCACCCGGACTTGAAGTAAGCATAACCGGTAGCGGTGATTTACGATAGACATTTCCGTAGACAAAATCTTTGACCACGCCTATCACTTTCATGTGATCCTTGCCGCTGATGATCTCTTCGCCAACAGGCGAATGGTCGCTGATCAGCTTGGCAAATGCTTCATTGATGATTATACTGTTGGCGTCTGCCTGGGCGTCCGCATTGAAATCGCGTCCGTCTTTGATCGTCATCCCGACAGTAGAAATATATTCGGGAGTAACCGCCTCGGTGAGGATCGAAATATTTTGGTTAGGGTCCTTTCCCTGCCATGAATAGTGGCTGTCGTCATACCAGCCGAACCGAAATACCGGTTTTATACTCATGGTGGCATTTTCAGCTACACCCTTGCGGATAAGCTCACTCTTGATGGCATTAAAATTCCCGCGCATCCCTCCACGCATCTCTATATATATAGTCTGTTGGGCAGTATACCCGACATCACGCCCCTTTGTGAAATCGATCTGTTGATAAATGATCACGGTGGCAATCATTAAAGTAATCGACACCACGAATTGTACGATCACAAGTCCTTTTCGGATAAAACCGGAACCGGAGCTTGCTTTTATCTTCACTCCTTTCAGCACCTGGATGGGATTGAATGAAGACAAGTAAAAAGCAGGATAGCTTCCTGCCAGTAAGCCACAAGTCAATGTCACTGCCACAAGAGCACCGATGTGCCGCCAATCGTTCAATCGCATAGCTAGCTCTTTCCCTACGAGTGAATTGAATGCCGGAATAATAGAATAGACAATCGTGATCGATACCAGTACCGAAACGAATGCCAACATCAATGACTCCGAAAGGAATTGTGAGATAAGTATGCGTCTGCCTGCACCTAATGTTTTGCGAACACCGACCTCTTTTACCCGTTGATCCGAACGCGCAGTGGCAAGATTCATGAAGTTGATGCATGCCACCAGCAGAATGATACACGCGATGATTGTAAAAAGCCTCACGTATTTGATCTGGCCGTTGCCGTCCGGGCTTCCGTTTGAAAAACTATTGTAAAGGTGCCAGTCATTCATTGGGAATAAAAAACAGGAATTGGTCTTCTTAGGGTTTCTGTCCCTCAAAACTTTGGTGAGTTTCTCATTGATCGCATTGATATCCGCATCAGGGTATAGCTCGACAAGCGTGACTGCTGCCATCGCATCCCATTGAATCAGCCAGGGGGCCTTGCTTTCCAGCAGCTCATACCGTGCAAACCAATCTCCCTTGAATGATGAATTCGGGTGTGGGTTTCGGACGACTGCCGTAATCGTAAAGAGCTTATCCTTGTCTATGCTTACAGTCTTGCCCAATACATCTGTTGTGCCGAAGAACTTCAGGGCCATTCGTTCGGTGATCACAAGGGCATACAGATCGTTAAGCGCTGTTTCAGGGGAACCCTTCAGCAATCGCGGATCTATCATAGACAGGAAAGTAGAATCGACATATTCACCTTTCTCATAAAATGCTTTGTCGTTGGCGGTTATGAGTGCTGTATTAAGGTCACCTGTAATTCGAGATGCGTGCTTGATCCCGGAGACTTCGTCTGTCAGCACTGCGGCCATTGGTCCGGGCAGATTGCTGCTCGTATAGGCAACACCTTCGTGAAGCTCATTCTCCATCACCTTGTAGATATGCTTTCGGTTCGAAACATCATGATCGAAGGTGACTTCGTCTTCTACCCAAAGGAAGATAAGCGATGCGCAGGCCACCCCAACCGCCAGGCCGGCCACGTTCAATGTGCTATAGCCACGGTTCTTCCACAGGTTTCGTAGCGTTGATTTGAAATAATTTGTCATAAAAGTTTCAGTCTGCCGCTGTTTATGTTTAGAGATGCTTTTCCTGAATGGCCGTAAAAGTGTAAACACTGTCCACAGGTATTTCCATCGGGCTTTTTTCCCGCCATGCTCCTTTACCCAGTGTATATACATTTCTTCGAGATCTCCTTCCACTTCCTCAATTGTATTCGGGTCAGCAAACCTTTGAAGTAGTTTTCGTGGCAAGGATGGAGTATGGATTTCTTTCGACATCTGATTTTTAATTTTCAGCAAGTCTTAGAATTCTCTTGGGAACCGATGCCCAAAGAGCATCCCTTGTATCTTTTACCTCACGGAGTATTCGGCAGCCAAGTGGTGTAATCGTGAAATACCTTTTTCGCCTCCCTCCTCGCTCAGTCGTTGCACCCATCATCTGAGACTCGAGCAGGCCTTTTTCCTCCAAACGTTGAAGTGTGGTATGCACTGTATTGAATCCGGGTTGCCTTCCTGTTTGCTTCTCAATCTCAAGAGTAACGGTGACTCCATAGGCTTCCCCATCAAGCCTGGCCGTTATCAAAAGCACAATTTCCTCAAATTCTCCTATGCTGTATTTCATCATATATGATTACATCTTATTTTGTCGATCAAATAGAGTGCCAATATATAAACAGTTCGTATTAAGCTGTGTTTTCTAAAGACACATTATGAATACGAGTACGGAAATGGACATTGGTGAAGCAATAACGGACAGGCTTTTGACCCGGGAGAGTAAAAAAATCGGAAACTCAATGTTCAGGGTTCTGTGATCAAAACAAAAACAAGAGAGCAAATGAGCCGCGAGATTGAAAATGCGTTTGGCCATTGAATAGATCTTGACTTACAGGCAAAAATCCATTACCAGAAAAACCTATTTTACCTCGTTGCACATTGAGGCCTGCAAGCCCACTCAACACATAACCTCTGCTTCCAATAATTTCCTGTCCTTGATATCGATTTGAATTATTGTTGACAAAATTTAAACCAAACGATGGCCTGATGATAAACAACCCAGCATTCCAAGAATGAAAACAGGCGATGTTTAAGTAGACCGTATTGCCAAATTTGTATTGTTGTGAATTGGCGGAATTGAATCGGTAAGTTACATTGGTCACAATCCCATTATTGCCTGATAGCAAATTATGCGTGGCGTTTATTAAATAGTCAGTTGACCCGGTGCCAGGCATTGAGCTAAAGTCTCCAACAGAAAAGGAAGGATTACTTACATCGACATCACTTTGACCACTGTTAAATTTTATTCCACCACCAAGGTAAAGGTTGTTGCTAATCGTGCGATGAGTTTCTGGGTTGACGTGCCTTAAAGTCAACATTTTGTAATTCGTTAGGAAAACAATATCCCCAACTCCTTTAGTGTCAACTACCCCATCGTCACTCACCTTATGTGTTGTGATATATGGAATAAAAGTCATCATTTGTACTTTGCCAAATTGATACCCACCCCATAATTCAACGGAGTGAAAATAATCACGACTGAATTGACTACCATCTGCACTGGACGACTTAAACTGAGAATAGGTATAACGAACACCGGCAAACGCTTTAGTATAATTTGGCAGGATTCCAATCTGAAAATTACTATTTCCACATCCGCAAAACGGGCAGGCAGCCGCTGACAAGAAAGACAGAACTATAAGAATTAAGGGACAAAATAGTCGTATCATAAATGTGATTTAGCGTTCGTCCATTATTTCTTTGCAGGAGGAATAAGTACTGCATCAGTTACGTAAACGATACCATTGGAAGCAGGAACTGTAGCCACAATGTTCGCTCCGTTTACAGTATACTTTCCATCCTTGACTCCAATAACAACGTTGTCAAGGTTTACTTGATTTATTTTTTGACCGTCCTGCAGATTCTCAAGTTTATACACTCCTACAGAGACATGATATTCCAGAATATTACGCAAGGCGTCTTTGCTTTCCGGTTTTAATAATCCATCAACTGTACCCGCAGGCAACTTGTCGAAAGCGGCATTCGTAGGTGCAAAAACCGTGAACGGACCAGCATTCGACAAAACATCAACATACGATGCAGCCTTAAGCGCTGTAACTAAAGTAGTATGATCAGAAGAGCCAACTGCCACGCGGACCACATCCTTTTTGGATACATCGTCCTTAACAGATGATTGACCACCACCTTCTGTCGGTGCTTCAGTATTAGCATCAGTCGGTTGCTGGGTTTTGCCGCCACAGGAAAATAAGAATATCGCCAATGTCACTGACAGCAACATTGACAAACTGGTTTGATTGGTTTTCATTGTCGTGATTTTTTTCTACAACATTCCTTAATAGCCGGGAATTGAATTATGATTTCGATCATGTTCTTCCATGATAATTGAAAGCTTTTCGTCAAAATTCCGGCATTATGATCTCAGTCATAAACTGGCATTTGAATGCCCAGTGGATTTGATTTGATTTCAATTGGTTGTGCCGATTGACGGGATCAATGGCATCCGAATCAGATGTCTTTTTTCGCGAATTTCTTCAACGCAAATAGAAGCGGACCTCCTATCCAGAGCATCAAAAACAAAAAGGAGTAAGTGATTCCTAAACTGCTTCCGAAGAAATTTCTATAGAATGCTCCGGTATATCCCATTAAAGCTGAAAGGTCCAATTTTAATAAGATGATTATTCGGGCGAGATCTACTGGGTTTAAAGAGCTTAATATCAAAGTGACCTTCTCAAGCGGGTAGTCACTAAAACTGTATATGACATAGAGTACAAGTCCATCATAGATCAACGTAAAATAGATCCAAAACAAGAGTGCAACTCCTATGCCTTTTGCTTTATCTCGTGTAGAAACCGATGCGAGCAATGCGAGTGATACAAAAACAAACGTGAGCAAGAGCCCCGAAAGAATCAAATACATTGCTGCTCCGCTGTAAGCCAGTAGCATCATAGGTACCGCCACTCCAACCAGGAACGCCAGTGCCAACGACATTGCCACTGAAAAGAACTCAGCAATAAAAATAGTTCTGCGATTGACTGGCTGGGAAAGCAAAAGCTCA
Organism: Cytophagales bacterium WSM2-2; assembly: GCA_015472025.1. Lineage (NCBI taxonomy): Bacteria > Pseudomonadati > Bacteroidota > Cytophagia > Cytophagales > Cytophagales bacterium WSM2-2. The sequence goes on from BNHL01000001.1 coordinate 4,770,279, forward strand.
ATAAACTCGTATGAATTGAAGAAATGTGTTGTCGTGAAAACCACACTAACGAGAGGAACAACGAGAAGAATTATATTTAATAAGCTTAATGTTGATTTTCCCGGATCTGTATCCAGGCTATACATGCTTAAAGTTACAACCATTAAAAAGGCAGTATAGAACAGGATGAACCGGCTTCTGACGATATCATAGAGAACGTACTTTGCTATCTTGATCATTGTATTTCAGCCGCTTTCAAGTTACGCTTCATGATCGTTGCAACCGCGCGACCTAATTTTAACTCACCCGTCTCTTTTTTCAATAAATCGATGGTGTCATTGAACAACATTTTTCCGTCTTCCAGATAAACGAGGTTGGATGACAATTCATCCAAGTCACTCATAATGTGAGATGTGATCAGAAACAATTTATTCTTACTTGTCTCCGATTGAATTTTTTCTTTCAATATTTCGACAGCAATCGGATCGAGCCCTGCCGTGGGCTCATCAAGGATTAGAATTGGAGGATTAAAAAGAAAAGCAAGAGAAGCACTCACCTTTTGACGTGTCCCTCCTGAAAGAGTATGCATCCGTTTATCTTTCAGTTGATCAAGCTTAAATTCTCTAATCAAATCTTCGTCAATTTTGTTTTCATCACTCCGAAGATCACGTATCATGCCAATGATTTGCCCGATTTTCATTTGATCAGGATACCGGCCAATCTGTGGCATGTACCCAATCAACTTGCGATACACTGAATTCTGCAGAATGGATTTGCCGTCAACGAATATTTCGCCACGATCCGGCACCACCATCCCCAAAATGCATTTGATCAGTGTTGTTTTTCCTGAACCATTAGGACCGACAATAGCATATGACTTCCCTGATTCAAATTCGACATTGATTGAATCCAAAACTTCCAGCCGACCGAAACGTTTGTGAATATCAGTTATCGTAATCATAATTCTTCATAGCCGGGTGATTGTCTTTTAGGCTTTCGGGAGTGATAGATGGAACTACTTTCTCGGATCGATCCAAAAGATACACCAAAAAACTGCGCCATAACATTATCGATGATGGCATCTTCTCAACCACCATAGAGTACAAACTCACCGGATGAAAAGGCACATCCCCTATTCCATTTCTATCAAGATCGTACCCCTGATAACTATCCCAATAATTGTAGTCGACCGTATTCAATACCAGCGAACCATTGGTGGCCATGTCAAAAGTATTGGTTAAGAAATTATTCTTTTCAAAAGAATTTCCATCACAGTTCGCCTGTATTTTTACAGCCCACCCATTGCCGCTAAATACATTTTTTTCGAATAAGCAACGGCTCGAGCCCTCCATATAAACACCAACTGTGTTCCGTAAAAACTGATTGTCTTCGATATGACTATCCCGAATATCTTTCAACAACAAACCGTAAGACGATGAGCCCCAGTTATCCTCGAAGTGATTCCCTTTCATTGTCACATCTTGTGTGTACATAACTGCAACACCTGCTCCGTTATCATGAAAAGTATTATTGATGTACTCATCATGATGCGAAAACATGAAATGAAGTCCATACCGCATATTTGCGCGACTGAAATTCTTTTCGACTTTTGAGTGTGTGACAAATTCAAAGTAAATACCATCCCGATGTCCACTAATTTCATTGTGCCTGACCGTAATTGAATCGCATTTCCATGCATGAATTCCGTTACCGATTTGCTGCTCTGCCTCTGCATTGGAGTGAAGAATATTGTTTTCAACCAGGGTACACGTGGAATTGGCCAAGTGTATTCCGAAGAAAGTATTTTCTAACTGATTATTTATCACCCGCAACCGCTTTGTCTCTATAGCGCTCACCGCTGAAATATCGGTAATGCTTGCCGTGCCTGTATTGATCATCCGGAAACCAATAATGGAGACGTCATTGGCAGCTACCGTAAATATTTCATACTTGTTTTCCCCGTCAAGTACTGGATAATTAATGCCTATGAATACAATGGATTTTTTTACTATAAAATTCCCCTCACGATAAAGGCCAGGCATCACACGAATGGTATCGCCTTTCGTGGCTAAGACAATTGCCGATTGAATCGACTTCAGAGATTTTCTCTGGTCCACAACCAGGGTCCGGGCTTTGGCTGGAAATAGGGATAAGGCAAAAACAAAAAAAAACAGGAGCCTCATTACTTGTATTGCGTAACCAGTTCGCCCCAAGCCAAATAAATTCCCTTCCATTCTTTTTTAAATTTGCTCATGCTTGCCTTCGTTTCGAATGCAGCTGCCTGGCCATCCATAGGGCTCCTGATTTCTGTTGACTTGACGTAAAATGCATCAAAGGCGTTGATAAGCTTTCCAGGATTCAAATAATCTATTACAAGGGCATGTTGAAAATCATATGGATCATCGTTCCCGGAGTTGTAGTAATTGATGAAACAACGTATATCGTCAAACTTATAAATCTTCCCTTTTTTTGTAACCAGTTCAGCTCCAAACTTATTATCCATTAGTGTCATTTTGCAAAAATGACAAACATCTGTTCCATAGTTTAATTGTTCGGGCTCAGTGGAGCAAGAAATAATTAACGAGCCGGCAAGTAGAAGAAAGCCAAAATTAAAATACTTCATGTCATTTATTTTTTTCCATTCATAAACAAGAAGGCCAAAAAGCAACACCCCTACCCCGATAAAAATCCATCCTCCGATATCTGGTCCGGAGAACGCTGTAAAATTTAATAACTGCTTAGTTCCGATTAAAGGAGGTTGGTATGACATTCCTTCGATCTTGATTGGCGCCTCCGGATTGAGATTGTGTCCATAGTCGTATCCCCACAAATAAAAATCAATCAGGGCTCCGAAACCTGTCGCTAAAATCAAACCCAGGAATGATATAAGCATGAACCGTTTGTTAACGATCACGCTTGCAAGTCCAAACACAATAATAAAACCAATGATGTAGCTGATGTATCCAAATTCAGGAAACATACTTGGCTCAATTGTTCTCATGCCGATATAATGATTCAATGCACTGATCGTTCTTACTTCACCCGTTAGGGTGTTATACCAAATCTTCATCTCCAAGCCTTCCGGGTACTGTGGCGCCCACATAAGGATTTGCCACAGCGGGACGAAGAAAGCAGCAATCAGCACAAGCGCAGATGCTGCTACCAGGATTCGGGTAATTGGCTTTAATGGCTTCATTTTTCGTTGCGTTGTAAAGGCGCCCCTCTGCAGAGGCGCCTTGCTCAAACCTGTAAACTATGAAACCTGTTATTTAGGTGAGCTTTTTGCCTCTTCTGCTATAACACCGGTAGAAAATTTCAGTGGAGTATTACTGCCAGCAGCGGATACCCGGGCGTATCCTTGCATCTCCTGGTGAAGAGCGGAACAAAAATCTGTGCAATAGAACGGTGACACACCAACTTCATCCGGTATCCACTTCAAAGTTTGTGTCTCACCTGGCATAATCAATATTTCAGCATTGGCAGCTCCTTTGATGGCAAATCCATGCGGCACATCCCAGTCTTGCTCAAGATTTGTCACGTGGAAGTATACCACATCGCCGAGCTTAATACCTTCAATGTTATCAGGTACAAGGTGAGATCGAATAGCAGTCATTGAAACATGCACTTCGTTTCCTTTACGAACTACCTTCGCTTCTTTTTCTCCTTTTGCTGCATAAGGGTGATTGTTGTCTTCAATCTTGAATATTTTTACAGAATTGGGCATCACAAGGCTTGCAGGAATGGCTTCTGCATAATGAGGTTCTCCTGTCGTTGGGAAATCAAGCAGCAACTGCATTTTATCTCCGGAAATATCATACAACTGTGCAGACTGAGTCAGTTCCGGTCCTGTTGGCAAATAGCGGTCCTTGGTAATTTTATTATACGCGATTACATATTTGCCATGAGGCTTGCGTGTAGGGCCTCCCGGCACACTCAAGTGACCAATAGAATAATAAGTTGGAACTCTATCCAGAACCTCTAGCGATTTCACATTCCACTTTACTATTTCAGAGGATACGAAGAATGAAGTATAAGCATTGCCCTCGTTGTCAAATTCCGTGTGCAATGGACCCAGGCCTGGTTTCTTAACTTCACCATGAAGAGCTGATTCATATTTAATCACGGGTATTCCCGCAAATTCACCTTCAAAATCTTTATCAGCTATTGCTTTTTGAATTTTGCTAAAGGAGAACACGGGAATCAATGCCGCCAGTTTTCCTGAAGCAACAATGTACTCGCCTGATGGATCTGTGTCACAACCATGAGGGGATTTCGGACAAGGAATGAAATAAATAATATCTTTCAGAACAGTCGGGTCCAACTGCAATACCTCGGTCATCATCTCCGAGGTGGCGGTGTGGGTTTTCTCGTCAAGCACGTTATGTGCATACTTGGCCTTGACCTTCTCTCCCTTTCCTTGCGCTATATATTCTTCGGCCTTTTTCCAATTGACAGCCATAATGAAATCCTTATCCTTTTGGGTTGCATTTACCTCCAGTAAAGTATAAGCTTGTTCAGTATTATAGCAAGAGAAAAAGAACCAGCCATGTGAAGGGCCCTTACCAGCTCTTGACAAATCAAAATCCACGCCCGGTGTTTTCAATTGAAAACCGATATTCATACGGCCTGATGCAGGATCAATTTTAATGAAACTGATTGTGCCTTTAAAATTTTGTTTGTATGAACTGATCGGCACATCGCGATTGTCTCCTACCGGCACGCTAAAGCGCGTACCCGCAACAATGTATTCACTATTCTCAGTAATAAATGGCGAAGAGTGGTTGCCACCACTATTCGGCAATTCAAGAATCTCTTCTGTCTTAAAAGTCTTTAAACTTACTCGCGCTACTCGGGGAGTATTGTTACCATTACCAAATGCCCAACGTCCGTCATGTTCCCCATTGGTTACCGAAAGCGCGATGTGGTGAAGGTCATCCCAGGGAACGAATCCATGGGAAGTGTTAAGCATAGGTTTAGTTTCTTCACTGAACCCATATCCACTTTCAGCAAACTGCGAAAACACAGGAACTATCCTTAACAGGCGACCTGACGGGATTCCATAAATTGACATTTGCCCGTTGAACCCCCCTGAAACGATATTGTAAAACTCATCATATTTTCCGGGGGCTACATAAACTTTTGCAGCTGCATTTCCTACCACAGCTTCCTGGGGCCCTTTGGGCTTGCAGCCATTTACTGCGACTATTGCACCCGTAACGGCCAGTAGCGCTATTATTCTGGTTAAATTTTTCATCTCATCTATTTTAAACGTGTCGTTCAGATTATTTCTCTCCATCATTTTTTCTCATAAACTCAAGGATATCCCGCGCATCTCCTATTGAGATATTTTGATTTGGCATTCTCACTAAGCAGAGTTCAAATAATTTTTGTGCCTCCGGATCTTTATCAAGCATCACATCCACATTAGTGACCATATTCATAATCCATTCAGGCTGTCTGCGCTTAGTCACATCTTTCCATCCCGGCCCAACAAGCCTTTGATCGGTGAGCTTATGACAGGCGCCACATTTCATATCGTAAATGGCCTGTCCACGCTCTACGCGCCCAGCCTCGAGCGGGGTTTTCAGCGTGACATTCTTTACTGCTCCTATCCCTTTAGTTGGATTGGCTATCACTTCTTCTACAGCCGATTTTGTTGCGGGTTGCTCAGGGTATTCTTCAACGGGGCCCTTTGGTTTTTTAGGAGCACAAGCGAAGGCCAGCACTACAACTCCTAATAAGAATAAGTATTTCATAGTTTATTTTTGGTTTGATTCATATGGATATTTTTCTTCCGATGATTTTGACCTTCCCGTTTGACTCCATTTTCTTGACTGTTCGGATAACAGTTTCTACACGAAGGCCACTCATGTCTGCCAGTTGTTGACGGGTAAATGGAACTATATAATTACGATCAGTTTTTACACTTGATAAGATTTTCGGTTGCGAAGTTGAGTCAGTCTTAAAATAATGTAACAAGCTCATGATCCTATGCTCCGGATCGTAAGAGGATATTTCTGACAACAACATCGATTTGTATTTTAGTCGTTGACACAGAACCTGATCCAGATGCAGGTGAATATCAAAATTGTCCCGGAGAAGATTGAAAAAATTCTCCTTTGTTAGTTTAATAATAAGAGTCGGTTCAATTGCACTAGCTGTGCTCGGGTAACGGAAATTGGAGAACAACGGAGGTTCTCCGAAGCTATCGTTATTCTTGAAGACACCTTGAATAAATTCTTTTCCTTCGGGACTATTGGTCGTCATCTTAATCGAACCCTTCGCAATCTGAAAATAATTTGACGCTTCTTCACCTTGACGAAAAATGACATCGTTCTTTCGCAACTGAATCTCCTTGGCTCCATATTTTCTAAGAATCTCCAGATCTATCATTTCTCTCCTTATTTGTTCCCGAGGTAAACCTAGCCTCCACCGCCTATTGAAAACATGACTTTTGTCATGATACTTTATGATAATACCCATAAAACCCTCAAGAATTGGGTTTCTGAAAGAGTTGGCATCCAGTATAAAAGATGGAATTATGTTGCTTCCCTTCATGATTGATCAAAAATCATGAACTTCTATCTATTAGTTTATGATTCGAATCATAAACCAGCATATTTTAAAAGAAGTCCACTGACTAATATGGTGTTGAGTAAACTTATGCTACAACGCCTTGACTCTACCTATTGTGCAACTACCGAGTTCGGGGGCGATTGCAGAGCATGATATTTTCTTTTTGGATTGTGCACAGAAGAATTTAGGAAGATTAAAAATTCTCCGAAGATATTTGGAAGGTCAAACCAGTTTCAGTCACTGTTCCTCCCTATAATTCCAGCACATCAGATATTTCTTTTCATTTATAATAATTCGCGTTTCAGATTCGTTTTGAGAATTAGTAAAGGCAATCAGCGCTTCATTTTTCCTCTAAATTTCTTTTGACTGTCGTCAGCGCCAAGAATAACAGAACCAACTCTCCATTTTGGATTGTGATCAGCAATTAGTTTGATGATACCAACGAAGGGAACAAACAGTATCATTCCTGCCATACCCCAAAGTATTCCGCCTAAAAAAATAGCAACTAACATAACCAGTGAATTGACGTTAAGCCTGCTGCTGACGGCTATCGGAAAGATGATATTGGCTTCGAGGTATTGAACAAACGAAAAAATTCCAATAACCCCAATCGGATACCAGATAGAATTGTAGGTGGCCCATGAGATCGTAATAGGAAGAAGGGATCCAACCATGATACCCACATAGGGAACGAAAGTAAGAATGGAAGCAATGAATCCGAAAAGGATGGCATGAGGCACTCCCAGAATCAGCAGGCCGATGCTATTCAGGGAACCGACAATTAGATATACCAATGCCATTCCCTTTATAAAATTGTAATAGGTGCCTACCACACGTGAAACCATTTCTCTGATTTCATCCTCCTTCTCTCCAGGAAACAAATGAAATAACACATTCACCCAATAGCTTCGGTAATAAAGTACTAACACAACATAGACTGGAATGAGTATCATCATCACCAGTGAAACAGCCGATGCTGAAACAGTATTTCTGATGATGACCAGAATATTTCCTACCGATTGATTGGAAATATTCGTTAGCGTTTGTCGCTGCTGTTCTTTCGAGATTCCAAAGGAATCAATTAACAATTGACTGGCATCCTGAAGCGACTTAATAAGTTTACTTTGAAGTGTTGGCCACTCATCCATAAACGAGATGACTTGACTTGTGAGTAACGCCACAACCAAAAAGCCGAGCAGTAATAAAAAAGAAAGAGAAATCAGCACAGAGGTCAACCGGCCTGCTCCCCTGGATTCGAACCACCGGCTAATGGGATAAAGAACAAAACTGATAAGTAAGGCAAAGCTTAAGGGAATAAAAATCTCCCTCCCGAAGTACAGAATAGCAGAACCGCAAATAATCAACTGCATCCATTGTAACGGACCTGATCCTGACCAAATATTCCTGGATACTTGCATTGTTCTCTGGATTTTAATGCACAAGAAATAGTAATTCGAAAGAAGAAAATCTGATTAAAATCATCTGAGAACATTTCTTTAGTCATTATGCTCGCTGTGGTTTCATACCATATTACGAACTTAAATCCGTGCCACAGAAGGCCGGAGTTGGTACTATCCGATTACACCTCAAGATGACAGAGCACGTCAAAAAACTTACAGGACTTAATGAAGCTGACGTAGCTGAACGTCTAAGGAAATTTGGTTTCAACGAACTCCCTTCTGCCGGACGCTCATCTCCCTGGCAAATACTTTTTCGGGTTGTCCGTGAGCCTATGTTCATTTTTCTATTGAGCTGCGGTTCAATATACATTGCCCTGGGCGACAAGGGTGAAGGCTTTATGCTTCTGTCGTCAGTCCTTCTTGTCGTCTATATCAGTTTCTTTCAACAACGAAAAACAGAGAATGCATTAGCCGCCTTGCGCAAACTTTCGGCTCCAAGAGCTTTGGTAATCCGTAATGGAATTGAAAAAAGGATTGCGGGAAGAGACGTTGTAAAGGACGATATTATTTTACTGCATGAAGGCGACCGGGTATGCGCTGATGCAATCGTTTTGCAAGCCACGAATTTAAAAGTGGACGAGTCAATTTTAACGGGCGAGTCGTTTCCTGTGAGTAAGTCGGAACAAAGTAACGCAGGTAGTAAGAAAAATGATTCCTCCATTGAATCAACATCGGTCTATTCTGGTACACTGATCGTGCAGGGTACCGGTATGGCGAGAGTTACTTCTACAGGTATTAGCACTCGCATCGGTATCATTGGAAAACTATTGGATAATGTCAGGAAAGTACCGACACTATTACAACAAGAGACAACCCGAATCATAAAAGTATTCTCAGTCGTCGGTTTAATTCTGTGCATCATCGTGACGATCACCTATGGCTTATTGCACGGGAATTGGATTTATGGAATTCTGGCGGGCCTTTCCCTGGCCATCGCGATGCTTCCGGAGGAATTTGCGATTGTACTTATCATTTTCACGACCCTCGGAGCTTGGAGGATGTCGAAGAGAAATGTGCTTACCCGAGAGCCGGCGGTAATAGAAACACTTGGCGCAGTGACAGTCCTTTGTGCTGATAAAACGGGTACGCTCACACAAAACAGGATGAGCATTCAAAAACTTTATTCGCAGGGAGAATGCTTTACTGTTAATGACGAATCAAGAGATGCATTACCGGGGAAATTTAGTCAACTGATTGAATACGGCATTCTTTCCAGTCAACAAAGTCCATTCGACACGATGGAGAAAGCCATCTTGTCTTTTGGCAAACTAACTCTTGCAGGAACTAAACACTTGCACAGCGATTGGAAAATTGAAAAAGAGTACCCACTTACTCATGAGTTCCTCTCAATGTCTCGTGCCTTCAAAGAACCATCTTCAGATTCCTTTGTAATCGCAGCGAAAGGCTCTCCCGAAGCTATTATCTCCCTATGTCATTTGGATAAGGAAGAGTCAGACGTTTTAAATAGGCAAATAGCCTTAATGGCCAGTGATGGAATGAGAATTCTTGGTGTGGCGAAAGCCCTATTTACTCAGGCCGATCTTCCGGAAAGCCAGCATAATTTCAATTTTGAATTTATTGGCCTGCTTGGTTTTCAGGATCCACTGCGAGACACGATCAAAAGTGATTTGCTTGACTGCTATGCTGCCGGAGTTCGGGTAATTATGATTACCGGTGATTATCCAATCACAGCACAATATATTGCCAGGAGTATGGGCCTTAAAAACCCGGAAGAAGTAATCACAGGTTCAGCGCTTAAACTAATGGACAAAAGTGCGCTTAGTGAGAAAATCAAAACGGTAAATATTTTTGCGCGCGTCAGCCCTGAACAAAAACTGCAACTTGTAAATGCACTGAAGGGAAACGGAGAAGTAGTAGCGATGACCGGGGACGGTGTAAATGATTCTCCTTCTTTAAAAGCTGCGAACATCGGAATTGCCATGGGGCAGCGAGGAACGGATGTAGCGCGGGAAGCATCGGCCCTGGTTTTACTTGACGATAATTTTTCATCTATAGTTACAGCCATCCGCCTTGGTCGAAAAATATATGACAACATCAAGCGGGCAATGGTTTATGTTTTTGCCGTCCATATTCCCATTGCAGGGCTTGCCTTGATTCCCGTTGTCTTTCCACAGATTCCGCTGATACTTCTGCCCTTGCATATCGCTTTCCTGGAGCTAATCATTGACCCAACATGTTCTCTCATTTTCGAAGCGGAAGAGGAAGGAAAGGGAATTATGAATCGCGCCCCCCGAAAAGTGACTGAGCGTGTCCTTGGGAGGTCAGAGTTTTTACTAGGAGCGTTGCAAGGGCTTACGGTCACGCTGATCACCGGGTTAGTGTGCCTGGTAGCTTTTATGTTGAAAAGACCGGAAGAAGTAATCAGAGCGATGACATTCACCACACTCGTGGTTGCTAACATTGGTCTGATATTAATCAACCGTTCATGGACTGAAACTCTAAATGAGTCGATTCTAAAAAAGAACCCCGCTCTAAAATGGGTGGTTATCGGAGTCACCGGATTTTTGTTCATGGTGCTGTATACACCGCTTCCGCGTAAATTATTTCACCTTGATTTCCTTCCCCCACAAGATATTGCCATATGTTTTTTTGCCGGAATAGCAAGTGTTGTTTGGTTTGAGATTGTAAAAATCGTTCGCAAAAAAAAAGACCTCTCCCGGGTTCAGTATGAATACCAGTCAAATTAGCTAAGCAACAATTAAAATAAATTAATATGAAACGAATACTAGTCCCATGTGATTTCACAACCACGGCTCTTAATGCATTTCGGTTTGCCTGCGAAATGGCGTCTCAAACCAAGAGCGAAATATTTGTTCTTTACGTAGTGGAGCTCCCTCATATTTATAGCCCCCTACCCGTTCCTGTACATGCCTATGAATCAGCATTTCTGGGTACGATCAAAGAGAAGGTGAACAAGCAATTCGAGAAGATGAAGAAGTCAGCAGGGAAAAAGTTAAAAATCCACTTCAATGTCGAAAGCGGATCTGTGCTATCAGCTACTACTCGATTTGCATCCAAAAAACGGATTGACCTTATTGTCATGGGCACCCATGGCTCAAGTGGCATTAGGGAATACATGATTGGGTCGAATGCAGAGAAGATTGTCAGGACATCAGCAGTGCCGGTAATCGCTGTAAAAAAAATGATGAAACCCTCAGGCATTAAAGATATTTTATTCCCAACGGACTTAGGCCCGGTGCAAAAGGACTTTCTCATCAAGCTGAAAAGTTTGCAGGAAAGGCTTAAAGCAACTATCCACATTTTGTATGTGAACACACCGGCCAATTTTAGTGCAGACCTGGCCACGGGAGAAAATCTGACAGCGTTTGTTAAGGAAAATAACCTTCGCAACTATACTATCAATATTTTCAATGACTTGAGTGAAGCAAGAGGGATAACTCATTTTGCATCGATTTTTAAGAATAAAATGATCGCTATGGCAACCCACGGCAGAACACCATTGGGCCATTTGTTGATGGGAAGTATTGCAGAGAATATTGTGAATCACATTGATTGTCCAATCTGGACTTACACTCAGAGAAAAAAGTAAACCGAGAGAATGAATCCTATTACCCACATTGCCTTAGGTGCAACATTAGGAGAGATCATTGTGGAAAAAAAATAGGGAAGAAAGGCCTGGTCATTGAATATAACACAAAGCCTGTCAGACATTGACATCATTGCCGGGGTTTGGATGTCACTATTGGAAAAGACCTGCCAACAACAATCCAATTTCAATATTGAACGAGCGACAATAAACTCAATTAAGCTGGCAAGCTTGTCTTTTCATTTTGTTCATCTATGGATAATCTTCCATTCTCTGTCGTCTCAATCCATCCTTTTCCGGATTTCCTAAGAACCACAGCAGATAGACCATAAGTGTCACTAAGTGATTGCTGTAAGTCAGAGATTGTCATTAAACCCTTCAAAGTCAATTCACCTTTAGTGTGAACCACGCGGCTGTCACCAAGTGTACTGCTGCTCTTGATAAGCCTTTTTGCTGCGGCCTCTCCTACTTTGGAGGGTTTCTTGTAAAATTCAATTTTCAAATTAGGGAAGAGCTGGGAAAACTCTTCTTGAACTGCAAATACCTTGCGGTGATCGTTAATCTGGATTTTCATAAAAATATTTTTTCAGTGTTTATCTACAATTCGTCAAACCAAGCCTCATTTGCTCTCTTGTTGGTATTGAAATTTTTCAGAAGTAAAATTCGCCAATAAAGAGAGCTCATTAGATGACGAAAATCAGGAAAGCTGGTGATTGCTGTCAGATCGATTCAAAAGCTCACCTGGTACTTTCGAGTAAACAATGCGCATGAAAAAAATCCTATGTCCTACAGACTTCTCTGAGATAGCTTACAATGCGACAGCTTATGCTGCCAAATTTGCTCAGGCAACAAATTCAGAGTTGATCCTTTTTCATACTGAATCAATATTTGACCTGACTCCACTTGAAATGGTCAGAGGCAAAGAAATGACAGCACAAGCCCTTCAAGAACAGCTGGACAGGCAATGCATGGAAATTAGCACGGCTTTCAAGATTTCATGTTATGCCGATGTTCAAATATCAAGTCAACCACTAACCTCCGTCATATCTAAAAAAGCTGCTGAATTTGATTTAATCATCATGGGGACCAATGGAGTGAATGATTATTATGACTTTTTCGCCGGAAGTACTACATACGGTGTGATTAAGAAATCTGCAATTCCTGTTTTGCTTATACCGGCAGGCTATGAATATAGTGCGATCACCAGGATGACTTTCGCAGCAGACTTGATGAAAGGCGACTATGTCCCTTTACGAAAAATTGTTGATTGGGCTAATCTGCTAAAAAGTGAAGTGAGTATTCTACAAGTAATCCGGGGACACTATAACCATGAAACGGAAGCTGCTTTAAAACGGACCCAGGATGAGATTAGTGATTTCTACTCAGACGACATGACGATAGAGTTTGACACCATCTGGTCAGACGAGATCGCCAGCAGTATCCATAGCTATATATTGAGAAACCAATCAGACGTGCTGGCCCTGTGCACTGAGCATCGAAGTTTTCTTAAAGCCATGTTTCACAAAAGTGTAACGAAAGTCATTACCAATATTGCCAGTTATCCGGTATTTGTTTTCCATTAAAAAATTTGACCATGCGACCAGACAATATTGAAACCTCATATATGAAAAGAATACTAGTCCCATGTGATTTTTCAGAGCAGGCGATCGAAGCATATCAATTTGCTCTGAATATTTCAGCCCAAGCCTCAGGCGAGGTTTTCGTACTGAAGGTGATTGAACTTCCGTTGGCGTATGTTGAAACTGACGACCTTGCGTTGAAGGGCTTAGAAGCTCAGGCGAAGAAGGAATTCGAAAAAATGAAAACCCAATTTCCAGCCATCGTTAAAGTTACGTTCGTCACTATCCGCGGGGCAGTGTCTTCCGTGATATCACAGTTTATAAAGGATCATAAAATAAGCCTTGTTGTAATGGGCACCCGTGGTTCCAGTGGCCTGAGAGAATATGTTATTGGTTCTAATGCGGAGAAGACCGTACGGTTCTCGGCAGTACCTGTCTTCGCTGTTCGAAAATTTCCGCAGATCGACAAAATCAGGAACATTGTCTTCCCTACGTCACTGGAAATGGACCAAGTGGAATTTGTTTCGCATGTCAAAGAATTGCAATCCTTTTTCAACGCGACACTGCATTTACTCTTGGTGAATACTCCTTACAACTTCAAGCGTTCGGGAGATGACAAAGTTCTAATGGAAGAATACGCCAAACATTACAAACTCCGGGATTATACGCTGAATACATATGACGACTACCGCCTGGAAGATGGAATCATAAACTTTGCCAACAGCATTAAGGCTGATATGATTGCGATAGCTACTCACGGGCACAGGGGGCTGGCCCACTTGTTCGTAGGTAGTGTTGCTGAAGATATAGTTAACCACAAGAGTTGCCCCATCTGGACATACAGGCTTGAGGAAAGTAAAATGTAAGGTCAGGTGTATTGAAGCAAAATAAATAAACAATCGAAATGAAAATTAATGTGAAAGAAAAAGCTCCTCTTAGGATTGAACACAAGCACACCGTATTGATCGTTGTCTTGATTATCATTTTGATATCGCTGGCAATCAAAGTGTGGGGATAAGTACGGCTTGGATTAACCTGATCAAATTTTGGACTTCATCGATTATTATAAAGTTCTGGGGCTGGAAAAGAATGCGAGCACTGACGATATCAAAAAAGCATATCGTAAACTCTCCTTAAAATATCATCCGGACCTCAACCCAAAGGACGAAGCTGCTAATGCAAAATTCAAACAATTGAATGAGGCTCACGAGGTATTAAGCGATCCGGAGAAGAGAAAGAAGTACGACAAGTATGGTCAGGATTGGAAGCATGGTGAAGAAGCACATCGCTACCAGGAAGAAAGACAAGGCCGCAAGAATGCTCAACGCACACCGGATTTTTCAGGGCAATTTTCCGAAAGTGATTTCTCTGATTTTTTTGAGTCCATGTTTGGCGGCCAGCAAGGCCAACGCGGAAGTCATGTCCGGTATCGGGGTCAGGATTTTAGTACTACAATAGAGCTGGGACTAAAAGACGTTTATGTAACGCACAAGCAAACGCTTAACGTCAATGGAAAAAATATCCGCATCACAGTTCCCGCCGGGATCGAGAATGGGCAAGTCATAAAAATCACCGGCCATGGCGGTGAGGGCGTGAATGGCGGACCTAATGGAGACCTGTACATAACTTTTTCTATTTCAAATACTACAGGCTTTAGACGGGAAGGCAATCACTTATATAAGGATATTGATTTAGATCTATATACAGCAGTACTGGGTGGAGAAATTACAATCGACTCTTTTGATGGAAAGGTTAAAGTGGCCGTAAAACCGGAAACACAGAACAACACCAAAATCAGGCTTAAGGGAAAGGGTTTCCCGGTGTACAAGAAAGAAGGTGAATTTGGTGACCTGATAATCACCTGGCAGATAAAAATTCCGACAAGCTTGTCAGACAAAGAAAAAGAATTGTTCCAGGAACTGTCAAAACTTCACAGCCATGGAAAATGAGCATCTGATTACAATCGAAGAATTCTGCACCCACTACAATGTTGAGGTCTCGTTCGTTCACTCACTGATTGATGTTGGCCTCGTTGAAATTACTGTCATCGACCAGACGCATTATTTATTGAAAGACCAGATTAGCAGTGTTGAGAAAATGATACGGCTGCACTACGACCTCGATATCAACATTGCTGGCATTGAGGCCATCTCCCATCTGCTTCAAAGGATAAACAGCCTTCATGAAGAGCTTGCTGCATTAAAGAGCAGGTTTCAATCGTGAGCTAAAACGTTGACAAAGATCATTACTCCGGATGACTCTGATCATCTCCGACTTGCGGTGAGTACAGTAATTTTCGAAAGAAATTATAAATCAAATATGGGGCGCCTGGCAACTCTTATTGCATTGATTATTACTGGTCTTGCACCAGTGGTGCATTTCGCAATCCGGGGATGGGTGAAATTAAAAGAATGGTTCAAGCGTGATACCCACATTCTATAAGATCAAAAAATCATGAAAACATCTTATCCAACTGATGAATCTGTTTTGCTGAAGATAGCAAAGAAGCTGAATGAAGCACAACAAGAGCTCGATGAGCTCGCACTTCAACTTTCTCTTGGCAAGGCTGAAGCCTCGGATAAATTCGAGGAAATTAAAAAAGAATTTGCTGCACGATTGACAGCGTTGAAGCAACTCATCAAACAGAGCACTAAAGGAGAAGCCTGGAGTGACCTGACAACCAGGCTTTCCGGGGTGGAGTCGGAATTGGTGGCACGAGAATCAAAAACCCAAGCTTCGTTTGAAATACAAAAAGAGAAAATCATTGCTGCCTTGCTGGCACTTGAAAAAGGATTAAAGTCAAAATTTGTTAACAATGATGCACTTCATGAAGTCGTTAACGAATTGGAAAAATTCAAGCTTAAGCTCGAAATTCTCAGGCTGAGATTTACCGTTAAGAAATTTGAAATTAAGGATGGATTTAGGTCCGGGATGGACGAAGCCAGGGATGGTATCCGCAACATTCTGACTACTGCCAAAGATAAATGGGATAAAACAAAAGACACATACAATGACTACAGGGATGAAATTATTGAGTCATATGACCACCTCCGAAAAGCAATAAAGAAAATATAAGATCTAATGAATATGGAAAGATATTTGACTGCTGAAGAGGCTGTGAAAGTAATAAAGCCTGGCAATCGCGTGTTTGTTCATGGTGGAGCAGCTACCCCACACCACCTCCTGGAGAAAATGGTAGAGCGGTCTTCAGAACTTTGGGACGTTGAAATAGTAGGCACCAGTCTGCAAGGAGATATTCTTTTTACTGATAAGAAATATCAGCGAAGTTTCAGGATAAATTCTCTGTTCGTCTCCCAAAATGTGAGAGAAGCTGTCAACGATGGTCGTGGCGATTATATCCCGGTATTCCTCAGTGAAATACCAAATTTGTTTCGAAGAAACATACTTCCGTTGGATGTCGCACTTGTGCAGGTTTCACTTCCCGATAAACATGGTTATTGTTCACTTGGCGTATCTGTTGACGTTGCTGCAACTGCTGTGAAGACGGCCAAATACGTTATTGCGCAGATCAATCCTCGTATGCCCAGAGCCATGGGCGATGGAGTCTTTAAAATAGATTCTTTTGACGCGTTGGTCTATCATGAACAAGAGCTTCCCGAAGTTCAATACAGTCAGTCGTTTTCTGAAATAGCCACGCGTATTGGATCTCATTGTGCCGGGCTAATAGAAGATGGTGCGACAATCCAGGCGGGAATTGGTTCAATACCCGATGCTGTCCTCGCTTCCCTGACAGCGCACAAAGAATTGGGAATACACACGGAAATGTTTTCCGATGGAATACTTCAGTTGGTAGAAAAAGGAGTGGTTACAAATCAGCACAAGAAAAAGTATAGGGGAAAAATTGCCACCGGTTTTTTGCTAGGCACGCGAAAGTTGTATGATTTTGTTGATGACAATCCTTCTGTCGTTTTATTGAACATTGACTATGTAAACGATACCGCTGTCATTCGTACCAACCCGAAAATGACAGCGATCAATAGCGCTATTGAGATAGACATTACCGGCCAGGTTTGCTCTGACTCTATTGGCACGTATCATTATTCGGGTGTAGGCGGCCAAATGGATTTCATGCGCGGAGCAGCTTTATCTGAAGGAGGCAAGCCAATTATCGCATTGCCCTCAACAGCAGCTAAAGGAGCCTCTAGAATCGTAGCGCAGCTTAAGCCGGGTGCAGGTGTGGTTACTACAAGAGCACATACTCACTATGTAGTCACGGAATATGGTGTAGCCGACCTCTATGGAAAAAACATGAGACAAAGAGCAAAAGCATTAATTGATATTGCTCACCCCAATCAACGTGAAGCATTGGATAAAGCGGCTTTTGAGCGCTTCAAGAACTACCAATTCGAGCACGTCATCTTTTGAAATAAAGTCACCTGTACTATACACGAAGAGAACCCACACAGTCCTGGTCAGGATTTTCATTTCTATTCAGCGAGAGAAATTAAAAATGGGAATTTGGAATTGAAAGCTTCTGTCATATGATAAAAGTCATCTTCGATGCAAGCAACAATCATGTTTGTTGGAAAAAGGGAATACTACTTTAGCTTCATAAATAGCGGCAATTGTTACGGTTATTATGACTTACCTGGAGATACCGGGGCAAAATTATGAAAGCAAAACTCAATAATCTAAATGACGCACTGACATATCATCTGGAGGGTATGTATCGTGTGGAGAAAAAACTGCAAAAGTTCTTGCCCGATTGCTTCGATCAGGCCGCTTCCCGGGCTTTGAAAAATGAAGTCAAAAAATACCTCAGCAATACGGGAGATAAGAGAGTCAAGCTGAAACGCATCTTTAGCTATTTGCTGACCGGGCCTTTCGGATGTAAGAACAAGATTATTGACGCATTCATGGAGGATCAAACCAGCTTGCAGAAATATGCAATGACTTCTTCATTAAGAGATACTATGCTCATTGGAAACCTCCAGGCAATTAATTCCTATAAGATTTCTATGTACAACACGGCCAAAACGTTTGCCATGACGCTTGAATTACAAAAAGTGGTTGACCTGCTTCAGGAGATCCTCGAGTTGGAAAAAGAATCGGAACACGCGTTTGCGAAAATTGCTCTTAAGGAAATAAGTGATAAAACAACAGCATTGACGACTGTTTAAAAATATGATTGGGGAACTTACAAATAATCAAATAGATCAGGTCTTGCATAGTCAGGCTGTTGGGAGGATTGCCTGCTACACGAATGACAAGCCATATATTGTTCCTGTAACGTATGCCTTTGACGGAGAATATCTCTACCTGCATTCACGGGAAGGAATGAAAATCAAAATGATGCGTAAAAACCCGGTGGTATGCTTTGAAGTTGATATAATTGAAAATATGGCGAACTGGCGAAGCGTAATTATCTGGGGAAGATATGAGGAATTAAAAAAAGAGACAGACCGTCAAAGAGCTGCGAAGATATTGAAGGAAAGAGTACTGCCACTCCAAACTTCGGAAACCGTAAGCCGGCCTGCTGAGGGCACCAACCCTCCACTTGTTGTGGAAAAAAAACAAAGAGCCATCATTTACCGAATCAGGATAACGGAGAAGACCGGAAGATTCGAGAAATCGGGTCGCTAATTCATTTCTCCCAGGAAAATGCTCACTGGTGAACATAATTTTTTAATAGTCAAATCGCTCGGCATTGATTCTTACCGGGAGAACATCATCTTCATGCGACAGGATTGTGAGGTTTGCCGATCGGAAGGATTCACCGCATTGACCCGGGTTGTGGTCAGCTATGGCGACAAGAGTATCGTTGCTACAATCAATGTTGTCGTGTCAGAAATCCTCCATCACTCTGAAGCTGCATTATCCATTGAGGGAATGAAGCGGCTGGGTGTCAAGGATGGGGATGTGATTCATGTATCTCACCTGAAGCCAATTGAATCTCTAAAAAAAGTAAGAGCTAAGATGTATGGAAATACGCTGGATGATGATTCATTCATTGAAATCATCCAGGATGTTATCGCAGGACACTACTCGAATATTGAATTGGCGGCATTTATTTCCACATGCGTTGGTAAGAGGCTTACATTACAGGAAATTACTTCGCTTACCAGGGCGATGCTTAAGACAGGTCAGAATATCGAATGGGGCTCTGATAAAGTTTTTGATAAACACTGTGTGGGAGGACTTCCCGGCAATCGAACCACTCCTATTATCGTAAGCATCATTGCAGCTTTGGGACTAATGATCCCAAAAACATCTTCACGAGCAATTACATCACCCGCTGGTACCGCAGACACTATGGAGACAATGACACCAGTCGACCTCACTCTTGCTCAAATGAGAAAAGTGGTTGAAAAAGAAGGTGGCTGTATTGTTTGGGGAGGAGCAGTTCAGCTTAGTCCGGCAGATGACGTGCTGATATCGGTGGAGCGTTCTTTAGATGTTGACAGTGAAGGGCAAATGATCGCCTCTGTATTATCTAAGAAAGCGGCAGCAGGATCAACTCATGTTATCATTGATATACCAGTAGGTCCTTCAGCCAAAGTTCGTGACCCTATTGCAGCAAGACACCTTTGTCAATCTTTCACTTCCGTTTGCGAAGCGATTGGCCTGGAAGTACTGGTCTTGCAGACCGATGGCAGCCAACCTGTTGGCAATGGTATCGGGCCGGCTTTGGAAGCAATAGATGTTCTTAATGTCTTGAAAAATAAGAAGGACGCCTCCGTGGATTTATCGGATCATGCCTTGCTCCTTTCGGGAGCACTACTGGAAATGGCTGGCCAGTGCAAAACTGGTGAAGGGATTCAACAGGCAAGAACTGTTTTGGAAAACGGCAAAGCTTATGAAAAATTCATTGCGATATGCGAGGCACAGGGAGGATTCCGTGAGCCCAAAACTGCACCTTATACATTGGATATTCTATCAGATCACTCAGGCAAAGTAGTTGGCATTGACAATCGCACCGTTGCCAGAATTGCAAAGTTGGCCGGAGCACCGAAAGCTTCAAGTGCTGGAATTTTCTTTCGCACTAAACTTGGAAAGAAAATTGAAAGAGGTGAACCTCTTTTAACCATTCACGCAGAATCGATCGGAGAACTCAACTATGCCCGCGATTACGCCAATACCATGAATCATTTTATCAAAATTCAATGAACACGGTGATCATGGCTTTTCCGGGAAATGAAATCCTTGCCGAAGCAATTCGCAGAGGAATTAACGGTGAAGAAGGTAAAACTACTATCCGATACTTTCCGGATGGCGAATCTTATGTACGAATTCTTACCGATGTCAAAGCAAAGGAGGTAATTGTAGTATGTTCCTTAGATCGTCCCGACAACAAGATTTTACCATTATTCTTTCTGTGCAAAAAATTAAAGGAAGGCGAAGCGCAGCGGATAACACTCATTGCCCCCTACCTCGCTTACATGAGACAGGATAAATCATTTGCACCTGGCGAGGCAGTAACTTCAGTTCATTTTGCTTCTCTTTTATCCTCGTTTGTGGATCGGCTGATAACCATTGATCCACATTTGCACCGCCATCATGCCATGGAAGAAATCTACTCTATCCCATGCACCGTCCTGCATGCTGCTGATCATATCTCAAAATGGATAAAATTAAATGTGTCAAATCCGGTACTGATAGGTCCGGACAGTGAAAGTGAACAATGGGTCTCATCGGTGGCTAAAAATGCCGATGCGCCTTTTATCATATTTGAAAAAGAACGACTCGGAGATCGCGAAGTAAAAATATCCGATTCACTTGTCCGCACTTATAAAAATTTTACTCCCGTTCTGGTCGATGACATTATTTCCACTGCCCAAACGATGATTGAATCAATTAGCCATTTAAAGAAAAATGGATTTAAACCGGTGTGTATTGGAGTTCACGGAATCTTCTGCGATGAGTCTTACCAGCAGCTTATGAGTGCCGGGTCTCTTCATGTGGTGACATGTAATACAATTCTACATCCAACCAATCAAATTGATATAAATGAGCTTTTCGTCAAATCATTACAAGAGAACACAGGAGTTCCTCATCAAAAGAATCTATTGAAATACAATGATTAAAGTTATGAAACCCGTTATCAGGCACTTGCTCTTATGGAGTCCGAGGGTTATTTGCATTCTTTATGTGAGTTGCTTCCTGACTTTATTTGCCTTGGATGAATGGAGCGGCCAACCTCGTTTCTGGGATAAGTTTCAGGCTGTTCTCATTCACCTGTCACCTGCTGTCTTGATCGTTGCGGTCCTGATTTTGGCCTGGAAATGGGAATGGATTGGCGCGATCGTTTTCAGTGCGCTTGGCATTGCTTATATGATTTTAGTTCCCGGACATCCAGACTGGGTCCTCGAAATTTCTGGCCCGTTATTTTTGATCGGGATACTTTTCTTTGTGAGTTGGCTTTTCAGAAAAGATATAAAAGTGCAACATTGAGTAGTTAAACACTTGGGGGCTAAAGCATGCCAATGTCATGACTGAACCATTGCGTCATTATGCGGTAGCGGAGTTAAAAAAAATTGAAGAGGAATTTCTTTCTTCTCCAAAGGGTCTATCTGAAGGACAAATCAGTAAACAGGAAAAATTATTCGGCAGAAATGAGCTGCGCACGACCCCCAACCTCGGCATCTTCCTGGACTTTTTAAGTCACTTCAAAAGTCCCCTGGTTATCATTCTGCTTTTTGCATCCGGACTTTCATTTTTAGTGGGTGATGATGTCAATGCTATTATTATTGCTTCCATCGTATTGATCAGCGCAGCGTTAGATTTCTTTGAAGAAAGAGGCGCCAGGGATGCTGCACAACGCCTTCGGGATACTGTACGAAATAAGGCCCTGGTAATACGAGATGGATCGGAAAGAGAAGTATTCTCTGAAGAATTGCTCCCGGGAGATATTGTGAAACTAAGTGCCGGGAAAGTAGTTCCTGCAGATCTGAGAATCATTTTGGCTAAAGATTTCTTTGTAAACCAATCGGCCCTTACCGGAGAATCTTTCCCCGTAGAAAAAACACCAGTCGTTCCCGCTCAGGCGCAAAGTATTGATGAGTTTACAAATATTGCCTTGATGGGCTCTAGTGTTGTCACCGGTTCAGCCACTGCAATCGTTGTCAAAACTGGAATGTCTACGCACTTCGGGGGCATTGCAGCAAAACTGATTCTTCCTGCAGAAGAGACCAGTTTCAGTCGTGGCGTAAAAGATTTCGGTTACCTGGTCATGCGCATCACATTGATGCTGATTGTATTCATTTTTCTAATCAATGGAGTCTTAAAGCACAATTGGTTGGAGGCGTTCATGTTTGCACTGGCCGTGGCCGTAGGCCTAACCCCTGAACTTCTAACGATGATCATGTCTGTGAGCATGGCGCGGGGCTCTTTGAGAATGGCGAAGAAAGGAGCTATCGTTAAGAAGCTGGCATCGATCCCGAACTTTGGAAGCATGGATGTTTTGTGTACTGATAAAACAGGAACGCTTACACAAGACAAGATCGCAGTAGTAAAATACATAAATGCGAATGGAGAAAGCAGCGATGAAGTATTGCGGCTCGCCTACCTTAACAGCTATTACCAATCGGGAATGAAAAATCCGCTGGATGACGCGCTGCTGAGTGGTTTCAAAATAGATATTAATAATACCGAGAAAACGGACGAGGTCCCTTTTGATTTTTTTCGCAGGCGAATGAGCGTAGTCGTCAAAACTAATGGCGATAATCTGCTAATTACAAAGGGCGCTCCCGAAGAAATTTTGAAAATATGCAACACAGGTGAACTCAATGATCATAAAATCACCGACCTGTATGAGTCATTGAGTAAAGAAGGCTACAAAGTCATTGCGATAGCTGTAAAAGAGCTGGGGCATAAAGAAAGTTGCTTAAAAGAAGACGAGCATGCAATGCTGCTGAAAGGTTTCATTGCTTTTCTTGACCCGCCCAAACCCGAAGCCGCTGAAACTATACGCTCACTGAATGATATCGGCATCGAAGTAAAAATAATAACAGGCGACAATCACTTGGTAGCCTTGAGAATTTGCGCGGATATCGGGCTGAAAGTAAAGGGACTGATGTTGGGTAAAGAAATAGATTTTTTGAGCGATGATGCACTTCAGATCAGAGCCGGGAACACTACGGTTTTTGCGCGATTTTCTCCTGATCAAAAGAACAGAGTTATCCACGCACTGCAAAAGCGGCACACTGTTGGCTACATGGGCGATGGTATAAATGATGCCCCTTCATTGAAGACAGCAGACGTAGGAATCTCGGTAAGCAATGCAACAGACGTTGCCAAAGAATCGGCCGATATAATTCTGACAGACAAAAGCCTGCTGATTCTCAAGGAAGGTGTGATGGAGGGCCGTAAAACTTTTGTCAACACGATTAAATATATTCAGATGGGCCTTAGCTCCAACTTTGGCAACATGTTTTCAATGGCCGCAGCAGCGGTATTCCTCCCCTTCCTGCCGATGTTACCCGTTCAGATATTGCTCAACAATTTCATTTATGATTTTTCACAGGTGACGATTCCCACTGACAATGTGGATTCAGAATCCATTCTATATCCGAAGCGATGGAACCTAAGCTTCATCAAAAAGTTTATGATTGTGTTTGGTATAATAAGCTCCGCGTTTGACCTCATCACGTTCTATATCTTCTATAGCTACTTTGATGCAAACGAGTCACAGTTCCAGACGGCATGGTTTCTCGAATCACTTACCACACAGACACTGGTGATCTTCTTCATTCGCACACGCAAAATTCCCTTTATGCAAAGCAATGCTAGTGTACCCGTGATTGTAAGCTCAATCGCTTGTTTGCTATTGGCCTGGGCTATTCCATTTTCACCGTTAAGCCATTATTTGAATATGACCACACTTTCAGCAAATATGCTCACTGTCATAATCGCCCTTGTATTCGTCTATCTGGTTATTGTAGAGTTGGCGAAACGCATTTTTTACAGATTTGATAAGCACATTATTGAAATGGAGCGAATAAAAGTGGTTCTATAATTGAACATGATTAAGAAAGAAAACTAAATACAGAAATGGAATCAGAACATAAGACACGAAAATTCTCAGATATTCTCAAAGAGGAGCATTTGGTTTTAGTAGAATTTTCAGCTGCCTGGTGCGGGCCATGTAAAATGATGGTACCCGTTTTAGCAGAACTCAAATCGTGGATTGGGGAAAAAGTCACGATCTTAAAAATAGATGTAGACAAAAATGCTCGCACAGCTGCGAACTATGAAATCAGGTCTGTTCCAACTTTACTTCTTTTCAAGAACGGCCAGGTTACCTGGAGGCATTCTGGTACTGCTGATTTGCATATGTTGAAAAGGGTTCTGCAACAGCATTTCACGCCTGGCTAAAACCTAACCTTTCTTGTTTGCACTACTAATGAACTTAAGAAAGTCTGCTTTCAGCTCATTGTAGCTTTTCGAGAACGTACTCAGTTCATCCATTAGCGAATCATGTTCGCGGAAATACCGTGTACTGGTTTCATTTTTTGTTTTTAAAGCAGACGCCAGCCTGTTTTCATGTTGACGCAGCTTTGAGCGCAAGCTATCAACAACCTCCCCGCTATAGTAAAGAAACAGGTTTTCGAAGTGATCAATTTTCTTTTTGTCCTTTAGCTTATAAAATAGTGGAGCGTAGTCTATAAGCGCTTTTTGAAAAAAAATCAATTCACCTTTCCACATTATTGTAGTAGAAAGCCATTGAAGCGCTTTTTTGTGTTTCCGGATCAATTCTGGCTGGAGGATATAATTTTTGGTAGCACTGGTAACGGAGATCATAATGTTGTGTTTTTGACCTCAAGTAAGTGTAAATCACCCTTGGTCCTTATGACGGTTCTCATCGACTGTACTGACAAACGTCAGCTTTGGCGTGGTGCTGATTCCCTTATTTTGAATTAATAACATTTTAAAGAACCATGTTCAAATGGCAAACTTGGTAAATATGAGAGGGTTCCTGGAAGAAGTCGGAGGTATCTCGGGCTTCGTAGGTCGTTTTTTCCGGGAGGGGTTTAAACCTCGCTACGAGCTTGCCGAGTTGATCAGGCAATGTTACTGGGTTGGGTATAAGTCTCTGCCTCTCGTTGGCATTACTGCATTTATCATGGGGCTCGTACTTACGATTCAATCTCGCCCGACTTTAGTGAAGTTCGGTGCTGCGTCCATGCTTCCGATGATGATAGCAGTGTCTCTGGTACGTGAAATTTCCCCAGTGATCACCGCACTGATATGCGCTGGTAAAATCGGTTCAGGCATGGGTGCGGAACTTGGCTCCATGCGCGTGACAGAACAAATTGATGCGATGGAAGTATCAGGTACCAATCCATTTAAATATCTCATCGTAACCCGGGTTCTTGCCACCACTCTTATGCTTCCAGTGCTTGCCAATTTATCTAATGCAATATCTCTGTATGGCGGTTACCTGGGTGTGAACATTCGTGGCAACATCAGTTGGGATTTATATTGGACACAGGTTTTTGATGCCCTCAACTATAGCGACTTGGTACCGTCAGTTGTTAAGACTTTTTTCTTCGGTTTTGCCATTGGCATTGTCGGGTGCTATAAAGGATACAATTCCAGTAAAGGAACAGAGGGTGTTGGCAGGTCAGCCAACTCGGCCGTTGTGGTTGCCTCACTCCTGGTCTTCATCATCGACTTAATCGCTGTTCAGATTATTGACTTGTTAGGACTTACCTGATATGAGCAGAGAAACGGTTATTGAAATTAGGAATTTGAATAAATCATTTGGCAGCAACCATGTGTTGAAAAATTTTGAAATGGATTTGCTTAAAGGAGAAAACCTTGCCGTATTGGGGAAGTCAGGATCCGGGAAATCAGTACTTATAAAATGCATTATTGGTCTGTATCTTCCGGAAGAGGGATCGATTCGCTTATTTGACAAAGACATTAGTGAATTTGACCATGATGAATGGGACAAGATTCGCCAGCGGGTAGGGTTTCTCTTTCAAAGCAATGCTTTATATGACTCCATGACGGTTCGTGAGAACCTGGAGTTTCCGCTAAGGCGGCATGACACCAAAGAGCGATCCGTGCCTGACACCGAAAACCTGATTCGTGAAACACTGGCCAACGTTGGACTGGAACATACTATTGACATGATGCCTGCGGAGCTATCGGGAGGAATGCGGAAACGTATTGCCCTCGCAAGAACCCTCATTTTGAAACCAGAAATTATTTTGTACGATGAACCCACTACAGGGCTTGATCCCATCACCGCAAGAGAAATCAGTAATCTGATTCTTGACGTTCAGAAAAAATACAATACGTCATCTGTAATCATTTCGCATGACATGAATTGCATCAATATCACTTCGAACAGGATTATCATGCTAATTGATGGCAAATGCTACAAGGACGGAGACTACGATTCACTCAAAAACTCAGCTGATCAGAAAATCAAAGAATTTTTCGAATAAGAATTATGAAAACAAGAAATGTCGATAATGCAAAATTGGGAATGTTCGTTATGGCGGGACTGGTGTTCCTTATCTTCTCACTTTATATGATCGGAAGGAACAGAAATTTATTCTCTTCATCTTTTACGATCAGCGCCAATTTCCGAAACATCAACGGCCTCATGCCGGGTAACAACGTTCGTTTCTCCGGCATCGATGTCGGGACGGTTGCGCACATTGAAATCATCAGCGATACGCTCGTCAAAGTATCGATGGTGATCGATAACAAAGTCAGAAATTTCATCAAGAAAAATGCAGTTGCATCGGTTGGCACCGATGGATTGATGGGAAATAAGCTCATCAACATCAACTCTACCGTTGAGCCGGCACCTCCAATTGCTGCGGGCGATGTACTCGCATCACTACGGCCGATAGAAGGTGATGAGATGTTGCGAACACTGAATACAACTAACGAGAACATGGCCATCATCAGCAACGATCTCAAACGCATTACCCAGCGCATTAACAACAGCAATGCACTATGGAAACTTACCTCGGATTCTACGATCGTTAAAGATATCAAAGAAGCCGGGGCTAATTTGAAACATGCCGGCCGTAGGATTGCTGAAACAGTAGATGTAGCTTCTGATCTCATGAAAAATGTGAAGCAGGGAAAAGGCTTAGCTGGTGTAATATTGAGTGATAGCACTTTATCCAAGAAATTAAAGACCGCTGTCACTAATATTGAAGAAGTCTCTCAGAGATCAGTTCAGTTGACCGGTACATTGAATGACATGATGAAGCAAGTTAAAGCTGGCAAGGGCTCAGCTGGTGCTTTAATATCTGACACTACAATGGCTAAAAAACTGAAGTCTACATTGGTTAATGTCGAACAGGGTACTCAGCGATTTAATGAGAATATGGAAGCGCTGAAACACAACTTCCTGTTCAAAGGATATTTTCGCAGGCTCGAAAAGGCAAACAAACAAAAGAAGTAGCCTAGTGCCAGAAAACAAAAGTCGGATACTCAAGGATCATTGAAATTTGTCTGACCACATTGCCCTTAAATAATTTCTCCATGAAGGTCCGGTGGTGAAACGACAATGCGAGTACATCTGCCTGGTGGGTTTTCATGTAGTGATCTAAAGCCCACGAAATATCCTTTGAAAAAAGACTTTCAAAATTCCATTCAATATCTCTCACAGCCCGGGCCAGGACAGCTTCCCGTAATGCTTGCAACTTATGATGTGCTTCATTAGAAGGCTCATCTTCAGAGACGTGCACTACTCTAACCGCGGCCTTGATCGGAACCACCAACCTCTTTAGTTGGTCAATTAAAAAAATCGGGTTTGTATCCGGCTCGAATGCATACACGATATTTTGTATGGGTTTATAAACGTAGCCCTGGGGAACAATCATAAGCGGGCATTGCGTCTTTTCGATTACATGGTATGTATTGGTGCCAAATATGTATTGATAAGAATTACTCACGCCATTAGTTCCCATAATAATCAAGTCTTGTTTTTTTGCCTGATTGGCTATCGCTTCTGGCAGGGTATTGGTGGTACAGTCAATACAGTAATTACAAGGAACCTGAAACTCAAATTGTATTTCATTGCTCATCTCCTGCAAACGAATTGAAA
Source organism: Cytophagales bacterium WSM2-2 (assembly GCA_015472025.1). Lineage (NCBI taxonomy): Bacteria > Pseudomonadati > Bacteroidota > Cytophagia > Cytophagales > Cytophagales bacterium WSM2-2. The sequence continues at coordinate 4,798,479 of BNHL01000001.1, forward strand.
TATCTTCTGAGCTGTCCTTTGCCTGGTGCTCTAGCGGCAAAGCTTCAGGCCAAACTGAAACGCGAACGTAAAGCAAGGTAAGCTGACCGGAAAGCACTTTGGCCAGATGTGCAGCATATTCCATTCCATTAATTGCTGCTTCTGAAAAATCCATAGGACACAGTATTTTCATAAAATGTCGTTGTTGAATTTCTGGGGAATCTATTTCTTAGCAGGTAGTTTTGTGAATAGCTTCACAATGGCTTCATCAATTTTGACTTCGGAAAGATCAGAGGCGGGATCATCAAGTATTTGAGAAGCATAACCACGCCAGATAAGGCAGTTGGAAATGTCCATGATATCAATGATTAGTGTGCCTTGATTATACTTGTAATAAGCTATTTCTGGGCGCATCCAGGATGCATCATGATGGAAAACAGGGTTTTCACGATAAGCAACCATATCGTCCACTACGATATGATAATGCAGCACAAGTTCCGCTTGCTGTGCAGACTCAAGGTAGCCCTTCTTCCTAAGCTCCTTGTTTACGGCTGATTTAATTCGTTTATCATTGAGTTCATTGTAATAGATGGGGTTTCGGTTGCTCTCAATATTTTTTATCTCACTCCACCGATAGTAAGTATAAGTTCTGATGTCGTAATCTTTGTCATGGTCAGTAAAAACACGAATGTCGGACGAACATGAAACGACAAGCATAGCAAACACAAAGAACCTCTTCATAGTTGATTTTTTTTACCCATAAAGGGAACCAATTGGGTCCGTTTATAAGATGAGAATGATCAGGATTTATTCTGATCGTTCTCATAGACTTTCCTTGTTATTCACTGTTGATTGCGGGCATGAAAACTGAAACACCTTATTTTTATCACGTAGATGTAAAATGGAGTAAGGAGCGTAAGGGAATAATGTGCTCCCCTGAACTGAAGACAAATCTTGGAGAAAACGGATGCATCGAGGTGGCCACTCCCCCGGAATTTGACAAAGGCATGCACGGTATATGGTCGCCAGAGCATTTGTTTACGGCCTCCGTATGCAGTTGCTTTATGACAACATTCCTGGCCATTGCAGAAAACTCCAGGCTTGATTTCTTGTCATTCAACTGCAGAGGTACTGGCAAACTTGACTCTCAAGAAGGAAAGTTGCAAATGACAGAAATAGCACTTCAACCCGAGGTCACACTTCAAGATGAGGAGAAACGAGAACTTGCATTACGCGTGCTTCAGAAGGCTGAAAAAAACTGTTTGATTACCACCTCGATAAAATCTAAAGTAGTTGTTGAGTCATTAGTTCACTGCATAGCGAACTCTAAATAGAAATTGTGGTTTGAATTAAACCTCATCTGACGCTTTGTTGGATCCTGCCCTTTCCAATCCTAAGGCATCTTAATCCCGGTTAAGCGCCCGATTAACCCGGTTCATCAGGAAAGCATTCGTTACCCGGCAAATAGGTTCTTACTTCAATGTATTAACACTCCAAATTTGCCAAATCGTTATGCATAAAAAATTACTTCTACTCCTATTCATAATTCAGGGCCCGGTCACCATTAGTCAGAAGAATTCAGCGTCCATGGATTTTGAAATAATTGATCTGTCCCAACGACAGTTGAAGGTTATGAACAGGTATAAGAATTCGACTATTCAGGAAAGAAACATCATTTTGATTGATTCAATCTATAAACCCTACCGACATCTGTGGGAAGGATACCTTGGTGACGAGAATGCTTTTACGCGGTGGTTAAATGAAACAGCGTTTCGTGAACTCACGGATTACAACGACAAGGCATTCGGAATTGATTTATTAAAACTGAATGAGCATCTCAAGAATACCGCGATGGCAATGGATAAACTGACGGGGCACCGTCCGAAAGGGCGATGGTATATTTTTTACGGGCCAAAATGGACAAATCTGGGAGGCTTTCCAGACGGATCTATGTTGATTGACCTGGCCAACAAACTAAATAATAAGTTTGAAAATATTGTCAGGGCTTTTCCACACGAACTTAACCATCAAATCTTCTCCACTGCCCCGAGATCGAAAAATCAGGTCTTAAGTCGAGTGCTAGACGAAGGATTTGCCTGTTATGTCAGTCATATTTATTACAACTCAAAATATACAATACTAAGTGAACTTGGCTATACTGCAGAAGAGTACAATTCGTGCGTAAAATACGACAACGATATTTTCAATCTTTTTATGGAACACTATGCTTCCCCCACTGACAAGACAGCATCAGACTTTGCTAACCGAAGCTATCGGTTCAATGACAAGTACCCTGCCGCACTCGGTTACTACATCGGGTTTAAGATTGTGGAGAACTATGTTCACGCAAATGGTAAAGAGTCGTGGAAAGATATTTATGAGCTCACACCCGAAATTGTACTAAAAAGTAGCAAGTAATCAACCCAAGACATCAAACTTCTGAGCCGTTCAAAAGCCAGGTGATTTTATCTGACTCAGGCGGTCGCTTTTACATTCGTTTGGACTGAGTCCATTCTTTTGTGCTAATCGAGAAGGCCCTTTTATATCTTCTAGTTTATCAATAGCGACTAATTTATTGATACACTTCTGTTTACTCCGCCACTTAGCTTTCTCCTTACCTTCACCAGGCTTCAGTTTCCTGGGTAGAAACAGTGTCTTGGTAAGTCGAAAATGGTCCCCCATTTTTTAAGCGCATTTGTCCTAAGAGAATTTCGCAATAACCGATTTCTTACTTCCAAACTATTCCCGAAGAATTGTTGTTGACACAACTCATCCAAAGTATTACCATTGCACTTTATTCTCATTCCTGACGAAAAATCACGCTTACTTTTTGTTGACTATGACCGGATTTGATCCTGTGAAGGCAGTATGCCGTGCTGTCGTTCTGACGTCATTTATCTTTTGTACCGGCCATTGGTGCTCTGGGCAAAACCAGGTCCTTGGTATTTCGGAGGCAGTAAATACCGGTCTTAAAAACTACCAGACGATCCAGGCCAAGCGCAATTACTATTATGCATCGTCTGCCCTGCTGAAAAACACGAAGAACGAATACCTTCCGAACCTGATCGCCTCATTGCAACAGGATTATGGAACCGTAAATAGTCAGTATGGTCCGCTCGGTGCTGTAGGTATTGCCGGTGCCGGTGGCGGTTTGGCCGCAGCTTCTTCCGGGCCTCTGTCCACATCGCAAAGTTGGAATGCTGCTTTTGGCGCGCTTTACCTCGCTACGGTGAACTGGGAATTTTATTCGTTCGGCCGCGTGCGTTCTAAAATAAAAATGTCTGGTGCACAAGCCAACCGTGACTCTGCCGACCTGGTGCAAGAGCAGTTCATTCACAGTGTCCGCGTATCGGGCGCTTACCTCAACTTGCTGGTAGCGCAGCGCCTGATGACGGTAGCTCAATCGAATCTGAACAGAACGGTTTATACACAGCAAGCGGTCAGGGCAAGAACCCGGGCCGGTTTGAATCCGGGAGTAGATTCGGCACAAGCCAATTCGGAAGTGTCACGTGCAATGCTGGCGCTGATCGAGGCAAGCAATAGCGAACAACAGACCCGAAACATACTCGCCCAGTACCTTAAAGTAGCCCCGGACCCTTTCTTATTGGATACAACATTGTTTAACCGGACACCTTCCGAGTTTAAGACAACATCTACTGCAGCTGACAATCCGCAAGCAAAATTTTATAAAAGCCGTTTGGAATTCAGTGACCGCACGGCTTCATTTCTTAAGAAGAGCATTCTTCCCGGTTTCAATTTTTTCAGTGTTCTTCAAACAAGGGCATCAGGATTTGCCAATAACTATACACCGGATTTTCCCGAGCGCTATTCCAAAAGCTACCTCGATGGAGTCAACCCCACACGAAGCAATTATTTATTAGGCGTTTCTTTGTCATGGAATGTGATGAGCATGCCTAAAATACAGCAGCAGGTCAATGCACAGCGGTTTGTTTCTGCCGCTTATCAAAATGAATATGACCTGATCGAGACTCAACTACGGGATCAACTGATCCTGGCAGATCAAAAAATTGCAAACTGTCTGCTGAGTGTAAGAGAAGTGCCCTTTCAACTGAAGGCTGCTTCGGATGCCTACATTCAGAAAAGTGCACTCTATAAAAACGGGCTTACTACACTGGTCGACTTGCAACAGGCACTCTATGCACTCAGTCGTGCAGAAGCGGATATGAGCGTGGCATATATTAACCTATGGCTGGCCTTACTTCAGAAAGCGGCCGCTTCCGGTGATTTTGACTTATTCATTAAACAAGCAGGCCGCCTATGAACCTGATCCGATTTGCCCTGCGAAAACCTATCAGCATCCTGGTGATTGTAGCCGGTTTGTTCTTTTTTGGAATTAATGCCGTGCGAAATATCAAGATTGATATTTTTCCTTCACTCAATTTGCCGGTGATCTATTTGTCGCATCCTTTTGGCGGTTATTCTCCTTCGCAGATGGAAGCGTTCTTCGGCAAGCCTTATGTAAACCTGATGCTGTTTGTCTCCGGTGTGAAGAGCATCGAAACCAGGAACATCCAGGGCCTCACACTGATGAAGCTGACGTTTTATGAAGGAACCAACATGGCACAGGCGGCAGCAGAAGTCTCCGCATTCAGCAACCGTGCACAGGCGGGTTTTCCTCCGGGTAGTAATCCTCCATTTATCATCCGCTTTGATGCTTCAACATTGCCTGTCGGTCAATTGGTGTTGAGCAGCAAAGTGAGATCGAACAATGAACTGCTGGACATGGCCAACGTCTATGTGCGCTCTTCGTTTACCTCTATTCCCGGACTAGTCTCCCCTGCTCCATTTGGAGGAAACATACGCACCGTTGTAGTCAAAGTTGACCCGGAGTTGCTGCGTACACATAATCTCACACCTGACCAGATTGTCGAAGCCATTCGTGTAAACAACCAAACGTCTCCTGCGGGCAATGTTCGTATCAATGACTATAATTACCTCACTCCCACCAACACTACGATCAAGACAATAAAGGATTTTGAAACTATTCCGTTGTTCAGGGGAAGTGCATCGAATCTTTATCTGCGCGATGTGGCCACAGTGGAAGATGGCTCCGACATTAATACAGGATACGCACTTGTTAACGGAAAGCGTTCGGTATATCTGCCTGTAACGAAATCGGCCGATGCTTCCACCTGGGAAGTGGTGCAAAACCTGAAGAAAGCAATCCCCCGCTTTCAGAGCCTGCTGCCAGACGATGTTGAATTGTCTTATGAATTTGATCAATCTGTTTATGTGATCAACTCCGTAAAAAGTTTAGTCAGTGAAGGCGTGATCGGTGCTTTGCTCACAGGGCTGATGGTGCTACTTTTTTTGAAAGATCCCCGCGGGGCACTCATTGTAATTCTCACTATTCCGACATCCATCATTTCAGGGATCTTGTTTTTGTCGTTGTTCAACCAGACGATCAACATCATGACACTGAGCGGGCTGTCGCTTGCCATCGGTATCCTGGTAGATGAGTCCACTGTTACGATAGAGAACATTCACCAGCATTTCGACATGGGCAAGCCCAAGGCTCTTGCCATCTGGGATGCCTGCAAGGAAATTGCTTTTCCCAAGTTGCTGATCCTGTTTTGTATCCTCGCGGTATTTGCACCTGCATTTACTATGTCTGGAATCCCGGGAGCATTGTTCCTTCCACTCGCCATGGCCATTGCATTCTCCATGATCACTTCCTACTTCCTGGCGCAGACGTTTGTTCCAATCATGGCCAACTGGATCATGAAGAACCGGCATGAGAAAGCACAGGCAGGAGTTGCCGATGGAACCGAAGGAGCAGACGTATGGGAACAGAAGAAACAAATGCTTCACAAGGAAGAAAACCTGTTGACGCCTTTCGAACGGTTGCGAAACAGGTTCATTCGTTTCCTTAACCGGATGATCCCTTATCAAAAAATAATTGTGGCATCGTACGTGTTGGTGATTTCCGGACTCGTTGTTCTTTTACTGGCTTCTATTGGCAAAGATGTATTGCCCAAAGTCAACAGCGGCCAGTTCCAGGTACGCATCAAGGCTAAGGAAGGAACCCGTATGGAACGGACCGAAGTCATTTTATTGAAGACGGTGAATGCGTTGAGAGAGCTTGTGGGTAAAGAGAACATTGCTATCACTTCTTCTTATGTGGGCCAACACCCGGGGCAGTTCTCTTCGAACCCGATCTACCTCTTCATGAGCGGACCTCACGAGGCTGTTCTGCAAGTGAACCTTGAAGAGGACTATGAAGAAAACCTGGACGACCTCAAAGAACGCTTCCGAATCAAAATGAAAGAAGTGCTGCCCGATGTCAAACTTTCGTTCGAGCCGATCCAACTTACCGATAAAATCCTGAGTCAGGGAGCTGCAACACCAATTGAAGTGCGGATTATAGGAAAGAATAAAAAACAGAACGAGATCTATGCGGCTAAAGTCGTTGAAAGACTTCGTAAAATCTCTTTCCTTCGTGATGTACAGCTGGCACAGCCGGTGAAGTATCCTTCGCTGAACATCGATATTGACCGTACCCGGGCAGCTCAGCTGAGTGTTGAAATTTCTGATATCTCGCGTTCGCTGATTGCTTCTACATCGTCTTCGAGATTTACCGAAAAGAATATCTGGCTCGATGAGAAGGTCGGGTTGAGCTACAGCGTACAAGTACAAATCCCTGAAAACAAGATGAACAGCGTTGACGAGCTGGGCGAAATCCCTGTGCTCCGCAATTCGTTACGTCCGGTCTTAAGTGATGTAGCCACTATTCAGCAAGACACCACGTATGGTGAAAACGATAACATTGGGGCTATCCCTTACCTATCAGTTACTGCAAATCTTCACAAGATTGATTTGGGTACAGCGCAAAAAGAAGTCGATAAAGTGCTAAGCAACATTGGTAAACTTCCGCGCGGACTCTCCATCGAGACGAAAGGACTGACACAGGTGCTGAATGAAACGTTGAGCAGCCTCCAGGCAGGATTGATTGTGGCTATTGTTGTGATCTTCCTGATGCTCGCAGCAAATTTCCAGTCGTTTAAAGTTTCACTGGTGGTGCTTGCTACTATCCCGGCTGTAGTGCTTGGCTCATTGATATTATTGCTGATCACCGGATCGACACTTAATCTGCAATCGTACATGGGTATTATCATGTCGGTGGGGGTCTCTATTGCGAACTCCGTACTGCTCATAACCAATGCCGAGCAACTCCGCTTGCACAAGACTAGCGCGTGGGAGGCGGCAGAAGAAGCTGCTGCCCTTCGGTTGCGTCCCATCCTGATGACAACGATCGCCATGGTTGCGGGTATGGTTCCTATGGCATTGGGATTTGGCGAAGGAGGAGATCAGGCTTCACCACTTGGTCGCGCAGTAATTGGTGGATTGATCGCATCTACTTTTGCGGCACTGTTCATCCTGCCACTCGCATTCTCCTGGGTGCTTGGAAAAACATCAACCGAGTCGGTATCACTGGACCCTGAGGACAAAGAAAGCAAACATTATACTCCATCATAATAAGTATGACATTGAATAAGGAAGACTATAGAAAATTTGCCGTTGCTTTTGCTGTGATTTGTTGTTCGTTCCTTCTTCTGCAATGTAAATCGGCAGAAGAAAAGAGCAAAAAAAAGGAGCAGGCCGCACCTGCCATCGAGACCTTTGAACTTGGTGCAGGAAAGATCACTACTTCATTGAAAATTCCGGGGGAGCTGGTTTCCTTCCGGGACGTAGACGTGTATGCAAAGGTCAGCAGCTTTGTGAAGCAGATCAATGCGGATATCGGTACCGAAGTAAATGAGGGTCAACTGTTGGCCGTGATGGAAGCCCCGGAAATCGTATCACAGCTGATGGCAGCGGAGTCGCGTCTGAAATCGCAACAGGCAATTCACCTGGCGAGCAAAGCCAACTATGACCGATTGGTAGCAACCAGTAAAACACCCGGGACTATTTCACAAAACGATCTGGACCTTGCACTTTCAAAAATGAATTCGGATTATGCTCAACTGGAAGCTGCACAGGCTTCGAAGCGCGAAATAGCTGCGATGCAAAATTATCTGGAGATCCGCGCACCATTCAGTGGTATAATCAGCGCACGCAACGTAAGTCTTGGCGCCTATGTCGGGCCTTCTGGCAAAGGTTCGGAATTTCCAATGTTCACGCTCAACGAGCAGAAACGCCTTCGCCTGGTGGTGTATGTACCGGACGCGTATTCGAACTACATTCATTCAAATGATGACATTCAGTTTACAGTGAAGGGCCTTCCCAACGAAAAATTTACTGTGAAAGTGAAACGACTGGCCGGTGCCCTGGATAAAAAACTCCGCGCTCAACGCATCGAAATGGATGTGATTAACGATAGCAAAAAGCTCCTTCCGGGAATGATCGCCGAAGTAAGCTTCGCATTTAATTCTGATCAGAATGCATTGATTGTTCCAAAGTCAGCTGTGGTCAATTCCACAGAGCGGTTTTTTGTTATAAGGATCAACAACAATAAGGCAGAATGGGTTGATGTTAAGAAAGGGCTCGACAATGGTCGTGAAGCAGAGATTTTCGGAGCACTGAAACAAGGCGACATCCTCGTAACCTCGGCCAACGAAGAGATACGGAATGGCCAGGAGGTTACTAATATGATCTCATCCGCAAAACCGAAGTAACAGTCTTCTGTAAGCTATAATCTTCAGCTACAATTTACTTATGTATCACCTCCCGCACTGAGTTAAATGGAACAGAGGCTGGCACCGATTGCTTTGCAAATATTTTAGCTTCCTCGTCTTCATAGTCGAACTGTTTTTGATTGATCACCGGAAGCATAGTATCAAAAAAGCCAATGATCAGGAGCCCGTTCGGTTTCAATGCTGAATAAAACTTGGAGAGTATCTTTTCTTTGGCACTGTTATCAAAGTAGATCATTACATTTCTGCAGAAGATGATGTCGTAAAAATTAGTCTCCATGACAGGATCGGTGACGAGGTTGTGATAGGAGAAACTAACATGTTGTATCAACTCCGGACTCATGTGTGCCATCTTTCCATCGGACTGAAAGTAATTGCTTAATGTACTCCCACGATTGTATTCAGCATACTGCCTTTCGTTTTCCAGCATTTTTATTTTATGATAAAGTCCATCCTTTGCAATGGCGATGGCTTCCTGATTGATGTCCGTTGCAATTGCTTTTGCCTTCATTGACATCTGGAGTTCTTTCAAAAGAATTCCCATCGAGTAAACTTCTTCTCCTGTCGAGCATCCGGCATGCCAGATTTTAATCTCCCTGCTATTTGAATATTTGCGTTGTAAAATACCCTTCAATGTTTTCCAAAAAGGAGGATCGCGAAACATCGAAGTCATACCCACGCTGATATCGTTCATGAATGTGAATACGAAGTTCCGGTCATGAAGGAATTTTCCCCAGAGCTCAAATGTGGATTTGAAATTATACAGGTTCATGATCCGGATGATCCTTCGCCTGAAGGATTTAGGTTCATAACACGTAAAGTCAATTCCGTACCGGATCAGTATACTCTGAGCCAGAGACTTTACTTCTTCATCTGAAACGTCAACTACCTCCATAATTTTAAACGGCTGCCATCATTGGGATTTTACTCTGGTCTGCTTCCCGTGCAAGCACCAGAATGTATTTGGAAATCTGTCCATCGAGTCCACGTGATTTTGAAATTGATGCCTCATAGGCCACTACCTGGTTATTGATTTTGACAGGCAGGACAGTGCTTAGGTTTCCACGGGATAAGATATCCTGAATGGCGGGCCCTTTGATATCTCCTTCGTGAATAAAATCATACATGGACCTGCCGCGAAGCTGAAGACGATTAATGCCAAACAGTTTCATGAACCTGTCATTTGCCGTTTTGCAGACAAACTGTTCGTTAAATTCAGCCACAGATACTGTTGCCTTCAGTGCATTCACCATTTCGGTAAGATCGTTTGCGCGTTCTTTCTCCTGCGTTGTGAATTGCGCCAGCATCATAATCCTTTCAATGTTACCTTCAAGACCTATGATCGGATTGAATGTACCCGTAAGCCAACTCTCCTGTCCTTGCTTATCTCTTAATCTGAATTCTCCGGAGAAAAACTTGCCGAGTTTTAAACTTTCCCACATCATCCGTGCTGAGCTCTCTTCAGGCATGAGTTGCAGATAGCCGCACCCCGCCAGCTCTTCGTTGGTATAACCCAACAGCTTTAGGAAAATATCATTTGCAGTCGTGAAATTTCCGTCTATTGTGAATTCAGCGGAAGCGATGGTAATATTGATAGCAGCGAGATAATTATCGATCTCTACCTGCTTGCGCTTTGTTTGCTCCTGTGTAATCGCAAGCTCTTCCAGGTTTTGTTTCATCTCTTCTTCGCGTGACTGCAACTCGGTTGTCAGTGTCTTGGACTCGCTGAGCAGCAACTTAGTCTTTTCAAAATTCTTGATTGATTCAATTTCTGATGCGATAATTTCACACACCTTTTTCAAGAAATCTGTTTGGTATGGCTCCAGGATTTTAAAAGATCCCAATTCAATGGCTCCATAAAATACATCGCGGATCATAAGTGGGGCTACCACAATATTGCGAGGCGTGGCATAACCAAGCCCTGATGTAATGCGAACATACTCTTTCGGAACGTCAGTGATGAAAATAAAATCTTTCTCCAGCATACACTGGCCAAGAAGCCCCTGTCCAACTTCAATGCGGCCTTCCAAATATTTTCTACGCTCGTACGCGTAACAGGCAATCAGTTCAAGATACCTGTTGCGATCATCATCAAGGCTCTCCAGGAAAAGGCCGCCCTGATTCAGTCCCATATATTTAACCAGCGTACTTATAATTGAATTCCCAAACTCCTTCAGATCAGTCTTGTTGGCCAGAAGTTTGCTGAACATAGCAAGGCCTTCCGAAGCCCAGTGCCTCTGTGATTCTTCCGTCTTAATCCGTGTGATCATTTTACTTGCTTCGGCAAGGGCATGGCCGACCGCGTCATTCTGCAGTAACGGATCCAGTGCCCCCACTTCTTCATGTTGTCCAAGCTTAATAATGCTGCTGATCGAAAGTTGCATTTTCCGGTTCTGATCATCCAGCCCCTGGTATATCTCTGAAATTGTTGTGGAGAGATTGTGGCCCGGATTGACTTTATCCCGGTAGAGACGGGTATGAACCTCTGACCCGAAGTCAGCAATCAGCTTTCTGACCATTGCTAAAAATGCCAATGTGCCGGCAACGGTAACAGCAATTGAATAATTTAGTTGGTATTGCGATAATAGAATCACAAGAGCAGTCCAGGCTGCAAAGGCAATGGAAAGGACAATGAGTTTGTTTTTCATAGGGGTTAGACTCCGGCTGCTTTCTCTTCCGGAATAAGATCAAAAATCCTGGAGCTAAGCTTCCAGATAAATTGGGGATGTACTTCTTCATGATTATCGAACCTGAAGTTGGCCATCGAATAAACGATACTGAAATGCTCGTTTGATTCACTTGCATCGTTCAGAAAATAATCGTACAGATCTTTGCCGTGCATCTTCTTCAGTTTTGGAACATCTCCATAGACAACGGCATTCATCGAGTCGGAAATGGAAGATATTACCGAAGCCGAAAGGATGTTATCGATTTCGAGTAGCAATGCCTCCTTCAGATCATCGGAGAATTTTCCTTTGCTTGCCACCGATCTGAAAATTTCATCAGCTTCAGACTGACTGAATATGAGATAACTTTTTCCTGAGAAATCACCCATGAGTTGGGTGATCAGAACAAACACCTGCTCGTCACCTTCGGAGACATACGAGAAGTCGGTATCATGACGTATCACCAAGGATTGCAGCGTGCTGATCCTGATGTTCCGGTTAACTATTTTGGAAAAGGATTGTGCGGCATTTTCAAATCCTCTGTTAAGAGAATGAGCTATAAAGGTTTCGCGTTGTTTCTGGGCTTTCATAATCATGATTCAATTGAGTGAAAGGCTTTTTGAATTTTTTGCTGATGTCATGCTGAATATGACATGAAGCAGGTAAGGGATATTCAATACGAGGCAAACGTTTCCACTGCCAAGAATGGTGACTCCACTGATAAATCTGGTTTTATCAACCGGTTTCATTAATGGTTTCTCTACTATTTCTTTTTGCTGAAGTAGTTTATCCACAACAAAACCTACCGTGCGATTGTTAAACGACACTACAACTATATCGAGTTTTGTTTCCTCGTGCAGTTTGTCAAATTCAGTTTGCAATACGTTGGTATACAAAGTACTATCCACCTGGTGGTCGAATACATCTTTCAGAAAAACTACGGCAATGTTTTTTCCCAGGTGAGTAGCCACCAGGCCGCCACCCGCTTTGTGTAAATCCGATTTGTATAGTGATATCACTGACTCGGTATACGCCAGTGGAATGGCATAGACTTCATCACCGAGTTCAAACAACAACGATGACTTAACAGCCATCGACAACGGCAACCGGAGTTGAATAACAGTCCCCTGCCCTTCTTTGCTGATCAATCGAATGGTACCTCCTATGGAATCGAGCGTCTTCTTGACTACGTCCATACCTACTCCACGTCCTGCGATGGAAGTGACCTGGTCCATGGTAGAGAACCCTGGCTCGAATATTAACATACTCAGATCTTCCTTCGAAAGCCTTGATGCATCTTCTTCCGTGATCAGTTTGGAGGCAATGGCCTTGCTTTTAATCTTTTCATAGTTCAGTCCTCTGCCATCATCACTGATCTCAATGAGGACTGCATCTGTTTCGTTTTGCGCACTCAACGCAATCACACCTGCTTCGGGCTTGCCGGCTTTTATTCTTTGCTCTGGTTCTTCAATTCCATGCCCGATGCTGTTCCGTATGAGATGTATCAACGAATCGCTGATCACCTGGAGAACATTGCGATCAATTTCAGCTTCTGTTCCTTCCAGTTTAAGTACTACTTTTTTATTCTCTAATGCCGATGCATCTCTAACTACACGATGAAATTTGTTAAATAAGAAGCCTACCTGTACGAGGCGTACGTCCATTACGGAATATTGCAGATCAGAACTGATGCGGCTGAGCCTTGAAAATTCATTTGATGCATAGAGGCTATTGCTTTGTGAAGCGAGTATCCGGTCTTTTTCAATGATAAGTTCCCCGATCAGGTTCATCAGGTTGTCGAGTTTGCGAACCGGAACCTGAACCAGGTCTGAAAATGTCAATTTGGTTTCAGCTTCGCCAGTTCCTTCCCCGGCTCCTTGCTCCGGGCTAATTTCGTTTGCTGAAAGTGACTCTGCCAGTTCGGGAGGTGCTGCTGCTAATCCAGGATTTTTTTTATCCTCTTTTGCACGTTTGATCAGAACCTCCAACTTTGTTTTAATGCCTTTGTACTTGACTTCCTTCCCGTCTTTAACGGCATTGATCAGATTGCCCAGCGTGTCTGCGGCACTGTAGATCGAAGTAAATAAGTTTTGATCGAGGGCGATCCTGCCATCGCGTACTTCGCCAAAAAAATCTTCCAGCACATGTGCCATGTCTGCAATTCCCTGAAAACCCATACCGGCAGCATTTCCCTTCAGCGTATGCGTAATGCGAAAGAGCGCATGAACAATGTTCTTTTCTGTTATATCTTTTTCAAGATTTGTCAGCAGACGATTGATCTCTTCAAAGTTGCCAAGTGCTTCAGCAAGAAACAGCTCCTTATATTCTTCTTCTTTATTCTTCATAACTGTTATAGACAACTGATGATAAAGCCAGGAATTTGTTTCAGGCTTACTACCTGTTTAGCCGCTCCCGACTCATAAGCTGACTTCGGCATTCCATATACCACGGATGATTTCTCATCCTGTGCAATTGTATATCCTCCTTTTTCCCGTATACGCTTTAGTCCCACTGTCCCGTCTTTACCCATTCCGGTGAGCACTACGCCAACCGTTGTTCGTCCGTAAGTATCTGCTACAGATTCAAAAAGACAATCAACTGATGGATAATTGAATTCGATGTATTTCTTGTCAGTCAAAGTGAACATAGGTTTACCAGTGACGATATTGTGTTCTATTCTTGTATTCCTTTCCCCCGGTGCAACATAGATCACTCCACCTTGTATGGGTTCTCCCTGGCGCGCCAGTTTGATCGTGAAATTGCTTTGTTCATTTATCCGGCTCGTAAATGTTTCCAGGAAGCGATGCGGCATATGTTGAGCGATCACCACAGGAATCTTGAGGTTAGCGGGCAAGTTGTTTATGATGTACTCGATTGCACCCGGCCCGCCTGTGGAAGCTCCGATAACGATAATCTCATAGTGAAGTACTTCGCTAAATGTATGTGCGCCATTGTTCTTTTTTGCGAGCTGCTTCGCCTTGAGCATAGTGATGTCTGTACAAGAAGCCTGTTTGATCAGATCGAGCAAACGGTAATCCCGGATCTTTCTCTTATCCAGATCCGTTGGCTTATCAATAAAATCAAAGGCTCCGTGCTGCAGGGCATCGAAAATCCGTGAGTCGGTCTTTTCCAGTGAACTCAGAAGGATGATGGGCAACGGGTTCTTCTCCATCAGTGAGCTCACCACATACATGCCGTCATATTCGGGCATGATCATATCAGTAATCACTACATCTGGTCTCAATTCCGAAGCCATGGTAACGCATTGCTCACCATTGTTGGCAACACCAACCAGTTCAATCGAGTCATCGGTGCTGATGATATCGCTGATAACTTTGCGCATAAAGGCAGAGTCATCGATGAGTAACGCCCTGATCTTGGAACTCACAAAAGAGCAGGTTAGGCTTTATTAATAGCTTCGACCAATTGTTCGTTGGTAAACGGCTTAACGATATAAGCCTTTGCTCCCAACCGGAGGCCCTCATTGACCACCGACTCCTGCCCAACCGCACTGATCATTACCACTTTCGATTTCAAGCCTTCCTCATGATACACTTTGAGGATGTCCGTGCCAATCATGTCCGGAAGGATGTTGTCAAGGGTGATCAGGTCAGGTTGCAATTCGAAAGCAAGATCGATGGCCTCTTCACCATTGGCTGCCTGGCCTACAACATTATAACCGCCGGTTTCCAGGGCATCCTTGATCAGTGTTCTCATATAAAGAGAATCGTCTACAATTAATACTCTTTTTTCCATAATAGATTTTAGTTAGTAGGTTTTACTTTGGTTCATTTCAGGAATACTGACTGTCAGTACTCCGGTGTCGCTGTTAAATTTTGTTGTCCGGCTAAAATTTCCACCCAGGTCGGTTGCGGCAACGAATATTCTCCGGCTGATAAGGTTCCTTAGTACAGATTGAATATTCTGCTCGCCCACTTTTGATTCGGTTCCCAGAAAATTTGCGCCACCGGCCAGCTTCGCTCTCAATGCCATAAGGTTACTTCCATGTGCCTTCAATTGACGCAGAATTTCATCCAACGCCTGGGTTACACCTGAGAATGGAAAATACCCATTAGCTGCTTCGTCATCGGGAAGAAAAATATGGGCGCCACCAGTATATCCTGTAAGATTATCTTTGATGAACAATCCAATGCAGGAGCCCAGACCGAAGCAGGAATAACTTGCTTTCCCGGCTGACGTAGCTACTTCTCCGATATTTAATTTATACTCGATCATGCCGCCACAGATGCTTTACGGATTGCAGTGGTCATCTCGAAGTCAATCACTTTGAATATATCGATCAAAATGATCAGCCGTTCACCGGTCTTGATGATGCCTTTGATGTAGTTCGTCTCCGCGTTGGCATCATTAATGATACCGACAGATTCATCGAGATCTGAAGCATTGACGCTTACGGTGTTCGGAACTTCATTGACCAGCAATCCTAATTTGACATCTTCACTTTCCACTACCAGCGTGTACTTGCTTTCCCCGGTCTGCTTTGATTGTGCCAGGTTGAAACGATCTTCGAGGTCGAAAATGGCGATGACGTTTCCGCGTATATTTGCCACTCCCTTCACAAAGGAAGGTGTTTGAGGCATCTTCGTAATGTTGGGAGTAATCACCACCTCCTTAATCTGATCAATCTGCAGTCCGTATTCTTCATTTCCCAGGCGGAAGACCACGATCTGAAGTGATCTTGACGTGTCTTTGGTTGATTTTTGTTTTTCTTCAGTCATAACGAATCAAGTTTGCTGATCAACCTTTCTTTAGTTTGAATTGCTGTACTCCTGCCTGCAGCTCAGCGGCTACTGCAGAGAGCTCGTCACCTGCCTTCGCTATTTCATTCATGCCCATGCTCATCTGCTGGCTGGAGCTTGCTACTTGTTGCGTACCTGCAGCTGTCTCTTCGGAAACCACAACGATTTGTTCAAAATTTTTCACCACTGAAGAAATCGATTCTTTCTGCGTAATCGTAGCTGTCTGAATTTCTTTTGAAGCTCCGAATGTCTCTTCGCTCGACTTGGCGATTTCCTGGAATATCAGTTCAGCCTCAACGCTGGACTTATTTCCTTCTTTGACACTTGACTCCATTGTCTCAATGGCTTTGCTTGCTGCTTGTGTATCCTTCTGCACATCACTGATGATCTTCTCGATCTCCACGGCTGACTTTCTCGAGTCTTCCGCCAGTTTCCTGATCTCTTCAGCCACCACGGCAAAACCTCTTCCGGCATCACCTGCCCGCGCTGCTTCGATCGCTGCGTTAAGGGCAAGCAAGTTTGTCTGACTTGCAATATCTGTGATCACATTCAGCGTACGACCAATCTCTTCGGTACGCTTCGTGAGCACGCTTATGGATTGAGATGTCTGATTGGCCGACTCTTTAATTCCTGTCATGTTGTTGACAAGGACTTTCACCGTTTTCATTCCCTGGTTTGAGCTTTGAAGTCCGTTCTCGGCGGCCTTATTGATGAGGTTCGCTTTCTTCTCCATTTCAGTAGAAGAGCTCATGACGTCATTGATCAACCGTGATGATGCATCGGTACGCGAGGCTTGGTCCTGCGCGCCTTTCGCCATTTGTGAAATGGAAGTTGCCACCTCAGTTGTATTGCGTTGCATGTCTGTTGTTTTCTTCTGCAATAAATCCGAAGATTTTGCCACGACATCAGAACCCTGGCTTATATTCTTGAGAACGCTGCTCAGGTTCTCTATCGTTTTGTTGATTTCAGCAGTAAGACCTTCATTATCTGCTGAAGTATCGCAACGCAGGCTTAAATCTCCGACAGACATCGCCTTGATGACGCGAATTACTTCTGTCATGTCAAGTGCATACTTCACAACCTTGTACGGTTTTCCATCCATATCCTTGATCGGATTATAAGATGCCTGAATGAAAACTTCTTCTCCTCTCCTGTTAATACGGGTATAAGTACCCACAAAAAACTCACCTCTATTCAAGGTGTTCCAAAACTCACGGTACTCTGTGCTTCTTCCGTATTCCTGGGATACAAACATGCGATGGTGTTTCCCCTTGATTTCGTTGAGGGAGTACCCCAATGTTTTCAAGAAGTTATCGTTTGCGTTGATGATTGTACCATCCATATTGAACTCGATAACTGCATTCGACCGGCCGATCGCTTCGAGCTGCCCGGCATAATCCATGTTCTTCAATCTTTGATCTGTAATATCAGTCGCAAACTTTACCACCTTAAATGGAAGGCCATTCAGGTCAAGGATCGGGTTGTATGATGCTTGTATCCAAACTTCCCTTCCACCTTTGCTAATTCGTTTGTATTCATTGACAAGGAATTCACCGCGGTTTAGTTTCGCCCAAAAGTCCTTGTATTCATTACTCTTCGCATAAGATGGCTCGACAAATATGCTGTGATGCTTGCCCTTGATTTCAGGAAGTGAATAGCCCATCACACCGAGGAAATTCTCATTCGCAGAAATGATGGTACCGTCCATATTAAATTCAATGACTGCCTGTGACTTGTTGATGGCGTTGATCTGTCCCTGGAAGTCAGCGTTTTTCAGTTTTTGTTCGGTGATATTTGTTGCCAGTTCGATGACCTTAGTCACTTTACCAGCAGCATCTACGACTGGTGTATAATTGGCAAGGATCCATACTTCATTCCCATCGCGGGCTATTTGCTTGAATTCCCCGGACTGTGCACTTCCTGCACGGAGGTTGTCCCAGAAGCGCTCGTATTCACGTGAACTCACATACGAGCCTTCACAAAATATTTTGTGATGCTTCCCTTCGATTTCCTTGATATCGTATTTAAGTGTTTTAAGGAGCAGGTCATTCGCAGTTACAATCATTCCCTGTGGAGTAAATTCGATGTACGCAGAAGTACTGTTGATAGCTTCCATTTGCGCTTCCGTTTCGAATTGCCTGCGCGTCATTTCTTCCTGGGTAGCCGACATCTCTTCCATGTTCTGACGCAACTCTTCTTCCTGAGCTTTCATTTGCTCTATAGTCCTCTGCTGCTCCGCCTGAAGATCAAGCAATTGCTTTTTCAATTGATCCACCAGCTTGGTTTCGGTAGCTGTTACCAATCCTCCGTTGGTCGAACTTCCTTTCTCTTGGTATAAATTTCTTTTCATAGTGTTTTTTGTTTTGTTTTTTCGATTGGGTCTGGTTATTGTTGAGTGACCAGCTTCCAGCCGATCATCATTGTTTACTCCTTTATTAAGATCAAGCATGTCGGATATGTTTATAGTATACCCAAACTGAATCCCAGTACAGTTACCAACCAGGCTATCGCAGCGAACAAATAAAACACCACAGCTACCCCGGCGGTATAGAATGAAAGACGTCTTATCACAGCATTGTTGATCTGTATTTTGCTATTCCTGGTTTTCATCATCTGCATTTAATTAACAGAAATACTACTGAAGTCAAGCGGGCCGATAAACGGTTTTCTAATAATACTATTGTGGCGTTCCTTCTCAAGAGATTTGCACCTGCGTGAGTTGGCTATCAACAAAACCTCAACGAGCTTCCTGATTATTTCTCCAAAACAGCCAGCCTCTATCGAATTTTCGATTGACGTGATCATCATGTCTTTCACAGCGGCAGCGGGCATGTCCTCCCAACGTTCCCCTTTCGCCAGATTGATCAAAGTGGAAATAGCATCCTGAGCAGAATATACTTGTGCTTCAACAGCTCCGTCAAAAACTTCGTTGAGCTCGTTGATCATGGCTAAAGGTGAATTTCCCACGGTTACTACAAGTATTCTGGAGGCGCTCTGCACTACGAATACTTCACTATAGTATGAACTGAGGTCGAGATGAAGACACTTCAAGTGCAATTCATCAAAAGTAGAACTGCAAGCTTGCACCTGATTTTTCAGATTTATCTCTGCTGCAAATAATTGTGTTCCCATGGCTGTAAAACTACCATGGGACTCATGGCGTTTCAATCAGCGGATACCTGTATTTTCAAATTCAGATATTCTACTGAATGCATCAGTAGTATTACGTAGCATCAAATCAGGATTCTTCTTAGTTGAAATTTTCCAGCTTACGTTTCCTGTTGATCAGGCGGCCCTTCGGACTGTTGGGCACAAAAACTTTAAATACGCTTCCAAAGCCCACCTCGGATTCTACAGAGATCGTTCCCCCCAACTGCTCAGCGCTCTCTCTGGCAATATAAAGACCGAGTCCTGCTCCTTTCGATTGGACAGTACCCTTGTAAAACATATTAAAGATTTGACTAAAATTCTGGCGGGCAATCCCAATACCGTTGTCATGCACTTCGATAGTGGCATGGTCGGGTGAAGAGATAACTCTCACGTTCAGGAAAGGCCTTACTTTGTTGGTGTCTGTATATTGAATAGCATTCCTGATGAGGTTATCCAGAATAATCTCCATGCGCTCCAGGTCAGAGTAGAATCGTGAATCTCCTTCAATAGTCACTTCGATTCTTATCCGGTTAAAATTTTCATCACTCCGGTGTGCATTGATCACTTTCCACACGATCACATCAAATTCAATTAATTCCGTATGGATATTTTTATAGGTCGTTTTGGAGAAAGTAATTATATCCCGAATAATTTTATCGAGCTTCATCGCACTGCTTTCAATTTTTGCCGTGTATTCAATTACCATAGCGTCAGCCGTCTCCATTCGCAGGAGGTTAACAATCCCCATGATGGAAGTGATAGGAGATCTTAGATCATGGGAAGTGCTGTATAGAAATTTCTCCATCTGGTTATTGATCTTAGTCAGCTGAATATTCTTTTGCTCCAGATTGGATTCCGATTCAACTCTTTCCGAGATATCAAGACAAATCCAATTGAACACAAGGTGACCCCGTTCGTTGATTTGTGTCTGCGCATTAACTAATGCTACTAACCGTTTTCCATCCAGTTTCTTAAAATGAACCGCAACCTGGTGAAGGTGATTCTCTGATAATAATTTTGCTTTAAGCCGCTGGTAATCTTCTTTTTTTTCAAAAGCATCTTCCAGCAAGTATCCCTTGGCTTCCTTGTAGGAAGGGAATCCGAAGCTCTGAATAAAAAGTTTATTACTGAACAGGATGCGGTCCGACTCAGGAGATGAGCGGAAAATAATTTCAAAAGTATTATCTACAAACGACCGGTACAAGTTTCGAAGTAGTAATACCTGTTTTTTCTTGTCGAGTTCTGAATCCGGATCTTCAGGATGCGATTTTAAAGTAACACCACTCATGTTTTCTGAGTTTTCGATGACAAAGAATTTTAAGGCGTCTTCAATTCACTAGTTTGATTCGGAAATGATATGGAGGCTTCTTGCTTTCTTCACAAGCTCAATGGAATTCTTTACTCCAAATTTTTTCATCAGGTTAGCGCGATGTGTTTCAACTGTCCTGGGACTTATAAATAGTTTATCCGCCATTTCATTACTTGTGAGTCCCGTGTCGATCAGGTTGATAATCTCGATTTCACGCGGTGTCAGTTTGACGTTATCGCTCTTTTCTTTTCGTCCTACAGCTGTTCGTTTATACTTATTCAGAATGACTTCCTGAGCCTTTCGTCCGAAATAAGTCTTTCCCTCCAATATCGTTGAGACTGCCCGTTCCAATTCCTGAGCACTTTCATCTTTCACTACATATCCTTTCACCCCATGCTGAATACACCTGCATACATAGTCTTCATCCGCATGCATTGAAAGCATGAGAATATTAGCGGCAGGATCGAATTCAAGTATCTGCCTGCTTACATCCATTCCGTTGATATCCGGAAGCGAAATGTCGAGCATAATCAGGTCAGGTTTGATCTCCTCATACATCCGGATTGCTTTTGCTCCTGAGTCTGCTTCCCCAACAACCATCATCTCTTCAGAGTGTTTCAGGATATCTTTCACTCCTGTTCTAATCATCGAATGGTCGTCAACGAGAACTATCTTGTGCTTATTCATACTTGTGGAATTAGGATTGGTGTGTCAATGATTATCAGCGTACCGCGTTCGGGATGGGAAGTAATGGAAAGCTTCCCTTCGAGAACCTCGGTTCGTTCACGAATGTTGATCAACCCGTTGTGAACATGATCATCTTTTACAGGAAGAATCCCGTTACCATTGTCTTCAATGCGCAGGCTGATTAGTTTTTCTCTTTCTTCCAGGCGAACCGAAATTTCTGTTGCATTGGCATGCTTGATCGCGTTCGTTATCGCCTCTTGAGCTATCCGGTAGAGGTTTACTTTTTTACTTTGCTCAAGAACTGCCGGGCTGCCGGAGTGTTTAAACGTTATCGGAACATGTCCTTTTTCATTCATATTTTTGCACAGGGAACGAAGGCATGTGGACAGATCAAAATCTCTAAGTTTAGATGGCAACAGGTTTTCCGAAATTCGAATTGATTCCTGAATTGCCTCGTCCAGGAGTTTATCAAGCTCTGCTGCTTTTTGCTTGTCGTCTACAGCTGAATTCACATTCATCTTCACCACATTCAAGATCTGGCCAAGACCATCATGCAGGTCTTTGGCGATACGACTTCTCTCCTTCTCTTGTCCCTCAATCAAAGCAGCGATCCGTTGCTTTTCAATGTCCCTGATCAATTTCTCCCGTTCTCTCTTTTCTGTAAGATCCCGAAAAATCAAAATGAGGCCTTTGAGTTCGTCTTGAGAATCAATCAGTACACTGACGCTGCTGCTGATGGGAACCTGGCGATTGTCTTTTGTAAAAAGGATCAGGTTGTTAAGTGCATCGCCTGAATTCAGTTTACCAATCGGGCTTTGCAGCGGGTTGACCGGCATGTTATATTCCACTCCATCTGAAGTCAGTCGCACCACTTGCTCGAGAGGCTTTTCATAGACTTCCGCCATCGCATACCGTAGCAGCGCTGAAGCACTGGGATTGATATAGTTGATCCTGAAATCTTTGTCAATAACAATTACCGCATCGCTTATGGATTTTACTGTTGAAAAATACTTCTCCTCACTTTCCTTCAACTTCTGCCGGATGGAATGCTTGTACCAGGCCATTTCAATCACAGTAAAGATCTCATGATCTTCAAATGGTTTCATAAGATAACCGTAGGGCTCAGCTAGCTTGGCCCGTTGAATAGTTTCTTTGTCAGTAAGAGCAGTTATAAAGATGACCGGAGTATCATATTTAAGTTTGATCAGGTGTGCCGCATCAACACCGTTCATCTTACCACTGAGCATAATGTCCATGAGTACAAGCACGGTTTTCTCCCGATTCAGAAACTGGAGAGCTTCTTCGGCAGACACACACTTGCCTACAACATCATAACCCTCGCTCTCCAGTGTGCTTTGCAAATGCACAGCTACGATCAGAGAATCTTCAACAATCAGAATCCTGGGTTTTGCATTCATTTTAATAATCCGTTAAAGCCTAAAAATAAACCCCGCTTAAAAAATACTACCCAAATACAAATCTGAACCTGGTTCCACATGTATTATCAACAGTGACATCCGCTTTCAGTTGCTTTCCAAAAGTGTCTATTAATTGCATCCCGAATGAGGCGTTCACTCCGTTGGTCATCGGTAATGGTAGTCCAATACCAATACCGTTATCAGCAACAGAGAAATAAAACTTTGCGCCTTCTTTTCGAAAGTGAATTTCGATACGCCCCTCTTCTCTTCCTTTGAATGCGTGCTTGATCGAGTTTGTGATCAACTCATTCATTATAAGACCGCAATAGATTGCCGAATCCGAATCCATTCTGACCTCTTCAATTTCAGACTCGATAATGATCGATTTTTCCCGTGTATTTATAGTCATCTGGACATCGGAAATAATTTTCTTCAGGAACTCAGCCACCCCCAACTGGTTTATTGATCCTGTCTGCAAAAGCTTCTCATGGATAAATGCAATAGCCCTGATCCGTTGCCGCATTTCGATAAGGAAATCTTTGGTTTCACTTTCCTTCATCTTGTTGAGGCGTATAAAAAGGATTGAAGAAATGAGTTGAAGGTTATTCTTTACACGGTGATGCATTTCACGGATCAGCATTTCCTTTTCCCGGAGAGTAGCAATCAGCTCATTCTGGTTCTTCAATTTTTCTGTTACTTCATTGACAGACGTCATGCGCAGAATCTCTCTCTCAATCTCCAGCACTTTTCGTATGGTTATGTCGTACATGAACCCGTACCAGAAGTATTTTCCCGTTTGCTCACGGTAAGGTTTGGAGGCAGTAGCAATCCATTTCACTCCACCATTCTTTAAAACGATTCGAAACTCAGAATCCCATGACTCCAGAGATTGGCGCGCTTCCCGGATGGATGTCAATACGGACGAAATATCCTCGGGATGAATCATATCAAAAAATAGACCTGGATTTTCTTGTAGTTCTTCCGGTGAAATCCCAAGAAGCAACTTCGATCCATCGCTGACAAATGGGAATCCCCCTCGATCATTGTCTGCAGAGAAGTTATAGATCATACCAGGGACATTTCCTGACAACCTTCCAAATAATTCGTTCGTATCGATCAACTGTTGTTCTGCTTTTTTGGAATTAGAGATGTCTTTAAAGTAAACAAACAACCCCTCGGGATTCGGATAAATATTGACAAGAAAAATTTTATCGGACTTGTCAACAATAATACTCTTGTGTTCAAAGCTCATCGGTCGTTGTGTCCGAACGGCAGTTTCGTAGGTTTCAAGAAGTCTCGTTCCCTTGATAGAAGGAAATATATCTTTCACATTTCTTCCGGTCATTTCACTCTGCCTCATGTTAGCCATTGATGCAAAGGCCGGGTTGACGAGCGTAAAGTTCAACTCGCGGTCCATCGCAAATATCCCGTCTGTAATTCCATTCATCATTGATTCAATGAGTGCAAGGCGGCTTTGAGCTTCACCTTCCGCTTTCCTCAAAGCAGTAAGGTCGAGTCCCATACCTATAAGACAGTGTTGTCCTTCAAATGTGCCGGCCCAACCATTGAAGTAGTAAGGGATTACAACACCTTCTTTGGTAAGAAAATTAGCTTCAACATCGGCAGTGCCTTCTGCAAATACTTTTCCGATCCGTTCAGCAATCAATACTTTTTCTTCTTCGCGAAAGAAATCAAAGGGCACCATTTGTCCGATTTCCTTTGCCGAATAGCCAGACACGCTCTCGAAATTTTTATTCCATTTCAAAAATTTACCCTGGGCATCAAACAGGTAAAATACACCTGGCAGGCTATTAATGATATTATTGAGATGTTCTCGCTCCTTGAGTATTTTTTGCTCCGTGGATTTTCTAAGTGTAATGTCGCGTAAAATCCCAAGCCCGGTATTTAATTTGAAAATGCCTTCTGCTTCGATCCAGATGGTTCGCCCCTGAGATGTAATCATCTCAAACTCCACAGTAACTTCGTTTCGATCGGGAAAAGCTCCGCTCAATCCCTGTTTCACCTTATCATAAATCAACTCCAGGTATTCCGACTTGACGTACTTGAGCAGAAATGATTCAAGGGACACGGTTTGGGCGTTTCTTTCGGGTTCGTCCAAAAGTTTAAAGAGCTCTGAACTAACTGTAAGCTGAAACGTTCGGAGATCCAGGTAAGCACTCCCCATCCGTCCGAATATCAATGTTTCGCTAAGACTCTCATTTGCCTTTTCCAATTCTTCCTGAGCCTGCTTCCGAAGTGTAATATCATTCCGGATCGAGAGAAATTCTTTGATCTTTCCGCGTTCGTCCAGGAATGGCATGATAAAAGTATCTACCCAATAGAAGGTCCCATCCTTAGCCCTGTTCTTCACCTCTGCACGCCAGGCTCTTCCCAGGGAAATAGTATGCCACATGGATGCCCAAAACTCTTTGGGATGGTGACCCGAATTGATTACGCGATGATTTTTCCCGACAAGTTCTCCTCGCTGATACCCGCTGATGCGCTCAAAATTTTCGTTGACGTATGTGATCCTTCCGCTTTTATCGGCCATCGAAACGATGGATGCACTTGTTACTGCACGATGGAAGTTCTTGTTTATGATCTCACTTTGTATCTGATCATGGACATCTGTGATCCAGTTGATACTACAAGCTTCCCCCTGATGCACAATTTTTCTTTCCAAAACACGGGCCAACCTTTCTTCACCTCTTTTGGTTATATGCGGGATAACCCCAAGATCATTCCATTCCCTGTCGGAGTCACCGGTAGTGAGTTTGGCTTCTTTTCTCCATTGGTTAACCGATGGTTCATCTGTCTCGGCAAACTCAAGAAACTGGCGCGCTGCATTATTCCAATCCACTAGCCTGCCATCCTGCCTGGAATAAATCAGTGCTGGAACAGGCACATCATCAACAGAGAACAGAAGTTTTTCTTCTAGTAACATAGGGCTATAATAACTCTTCTATTGATTACTCATTTTTCCCTGTAGGATTTTAACCTAAGTAGTTCTACGGATATATATTCAACTTTAAGTAAAAGATCTACCTGACACTGAGTTAGATTCTTTGCAGACTCCCGCTTATTCAAAATAAAAAATAACTTCTGTTTGGACTCTAAACTTTCAGTGGGGAAAACCCCAAATGCTACGGGAAAAAACCCGGATGCTAATGGGGAAATCCCCATATCACCCATGATATTTTTTTTTAAAACTCAGATAAGATGGAGACGTTGGTTAGTTCTCCGGCTGGAATATCGCACTAAGAAGAAAACCTGGTGAATCGAAAAATAATCCTCCTTCGAAATTCACTCAACAGGCATAAGCATCTCGCTCTTCTTTCCTTCATAAGTCAACGTGAGCTTATGCATCGCCCGAGTGCAGGCGATGTACAGCATGCTCCGGTCCAAATCGGATTGATAGTGGGTAGCAGAAGCGAATGGTACAATGACCTCATCGAATTCCAGGCCTTTGGCTAAATGGGCGCTGACAATGATAACACCATGTGAAAATGTTGTGCTGGCGGGACTAAGCAGGTGAGCTTTCTCCCACTTGATTTTTTCAAACAAGACATTTGCCTGTTGTTGAGTCTTGCAAATGATGCCAAGCGAATGATGCCCGGACTTTTCAAATTCCACTATCCGTCCACGGATGGCTTCGACTTCCTGGTCGTGTGTGGGAAAGCCAAGCGCCTGTGGCTTTTCACCGTGGCGCTCCATGGCGATGAGTCCGGGAGTTGGAAGAATGCTTGAAGCAAAACGACTGATCTCGAAAGTAGAACGGTAACTGCGGTACAATTTCACCACTTCTCCATGAGGAAAAACTTCTTCAATATCTTCAGCGGCAGACGCTCCGAATGGGTTCACCGACTGGTTGATATCACCCAGGATCGTCTTTCGGCATTTGAACACACGTGAGAGTACTGCGTATTGCACAGGTGTATAGTCCTGCATCTCATCAATCAGCAAATGCTTAACATCGTCATAAGTGCCTGCGCCCTCCAGTCTGATCTTGCAGTAGATGAGCGGATACACATCCGCATACTCCAGCTGCATTCCCGGCATCATCCGGAACATTTCTGGCTTGCCTATCCATAAATAGAAATCTTTGTAGATTTCAAAAGGCGAGCGAATGTTGAACATGCGAGGCACTAGTTCATACACGCGTGCTTTCTCCTTGCCGCTGAGTTTGCGTTTCACTTCCATCCGGATGTATTGCAATACTTCCTGGATTACTTCCGGTATCCGCCGGTGCATAGGCATACGTTGCCAGGCTTTAAATTTTTCGACCACAAAAGGAAAGGGCACAACCACTCCCGCCACCCTCAGCTCGACATGCGTAAGCGAGGTGTTTTCCAAATGGATCAAATATTTGTTGAGCTGTTTCACAAATTCAAATGTTGATTTGAATTTTACCCGTTCAATAAACTCCGGGCGGGGTCGGTCCAGTAACATAGCTACTTGCTGAAAGAACGTCTGAAAAGTGTATCTCTTTTCAAGTAGCTCAGTTGCCAGCTCTTCTATTTCCATTTCAGGAATTTGCTCCTCTCCCAATTCCGGCAATACATTACTGATGTAGTCGGCAAATACCTTATTGGGCGACAAGACCAAAATATCTTTCGCACGGATAGAGTCGCGGAAACGGTAAAGCAAGAAGGCGATCCGGTGAAGTGCGATGGAAGTTTTTCCAGAGCCAGCCACTCCTTGTATGATCATCACCTGGGCATGTT
The DNA here is from genome assembly GCA_015472025.1 of Cytophagales bacterium WSM2-2. Taxonomy (NCBI): domain Bacteria; kingdom Pseudomonadati; phylum Bacteroidota; class Cytophagia; order Cytophagales; species Cytophagales bacterium WSM2-2. Next base: position 4,825,826 of record BNHL01000001.1, read on the forward strand.
CATTGCGGATCACCTGGTTTTGATCGCGTTGAATAGTGGCCGCGATATTTTTCATGTGGTCATCGGCCGACTTACTTAGTTCTTTCTGCAGGATTTCGTCATGAATGCTCACTGCACTTTCGATCATGAACTCCATCTGGCCATCGCGGATCTTATACTGACGCTTCAGGCTAATTTCACCCTTCATCATTCCGGAAGGCGTTTCATATTGCGCTTCTCCAAGTTCAAAGTCATAGAACATTGAAGAAATAGGCGCACGCCAGTCGTAAATAAGGTTGAGACGCTGAGCTCCATCGATGAAAGTGGTGAGGCCCACATACACGTTAGACTCTTTATTATTGCTCCCTGAGCGAAAATCTATCCGGCCGAAATACGGTGAAGATACCAGTTTCATCAGTCTCCGTCTTTGCTCTACAGTCTCTTCTCCGGTGTTGGCCATACGATTGATGGACTGCCATGCCGCTACTATGTCTGCTTCGTCCAGACCCGACTGATGTTCATGAAGATATTCTTTGGTTTCCCGCAATTCATCTGAAAATTCGTTGACTCGGGTAGAAGTGCGCTGCAGCGCAAATGAAATACGCTCTTTGATTTCTTCCAGGTAATTACGTTCGTCTTGTTCGGTTGGGTTAATCATCTTTAAATTAAAGAGCGCGAATATAGCTGCTCTAAACTCTTTTATGTATCTGTATTACAGATATTTATATATATTTTCAGAACTGGTTACTTCCGGTTATATACCGTATCTACAATGGGTATCACTCCACGGATTGTAGCGCACGCCTGAGATAATTCACCTGCCCGAGGTGATAATTCAAGTGAAGAGCCAACTGCAACAATACATAACTTTTAGATCGCTTCGCATCATCGAAAGGTATAGGATACTCTGACTCCATTTGTTCAAGAGAGAATGAGTTAAGCGTCATGCTAATCATCGGAATGAGTTCTTCTAATTGTGCCACTAGAATTCTGCGTTCGACATCTTTCGTGGTAAACTCCAGGTCGCGGTTGCGAACATATCCCGTGTTAGCAAGTTTAGTACCGATAAGGTAATTCAAGCCACCAGCTATATGCAGGGCAAGATTGCCGCTTGAGTTCTTAATTGTGCCGTGGGTTCTCCACAAGTCTTTTTCTTTTTCAAACGAATTGATTTCTGCAATCAGTTTACGGATATCCCGCTCATAGAAATCGGCCAGTGTTGTATTCAGCATATCAGGAATTGGTTTCTGCAAAATTACTTTTGATTCTAATAATGGCGCTACATTTTTTAAATGATAAATTGCCCATCACTCTCCTGCCATGCTCATAGAAGACAACGCGCTCAAACACTGGATCGATCATTTTTACGGATACGGATCGTGGGATGCCAGGATTTGGTTTATCGGTCATGAAGAGAGTGGCGGTGATATGCCGGAAGATGTGGCCGACAAACTCAACTATTTTTCCAAAGCACACGCATCTGCGACTGACGTTCTTTGTGACCTCCGTGAACTATACAGGCATGTTGCCTTTCGCGCTGACGGTCCAAAGGCTGATCTGTTCGATACCCTTTACGAGCACAGGTTCGGCAGCCATGCATTGCAACATGGCCTCTGGAAAAATCTTATCGCCTTTGTACATGGCTATAGAAATAAGAAACTCCCCGACCTGCTCACCTACCAGAAAAATTCATTGGCACTATCGTCAAAGCAGAGTGAAGCGCTTATCCAATTGTTCCCTTTGCCCAGTCCGCATAACCACGCATGGTATTATAGCTGGCTCGACCAACCACAACTCGGCTTCTTGAAAAGCCGTACCCGTTACGAGCAACATCTTTACCTGACACGCATGCAGGTCATTCTCACGAAGGTCAAGGAATACAAACCTGAGATTGTGCTGATGTATGGCATGAACAATATCAATCAACTTAAGAAGACAGTGGTTGATTTTTTTGATACGGCAAAATTCAAGTTGATAAAAGGCACCAAGCAACAAATACCTCAGCATCACCGGGCGGAACTTCAAGGAACTATTTTTTTGATCACCACCCAGGTTCCTACCTTAAGGCATAACAGGGTGGAGACCGGTTTCGACTGGGAGGAATTTGGAAAAATGGTGGTAGCTAGTTCCTAAAGCATGCTTTCAGGCTACACCTTTCAGGGAATTTTTATGCCGTTCAAAACAAAAAGCCCGCACTCCCCGTATTAACCACGTATCCGTTTTTCAGAGTGATTAAACCATTCTTTTCTAAAATAGTCTATTAGGTCCTTAACACTTCATTTCAATAATGACTTACAGAACAAACATATGTTCGCCTGCTGCATTTAACTTCCTAGTTGGCCGCAACTTGCCTTTATAATCAACTTGATGTATTTTCGCGCCCGCTAATGTTAAAGGCTTTCACAAAATATCGTCCATTTTTATTCATTCTGCTTCTCAGCGCATGCTCACAACTGCACGCGCACAAGGCTGCTGTGATTGGCGAATTTGTGACTGCTGTTTATGATCCTTCGCTGATCATCCAGGCCGCTTCTTCCGATTCACAACAGGAATGCTACAAGATCGATGTAGCGGAAAAAGAAGTTGAAGAGGATGAGATTGAAGATGACGATGTAGATTTCTCCAAAAAGCATGAAGATCACGGAAGTCATTCCGCTATATTCTTTATCCCCACACTGGGGTTCCTGAACAACAATTCGAAGGCCCTGCCTTCCGTAGCGTACGTTTCGTACGTCTCTTCACACCGGTATCTCGTCTTCGAGGTTTTTCGGATATGATTTGACACAGGCATCTCCCTTTGCCTGAACACTCCGTTTCCATTGCCGGCATTTGGCAGTAACTGCTAGAACGTATGGCATACCCGTTTACTTTTTTATTAAAATTTACTAAACAAAAAACCGCATCCCTTAAGAGCAAAACTATTATGAACAGAATTCTCGTGTTCGTTGGCTTGTTTACCACATTGTGTTTTACAAGCTGTTCATCCCGGAAAGAAGAAAAGGAGGAAGAATTTAAATTTACAGTGACCAGTCCGCTACGAAAGGACACTACGGTCACCCGCGCCTATGTATGTCAGATACGGGCCATTCAACATATAGAATTAAGAGCGCTTGAAAGGGGCTACTTACAAAAGATCTATGTAGACGAAGGAAAGTTTGTAAATGAAGGTCAAATGATGTTCCAGATCATGCCCCTGCTCTACAAAGCAGAACTACAAAAAGCAGAGGCTGAAGCCAAGTTTGCAGAGATTGAATACCTGAATACAAAACAATTGGCCGACAGTAATGTTGTGTCGCCAAATGAACTTGCGTTGGCTAAAGCCAAATTCGATAAAGCAAAAGCAGAGATGTCACTGGCCCAGGTTCATCTTGGGTTCACAGAGATCAAAGCTCCTTTTGCCGGTATTATGGACCGTTTCCAGGTGCGGTTGGGAAGCCTTGTCAATGACGGGGACTTACTCAGCACGCTCTCTGACAACAGCGAGATGTGGGTTTACTTCAACGTACCTGAAGCTGAATACCTGAACTATAAGTCAAACCTGAAAAAAGACAGTTTGATGAAAGTGAAACTGCAAATGGCAAACAACGAAGTATTCGATTACAACGGAGTTGTCAAGACCATCGAGGCAGATTTCAACAATGAAACGGGTAACATTGCTTTCAGGGCAACTTTTCCCAATCCCAAAGGTCTGTTGAGACATGGTGAAACGGGTAATGTATTGGCCACTGCTGTTCTTAAGAACGCGCTGATCATTCCTCAAAAATCGACTTTCGAAGTCCTCGAAAAGAAATATGTTTTTGTGGTGGATAAAGACAATATCATCCACCAGAGAGAAATCACCATTGGAGCTGAAATGCCTGACCTGTATATCATCACTGATGGATTGACCAGCGAAGATAAGATCATGCTTGAAGGAATCCGCAAAGTCAGGGACAATGAAAAGATCGCGGAGTACAAATACGAGGATCCGAAGACAGTTCTTCCACGCCTGAAAGTATACGTTGAATAATTCCACCTTCTAGAAAGCAATAAAATGTTTAATGCATTTATAAAGCGACCAGTACTAGCTATTGTGCTGTCGCTTGTGATCATCTTCATGGGTGTGCTGGCAATCAATACACTGCCAACGTCACAATTCCCATCGATTGCACCTCCGGTGGTAATGGTTTCTGCATCCTATCCGGGAGCCAGTGCAAAGACGCTGACAGAATCAGTTATTATTCCTATTGAACAAGCGATCAACGGAGCCTGGGGTATGAGGTACATGACCTCCGATGCTACCAGTGCTGGTGAAGCCAACGTTCAGGTGATCTTCGAACCTGGTACTGACATCAACCAGGCGCTCGTACAGGTTTCTAACCGGGTTGAACAGGTGAGAAACAGGTTGCCGATACTGGTGCAACGCGAAGGTGTAATTATTACTCCTGTGATCCCCAGTATGCTGATGTATGTCAACCTGTATAGCACCGACAAGAATGCCAACATGAAGTTCTTGTTCAACTATGCCGGGGTCACCATGATCCCCGAGATTCAACGGATCAACGGGATTGGTCAGGCGAGGATCCTCGGCAGTCGTCAATATGCCATGCGTGTCTGGTTAAACCCGGAGCGGATGCGTGCCTATAATATATCGCCCGATGAAGTAATGAACGCTATGGGCGATCAGAGTATCATTGGTAAACCGGGCCGCATTGGTCGCGGTGACAGTAAACGTGCCGAAGCGCTTGAATATGTATTGGCTTACTCCGACCGTTTCAGTGACCCAAACCAATATGAAAATATTATTATCAAGGCCAACGCTAAAGGAGAAATACTTCGTCTGAAAGACATTGCCAAAGTGGTACTGGGAAGCGAATACTATGATATCTATTCCAATATCAACGGCTATCCTTCAGCTGCCATCGTACTCAAGCAGACATATGGCAGTAACGCCAGTGCGGTTATTTCCGATGTGAAAAAGAAACTGGAGGAGTTAAAGAAAGACTTCCCTCCCGGGATGACTTATGAGATCAGTTACGATGTTTCGAACTTTCTTGACGCATCAACGGAGAACGTGATCCATACACTGCGGGATGCTTTCATCCTGGTGGCATTGGTAGTGTTCATTTTCCTTGGTGACTGGCGGTCAACCCTGATCCCTACCCTTGCTGTGCCTATATCTCTCATTGGTGCATTCATATTCATGCAGGCTTTCGGGCTCACCATCAATATGATCACGTTGTTTGCGATTGTATTGGCGATCGGTATTGTGGTGGATGATGCGATTGTAGTGGTGGAAGCTGTTCACGCCAAGATGGAATCGGAGCACCTCTCTCCTTTCCAAGCGGTAAAGAAAGTATTGGGGGAAATCAGCGGGGCCGTTATTGCCATTACGTTGTTGATGACTGCGGTATTTGTTCCCATAGCATTCATGTCTGGTCCGGTTGGTGTCTTCTACCGACAATTCTCCATTACCATGGCCAGTTCCATCGTTCTGTCAGGTCTCGTGGCATTGACGCTCACACCTGTGCTTTGCGCCATGATCTTGAAGAACACCCATGGAAAGCCAAGAAGAAGAAATTTGTTCAACCGTTTTATCGACAGTTTCAACAGGGGATTTGAAAAAGTGACGGATAAATATGTGTCGTTGTTAAAACTGATTGCACACCGGAAGATGGTGACTGTCGGACTATGGATTGCTTTTAGTGTGGGTATTGTTTTAATCGCCAGCAACCTGCCTTCCGGTTTTATTCCCGGCGAGGATCAGGGGATGATCTACGCGATTGTACAGACACCTCCCGGCTCCACACTTGAAAGAACCAATGATATATCTCTTCAATTGCAAAAGCTTCTTGAAAAAGTAGAAGGTATACAATCGGTTTCTTCTATCGCAGGTTACGAAGTACTTACTGAAGGTCGTGGATCCAATGCAGCGACCTGTCTGATCAACCTGAAACCGTGGTCGGAACGTGAACACACCGTTCAAGAGATCACCATCGAGTTGGAGGAATTAGCAAAACAGCTTCCGGGTGCCACGATTGAATTCTTCGATCCACCGGCAGTACCTGGTTTTGGTGCAGCGGGTGGTTTTGCCTTGCAGATGCTCGACAAAAATCCGGACGGTACTTATGAAGATCTCGAAAGAGTAAAGAATGAATTCATGGACGCGCTCGAGAAGCGCAAAGAGCTGACGGGTTTGTTCACCTTTTTCAGTTCAAATTATCCACAATATGAAATCGAGATCGATAACCAGCTGGCTATGCAGAAAGGTGTTTCGATCGGCAATGCCATGAATACACTTTCCATTTTTGTGGGAAGTACTTACGAACTGGGCTTCATTAAATACCAGCGTTTCTTCAAAGTGTTTGTTCAGGCTGCTCCAGAATTCCGGCAACTTCCCCAGGACGTATTAAACCTGTGGGTGAAGAACGATCGCGATGAGATGGTTCCATTCTCTGCTTTCATGAAAATCAAAAAGAAGCAAGGTGCGAATGAGATCAACCGGTATAATATGTACAACACGGCAGCTATCCGGGGAGGTCCTTCCAAAGGGTACAGCTCGGGTGAAGCGATTGCAGCCGTAAAAGAAGTCGCGGCAAAAGTATTGCCCCGTGGATATGATATTGACTGGGCAGCTCTTTCCTACGATGAAGTAAGACGCGGTAATGAAGCCATTTACATTTTTCTCATCGTGCTTGCATTCGTGTACCTCGTTTTAGCTGCACAGTATGAAAGTTTCATTATTCCACTCGCTGTGGTTCTCTCCTTGCCTGCCGGAGTGTTTGGGTCTTTCATGTTTATTAAGTCGATGGGGCTCGCCAATGATATCTACGCCCAGGTAGGATTGATTATGCTGGTAGGTTTGTTGGGTAAGAACGCGGTTTTGATCGTGGAATTTGCAGTGCAGAAAAATCGCCAGGGAGCCACAATACTCGAAGCCGCTATCGAAGGCGCAAAAGTTCGCTTCCGCCCGATCCTGATGACATCGTTTGCATTCATTGCTGGATTGATTCCATTGGTCCTCTCGCACGGGGCTGGTGCCATCGGTAACCGTACGATCGGATCGTCAGCACTGGGTGGTATGCTTTTCGGAACCATCTTCGGTGTGATCATCGTACCGGGCTTATACTACATTTTCGGTAAAATGGCTGAGGGCAGAAAGCTCATCAGAGATGAAAATGAGGATTCCCTGACCGAAGGTTTTGTACATAAAGTAGACGATTTCCCTAAAACTGATGACAGTGATGACACTGAAGACAATGCACACTAATCGAATATTCAAATACGTATTTACAGGCAGCATTGCTTTGCTATTAGCTGCCTGTAGTGTACCGACTGTAGTTCAGAAAGCGGAAAACAATAAAACTCCGGAGAACTATCGCGGTGCACCAACGGACTCACTCAATGCCGTCCAGGTTAAATGGAAGGAATTCTTTTCAGACCCGTACCTGACTGCTTTGATAGACACTGCCCTGAGGAACAACCAGGAGCTGAACATCATGTTGCAAAGCATCAACATTGCCAACAATGAAGTGCGTGCACGAAAAGCAGCCTACCTGCCTTTCGTCAACATCGGAGGCGGAGCCGGATTTGATAAATCTGGCAGGTTTACGAGACAGGGCGCCATTGATGATGGAATCGATATTGAGAATGGAAAAAGGATACCTGATGTTTTACCAGATTATTTGTTAGCTGCGAATGTTTCCTGGGAAGTAGATATCTGGAAGAAGTTGCGGAATTCAAGAAAGGCGGCTGTTTTTAGTTACCTCTCTTCAACTGCAGGGAAAAATTTCATGGTGACACATCTCATTGCTGAAATCGCAAGCTCATTTTATGAACTGATGGCATTGGATAATCAACTATTCATTCTAAAGCAGAATATTGAAATTCAACAGAATGCCCTTGACATTGTGAAGCTGGAAAAAACGGCTGCCAAAGTAACGGAATTGGCTGTTCGCCGGTTCGAAGCTGAAGTTCTCAAAAATCAGAGTCGCATTTACCATATTCAGCAGGCAATCATTGAGGCAGAAAACAAGATCAATTTCCTTGTTGGACGTTTCCCAAGACCCATCCAACGAAATTCTTGGACACTGATTGATATGCACATGGATTCCATTCGTGCCGGTATACCATCTCAGTTGTTACGAAACCGTCCTGATGTTAAACAAGCAGAATTGGATTTAGCAGCTGCTAAACTGGATGTGAAAGTGGCTAGGGCTAACTTTTATCCAACGCTCAATATTACCGGGGCAATAGGTCTCGAAGCTTTTAACCCGACTTACCTGGTGAGTAAACCGGAATCGATGATGTATAATTTAGGTGCTGGTCTATTTGGACCACTTATTAACAGGAACGCCATCAAGGCAACTTACTACAGTGCAAATTCGCGTCAGATACAGGCTGCATTCAACTATGAGCGCTCCATCCTGAACGCTTACATTGAAGTAGCCAATCAGTTGGCGAATATCGATAACCTGAAGAAAAGCTATGACCTGAGAGCGAAGCAGGTAGAGACACTTACAAAATCCATTGATATTTCCACTCGTCTTTTCAAATCAGCGCGTGCCGACTACATGGAAGTGTTGTTAGTACAACGCGATGCATTGGAATCAAAATTCGAGCTGGTAGAAACGAAGCTGCAACAGTTAAACGCCAGGGTAAGTATCTACCAGGCACTGGGTGGCGGATGGAATTAGCCTGATCCATTTAACAAATTTAGAAGAGCCATTCTGCAGTCATGTGGAATGGCTCTTTCTTTGTGCAAAGAAGTATTCTCAGCAAAAAACTTTTGCGTTCTTTGCATTAACCCTAAAAACGTATGCAGTCCGTTTTCATCCAATACGTCTTTCTTATCCTGATCATTCTCGGTTTAGTGATGATCGCCAATCGGCTTCGAATAGCCTACCCGATTGTGTTGGTACTCGGTGGCCTGGTCCTCAGCCTGGCCAGCCCGTTCTCCAACATCACCATCGACCCGGACCTGATCTTTTTCATTTTCCTTCCTCCCCTGCTTTATGAAGCTGCGTGGCAGACTTCATGGAAAGAGTTCTGGCGTTGGAAGCGTGTGATCATGAGCTTTGCTTTTCCCATTGTCATTCTTACGTCTTGTGTCGTAGCGGTTTCATCGTATGCGATCATCCCGGGGTTTACACTGGCGCTCGGCTTTTTGCTTGGCGGTATTGTCTCACCTCCTGACGCCATTTCGGCTTCGACTATCATGCGACAAGTGAATGCACCGCGGATACTCGTTAATGTATCCGAAGGCGAAAGTCTGCTCAATGATGCTTCATCCCTGATTGTCTTTCGTTTTGCACTGGTGGCTGTAATCACCGGTCAGTTTAGTTTTTCCCAGGCAGCCGGAAGTTTCTTCCTGGTGATTGTCATGGGCACATTGATAGGTGTGGCCACAGGCCTTGTTTTCTATGCCATCCATCGTTGGCTGCCTACCACTCCAAGCATCGAAATTGTATTGAGCTTCATCGCACCTTATTGTATGTATTATTTTGCTGAGCGTTTTCATTTTTCCGGAGTACTTGCGGTGGTAGCAGGCGGTCTTTTGCTTTCGAGCCAGCGCCAGAAGATGCTCACGTACCAGGGACGCGTGCAGGGAGCAAACGTATGGTCGACTATCGGTTTTGTTTTAAACGGAGTTGTGTTCTTACTTATCGGGCTTCAACTACCTTCGATCACAAGCCAGGTTGAGGAAGTGAGTATTGCGCAAGCCATCGGTTACGGCCTTGCCATATCATTAGTGCTGATCATTGCGCGAATGCTCAGCACCCTCGGGGCTGCTCAGTTCACCCGGTTCATGGCGAATTTCATCACTGTTGCCCAACGTAATCCCGGCTGGAAAATTCCGGTCATATTCGGTTGGTCAGGTATGCGTGGGGTGGTTTCACTCGCAGCCGCACTGAGCATCCCGGTCCTTGCCGAAGGACATCCCTTTCCCTACCGGAACCTCATCTTGTTCATCACATTCATCGTGATTTTGGTGACGCTCGTTGTCCAGGGACTCACACTCCCTTGGCTCATCCGTACTTTAAAACCTGAGAACCGACTCGAGACTATGACTGAGCATGAACAGGAAGTTATCATTCAAAAGAAGATCGCGCACATCTCAGTTAAATACCTGGACGAAAAATACGTGAAGGAGCTGGGAGGAAATGAGCACTTCAACAATCTCTACTCGCGGCTTAAAATTGACCTTGCTTATTTCAGCCAGGGTCATGAATCGATCAGGCATACCGACAGAAATTCTCCCGGCAACTTTCAGCGCATTTATCTCGAAGTACTTGAACAACAGCGGGCCATGCTCAACAAAATAAATCACAACCTCGAATTTGATGAAGAGCTGATCCGGAAATATCTATCGCTGATCGACATGGAAGAATTCAAAATCCGGGAGAAGTTATTGCCGGATAGTCAATAAAGTTAAGCAGTATAGTAGCTTGCTTGGGGCGATCTTATTTTTCCAGGATACCCTTCAACGTTGAAAGACTTGCATCCATGTCTTTGGCAAGCATCTTTTCAATCATGGGTACCATGATGTTCATCGGGTATTTCATGGCACTGGCATTACTCCAGGTAACTTTGGTTTGAGATTCCGAGATAGAGTCTGTTGCCAGATTTGCAAAGGCTACTCCCGGAAAAGGTCTTACAAAACGAATTTCCGTATCGATTTTTTTCCCTTCTATAATGGCCTTAATCTCTTGTTCACCTTCCCCGGCTTTCTTATTCCCATTCCATCCATAAATAAACCCAACGGTTCCGTCTATGCCTTTGAATTCTCTTTTCATATCCGGGTCAACCATTACCCACTTGTTGAAATTGTCCTGGTTTTTGAGCTGCTTCAGGTAGTCAAATACCTTTTGGCTGGGAGCATCGATGATGACCTCCCGGTTAATCGTGTATTCCTTCCTCATGAGAAGAGCGATGACTAAGAACAAGGCTAAGATGCCTGCAAGGACATATAAAATGATGAGAAGCATTTAGGTCTTCGTTGTAGTTATTGATTTGTCAAACTGAGCCTGTCGAAGTTACTGAACACTCACGGCCTGTCTCCCCATCAGTTTCCATTCATTCTTTTCTTTTATCCACACCAGCATCATGCTGAAATCCAGGTTGGTCACAGTACCGTCTTTCTTGTTTTCCTTGGCTTTAAACAAATAGCGCACAATCGCGGTCTTGTCTTCAATGAATACTTTGATATTTGAGACCAGCGTATCTGTATAAATTGATTTGTTACGGCCAATCCCTTTGATCAGTTCGCTCCTGTTCTGAAGATTGCCATGAGAGTGTCCGTAGGAAACAGTTTTGGCAAGCAGCTTCTCCAGGGTCACAGTATCTTTAGTGCCGAATATGGTGCGGCTGAGTAAGTATGTTTTTTTGGTGAGTTCTTTTTCATCGCTTTGCGCACTGGCAACAGAAACAAAAAAAAGAACCACAAGTAGGAAGCTATATTTCATCACGTTTTATTTTGATTTGACGTGAGCGTGAAGTTACTGCAAATTTCAGATTCACACGAGAGCTATCAGCAAGCAGTACTATCAAAATATTAAATCTTTGAAGCGGTCGTGGTATCAAATGCGGCCTTACTTTGCCTGTGTATTATCCTATTTTTAAATCCTGAGGGCACAATCGGAATTTAGCTTCCGGTTTCTACATTTACACGACATCAATTTCGCTATATGGATTCACGCAGGGAATTTTTAAAGAAAGCTGCACTGCTTTCAGGTGCTGCAGGTATGACCGGTGTTCTTCCCCCCTCTTTGGCAAAAGCATTCGCCATCGATCCAGCTCCCGGTACTACGTGGAAAGATGCTGAACACGTGGTGATCCTCATGCAGGAGAACCGGTCGTTCGATCATTGCTACGGATCGCTGCGCGGTGTGCGTGGCTTCAATGATCCGAGGGCGATTACCCTGCCCAATAAAAATGCAGTGTGGCTGCAGAGCAACGAAAAAGGAGAAACGTTTGCCCCGTTCCGCCTGAATATCAAAGACACCAATGCCACCTGGATGGGATCGCTTCCACACGGTTGGACCGACCAGACCGATGCACGCAATGGTGGCGCCTACAATAGATGGCTGGATGCCAAGAGACCGTGGCAGAAGGAATACAGGCACATGCCGCTCACACTCGGTTACTATAATAGAGAAGATCTGCCGTTCTACTATGCCATGGCTGATGCATTCACGGTCTGTGATCAGAATTTCTGCTCAAGCCTGACGGGCACAACTCCTAACCGCCTCTACCTCTGGACAGGCAAGACACGCGATGATGACCAAACGGTGCCACGTGTACGCAATGAAGAAGCCGAGTATAGTACCGAGGCGAGCTGGAAAACTTTTCCGGAGCGGTTGGAGGAAAATAACATCAGCTGGAAAATATATCAGAATGAAGTCAGCATAGGCGTGGGCTTTGAGGGTGAAGAAGACGCCTGGCTCTCGAACTTCGGCGATAACCCAATTGAGTATTTCACACAATACCAGGTGCGCTTTTTGCTGGCACACATGCAATATCTTCCTAAGAAAATTGAATGGCTGCGCAGCGAGATTGCCAAAGGTGAAGAAAAAGCAAAGACCCTTGCTGATGGTGAAGAACTGAAACGGTTAAATGCACGGATCGCCTACGGCAAAAGAGAACTGGAAGCTGCGCTCATTCATATCAAGCAGTTTACTCCTGAAAATTATGCGAAGCTGTCGCAGCGGGAAAAGAACCTCCATGAGAAAGCGTTCTGTAACAACATCAAAGACCCGGACTACCATACCCTGATGTCGCTGAAATATACGGACAATGGGAAGGAACGTGAAATGAAAGTTCCGAAAGGCGATGTGTTCCATCAGTTCAGGGAAGATGTGAAAAATGACAAGCTTCCGGCCGTGTCGTGGCTGGTGGCACCTGAGAATTTTTCAGACCATCCGGGTGCGCCCTGGTATGGCGCCTGGTATCTCTCAGAAACGATAGATATCCTCACACAAAACCCGGAGGTCTGGAAGAAGACGATCTTCATTCTCTGCTATGATGAAAATGACGGCTACTTTGATCATGTGCCGCCTTTTGTTCCCCCCACGCCAAACGATCCCCTTTCAGGAAAAGCTTCAGCAGGAATCGACCTGAATTCAGAATACGTATCACTCGAAGCCGACTTGAAACGCCAGTCGGCAGCTTATGCACGCGGGGGGCCTATCGGGCTAGGCTATCGCGTGCCGTTGGTAGTGGCATCGCCCTGGAACCGCGGTGGCGCTGTTTGCTCACAGGTATTTGATCATACTTCCATTTTGATGTTTCTCGAAAAATTTCTCACTCACAAAACCGGGAAGGAAATAAAGGAAACCAACATCAGCGCCTGGAGACGCACGGTATGTGGCGACCTCACGTCTACGTTCACTCCTTACAATGGAGAGAAACATACGCTTCCGAAATTCCTTGAGCACAACGAGTTTGTGGAGAGCATCCACAAGGCACAATTCAAGCAAATGCCTTCCGGTTTTCATGCATTGACGACTGAAGAAATCAAACAGGCGAATACAACACCTTCTTCATCGGTGCTCTCGCGCCAGGAGAAAGGAACGCGCACTTCGCGTGCTATTCCTTATGAGTTGTATGCCAACGGGAAACTTACTGCAAACAAAACGTTTGAGATCAGGTTCGAAGCACGGAAGGATGTGTTTGGAGATCGCGCTGCTGGATCACCTTTTCATGTCTACAACTATGGTGCTTCCTTTGGCAATCGGGTCTACGCAGTTTCGGCCGGAGATGCTTTGACAGATTCGTGGACAGCTAAAGATTTCAATGGTGACAACTATCATTTTAAGGTACATGGCCCGAATGGATTTTACCGTGAGTTCAGGGGAAATGTAAGCGATCCATTAGTGGAAGTCTCTTGCGCGTATGAGAAGGATGTGAAGCAAAAGCTAACAGGGAACATTGAGTTGACCATTATGAACCGCGGTACACAGCCTGTAGACATTACGGTGGCGGATAACTCCTACAAGCAAAGTCCACAAACCAAGAAACTGGCTGCTGGTGAAAAGACAACCGTCCGGATTGGCCTGACTAAATCATCGGGCTGGTATGATGCTTCTGTCTCCATCAATGGTAGTACAACTTTCGAGAACAGGTTTGCTGGTCATGTAGAAACCGGTAATGAAAGTATCAGCGACCCGTTGATGGCCTAAGCATTACAGTTTTACCTTTTCCCTGCGCCCGTGACGAGTATGCCCCCAACATGGATCAACCTGGTTACGGCTTGTAGTACGCGATAAGATCAGAGAAAAGAAGCGGCATGAGCAGTGTCAGAAATTACTACGCAGAAAAACGATCAATCAACTCTTTAGTATTTAATTGGTGAGCCGTGACGCTTGTTCACGGGCATCAAATGCATACGCGAAGCCGGGAACTCCTTCCGAACCAACTGCGTTGAATACAAAATTTGCCTTACAAAAACAGGCGTGCATTATTGGTATGAAAAAGAATCTCAGAGATATCCCCTTATCATTTCTTGATCTGGCCAACTTTATTCAAGGTGATCAATCCGCGGGAGATGCTTTCAGGCGGAGCGTCACTTTCGCCCAGCATGCAGAAAAGTATGGATACAAGCGTTACTGGTTTGCGGAACACCACAACATGGAGAGCATTGCATCTGCCGCAACCGCTGTTCTGATCGGCCACATTGCCGAGGGCACGTCAACAATACGGGTGGGATCTGGTGGCATCATGTTGCCAAACCATGCTCCGCTTATCATAGCCGAGCAATTTGGTACACTTGAATCTTTGTATCCGGGCCGGATTGATCTGGGCCTCGGACGTGCTCCCGGCACTGACCAGGCAACAGCCTACGCCTTGCGAAGAAATCTGAGCAGTGATGTTGATGCGTTCCCCAACGATGTTCTGGAGCTTCTGCAATACTTGGGGCCCGCAGACAAACAGGGAAAGGTAAAAGCTATTCCCGGAATAGGTACCAACGTACCGGTGTGGCTGCTGGGGTCGAGTACATTCAGTGCCCAACTGGCAGCCAGGCTCGGGCTGCCCTTTGCGTTTGCGTCTCACTTTGCTCCTGCCCAATTATTCCCCGCTCTTCAAATCTATCGTTCAGCGTTCAAGCCCTCTGCTTTTCTCAAAGAACCCTATAGCATGGCCTGTGTAAATGTCATTGCAGCAGACAGTGACAAAGAGGCCCAGCACCTGGCCACCTCGGCTTATCAACTGGTACTCGGATTAATTCGCAACAACAGAAAGCCGCTGGCACCGCCAACGGATAGCATGGACCTGCTTTGGAGTCCGGAAGAACGTGCAGCTGTAAACCAGATGTTCTACTACTCCTTTGTTGGAGGCACGGATACGCTGGCAACGGAACTGTCATCTTTTGCTAAAGACACAAACATAGATGAGTTAATGATAACAACTCATGTGTTCGATGTAAGTGCAAAGCTCCACTCACTCGAGCTTACAGCTTCTTTATTTAGTACAAACAAAGTGGGATCATTGGTGTAGTTCAGGTAGTCACTCGTGGCATTCCCGGCGTCTTTGCACCTTTATGTGAAAGATATAACTTCGAATAAATGAGGTCTCCTGCATTCGATATGATCGTCCGCAATATGACGGAAGTTGTGCCGCTTGACGATCAGGAAATCGATGTGTTATTATCATTGGTGGAAGCCAGGTCGTTCCGATAAAAGGAATTTGTGCTTCGGGCTGGTGAGCTTTGTCGCTACGAGACTTTTGTAACCGAAGGGTGCCTGAAAGTTTTTTATACGGACATGGACGGAGCGGAACATAATGTGAAGTTCGCCCCGGAAAACTGGTGGTCACTCGATCTCGAAAGTTTTGCCATGCAAACAGACGCATTTTATTCTATCCAAGCTCTGGAAGATACTACATGTCTCCAAATCAGCAAGTTTAACCACGACCTGCTCTACGAGAAAATACCCAAGCTAGAGAAGTTTGCCCGGCTGCGCTACCAGCATTCTTACATTTTGCTACAACACCGGATGACACAAAGTTTGTTCTCGACTGCAGAAGAGAGATATGATGCATTTACTCAAAAGTACCCGGGGCTTGAACTTCGGATCCCTCAAAAAGATATAGCGTCTTATCTAGGCATTACTCCTGAGTTCCTCAGCATGCTGCGCAAGAAAAGATCTAAAGCCACGATTTCTTAAACTTCCCTTTATTTCCTTAAAGATCAGGAGGACTCTCGCGGATAATTTGAAGCGGATTTATACGTAGCTATCTATCGAACTGAATTTTTTTCTCGCCTGATTATGAGCGACACCTGGCAGGAAGTCCAAACCCGTGATACAAATTGATACAATTTGTCGTAACTGTGATTCATGGAACCTATCTCACATAAAAATGAACAGCATTGATAGCTGACCGATCCACCAGGTCAGCATATTGACAGCAAATAACAAAATGTCTACGGCTTATAAGATTGCCTGGTTTAATCCTGCCAGGGCACTATCTCCTTACTTTCATTCCTATTGGATATCGCGAGTGTCAGCTGATGGCGATTTGCCAAAAGTTTTTATGCCGCCCACCGGTTTTGTAACTATCCTGCTCTCCTTTGGGTCCTCCGCAATTCAGCTGCGCTATTATGGCCATGAATGGAAAACTTGTTCTCCAGCAACTATATCTGGTCAATACTTTAACTATACGGAGTTATTTATTCCACCTTCCTATGAGACAGTTGGTATTTTTATACGACCAGGCGCTATTTACCAGGCGCTGGGGGTTGATATGCCTGCATTGACACATTCTGTAATGAATGCAGCTGATATATTTGGAAATGATATTAATGAACTTGTCAATCGGCTTAAAGAATTTAATTCAGATGAAAGGAGAATCGATGAGGTCAACACTTACTTTCTAAAGAAATTCAAGTGTGTGAAATACCAAACGCCAATCGTTAATGATTCTATCAGGCTTATCACTGAAGCAAAAGGGAATATCCGAGTGACCGCAGTGTCAGACTATTTTAAATGCTCAACCCGGTATCTGGAAAAACAATTTACCAGCAGTACTGGCATCTCACCAAAATACCTGGCCAGGGTAGTACAATTTAATAATACACTATCGATCCTTAGATCGGAGCCAAATATAAAGTGGCCGGATCTAATCGGTCGATCAGGCTATTACGATCAGTCTCATCTAATAAAAACTTTCATTGAATTTACCGGCAAGACTCCTCTATCTTATGCAAACTCAAGCAATGAGCTGACGGAAATTCATTTAAATTAATTTCTCAAAAAGCGATTGTTCGGATTTTTACAATACAAAGGAAACGCACTCTCATACCTTTGTTTCAATTCGTGCAGCGTTTGTCCTTAGTTTCCTCTGTTGAGTATCCCGATGACTCATGTGCGATTGGCTTTTACATCAAATAACTAATGATAACGATCATACGGACTGCCAACATCCAGGCTGAAAAATATGTTGAAGCACTGGAGTGGGCTATAAAACTTTCCATGCTGATCAGTAGCAAGTTTAGCGTTAGCTCCCGGGTAGCGAGAAACATTGGTGGAAATATTACCGAGATACATTGGCTTACCGATTTTAAAAGCATTGCGGATTTTGAATCATTCAGAAACAAAGTAGAAACGGACCGCGAGTACCGCGACCTAATTCAGCAGGCAATTACCCATAACCTGCTGATCGGTGAATCCCTGGTCGATCGTATTTATGGAACCGTTTCTTTGGCCAAGCTATAACTCCGCTATCCTCGTCAGAATTAATAAACACTTTAATCTACCCTCCTAAGCTTATGGAAAAAATAGAGTTCAGCACAAGCTCGGGCTTCGTGTACGCCACAATCACGGTCAATGAAGATGTAAAATGCTTACAAGACAGTTGGTATGGTTCGTTTGGGGTTCAGGAAAATTTCAAGAAAGTATTATTGATGTTACTCACTCAAGTTGAAGCTGTCGGTTCCAGCAAAGGGCTCTCTGACACCAGTCAAATGACAGCCTCCTTTGACGGCTCCCGAGACTGGATGGTGCAGGAGATTATTCCAAAATTGATAAGTATGGGCATTCGATACCACGCTATAGTGATACCTAAAAATATATTTACAAAACTGTCCCTGAAGGACTATGTTCAGCGGGTAGCCGGAATGGAGATCAGACAGTTCGGAGATTTGAAGGAAGCAAAAGAGTGGTTGCTGTCTTGTAATTAGGTGTCTTGTAGTAGACAAAAGGCTTGAAGCTCTTGAAGGAAAACTTGCGCAGCTGATGAAGTCTATGGGGAAAGGATAGGGTGTCTATTCCAAAATAAATTTTTAAGCACGCCTCCAACATCTCTTTACTCTTAGAGAAACAAATCGTCTTTCTGCTCAATCGCTTCAGATGAGTACGTAAATTCAAATTGAACAGTTCGATATGGCGAGTGTTTGGAAGACCTACCCAGTGAAGTGATTCCGGGATCAAGCTTTTGTAAAGGGTCAATCCATCGGTACACACTCTCTTCGAGCTCATTGCTGCGCACTCCGCAACTCTTAGTCAATGAAGCAATCCAATGATAGATGTTCACACTTCCTTAGGCCTCTTTGTAAGTTTTTGCCACGCCCAAATCAGGCTTTTAATCATCAAAACAGCGAGAAGTAATATTCCCACAGTTACGCCAATAGCGAGAAATATCGTTTGCCCCAGGCTAAGATTCATTCTCCAGAGGAATTATGAGTTGCGTTTTTCGCTTCTCAAACCAGCGATACATCCTTAGTGCAAGAATTGGTAGGATAAATAAGCACAGGCTTATTACGCAGGTAAGCAACATAGACAGAACAGCACCTATTTTGAGATTCGTATACTCCTTGAAGGAAGACTCACACGCGTGACGTGAAGTCCTTTTGATAAGATTTGCAGTTAATTGAATGTGTGGCATCACTTACCTCAATTCGGATTGAGTTTTACTGCGCCATGTACAAAGTCCGCGCGAGTAGTTAAAGATACTATGCTATCGCGGTTTTCCTCAATTCAATTAGGTGTTTCTCCTACACGATTCGTTATAATTTCATGTGTTGAATCACCGAAGACTACAGCAATTTATTAACGATGCGATAATGCGCTATGAGATAAAGAAAGGTTTTTTCATTTTACATTTAGCGTCAGTAACCTAAAAAAACAAATGAGAGCTTTTGCTTTGATTACCTTTCTACATTGGACAACAGTACTTTATGCTCAAACGCCTTCATCTCCGGTTCAATTGCCTAACGGATGGAAGCTTACCCCACGGGGCGAATCCTTCGTCTTAGGCGATCTTCCTCTGAATATGGAGGTGAGTCCTTCGACTAAATTCATTGCAGTTACGAACAATGGCCAAGGCACGCAAACTGTCGACCTGATCGATGTGCAAAAACAAAAGAAAGTTGATTCAATTATCATCAAGCGCTCCTGGTATGGCCTACAGTTTTCCGCAGATGAAAAGTTCTTATACGCATCGGGAGGTCACAACAATCAAGTATTGAAGTTTGAAGTGAAAGATTCGAAACTCAAACTGATCGATAGCATACCTCTCGGCAAACCCTGGCCTCAACGCATCGGCCCTGCGGGAATTGCTATCGATGACCGAAAGCAACGTTTGTTTGTAGTCACACGCGAAGACAGGAAACTCTACTGTCTTGACCTGAAGACAAAACAGATTCTTTTCCAATTTGGCATTGACGCGGAAGGGTATGCTTGTAAAATAAGTCGCGACCACAAAGAACTCTACATTTCATGCTGGGGCTGTGACAAGGTGTTGATATTCGACCTGGAAAAGAACACCTGGAAAAGTCCGATTCCTGTAGGCGACAACCCCAATGAAATCCAGCTCACGCCTGATGGCAAGTATCTTTTTGTTTGCAATGCCAACGACAACACTGTTTCGGTGATCGATGTTAAAAATAAAAAAGTTATTGAAACTCTCGATGCTGCTTTATTCCCGAACTCTACCAGCGGATCTACTACCAACAGCCTCGCCTACGATCCTTCCGAGAAG
The DNA here is from genome assembly GCA_015472025.1 of Cytophagales bacterium WSM2-2. Taxonomy (NCBI): domain Bacteria; kingdom Pseudomonadati; phylum Bacteroidota; class Cytophagia; order Cytophagales; species Cytophagales bacterium WSM2-2. Next base: position 4,845,758 of record BNHL01000001.1, read on the forward strand.
AGATTGTATGTAGCAAATGCAGACAACAACTGCCTCGCTGTATTTGATGTCAGTAAGCCAGGCAGCAGTTTTTCTTTAGGTTTTATACCTACCGGCTGGTATCCTACTTGCGTGCGGCTGGTCAACAAAAAGTTATGGATCTCGAATGGCAAGGGATTCACGTCCAAAGCAAATCCTTATGGGCCATCGCCCGTTCGAAAGCGTGAGGAAGTGGACCACCATTGGGGAATGCAAAAAATGGAAGTACAATACATTGCCTCGCTGCTCAAGGGTTCAATGAGTATTATCGGTATTCCAACGCTAAAAGAGTTGAAAGACTACACCTCTCTGGTGTATAACAATTCTCCTTTTACAAAATACATGAGAGAGGAATTCGGTAAAGCAGCAAAGGCTCCCATCAAAACGGGAAAAGAGTCTCCCGTAAAATATGTCTTTTACGTGATCAAGGAGAACCGGACTTATGACCAGGTACTCGCAGATGTGCCTGGCGGAAACGGAGATACTACCTTACTCCTTTTCGGCAAGAAATATACTCCCAATCAGCATGCACTGGTGGAGTCATTTGTTTTGCTTGACAATTTTTACGTTGACGCTGAAGTAAGCGCTGATGGCCACAATTGGAGTATGGGCGCCTATGCTAACGATTACCTGGAAAAGACCTGGCCAACGAGTTATGGTGGAAGAGGCGGAACTTACGGTGGAGAAGGCGAGCGGGAAATAGCCAACAACAAAAATGGATTCATCTGGGATAACTGTCATCGTTATAACGTCTCTTATCGCACCTATGGAGAGTTCGTGGAAAAGGAAACTCCTTCGATCCCGATCCTGGTGGGTCACCATTGTCCAAAATTTCAAAGCTATGATTTGAGTGTCCGCGACACGAGCAGGTTCTATGTTTGGAAAAAGGATTTCATGGCGCTATTGAAAGACAACAAAGTACCACAATTCAATACGGTTCGTTTTGGGAACGATCACACCGAGGGAATGCGACTAAACCGACCAACGCCTTATGCGCATGTAGCCGACAATGACCTGGCCGTAGGTATGTTTATTGAAACGCTGGCACAAAGTCCGATCTGGAATGAAACTGTTGTTTTTATTCTGGAAGATGATGCACAAAATGGGGCTGATCACGTGGACGCGCACCGGAGCACTGCTTACCTTGCCGGCGGCTTCGTCAAGCGGAAATTTATCGACCATACGCTGTATACCACAGCATCCATGCTGCGAACAATGGAGCTCTTGCTTGGCATGGAACCGATGACGCAATATGATGCAGCTGCCACTCCGCTATGGAACTGCTTCGATTCCATTCCCCGCCCCTTTCCATTTCAGGCCATTATTCCAAAAGTAAACCTTGGCGAAAAAAATGTAGCGATGAGCAAGTGGCAGAAAATGTCCGAACAATTCACATTCGAGAAAGAAGACTCCAACAACGATATTGAATTCAACCGGGTATTATGGCATGGACTTAAAGGAGACATTGCTTTTCCAGGCCCGACACGCGCTGCATTTGTCATACCCATGAAGGAGGCTGATGATGATTGAATTACAAATCAACCATTAGCAGCTTACGCAACTGAAGCTTCTGCCTGGTCCTCTTCTCTTCTGCGTTTCAGAATGCGTGACCGGATCCATAGAGTGATAATTGAACCAAATACCACCAAAGGCCATGTGTTAATCAGGAGTAATGAAAAGGATTCGATGATTCCCCAGCCATCGGCAATTGCTTGTTTAGCCTTTGCGATGTAGGGTTTCTCAGTCAATGTGGGCACTTCCTTGTACGCAACCTTTTGATATATCTCAAGTTTGATCTCGCTCATCGACACACGACTCTGCAAGAATCGAATCCTTCCCTCCTTTGCTTCTATTTCTTCTTGCAAGACGCGAATGTGCTCTTCGGCTTTGAGAATATCTTCTACCGACTTCGCTTTGGTCTTCAGGATTTCAGTGTAGCGATCACGTACCTCTCTTTTTGTCTTTAGTCGTGTCTGGATATCCTCGTATTCTTCTGTGACATTCTCAGTATAAATCCTGCGCTGATTGATAAACAAGGCTTCTTTGCAAAGGTCTTCCACAAGAACTTCAAATCCGGATGATGGCACCCGAATCTGAATATCATTTGAAATTTCAGTTGTCGAGTTTGTTAGATTTTGACCGGTGATAACGGCTTGCTTTTGAGCAACAAGTTTCTCAATGTTCCCGATGCTTTCATCAACATTGTCAACCTGGAATTTTAGTGTCGCAGATTTCAAGATAAGGTCTCCCGCACGATCTGGTGGTGCCATCATTGCTGAAACAGTACTGGTTTCAACAAGTTCATCCCCATCAACGGGAACGGAAAGTCTCACTGCGCTAACTTTAAGTTTCCTTTCTTCGCCACTACATGAAAATAGCAGCAACAGAAACATAATCCAGGGTTTCATAGGCTTTATAATTTATATGCTTACGTAATTCCCATCTTAAGGAAAAGTCACATAAACACCCTTGCCCTATTTTTTTCCCAGTGAATCTTTGATTTGTACGAAGTTGGAGATGATGATGATCGTTGTCAGGTAGGCGATAATCACTTCCAGTAAGGTGAGCAGCTTGGCCGCTTTAGAGACCGGCACGATATCACCGTAGGCAACTGTTGTGAAAGAAACAATGCTGAAATAAAAAGCATCGAAGATCGCATCCAGCAATGAGGAATTATTAATTCCACGAAAGGATGTTTCGTCAATACTCAGCATACACATATAGTCAGCCGAAAATGAAACAACGATCAGCAAAATATTGACCAGGATGATCAACAGAAAGTGGTTGTAAGAGATATTGTTGAGTGAAGCCTCCTCCACCTTGCGGAACGAATGCTCAATGAAATAAACTGATTTGCCAAGGCTCACGATAATAAGCCCGACTTTCTCCCAAAACATGCTGGCTAGCTCCAGTTCTTCAATATAAATGAGCAGAACGCCTAGGCCAATGATAATGATATGCTGAACAACCAAGTTTCTAAGCTTGATGTCGGCAATGTTTAACTTACTAATCATAAAATGTTTGTGTCTGTGTAGACAAAGCCCAAAAATCACCAAAAGACGGTACAAGTATATGGAATTCCGGGAAAAACATAACACTAACGCTTCCAGCCCTTTAAAGATGGCCTATTAGATTAAACATGAAGGGGCTATTGAAGCAGTGCCAAACAATGGATGGAAATGAGGGGCTGCCAGTTACGTTGAATAGAAAAATTAAAGCCAGCAACACCGTCTATGTTGCTGGCTTTGAGGGCGGGATTTATTGGCGTTTAATCCTGACACGATTTACCACAATCTTTCTGCTTGCCCTAAGAAATTCGGCCCCGAAAACAGGGGGTTAAATGAAGTTTATTTTCGCTTTAAAAAGAAAAAGCCCCGACGCCTTCGGAGCTTTTTTCTATGCAGGTTTTGATAGTTAAACCTAGGATTGGCTTATGCTCAATTTTAAAAGTATTATATGTTCAAACGGCCGACCCTATGGGAGTAAGTCCTAAACTAAATTCAGAATTAACTCTGGCCTAACTTTACTTGCCAACTTCCTTAAAATCAGCCGGTATTTTGAACTCATCATCGCTGAACTTTCCGGACTTTATCTCAGTAACTTCGTGAATTACCTTCCCAATCGATGCTACGGCTTCAATCTTCATTGGTACTCCTTCTACACCCGGCGGGAGCTTAGGGCTTCCAAACGGATCAGGCTGATGCTCCAGGACCTTTTGGTCATCTTTGATCTCTGTGGTTGTCCAATAAGTTAGCTTGGTCACAACACCCCTGGATTTGATTTCGCCAGTGTATTTGGTACAGTTGTAGTTGAGTATTTTGACGGTTTCTGCCGTCTTTACAAAAGGGCTTGTCTCCGTGGCTTTCTCATTGGCTGCGATAGCTTCAGCAGGCACTGGTGCAAACATTTTTTGCGGTCGCATTAAACGAGTGATTTTCTTGTTGTTGTCCATGAACCACATCTCCATGCCGTTCATCATCCCTCCGTTCACTACGGCAATGATTGTGGTTCCCTTCGCTTTCAGCGTGATGCCTGTAGCTGCCCTTCCAGACGCGTCTGGTGGATCTGTTTTAGAAGACCAGGTGACGGTCCCTTCAAAAGACTGGCCGTAGCTCACCACGGTAAGTACAGCCAGAAATACAAATGCAATTAGTTTTTTCATGCGGGGTTTTGATTGGTTATCTGAAAAGGTATAGAGATATTTCTTCGTGACAAAGTATAATGAAAATTCCTGCGGCAATTGACAGGCTTTTCCAGGTTCGTAACTATGTTTACCTGATCCAATTTTTAAATGAAGGCTCTTCTCATCATTGATATGCAAAACGGATGTCTGCTGCCGTACACCAGGCGGCACGATACTCCGGGTGTTATTGGGCGAATCAACTCGCTCTCAGAAAAATTCAGACTTAAGAAATATCCTGTCATTTTCATACAACATGATGGAACTGCCGAGAATGAACTATTCCCGCAGACGAATGACTGGGCTCTCGTAGCTGACCTGGTGAACCACCCTAGCGACATCCTTATTAGTAAAACTGCCCAGGATTCATTTTACCAAACCTCTCTTCAACAAACATTATCCGGATTCGGAATCACCGAAATCTATATTACTGGGAGTGCAGCTGATTTTTGTGTCGATACAACAATAAAATCAGCTTTGAGTAAGGACTATAAAATAACGGTCATTTCAGACTGCCATACCACAGAGGATAAAGCCAATTTGCCTGCCAAAACACTGATCGCCTATTATAACTGGATTTGGAGCGCGCTGGCACCAACAAAATACAAAGTCTCTGTCATCAAGGCCGCTGAATTTGAAGAATAATGAGAAGGGTAAATACTAACTTCAGTTCAGACATTTCGAATGCGCATCGTCATGAGCAAAATTAACTCTACCCCCCTCTACTGTCTTGATACCTTCAGTAAGGCAAGAGAAAACAATCAATTTTATATTGAGGACCTTCAGATTCATTTGAAGAACCACGACTTCACAGAGAAACCACACAAACACGATTTCTATTTGCTGTTATATGTCGCCAAAGGCAAAGGCACACACAGCATCGATTTCAGAGAATACGCAGTTCACCCAGGTGACTTCTTCCTGATGACACCAGGTCAAGTCCATTACTGGGACTTGCAGAAAGACACTCAGGGATACATTGTTTGTTTTGTGAAGGATTTTTTTGCCATGCGAAAAACTGAAGGCAAACTAACTGAATTTCCCTTTTTCTACTCTTTGAGTGGCGAGCCGGTGGTTCGATTAAAGGCAGAAGACTCCATCGACTTCATTTTGAAAGAAATGCTCCTGGAGTTTCAATCTGCTGATGGCAACGCTACAGCTATCCTACGAAGCTACCTTGAGTTGTTACTTCTCAAAGCAAGTCGCAGGTACGGTATTAATACTACTGACTCACCAACCATCAGCACGACACAACTCCGAAAACTGGAGCTCCTCATTGACAAACATTTTTACAATTTCAGGCAGCCAAGCAAATACGCAGACTTGATGAATATCTCTCCTGCCCACCTGAATAAAGTGTGCAAAACTACCTTAGGAAAAACACTGAGTGATCTGATTGATGAGCGTGTAGTTCTGGAAGCAAAACGCCTTTTCACCTACACTGATCTCACCGTGAGCCAGGTTTCGGCTAAGCTCAGTTTCTCGTCCTCATCCTATTTCATCCGTTTTTTTAAGACGCACGAGAACATCACCCCGGAACAATTCAGGGAAACACTAAATCGTGCTACACTATAACTGAATTGTGGCGCACTTCTCTTATTGGGGTTCGTTTACTTTGAAAAAAGGATAATATGAGCCATCAATCATCAACTTTCTATAGCATGCTGACTGTAAAATGTCCGCAATGCCATATCGGAGACATGTTTCCATCCGGCACCCTTTACTCAGGGAAATTCATGCATATGAACCAGGCATGTTCTAATTGCGGACTTCGCTTTGAGCCAGAACCAGGTTACTATTTCGGTGCAATGTTTGTCAGCTATGCAATTAACACCATGTGGTTAGCAGCAGTGTGGCTTACATTATACTTCACCGTTGATACAATCACTACCACGATGATCATTGTCTCCCTCCTGCTTGTTGTAGTCGGACTGATGCCGCTGACCTACCGATGGTCACGCGTATTGTGGATCAGCATTTTTGTGAGATACAAACCTAATCTCGCCAGATGAGTCAGGACTTTTGTAACCGGAGTATTTTCCCATAGCAGATCAGTAATAGTATTCCACCGAATAGCCCGAACGAGCAGTCGATCATTCGCCAGAACAATGGGATTCCTCTCACTTCTCCGGCGATCAATGCTAACGGAAACACGGCAAGGCACGCGATGATGCCAAATTGAATCACCCAGATATTTCTGATTGGATCTCGTAACGGTCCGACAAACGCCAGGGCTATTATCAAGTGTGCAAAGGCTAGCCAATCAGTGCCATACGCCAGGAAAGGATATTTCGAGTCACTCTCCACGACACCGGCATAAACAACTGTCAGCCAATTCGCGAGGCTATTGTTCCAATGGTTCTCCTGAATTATGCGATATGCGAATTCCAACTGTGTTCTTATCGGAAAGGCAGTGACACCGCTAAGTATCAATCCAATAATGAAGAACAGAATCAATAAGCGGATTTGCCTTTCCCGGGCTCGTATTGTTAAAGTCGCCATTCTAATTAATTGTTTTAAAAGTACTTTTAAAATAAAAGCAAAAACGACAAAATCAATAAAAAGGTTGGGTCGGCAACTCTTTTTTAGAGAATCTAATGACTTTGGATTTTAAAAGGTCTTGCGCATGCGGTCCTAGCATTAAGGCTTGACTACAGGTCGCTGGGCGGGAAATTGCGTCTGAGAAACTGTGAATCCTGTTGCAAATGCAGGTACTCTTGTTGCAGCCCAAGGTTTGCATAAAAAAACCGGGTAAAATTGTATGGCTTTTACCCGGTCTTCGGTCAGCAGGCTGAATTTGGTTAACCTAACAATTATTGTCCCTGGTTCACTTTATGGACTTCGTCTGGAATCAATCCGTGCGCTTCTTTGTGAGTCGCGATCATCGCGTTAGCATCAGGTGCTTCGGCCAGGCACATCACTACACCCAGTTTCTCATCAACCCAGTAGTTCACAAAATTAGTCTTGTATTTATTTTGCGTTGCCAGGTCCTTCTGATGAGCCTCAGCAACCGCTTGTGCGTTAACTTTTCCCGCACCAAGGCGGTGGACATCAAAGAAAAGTTTGTTGGCATCTTTGATCGATGCTTCCATACCTGGAAGCACTTTATTTACACGAGTTGGAATAAGTCCGTGAGCTTCCTTGTGCGCGTTTACAAACGTAGCGGAGTCTGGAGACTCTACCAGGCAATAAACTTTGCCCAGCGCCTCATCCACCCAGTACTTCTTGAACTCAACACCGTATTTGCCTTGCGTTGCAAGATCTTTTTGGTGTGCCCCTGCCACATCAGCTGTCTTCACTTTTCCGGGTTCAAGATCATGGACATCCATGAACAGGAATTTTTGAGCTGTGGGGTCAGCCGTGGTCTCCGCAACTGCAGGCTCGCTTTTTTTGGTACTGCATGACGCGAAGAATATTCCTATACCGACCAGAATAAAACTTGTCTTTCTCATGTTTATGTGTTTAAAAATTTCAACAAAAGACCACAAAAGGCCGAAGGCGGTCACCAGCGGTTTTCCCTATATTAAAAATGACGATTCCCTATTTTAAAGAACAGTGTGTATGCATAGCGAGTTAGTTGAACGAAGTAATTACCTGGAACATCTCGAGTCTATCTATAAGAAAGTCGAAGAAGGTGTAGCTCATACGGCATTCCTCACCGGTGAGGCCGGTATAGGGAAAACCTCATTGGTGAATCACTTCCTTGACCGCGTGAAGCGGAACAGTGTCATCTATACCGGTGCTTGTGATGCGCTTTACACACCACGCCCCCTCGGTCCCGTTTATGATATCGCACCGCAGATTGGTCCGGACTTTCTTACTGTGCTCCGGAATGAAAACGACCGCGCATTGATCTTCGCCACGTTCATTCAGAAAATATCCAGTTCGACAAAACCTGTAGTACTCGTCTTTGAAGACATTCACTGGGCAGACGAAGCTACAATTGATCTGATCAAGTTCATGGCACGGAGGATAACCCGGCTCAAGTGCATGTTCATTCTTACTTATCGAGACAATGAACTGTCTTCGCAACATCCCTTCAAAAATATTTTTGGTGATCTCCCTCCTGGCAGTTTTTCTAAAATCAAAATCAAACCGTTCTCGCCTGAGGCGGTGGACGAGTTGGCGAAAGCCCGAGGCCATGAGTCCGGGGAAAAAGTGTATTCTCTTACCGGGGGAAATCCGTTTTACGTAACGGAAATTCTGTCTGATTATTCGTCCGGAATTCCGGAGCGTGTGAAAGACTCGGTGTTGGCCACTTACTTTAAAAAAGACGAACGCACACAACAACTGTGGCAGCTCCTCTCGATTCTCCCGACTCGTATCGATCTGAAATTGCTCAAGTACATTGAACCAAATTACCCCAACACCATGGAGAAGTGCATCCACGGCGGGATTATTGTGGTCACCAAAGATTACATGGGGTTCAAGCACGAGCTCTTCCGCATTGCTATCGAAGAATCGCTTACCAATTACAAGCGGATGGAACTTCACAAACGTATTGTGAAAATAATGCTTGACAACCTGGGTGAGTACAAAAACCTTTCACGGCTCGTTCACCACGCCCGACTGGCCGATGATGAAAAGACAGTTGTGGCATATGCACCAAAGGCAGCACGCGAAGCTGCATCCGTGGGATCACACCTGGAAGCCTCCAAGCTTTACCTCACGGCCATCTGTCATGCAAAACCAGAAGATCCCGAATTGGTGACTCTTTATGAAAAACATGCATACGAGTGCTACCTCACAAGTCAGTTCGATATGGCCATCCATTCACAGGAACAGGCACTGGCTATCTGGCGTAATCGAAGGGTGCGACTAAAAGAAGGTGATGCCACTCGTTTCCTCTCCCGGCTATGGTGGTTCAAAGGTGATCATGAGAAATATATGTCGCTGGCCTTGGAGGCCATCACAATATTGGACAACGGGTTTCCTACCCGCGAACGGGCACTGGCTTACAGCAATATGTCACAGTTATGCATGCTGGCCGATCGTTCGGAAGACGGTTTGCATTGGGGAAACAAAGCCATTGATCTTACCACCCGAATGGAAGACATGGAAATACTTTCACATGCGCTCAACAACATCGGTACGATCAAGATGAGATGCATCAACAGTCAGAAAGAAGGTGAAGAGCTTTTGAACAAGAGCTTGCTGATGGCACATGAGCACGGGTATCATGAGCATGTAGCACGCGCCTACACAAACTTCGGTGCGAACTATGTCATCATCCGGAAGTACAAGAAAGCTGAAGAAGCTTTTGACCTAGGTTTGAAATATTGTGAGCTGCGTGATTTGACTTCGTGGATCAACTACATGTCCAGCTGGAAGAGCCGGATGTTATTGGAAACGGGCCGGTGGAAAGAAGCTGAGGTGCTTGCCGAACAGTTGCAATTACACACTAATCAACCCGAAGCAGGTATTGTCAGGGTTGGGGCGCTGATCTCGTTAGCGAAAATAAAAATAAGGCGAGGTGATTTTGCAGAAGCCAAGCCTATCCTGGCGGAAGCCAAGAAGATTGTCATGCCTACCCGGGAGCCTCAGCGAATTATAGCTGTACTGGCGACAGAACTGGAACTGCATTGGCTCACCAGGGAACCCTACTCGACCACAGACATTGAATTCGCTATCCGCGAATTGTTCCCCGACAAAAATGAATGCTGGCAATACAGTGAACTTACCTACTGGTTAAATAAAAATAAACTCAGCGGCTATGTCGATAACAATGTAAGATACATCGGCCCGCATGAGTTTGAAATGAAGAGCGACTATCTCCACGCTGCAGAAGCATGGAAAGAGCTGGGTTGTCCTTATGAACAGGCACTGGCACTTATGAATGGGAATGCAGAGAACCAAAAGCAAGCTTTGCTCCTCCTGGATGAACTCGGTGCCACTGCCGTTCGCGATATGTTACGCCTGCAATTGAAAACAAATGGCGTTAAAAAGATCCCGCGTGGGCCTCGCGAAAGTACGAGGATCAATCCGGCTTATCTCACACAACGGCAAGTACACGTCTTGCAACTTCTCGAAGACGGACTCCATAACAGTGAAATCGCCGATAAACTTTTCATCTCACCAAAGACGGTTGATCATCACATTTCAGCCATACTTTCCAAACTTGAAGTGAATTCCAGAACAAAAGCGGTTCTGGAAGCGAAGAAGTTGGGTGTACTGAAATAAGAGGGCCGTACCTGCTTACTTTTCGCCACCCTATCGAAGAGAAATTACTATCTTTAAACGATGGGAAGGTGGGCGTTATTTATTCTTTTCCTCACAGCATTTTCACTTCAGGGGCAGTCTCCCGTTGAAATCAACGATGCTACGGACCACCGGGACTTCATGCTTTCAGATCTCGTTTATTTCGTTGACTCTACCAATCACATCCCCTTTTATAAAGTTCTTTCCGAAGATTTTGATTCGTACTTCCGGCAGCATTCTTCTTATCAAAACTCAGACTTCAAAGAAAACGCATCGTATTGGGTAAAGCTGGTGTTGAAGTCTCCCGACCGGTCAGATAAATTCTGGCTCCTGGAATTTTACGATCAAACCATCGACAGTCTCATCGCGTATGTCCCTGACGAGAGTGGCTTGTATCGGAAAGTAGCACTAGGCGATCATCAGCGTTTCTCCTCACGTGTTTTTCTTCACAAAAATTTCGAGCTGCCCATCCAGCTTCAAAACAATGAAACGAAAGTTTACTATTTCAAAGTACGATCACACGAATTTGCTGACATACGTATAGCCCTGCGGTCCACCAGTTATTTTGTCTACTACGCCCTGAATGAATACTATCTCTACGGGATGTTCTACGGAATGATCCTCATCATCACGCTTTATAATTTCATGGTGTTCCTTGCCATTCGCGAGATCAAATTCATTTATTACATCTGTTATATCCTGAGTGTTGCGCTCTACGCAATGAGCTATGATGGCATTGGTTTTCAGTATTTGTGGCCTTCCTATCCAAAGCTTAATGAGTGGGCCGTTGGCATCTCCCTTTACTCCGTAATCTTATGGTCACTGATTTTTACGAGAAGATTCCTTAGTGCGCGAGCCAATTCACCAAAACTTGACCGTTTGCTTCGCACGGTTATCATTATACGTACCATTTGGTTTATCATCAGTCTCACAGTATTTCCACGACTGCTCACCTACCGAATACTGGAAATCATTCCTTTATCGATCATTGCTTTTACGGCAATCACGGTCTGGAGAAACGGCTACCGTCCGGCACGTTTCTTTGTGATTGCATATGGTGTTTTATTCTGCGGCTTTTTCCTTCGTACGCTCGTCTACTTCAACATCATTCCATTCACGATTATTACACACTACAGTTTGCACTTCAGCTTTGTATTCGAAATGCTCTTCCTGACAGTGGCATTAGGTGATCGGATTCGGATTTTGAAAGACAACCGCGACAGAGCACTGCAACGAATCATATCACAACAGCGAACCAACATCGATCTTAAAGACAAAGTGAATCGCGAGCTGGAAGAAAAAGTTAAGGAGCGGACATTGGAGATCGACCTGAAAAACACTCAACTGGAAGAAAGTAATCAAAAACTCACCAAGCAGTCAAATGAGATTAACCAGATCAATTCCATGCTGGACCTTGATAACTGGAAGCTCAAGAACAAAGTAAAAGAAGTACTGGAAGAGCGCATGCACGAAACACGCATGGACTACGGTGAATTCGCAACGCTTTATCCGGATGAACTTGCTTGCTATCGTTTCCTTGAAAACTTGAAAGAGCAGCGGGGATTTGAATGTCCCAAATGCGCGAACATTAAACATTCGCCGGGGGCGCAAAAATTTTCACGAAGATGTACGCGTTGCGGGTACAATGAATCCATCACAGCCAATACACTTTTCCACGGTGTGAAATTCCCGATTGTAAAAGCATTTTACCTGACTTACCTCACTGCCTCCGGTAAAAGCTCTATGACCCTGGATTCGCTTTCGGAAAAACTAGAACTCAGGCTCGGCACCGTGTGGGCGTTCCGTCAGAAAGTAAATGACCGTGTCGATGATTTTAAGAGCAATAAAATCAATATCAATTCCTGGGAAGAAATCGTTCTGGATACCCCCAGCCGAAACAAGGTCAAAAAGACTAAAATTCAAGTGGATAGGCCCCCTGTTCAGAAGTAGCGTTTTTTAAGTGTAAATGGACATTTCGAATGAGCAAAAAATAGCTCCATTTCGTTTGAAATCGCTGTTTTTTTTGCGTTAAATAATCTGCCTTTGATACCACCCAATAGGCAGAATTAATAGGCCTTTCCCCCGGAAAAGCTTTACAAGGAATTTGTTAGAATCTAACTTTCTCATAATAAACGATTGCGGAAAATCTTTACTGCAATTGTTTGTTCGGTATAACTAACTGAAAATCAACTGGCTTATGACGAAACGATTACTAGTCACTTTGCTCATTCTTGTAGAAGTTGTGGGATTTGGGGTTATGGCACAAGACGCACCTGTTAAAGTTGATAAGGAAAGGGTAATCACCGGCAGAATCACCTCCAAAGAAGATAACCAGGGGGTGCCAGGAGCTAACGTGGTCATACAAGGCACCAGCAAGGGCACATCAACCGATGCAGACGGAAAGTATGAACTTCACATCAGCCCATCGGATAACGAGCTAGTAATCTCCTTTATCGGTTATAAAACCCAAACTGTAGAGATCGGACAACGGGCAGTAATTGACATCGTCCTTGAATCAGAAGCTACACAATTACAGGAAGTGGTAGTGGTCGGTTATGGCGTTCAGAAAAAGAGTGATATCACCGGTGCCACTGCAACTGTTAAGGGTGAAGAGTTATACAAGCAACCTGTTCTCACAGCAACGCAGGCAATCCAGGGAAAAGTAGCGGGAGTGCAAATCATCAGTAGTGGTCAGCCTGGAACGTCACCGCAGATACGCGTGAGGGGAGTCAGTTCCGCATTTGGTGGAGTAAATACTTTGTATGTCGTGGATGGAGTGCTCACGGATGACATCTCCAACATCAACACAGCAGATATCGTTGATATGAACATTCTCAAGGATGCTTCTGCAGCTGCGATCTATGGTTCACGGGGAGCCAACGGTGTCGTTATTATCACCACCCGAAAAGGAACAAAAGGAAATCTTAAAGTCAACTACAGCAACAACATAGGATTCCGTCAGGCAGCAAACCTGGTTGAAATGGCCAACGCGGCAGAATACAAGAATTATGTTCAGGACGCAACCGGCAATGCCCCTGTCCCACCCGGAGGATTTTCAGGGAATACAAACTGGTACAAAGTCATTTTAAGAAATGCACTGGAGCAATCGCACAATCTTTCACTTTCAGGTGGCAGTGATAAATCAACTTTCCTCTTCAATGTAGGATACCTGGACGATCAGGGAATTATCATTGATAACGAATTCAAGAGACTCACGATCCGGTTGAACAATGACTACCAGGTCACCGACTTTGTCAAGCTCGGTTTTCAGTCGTCCTATAGTAACAGCAGTAATCAAAATGGTTTCGGGAACTTAGATATTGATGCTTATGGCAACATCGGTGCAGTTTACAATGATGCTTACCGTGCTGCCCCGATTATTCCAGACATCATCGGAGGAAAATACGGAAACACATCATCCTATCAGAATGTAGGCAACCCGCTACTCGACATCAAGAATAACAGTGTTAAAGTACTGGACGGCCGTTTGCAGGCGTACACTTATGCAGAGGTGACTCCCCTCAAGTGGATTAAGTTCAAGTCAGGATTTGGAATCGACTGGCGAAATTCACTGAACCGTCTTTACAATTATCAATTCAACAATGACGGCAACACATTCATCATCGCCGGTGGAAATCAGTACAACCTGAGAAGTAACCTGTCGATGAAGAACACGGAGACTTATCACTGGGTATGGGACAATACCGCAACGATCTCCAAGAAGATTGATAAAAATGATTTCACGTTGTTGGTGGGTATGACCGCAGAAAAATACAGTCAGACCTGGTTCTCAGCAAGCAGGAAAGACATTGCACCAGATCCTAACCTTTGGTATATCAATGTGGGTGACGCTAACTCCTCTCAAAACGATGGAAGCGGTGATCGATGGACACGCAATTCCTACCTGGCAAGATTGAACTACAGTTACGATGGCAAATACCTGGTCACCACCTCTATTCGCTATGACGGTAGTTCACGATTGCCGGTGCAGAACCGTTGGCAGCTTTATCCTTCTCTAGGCCTCGCCTGGAATATCGCCAATGAAGCCTTCATGCAAAACCAGCGGTTATTCGATTTCCTCAAACTGAGAGTTTCGTATGGGAAGGTGGGCAACGACCAGATTCCGACCAACGCATTTACGTTGGCTGTAACTCCAAACACTCCTTATGCATTCAATGGCAGTGCTTCTACAGCTACCAATGGAAGTCAGATCCGTGTGGTCATTGATCCGAATATCAAATGGGAAACAACTGAAGAAAAAGATGTGGCTGTCGAATTCAGCATACTCAACTCGAAACTGAGTGGTGAGATAAACTATTACAATAAATCCGTTGATAATTTACTGGTAAACATTCCTGTTTTTGCAACTACTCCTGATTTTGATCACCTGATCATCCGGAATATCGGGTCTGTGCAGAATCGTGGAATTGAATTCTCCCTGAACTGGAAAGACAAACTCACCGATAAACTCAGTTATACTCTTGGCGGCAATGTCACCTTCAACCAGAATAAAGTTATTGCACTTAACGGGGGACAGGCGGTTCCGGGTGGTGGTATCGGTGCTTCGCAGGGATTCACTACGTTGACAGATAACGGCCAGCCTGTCGGAAGCTTCCATGTATTAAAAGTCTTAGGTGTCTTCAATACGGATGGAGATGTGGCTGCATACCAGGCCGCTGATGGTACTGTCATTCAGCCCACAGCTCATGCAGGTGACTTCAAATACCTCGATTACAACAACGATGGTAAAATCGATGACAACGACCGGGTTTTCGCAGGCTCTTATCAGCCCAAAGCTTACTACGGGATCAATCTGAGCTTAAACTACGCTACCGAGAAAAAAGGTGTGTGGGATTTCAGCATGAGCATCTATGGTAATGCCGGCAACCAGGTTTACAACGGGAAAAAAGGAGTGCGGGTATCCGGTACTGATAATGTAGAGAAAGAATTGGTTTATCACCGGTGGACGCATGCCAGCAATTCACAAGTAGAGCCAGGCGCGAATGTGGGCAACTTGCCGGGTTCAACTTACTTCGTTGAGTCGGGATCATTTGTGCGTATCAACAACGTCACTGTCGGTTACTCGTTCCCACTCACGAAAGTCAAACTCCGGGTTTATGCTACTTCACAAAATCCATTCACTTACAAAAAATACAGCGGCTTTACTGCAGAGCTGCCGGGAGATCCATTGAACTCGGGTATTGAACTAAGCTCGTATCCTACTACAAGAACAGTCGCGCTGGGAGTAAATGTTACATTTTAATTTGAGCAGGATGAAAAAGACAGTTGCGTTAAAATCTCTGATCACAGGCGGTATCATTGCTATCATCACCTCCTGTAGTTCCAGTTTTCTGGACGTACCGCTACAAGGCGGAATCACTACTGCTAATGATCCAACACTGGCGCAAAAACTGGTCACTGGGGTTTATAGCAGCTTGCTACAAGGTGACTCCTGGGGTAATGGAGACGTACACGGCTTCGCTTTTCTTTCAGTAACAAGCATTATTTCAGATGATGCCGACAAAGGAAGTACTCCAAGTGATCAGGCTGTTCCTGTTGGTGACATTGACAATCTCACGTTGACGAGTACAAACAAATTTTGTGAAACACTTTGGGGCGGGCATTACATAAGCATTGGATCTGCCAATCGTGCCATCGATCAACTAGCCAATGCTTCCATTGACGCAGCAGTTAAAACACAACTGACAGCCGAAGTAAGGTTTCTCAGAGGATATCTCTACTTCAATATGGTGCGCATGTTCGGTGGTGTTCCCCTGGTGCTGCGTGTTCCTGCAGATGCAGCCGATGCCAATACAGATTATTTCATCGTCAGATCTACAGCCGCCCAGGTATACGATGCCATCACCGAAGACCTTCAGTTTGCTATAGATAATTTGCCTCTCAAGTCACAGTCTGCTGTAGGACATGCTAATAAAGGCGCAGCTCAAACATTGCTGGCGAAAGTCTCGATGTACCAGGGCAAATGGGATAAAGTACTTTCACTTACCAACGCAGTTATTACTTCCAATCAATATCAGCTCTTACCTGACTATGCAACTATCTGGAAACAGTCAGGTGACAACAGTATCGAATCAATTTTTGAAATCGAAATGGGAAGTTTTAACAACAATAATCTTGATATCGATAATTATACCGTTTGCCAGGGTCCGCGTGTAGGTGGTAAAGGAGGATGGGATGATCTCGGTTGGGGATTCAACAATCCCAGCACCAGCTTAGTCAATGCATACGAAACAGGTGACCTCAGGAAAAATGCCACGATCATTTTTATTGACAACTCAGGCACCTACAAAGGGACAACTTTATGGGATGGATTCAGGATTCCAAGTTCGGATTCTGTTCAGAACCTTCGTTACAACTACAAAGCTTACACGAGTCGCACCAAAGAAACATTTGCAAACATCGGTGATAAGAACAGGCCGAAAAATATCCACATTCTCAGGTATGCTGAAGTGCTATTGATGAATGCCGAAGCTGCGCTACACCAGGGCGGAGATGTTGCTACTCCGCTGAACAAAGTCAGGCAACGTGCAGGACTGACGGCTAAAGGAAGTCCAACGGAAGCGGATATCTGGCAGGAACGAAGAGTGGAGCTTGCAATGGAGCATGACCGCTTCTGGGATCTCGTGCGACAAGGCAGAGCTGCACAAGTGATGATCGCTTCAGGCAAACCTTTTGTTGCTGGCAAACATGAGTTGCTTCCAATTCCAAACTCGCAGGTACTCCTCAGTGGAAATAAACTCACTCAAAACCCATTGTACTGATCGTATGAAAAAAATATACTATACGGATTGGCATTTCGATGTACGGGGTTCGCCCACTTAGCGAACGCAGATGATTTTCTATTCAAACTTTAAACTAAAAACGTAAACTAAAAATCAAATGAAAAAAACAATCGGTTATCTATTTGCATGTGGTGCATCGGTTGCACTGATCTTGGGTGGTTGCTCGAAGAGCGAAACGTTGCCTGCTATCGATGGATATAACAATTCAAACGAAGTAGCTAAAACCAACCTTGTAGCGCACTGGAATTTTGATGGAACAAACAACGAGAGACTTTCTAGTACTGCTCCTACCAAAACTTACGGAACTGTAGGTTTTGCAACAGGGCAGATTGGTCAGGCGCTGAAACTTACGCAAGGCGCTATGGTGTATCCCGCTATTACTGCTATCAATGGCGCTAATGCGTTAAACAATTTCACAGTTAGTCTGTGGATTAATGTGAATGGTAGTAAAGGAACTACTAATGCTTTCACTTCTTTCTTCGGCCTGATTCCAACCGGTGTTACTGACATTTGGCCTGACGTCTGCGCTAATGCTGAGACAAGTCATCACAAGCCAGGCTCAGACACATTGGAATTGAAGAACCTGTTGAACACACACCCTGCTGCGGGTGGCAACAGTTTGCAGGACAACCTTGCTAACGGAGCAAACAATGCTCCATGGTTCATGGGTGGCAACAAGTGGGCACACTATGTAATGCGTTGGGACGGAACAACTCACCAATTCCACATCTTCGGAAACGGAGTATCAGTTGGATCATTTACTGACCGTGGAACGACAGGTGTAGAAATCATGTCTGTTCCTGTTCAGGCTGTTTTCGGAAGCCTTGCTTCAAAAGACATCGGCTTTACAGGAGCGCCTGCGCAACAAACCTGGAACCCTTGGGCTACAGCTATGATCGATGACGTAAGAGTATTCAATACAGCCCTTGCCGATAAAGACATCACTGCTTTGTACGACCTGGGCTTAGCAGGACGATAATTGAGTTTGGTTTTCGGGGGCACGCGTTAAGTGTGTCCCCTTTTTTCTTATGCTTCGATTTCTTTCTACTTTAATTCAACTGAGTATTTTGGCAGCAATCACTTCCTGCAAGTATGACTCATTAGCGCCCGTGAATCCCGGGGGAAAGAATATTAATTTGACTAACATTACTCTTGATAACAGATCCCTCAGTTATCTCTACTCCAACACTTCAGTTACACCTGTAGTAACACTTATTTTTTCCGAACCTATCGCACATCAATCTGCCCAGGATTACATTGCCTGGAGCGGAACAACCGGAAGCGTTAGCATCAACATGACCTTCTCCAACCACGACAGCGTCATCACAATCACGCCAGTCTCAGATTTAAAATACTTGAACACGTACTTTTTGCAGATTAATTCGCAGTTGACATCAACTACAAAAAAAATATTTGGCGCCACAGCCACCATCAAAATTATCACCACAGTCGACCCTGCACCCAAGTTCTCTGTCATTTCAGATACTGCCTTAGTTGACCTGGTACAAAAGCAGACATTAAAATATTTCTACGACTTCGGCCATCCCGACAGTGGAATGGCTCGTGAGCGAAATTCTTCCGGAGATATAGTCACAACCGGTGGCAGTGGATTTGGAATCATGGCGATGATCGCGGGTATCAAACGCGGGTTCATTTTGAGACCTGACGGAATTGCCCGTTTCAATAAAATAATTTCATTCCTCGAGAAAGCTGATCGCTTTCATGGAGCGTGGCCACACTGGATCAATGGCAAGACAGGCAAGACTATTCCATTCAGTAACAACGACAACGGGGCAGATCTTGTAGAGACAGCCTTCATGACGGAAGGATTGCTTTCGCTGAGGCAATACCTCACTCCTTCCGATACAGTCGGAAATAACTTAATCAAACGGATCAACAAACTTTGGGAAGCCATCGAATGGGATTGGTTCAGGCAAAATAACCAGAACGTTCTCTACTGGCATTGGTCACCGGACAAAGCATGGATTATGAATATGCCTATCACCGGATGGGATGAAGCACTTATTGTTTATGTCCTTGCCGCAGCTTCACCAACCCATAGCATACCAGCACAAGTGTATCAACAAGGCTGGGCCATGAATGGCAACATTAAGAACGGAAAAAAATTCTATGGACATGATCTCCCTCTTGGTCAGGACTACGGAGGCCCCTTGTTCTTTACACACTATTCTTTCCTCGGATTCGATCCGCATACGCAAGACCAGTATGCAAACTACTGGACACAGAATACAAACCACGCTTTGATAAACCACGATTACTGCGTTGCCAATCCCAGGAATTTTGGCGGATATAGCGATGAGAGCTGGGGGCTTACAGCAAGTGATAATCCCAACGGATACAACGCCCAATCACCCACGAACGACAATGGTACCATCTCGCCTACTGCAGCTATTTCTTCTATGCCTTATACTCCAGCGGAGTCGATGAAGGCAATCAAATATTTCTACTACACGCTTGGTGATCACATGTGGGGTCAGTATGGTTTCTATGATGCATTTAATATTTCAAGCGGCTGGACAGCCACTTCGACATTAGCTATAGATCAAGGACCGATTGTAGTGATGATTGAAAACTACAGGTCACAATTACTCTGGAAATTATTCATGTCCGCACCTGAGGTTCAGGCTGCAAAAACAAAACTCGGATTCAATTAAACTCATTGAGTCAAATGAAATTAAAACACTTCTATCCTATCCTACTTCTTCTATTTTTGGCCTCATGCTCAAGTCGTGAGCGCCAGAATTCAAAAATTGACTCAAGGGTTGATTCTCTTCTCAGCTTGATGACGCTGGAAGAAAAAATTGGCCAGATGAATTTAGTTACCAGCGATTGGGATGTAACTGGCCCAACGATGCGCGCCAATTACAAGGAGGATATCAAGGCTGGAAAAGTCGGAGCTGTCTTCAATGCCTTCACTTCAAAGTACACCCGTCAGCTTCAGGAGATTGCTGTAAAAGAAACACGATTGCATATTCCTTTGCTTTTCGGTTATGATGTCATCCATGGGCACCGGACTATATTTCCAATGCCAATCGGTTTGTCAGCAAGTTGGGATTTGAAATTGATTGAGCAATCGGCAAGAGTAGCGGCTACAGAAGCTTCGGCTGAGGGACTGCACTGGGCATTTGGTCCGATGGTGGATATTGCACGTGATCCAAGATGGGGCCGCATGGCCGAAGGTTCCGGAGAAGATACATACCTGGGTTCTGAAATCGCGAAGGCTATGGTCAGAGGTTACCAGGGAACTAAGATCGGTGATCTGAATTCAGTGATGGCATGTGTCAAACATTACGCAGCCTATGGTGCTGTACAGGCAGGCCGTGACTATCACACCGTGGATATGTCGGATCGAACATTGCGTGAAGTATATCTTCCTCCTTACAAAGCGGCTGTGGATGCCGGTTCCGCTACAGTCATGACTTCGTTCAACGAGTTGAATGGAGTACCGGCAACAGCGAATAAATATCTTTTGAATGACATCCTGCGAAAAGAATGGGGCTTCGATGGTTTTATTGTTTCAGATTACACATCCGTAATGGAACTTCTGCCGCATGGATTTGCCAAAGATACAGCTGACGCAGCGGCTCTCTCGATCAATGCCGGCATGGATATGGATATGCAAGCTGCATTCTATGTAGACAAATTGCCACAGTTGGTGAAAGATGGAAAAGTCAGCGAGCAAGTCATTGATGCTTCCGTCAGAAGGATACTGAAAAGGAAATTCGAGCTTGGTCTCTTTGATAACCCATACCGCTATTGCAACGAGCAAAATGAAAAAGAGACGGTGATGAAATCAGAGTTCATCGAGTTTGCACGTGAAGTGGGAAGGAAATCAATCGTGTTATTAAAAAATGAGAAGCAACTTCTGCCATTTTCAAAATCAGTCCGGAATATTGCAGTGATCGGCCCACTGGCAGATGCCCAACAGGAAATGATCGGCTCTTGGTCTGCTGCCGGTGACTGGAAAAAATCAGTGACCCTGCTCGAAGGAATAAAATCAAAATTACTTGACGCAAAAATTACTTATGCCAAAGGTTGTAACATCAAGGACGATGACACTTCAGGTTTTGCTGAAGCCGTGCGTACAGCAACTCTCTCTGATATTGTTTTGCTGGCTGTTGGCGAAGGAGCTCAAATGACAGGAGAAGCTGCGAGTCGTTCTTCACTCGACCTGCCTGGCGTTCAACAACAATTGATAGAAGAAATTCAAAAGTCAGGAAAACCAATAGTGGTTGTATTGATGAATGGTCGTCCATTGACGATCAACTGGATTGACAAAAATATTCCTGCAATTCTGGAGACTTGGTTTCTCGGAACACAGGCTGGCAATTCAATTGCTGATGTGTTGTTTGGAGACTACAATCCTTCCGGCAAGCTGACAGTAACGTTTCCAAAATCAGTCGGGCAGATTCCTCTTTTTTACAATATGAAGAATACAGGACGTCCACGTGACCCTAACAATAAATACACTTCGAAATACTTAGACATCGACAATGATCCGCTCTACCCATTTGGCTTTGGATTAAGTTATGCTCAATTCACCTATGATGACGTGGTATTGGACCGAAATGAAATAGCTTCCACAGAGGAGCTGACAATCAAATGTAAAGTGACAAACACAGGCAAATTTGAAGGGGAAGAGACCGTCCAGTTTTATATTCGTGACATGGTGGGGAGTGTCACCAGGCCTGTCAAAGAACTTAAAGGATTTCAAAAGGTCAAATTAAAACCCGGAGAATCTTCCACTGTTACTTTTAAGCTTACCTCTAAAGACCTCGCTTTTTATGGGATGGATATGACCTACCATTTCGAGCCGGGTGATTTTGAAGTTTACATCGGTGGAAATTCACGTGATGTTAAAAAGGCTGCCTTCACACTCAAGTGATCACCAGAACTTAATATACAACGCTCCAAGAATCACAATTGTAGCAATGATCAGCACCAGAGTTTTTGGTTGAACCCTGAACATTCCTTCATCAAAGTGAAATGCCTTTGCATTAATTTTCGGGCCACCGAGGCTGATGAGCACCATCAGCACGACAGTAAAGAAGAATGACCATCCCATGCAAAGCAGGAAAGGAATCTCATAGCCACCTTTGCCATTGGGATAAGCTGTGTAGAGAATCGTTTCATTGCCAAACCAGGCTGGCGCATAATTATTAAATACAACCGATAAGGTAAACCCCGTAATCACACCGGCAATTGCAGCCATTCCAGTGGTGCGTTTCCAGAACATTCCAAGGATAAACATGGCAAAGACTCCAGGGCTTATAAAACCAGTGTACTTCTGAATAAAAGTGAACCCGCCTTCTCCACCGATCCCTAATAGATCTTCCCACGTGAAAACGATTGCAACAAGCATAGACACCAGAACAGTGACTCTTCCAATCCACACCAGGCCGGCTTCTGAAGCACCAGTCTTAATGTACTTCTTATAAATGTCCAATGTGAAAATGGTAGAGATACTGTTAGCTTTTCCTGCCAGTGATGCCACGATCGCGGCCGTAAGTGCTGCTACCGAAAGACCTTTCAATCCATGAGGCAGAAAACCAAGTATCGCAGAATAGGCGCCATCTTTACTTCCACCTGACAGTTGAGGGAGATGACCATTCTTATACAAAACATACGCTGCAATTCCCGGAAGCATCACGATCACTGGCATAAGTAATTTCAAAAAACCAGCAAAAAGAATTCCGGTACGTGCCGTTTGAAGATCAGCACCCAATGCCCGCTGTGTAATGTACTGGTTACATCCCCAATAGTTAAGATTCACAATCCACTGGCCTGCGAAGTACATCGCTATTCCCGGAAGCACGAGATACTTGCTAATCTCTGCTTGTGAAGCGTCAGGCCCTGGTTTGTTTAGTATCATGTGAAAATGATCCGGAGAATCCTGCAGCAGGAAATTAAATCCCGACCAGGCGCTTCCATCCAATCCGAATTTATCACTCACCACTGTTAGCGCGAGATAAGTTGTCGCCAGACCACCGATGATGAGAACAGCCACCTGGATGACATCGGTGTAACCAATCACTTTCATTCCTCCTAATGTGATCACCAATGCAAATGCTGCCAGCCCGATCATGATAATATGCAGGGACTGCCCTCCCACCAATCCATTGATCGCGACTGAGCCCAAATACAAAATGGATGTCAGGTTAACGAACACATAAAGGAACAGCCAAAAGACCGCCATGATCAATGCCACCGATTCATTGTACCGCGTTTTTAAAAACTGCGGCATTGTATATATTTTGTTCTTGAGGTATACAGGCATGAACCACACCGCAATAATGATCAGCGCGATAGCGGCAATCCATTCGTAAGCTGATACGGCTATACCAACAAAGTATCCTTCACCACTCATGCCGATGAATTGCTCGGCAGATATGTTCGAAGCAATAAGAGAAGCACCTATCGCCCACCAGGTCAGTGAGCCTTCTGCCAGGAAGAAATCTTTAGTATCGCTGGTGGTCTTTTTCTTTTTCAGGTAGATCCAATAGCCATAGCCGGATACCAACAAAAAATAAAGGATAAAGACAATGTAATCGCTAAGTACCATTCGATTTAGTTTTTAAATGACTGTTCGTTCCAACGCAGTTCGTTCTTGAACTGATAAAGTGATGTATTCTTATTGATCAGCACGCATTCGATACCGGCCATTTCTGCAAAATCAGTAAGATGCTCGGAGGTTAAATTCTGGCTATAACAAGTATGGTGCGCACCTCCGGCATAGATCCAAGCGGCACATCCGGTCTTCATGTCAGGCTGAGGTTTCCATAAAACGCGTGCCACGGGCAGTTTCGGTAAATCTTGTTCAGGTTTTACGGCTTCTACTTCATTCACCAGTAAGCGAAAACGATTGCCCATATCGACCATAGATGCATTTAAAGCAGAGCCTGCCGCTACGTTGAACACAAGACGTACGGGATCAGCTTTCCCTCCAATTCCCAAAGGATGAATTTCACAGGAAGGCTTACCATCTGATATAGATTCACAAATTTCGAGCATATGCGCGCCAAGAACCTGGTTGTTCCCAGGCGCAAAATGGTACGTGTAATCTTCCATGAATGAATTACCTCCTTTCAATCCTGACGCCATCACTTTCATCGCTCTCACCAGCGCTGCTGTTTTCCAATCTCCTTCTGCTCCAAAACCATAACCTGCTTTCATAAGGCGCTGGACCGCAAGACCGGGCAACTGTACTAGCCCGTGAAGATCTTCGAAAGTATCCGTAAATCCTTTGAATTGTCCTTCTCTTAAAAAATTGGAAAGACCAGTTTCAATCTTAGCTGCTTCGCGCAAAGAATTTCTCTTCGCGCCTGTTTTGGTTAGTTGCGATGCAAGTTTGTATTCGTCTTCATACTGCTTAACCAAGTCGTCAATCTCCTTCTCGCTTACATCATTGATCACTTTGACAAGATCACCCATGCCATAGCCGTTGACGGAATAGCCAAACTTAATCTGCGCTTCAACCTTGTCTCCTTCTGTAACTGCCACCTGGCGCATGTTATCTCCAAAGCGGCAGAACTTCGCTCCCAGCCAATCGCCCCATGCTGCGGCCACACGGCACCAGGTTCCTACATCATTTAAAGTGGCCTGATCTTGCCAATGCCCTACTACTACTTTGCGATTCAGGCGCATCCGGCTCATGATAAAACCGAACTCACGATCACCATGAGCAGATTGGTTCAAGTTCATGAAATCCATATCGATTTCACTCCACGGAATGTCCCGATTGAATTGTGTGTGTAAATGTAACAGTGGTTTATTCAGAATCTTCAAACCCCCAATCCACATTTTGGCGGGAGAAAACGTGTGCATCCATGCAACAATGCCAATGCAGTCCTTTGCATTATTCGCTTCCTGGCAAAGAGTAAATATCTCCTCCGGAGTTTTTACCACAGGTTTAAAAATCACGCTTACAGGAATTGCCCCGCTTTCATTGAATGCGGCTGCGATCTGTCTGGAGTGCTCTGTCACTTTTTTAAGCGTCTCTTCTCCGTATAAATGCTGGCTTCCTGTTACAAACCAAACTTCAAAACTCTTTAACTCAATCATTTTAAATTCACGTTAAACATTTTCACAAGTCTACTGTCCATAATACGAATCCGGCCCATGCTTTCTTTCAAAGTGTTTTTTGATTAGCGACTCTTTAAGTCGGTTTGCATCAGGATTAATTTGTAAGGTGAGGCAGGCCATCTTTGCGATCTCTTCGAGTACAGCCGCATTGTACACCGCCTTCTTCCAGTCTTTTCCCCATGTGAATGGGGCATGATTTCCCACTAACATCATTTCAACTTCACCCGGTGAAAGCTTTCTCTCATTAAAGCAATTGATGATCTGAAATCCTGTTTCGTATTCGTAATTCCGTGCAATCTTCTTATCCGGCATCGGAGCCGCACAGGGAACATCCACAGTCAGATGATCAGCATGTGTCGTTCCGAAAATCGGAATGTCTTTCAATGACTGAGCCCAGGCGGTTGCATACGTTGAATGTGTATGAACAATTGCACCCAGGCTTTCCCATTCTTTGTACAGAACAGCATGAGTCAATGTATCGGATGAAGGCCGGAGATTTCCATCTACAGTTTTTCCCTCAAAATCAACAACTACCATTTTCTCTGCAGAGAGATCACCGTATGGAACTCCGCTCGGCTTGATAGCAAATACTTTCTGTTGACGGTCAGCCACACTAACGTTGCCAAAAGTAAAAATCACCAAACCATGTTTCGGCAATTCCATGTTAGCTTCATAAGCTGCTTCTTTAATACTGTCAAATTTTCCCATGCTTATTTCAAATTGCCGGCCATCTCACTCAGTGTTTTAAACTTCCGATATCTTTTCTCATAAATCTGAACTCGTGCGGTCACTGGTTTATACTCCACTTCGAATCCTTGCCCCATAGCTTTCATTGCTTCACCTACATTTGGATAAATACCAGCTGCTGTTGCTGCGAACATGGCCGCACCTGCTGCACACGTCTGTTCCGATTTGTGAATTCGTATAGGCATATTCATCACATCAGCCATCATCTGCATAATGAAAGGAGATTTCTTTGCAACACCACCCAGACCAATCAATCCCTTCACCGGAATTTTCTGCTCATTGAAACGATCAACAATGGCTTTTGCACCAAAGCATGTCGATTCAACAAGGGCCTTGAATACTCGAGGAGTATCACTGCCTAACCGAAGGCCACTCACTACTGCCTTCAATTCTTGGTTGGCATCAGGAGTTCGTCTTCCATTGAGCCAATCGAGTGCGAGTTCGTCATTTTCGCTCACAGGAAGTGCAATCGCTTGCTTTGTTAATTCAGGAATAATTTTTCCGATCAGCTCTTCGTGCTGTGATTGCTCTTTGATCAAATTCCGGATTGGCCAAGAAAGCAAATCGCGGAACCAGGCGTAAGTATCACCGAACGCAGACTGCCCTGCCTCGAAACCAATCATTCCAGGGATAATAGAACCATCCACCTGGCCACAAATCCCACGCACTAATGTACTGCCAACTTCATTTGCCGGAGCCACAAGCATATCACAAGTGGAGGTGCCCATTACTTTGCTCAAATGATAAGGCTCGATCTGTCCCCCCACGGCTCCCATGTGTGCATCAAAAGCTCCTACACCAACTATAACATTTTCAGAAAGGCCCAACCGTTGTGACCACTCTTTGCATAGTGTTCCAGCTGGTTGATCTGAGGTGTAAGTCTTATCAAAGAGTCTTGATCTGAAACCGGAGAGTAATGGATCAAGTGATGTAAAGAATTCTTCAGGAGGAAGTCCATTAAATTCAGCTGCCCATAACGCTTTATGTCCGGCCGAACAGACACCTCTTTTCATACTGTGAACGTCCGTTCCGCCTGTAAGCAAGAACGGAATCCAGTCGCAATGCTCCACCCATGAATAACAAGCTTTGCGCACGCTTTCATCCTCACGTAGCACGTGGAGTAGTTTGGCCCAAAACCATTCAGATGAATAAATGCCACCTACGTATTTCAGGTAGTTGAGAGCAAATTTTTCTGCATGGTGATTGATCTCAGAAGCCTCTCCGGTTGCCGTGTGATCTTTCCAAAGCACAAACATGGCATTCGGATTCTGATCAAATTCGCGAAGCAATGCCAGAGGCTTTCCAGTCTTGTCAACCGCGACTGGCGATGATCCCGTGGTATCAACCGAAATTGCTTTGATATTTTTTGCTACCTGAACTCCTGCATTCCGAATTGCATCAGCAATACTTTTTTCCAGTCCTTCAATATAATCCAATGGATGTTGTCGAAACTGGTTTTGTACCGGATCACAATACAAACCGTCACGCCACCTCGGGTAGTGAAAAACTGATGCGCTTACTTCGTTTCCATTGGACGCATCAATGATAACTGATCGAACAGAGTCGGTCCCAAAATCCACGCCTATGACAAATTGATCTTTCATCTTCCAGACGGAAAAACGTTTACTCCGAATTGTGCAGCGTAGGCACGCTTGTTTAGTTTGAAATAATAAGCGCCCTTTTTTGATCCCGACTTTTCTTTGTCTTTTAGTTTCACCAACAAGCCATCTGACAAAGCTTTGCGGCTAAAATTACGTTTATCAAATTTCTTGTCGAACACGCTCTCATATAAACTATGCAGTTGAGGGAGGGTAAACTTACCTGGCAGCAGTTCAAATAGAATCGGATGATGAGATGCCTTGTAAGATAATTTCTCTCTCGCCAGTTTTACCATCCGGTTGTGATCAAAGATGAGTGAAGGAATCTTCTTCAGCGAAAACCATTCCGGACGAAAACGATCCGTCAGTTGTGCTTCATATTGATGGATATCGATCAGCGCAAAATAGACAACTGAGAAAGTCCGCTCCACGGGATCCCGGCTCGGTTCACCAAAAGTATAGATCTGTTCCATGTAAACATTCTCCAATCCCGTAAGGTCTTTAAGAACACGGGAGGCTGCTTTGTCCAAGCTTTCGTCTTCATCTACAAAACCTCCCATTAAACTCCACTTGCCTTTCTGTGGTTCAAAGCCACGATGGATCAGCAATAGTTTCACTTCCCGGCCGTCAAACCCAAAGATGATGCAATCGACTGCTACCGGATAACGTTCAGTGTGGGAATAGCGCTTCATCATTTTCTTACTGTGCGGCAGCCAAACACACGGCCAGCTGTTTTAGTGGTGTGCGCCTGGACTTTTATTTCAATTTTAGTTTTGCCCGTAAGATATTCGGAAGGGATGGGATATTCAATATCAAAGAATCTCCCGGTGGCTGCGCCTTTCAGTTCCTGGGTTGCAAATTGCTTTCCATCAACAAAGAAGTCAAAGCCACGGTTTTTGTCATCACCGATGTATGTACATAACAGATTGTTTTCAACAGTAGGGTCTATCTTCATTTCGAATGAAAAGAATCCTCCACTCCTTGCCTCTCGTCCCATGCGACCGAGGGCATCGCTCACATACGATTTTTCGCTCGCCTTGAGGTTATGATCACGCTCAGGCTGCATTTCGCCTATGCGGCAAACATCAACTGTCCTCAACTCCACATCATGTTGACGCTTCTTTTCCGCTTCATACTCTTTCTGGCGATTGGCCCACTCTTCCGGAGTAAAGAAATCCCAGTATACATTATAATACTGGTCATAAGTATTGTAAAACGGTGCGAGTGTAACATCTGCAGGTTTAGCGACTCCACTTGTTACAAATTCAAGGGAAGAAGAATTTCGCTTCGTCCAATCGGAAATATTGTGATTAGCGGTAAGCAGAACTGTCGTCCCGAAAACAGGGTCAGGCATTTCCTTTCCCAGCTTCCCGGCCAATACAACAGGTCCGTAGAGAAGAGCAATGCGGTTGGGATTATCGGGCATGCTTTCAGAACGTAGGCTCATCGGCAAACTGATCTTAACTTCATCTGTACTCCATGTCCGGTTAATTTCAAGATAACCTTCTGAGGTAATAGTTGTAGTCGAAGCCTTCCCGTTAATACTAACAGCTACGTCACCTGAAGCCCATCCGGGTCTACGGATTCGCAAAGCGAATTTTTGCTTCGAGCTGGATTTAACAGAAATAGTTACTTCCCCATTCGATGGAAAAAACGTATTCATTGTCACTGTCGCTTTTTTCGACTTCCAGTCAAGTTCGGAAGGGATAAATAAATTGACATAAAGCCCCCCATCCTTTCCTTCCGAATAAATTCCTTCCGTATACTTTGAATGATTTTCCATTCCACTTCCCACGCAGCAAGTAAATGTGTTAAACGGATCGCTGAAATCCTTTTTGGTCCCCATGCGCAAAGGAACAAAATAACACATCATACCTGTCTGCGGGTTTTGAGAGGCAAGAATGTGATTATACAAAGCACGTTCGTAATAATCGGTAAGCTTGCTCGATGGCTGAAATGAAAATAAATGTCGGGTCAACTTGAGCATGTTGTATGTATTGCACGTTTCACACGTGGCATCGCTCAATCGATCGTTCAGTTTGTCTTGCGGGCCGCAATATTCGTAATTACTATTGCCTCCGATCACATAAGAATGATGATTCACCATCGTCTCCCAGAAAAAAGAGGCAATGGTTTTGTCGGACTCTTTCGAGGTAAGCTCATATCTCCTGGCGGCTCCAATCGCTTTCGGAACATTGGTGTTGGAGTGTTTGCCAGGCATCGGGTCTTTTTTCTTTGCCAATTCGTCCATCACAAAATGGTCATGGAATTTGTAAGACAGTTCAAGGTATTGCTGTTTTCCTGTGATCTCATATAAATGGGTAAGAATATCACTCATGCCGCCATATTCGCACTTGCGCATTTTCTCAAGTTGTTCGTCATTCAAGTCTTTGAGAATGTCTCCTGTCCAGTCAGCCATTTTTTCTACAATGGCAAGCGCTTTCTTGTTGTCCGCAAAAACATAAGCATCGGCAATACCAGCCATTACCTTGTGAACGGTGTACCAGGGCGACCATCCTCCATTGAGATCAAAGCCTCCTGACTTAATAATGCCATGTTTAAGCTTCCAAAAAATAGAGTCTTCCTTAGGGATCGCTCCAACGTAACCAGACTTGCGGGTGACCTGACATTTTTCCAATTCATCAATAATGAGATCAACTCGTTCTTTAAATTGAATTTTTCCGGTTGAAGCATACATCATCGCACAAGCAGACAAATAGTGTCCCAATGTGTGCCCACTCAGTCCTTCACTCTCCCACCCACCATAGACATCACCTTGTGTTGGCAAGCCTGCATTGAGATAAAAGCGGTGGAGCAGACGCTTTAGGTCTATCGTCAGCAAATACTCAGCATCCTTGTCCATCGCATTCTTAAATGGACTTCCATCGAGCAGCCGCACGTCTTTAAGGTCAAGGCTGTATGCTAAAATATCTGTCTTAGGTTTTGTAGCGATTCTCGGATCATTTTTTTGAATTAAATATCCCTGCGCATGAAGCACGAATGAGCTACAAACAAAAAGAGTAATCGCCAGTGTTCTATTCTTCATGACAACTTTGCGTGACATATTCTTCATCGCTCAGTAATTAATTTTGATGTCTTTAATCGTTTTCGGGAGCCATATCTGCATCGGGTTCTGTCCTCTATTGCACCACGAATAATATGGGATCGCTGTTACTTTTTTCGTTTCGGTTCTAAGCGACTTTCCATCCGATGATACTTGTACAGTAGGTGCTTCGAACTGAATTGTAGTAACACCGCCAAGCAAATCCTTTTGATATGAAGTCTGAAATGCAGTATTGTCCGGTAAAAGCAGGTTCCATGCCTGGCCGTTGTTGTCGGCACCTTCCACACAGTACACCAGGGGCCCACGTTGTAGTGCCACACGTTCGTTGTCTTGTTTCAATTCTGGCCGTGCAATTGTACGCTTTACTTCCATCGGCAAGTTCAACTCCAGTTGATCACCTTTTTTCCATTCTTGTTCGATTACAGCATATCCCTTGTCCATAGACCAGAGTACAGGCTTGCCATTCAGAAGAATTTGAAACGATGACGGTGCACTGTTTTCAAATTGGTACAGGTCACCTGGAACCGGTTTGCCACCTACCCAACCTGGAATTCTCAGGTGCACTGCAAATTTTGCCTTTGTCTTTGGTTGCAGTGTTAGTTTAACAGTTCCTTCCCAGGGGTAATTTGTCTCCAACGACAAAGGCACTTCATTCTTCCCGATTTTTACTGTGGTGGAACTGCCCACAAAAAGATTAACCCACAAGCCATTGTCTGAAGCTCCATAAACGTAGTCACCCAATGAAGCAACGAGACGTGCAATATTTGCCGGGCAGCAAGCTGTACCAAACCATTCTCTTCTCACATGCCGACCGTTTGATGCAAGAGGATTTCCGTAAAAAAACCGGTCACCGCTCAGTGAAAGTCCATCACGTGCAGCATTATATAAACTTCGTTCAAGCACATCAATGAATTTACTATCACCTGTGAGTGTATTCATACGCTGATTCCAAAACACCATACCAACAGAAGCACATGTTTCGCAATACGCCTGTTCATTGGGCAGATCGTAGTCTTTGCTAAACCCTTCGTTGCTGCCAGAAGAACCAATACCTCCGGTGAGATACATGTTGCGATAAACCACATCCTCCCAAACTGCATTCATGGCACTCATGTAGCCCTCGTCACCTGTGAGCGCTGCCACGTCTGCAGCACCCGTATACATGTACATTGCGCGCACTGCATGACCGGTGATCTCTTTTTGCAATCTAACCGGAACAACATCCTGTGCGTAAGCGGTATCCTTCCAATCCGTCCATGTGTAGCCTTTGGCCAGCTTATGACCGCGCTGCTCCAATAACCAATGAGCGAGAGTAAGGTATTTCTTGTCCTGGGTAGTCTTATATAATTTGACCAGTGCAAGTTCCAGTTCCTGGTGACCTGTCACCCAATTCTTTTTACCAGGCCCAAAGTTTGTATCGAAGTGATTAGCAAATTTGATTGCCACATCAAGCAGCTTACGTTTGCCTGTTGCATTGAAGTAAGCAACGGCTGCTTCGATCAAATGCCCACCATTGTAATCTTCATGCATACTCATGTCAGTCCAACGATTTTCCAAGCCACCCAAAGTGTACCAGGTACCGATATATCCATCCTGCAGTTGAGCAGCGGCTACTTTATCAATCCATTCATCCGCTTTTTTTTCCAGTGTCGCATCGGGGTAATTCTTCAGCGAATAGGCAATCGCTTCCAAAGCTTTATACACATCCGAGTCATCATAAAAAATGCCCTCGTGTTTTTCGCCTTTATTGCGGGCTACCTTCTCGAAATTCTTGATACGAGGAGTTTTCACTTCTGTTTGAAGAATGCAAGCTTGTATGGTAGTAGTCGCGACTTTTTCCATCGCAGGTTTCCAGAAATTATCATTGATTGTCACCTGGGCGAAGCCAACTGGTTCAAACTTCTTTGCCGGGGCTTGAGCAAAGGCTGTTGCCGCCAGTAGCGAAAGACATACAATTATTCTCGTTCTCATAGTTTTACTTTTATTCTGATTTGGGTAAAAGAATGTGCAGGAAAAGTATACGTCATACCGTTCTCATTGGCATTGGCTTCTTTCGTGATCGTTTTTATCTTTTGGGTATCCAGACTGTTTTCGTCCTCCAGGTTCCCGTTCACTTCTGCAATCTGTGCCCGGCTTGACCATTTCCCATACTCATTAGCAATTCCAGTTTCAATGGATTTATCCTTGTGGCGATTGACTACATTAATGATAATCTCCTGCGATTTTTCGTTGTACACCGATGTCACATCCAGGTACGGAACTTGTTTATAGTCACCAGCATCGTATTTGTCGCATTGCACGAATGTTTGAATGCTCTTCCCTTTGCAATTTTGAGCGAACAGTTGCAGAGGATAGTAAATCGGTTGAAACCAAAGTTTCCCATTGGAGATCATCATCGGAGCAATCACATTCACCAATTGTGCCATGTTTGCCATTTTCACAATGTGCGCATTGCGGACGAAGACATTAAGATACATTGCTACCACCAATGCATCCTGCATGTTGTAATGCTCTTCCAGTTTCTGTTCGTTCCATGCACGGTACCAGACATTGTATTCATCAAAAGCAATGTATATCGGTTTTTGCATCTTGTACTTACTGCGTACTTCGTTGATCAGCCCCTCGGTGATTTTAATAGAGCTTTCTACTCCGGTCGTCACCGCCATAAACTTATTGTGATCTTTGTCGTGATTATTGGAGTAATGATGGAGTGAAATATAATCGATGTAGTCGTGCAAATAGTTAAGCACCGTCCTGTTCCAATCAGGCCAGTCACGAACGTAGTTACTTGTACCGTTGGCGATTAGTTTTATGCTATCGTCAGACCACTTCATGATCTTGGCAGTCTCCAGTGCAAACTTGCTGTAGTCTTCCGCATTCTTGTGCCCCATCTGCCACCAGCCGTCAATCTCATTTCCCAATCCCCAATACTTCACTTTGTAAGGTTCAGTATGGCCATTCTTTGCGCGTAAGTCAGAATAATATAGCCCAGGTTTTCCATTGCAATACTCCACCCAGTTTTTAGCTTCATCAAGAGTACCTGTACCAAGGTTTACGCAGATAAAAGGTTCTGCTCCTGTGGCCTTAGAGAATTTTAGCCACTCGTCCGTCCCAACTTCATTGGACTCGATGTCACCCCATGCCAGGTCTTTGCGGTGGGGGCGTTTTTCTTTAGGCCCAATCCCGTCTTCCCAATGATATCCGGACGCAAAATTGCCACCTGGCCAGCGAATGATGGACACTCCAAGATTCTTAGTCGCATCAATTACATCTTTACGAAAACCATCCGTATTTGCCTCCGAAGATTTAGGTTCGTAAATTCCTCCATAAATACACCTACCAAGATGTTCAGTGAAATTCCCGAATAGGAGATTGCTGACTTCTCCGTTTGTTCTTTCTATGTCTATCTTGATCCGGGCTTTTAGAGGTTGTGAAATGGCCACGCCACTGATAAACATAAAAGTGATGCATGAAGAGAATTTCATAGGCTGAGGTATATTCAAATATACTTATTTGTAATAAATGTACAAATGACACTTATTCTATTACACCTCAATACCAAATAAAAAAAGCCATTCGGTGAATGGCTTAAAATATATTTGACGAGCGGAGAAGCTATATCAGGGTAGTATTGGCCACGCTCTCTTTAGTCACATTATAAAATTCCTTATGCATGTTGAATGGAACATCGCCATTCAATTCCTTCATACGATAGCTACCGTTCTCCAACATTGTGTAGGAGTTCACGTTATCACGGAGGTTAAAAGACAAAATACTCATTGCTTGCTGGCGCAAAATATCCTGCTCCAGCATAAACAAAGACTCTACCCTTCTGTCAAAGCTACGCACCATCGCATCTGCGCTTCCAATGTAAATCTTGGGATCTCCGTTATTGTGAAAATAGTAAATACGTGAATGCTCCAGGAATTCTCCGATTACCGAAATGACTTCAATGTTATCGCTTATCCCGCGTCTGCCCGGCCGCACACAACAAATGCCCCGCACGATCAGTTTAATTTTCACTCCCGCATTCGATGCCTCGTACAATGCATCAATGAGTTCCTTGTCCTGAATCGAATTCAGTTTAATAATGACAGCAGAAGGCAATCCTTTCTGTGCATTGTCTGCTTCGGTCTTAATTAATGCACAAAGCTGCTTGCGCATATCTACGGGTGAAGTGATCAGGTTGATGTATGAAGTTGGGTGTGAGTGCCCTGTAATTACATTGAAAAATTCAGAAACGTCATGAGCATAAGTTTCATTCGTACTCAACAAACCAAGGTCAGTATAAAAACGTGCGGTAGTTTCGTTGTAGTTTCCACTGGATAGATGCACATAGCGATACACCCTGTCTGGTTCATTACGAACGATCAAAAGTAATTTCGTATGCGTCTTCAAACTGCTTACTCCGTAAATCACAAAGCATCCTGCCTTTTGAAGACGTTGTGCTTCACGTAAATTGTTTTCCTCGTCAAACCGGGCTTTTACTTCAAACAACACTGAAACATGTTTACCGTTTTCAGCTGCCTTCAATAGAGCCGCGCTTATGCGCGAATCCTTCGCCAATCGGTAAATTGTGATTTTTATCGATAAAACATAGCGATCATCGGCTGCCTTCTCCAGCAATTCAAGGACCGGTTCCATCGAGTTATAAGGGTGATGTAGCAGGATATCCCGTTCCTTAAGCACTTCAAAAAGATCGCGCGATCCTTGTTCCGGAAATGTAATGGGCTTTACCTGGGGCTTAGGCTGAAAGCGTTTTGACTTGAATTCCGCATGATTCACTATCTGGGTAATACCAGTGAAATCAACCATTGCTCCTTTTGGTATGATCACAATATTCTGATCATCGAGATCCCATTGGATCTTCAGCAGACGCATCATCCATGGATCAGGATTTTCTTCAATGTCTAACTTCACTACGCGGCCGGTCCTCCGGGTTTGCAGTTTGCGCTTCAACTCTTCGAGGAAATTGGTTTCAATGTCTTCGCTTTCTTCCAATGTAAAATCACCATTGCGATTGATGCGAAACAGATTCACACTTACAATCTCTATGTTCCTGAACAAATGAGAAATATTGTTCCGGATAATCTCTTCAACCGAAATGAATGAAATAGAATTGTCTTTGTTCAATATCTCGTAGAACCGGGGAATATTGCTTGGTACCTGGATAAAAGACACCCTCAACTGATTTTGCTGATCTTGTGGGGCCTTTGTAACCACGCCAAACAGCAAGCGGTTATTCTTCAATACCGGGAATGTGTGGTAATTGTCAAAAAGCATAGGCGTCAGCATCGGGTAGATGGTGCGCTGAAAATACAAGTCTACCCTACCCCTGTCCTCGAGACCCAACGAAGGATAATCAGCAATTCGAAAATTATTCTGCTCAAACAGAGGCTTGAGATGATAAATAAAGTAATCGCATTGAGCTCCAACAAACTTATGCACTTCATCCATCAAATAGTTTCGGAACGGCTCCTCGCGAAGACCGCTATAATCGTAACGCTCCTTACTGTAATCAAGATAATTATAAAGACTACCAAGACGAATGGTACAAAATTCATCGAGGTTCGAGGCTGTAATGGAAAGGAACTTCAGCCGGTCGAAAATACTTCGATCAGTATGCCTGGCCTGGTCAAGCACGCGGTAATTGAATTGCAACCAACTCAGATCACGACTGATGTAATTGCTTTCGTAAATCTGCTTTGAAATGGCGTCTATCTCCTGTTGAACTATTTCGCTTTCCATAAAACCAAATGTAGAAGATTAACCATGGAAGAAATAGAGGGTGGGATTATGTTTGTTTGAACTTTCTTTAGGGTAATTAGATATCCAGTTTGGCATACTTGGCATTCCGCTCAATGAACTCCCGGCGTGGAGCAACTTCATCACCCATGAGCATGGAGAACAAGTGATCGGCTTCTGCCGCTGATTCAATACTCACCTGCTTCAATGTGCGCTTTGAAGGGTCCATCGTGGTCGTCCAAAGTTGTTCGGGGTTCATCTCACCCAAACCTTTGTAACGTTGCACTCCTACGTTCTCTTCCTTACCATCTTTCGCCAATTGCTTGATCAAGATATCGCGTTCTTCTTCATTCCAGCAATAGCGCTCCTCTTTTCCTTTTTTCACGAGGTAAAGTGGAGGCAATGCGATGTACACATACCCTTGTTCGATCAGGTCGCGCATGTAGCGAAAAAAGAATGTGAGAATCAATGTACGAATGTGACTTCCGTCAACATCGGCATCCGTCATGATGATAACCTTATGATATCTGAGTTTGACAAGATTAAGTGCTTTGTTGTCATCGGCTGTGCCGAATGTCACTCCAAGAGCAGTGATCATATTCTTGATTTCCTCGTTCTCGTAAATCTTGTGCTCCTGAGCTTTCTCTACGTTCAAAATTTTTCCACGGAGAGGAAGTATTGCCTGAAAATTCCGGTCGCGTCCCTGTTTTGCAGAACCACCGGCCGAGTCACCCTCAACCAGATACAATTCGCAAATGGAGGGGTCTGAACTTGAGCAGTCAGCAAGTTTACCAGGAAGCCCTGTCCCGGATAGCACGTTCTTACGCTGCACCATCTCACGCGCCTTACGCGCTGCAATGCGTGCCTGTGCTGCAAGAACCACTTTGCTGATGATCAGTTTGGCTTCTTTTGGATTCTCCTCAAGGAAATTCTGAAGCATCTCTCCAACGGCTATATCAACCGCACCCATGGCCTCGGAGTTACCCAACTTCGTTTTGGTTTGACCTTCAAATTGTGGTTCGGCAACTTTAACAGAAATCACCGCAGTCAATCCCTCGCGAAAATCGTCACCGCTGATTTCGACTTTTGCTTTCTCAAGTAAACCCGACTTATCAGCATAGCTTTTCAATGTTCGGGTCAATGCACGCCTGAAGCCGGCCACGTGCGTGCCACCTTCATGAGTGTTAATATTATTCACATACGAAACCAAATTCTCACTGTAAGAAGTGTTGTAGCCTAATGCCACCTGAACCGGAATTTCGCCTTTGTTATTCTCTATGAAAATCGGATTCGGAATAAGTTTCTCGCGGGTAGAATCAAGGTATTCAACAAATTCTCTCAGTCCAACTTCTGAAAAGAATGTATTAGACTTTGGATTTCCACTCTCATCATTTTCGCGAAGGTCTTTCAGGTTCAATCTGATTCCTGGATTCAGGAATGCCAATTCGCGCAAACGGGTGGAGACTGTCTCATAATTGTACTCCGTAGTAAGCGTGAATATTTCGTTATCAGGTTGAAAGAGAATGGTAGTTCCCCGGCGATCGCTTTCACCTGCTACACGAACAGGATATTGAGGAATGCCGCGATGATACTCCTGTTCAAATATTTTTCCTTCGCGATATACCGTTGCCCTTAGCATTGATGAAAGTGCATTCACGCAAGACACGCCCACACCGTGCAACCCACCTGAAACTTTGTATGTGTCTTTATCGAATTTGCCTCCCGCATGCAACACAGTCATTACTACTTCAAGAGCCGAACGTTTTTCTTTCTCATGAATATCCGTTGGAATACCGCGACCGTTGTCCTCAACAAGAATAGAGTTGTCGGCATTTATTGTTACGTGAACTTCATCACAGTAACCTGCCAATGCCTCATCGATACTGTTGTCAACTACCTCCCAGACCAGGTGGTGGAGCCCCTTCACACCGATATCTCCTATGTACATTGCAGGGCGCTTTCGCACCGCTTCGAGACCTTCTAAAACCTGAATATTACTTGCCGAATAATTAGTGTCCTTAGTTCCTTTTCCTTCAGTCATTTTGGATAATTATAACCTTCAAAAATAAGGTTTTTACGGTCGTTTTCAGCATTTTTATGCTTCTTTATTGGTAAATTTTTCAACAAAAATCTGCCTTTCATTTCCGATGAAAAATGTCTTGACTAATCCGAACAATTCACCCGTTTTTGAGTGGCCAATTACCATCAAATCGGAAGACATTGACGAGCTCGGACATGTGAACAACGTAGTGTATCTGCGATGGGTGCAAGAGGTAGCTTCCGCACACTGGCAATCGAAGGCAATGAAGGCGATAACCGACCAGCATCTGTGGGTTGTGCTAAGGCACGAAATCGATTACCTGAGACCCGCTCTTATCGATGATAGAATTACCGGTCAGACGTGGGTAAGTAGTATGGATGGGGTTAAATCAGTGCGACACGTGAAGTTTATCGCCAATGGGGTTGACGTTGCCCAAGCAACAACAGTATGGTGCCTCCTGGATGCCGCCACCATAAAACCCAAAAGGATTGGTGAAGACATCCGGGCCATATTCATGTGAGCTCAAATACTTACGCTATGCTTGTGCTGTGAGTTATAGAAACCAAACAGGCACAGGCTCACTTGAAAAAGTACCGTAGCAGTGATGGTAAAAAATAGTAGCATATACTCCATCGCAATAAGTTGAATTTAAAGTTAAACTAAAATACCTTAAATATGCTAATATTCAATAAGTTAATTTTAACAAAACGTGGACTTAAAGCGTGAAGCATTAAAGGAACACTCAAAGGCACAATGTGTTAAGATTGTTAAGTACGTTGGTAAAAGTCCCTCAAGGTTCGCCAAGCTCGTCAAAGTTTTTCTTGAAGGCCCCTACCGGGTAACTCAACGAATTGCCTGGCCACTCAGTTGTTGCGTGGAAGAAAATACCGAGCTAATTCACCCCCATCTGGCGAAGGTGATGAAGTACACTCAACGGCCAGGAGTCCACGATTCCGTCAAAAGAAACGTGGTAAGACTACTTCAATTCATAGACATCCCCAAGAAGCATCAGGGCTTAGCTGCAGATATCTGCTTTAAATTCTTCATGGATAAAAAAGAGCCAGTAGCTGTCCGCGTATTCTCAATGACAGTCCTGGGCAACCTAGCCGTAAAAGTTCCGGAGCTGCGAAACGAATTAATCCCTTTAATTGAAGACCAAATGCCTTACGTTAGTGCCGGGTTTGTATCGAGAGGCAGGAAAGTGCTGAAACAATTAAAAGCCTAATTTGCAGACCTGATTCCAAAATGACACATTCGGTTACTCATACTTGCAAAAGCTGCGGTAATAATTTCACAGGCAATTTCTGCAATGAGTGCGGAGAAAAAGTGCTTCACAAATCGGATCGGTCTTTCAAAAAATTCATTGGAAGTATCTTTAAAGCGATCACTTTTGCTGATTCAACTTTCCTGAAAACACTTTGGCTAACGTTAAAGAATCCCGGGTTTCTAAGTAAGGAATTTGTCGAAGGCAGGCGTGTCAAGTACCTGAAACCGTTGTCTTTGTTTTTTGTATTGAACCTGGCCTATTTCTTTTTCCCTGTCATTCAACTTTTCAATGCTTCTCTGAATACACAACTGCGGTCCTCCTTGTATTTGCTGTCGATTAAAAAATTCTATGCGACCACTGTGGCTTCCAAGGCCGCTTCAATGGGAATCGATCTTCAGTCATTTACACTCATTTACAATCTGAAGACCGTTGGATTTGCCAAGCTGATGGTAATGGTATTTGTCGTAATTGCTTCCCTCCCATTGAATTTCTTTTATTACAAGCGCAACCGGTTCTTTACCGATCATATCGATTATATGGTAGAGCTGGCCTGTTTTAATTTGTTGGTAAATGCGATTGCTCTTTCGATTGTGGCTTCGTTCACCGGAGTGGGTAAATACCTCAATGAAACTTCACTCACCGTAATTTTCATATCGACCAACCTCTACTTTCTGATCCGCTCCAGCGCAGTGTTTTACAATGAGAAGGGGGTACTTCTGATTTTCAAATCGATGGTGATGATCTTATTCCTGAAAATTGCTCTTGAAGTTTACCGGAGCGTGTTGTTCTTCGTTACCATCTGGTCGCTCTAAAAATTAGCTTAAGGAGCGTGAAAGTGATTCAATAAGTTCTTTAGCCTGAACCTTCTCAGGGTTAGATACCAGGCTGCAATAGGTCGACAACGATTTAACTGCTCCTTCGATTTCTTTATTGATAGCCAACGTCAGCCCGAGGTTAAAGTGGCTGTTGGGAAAATGAGGTTCAATTTCAATGGATATCTGGTAATGAACCTTAGCTAAACTGAGGTTTCCCACTTCGGCATATAGATTAGCCAAATTGTAATGCGCTTCGAAATGCCGGGGGTTTTCTTTGAGGCATTTTGTAAAACAATCAATGGCTTTGGTGTAATTGCCCGCCTGTGACTCGAGAATACCAAGGTTGCAATAAGCATCGGCTATCGAGTCTCCCTCATCAATTGCTTTTTGATAGCTATCACGGGCTTTTGTATCACCCTGATCATCCAGCATCAAGGCTTCTTCGAATCGGGAGAGCTTACTAAGGCTGACAACTTTGCCACCGGCAAACAAATCCAATTGTCCCGGCTTTCCCTTGGCGGGCTTGCTCTTTTTTCTGACTGGCTTGAATCCAAACTTCTCAGGTGTTGAGTTTGGAAACTGGATTACTTTGGCCATAAACACAAAGTTAATCAGTTATTAATGGATAATGCTAGTGGTGGACTTGAGTCATCTTCGTAGGATCGTGTTTGTACCGGAACACAAATGGAAAAATAATTCCCAAAACCAGGGCATATCCCGAAAACGTAAACCAAATGCTTGACCAGTCGCGTACACCATTCGATGTAAAAAGATCAACAACCCAGCCGCTGAATGCACCTCCGAGAAATGCACCAATGCCGTTTGTCATCAGCATGAACAATCCCTGTGCGCTCGCCATCATGCTCCGGCCTGCCTCTTTCTCTACAAACAATGAACCCGAAATATTGAAAAAATCGAATGCCATTCCGTAAATAATCATTGAAAGAATCAAGAGAGCCAAGCCGTCTCCAGGGTCTCCGAATCCAAATAATCCGAAACGCAATACCCACGCAAAAATACTTATGATCATTACTTTCTTGATTCCAAATCTGTTGAGGAAGAATGGAATGGTAAGAATGAACAGGGTCTCTGAAATTTGAGAAATCGAAAGCAATAGGTTCGGGTGCTTTACTCCAAATGAATCAGCATATGACACTTTAAAATCCTCAAGGAATGTTCCACCGAATGTGTTTGTGATCTGCAGTGCTGCACCTAAAAGCATAGCGAAGAAAAAGAAGATCGCCATCTGTTTTCTTTTGAATAACACAAACGCATCAAGTCCTAATGTTGAAAGCAGAGTACGTTCTTTTGTTTCTCTCACTGGCGGACATGCCGGCATGGTAAAAGCATATATTCCCAACAGCAATGCGGAGAAAGAGCTGACATAAAGCTGAATCGGGCTTAAGGTCCAATGACCAAAGTCAATCACCCACATCGCAACAATAAAACCTACGGTACCCCAAACACGAATAGGTGGGAAAACTTTTATTACATCAATTCCCTCCTTTTTCAGGACCGCATACGATACCGCATTGTTCAGCGCAATAGTGGGCATGTAAAACATGTTATTGAGCAACATGACGACATACATCGTTTTGGAATCCGTAATCGTAGAAGCATATAAGAGCAGACCTGCACCGATGATGTGACAGATTCCAAGAACACGTTCCGCATTTACCCAGCGATCAGCAATGATACCCATGAATGCAGGCATGAACAATGAAGCGACACCCATCGTGCCATAGATACTTCCTACCTGAATACCTGTGAACTTCAACGTGTGAATCATATACCCGCCCAAGGATATGAGCCATGAACCCCAAACGAAGAACTCGAGAAAGTTCATGGTGATAAGGCGTAGTCGTATGTTCATCAATTGCAGATTACAGTTTACTCATTACAAAAATGGATAGCGTATTTGAAATTGGGGATTTGAGATCAGTTACGTTTGCCTAGTTCGTCCCTGATTTTAGCAGCACGTTCGTAGTCTTCTTTATCAATTGCGTCTTTGAGAAGGTCGCGTAGTTTGTCTGTAGAAAAACTCTTGAAGTCTTCTCCTTTTTTGATGGGGATTTTCTTTTCCTTCGGTTTGGAAGCCTCGGGCTTCACCGTAGTCTTTTCTTTCTCCTCTTCTTCTTCCTGATCAGTCAGTACAATTCCAGCTTCAGCAAGGATAGATTCATAAGTATAAATCGGTGAGTCAAAACGAAGACCAATGGCAATGGCGTCTGAAGGCCTCGCGTCAATCTCTGTTTTCTTTAATCCATCGGTACATATGATCTTCGCAAAGAAGACGCCTTCTTTCAAATCGGAAATAACAATCTCT
The DNA here is from genome assembly GCA_015472025.1 of Cytophagales bacterium WSM2-2. Lineage (NCBI taxonomy): Bacteria > Pseudomonadati > Bacteroidota > Cytophagia > Cytophagales > Cytophagales bacterium WSM2-2. Next base: position 4,888,663 of record BNHL01000001.1, read on the forward strand.
TCGACATGGAAATGAAAGGTATTTGCGAATGACTTGAACAAGTCGTGCGTCATTGGGCGGTTAGGGATTATCTTTTCAATCTCAATGGCTATTGCTTGTGCTTCAAACATACCAATGATGATTGGCAGACGTCTGTTGCCTTGCGTTTCTCCCAGCACTAATGCAAACGAGCCTGTCTGTGACTGACTTGAGGATAAGCCTAGAATTTCGAGTTTAATTTTCTTCGGTGCCGCCACTTAAAACAATCTTAATGAATTCAAGTTAGAAAAAAGTTGAATATTATTTAGCAGCTAAAACCGCTTCGGTCAATTTAGGTAGTACATCAAATGCATCGCCCACGATTCCATAGTCAGCGGCTTTGAAGAATGGTGCGTCTGCATCTTTATTGATCACTACAATACACTTGGAAGAATTTACACCTGCGAGGTGCTGAATCGCTCCAGAAATACCTACAGCAATGTAGAGTTGTGGTGCTACTTTCACTCCGGTCTGGCCTACGTGCTCATGGTGCGGTCTCCAGCCCATGTCACTTACCGGCTTGCTGCAACCGGTAGCTGCGTGCAGCGCCTTCGCCAGGTTTTCAATAATGCCCCAGTGCTCAGGACCTTTCATTCCGCGACCACCGGATACCACAATCTCGGCTTCTGGCAACAGAATATCACCTGTTGCTTTTTCTGATGACAATGTTTTCGTGTTGAAATCAGCATCATTCAAACTTACATTGTAATTAGTCACCGGTGCATTTCCACCAACCTCTTTTAATTCAGCTGCGTTCTTGCGAATAGCGATAATCTTTTTGGCATTTTTCAATTCAACATTGGCGAATGCCTTGCCCGTGTAGATGCTCCGTTTCACAACAAAACCAGCGCTTGTATTGGGAAGTTCTGTTACATTACTCGCAAAGCTCGCGTTTGTCTTAATGGCTACTTTAGCGGCTACAGGCGTTCCTAAAGATGAATTAGCTAGCACCAGCACGTCCGCATTCTCATCCTGCATGACTTTTGCCAATACCGATGAATACACCTGGATAACATGCTGATCTAATTTTGAATCGACTGCATGCAACACTTTTGTTGCACCATATTTTCCTATAGACTGAAGTTCATTGGCATCGGCTTTACCCAACGCGATAGCGGTTACCGTACCACCCATCGCGTGTGCATAGGCAACGGCTTCCAATGATGTCTTCCTGATTTTTCCTTCCGATGTCTCAACAAAAACTAAAATGTTCATACGAATTAATTACAGATTACTGATTACAAATTTTCATTTACACTTCTACAGCACTTTGGCTTCTGTCTTTAACCGGGTTACTAACTCGGCTACATTGTCAGCGCTGATCATCTTCACAGCTCCTTTGGGTGCCGGTAATTCAAAGCTCTTGTTTACGACAGACACTTCTATGCTTTGGGGCTCAACCACATTTAAAGGTTTGGTCCTGGCCGACATAATTCCACGCATGTTAGGGATCTTCCATTCGGCAATCGGCTCCTGACATCCTGCAACCAGTGGAAGGTTGGCTTCCACTTGTTCTTTTCCTCCTTCAATCTCTTTTGTCATTTTTACTTTCGTGCCATCAATGTCTAATTTCATTACCGGCGATATCGATGGAATACCCAACATCTCTCCTACCATCGCGTGAACAACACCACTGTTAAAATCGATTGACTCACGACCCATCAGCACGAGGTCATAACCTTTGGCGTGGGCAGCTATCTGTGTTGCTACGAAAAGTGAATCGGTGGGCACTGCGTTAACGCGAATGGCATCGTCAGCACCAATGGCCAACGCCTTGCGAATAGTAGGCTCAGAATCTGCTGTACCAACGTTGAGCACGGTTACTGTTGCGCCCATCGTCTCCTTCAATTCGATGGCTCTGGCCAGAGCATAATCATCGTAAGGGCCAATGATAAACTGCACCCCCGTGGTGTCAAACTTTGAATTATTTTCGACAAAAGCAATCTTGGATGTCGTGTCAGGTACGTGCGAAATACAAACTAAAATTTTCATTCCTTCTAAATTTTCTAATCTTTAATCTTTGAAATTTGAAAATGGGATTTCGGGCTCAAGATAAAGCATTAATAGCTAAAAAACCGCATTGTTAAATAATGAATTCCGACAGGATAAAACTACTTGAGCAGTACATCACCGATGACCCGGATGATCCCTTCAATCACTATGCCTTAGGTCTGGAATTATCAAAAACAGATAAGCCAAAAGCAAAAAAAATATTCGATGATCTTATCTCGAAGAAACCGGAGTATGTTCCTACTTACTATCAAGCTGCTTTAGTTTGCCTGGAACTGTCCCTGACAGAGCAAGCTGTTGTAATTATCAATCAGGGAATAATCAAAGCGAAAGAGCAGACAAACCTGAAAGCGGCTAATGAACTTCGCTCTTTGCTGGATGAACTGGAATAGGCATATGTCCTAGTGCCGAATTGCTACACCTGAAATACAATCTTTCCCACTTTGTTAGGTTTTGCGATATCAGAAAATGACTCTGCCAACTTTGAAAAAGGTCTGATCGAATCAACAATCGGGCGGAGTTGATGTTTACTGACGAAGGCCAACATCTCCGTAAACTCCTGGTCGTTGCCCATGGTCGTACCAACAAGCGAAAGCTGATTCCAGAACATCCGGTAGAAATCAACCTTACTAGGCATTCCATTGGTGGCCCCATAGAAAACAATCTTGCCAGAAGGACGCAGCACTTTTATGTAATTGTTGATCTGGTCTCCGCCCGCACTATCTATGATTAAATCAAAACCACCTTTGGTCTTCCAGAGTTCTTCATAGGTAGACTGCTTCTTGTAGTTGTACCCCCCCTTCGCTCCCAACTTCATGGCTTTCTCAATCTTTTCATCACTTCCGGAAGTAATGTAAACGTTGGCTCCTGTTGCTTTCGCAAAAATGAAAGCAAACTGCGCCACTCCACCACCAAAGCCTGAGATCAGGACATTCTGTCCCGCTCGCAACTCGCCCTTACGGAACAATGCACGAAATGCAGTGAGCCCTCCAAGTGGCAACGCTGATGCCTGCAGTAAATCCAAATGAAAAGGTTTGTGATGAAGCCGATGGACTGGCACAGCTACATACTCTGCGAATGTCCCGTCTACCGGCATCCCCAGGATTGTGTACTTCAAAGCCTGAACGTCAGGGTCAGGGCCCCAGTCAATGTTGGGATTGATCACGACCTCTTTTCCAACCCAATCTTTATGTTCATCATCATGCACCGACTCCACGACACCTGCTCCATCTGATCCCATAACCATTCCTGTCTTGATGTTAGGGTATTTTCCCTCGCGAATCCAGTCATCACGCCTGTTTAAGGCCGCAGCTTTAATTTTCACCAGCGCTTTACCCGATGTCAAAACGGGTACTGGCATTTCTTTCATTTCAATTTGGCCTGGAGCTGTAAGAACAAGGGCTTTCATAATTCAGATATCTCTGGTTTGTGTGAATAGCACAAAAATCAAATCAAAAATTGTAATTCTCAAATTTAGTTCTGAAAACAAATCACTTAAAGGAGAGAACGTAAGTCTGATTTTTTTCGGTTGAGAATTGAACGATCTCACCTTCACGTTGGAAGGCTACTTTTTTACCGTTAAGAGTGACCTTCACAATGGGGTCCGCCAGATAAATCCTGCAAGGTTCACCTGCTTTGGAAAGGATTTGCAGCGATGTCAGTTTACTTTGCTTCCATTCCATGTTCAATACAAAACCTCCGCGTGCACAAACACCGTCTAATTTACCCTCGCTCCAATCGGTTGGCAAGGCAGGTAATAGCTCCAGTGCTCCTTCGTGCGATTGAACCAGCATCTCGGAAATCCCAGCAGTCATGCCCAGGGTTCCGTCTACCTGCATCGGAGTAAAACATTTGGCAAAGAGTTGGGGAAATGCCTGTTCCTTAAGGTAGCCTTTAAAAATCTTAAGTGAACGATTGCCATCATGAAGCCGCGCCCACAAAGCCACTTTCCATGCCCGCGACCAACCTGCGCCTCCATCGCCACGCTGCTCCAGTACTGCCTTGCACGCATTGAGGAAGTCCGGTGTCTTCCGAGAAGAGAATACATTGCCGGGATAGAGTCCATACATATGAGAAAAGTGACGGTGATTTTTTTCGAGTTGCCCCCAATCATCAGCCCACTCCTGTAGCATTCCATCCTTTCCAATCTGAGGCGGAACAAGTTTTGATCGCGTCAATTCAACTTTTCTCGCTAAATCTTCATCTACCTTCAGAATTTTACTGGCCTGAATAAAATTGGCGAACAAGTCAGACAGGATTTGCATGTCGATGGAAGAGCCTGCACAAATCGTTGTGCCGGGAATGAAGCTGCCGGTCACTTCATCAAAGTATCTTTCGTTGCCGGGACTCATTGGGAAATTTTCCGGAGACGTAGAAGGATTGGTAACAAGCCATTTCCCGTTAGGATGTGCGACCAGGAAATCAAGAAAGAATTCAACGGAGCCTTTCATGACCTGATAAAATTCTGAAGCTAAATTCTTGTCAAGCGTGTAGTTGTAATGCTCCCACAATTCGTTGACCAACCACGCTCCTCCTACTGTGAATGTTCCCCAGGTCGGTCCGTCCATCGGAGCGGCAACTCGCCAAATGTCGGTATTTTGGTGAAGCACCCACCCTCGCGCTCCATAATGTTCCTTTGCAACTTGACCGCCCTGGTCACCCATTTCTTTGACCATCTGAAATAATGGCTGCGAGCAATCGGAAAGGTTAGCGCTCTCTGCCGCCCAATAATTCATCTGGGTGTTAATATTGGTTGTGTACTTCGAATCCCATGGCGGGTTCATGTCATTGTTCCAAATTCCCTGAAGGTTAGCCGGCTGCAAACCTGGTCGCGATGAACTGATCAAAACATATCTGCCGAATTGATACGCCAATGCTGCGAGAGACGGATCTTCTTCTGACGAGCTCTTTGCAATCCGTTCGTCTGTTGGCAGAAATGAATTGGGTAACTTCGGCAAGGATAGCGATGCACGTGACATCAGACTTTGAAAGTCCTTGATATGATTCTCCCTAGTCGTTTGAAACGATTTTAATTCGAACTGCTTTAAGTAATCCTCAACCCTCTGATGCTGATCACCACTGACGTCTTTATAGTTTATAAAATTGGTGGCAGCAGTGAAATAGATGACAACAGAATTGGCGTTTACTACTTTGAGGGTGTAGTCTTCGACACTAACCTCCCCACCATCTGCTTTTACTTTAACCCTGGCTTCGTATTTTATCTTTCCCTCTACTCCCAGGTAGTCAGCCGACTTGCCCGTAAGTTGTAAACCATCCTTCCCATATCCATTCATTCTGAAATAATCAGTCCCATAGTTCGAGTGCGCCTGGTTGCGGACTCCTCGGAGATTAGCTGAAAAGGAAATGCTGCCTGGCTTATCCGCAGTAATTCGTATCGCGATCACCTGGTCAGGATTGGAAGAGAAAACCTCTCGGTGATAGCGCACATCTCCTGCCTTAAAATCAACATGGGCGACCCCCGTGCTCAAATCAAGCCATCGCTTATAGTCGGATACAGTCTCATCCCTGGTAAAGAACAAGTGGAATGTAGCCAGCGACTGATATTTCATCTGCTCAACGGGATAACCCATCAAGTGCCGGCCGAACAGGTTATGTGCCCGCAAGAATTTCTGATCAAAAACCAGCTGTTGAATTTCTTTCAGTTTTTCATGGCCACCTTTCACTACAGACGAATATGGTCCACCGGTCCAGTATGTATTTTCATTGAGCTGAATTGTTTCTTCAAACCGGTTACCGTAGACCATGGCCCCCAGTCTTCCATTACCTACCGGCAGCGCTTCCTCCCATTTGTTTGCCGGGGTCTTGTACCAAAGTAATAATGCGGGATCAAATTTCTGATTGGAAATATCTTCATGAGTAACTTCTGTTTGGGCAAAAGCAGAAGTAAGAAAAAGAAAAATAAAAAATGAGAGAGCAAAAAAGCAGATTCTGTTCATTTCGGACAATGAACACTAAGTTATCAAGGGTTAACTAATCAGCAAAAGTTTTAACGTGTAAAATAGAGTCGTTGGCCCTGGTTATTATAAATCGATTTTTCACGAATATATCCAATGGTTTCACCGCTTAGGTTGCACAGCAAGTCGTTTAGAAAATACCCAATGTATTTTCCAAAGCGGTCGTACAGGTTTTTAAAATCGCTGCTGTAAGCGACAAAGTTTCCGTTGATGTCATAAAACCGTGCCATGTGAATGCTTATGGTTTGAGATTGATATTCGATTTCGGGTATTTTAGAACGGAGTTTCTTCGTCACCAGGGAACGGAGGCGGTTCATTGCGTTGATTCATCCTGCTTTGAATGTTACTCATCGGAGTAAAGCCATCCGGTGCATCGTAATCCGCAAACTTGGTGAACTTGCCAATAAACTTGAGACGCACATTTTCGAGAGAGCCGTTCCGGTGCTTAGCGATAATCACTTCTGCAACCCCTTGAGATGGAGTACCGTCTTCGTATTCGGTGATCTTATAATATTCCGGACGATAGAGGAACATAACAATATCAGCATCTTGTTCAATAGAACCCGATTCACGCAAATCTGAAAGCTGAGGGCGCTTATCACCACCTCTAGTTTCCACTCCCCGACTTAACTGCGAAAGAGCGATCACTGGTACATTCAATTCTTTGGCAATTCCTTTCAGTGCCCTGGAGATCGAAGCGATTTCCTGTTCGCGGTTTCCGCCGGACTCTCCTTTCATCAATTGCAGGTAGTCAATTACAATCAATTGAATATTGTGCTCTGCTTTCAGCCTCCGGCACTTAGCACGAAGCTCAAGGATAGAAAGCGCAGGGGTGTCGTCAATAAAAATCGGAGCAGATGACAACCGGTTGGTTTTGTGTACTAACTGTTGCCATTCAAATTCCGCCAGGTTTCCTTTCTTGATTTTCTCCGATTCCAATTCAGCTTCCGCTGAGATCAAACGATTCACCAGCTGAAGCGAAGCCATCTCCAACGAGAAAATCGCAACTGCGTGGTTGAAATCAACGGCCGCATTGCGAAGTGCTGAAACAATAAAAGCAGTCTTACCCATACCGGGGCGGGCCGCAATAATAACAAGGTCCGAACGCTGCCAGCCTGAAGTGACCCGGTCAAGTCGTGAAAAACCACTAGGAATCCCGGTAAGTCCATCCTTATGATTCTTCTTTTCCTGCAATTCCTGGATGGCGCGATACATCAACGACTTCATGTTGTCGTAATTCTTGCGCAGGTTAGAATCCGAGATTTGAAAAATCGATTGCTCCGTTTTGTCAAGCAGGTCAAATACATCCGTGGTATCTTCGTAAGCATCGTGATGTATTTGCGAAGCGATCTGGATCAAGTCACGCTTGATAGCCATCTCGATGATAATCCTGGCGTGATACTCGATGTTGGCTGCCGAACTTACTTTGGAAGTCAGTTCAGCAATATAAAAAGCACCGCCGGCAACTTCCAGTTTTCCGTTTTTACGAAGCTGTGCAACCACGGTACGCATATCGACCGGCTCGGACGACTTGAAAAGATCGATGATGGCTTGAAATATTTCCCTGTTCTGGTCAGAATAGAAGTGTTCAGGGCGTAAAAATTCAACAACCGCTGTGAGTGCGTTCTTTTCGAGCATGAGTGCACCGAGAATGGCTTCCTCCAGATCAAGCGCCTGAGGCGGCAACTTTCCCAAACTCTCGGAGATGTCTCTCGCGAGGGTTCGTGGTTTGTTACCTGCTCCGCTGATTGCGGAACTAAGCCTCACTGGCGTTGATCTTTGCTCCATACTTCGTGGTTGTTGTACGAGTTGCGTTTTTTAAAAGGGAGACAAACGTACTCGCATCATCGAAAATCCTATCCCCAACTCTTGCAACTTGTACACATTCAATAAACACAAATCTTTGTTGATAAATTGCAAGAATTAAATTTTTAAGATTCAAAAAATCAATTTTCAAACTTTAGTCAAATTTGATTTACTTTGCCCAAATGCAATCTGCACCTTCAACTGTATATCGTCAAAGTACTGACAAACAACGAATAGTTGTAGCTGGTAAAAGTAAAGCAAGAATCGTCGAAATGATTGCATTTGTGCTGAATCAGAGCAAGAGAAAGATTGATGTATCTGCCTCATTCTCAGAGAAGATTTCAGATGCAGCCACGATCCTGATTGAAGGGAATGGGGACCTTAAATCTTTGGTTGAATACCATCATCATATTCTAATAGTCAGTGACTTACCCGTGTCCGAGAAAGACATCTATTTGGCTCTGGCCGATGCCACTCCGAAAAGTGGTGGCATTTTCTACGATGATACAAGTGATTTGGCAAAATCCATAGCCAAAAAGGAACGTCCCGATGTTACAGTCTTTCCTTTTACAGTTCCCAAGCATGAAATGCAAAACGGAAAAGCTGTACTGATCATCGACAAAGAAAAATTCCCGACACAACTTTCTTCAGAAGATGATTTGAAAAGCTGCAGTGCAGCCAAAGAACTGCTGAGCAAAATTGGCATCACGTCAGCGCAGTTCTACAATTCCATCGCTACATTTCAATAATTTCTTTCCTTACCTGTACTAAATGAAGTTAAGTCTTAAAATACCACTGTGCTTTTTTGACCTTGAAGCTACCGGAGTAAATGTCGCGCACGACAGGATTGTCGAAATCGCGGTGATTAAAGTCATGCCTAACGGGGAAATTCTGCGGAAGACCAATTTGCTTAACCCAACCATTCCGATTCCTGCAGAGTCAACCGCCATCCATGGGATCAACAACGAAGACGTGAAGGACAAACCAACGTTCAAGGAAGTAGCACGGGAGTATGCGCGTTTTTTTGAAGGAGCTGACCTTGCCGGTTTTAATATTCTAAAATTTGATGTTCCTATGCTTGTGGAGGAGTTCCTTCGCGCTGATGTGGATTTTGATTATCACCGCAAGAAGATCATCGATTCCCAGAAAATCTATCATTTCATGGAGAAGCGTACGCTGTCTGCAGCTTACAAATTCTACTGCCAAAAGCAAATGGACAACGCGCACTCAGCCGAGTCTGACACCCAGGCTTCGATGGAAGTATTGATGTCGCAAATCGAAAGGTATGAAGGGCAGGAAGTATTTGATGGCCTCGAACGTAAAGTGGGCGTTATCAAAAATGACATGGAGACGCTGGCCAAACTAGTCGGTGATGACATGATCGACCTGGCAGGCAGGATGATCCGCAATCCGAAAGGAGCTGTGATCTTCAATTTTGGAAAACACAAGGGCAAAGTAGTTGATAGCGTCTTCAAAGAAGAACCTGCCTACTACGACTGGATGATGAATGGTGACTTCCCACTTGATACAAAAAGGAAGCTCACCGAAATAAAGCTGGCAGGTCTTAAAAAATAAAACCCACCGAATTTGGTAGGTGGTTTCTGAACCCTCTTAAGACAAGCTTTGGGTTGCTTTCTTCCGCAATCTTCCACTGTTATCCTGCTTTTAGGGCGAGGTCACGCCCGAAGGTGTGATTGAGGCCTGATTTTGTAAGTCAGCTTAGACCCGGTATTGTTTTTACTGTTAGGTTCAGCAAACGTGTCCCAAACCCGATGGGAATTACATCACAAAGATATGGATTATAACTTTTAGTTTTTCAAATATCTTTGATCAAATCTTGTTTGCCCATTTGTGCCTCCATAGTTTTGGGCCAATGAAATCTGCCATCAATTTTGCCCCCGGGCCTTCTCAACTTTACTTCACGGTGCCCGACCATGCCCGTGTTGCATTTCGCGATGGCATTACATCACTAGGTCATCGGACCAAAGAGTTTGAGAAAATCTTTCAATCCACTACCGAAGGTTTAAAAACACTGCTCAATATTCCGCCCGGCTTCCATATTTTCTTCGCGTCATCGGCCACAGAAATCTGGGAGCGGTCCATTCAAAACCTGGTGGAAGAGAAATCTTACCATTTGGTGAATGGTGCCTTTTCTAATCGCTTCTTTGAGATCGGAAAACTCCTGGGGAAGAATTCAGTAAAAACGGAAGTATCATTCGGCCATGGATTTGACGACAAATTAGCTATCCCCTCGGATGTGGAGATGATCGGTATCACGCAAAATGAAACCAGCACGGGCGTTTCAGTGTCCACCGATTTCATCAACCAATTTCGGGTTACTAATCCTAATGCGTTGATCGTTGTAGATGCAGTTTCCTCTCTTCCCTACCCTGAATTCGACTACACAAAAGTCGACTCAGTTTTCTTTTCTGTTCAGAAAGGATTCGGTCTGCCGGCAGGGCTGGGTGTATGGATTGTAAACGAAAGATGCATTGCCAAGGCCGAAGATCTAATCGCTAAGGGAAAAGGCGTGGGCACTTATCATTCGCTTCCATTCTATCTTCAGAACGCCCGGAAACATCAAACTCCTGAGACTCCAAATGTGCTCGGAATTTATCTGCTGTCGAAGGTGGTTGAAGATTTTCTGCGCAAAGGAGTTCAAACCCTCAAAAGAGAAACCGACTATAAGGCCGCCATCTTATATCAGGCGTTGGGCAAACATCAATGGCTTGCTCCATTTGTAAAAAATAAGAAAGATCAATCACAAACGGTTATCGTTATGCAATGCGGTGACAAGACCGAGCGAGTCAATGAATACCTGAAGCTCGTTGGAATTCATGCAGGTGAAGGCTATGGTGTATTGAAAAAAATGCAGCTTCGTTTCGCCAATTTCCCGGCACACTCTAAAGAGCAATTTGAATTACTGGTTGATTCGTTAGAAAAATTCAGCTGAACAGTTAAACCATCCGCTGTTTATATTATCTAATTTTAGCCAAACTACTTGCTTCTTTTGGAAGACCACGAGCTTCTTCAGAAAATCCGGAACCCCGAATCCCGAAACTATGGTTTCAATATGCTGGTGCGAACGTATCAGCAACGGGTATACTGGCTGGCTCGAAAGATGGTAATCGACCACGATGACGCCAACGATCTCACGCAAGAAATCTTTATCAAGGTTCACAAATCGATCGATAGTTTCCGAGGAGACTCCCAGTTATTCACATGGATTTATCGCATCGCTACCAATGAATGTCTCTCCTATTTGAGCAAGAAAAAGAAGCGCTTCTTTTTACCTATTGAAGATGTTGGGCAGCAACTGGTTTCGAAGTTAGATACCTCTCCTCACATTACCGGTGACGATATTCAGAAGAAGCTCCAAAAAGCCCTGCTCACACTACCCGACAAACAACGCCTGGTCTTTAACCTTAAGTACTTTGAAGAAATGCCCTACGAGGAGATGGCTGAAGTAACCAAGACCAGCGTGGGAGCCCTGAAAGCAAGCTTCCATCATGCTGTAAAAAAGATAGAAGAATTCCTTGCCGGAGATTAAACTATTTGCCCTATGTTAAATCATAATGAACAGAGATGAAAAAGCTAGAAGACATACCGAAAAAGAGCATTTTTGAGGTTCCTGATGGGTATTTCGATCAGCTTGCCCTTCAAATCCAATCCAAGACGGAACAACTCAGCCCTGCCAAGCCTGTAAGAACATGGAGCCTGGCGTTGCGCTATGTGTTACCTGTGGCCCTTGTAGCAATTGCATTAGTTTTCGTTCTAAAGCCAAAAGCAATAGAGGAAACAGAAGAGTTACTGGCATCTATTCCTTCGGAGCACCTTGTAGCTTTCCTTCATGAAAGTGATATTTCAGAGCAAGATTTGCTGGAGATGATTCAATTGGATCATAAAGATGTAGACTCATTAAATTTGCAATTACATGCAGATTTTTTATTGAAGAATGCTGATGTAAATGAATTGGAAACCGAACTTTAACACTATGAAGAGATTTTCCTATATATTATTTTTCTTCCTCTGTGTTTGCATGGCCGGTCAGACACAAGACATTGACGATCCTCAACCTCCGGATCAGGATGTAACGGTGAAGGAGAAGATCAAAGCCGCCCGAGTAGGGTTGATCACTAATCGCCTGAACCTAACTCCGGAGCAAGCCCAAAAATTCTGGCCTTTATACAACGAATTTGTACAGAAGCGCACAGATTTGATGAAGCCGTACAAAGATGCTGAGCGGAACATCAATCCCAATAAGCCCGATCCAACTCAGCAGCAGGCGTTAATTGACCTGGGTTTAAAAATAAAGCAAGACGAACTTGGCCTTGAGCGTCAATATGCCGACAAGATGCGGGGTGTGATTACTCCTCAGCAAATGTTAAATTTGCGGCAGGCAGAGCGCGATTTCCGCAACATCATTATCAACATGTTGAATAACCGAAGGTTACAGCAACAACGGAAGGAGAACTTCCGCGACAGGAATATGAAGTTGCGCGAACGGAAGAAATAAACCTCTCTGCCGGTCTATTGATTGGCACGTAAAATCATCGTATTCCTTTGTGGTGTATTGTGGGTAGTGCCACTTTTGGGTCAATCTCCTGACAGTCTAAAAAACGATGCTTTGCAGGACTCTACGCTGAGTTCCTTATCCATTTTTCAATTGATTGATAGTCTCATGCTGATGCCCCATGCGTTTGAGGCAGGCTCAAGCTTTGCAGTCCGGATGGGTTACAACAGCAACATACTGGCGGCTAGTAGAACACTGGGCTTCAACCAATTTGGATTGTCTCCAGGTATCTCCTATTTCCATAAGTCAGGTTTGTACCTCGATGCCACTGCTTACTGGAGCCAGGAATATTCCCCCAGTCTTTACCTTACAATTCCATCCGTTGGCTATCTGAAATCGATAAAGAAATGGACACTCAATTTGGAATATAGCAGATACATTTATTCATTCTCGGACTCTACTTATAATCCTCCTTACACCAACGCACTTGGGCTCACCAATTTTCTTGAAGTCAAGCCATTTTTACTGCGGCTGGATTATGCCTTCTATTTTGGTGAGAAAGCAGCTCATCGAATCATGCCTACGGTGATGCTCAATCTGGAAAAGAAAAACTGGCATGGCATCCGCCGGATTTTACTGTACCCTTCGTTTACGACCATGCTTGGAAATGACTCCTGGCAGATTCAGGAATACGTGCCCTTCTCTACGATACCGTCTGAAATACTCTTCCGCATTCGTCACAATCTACCTCTGTATTACTTAAAGACAGATAACTACAGCAAGTTCGGGGTACTCAATTACTCACTGTCACTGCCACTAAGTATATCTGTAAAAAACTGGACCTTTTTAATGAGCTACACTTACAATTTTCAACAACCACTGCCTGATGATCCATACAATCAGGTGAACAACGGATACCTTTCCTTTAGTATCACAAAATATTTCAATTTCAAGTCACATTCTGTGTTGACTGATCTGATGAAAATGAGTAAATAGATTTTTTATTAACCCTAAATATGAAGCTAAACCTAACCCTGTTTGTATTTCTTTTTGCTACCACCTGCATCGTGAATGCACAAGGCACATACTGGCAGCAGCGAGTGGAATACACTATGAATGTAAACATGAATGTCTCCAATCATCAATTCGATGGCGACCAAAAACTTGTTTACTATAACAACTCGCCCGACACGTTGACCAAAGTATATTACCATTTGTACTTCAATGCATTCCAACCGGGAAGCATGATGGATGTACGTTCGCGCAACATCTCCGATCCGGACCGCAGAGTTGGCGATCGTATTTCAAAATTGAAAGGCAATGAAATCGGGTATCAGCATGTCACATCTCTCAAACAAGATGGCAAGGACATCACGTATAAAGTAATAGGAACTATTCTTGAAGTGACACTTGCCAAACCAATTCTTCCAAAAGCGAAGACGGTGTTTGATATGAAGTTTAATGGTCAGGTACCTATTCAAATCCGCAGGTCAGGTCGCGACAGCCGTGAAGGTATTTCTTACTCGATGACACAGTGGTATCCGAAATTGGTAGAATATGATTTCCAGGGATGGCATGCTTATCAGTATGTGGCACGCGAGTTTCATGGTATTTGGGGGGACTTCGATGTAAAAATTACAATTGATCCAAAGTATGTCATTGCCGGAACAGGTAAACTACAAAACCCTGATAAGATCGGGTTCGGTTATGAAAAACCTGGTACGACTGTGAACAAGGGAACCGGTAATCTTACCTGGAATTTCACTGCCAAAAATGTAATCGATTTTGCATGGGCTGCCGATCCGGAATACACACACGATATTGCCCAAGTTCCGAATGGTCCAGAACTGCATTTCTTTTATCAGAAAAATGAAAAGACCTCCGACACCTGGAAAAAAATGGAAGGTCATGCCGTTAAAGTGTTTGAGCACCTCAACAAATATTTCGGCAAATATCCCTTTGATACCTATTCGATCATTCAGGGTGGTGATGGTGGAATGGAGTACCCAATGTGTACACTGATTCTTGGTGAAGGTCAACTGGCTGGCTTATCGGGAACTATGGCTCACGAGGTGACACACAGCTGGTTCCAAATGGCTTTGGCATCAAACGAATCTTTGCACGCCTGGATGGATGAAGGCTTTACTGATTTTGCCAGTGGAGAGGCTTACAATGCCGCTACGGGCGCAGATGGAAATTCACATACCGGAAGCTATAACGCTTATTTTGGATTGGTCGCCAGCGGCTTACAAGAACCTGCCGACCAGCATTCCGATCATTTCAATACAAACCGGGCTTATAGTACGGCAGCTTACAGCATTGGAGCAGTATTCCTTGAACAGTTAAAATACCTTATTGGTGAAGAAAATTTCTACAAAGGAATGCTGCGCTACTACAACACCTGGAAAATGAAACACCCAAGCCCGAATGATTTCATTCGAGTGATGGAGAAAACGTCAAACCTTCAATTGGGATGGTACCTTCGCTACTGGACAGGCACTACCAAAAGAATCGATTATGGATTTGGCGTTGTAGGTGAATCCAATAGCGCAACACTCGTTGATTTGAAAAGGATTGGAGATTTTCCAATGCCGATTGATGTGCAGGTCAACTATAAAGACGGGTCGAAAGAAACCTACTACATTCCTATGAATGAACTATTAGGAGGCAAGCCCAAAGAAGGAAAAAATAATTGGGTTGCGTGCGAGACATGGCCCTGGGTATATCCTGTCTATACACTGAAGATCAACAGGAAAATTTCAGAAATTGAAAGTATGGAAATCGATCCTTCACAACGAATGGCAGATATCGACCGGAAAAATAATAAAGTCATCTTAGGTGATCGTTTACCATTCGCTGATCCGACAAAATAATTGGTGATACGAACGTAAACTCTTACCTTGTATAAACTTCAATCCACCCCTTTATGGAAAAGAAAGCCGACATGCAAAAAACTATTTACGACAATGCGAAGAGCCATTTTTTAGGAAATTTTCCTGACTCTTTGCCTATTGAACAAGCCTATGTGCACATCGGAATGTACCTGGGTTGGGTGATTGAAAGTGAGTTGTATTCGGAATACTTCGAGGAAGAAGCGGCTGGTCAGATATTTCGGTTTAAGCGCAAAGAGATCTCATGCACTATCCTCAGTGAAATCTGGGATGGCTATCTCGGATATGAATTATTCAATCGTGAAGGAAACATGTTCACCTATTATTACTACGGTGGTGGCCTTTATCGCGCGGATTATGACGAGGTACTGGTGAAGGCCCTGCCTTCGATCTACCACGTCACCGACAGTTGGGAGAACTACGAAAAAATGAAACAACGCATAACTTTGCGTTACCAGGACTGGAGAAAACTTACGGGAAACTGATTACTTAATCTGTTTCCCGTTTTTATCTACATCAATAATTTTGCCGGAGCCGTCAGGCGCAGTTACCTTAACCGAAATTACACCTGTTTCACTATTGAGTGTTACCTCAGATGGAATCATGTCAAAGTTGAAATTGTTGCTCCATGACAATCCATCAGCCCGATAGATTTTAGATATCGTTACAGGAAATTTCTCATTCTTCTTCTGCGTAGAATAGGTCAATGTAATAAATGCATTTCCTTGTGAATCTGAAGTCGCCACGCCTTTAATCAAAGGGAAAAATCGCTTTTTAAAACTCTGTTGATCTACGGGAAAGCTTACTTTCAAATCTGCCAAACGACTGGGAGTAATGGAGTAAAAGTACCCGGTTGCCAGCGAGTCTTTGTAGGCTAATCCAAAAGTATACCGCTCCGACTCAATAACCAACGGCTTGAACTTTAAGTCACGTGGCGACTCCATCACGAGAGGAATCGAATCTGACGCACTTACGAGCCAGTTTAAGGCGAGGTTAGCCTTCTTCCACTCATTATCTCGCTTGGCCCGTTCTCGCTTAGCATAATCCAAGGTTGCGTTCACGGTGCTTTGCAAAACAGCAACCGTTCCGAAGGTTTTGGTAATGAATTGTCTGTAGTTCTTCTCTTCATCTTCAAAATTCCTTTTACTCAGAAGGCTGGCAATACTGTCAAGCGCCTTTAGGTCATCCATCTCCATGTGCAGGGACGCCAAGCGCAAGCGTACATCTGCAGAATCACGAAACACTTTGTTTAAAACAACATCAGAGTGAAACTCCAATTCGGCAAACTTCATATTAAACAAAGACATCGGCATTGGATCTGGATCGTATTTTTTCAATTGATCGAATAGCGTCTTGTTGACAATCTTTTCAAGGTCATTTTTTACTGAAACAGAATCTTTCTGAAGCCTGGCTCTCAGTTTATTCACTTCAATGTCATAAGCCACAAGACGATCGCGCAGCGGGATAATCTCCTTTTCAATCTGCTCTGATGTTTGAGTTACCCATTTTCTATAATCCCAAACTTTTAGGTCATCCTTCATGAAATCAGCCTGTGTGTCCCCATCTTTTTTCAGGTCTTTGATTTCCTGCAAGTCCATATTCTGATCATGTCCTGTCTTCCCGAGTTCCCTTGATACTTTTTTATACTGATCAAATGCCTGAGTTGATGAATCGAAAGAAGAAGCTATTCGTTTCAATGAAGAACTCGTTCCGTCATCTGCTCGCAAATAAAATTCCTTATCATTAGCGTATTGTGAAGTCAGGTTTTTAAACACACCATTCGACTTCGCGTAACTGTCTGAAGCTTCTGTGAAGTAACGCTTGAGCGATTTCACTTTCTCCTTTTTATCCTTGAGTCCCTTTGTCCGGTTTTCAACATCTAACTGAACATCAGACAACTTGATGACGAATTTCCCGGTTCTCAGGTCCCTGCGCATGTAGGCTTCATAGTACTCATCGTTTTTCCGCAATTCACGATCATCAATTGTCTTGTACGCCTTATCGTAATTAAGCAATGCCGAATCTATGTTAGAGCAGAGAATTTCAGTCTGAGTCAGAGGATCATTTTTCAGAGCCTTCTCATGAAAGGTAATCCCCATGTAGAGGTATGCATTGGGGTTATCATTATTCTCTTTCAGGTACCTCTTCAGAAAAGGCTCTGCCTTCTCATACTGCTTGGAGGTGAGCAAAAGGATCAAATCCTTGTACTTTACCTTCTGAGCAGAGGCGCCAAGCGAAACAAAAAGGAGAACTAAGGCGGCTACAAACCTGCTATTCATCGCAAATAATTTGGTGTAAGTTATCAAATTAAAGACATTTGGTAAAGCCAAGGTTCAGATCGCTCATGCTAAAGAAGTCACTATCTCTAATTCTGCTGGTTGCCATTTTGATACCACAAACTCGCAGGCCAATCATGGAAGTATCGCAACAAGCCCTGATTCTCTCCGGCTTTGCAGATGTTTCAACAGACTATGACCGAAAGGAGTATTTTGACTTCAATTTCAAGATCAAGGACCTGGACGGAAGTGAAGTTGATTTCAGGAAATTCAAGGGCAAGATTGTTTTCCTTAATTTATGGGCGACCTGGTGCGGACCTTGTCGTGCAGAAATGCCTACCATCCAGAAACTTTATGAAGGTGCTGACAAAGAAAAAATCGAGTTCGTAATTCTTTCACTTGATGAGGATGCTTTGCTTAAGAGAGTAAAGAACTTCAAGAGCAATAATGAATACACCTTTCCGGTTTACATGAGTTCCGGCTACCTCCCCGATCAATTACAAGTACCATCCATACCAACTACTTTTGTAATTGATCAAAACGGTCTGGTGACTTTGAAAGAAGTAGGTATGAAAAACTACAACACTCCGAGGTTCAAAAAATTTCTTGAGGGCCTGTCAGCAAAAAATTAAGAATTACCCTACCCTGCTCGTTACTATTTCTGAAAGTATCAGGAGTCCTTCGCGCAAAAACTCGTCATTCAATTGCAGAAGGCTGTCTTCCTGGGGAAGGCCTTCTTTATTGGCCGAAAGCTTGGTATCTAATTTAGCTGAAGCCTTTTTCTTTTCAGCTTCCTCCATTTCTTTTTTGCGTTTTTCTTCGTTCAGTGAAATCCGTGTCTTCCGCAAATTTTGACGAAGTTCGTCCGTGTCGTTGATGTAGTTCTTTAAATTACTATCGTGCTTAGTCCTGTCACGGTAAGACCTGTTCAAATCTGCGATAAGTTTGTCGTTGACATCATTATACTTCTCAAAAGAAGCGGCTTTGATCACATCCCAAGGCAAAGCACTTAGATTCGCACTCTCACCAAATTGATGTTCGTCCAGGGCAGTCGGTAACTTTATATCGGGTTCAACACCTTTATGCTGCGTGCTGCTTCCGCTCACCCGGTAGAATTTTTGAAATGTATACTTCAGTTCTCCCACGGGAATATTCTTTTCGTTCATGACAGGTTTCAAGTCTTGCACACGCTGCACCGTGCCTTTGCCATAGGTTGACTCACCTGCAATCACGCCCCGGTGATAGTCCTGAATTGCCCCGGCAAAAATCTCAGAGGCGGAAGCGCTAAGACGATTGGTCAGCACCACAAGCGGGCCACTATACGCCACGTTTTTATCATCATCCTGGCCAACCTGAACCTGGTTTGCAGAAGTACGGACTTGAACAACTGGACCGTCTTTGATGAAGAGTCCGGTGAGGTCAATTGCTTCCATCAATGATCCACCTCCATTATTCCTGAGATCCATTACCAATCCATCAATTCCCTCCTTCTGAAGTTCACCAATCAATTTTTTTACATCTCGTGTAGTGCTTCTGTATTCCGGATCACCTTTCTGATACGCATCGAAATCCATGTAGAAACTAGGAAGTGTGATCACACCTAATTTCATATCCTTTCCTGCGGACTTATACTTGATCAGATTCTTTTTGGCTGCCTGATCTTCCAGTTTAATCTTATCACGAACCAATGTAATTTCTTTTGAACCTCCGTTGAGGCCCGTGGCCGCAGGCAAAATCTGCAAACGAACCAATGTTCCTTTAGGGCCTTTGATCAGTTTAACGACATCATCAAGGCGCCACCCGATAACATCCACCATTTCACCATCTTTCCCCTGAGCAACGCCAACGATAAAGTCTCCGGCATGAATTTTACCCGATTTATCAGCATCACCGCCGGGGAGAATTTTTGCTACTTTGGTGTATTCATTTTCTGTTTGTAATGAAGCCCCTATACCTTCCAACGAAAGGCTCATACTCTGCTTGAACAGATCAGAAGCTTTTGGAGAAAGATAATTAGTATGTGGATCGTAAGCTTCTGTGACGCAGTTCATATATACATTGAACACGTCTTCCGAATTAAATTGAGAAAGTGACTTTAGGAAGCGATCATACCTTTTCTTGATCAAATCCTTCAGCTCATCCTGCTTTTTCCCAGACAATTTCAGACTGAGATATTGATTCTTTACTGTCTTTCTCCAGATGTCGTTCAATTCAGCAGCAGATTGCGCCCAAGGCAATTTCTCGCGATCACTCTCATAATATTCGTCAGCTGTAAAGTCGTACTCCTGGTTAAGCAGGGTCTTAGTCAAATAATCCATACGCTCATTGTAGCGCTGACGGAAAACAGAATAAATCTCGTAGGCCGGAGTCACGTCTTCCTTCTTGGTCAGATCATCAATAGTGGTTTTATACTTATCAAACGACTGTATATCTGAAGCTAAGAAATACATCTTGTTGTTATCCAACTCGTCAATGTAATGCTTGAGAATCGCTGCCGAAAGCGAATCGTTGAGTGAAATCTTACGGTAGTGGTAGTTATCCAGAATGTAAGAAATAATCCTTGCCTCACGGCCGTAGACAGGTTTTGGTTTAAATACCGATGTGTCTGGCGCATTTCCACGAGCTGATAAAAATGCAAAGCCGAAAATCAACACCACCAATTTCCTCATAGTTCTAAATTTTATTTATACAGTCATTTTAAGATACTTTATCGAAGTCAAATTCCTTCAGGAATTTCTCTAACTCCTCGATCGATTTAAATTCAAACGTTTTTCTCGCCCCCAGGGTTGAGTGAAGGTCAATTTTTACAAGATCAATACTCCTTGTATTTCTCTCTTGTTTTGGTTTCTGCAATTTATAGTCTTCCGATTCCTTGCGGGATACCACAAACTGGGTTGCACGAACATTCTTACAATAGGAACATTGATAGTGTTTGAGTATTTCTTTGGGCGACCCGTCTTCATTTCTTTCAACCACTTCTTCCCGCTGAACCTTCATTGTATAGAAACCACAGTTATTACACTGCAATGCAATAAGGTGTCCTTGATATTTTTCAATTTTAACCTCGCTTGTTGACTCATCTATCCAAACATCGTAATCGATAGAAAAGACATTCTCTTCTGCCTGCATACCTTCATTGAGATGCACATCTTCTTCGTCTTCACTTAACATGCGCATTTTCCGACCGGTTTTAGGATTGATGCGAGGTGTATATCTCAACTTGCGAAGCTTCAGATTCAACTTGGTAGGATAGTAATACTCCAGAATCAAAGCAGCTACATAAGAGATCAGCGTTGCGCAGGCAAAGGAGAAAAATAATCTCACAAAAAAAGGCAAGCCAATTTCAGTGAATTGTTCGTATCCGTAAAGATTAACCGCACAAGCGGCAGCAAGTCCAAAAAAGAAATACACTCTTTTGAACCAGCGAATCTCGGTGGCATTTATGTAATCGTATTTCTCTTTAGGTTCTTTGAACAGAGAGACGCGTAACTTATAAAGAAAGTAAACCAAAATAGCGGTAGCAAGAGTTACCACTGTGCCTACGGTCATTACCTGATTAAAAACTATTAAGAAAGGTTCGTGTGATGAGAGCTGTTGTTCCATGAAACGGAAAGTTTTTTTGCTAAAGTTAACTAAAAGGATACCGAAAATTCAGGCCTCTTTATCACCCCAAGAAAGCGATTTTATAAGTAGGAAAGAGCAACCCATCAATTCAGAAAAGATGCCTCTAGAGCCGCAAATTGGCCTGAATTCAGGTTAAAGTGTAAAAATTCACATAATTAATCATTTTTAATAAAAAAATAGGCATATAATTGTGCACTATTACACAATTGAAATGACATCATTCGAGATCAAAAAGCTTGAAATAGCTTTGATGAATTTTACAAATCAGAACTTTGTGAGACCAGCTGATTGCAAAGACCTGGATCAAATCCGGTTCTTCGTAAGGAAACTATGCTTAAAAATTGAAGAGTACGAGCAGAGATTCAATTACGTACCTAACTGGGCATACTCACTTTTGGCGCAGTACAATAGTGCTCATAACAGCCTTGTAGGCCTTCAGTTCACAAAAAGCTATGCGCAATGAAATACGTCCCCTCTCCTATTCCTGTTAAATACGATTATCTCTACAGCGCTACATCAAATAAATCGGGGCGGATGCAATATCACAAGGTTCGTCCAGGTGTAAGCAAACTCCGGATCAGTAGAAATGAATTTATCCGGGCATACAATGACTCAGCAATCATTGCTGTTAATCCGCTTCAGTTGCGCGGTCAGGAAAATGCCTTTCAATTAGAGTTTTATATATGATCCCCGAGCACCTTCTTCAAATCGGCTGGCGAATAATTTACCGATTTTATTGTTTTGTTATCAGTCTTCCTGTACACCAGCCAACGACCGCCTTCTTCATGGTAATAGCATTCCGTATTGTCTTTCGCTTTATAAAACGCCACTGTGGCTATCGCTTCTTTTTCAGAGCTACAAGTCTTGCTCATGTTTGACCGCTGAACTTCTTCGAAAAGGGCCTTGAATTTTTCGCCTAATCCAAACTCCAGGATAGCACCCGAAAGCACATACTGAATGTCACACAGGGCATCGGCCACTTCCACGATATTTTTGTCTGCAATAGCTACTTCTAGCTCCTTCAGTTCTTCAGCGATCAGTGCTACTCTGAGTTTACACCTGTCCTCGGAAGGTATGGCAGGATCTTGCAGGATCGGGTGCTTAAATGTTTTATGAAATTCGGCTACGAGGTTAAGTGAATCGGGTTGTTGCATCAGTTCAGATTTGAAACGCTAAAACAACAGAAAAAAATTAACTTTAATACAATCTTCTGACGGATTTGATTAGCCGTCTTTGTCTGCTGACAATCAGCCTCTTAACATCCTTCAAGTATCACTTTGATGTATCAAACGAGAAAGAATAGCCGATATTAAATCCAAAATGAAAAGCCTGGGAGAAGTGATTCGTGTCAATTGATTTAAAGTCGGACATGAATTGTGAATCAACAGACACATTCCGGTATCCTACACCATAACCTACAAACGTATCTATCGTAATCCCATCCTTTGCCAAGTGCTGCATTAACCTGTAGCCTAGCAACAGTCCATACTCTACACGCTGCTCAGGAGCTGTGGCTGTGATCAAACTGCCACCTGATGAGGGCAGTAATTGAACATTTGAATTATGAACAATATTGGTGAACCTGATCTCATGACCAAAGTACCACATGCCCAGGTTAACTGGGTTGTAGAATTTTTGTTTAAAAGAAAACATGTAGCCTCGCGTATATAGTTTCCCGATGGGAACATTAGCGTCCGCAGTAAAGAATGGAGACCGGATTCCCTCGAATGAAAACTCATGACCGAGGCGTCCTTCGTTGTAGAACTCCACTCCCAGCGGCAGATTTCCAACGAACATAAAGGCCGGATTACCCTGAACAATCAGGCTCCTGTACTCAGGAAAAAGTGGTGAAAAGTACGCAAAGGCCTTTCGTTGTGCTTTCATCATTGTTGGTACAACCACCTTCGATTTCTCGATCATTGCATTGATGGCATCTGCCTGCGATTTATTCTCATAGATGGGCTTATAGTAGCCTGTCAGGTTTCCATCTTCCTCGTAAAGCTCCCATGTCCCTACGCGATGGTCGTCTTCTATTTCACCCTTCGTTTGCAGGGTCCCGTTCGGATAGTATCCCTGGTATGTTCCTTTGCCACGGTTAAAGTCACATTCCCCTTCCAGCTTTCCATCTTCATAGAAGTACTGCCACTTCCCCTGGTTTTTCTCATTGGCAATCTGCCCTTTAATTCGTAAGGCACCGCTTTTATGATACTCCCTGTATTCTCCAGTTCCATTGATATATGTTATTTCACTCTTGACGGAACCATCTTTGTTTAGAGAGCTCCAGTACCCATTCTTGTTCCCTTTTACAAATTCTCCTTTTGCGCTGATAGCCCCATTTTCGTAGTAGTAATTCCACAAACCAATGGGTTCGTCATTTTCATAGCTGCCCACCGAGGAGACCCGCCCTGAAGGGTAGTAATACTTCCATTCTCCATTTTTTTTGCTT
Source organism: Cytophagales bacterium WSM2-2 (assembly GCA_015472025.1). NCBI lineage: Bacteria > Pseudomonadati > Bacteroidota > Cytophagia > Cytophagales > Cytophagales bacterium WSM2-2. Next base: position 4,912,221 of record BNHL01000001.1, read on the forward strand.
CCGCTGAAATCACCTTCGCTCTGCAGCGTGCCATCTTCCGCATACGTGCGCCAGTGACCCACGTTCTTAGATCCGGACCTTGGGCCTTCGGCTTGAACTTTTCCTGAATGATAATACTCTATGTAGCGACCGTTGTCGTCCGAATATTCAATCTCACCGCGTTTGGCGCCATCCTCATAGTAAGTATTCCACAAACCCGTACGTTTATTGGCACGGAACTCTCCCATTTCTTTGAGCTCGCCACTTTCATAATAAATCTTCCAAATCCCCTCCCTCAATCTCCCATCAATTGTTCCCTCCATGCTCTTCTGGCCATTTTCATAGAAATACTCCCACAATCCATAATTTGAATTCTGCCTAAGTATGCCCCGCATTCTCAAGTTTCCGGTTTCAAAATAAAACTCCCATACTCCGGTGGTTTCATTATTCACAAACTGTCCTTTGGACTCAATGTGCCCGTTGAGAAAGTACGAAACGTAACGGCCATGCAAAATATTACTGATTGTATCCTTGACTTGGTAGACTTCTTTGGGATTCTTCTTGGCGGCATCGTGATACTTGTACCTCGTAAAAGTCTGCGCATATAACCCGCAAAAGGCTTGAAATAATAGAATTGAAATAACGGCTCGTTTCATTGTGCGTGTCCGCCCAAATTTACTCAGAATAATTTCGATCCGTTCTCAGTCAAACAATGTCAGGTTACCGAACTGATCAGCCGGCGGAACCGGCAACACAAGGGATGGTCTATCAAATGAAATCGAGTTAAGTTGATTGGAGACCGCATATCCGTCAAGAACCTCGATCGATTCAGAATTCAGAATATCCAAAAGATTATTTTCGGATGAATTTTTGTCTAGCCATATTTTTTCCGTTTCCGGATTCAGTATCATCGGCATTCGTTCGCTAACTGAGGAAACAAAATTGTTGGCAGACCTGGTAAGGATAGTGAACGTGTGAATATCACCTTCCTCGTCATCATACTCTTCCCACAGTGCTGCGATTGAAAAAATGCTTTTGTCTCTCAGTGAAAAACGCCAGGGAATAAGTGATTTCTTACCATGCCGTTTCCACACATAAAATCCATCTGCCGGTACAATACAACGCTGTGTCATAAGTGCTTTTTTCAACGCTGGACGTTCAACTATTTGCTCAGACCTGACATTTATGATTTTCTCGGCAAGCGCTTTGTTTTTAGACCAATCGGGATGTTGTCCCCAGTAAAAATGAGAAAAGCCCATATCTCCCATTGAAATTATCGGTATCAACTGAGATGGTGCCACATTATAGCGGGCCTGAAACGAAGATGGCTCTTCGACACCAAAGCGTTTTGCTAGTGCCTTTGAGGTTGTTCCTATGGAAAATCGTTCAATCATTTTACCAGCGAAAGAATGAATTCAAGGGCTCGCTGTTCGCTCCAATATACTCCATTTCCATTAAAGGAGGAGAACCCCACGTGGCCACCACGCAAAGGATATTCCAGGGTTACAAAAGTATTAGTCAGGTTTTCCGGAAAACACTCCTGACTTAAGAAAGGATCATTCTTTGCGTTAACAATCAATGTAGGAGTTTTGATATATTCCAAAAACCGGATAGAGCTGTTTTGATAGTAATAATCAATTGCGTCTTTGAAGCCATGAAGCGGCCCTGTGTACTTATCATCAAACTCGCGAAGGTCTTTTACTGAATCTATTTCTGACACATCGAAGCCTTCCATCAATGCCGCTTTCGCTCTCACCTTCTTTTTGAGGCTTTTTACAAATCGTTGTGAGTAAATCCAATTGGAGGGCTGAGATATTTTACTGCAGGACTTATCGAGATCAAGAGGCACAGAAAAGGCCACAGCTCCCTTTATCTTGTCGTTAACCTGGCGCTCTCCCAGGTATTTTAAAGCAAGATTCCCACCAAGGCTGAAACCTACAAGAAATAGTTCATTGTAGTTTTTGACTGTATGCTCAACAACAGAATGAAGGTCATCAGTAGCACCACTATGGTAAAATCGTTTGGCCCGGTTCATTTCTCCGCTGCATCCACGATAATTCCACGCAAGTATATCAAATCCATATTGATAGAATATTTTTGCCATGCCTCTGACATAAGCCCGGCTTGAATTACCTTCTAGTCCATGTGAAATAACTATGGCTCGCTTTGAAGATTGATGGTAACAATCTATGTCCAGGAAATCCTGATCGGGTGTATTCAGTCTTATTTTACGTGCACTGTTAATATCAACCTTCCGGAAGAGTGCAGGAAAAATTGTCTCAGCGTGAGCATTAAAAAGAAACCAGGGAGGCGAATACACAGTCGAGACTAATGTTAAAGTTAAGCCCAAAAATAGAAAACTGTTTGATTATGTATAAATCGTTTAATCGTAAGGCCGTATTTCACTTTTTACACACTTGAACTTGTGAGGTCTGCAACCAAGCAATGGCAATCAACATCAAAGGAACGCAAGTCTACCTAGTCATAAGGTTCATCAACAAAGCGAAAAGGTAAATCTGCACGAGAAGATTGTGAATCAGTACCTCGAAAAAGCAAAATCAGATGACGATAAAGCAAGTCAATGGGATGAGTGAATAATCTGCAATTGCGAGAAGTTAAGCCAACAACCGGAAGCCATGCATCAGCATCGAATAAAGGTAAGTCAACAGAGAGAGTTGCGAGGTCAGCTTCACAGGAAAGCAAGTCAATAGGAGAAAACACACGGGTCTGCTAAAACTGAGTCATACCCATGCTTGTCAGTTTCACCATTCGGTAGGGCACAAAAAAAACAGGCAGTAGATTCTCCATTCTCTCTGCCTGTAATTGCTTTGGCTGAAAACTTATCTGACTCAGGATATCCTTCGTGTCCAGAACCTCAAACCTTTCACATCTTTGTACTGGATGCTCGTGGGGCCAAACACCGAGTTGATGTACTTTTTTACACTAAGAGCGATGGGCACCAGGCCAATTTCTTTTGCATATAAAAGTTTGTCGCGTTCGACACGTACGCTTCGCAGTTCCAAGGATGCGTTGATTACGTCTGTATTTTTGTTTCGCATATTGAGGACTATACCCTTGAGATAGGGTACTTTCAGTTCCGCTTCGTTGGGATCGTACGAGGGCTCCGCAGCAACCGTGGTGACGAGTTGCGCGAAATGCTCTACCAAATTGTCATAACTCTGCTGGGAGACCGACCTGGTTTTTGCAGGCTCCGGAGCGGGCTGACCTTCGACTGCCACCGGCTCCTCTACAGGGTTTACTCGCCTTCCCTGAATTTTATAGTAGGATGAACGCGCATTTTTTATGGTTTGCTTTGGGGCATCAGTCGCTTCAAGGGCATTGATGACTTTTGTAGCAAGCTTTCTGACATCACCGAAAGTAACCATGCGAATGTTCGTGGCCATCTGAAATACAGTAAGCCCGTCTTTCACTTTTTGCAGCACCGCATAGGCCAGGACAAGCAGGGCATTAAGTGTGGTCAGTTTGAGCGAATTTTTTTTGGGGTCATAGGCTGTTCCAAGTTTGGCACAGTTACCGGTAAGCACCTCAAATGTGGCAACAGTTTTGGCGTTGCCGGTTTCATCATTAGTAGTCATAACTTTTTTAATTAAAATGTTTTAAAATTTATTTTCTACCGGTTTGCTTTAACGCGTACAGCTTGTCCGGCTTTCGAGGGGCGAATTAGGGCTGCAGGATTTATATACCTCTTGGTATTTTACCGTGACGTATTACTAAATGAGCAGATGTAACATTTGAATGATTATAATCTCCAAACAGGTTAGTAAATGACATTATGCCGTCCGGGAATTTTCCCGTGGTGGTACGGGTTTTTTCCCGTGTAGCACACGGGAAAAAACCCGTGAATAATTTCTTAGATTACTTCGATGAAAATTGAGGAACCCGATCTTTCCGGAACGTATGCGTATTCTGATTATCTCACCTGGAAATGGACCGAGATGACCGAATTGATTCGTGGGAAGATTTTCAAGATGTCTCCCTCCCCGGCAGTCTTCATCAAAAGATTTCCGGAAGATTGTTCCTTACCATCGGAATTTTTTTAAAAGGCAAAAATTGTCTGTTGTTCTCCGCTCCTTTTGATGTGCGCTTGCAAAACAAAAGGCAGACCAGGAGATCATCACCGTGGTACAACCCGACCTTTGTGTGATGACCTATCTAAGATTGATGAACGTGGCTGCCTCGGTGCACCGGACTGGATCATAGAAATACTTTCGCGCCATACCTCAGCCAAAGATCTGCATGAGAAATTTGAACTGTATGAAGAAGCCGGAGTAAAAGAATATTGGGTAGTACATCCACAAGAGCAAACGCTATTGGTTTATACCATCGATGAGGCGAGAAAATACAAAGGTATTTTAAAACCATCCGTCCGCACGGATCAGGTTTCACCCTTTACATTGCCGTGACTATCAACTTGACAGAGGTGTTTCCTGAGTACGATTGAGCCTCGCGTCATCCTCAACGCCAAAAGTGCAAGATGCCTATTTCAGAGCGAAGGGAAATAAAAAGGCCGCCCATGAAGCGGCCTTTCATGATAAGTATTTTACCATCTATTTGTGCATCACCATCACTTTTACTGTGTTGATCAAATCGTTGTTGCCGACACGTACAACATATAAACCCTCGGCACAATTTATTACCGAGATTTCGATCTTCCATTCATTCTTCTTCAAGACTGATGTAGTGACTAGCTTGCCGAACATATCATAGAGCAATACCTCGGTGGCTTCTTTCGCTTTCCAGGGTACAGCTACAGTAATGGTTGTTGTTGCGGGATTAGGATACGCGGTCAATTCTTTGACGGCAGGTAAGTCGAGTTCCATTGTTGGTCCTTCTACATTAGCATCTTCAGGGTGGCTTGCTCCGATTCTCGCAAAGGAGCAAGATCTGAGCATATAACAAGCGAAAGCACCGGTACCATTAACTAAATAATTTACCATGTAGCGCGTATCACCTGAATTGGGAGTAGTTGCAGAAATGGAAGGCGTTGTTCCAACTGAAAGCGATTCTGCCGTCCAGCTATAATTTGTCCCAACAGGGTTAGTTGAAAGCGTAACAGGAGTAATATTATCATAGCAACCGGGCGAAGCGATTATACTTGCACCATTGCTATTAGCGGCAACCCTTACGCTTTGAACAACTGTATTCGTACCGTTTATACAGCCTGATGAGTTCGTTTCAACAACACTTATCAACCCTCCCCCAGCCGATCCGTCTCCCCAGTTGACGGTGATACTGCTCGTATTCCCGCCACTAGCCTGGGTTCCGCCTGTGATTGTCCACGCATAAGTACTGCCTACCGTATTAATAACGCTGTACTTAACCCCATTCGTACCTGCACATATTATATTCCTTCCTGTAATGGCGCTAGTTGCCACCGTATTGGCGTTAATGGTCACTGATTCGTTCACTGCTGCTCCTACACTTCCAGACGAATTCGTTTCAACAACACTTACATTTCCAGTACCTGCTGATCCCCAGTTGACTGTGATACTGTTCATGGTCCCTCCACTAGCCTGCGTTCCTCCGGTGATCGTCCATGCATAGGTACTGCCGGAAGTATTGACGACACTATATGCAACTCCATTGGTACCTGCACAGATTGCTGTAGTACCGGTAATCGCACTGGTTATCGGACATAACTTAAATGCAAGAGTCGCTGTTGCCATTCTTCCCGCAACAACTACTGAGATCGGCCCATTTGTAGTACCTGATGGAACTATTGCAGTAATACTGGTCGGGGTGCTTGCCGTTACCGTGGCAATCATTCCATTAAATCTAACGGTATTATTTGCCGGTACTGAACTAAAGTTAGCGCCAGTGATAGTTACTGGTGTTCCAACCAATCCGCATGCCGGGGCAAATGAATCTATGTATAGAGGAAATAAATTTAATACCTGCAAACAGTTGGGGTACACATTGTATCCGTAATTTCCTGAAACAGCAATAGATGAAGACCCGCCATTGCCGTAAACAGCATTCTGCACTGGCGCTACCGGGTTTGATATATCTATAATTTGCAGCGTGTTGCCAGACATATAGGCATAATTGCCACTTATAGTTATAGACCTTAGGTTAGTGGGTACATTGGTCAAACTCCCTTTATGGACAGGGTTTGCGGGATCAAAGACATCAACGATTTCCAGTGCATTGCTCCCGTTACTGGCAATGTACGCGTACCTGCCTACCACATAAATTGAAACTGGGTCAAGCAGCAAAGCGCCATTACTCCCATTCGATAAACTACCTACATGGCTTGGGGAACCCGGAGAAGAGACGTTAATTATTTCTAACGCATTTGATCCACCTACGACATAGGCATAATTTCCGGACACGAAAACTGCGCGTGCACTACCCAACAAGGCACCTCCAGTACCTGATGTTATACTCCCTGAGTGTGACGGATTTGTTGGCGTGCTTATATTCAGTACCTCCAGGGCATTGCTACTTGTTACGTATGCATAATTTCCGGACACGAAAACTGAAGTTGGGGCATTTAATAATGCGCCCCCCGAGCCATCAACAATACTTGCACTATGGGAAATGGATGCAGGTGAAGCAATATTAAGAACTTCGATGGCATTGCTTCCTGTACTTGCCACAAAAGCATAATTGCCATAAAAAGCGATTGATTGAGGGGCTTTAAGTTTTGCTCCACCTAAACCATCAAAAACATATCCGCTTGTAATCGGTGACTCGGAATTGGTAAGATCAATAGCTTGTACCGAGTTTCCAGTACCATTTACTATATAAGCAAAATTGTTGGCGAGTGAAATTGATTTCGGATCAGTAATCACGGTACCCGGTTTACTATAATATCCAGTAGGAACAGGTGTAGCTTTTATAGAAACATTCACCGTAGCCAGTGAACTGACAGGATACTGATTCACCACATAGGCGTAATTATTTCCTGATGAGGCCACTACTGCCGTAGGATTTGGCAGTAATCCACCACTTGTGCTCCCTACATGAGTGGGGAATGAAGCATTAGAAATATCAAGTATCTCAAGGCTTCCCTGAGTATTGTTGTAAGGATAATTTGTGATATACGCATAATTACCCTGGATTGAGATTGAATTAGGAGATGTAAGTACTGCTCCGTTAACACCATTTGCTACACTTGCTTTGTGTGAAGGGGCAGAGGAGTTGGTAACATCAACCACCTCGAGAGCTAATCCTGCTGCACTTGTGATAAATGCATTGTTTCCTACAACAGAAATAGAAGTAGAACCACCTAATATAGCTCCACCTGCGCCATCTGAAATACTGCCGATTACTACTGGGGCCGTAGCTGTACTAACATCAATCACTTTCATTCCATTAAACGTACCTGAACAAATTACATACGCACGTGTACCTGACACATGACATTTCCTTGCCCCGGGAATTGTGATGTTTCCTCTAGCTACGGGAGCAGCAGGGTTTGTTATATCTATAATATCCATTCGCTCAACTTGCGAGCTGATTACGTAAGCAAAGTTGCCCGATACAAAAACATTGTCGGGATTGACGCTTCCACCACTCCACATCCCCTTAAAGGAAGGAGCAGTTGGTATTGTGACGTCTATAATAAACAAGGCGTGAGAATGCCAGCAAGCCACATAAACAAACTTACCATCACCAGAGATGGCGATCGATCTAGGTTCATAAAGCGCGCCATTTGTATACGTTGTTACATGAACTGGGGAGGGGCCTGAAATATCGAGAACCTCCATGGCATCGGGAACTGGGCTATTTGTTATGCCTGGGTCACTAACAACAAAAGCATAGTTCCCATAAGTTGCTACAGAAGTTGGATTAACCATTGAGCCACCTATGCTGCTACAAACGCCTCCAATGCTTATGGGGTTAGCACATGCAATTAAACTCATGCTTTTAACAACACTTGTGGCGGGATTGTAATTTGAATCTCCGGGCTGTGAAGCGGTTATAATAATTGATCCGGTAGAATTAGAAGTAATGGTAGCGGAATTGAAAGAGTTGCTAATGGAAGCAATGGTTGTGTTATCAATTGAAAATACTATAGGTAATCCTGAAGAACTTCCGGATACAGTTACAGAGTTGCCTCGGCATAAGTTTGCCGGAGGTGTGTTAAAAGTAATTGTCTGATTCGCTTTATTAATTGTAATTATCTGAGGCGGAGAGGAAGCTGCATTGTAATTTGCATCAGCAGCAACATTTGCGGAGAGCGAAACAGTGCCAGCACCAGAGGGAAAAAGATGGTTACCGGTCAGCACCACCGCCGCTCCAGTAATACCAGTCACGGAATAAGTTACAGTCCCGGTTGATCCGCCTGTACTTGCACTGAGTGGAATTTCGATTAAATAGGTTCCCGAATTGACTGAGGTAATTGTCACTACCGGATCAGCTTTGTTTATGGTTATGGTCTGCGATGAAGTGGCTGTAGTATAATTTGCGGCTGCTGCAACTGTGGCTATGACGGTGACAGTGCCTGCACTCGTAAGCGAAAGTATTGAACCTGAAACAGAAGCAGTACCGGTTCCATTTACAACAGTATAGGTCACTGCACCCGGTGAACCACCGGTGTTTGTCGTAAGCTCAATTGTCCCTCCATAAATACCTGTATTTTGCGATGTAATTGAAATTGTTGGCACAGTAATATTAAGCGCTACAGGCAAGTTCGCTGGTAAGCCTACGCACCCAATCGAATTGGTTTCTATTACCTTAATATTTCCAGTTCCGCTTGACGCCCCCCAATCAACCGTTATGGAGTTTGAGTTCCCTCCGCTCACCTGCGTTCCTTTTGTGACCGTCCACGCATATGTACTTCCCGAACTGTTTACAACACTGTAGTTTACACCAGTTGAGTTTACCCATACAGAGTTGCTACCTGTTATTGAGCTTGTCAGGACGTCAGAACGTGATACCATAAGAGTAGCGGTACCCTTACAGCCGGTAGAATTCGTTTCCGTAACATTCACGCGATTTATATTAAATCCCCAGTTTACGTTAATGCTGTTGGTCATGCCACCCGAAGCTTGTGTTCCTCCGAGCACAGTCCATTCATATGTACTTCCGATAGTATTTGTAACACTGTATGGCCAACCATTCGTGTCAGGACAAACTACGTTGCTACCGGTAATTGAATTGACAGGAGTAGCAATAACAGTTACCGGTAGTGTTGCAACAGGGCTGGCGCATCCCCATGAAGCTTCATATACACTAACGATTTCCAGCCCCGGGTTATTCCAGTTAAAGGAAACGGGGGTCGGACTTGATCCTAATACAATTGCTGAAAATGGTTGTGCTATTCCATTGATTGTCCTACCCCAAACATAAGAGCTGCCTGACGTTATAGAGCTCACATTATATTGACCAATTTGCCCTGCACCATCTACGCATGTTGATGAGTTTCCTATAATGGTTGGTTTAGCAGGGATAGCATGTACTACAATTGGCAAAGTCACAGGTGTATTTTGACAACCGGAAACATTTGTTTCAGTCACCTGAACACTGCCGTTGCCTGCGGATCCCCAGTTTATGGTAACGCCATTGTTACTATTACTTACGATCGTTCCATTTGTGACTGACCAGGCGTACGTACTACCAGATGCTGGCTCCCAGTACGGTACATTGGTAGTATTTTCACAAACATCTGGACTAACAGTACTGCTTATTGAAGAGGTAGTTGACGGTACACCAATAACCACGTTCGTGCTCACAGTATTTCCTACGCAACCTGATGCAGTTGTTTCGGTAACGCTTATGTTCCCCAAGCCTGCCACTCCCCAGGCCACTGAAATACTACTGGTGCCTACGCCACTAACTATCGTACCTCCGCTAACGTTCCATGCATAAGTGCTTCCTGACGTATTAGTAACGTTGTAAGTTACAGTGCTGTTATTGCACACAGCATATTTACCAATAATATCACCTGTAGCCGGCGCTGTAATTGCCACAGGAAAATTTGCAACAGGACCAGAACATCCTCCTAAACCTCCATCGTAATAGTGCGCCTTCTCGATTACTCTCAGGTTACCAGTGCGAGGAGTATAGCTCCAATTGACCATGATGCTTGAGCCGTTAGAATTACCTCCCCCATAGCTCCCTCCATCAATCTCTACTAACTGATAAAGACTGTTGGGATCACTACCTACAATGCCATATGCGGATCCTGAAGTGTTGATGCAAACCGAACTGCTGCCGGTGATTACAGGTGGGTTTTGTGGTGCAGGGTACACTTGAAAGTTATTAAAGGTTTTGGAGAATCCAACACAACCCGATGCGTTTGTCTCTACTACACTGACACTTCCAGCGCCTGTTGTTATCCAGTTTACTGTAATGCTATTTGTGCCTGCACCGCCAGTGATATTACCTCCGGTAGCCGTCCATGCGTATGTGCTGTTAGCAGTATTTACAACACCAAACGTTGATGCAGAGTTGATGCAGGGCGCTCCGGTAATTGAGATCGAACTCGTTGACGGCCGGGTGATTGTGACCGGAAGATTGACGGGATTTCCAGGGCACCCGGAAATGCTCTCAGTGACCCTGACATTACCAGCATTACTGTACCCCACTCCCGTCCAGTCGATTATAACACTGCTTGTTCCCTGGCCGGTTTTAATGAATCCCCCACCGTCAGTGGTGGTCCAACTGTAATCACTGCCAGCCGTATTTGCAACACTATAAACCAGCCCGGTTGAGGTTGAGCAAATCGTGGTTGCACCCGTAATTGGACCAGTACTATTAGTAGGGCTAGCTTTAATTGTAACCGGAAAAGAAACTGCCGATCCAGTACAGCCTCCTTGAAAAGTCTCCGTTACGCTTACACTACCTGAACCTGCTGTGCCCCAGTTGACCGCAATACTGTTGGTGTTAGTGCCACTTGTCTGCGTCCCTCCAGTAATCGTCCAAGCATATGTGCTCCCTGTATGGTTGTTCACACTGTAGCCTACTCCATTCGTATTGGAGCAGGTGATGCTGACTCCCGTAAGGAAAGTAGTAGCCAGGGATCCAAACGTCACTGTCTTGCTCACCGCAGTACCAATACACCCGCCTGAAAATGTTTCCACCACATTTATAATACCCGAGCCGGCTGCCCCCCAGTTTACCGTGATGTTATTGGTATTTCCTCCGCTTGCCTGGGTCCCGCCTGTAATCGTCCACGCATAAGTACTACCCGTATTATTAGTGACACCGTAAGCTACTCCGCTTGCGTTGGCGCATACAGTCGCACTTCCTGTAATTGCTGAAGTAGGTGGGCATGTATTGATAATTGACACCGGTTGACTAGCAGCTTGGCCAGTACATCCATTAGAGCTTGTCTCCACTACGCTTACATTACCCGTTCCCGCCGATCCCCAATTAACTGTTATACTATTCGTGTTGCCCCCACTGGCCTTGGTGCCTCCGGTAACAGTCCAAGCATACGTACTACCAGCCGTATTACTGACGCTATACGAAACCCCGTTCGTATTAGCATTAACAATAGTACTCCCTGTAGTAAACGAAATAGGAAGAGGTGCGGTAATTGTTATTGAGATCATATTGGAGCAGCCCGTGGAAGCTTGTGTGAAAATAAATTGAAATGAAGGCGAGCCTGGAAAAAAGGGGGCCGTGATAGTCCCATCACTACTTACCAGCCTTCTAGTATTGCTCCAAGTCCCACCGGAAGTTGGACTTAATGTCATAGTAGCTCCTGCGCACATTGTTGAAGAAGGTGCACTTACTATAGGAAGAGCATTGATGGTTGTAGCGAGGTTCATGACAGGTCCCACGCACCCACCTGAAAAAGTCTCCACTACGCTCACATTGCCTGTGCCCACCGAACCCCAGTTAACCGTTACGCTATTTGTATTAGTGCCACTGGCCTGAGTACCTCCTGCAATTGTCCACGCATAGGTACTCCCTGTGTTGTTGGTAACGCTATATGAAACTCCGTTGGCACTCGTACAGGTATTGTTAATCCCAGTAATAGAACTGGTGGCCGGACTTCCAATCGTCACTGTCTTGTTGACTGCTGCACCGTTACAACCTCCTGAAAATGTTTCAACAACACTAACCGTACCGGTACCTCCTCCGCCCCAATTCACAGTGATGTTATTGGTATTACTACCGCTCGCCTGCGTGCCTCCACTGATTGTCCACGCATACGTGCTCCCTGAATTGGCCATCACCGAATATGGAATACCGGACGAATTTGTACATGCAACGCTGTTCCCGGTAATTGAACTTGTCACAGGGGTCATTGAAATTGATTTTGTAGCCGCATTGCTGGAACAGCCACCTGAGTTAGTCTCTACTACCTGAACAGTGCCAGTTGGCCCCGAGCCCCAGTTAACTGTAATGCTGTTCGTGTTACTTCCGCTGGCTTGCGTACCTCCGGTGATCGTCCATGCATAAGCGCTCCCAGCTGTATTGACTACGCTATACGAAATTCCATTCGCGTTCGCGCAAACACCGCTATTCCCAACGATCGGGCTTGCAGGTGGATTCCCTATAGAAACTGGAATGCTCACAAAATTACCCACACATCCACTTGCATTTGTCTCTTGTACATTCACACTTGCTGGTCCAGCTGTACCAGACCATTGCACGGTGATGCTGTTGGTATTCCCTCCGCTTACCTGAGCACCGCTTCCCATAAACCAGGTATAAGTGCTTCCAGGAGTATTGGTCACACTATATGCTGTGATGCTACCCGGACATACATTTGCGTTTCCACTAATCGAAGTCGTGATCGGGCCAGTTATTGTGACAGGGAGATTAACTGCAGTTCCCACACATCCTCCTGAATGAGTTTCCACTACATTCACATTACCTGCCCCTGAAGAGTTCCAATTGACGAATATGCTATTTGTATTAGTTCCACTCACTTGTATACCACCTGCGATTGTCCACAAGTAAGTGCTTCCGACTGTACTAGGAACAGTATAGCTGATCATATTATTGGGGCAAACATTTGTATTGCCACTGATCGCGCCCGTCGCGGGACATTGCGCACTACTGAATTTTACAGAACAGAAAAAGCAGAAAAGACTCAGGGATATTATTTTTTTCATTGAAAGTGGAATTTGAAAGATAAGTCCGCGAACATATCGAAAGTCTCCCGAAAAGCCATACAAGAAAATCCCCATATTGGAGACGGGAAAATTCCCAGCTCAAGAAATTGAGCAATGAGTCGTTATCTCATGCGCAGAAAGCAAAATGAGTTAGCAAAAGACAAGTATACTTTTTTGCGGAAAAAAAATAAGAGGGAAATCTACCTCAATCTCACCACTCCATTCTCCGCTTGAGAGAATCGATATGTGCCAGGTGATGATCACCATGCCATGCATAGTTATCGATCATCTGGCTGATGCGGATGTGCTTATTTGTTTCAGGATGGATAAACTCCTTATTGAGTTCTTCGACCTTCAATTCCTTGAGCATTGCTGACCACTTCTTGTGCAATGATCTGAGTATGTTGATGGATGTGTCTATCGGCAGTTTAGTATCAGGTGTTTCCGCCCAACTCTTCTGATCATATGCTTTTATTAAAGGCGTATTCTCCGTAAGCGTCCACTTGGTACGAATGAAGGCGTTCATGTGACTGTCGGAAACATGATGTACCACCTGGCGCACAGTCCATCCACCGTCACGATAAGGAGTATCCTGCTGCTGATCTGTTAAATCTTTGACAGTGTGTTCCAATCGTAATGGAAGGCTCTCGATCCTGGCAATCAACTTTTGAAGGTCTTCATTGCTGTAGCTTTCCTTGGGTTGAAATTTACCGATGGGATAGCTCGGATCACTGGTATAAGTGACCTCACCCCCTTTTTCCTGGTCTAGCAATTCAATGTCATCCTCACTAAAAGGTTTATGGAGTTTGACCGGTTCTGAGCTTCGCCTTTTGACTACCCGTATGTTTGTGAGCTCGATTAGCAATGAGAAAGCAATGGCAAAATAAATGTATTGCTTGGGGACAACATATTCTAACGCTTCGAGGAAGAGCATAAAGCCAATCAGAATCAGGAACCCAAGCGCAAGCACCTCCATGGAGGGGTGCTTCTGGATAAATCTGCTAATGGAGCCAGAGAAAAACATCATGACACCAATCGAAACAATCACCGCCATAATCATGATGATCACTTCATTCACGATCCCGACCGCAGTGAGGATTGAGTCAAAGGAGAATATAATATCCAGAAGGATGATCTGAATTATTGTTCCTGTCAATGATGGTACCGATGATTTTTTTCCTCCTTTTTCACCATCATCACCTTCCATCTCATGATTGATCTCCATGGTACTTTTGGCGATCAGGAATAAACCACCGAAACCAAGAATCAAATCTCTTCCACTGAATGTGTGCTCACCGTGAAATCCTAGGAACTTGATCAACCAGTTTGGAAGAATGTCGGCTACTGCAAAGAGTGGCTCTTTAAATCCGATAATCCAGGTGATACCAAGCAAGAATGCGATGCGAACGAACATGGCCAAAAACAAGCCCGTGTTTCTTGCCTTAGGTCTGAGTTCCTCAGGCAATTTATTAGAAACAATAGAGATAAAAATGATGTTGTCAATCCCGAGAACAATTTCCAAAAAACACAGGGTAAGCAACGCAAGCCAGGTTTCGGCTTTAAGAAAAATTTCCATACAGAGGCTCTCAGGGTTTGTTTGTCAAGGTCAAAGCTACACTTTGGTACAATAAAAAAAAATCAAAATACGTGTAAAATAAAAGGCATAAAGAGCAGGAAAACCTGCTCTTTATGCCTCATGCTAATCAAAAATCCCTATTTGTGCAACACTACTACCTTAGTTCTTATTGCACTGTTCTTATCTCCTATTTGGAGGATATAAACACCTTCTGAAAGTCCTTGTGTGCTTACTTTTTTGGTTCGCTCACCTTCGTTAATTACGGTGGCCTCAACATACTGACCCAATTGATTTGCCAACCTTAAGTTAACAGTTTGGGTCGCTTCGTAAGGTAACTCAACAGTAAACTCCTGGTCTGAAGGATTAGGATACACTTTGATATTATCCTCCGTCAAAGGTTCAACAGCCGTAACTACGTTTGACACCGAAACATCAAACAAATCAGCCTGATAAATCTCTTTAGTCGCTTCATTTTGTAGGAAGACCACCACTGTCAGTGTCTGGCTATAGAGTTTTTCCGGGAACCATTTAAACGATCCCATCGACACAGGTATACCCGACTTCAAAACCAATGGAGAACCAGCGCCTAAAGAAACCGGGATTTTTGTTCCGGCTGCGTTTGGTAGCATCTTTTTCAAGACATACTGGAATTGAGTTTCACCCGTAGTGATGTTACCAGTTGCTGGCGGTGTCGATATCGATTTCTCAAGTACAGCGATGTGTAACAAGGTACCCAAGTTGCCCACCGGAAGATCTATACGTGGCGTAAAGTTTACGTCCACCTGGAGCGAACCATCTGAGTTGACTACTGCTGATGTCAATTTTGGAGCGAGGGGATCAAGGAAATCGGCCTTGGCCAATTCAAGTGTTTGAAGATCATACGCTGCCTTTCCCCAGTCTTTAAACAAGTCAGAACCGCCCGATGATTTTGAGTGTGCACCATCGAGATACGCATAAGGTACTTTACTCACGTTATAGTAAAGAGCTCTGGCACTTGGATCTGCCGGGTTGTCAAGGTTGAATGGATCTTTACCCATGAACCCAATATGGTAGTTGATGTTTACCAACTGCGTACTAGTGATGTACGTGTTGACAAACGTTGATATCGCATCAGCTTCAACCTTCAACGTATTACTTAAAGCAGTATTCGATTCCGCATCTGTCGTGGTAAAGTTCTCAAACAAGATCGTTCTTGTTCTGCTACCTACTCGAATGCTGTCGATGCTTATACCGCCACCTCCAGCATTGGACAGGGAGGCAAATGCAAATCGAAGGATCACGCGGTCGTTAGGTAACGTAGCACTTACAATTTCCTCAAGGGCATGCTTTGGCTTAGCGTGTCCAAGCTTATCGGACCATCCGTATCCTGATGGATTATTAGATCCATTGTAGCCAGTACCTGGGTTTGACGGCAAGCCTCCGCTATTGTACCAGTCCAGACCAGGACTTCCTCCACTCACGGTTGTCCCTAGAACTTCCCATCCCTTGCCCTTATCTTGAATATTAAATGCGTCTTTTGAGTATTGAAGAACCAACCCTTCACCAGTCTTCAAATCTACGTAAGTATTGTACTGAATGACTGGCCTAGGAATACTTGACAAATCAAGGCAAGCAGAATACAGAGCTGACTTTTCGCTCTTCGCATATGTATTCGGTATCCTCCATTTGTCACCATCATACACCCAAGAACTTGGTGTTGCAGATGATGACCTTCCATCTTGAGGGTCAGTTCCATTCAGATTCAATGGCAACCAACCACCTCCGTTATTGGCATTAAAGAATTCCTCAAAAGCTGCACTTGATGACGGTTTTTGCAATGGCAATTGGGCCAAGCTCTTCGTCACACTCGCAGTACAACCCAAATCAGTCGTGGTAGTCAATGTAGCGGGGTAGAAATTCGCTGAGCTATAGATGTGCGTTACATTCGTTCCTATAACTCCGTTCACTTTAAGGTTCCTTCCATCCACCGCACCCGCAGGATAGTTAAAAGGTGCTGCAGGATTAATGGCCAGATTGTATCCAGTGAATGTAGCTCCATCGCCAAATTTCCAATCAAACTTAGCTACGTTAGAATTAGCTCCCTGAGGTGTACTTGACTTATCACTGAACTTGATCAGGTCACTCACACAATTCCCCTCAAAAATAAAATCTACCGTAGGATTGTCACCAATTTTTATTGGTCCGGTTGAACCTCCATATGCAACAGTGCTTGCACCAATTGATGGCGTAGCTTGCTGTACGCGCGACTGACATCCCCAGTTAGATGTTAAGGACAGGCTCACTGTGTAAGTTGATGACACTGTATAGTTATGAACAGGTTTGTCATAAGTCTGACCGGCGGATGTGCCTGCTTGAATATAATTATTCGGAGTTGTTTGAATCACAACGCCTGCAGCACCTCCTGCCGTAATAATCGGAGGATTACCTGCAACAGGACTTGGTGTCACTGTAGAAGGAACATTTGGAAGACCGGAGTTAGGGTCACCAAAATCCCAAACATAATTAGCAATAATATTGGTGGTACATGGATTGCATTGCGGACCGAAACCCGCTGAGCTCGCATCAAAAGTTATCGGGCTACCCGTACAGAATGCATCAAATACAGATGAGCCTTGATTTGACACTGCACTGGCAATTGTAAACTGAGGTATCGGGTTTGGAGTAACTCTAATCACAATATATCCCGTTCCGACAGCCGGTGAATTATTGGCCTGATAAGTATACGTCACCAACACGTCTTTATAACTATTTCTGATATTAGTATTTGTTGGATCGAGTGTCATGCTACCATTCCCGTTGTCTATAAATGGGCTATTGGCGGCAGGCGCTAGAAGCGGGGTATTGGGATTAATAGATTTGTAATTACCATACCCAGCAATGGTTGGATCAATTGTAACTACGGACGGAGCTACCAATACCAAGTGCGTGTTATCCGTAATCGTCTGAACTTTGCCGATCACTGTTCCACTAGGATCACTTAGCGTTGCGCCAGGAACCAGTTCACTGGTGAATAATGTTCCTGTTCCAACAACTGAAGAAGAGCCAGCCAGAGTCGAAATCTTACCGGTGCGAGAGACGTAATTAAAATTATAAGTCGCAAAGTCATAAATGGCAAACGCACCACTTGAGGTTCCAGCCAATGCAGCCGGGAATCCATTTAACGTGACTGTACCACCTTGCTCGCAGAAAACAGAGGTACCCTGGTATCCTGTTGCAGTGTAAGTAGCGCTTGACACGACCTTACCTGCCGGTGCTGCAAGTGTCAGGCTCTGGTCATTTGCAATGCCTTGAATAGTACCAATAAGCGTTCCTGTAGCATCGTCGTTTATAGAAGCTCCCACTGTTAATTCTTTAGTAAAAGCTGTACCCACTCCCGTAACAACTGCAGATCCTGCAGTTGTTGTGATTGTTCCCGAGCGCAAATTGAAGCCCGTGTACTGGAAAAGGTTCAGGTATTTATCAGGCGTCTTACTATTGTTTTGCGTTGGATCAGTGCGATCGAAAGAAGAAAGATTTGCTGATACCACTTCTATCAATGGCACTGCAGGAACAAACAACTCTACATTCTGGCGGAACGGAATATACACTGACAAGTCAGCTGTACTTCTAAAGAGCCCTGTGAACTCCACTGCTCCTAACGAGCCACCTTTCCAGAAAGTATTCTTGTTACCAGTCACATCATCAAACCTGTTCGACAAATCACCATAGTACGGATCGATTTTAATCGATCCGCCAGGGTTCGCACCAGGTTCTGTAAGTGCATTCAAGATATGCGAGAAGTCCCAATTGTAATTATTGTAAGTTCCCAGCGGGGGTACTGCAACCGGTGTTGGTGTATTCGGTATTTTAACGATTTGTTGTCGCCAATCCGTACCCGACATAATCTGTGTCGCCTGACCTTTTAAGACCGCGGCAGGAAGGTCGGCAGTCAAGCTCACCAATTCATAACCAGCCAATTCATTATGGAGAATAGTCTGTGATCCCAGGCTTGGAGCAGTGCCCTTAAAGTTGGAATTTACTACAGCCTGTGCTGTTCCTTGAGGTATACTTGTTGAATTGGTTACAACCCCAAGTTTCTTTGAAATGGGGCTGATGTGATCATACACCAGATACTGCTGACTTATCTGTGACACACAACCGTTGGGGTCAGTGTGGTTCATTGTGATATTAAATGCTGAATTACTCGGCACTGCACTAAGCGTCAGAAGGTCATTCGAAACACCTGAGCCTGTGAAAATACTGGCATTATAGTCATTTGACACCGTGATGTTCGGTAACAATCTGATGGCTCCCGGGTTATTCGTGTCATTGTAATTATCAGGAATTGCATTCACTATTAAAGGTGATCCAGTTGGGAATGTATTATTGCTGGAATAACTATTGTCAAAAGTAAATGTAGGACTTGGGAATAATCCTATTGTTGCCAAAGTTGCCGTCGGTGAAGCAAACGATGTATTATTACCATAGAATCGATAGATGGATTGCGAAGCACTTCCAGGCAAACCAATAACTGTCAGGTTACTGATGACGATGTAGTCAACTGAAGACGTACCAAAGTTTTTGTAACTCACTTTTAGAACCGAATTGCTGACAAATTGAAGTGTGTTCGTAACAACATTGTTAAATGAATTCGCTGCGGTGCTTGTATGGAAGTCGGCACCAATAAACTGAATAGTAGGCAAAGTCACTCCATCAAAGGCATATCCCGGGGGCAATAAGATATTAAAATCCTGGGTGGTAGGAGTTACAAGCGTTCCCGAAGTGAAATCTGAGGCTCCTATTTCCCCGACAACTATTGGATCCGAAACTGTTACGTAGCTATTCGGGCAAACCAAGTAAGAAGGTTGGACAAGGGATGGCGATGCTGGGGCTGTAAATTGAATAGTCGGGCCGCCACCGTTTGCCAAGCGATTAGAACCATAGACTCCACACACTCCACATCCTGTTCCTCCTGAAGGAATTGGATTGGGAAGCGCATCATTTTCGGCATAAACGTAGACATCGTAAGCCTGACTCGCCAAAAAATTAGCTGCAAATGTCACGGTCTGTAGCGAATTGATTTGATTGATCGCATAATTTCCACTAGCTGCTACCGTAGCTGCCAAGTACGTTGAAGGCGTCTTAACCTGAGAAGCTGTGGGAGCCGTTGCGAGGTGAGGCACCACTAGATAGTAAGCTGTACCGAATTGGTCAAACTGGGTTTGAATTGAACCAACCGTATTACTAAATATCGCACCCTTTGCATTTCCTAAAAGGAGTGCCCGGTTACTTGATATCTTAAAGTAGAGCGTTGTACTTGAAGAAATACCCCCAAAGAAGTTCAATCCAAGATCTGATATACCAGTACCGACTTTATTGATAGGGTCAAAGGAACCCTTCTTAATTAAGACATAGTAAACTTCGTCATTCTGAAATGATTGCCCAGGCAAGAATTGAATATTATACCTGAGAGGTGTGACCACATCCGTGAAATCATTGCTGAATAAGTAGTTACCTGAACTCATTGGAGCAACCAGGTTGGCAACCTTGGTATTAGTCGTCCGGCTGAATAACTCCGCACCTCCATTAAGGCCACCATCCAGCGTACCTACTTTCGTGTCGAACTCGAGAGTAATGTGATCCTGTGCTGGGTCCACATTAAGCTGACCGCTATATGGATAGGTAAGAGAATTTTTGGCCACCTTAAGCACTGGTGGCTTGGTTGATGCAAAAGAATATACGTTTCCGTCAAAGCTACCTGATGCGGTTCCTTTTGACACAACAATGTTCTTATCCGTTGCAGAGAGGTATCCAGCATCTACAAATTTAGGCGTAATCGCCGGGGTACTAATGTTGGCTGATGCATTGACATCGGCAACTAGTAAATACGTCAAAGATTTCGTTGGCTCACTGAACAATGGCCTTGGTATTGCGGAAAGATCAACAATAATTAAGTCAAGGTCGTTGACGTTACTTGTAGAATGTGACAAAGTAAAGTTACCGTTGATCGTTGGACTCTTGATATCCTTCGTACCGGCAGCCGAAACTTCTTTTATAACAAAATTCTCAAATATGGTTCTAGTGGACGAAGAAAAAGGAATGTCAAAAGAGAACGTAAACTGGGACAGCAAAGGATCCGTACCGGTTGCCCCCTGAGCGGTGAATGTCACCCCAAAGATAACCTGGTTTTGAGATCCTCCTTTTATACTGGCTGTCAGGGGTGTGCCAGTTCCTACTATTATGCCCGAATTAGGAAGTGCAGCCGCAACGTTAACAACATTAACAAGCGTTCCTGGAATGGCTGACGTATTTGCTCCGGGTGGATTAGAACTATCTAGTCCGTTGGCAACTACTTTCAAAGTTCCATTTCCCGTCTGGTTGTATTTCATTCCATTCAGGTTTAATACACCATTCAAAAAACTTGCCGGAGGTGTGATATTGTCTCCTCCAGTGTCAGTTATCGTAATTGTACTAGGATTGAAATCAAGATCAACGAGGGTAAACTTGTCACGTGCTGTAACAACACCAGCACTTGTTGAAGGCAATGGTGATGTTGTGAACGATGGGCCAACAGGTTCATTGATACCAGCGTAAGCGGAG
This sequence comes from Cytophagales bacterium WSM2-2, assembly GCA_015472025.1. NCBI lineage: Bacteria > Pseudomonadati > Bacteroidota > Cytophagia > Cytophagales > Cytophagales bacterium WSM2-2. Next base: position 4,933,395 of record BNHL01000001.1, read on the forward strand.
GGCTGAGTTGTAAAGTCAAGGCTGGTTGCTATTACATCAACCTTACCATAAGACTGTGGTGAACTTCCATGAGTTTGACCACCTATGAAAGGTCCTAGGTTCCCGGTAATTCCGATTCCTGAGTTCGCAGGGTTTCCGTTGAAGAACTGTGATCCAGAGCCAACTGCTGCCGCAATCAAGTCAACGCGAATATCATCATGATCAACAACTTCAGGGCTCGAACTACGGAAGCTAACACGAATACTAAGAGGGACTTGACTATTATCCGGGGCTACAAGCAATGGGCTACCATTCCACACAAAATCATAGAAGGTTGTTGCCGAAGTAATCGCACCTATTGAGGTAACATCAATTTCCGTTCCGGGCAATTCACTACCATTACTATACAAAGCAATTCTTCTTATATCTGAAGGTCTGTATATCCGAATAGTAACAGAGGTAAGATTGGTTGTTGCTCCATCAACATCAGCATCAGGCAAACCATCACCAGAATCAGTGGTGGTATTTAGTGGAGCCGAAGTAGAACCATTGTTGTACATATAAGTCGCACTTCTGCTCCCATCCACAAGCAATGCTCTTACCAATTCATAACTAGTAGAGGTGTTTTGTATGTTGACTGACTCCTGGTAATTAACGTAACTGATGGTCGCTGGTACCACAAAGGTCGGATCTTGAGTCAGTGCTGACTCAAATGCAGAGATCAGGGTAATTGCAGGTGAGATACTCGTCACACTTCCCGCAGTCATGGTAAGGTCGCCTCGCTGATTATTACCTGATGTATACTGGAAGTTAGCCGGTAACTTATAAGTCCCCGCAATAAAGGCATCCGTGCTAATAACAGGGCCATTACTGAACGTAAGTGAATTTGCTGCACTAAAGGCAGTTATTGTGCTTGTAAAGCCAAGGTCACGGTTTGCGTTGGCATCATGCGCTTCAACCGCAAGTCTTGGTGAAAATGAAGTAAATATACTTCCGCTCGATGGGAATAAAGTAGGCAGATAAGGGGAAATAAAATTATCGCTGTTATCCAATTGGGTGAAATCCAATTGGGTTGCATCGACAGTAACTGTGTTATTGTTACCAGAGTCTTCTTTCTCGCCAGCAAGAATTGAGGTACCGGCAGGATTAGTAACAACATTGCTAACCAACACTTCAAATTTGAATCTAAAACCGTCAATCGTATACGGTAGTGTTCCTCCCAGTTTCTCTTTCAACCAAATTTTTAGAGTATATGTTTTACTTCCGTTATCCGGTACATATCCAGGGTCTGTAGAAAGCAGATTAGGAATACCTCCCCCACCTCCGCAATCTATTGACGTGGCATTAACATTACAGAATCCTCTGTTCGCTGGCAATCCGCTGTCATCACGAACTTCCACGGCCGCGATTGCCTGAGTCCAGTCTACAATCTGGTTGCCCGTAGCCTGCGTTATTATGAATGACTGAATTCGCGTCGGGTTACCATCATTTTCTGCAGGTGGTGTTCCCGAAGGATCGTCATTAATTGTAAAATCAAACACGTCAATCCCACCACTGCTTGGATAAGTTGGTGGATTAGTGACTCCGTTATCATCCGTTAAAGATGAAATCGTTGACGGTTCAGGCAGTGCTCCGGCTGTAATTGTGCTCGAACTTGCAACACGAATAGTAATTGGGTTACTTATCCTCTCAGAAGTGCTGATTACCGTTGTAGCACTAATGGGTACTGCCGTCATTTGACCGTTACCGGTTGTGTTATATTGAAAATCGGCAGGAAAATTATACAGACCTCCGTTAAGTGGAGCGGAACCCGCTGCAGCCAGTGAGAATGTTGTCAAATTAGATTCACCAAGGCTGATCGAACTCATCGGCAGAGAACCGGCATTTGTAATGTTAAGAGATGTAACATAGTTAAGATCTCGGTTATTATTAACATCCAATGCCTCAATTGCAGGAGCTGTTGTCTGTACAGAAATATCTTTGTTGACTAGCAAGCTAGGTGAAGGAGCAGGCGTACTTGTCGGTAGATCTGTAGTCCACTTCAACTTAGTGGCAATAACTTGAACGGCATTATTGGTTGCTCCCGAGTTCACTTTTTCATTTGTACTGAACGAGCTGCTGCTTGAGCCTAGATTGATATTTGGTGCTAGTACCTCAAATGCCAGATTAAGATTATCAACCGTAGAGGGCAATGTGCCTCCTAAAGTTGATTTCAATACAATGGCTAAAGTAAAAGTGGTTGAGCTATTATCTGTAATGAATCCGAAATCAACTGTAGTGGAATTTGGAATTGACGCAAAGGTAATGTCAGTGGCATTGACCGTTCCTGAAATTGTTCCACCCGCGCTACTGGTCAAAGTAGCAGATGCTATCAGTTGCGTCCAGTCTGCGATATCATTTCCGCCCGCCAGTTGCGTAATTTTTATTTGTGAAATCTTGGTCGGATTACCGTCGGTTCCAGAAGCCTGGTTATCATCATCGTTAATTTTGAAATCGAACACAGGTACCCCTGGTGCAGAAGTACCTAAGGATGAAATCGTCAAAGGCTCTGAAAAAGCGCCCGCTGCAATTGTGTTGGTTTTAAGTGTGAGAGCAAAGTTGATTCCTGTAGTAATCGGTCCTGCTCCTGCACTTATTGATAATGTAACGTTGTCGTTGTTATTGCCACTCGTAAACTGGAAATTCGGGAATGAACTTCCAAAATTCAGTACTCCATTAGTAAATTGTGTAGTTGAAACCACAGGGCCGTTTGCCATTGTTACTCCTCCGGCATTTGAGAAAGCAGTGACTGTTCCGGTTGCCAAAGTAAATCCCAAATCGCGATTTTTATTTGCATCGCGCGCTTCGAAGACAGGAGTAAAAGGAGTATTGATACTTACGAAAGAGGCTGCAGAAGGTGTAGTAAGATCAATTTGGGTGGCAACTACAGCCACCACGTCCTTATTTCCCGAATTAGAAACCTGACCTGCCAGAATAGTGGTACTGTTTGCGGCCAGCGTTACATTACTTTGCAGTACTTCAAACTCAAATTGAGATCCATCAATAGTCGTTGGTAACGTACCACCCAATGCTGACTTTAACCAAATCTTAAGCGTATAATTTTGAGTGCCATTATCCGGAACATAGCCTAGTGTATTACTGGCAGTTGGTATTCCATTAAAAGTAATGCTATTGGGGCTTCCGGAAATTGCCGCACCAGATACAGTCATTGAGTGACCATTGCCATCAAGTAGTATCGCTCCAGCGATAGCTTGCGACCAATCTGCGATTGTATTGTTCGTATTATTTGCAGTGATAATGATCTTCGAAATAAGAGTCGGTAAACCATCATTTTGGTTTGCAGGTGTGGCTCCTGGATCATCGTTGACATCAAAATTAAATACAGCAACTGCTGCACCGCTGGTATTTATGAGTGACGAAATTGTAGCCGGGGCTGAAACTCCATTCGTTATCGTAGTAGCATCACCCGCTTGCACAGTAACCGGATTACTTGTCTTACTTGTGATTGCTCCACCCAACGCATTTGTCGTAGATGTTGAAACTGTCAGCGTTACGGTACCAGGAGTACTTGTAGTTTGGAATTGAAAGTTATTAGGGAAGTCTATTAAGCCAGAAGTACTGGATATTGTTATGGGGTTGGTTCCACCAGGATTCATTAATATGCTGCTGCCGTTACTTACTGAAATCAAAGCTGAATTGAAGTCGAGATCACGGTTTCCGTTTGCATCAACAACCTCCAGTTGAGGTGTGGTTTGTTGGAGATTGATGTCTTTCAGCGGTAATAATGGAGAACCTAAGTTTGTAATAAAATTGAACTTAGAGCCCTCAACATCTACGTCAATTAATCCTGAATTAATATTAGTCTGCGCTCCGGAGATCAAACTGCTTTGTGACGCAAAAGTTATGTTCGATGGAATAATCTCAAAATCAAAATTCATTAAGTCCACAGTTGATTGGAGCCCACCAGTCATGGTTGGCTTAAACCAGATGTAAAGTTGGTAAGTCTTAGTTTGGTTGTCACCAATATAACCCAAGTCACTGCTTGAATTAGTGGTCAACATACTAGTTATCGTAATGTCATTTTGATTTACAGTAACCGTTGCTGATAAATAGCCACCGGCCCCGTTGTTGAAATCATAAATCAATGCACCTGCATTTGTTGCTGTGCCATTTGCCGCAACGTTTAAGATATCACGCCAATCCGGAATTGGATTTGTGGAAGACTTCTTCGTGATTTTAATCTGAGAAATTCGAGTCGGTGAACCATCGCCACCTGCACCGCCATCGTCAGTGATGCTAAATGTATATGGTTGTAAAGATGCAAATGAGGTCTGCAATGAAGAAACTGATGTTACGCTGGAGACTGAAATCATAGTTGATGCTGCACTATAATTGACAGTGACGGCTCCACTGCTTCCAGAAGCTGGAACGAAAGTATTGGCCGCAGGTGTGGTGGTCGATGCTGTCAATTGTCCGGCTCCGGAATCCTGATATTGCAAGCCGGAAAGACTCGCAACACCATTCGTCATTGAAAATGATGTTGGCGAATTCGTAGCTGTGCTTCCAATTGAAATAGAAGCCAGGTAGTCAGTGTCTGTATTTCCATTGACATCACGAGCCCTGACAACCGGCACCGTCGAAAAATCAGGAGACACGGAGGAACTCGTAACATTGGCAAGAACCAATTGAGGGCTGCTGGGGCTCGTAGAAAAATCAAGCTGAGTTGCAATTACGTCAACTTTATTTCTCCCCGGAATCGAATTTGGCACACTTGGATGCGTATCGTTCCCCGAATTTAATGTACTACTGTTAGAGGCGAGGGTTACATCAGCATTTCGGAATTTGAAAACAAAACTTTTGTTATCGATATTTTGAGACAGCGATCCACCGAGCGCAGTCTTTAAAATCACTTTAACATAGTAATACTTTTGGCCGTCATCTGGTACTTCTCCAAAAAATTCCGTCACACCATCATAGAGACCACTAAATGTTATAAAATTCCCACTAGGGTCGATCACCCCTGTTTTTGTAGTCGAGCCATCAAACAATTCAGCTCCTTGCAGGGCATTAGCCCAGTTCCCAATCTGGTCATTGGTAAGATCCCGTTGTATTTTTATTTGTGTAATCTTGGTTGATGCATTATCGGATGATCCCCAACCATTATCATAAACCTGGAATCTGAAATTTACGACTGCAACTCCAGAACTTGTAGTAGTAGAAGGAAATGAAAGTGGCTCTACACCGGTCCCGCCTGCGCTATTTACCCAGACAAAATTATCGACCAAAGTTGTAGTTGCTGCTGTGGGACCAAGGGTGGGAACAACACCATTTATCTTGTAATCGATGAGGGTACCGGAATTTGTGTAGGGATAGATTTTAATAGTATAGGCTTCTCCTGATAAAAGGCTTGTAAAGTCCGCTTGTTGTACACCAGGAGCCACATTCAAATAAGCAGTTGTGCTACCTATTAGATCGGTTTGGTTGCTTATTGCCGTACCGTCCGATGGTACTGTAGCCGTTGCTCCAGATCTTGCGACAGTAATTAAATAACCTGTAGGCACTGTACCCCCAGTTGCATCAAGCCAGCTAAGATGAAAGCTTGTAAATGACACCGAACTAATTGCGAAAGAAGTCGCGTGGTTTGTTGGTTGCGGGAGAACTAAAGTGTATTGAGAACTTGTAAAATCACCATCATTAGCCGCTGCACCTCCTAACGGGTTACCCGCTAAGTCAATAATTGAGTTATCGTCGACGAGTTTTAACCCGAGCGACCCCTGAGCTGTAAGTCCACTAACTGTAACCGAATAGCTGGCATTGGAGCCTGTCACACCAATAGTGCCTCCAGCGGTAGCCGTTCCAGTAAGCGAAAAATCAGTTGCATCAACTCCAGTGACATTAGAATCAAAAGTTACACTAAAATGCACCGTTCCTGTACTGTTGGGATTGGTATCAGGTAGAGTAATTGTACTAACTAAGGGGTTAGTCGTATCGACAGTAACACTCAAATTACCCGATGCATTACTTGTGTTTCCGGCAGCATCGATTGCCTTAATATTTATGCTGTAAGTCCCAGCACTTAAACTCAAATCTATTGTCCACACTCCCGTACCTGAAGCAGTAGTAGTCCCAAGCAGTGAAGTTCCATCAAATATTTTAACTGTCGCGTTATTCTCTACTGAACCTGCAATTCCGCTAAAAGTCAGATTGGTAGTTTGACTCGTATAATTGTCATTATTTATTCCCGTGTCGTCTCCAGCTGCCAAGTCCGGAACTGAGGGTGTTGTCGGGGCGGTCTTATCAAAGGTCACTGATGATCCATCCGTAGTTGCTGTAACAGTAGTTGTCTTAACTACCTCAACAACATCGATCACAAACGGCACAACTGTTTCTGCCATACCAGCGGTCATGGTCAGAGTCGCGGTGTATGTTGACCCTACTGGACCAGTGACTGTCGTGGCCGGTGTTGCACCATAGAAAGTAACGGTTGGAGTAGCTGCAAGTGGCCTTGCCACCGTAAAGGTGAGAGTAATGGTATTACCTGTAGTAGCAAAAGCAGTATTCGTACCATTATTGGATTGAATGTGCACGCCAGTTAAGAAAATTGGTTCTCCTGAAAAGGAAGGCAACTTGTTATTGGATGGATCAGCAACATTACCAGTAGCTTGATTATATGTCAATGTCACATTCTCATCCCAGGTTCCTGGCGTCTGTGACGTAAATGTTACTGTACGCGTTCCGGAATTGTAGTTCGCACCCGCGGCAATTGCACCCTGACTGGGTGTAAATCCTGTCACAGTAGTTCCGACAGCACCAGCTAAGTCCTGATCAAATTTGAAGACAATTGTCTCTGCTGCTGCTCCATTAGGGAAAAACACCAAACCTGTTGCCAAATCCGGTGGATCAGTATCCGATGGCAGTAAATTCGTAATAGTGCCCATCTCGTTCCCAGCTGGATCCTTCACTACTGTGCTACCTGGAGTAAAACTAAAGGTAGTAGTACTACTCCACTGTCCGTCAGCACTGGATTCGAGGTGAAGAACATTACCGCTAGGGGATGTAACTGGATGATAAGCATTTCCTCCCTTGTTAATACAACTTGCTTGAAACGTGCCACCCGAAGCTGAAAATCCAGGGGAGCCGATTGGCAAGACTGCACCATTTGAAAGCGCCAGCGCTTCCGAAAGAACTAAGTGAACATATTCGCGATTTGAGTTGGTATTAGGATTAGTTCCATTACAAGTTGTGAAGTTTGCATCGCTACTCGCTGTATAGGTTCCGAAAAAGGAAGCAGACGAAACCGATGGCGGAGTCTGATCAACATCTATATTCGTTGCGCTCTTAGTCCAGTTAGTGCTATTTCCGGCAATATCAGTGACAACTGCGCGTACCTGAAGTAGTTGGGTTTCCGAACCAATTGCACCACCAACTGCACCTTCCCTAAATCCATCATTTACCCCAGAAAATGCTGCTTCCAGATCTGCTGCAGTAATCGCAACCGTTTTCGATCCACCTGTTCTTTGAAGGTTGGTAATTGTTGATAAACCTGTTCCCGGAACGTTAACCCAAACATTGGTTGTTGTATTCTGTACTTGAATCTGAACAGTACCTCCGTCCAAACTGCCATCTCCCGTGCTACCAGTCAATGGGACAACTACACTGAAACCAGTATTTGTAGCATTCCAATAGGTTGCAACTACTGTTCCCCCACTTGTTGTTAACGTTGTGACCGTTGAAGTTAGAGGAGCATTGTTATCAACAGTAATTGTTGTACTCGGGCCTGCCGCTGCCGCTGTGTTTCCTGCAAGATCAGAAGCAGTACCGGATGCAATCGATATCCCCACAGTACCGTTCCCAGTAAAGCTTGTCAGTGTCACTGTTCTTGTTGTCAAACCTGAACCAGTCACATTTACAGTTGCACTTGCTCCACCAGTTACGTTCAAGGTTACATTTCCATTAGCCAACGTAACGGCATCAGCTCCGCCATAAGTAATCGTATAGGTGATAGAAGCTCCGTTATTGGCATTGGAAGCACTCGGTGCTCCGATAGAAATCGTAGGGGCTGTGTTATCAACAGCAATTGTAGTGCTTGGACCTGCTGAAGCTGCTGTGTTTCCCGCAAGGTCAGATGCAGTACCAGATGCAATAGAAATACCAACCGTACCATTTCCTGTAAAGTTTGTCAGTGTTACAGTTCGTGTTGTCAAGCCTGAACCCGTCACGTTAACAGTGGCGCTAGCACCGCCAGTTGTGTTCAGTGTTATATTTCCATTGGCCAATGTAACGCCATCTGCTCCACCATAAGTAATCGTGTAAGTAATTGAAGCTCCGTTATTGGCAATTGTAGCACTCGGTGCTCCGATAGAAATCGTAGGGGCTACGTTATCAACAGCAATTGTCGTGCTTGGACCTGCTGAAGCTGCTGTGTTTCCCGCAAGGTCAGAAGCTGTACCGACAGCTATCGATATACCTACCGTACCATTCCCTGTAAAATTTGTCAGTGTTACAGTTCGTGTTGTCAAGCCTGAACCCGTTACATTAACAGTGGCACTGGCACCGCCAGTTACGTTCAAGCTGACATCTCCATTAGCCAACGTAACGGCATCAGCTCCGCCATAAGTAATCGTATAGGTGATAGAAGCTCCGTTATTGGCATTGGAAGCACTAGGTGCTCCGATAGAAATCGTAGGAGCTGTGTTATCAACAGCAATTGTAGTGCTCGGGCCTGCTGCTGCTGCCGTGTTTCCAGCAAGGTCAGAAGCTGTACCGGCAGCTATCGATATCCCCACAGTACCGTTTCCTGTAAAGTTTGTCAGTGTTACAGTCCTTGTTGTCAAGCCTGAACCCGTCACGTTAACAGTAGCACTGGCACCGCCAGTTACGTTCAAGCTAACATCTCCATTAGCCAACGTAACGGCATCAGCTCCGCCATAAGTAATCGTATAGGTGATAGAAGCTCCGTTATTGGCATTGGAAGCACTAGGTGCTCCGATAGAAATCGTAGGGGCTGTGTTATCAACAGCAATTGTAGTGCTCGGGCCTGCTGCTGCTGCCGTGTTTCCAGCAAGGTCAGATGCAGTACCAGATGCAATAGAAATACCTACCGTACCATTCCCTGTAAAATTTGTCAGCGTTACAGTTCGTGTTGTCAGACCTGAACCAGTTACATTAACAGTAGCACTGGCACCGCCAGTTACGTTCAAGCTAACATCCCCATTAGCCAATGTAACGGCATCAGCTCCGCCATAGGTAATCGTATAGGTGATAGAAGCTCCGTTATTGGCATTGGTAGCACTAGGTGCTCCGATAGAAATCGTAGGAGCTGTGTTATCAACGGAAATTGTCGCGCTCGGGCCTGCCGCAGGGGCCGATGATGGAACTGCGTCAGTAGCTGTGGCGGCTGCAATCGATATACCTACTGTACCATTCCCTGTAAAATTTGTCAGCGTTACAGTTCTCGTTGTCAGACCTGAACCAGTCACATTTAAAGATGCACTGGCTCCACCAGTTACGTTCAAGCTAACATCTCCATTAGCCAATGTAACAGCAGTAGCCCCACCATAGGTAATAGTATATGTGACTGAACTTGCATTATTGGCATTAGTTGCACTGGGTGCACCAATAGAAATAGTCGGTTGCGCCTGACTCACAATTGAAAACGCAATTGATACCAACAGCAGAGTAAAAATTCTCTTCATAAATTATGTCCTTTTGAAAAACTGAAAATTCTTTAAAAACGCCAACTACTATTTTGATTACTGAATACTTCCTTGCATATCCGTCTTCATAAGAAAGATGCTCTGTACATTGGCCAAAGTTGTTGTTCCCAGCACTACATATCCCCCATCACTAGCCTGCAATACTTTTGTGCCAACGTCAATAAATTTGCTTCCATGCAATTTCCTCCACTGCTCTGTTCCATCACTTCCAATTTTAATCAGGAGATAGTTAGAGTCTGTTCCCTGAGCATCAAGCGCCAGAGTTCCCAGTAGGAGAAATCCACCATCAGAAGTCGAACAGATTGAATTCCCTGGAGGAGTGACCTGTGGAAACCTGTCAGTGTCCTTAAGCTCTGGGTGCAGGTCATATTCCTGAAAAGCCACTAATCCACCATCCACGTTTACACGATTGAATACAATACCGTCGAACTGGTTGTTACCAATAACACTACCGCCCACAAAAGCATATTGAAAGCCATATTGGCACATGTCTGAGCCGACCAGGCTGGTTGTACCACCTACTGGGTAGCTTAGGTCAAAGCCTACACTTTTGGAATCAAATCCGGCTCGTGTAAAACGTATTTTGGAACCTGTGACGTCCGTACGGGTTCCACCCCAATAAGCATTCTTCTCAGTTGCATCAAAGAAAACACGATTGGTTAACTGAGTACTGGCAGCTCCGTAGGTCTTGCGCCAAACAGTATCCATAGCGGTGCTGGTGACTTGCGCAAAGAACATATCATCTAAACCGGTGGAATAGGACTTTCCGAGTACAAAAAAGTCCCCGGTGGACTTAGCCTGGGCTACACCCATACCCTGAACGTTCAGATCTTTGAAAATCTTTGTCGCTTTTGTACTTCCAGTTTTGTCCACCTGAATCATCAATAGAGCGTGATTGTTGCCTTTTATAGAGTCTCCGACGATTACGTAACCAGTTTCCTGATCAGAATTATCATGAATGGCCGCCAGCCCGAAACCCCGGAAATCCGGCGGGTTGACAGCTGTGGTAACTTCGTAGTCAGGAAAAAACCTCTGCCATTCCTGGTTGCCATAGGCATCTGTCTTTATTAGCTTGATTTTATAGTGGTTGTTGGTAGCCGACGGCAATGTATTGGCCAGGATCAGGAAGCCATTATCTGCCGTTTCTATAATAGCCTGCGACTGGTCTGGGAAGCCACCGCTAAAGTAGCGGACGAACGTACCTGGTTTGGCCAATTGCACACCACTTTCCTTACAGCATATCAAAAGGAGTAGAAAAAGAGCAGCGAGGAGTTTTTTCATCAGGGCGATTATTTTCTTTTGAGTTTGATGGGATTGAAGTAAGGGAAGACGAATCCAATGTTCGCTGTGATATTCAACGGTTTATAATTCGGAGAAACGTAATTGTAGGCAAACGTACTCTCTGTAATACTTCTGGAGGATTCGCTGACAGGGTTCATGAGAAAATACTGAATCCTCGCCTCTGCAACCAGGTAGATGGCCCCGAACCTGTATTTCAGACCAACCGACCCAAGTACGGAGGGGACAATCTTATTGTAACCTGATTTGACATCCACATCCGGCCCGCTCACAACGCCCTTACCTGCTGCCCGTGTTGTCACCAACGTATTTGAAGCATTCAATAACACACTGACCCCGGGGCCAAAGCTCACATATGGAATAAATGTTGTGGAATGTTTCCTCAACTTATACTGGAACACCGGGTTGATGTCAAGCCAGGTTTGCTTCACCGTAACTACCTGATCAGCTTCACTTGCCTTGGTTGAGTCATTGGTAAAGATATTGGCGTTGGTATATCCAAAGGTCCGGGTCATGTAAAAGACCTCGGGGGCGAAGACAACTTGTTTTGCAAACTTGCTTTTAGAGTTAGCGAAAATCTCCTTTTCAAAAACAGCGCCCACCTGAAACCCGACCTTCGTAGCATATTTTCCGTTACCGGGAGCCGAGTTGGAGATATAATAAAGGTTGCTCAACAATGGCGTGGTGCCATTAACACCAAACTTAAGCCCTATGTTGAACACCGGTTTGGTCCTGAAGGTCTTGTAAAGCCCCATAAATTCGGCAGGTTCCACACCCGGGTTCGGCTCAAAGAAATGATCTGTATTCAGGAGGTTTTTCATCGCCTTATCTGCCTCTTCCGGTTCTTCCAAATAAATGTACGAGAGCGTCAAAAGACGATAGGCAGACACTAATTCCGTTTTTGAAAATTTGGCGATGTTCTTATTGATCAAGTCGGGTATCTCATGCAGCCGGCCTTGCTCATAAACGGACTGAGCTAACCTTAACGTCTGAGTACCGGTTTGCTGAGCGTATGAAATACTAACGATGCAAAAAAACAGAATAGATAAAAAATACTTCATAGCTCACTTGTTATTTGCGGGAAGCGTGGGGCACGTTGCCTCATACGTCAAATCTTTGTCAACGTATTGATCCCATTCCTCCTGATTCATGTTTCGGGTGATATAGGTACATAGCTTATTCGACATGGCGCTGATCTTTGTCGGCCAGGCATGGATCGTATAGTCTATGTCTTCTTTCTTATCCTGACTCGGGATATTTTGAATTACGCTATGAATACCTGCCATGAGTTGAGTATCATCCGGAGAGAAGGACATGCTCCACACCCAGTCGTGATCGTTAAGTACCTGAGGTGCCTTTACTAAGTCATTGTAATTCCAAAGCCGGATAGTTTTGTCTTTGCTGGCTGTTGCCATAAAGGCTCCGGAATGGCTAAACTTGATTTGCTCGATGTGAGAGGTATGACCTGTCAAGGTTCTTCTGACAACCCCGTTAGTGACAATTCTCAATTCACCATTTTCTGCGCCGATCACAACATCCGTACCCTTCGGACTAAAAGCGACCATAAGAATGTCCTTTCCTTTGAGAATTGAATAGTTGTTAGCAGAATAATTGTTCTTTGTATCCCAGACGTAAAGGTTTCCATCCACCCCGCCACCAGCCAGTTTGGATCCATCCGGGCTTAAATCGATCGATGTAATTTTTTCCTTACTGTTAATGACCTCCTTGGCAGTAGCAGACAGATCGGAATACATAATGCTCCTCCCTGAATTACTACGGGCATAGAAGCCCCTGTTGTCAGGAGTGAAGCACAAATTCTCTACATCAGAAACAAAACCTGCTATCTTCTTTGGCTCAGCACCCGGAGTTCTCAGGTCAAAAAGATAGACATAGTTGGCATTTCGATCTGCTGAGAAAAGACCTCCGGCTACGAGATAGTTACCATCATTGCTGATGTCCATTGAATAAATCTGGTAGAAAGGCGTCACTTCCCCTGCTGTGACAAAACGGGCCAACGTATCGGCCTTCCACGTCCCGTTATCCAATGCCCAATGCAGGATTCGTCCATCACTACCACCGGAGTAGATTGAGTTGTTTTTTAAACTGGTTACAACGGCACGTGCTGCACTGGTATGTCCGTTCAAACTTTTTGTAATCGGATCAGCCCAGGCTTTAAGTGCACCAAACAAACCATTGTATACTTCGTTGTCAAATTCGTATCCCGCGTTTTTGAAGTTGTAATTATACCCTTGTTGTGCAAGTAGTGCACGCAACTCGCGGTCATTAATCTGTGCAGATTTCAGTGAGATTGCTTTAGCGATTGCAAGGAATTTTCGCTGGTCAGCGTCCTTCTGTGCTGCCACGGCCTTATCTCTATTTTCATCAGCGATTTTCTTAGCAGCCACGGCCTCCTTTTGCGCCTGAATAGCCTTGGCTTCGTTAGTCTTCGCTGAAATTTCACTGGCCTCTGCACGCTTCCTTGCTTCTTCGGCCAGCGCCTGTTGCTTCTGGGCTTCAATTGCTGCGGCCTGCGCGAGGTTCTTTTGCTTCTCGGCTTCTACCGCTGCTATCTTGGCAAGATCTCGTTGTTTGTTCGCTTCTTCAGCGTTCTTCTGCGCTTCTATGGATTTAGCATTTGCAAGTGCTTCCTGCTCTTTGGCAATACCTTGTTGAACGAAAGCATATACAAGAGCAATCAGCGCAAAACCCGTGATCACACCGAATACAATAGCTGTTGTTCTGGCGCGTTGAAGTTTACGCTTCTGTTCCAGTTCCTTGATCCGCTGCTCGGTTTCGAATTCCTTCTTCGAATACTCGAGGAAGATCATTGTGCGTTCGAAGGCCGGATGATAACGTTGCCCCCAAACCAAAGTAGGTTTGTGTTTTACCTGCCAGTTGAGGGCCAGTTGCAAATCCGGTGGTCTCCAAAGACCTGCCTTGCCCACCTGGTACATATTAGCGGCTTCAGCCAGACGCAAATACATTTGCACAGCATCAGCTTCATCATCCACCCAGTTTTTGAGTCGCACCCAAATGCGCATCAAACTTTCGTGGGAGATATCGATCATCGACTTGGAGCCCATGGGTGATCCGTACCCTGGTGTGAGTAACGAACGGCCAGGCTCACGGAATTTCTCAATCACCTCGATCACATCGCTTTCGCTCACATCCGCAATGGAAGCGATTTCGTTCAGACGTGTAGGCCTGCGAATCCCAAAGTTTTCACCTCGTTTCTCGGTGATGGCTTTGAAAAGAACTTCGCATATCCGCTTCTGATCTTCATCCAATTCATCGTATGCTTCATTGGCGTGCATGGACAAAGCCTCGCTCATCGTACCGATGGCTTCGTAATGCTTCAAGTCTAGTTGTTCGTCTTCATAGTCGCGATACCTGCTCCAATAGCTCCAGGTACGCATCAAAGCGTGCTGAAGAATAGGAAGTTGGTCAGGGTTGTCTCCGAGGTCATTCAACAACTGTTGAACGAGACGTGGTGCAATCTTCGCATTTCCTACGGCAACAGGTCCTTCAATAGCCCTGCGTTTCTGATCACGCGTCATTTGCGGAATCAGGTAATGGCTATCGTTGATTTTGCGTGTCAATTCCGGAAACTGTGCGCAGTCTCCGATAAAGTCGGAACGCATTGTAATAGCAACGTAGATGGGCGCATCTTCATAGTTGATGGCTTCCATCAATAAATTCACGAATGCAAGCGTTTCGTTCACCGAATTAGGATCGGTGCTGTCTTTAAAGCGGAACAATTCTTCAAACTGGTCAACCAGGACGAGATAGTTTATATCTGCACTCCTTCTCGACTGCTGTATCGCTTCAACTAAACCAAGTGAACTGCTTCGCAACAATGTAGAGACGATCGTACGCTTGATCTTTTTGTCTTCAGGGTCAGCGTAATTATAGTCGCGTGAAGTTTTTAATAACGACTCTGCAAGATTATCAATGGGGCCTGCACCAGGGCGGGTTACCACCACCTCCCAGTTAGGACTCGCATCTGTAAGGAAGCCACCGTAAAGAATCGGCAACACTCCGCAGTAAATGAATGATGACTTACCGCTACCGGAAGGACCGATAACGCCTACGAACCTACTTTTTGAAAGCTTTAAGAGGACTTCATCACTTTGGCCCTCCCGGCCAAAGAAAAGGTGGCTCTCTTCAATCTTGAAGGGACGTAAACCAGGAAACGGGTTGTCTATACCTACTTCGGTTGACGCTCCGTGTGTTTCTTCTGTCTGGCTCATAATTTTTACGATTTAAATTCCTCTAAAAAACTTTTCAAATTCTCCATTGATTTGTTTGAATCGCTGGATATCAGGGTCATATTTTGATTCTTGTAGGGATCCAAATTACCAACTCCTACCAATGCTTTTGCCTGAATAGGTTTGTTTCTTCCGAAGCCCGGAGCTTTAAGCAGGTCAAGAATCTTCATTCGCACCCACTGATCATTTACTTTTCCTTTGAAAATAATAGCTCCGTCAAAATTGCGCAGGTTGTCAATGTGCCTTTTGCGCACATCAAGAAGTTCGCCTTCAAAAGCAGGTAACAAAACTTTGAATCCGGATTTCTCCAGCGCCTCGCGAATCGGAGTAACTTCAGTATTGTCAACACGATCATGCACCAGGTATATCGACTTACTACTTTCTGATTCCGCGTTGTTCCTTTCTCCAACTTCCATCAACTCCTCGCGCATAATATTTTTGAAATCCTCCAGCGGATTTTGCAATATCTCCGCCCCTTCCTGGGCTTCAGTATCCCTGCGAATAGTATCGATGAATGCTTTCTGTTTGTCGCTGGCATTTTTCAAATTCTGGGCGATCCAAATGAGACGTGAGAAATCATCCTTAGTTTGTCTCTTGGCTACGGCCACTTCTGATGCAATCTTGTTTTGAATGTCAACAATCGAACGATCCGCTCCTTCCGGAATTTCACCATAAGCACTTCCGATCAAGTGGACAGAAAGTGAGCATTCTTCCAGGTCCTTCCTTACTTCTTTTTCCAGTTCGTCCAGGCGATTGGATAATGTGTGATTAGGCAACACGATGAATCCATGACGTTGCAACTCACGCTTGATGATATTCCGTTGTACAGAAAGGTCGTGGCCCGTTTCCGCGAGGTAAATTGTCTTCCTTTTATAAATATTCTTTATTTCACCTGACTTGGTCTCACCTGCTTTTAATACGATCAGTGATTCATGAATATCATAGGCCAAGTCAACCAGCTTCATCCAATATTGCTTTTCTGCCTCCTGGCTAAAGAAATCGGAGTATTCCTTCATCGCTCCCGTCTCCACATCGAGTTGGTACATGTCATACCCAATGGAATCGCGAAGGCGAGGTGGTTGCTCTTGTGTGGTCATCGGGGCTTTTAGTACTTTGAATACCCGGTTGACCTGCGAGGGAGACGTGTTTTTTACGAATGTCTCCACCAAATCAAGGCAACGACCTGATTGTACAAAATCTTTTGTAAGCACAGTTACTAAAATTGATGCGTTATCCATGGCCGGAGCCGTGGCTGTGTCAAATTCTGATTTGATCACCACCGTTGGTTTAGTCCCCAATACCTGGAAGAGCATCAGTTCTAGAAATTTTTTAAACTGGGTTACCCACCCTTGCTCGCTCTTTTTGGAAGTCTCGTTGTCTACCTCCGCAAATGTGATTAGCACGTCAATGTCTGCTGCCATGGATATTATGGGTTTAAACTTTTTCTTTTTTTCTTTCTGTCACATTATAAATAAGTCCTTGCGCCAAGTCGTGGTGACTTGCAAGAACAAAATAGAAGTCAGCTAATTCAATTTTAAAAAGCACGGTACGTTCCACTGCCTCTACCTGAGTAATTTTCGGAACTGCACCTTCCTGAAACAAGTCTCCAAACACATCATCCTTTCTCAGTGTTTGAATTTCTTCCTGATCTACACGGAGCTTGGCTTCACCCGAGGCAATAATCAAAATAGGAGTCTCAGTTGAATTAATATTAAGTTTTTCGCGCGCATTTAATGTGATCGGCAGGATCTTGTCTGAAAGGTCGCTCAACACCTTTCCTGACACCCGCTGAAAGGCAGGAAGTTTTTTGATCAGCATGACCATCTCTATATAAAGGAAGAAACCGTCATCCAAGCCATCAAGCAACTGGTTGTTCTCTATTGCAGAATCGAGGAATTTCTTATCACGATACGGGAGCCGTTCCGAAACTGTATAATAGGCATCCTTGTCTTTATTGAAAACAACCCATGCAGTTGTCTCCTGGAGTAATTTGTCCTGGTTGAACATCTGGCTGATCAAACCGCGGCTTACCCTGAAGTCATTAATGTATGCGGTCGAGTGAACAGCACAGGCTTTCGTCCACCGGTTATTGTAATTAAAGTCACGATTCAGAATATAGTTGATTGTCTGAATGTGGTTATAGCTCTCGCGCGGGAAGTAAATCTGAAGGGCTTCCAACTTGTCTGATGTTGCAGAGTCATCAAGCAGCGGAATCAATTTCGGTTTTAAATCCTGATCTACGAACAAATCCAAAAGCTCCAGAGCGTATTGGATACTGTCAGGAGTACCTGCTTCAATGTTTTCTTTTACCAACTGCACAGATTCGGGATCGTACAAGAGTGAAAGTAGCAGCGTGATGTGATCATAGTTGTCACGAATTTCTTCTCTCAAGGCTTCGCGAAGGAAACTGTAGATCGGTTCATCAGGGATTTCTTCCAGTGCAGCTACGTTCCAAAGCGTCTTGCTCATCTCCGTATCGAGCAAATCTTTTACCGCCAAAGCCTCACGTCCCTTGGCTTGATAATTAATGAATCGTAAGGCGTAAAGTATTTGCTTAACGATGCGCTTATCCGGATAGTCAATTTTTTTCCAGAGCAATTGGAGCCCTTCATTCCCTCCAATGTGCCCCATGATCTGAATCAGCTTCGCCATCACCAAATCTCCCTGACCGGATTTATGGAAAGCCGCCTCGAGATAAGCTAATCCAGTGGCTCCAGACTCTTTCAATGCGGATGCTGCCTGATGTGAATAAAGCGGAGACGACAACATTTCTATCAATACGTTCCATGTTTCAGGACGCTTTACTTTACGTGCCGTCAAGATTGCCTCACCACGCACTCTCGGGTCCGGATCGCGCATCAATTCCAACAAAATGAAAATAGTCTTATTATTAGTGAGCTTGCGCATGAACTTGGCCGCCAGCATCCGATCCGTTTGTTTCACCGACTTACTCAGTTTCATAAGTTTGTCGGGGGAGATTGAAAGCAGATCGCTGTCCTCAGCAGCACCAGCCGCTTGCGTTGCAAGACCTTTAATCTCACTGCTTTCCTGATTGAGACCTAATTCCTGAACTTTATCCAATGCAAACTGACGAACTCTCTTGATCTTACTTTCTGAAAGGTTAATGATAGACGACTCAAAAAGAGCGGGCTCCAACTTTTCCATCAATTTCAACCCATAGATCACCTTACTCTCGGCATCACTCCTCACTTCTTTGCCCAACACACTGTCAAGGGTATATTCCTTCACCACGTCTTTTTCCACAGCGGTTTTGTTCTTGACCAGCGAGTTTTGAAGAGTATCCCGATAACCTTGATACATCCGGTTAGAAACAAAATACCAGATCACGAGGAAACCCGCCGTAAATGCGGTCACGGAAAGCAGGTTGAATATGCTGAAAGAGTTAATAAGTACGATTAATCCCCCGGCAATCGCTGAGGCCAGAGCAAATACAAAACCTTCTATCTTAGTCTGGACGTCAATCTTGATCGACTTATCAATGGGTACGTAATAGAATTTGAAAATTGGAGTGTCCAACGCATCGCGCAGTGAATTGATGAACAATTTGCTCATCGCAACCGCGATAAAGAAGTAGACAACAGCTGTTTTACCTGAAGCTGCCGGGTCAAATCCAAAAACGCTACCCAGCAAGAATGCTGCTACAGTAAATATCAAAATGACAATCGGGTTAATGATCATTGCAACCCGCAATCCGTAATCCTGTGCAATACGATCTGTGATAAACGTAGTGAACAAGAAACTGAAGATTACAATAGTCGCTTCAAAAAGACTCAAGAAAATAGGGAGGGATTGATCATCAAACTGTACCACTGACACGTTATAAAAAGAATAGTCCACAAATCGCAGTGTTGTCAGCGACACAACTATAAATGCGGCCATTAGCAGGATGTACTTGTTGGAAATGAAATCTCCAATAGAAAGTTTCTTTAGTTCGGATTCATCTTGTGCTACGCTGCCTTTTCCAAGATACCTGCTCGCAAGGATCGCGAACACAACCAAATATCCAATGATACTGAGTAGCGCGATGGTATAGAGCGATTCCAGCTTTATCCCAGATGCAAGCATAACCGGGATGGAGAAGAAGGCGATAATGGAAGCGATGTCAGTTCCAACGTCCACGCTACCAATCAGGCGTTTACCATCACGGACGTTGAACATACGTCCGAACGCACCCCAAAACACGAGCTGAACTACGAATGTAAGAGGGAGGATAAGCGTAAAACCAAATTGATATAGCAGTTTTACATCTGTAACAACCTTATCACCAAACTCAAGAAAAGCAGTAAGCCCTACAATTAGCAGAAGGAAAAAAATGGCAAGCCCGGAAAAGCGCACTCGCCCCTGGAGGAAGTTGTAAATCCCTGTAATAACAATTCCAAATCCTCCGGAGAACGCAAGTACTACAGGTAAGTCAAACTTTTCGCTGAAGTCAGGGATACTTAAAAGCAGTGACTGAGAAGCAACGGAGACCGTTGCCAGGAATAACCCCATCAAGAAACTCATTATCAAAAGCAGACCTACTGGGCCTGTTTCTTTCGGCTCGACATCGAGCATCTTCCAAAATCGTGAAAGCATGATCCGGGGTTTAACGCATAAATTTTGCACATTTTGTCGAAAAAAGCAATAAAATCACCGTAACATATACATGTGGTTTTTCCCCTAATTGTCAATAACTTGTGTAACAATCAGATGAGTCCGATATTTCCATTGATCGATTTTACTTTGTTGAAAATGCGGGTTATGACTAATAAAGGGAGCTTCTTTCGTTTTCAAAATAACTGCGAACTAAATACATCTTTTTAAATTTGAACTTTTTCTTACAGCGTAAAAAATAATCATAATGAGAAAATTTTGTTTCATCTGTATCCTGTTTACCTACACTTTTTCAACTGCTGACGCTCAAGACACTAAAAAGCTCTCCGAAGCCCAGCGAATGTTCGCGATCAAGAGCTACGACAAGGCACTTCCCCTCTACGTGGAGGCAATTGAATCAGGCGTGAAGGATCCATTGGCTTTTTACCAAGCCGGTGTTTGCTATCAGAAGCAGCAAAACGTTGATAGCCAGATCAAAGGAATCCCTTATTTTGAAAATGCACTCAAAAATGGAAAGGGCTTACCTCCTACTTTGGCATACGATCTCGGTATGCTTTATCTTAAGAATGATCAATTAGATAAGGCTCTTGAAACTCTTACGACCTATAAAACTTCGGTCAAGGCCGACCCCAAGGCCACCGTCATCGCTAACAAAGCGATCGAAGTATGCCACAATGCGATAGCGATGATGTCCGTGCCCCGTAACTTTACGGTACACAGCTTTGTCGGTGCCGTTAACACACAATACACAGAGTATAATCCAACAGTGTCAGCCGATGAAAGTATCATTGCTTTCACAGCTTTACGTCCCAACACCGGTCGCACACGGTCGGGAGACAAATTCATAGAAGAAGTTCTGGTTTCGTACAATAAGGCGGGATCATGGTCCGAGCCGGTGGTCATTCCGATTTCCTCAGACTATAATGTAGGCACAGCGGGTATCTCACCCGATGGACAGAAGATGATGATCTTCATCGGAGGTGCAAGCGACCCAGGAAGTCTTTACCAGATTACAAAAGACGGTGACTCCTGGTCCAAACCAAGTCTTTTGGCTGGAAGCCTTAACTCCAATGGACTTGAGACGACTTGCAGCATCACTCCTGATGGCAAAACGATTTACTTCGCCAGCGACCGCCAGGGAGGCAAAGGAGGCCTTGATATTTGGAAGACTGAATTGAAAGACGGCAAATGGGCCCAACCCACTAATCTAGGGCCTGAAGTAAATACACCAGCCAATGAAGACGCCCCTTTCATCCATCCTGACCAGAAGACCATGTTCTTCACATCCGATGGCCACAACACCATGGGTGGTAATGATATTTTCAAAACAAAGCTTGTCAACGGAAAGTGGACTAATCCAGAAAATATGGGTTATCCAATAAATACAACCTCAAACGACAACTACTTCACACTTCTCGCTGATGGCAAGCGTGCCTATTTCTCTTCGGACAGGAAAGGCGGTCAGGGAGCGCAGGATATTTATTTCATTGATATGCCGGACAATGCGTCTACAATTCCGCTGACGATGATCAAGGGAAAGATATTGAATGGAGAGACTGGATTGCCCATCAAGACTAAAATGTATGTGATTGACAAAGAGTCAAAGAGAGATGTTGAGTTTGTCTATGACCCTGATCCAAAGACGGGAGACTATCTAATCATCCTCCCACCTGCGAAGAATTATGATATTGTCATTGAATCGGAAGGCTTCCTCCCCTATACTTTAAATGTGAACATCCCGAACCAGGACTACTTCTACGAATTGTTCCAGAAAATCTCTCTCAAGACCATCAAACAATTCGATGTTGTTGTTGGCCAGGAAGTAACCGTCAAAAATGCCTTTTATGACACTCAACAGGAAGTGAAGACCGATTTAAGAAAAACGCATGAAGCTCAACTAGTTAAGAGTGGTGAATTGGACGTCTATGATATGATGTTAGACCTTATGGCTTCCAATGACAAGGAAGGCCTTGCCTACCTCGTTAGTCTGATCGAACATACCAACCCGGTTGAGTCCGTGAATTTTGATGAGAGCACCAATTCCAAGATCGAAGTTGCAAATCGCGCCTACTACTATGATGAAAGCGATGAGAGCAAGTTTGAGCAAAAGAACGTGGAGGGAAAGACGGTATTCTCTTTACCGACGATGATTGTAACGGAAGAAGCCAAGCGATTGAAAGGAGAGGCCGCCAAGGCTACTGTGTTTGATAAAGTGCTCCTCGATAAATTCGTCAAAATATTCTTTGATCAGGGTAAAAGTGATCTGAAAGAGCAGTACAATACTCAGCTCAGTGACATCTTGAAAGTATTGAATGCAAACCCGGGGCTCGGTATTGAAATTTCCGGTTTCGCTTCGTCCGAGGGAAGCGAAGAAGCCAACCGTGAACTATCCAATAAACGCGCTATTGCCGTGCTTGACTACTTCAATCACCAGGGCGTTGTGCGCAGACGCATTGTTGCCCGTGGTTATGGTGCAACCAAAGATGGGAGTGTTTCCAAGGAAGAAGGACGAAGAGTTGAAGTGAGAGTGGTTGCTGTCAAGCAGTAATCAATTCAATAAATCAAAAGCGTAGAGAAGCATTTTGCTTCCTCAGTTATAATCAAAGCAAGGCTACAAGGATAGTCTTGCTTTACTTTTAGAAACATATTTGATTTTTGCTATCAGTAACGAAGTCAGGTTAGTAATTAAAATCCATCTCCTTCGTCCTTCTTCTTAGCGTCTTGCTTTTTAGGAGGTGGTGCTGTCTGCGTCTTCGGTTTGCGCTTGAATAGCCCAACGCCTTTTTTCTTCTCAACGGTAGACGGTTGAGTCTTCTTCTTCGTTTGAGGTTGTTGTTGCACTTCTGGTTGAGGTTGCTGAACTACAGTTGAGTCAAGACCAGTATCGTAGTTCTCCTCTTGTTGAATATTTGCATTTACACCTGTTGTATCTGTAACAACTGTTTTCTTCGGTTTTTTCTTGAAGAGGTTTTTCAGTTTGGCAAAGAACCCCAGCTTCGCTCCTCCCTTGGTTGTGGCGGCTTCTTTATCTGCCTTTGCTCCTTCTATTCCCAACTTCACATCCGGCAGAACTAACACATCGCGGAAGTACCACATGTATGCGTCCTGATCCAAATTGAATTTTTCTTTCTCTTTGGAGATAACGTAAACGCTATCCTCTTCCTGCCCTTTCGTTTTTTTCTTAGCTGATGCCGTTGTTGTTATTGTATCTGTAACACTTCGTGCTGCGCTATCCAAAGCCTGTTTGATCGCGAGCGAATCAACTGTCTCTTCTTTCTTAGGATACACCCGCTTCATGGACACTGTTTGCAGCGAACGCAATGCCTTTTTATAAGTCTTTTTTGGAAGCAATAAATAGCGGTCCTTTTTTACACGTCTTTCAAACGGCAGGGCTGGCCCTGGCATCACTACACTCTTATCCCAACTGGAGTCGCGGGCGGGCAGGTTTAATGTTTTACTGTTACTGGCAAGTACTTCCTGAGGCTGATTTTTGTTCTCATTGAAATGAACGAAGGTGCTTCGTTCAGTAGGCTTGTCAAAAATGAAAGCACTTTGGTAGGCAGGACAAATCGCGCGCTGCGTTGTGCAGCCCGTGAGCGCACAGACGCACACGATGAGATAGGTTAAAGCCTTGGTCATTCCAATCGGACGATCACAATTGGCAAAACTAAAAAATTAACTTCAGTAATCCGAAACATTTGTAAAATCAGTCATTGATAACGTGTTGAAAGACAGCTTATTTTGCTTTTTTAGCTGTTTTTTTACTCAAACTTCTCTTTCCCTTAACCAACTCATAGGAATGATCAATCCATTCCTTCAAAAGTTTATCCGGTACGCTCCTATCATTAACCACAGTGTTCCAGTGCTTCTTGTTCATGTGATAGCCCGGCTGTACAGCATCATGTTCCTCGCGCAATTGTACCGCCTTTTCAGGATCACATTTCAGGTTAACACTCGCAAACGTTTCAACATCTGTTATTGCAAATATCTTCCCATTCACTTTGTAAACGAGCGTCTCTTCACCAAACGGAAACTCTTCTGTGACGCCCTCTTTTGCTAAACAATAGTCGCGGAAAAATTCCAGGTTCACAAGAAACGTTTGATGATGAAATAGATCACTCCAATCAGGAACATAATTATAGCCAGGCGATTTACCCCATGCATCATCCTGATGTTAATGTTTGTAGGTCTTTGCGAATTCTTTCCGCGAAAGAAATAGGCTCCGATTTCACCCAGTGAAAAGAAATCCCTGAGCGTCATTTTTTTTCTTTCTTGTGGTTGGTTTTCCATATCAAACGAGTTGCACGGGCTGTTCTGTTTCTACCCAATTGTTGTCTTCCTTAATCAAATCAATCAGTTGATCTACGGCCTGCGCTGCAGGTACATTCCGTTTCACCACTTCTTTTCCTCTGTACAACGTAATTCGCCCCGGTCCCGACCCAACATACCCATAATCAGCATCTGCCATCTCGCCCGGGCCGTTGACTATACAACCCATAATCCCTATTTTAATTCCCTTCAGGTGACTGGTGCGGAATCGAATTTTAGCTGTCGTCTCCTGCAAATCAAAGAGCGTGCGTCCACAAGAAGGGCACGAGATATATTCTGTCTTCGAAATCCTTGTTCGAGTAGCTTGCAAGATATTAAACGCTGTTTCATTGATAATCTTGTCCGAAGCACAGTTTTCTGCACGAATAAAGACTCCATCACCAAGACCATCAATCAACAATCCACCTGCATCTGTTGCGGCACAAAGTTGCAGTTGCTCTACCGAAAGACTTTTATATGTTCGGCTGATAATCACCGGGGCCATACAATCATTTTCGATCAATTCCACAAAGAACCTTCTCTGCTCAGCTAATCCATGATCATTTGATGTGTTCAGGATAATCACCGCAGTCGCGTCTGATCTGAGTTTTGAAATCAATTCTCCAGAAAGATCAGGCAGCGAAACGCTTACGAAATTCAGATTGCTTGAACTATCAGCCACAGCCAGGTATTCATTTGTTTCCAACACTGGGTAAGCTCTGTCCTGGCCCCTTCTTTCAAGCCATGTTTTGTAATTGTAGATGAGTCCCAGCGTGCCCGGAATTTCAAAGTCGATCGTTCGGTCACCAAGGTAAATAAAGTCACACGCCATGTCGGCAATATTCCATTTGTCCAATGGTACGGAGTAATGATAGCCGAGAGAGAATAACGATGCTGCCGTGATTTTCTCTTTTGATGAAAAATCTGAGATTACTCTTGGCACGTGATGGCCACCTCCAACATTAACGACCTCGATAGTTGATCTTCGTTTGTATTCAAACGGGTTGATTGGGTAGTTCCTTATCTCAGGAATAGTAACAGTCGATTTTCTATTGCTGTACCGGTTGGCCAATTGCTGCGCCACAGGTACCTCAGCTTCTGGTTCCTCAGTCAATGACACTCGAATAGTATCTCCCAATCCGTCTTCCAGGAGCGTGCCTATCCCAACAGATGATTTTATCCGTCCGTCCTCTCCATCACCTGCTTCCGTAACACCCAGGTGCAACGGGTACGGTTGAAATTTTTCTTCATCCAGTTTTTGCACCAGCAACCGATACGCCTGAACCATCACCTGAGGATTGCTTGCCTTCATCGACAACACGATGTTGTAGTAATTCAAATCCTCGCATATGCGTAAAAACTCCAGTGCACTTTCCACCATGCCCAGTGGCGTGTCACCGTAACGGCTCATAATCCTGTCGGAGAGTGATCCATGGTTGGTACCAATCCGCATGGCCGTTCCGTATTCTTTGCAGATTTTAATCAGTGGTGTAAACTTCTTACGAATCCGGTCGAGTTCCTCATTATAAGAAGAATCCGTGTAGTCAATGGCTTCAAATTTTTTCTTGTCGGCATAGTTGCCGGGATTCACCCTCACTTTTTCAACCAGTCGGGCGGCAAGCTCGGCAGCATTGGGAGTAAAATGGATGTCAGCAATCAGAGGAACGGAGTAGCCCCGCTTTCTCAATTCATTCTTTATCTCCTGCAAGTTCTGTGCTTCTTTAATGCTGGGTGCAGTGATTCTGACATATTCGCATCCTGCTTCTACCATACGAATAGTTTGCTCTACAGAACCATTCGTGTCCATAGTATCAATGGTGGTCATCGATTGAATACGGATGGGGTTGTTCCCTCCCAGTGCCACATCCCCGATCTTTACTTCGTGCGTCTTCCTACGGCTATAATCGGTAAGGCTATTGCAATACTTACTCCAGTTTTCTTTGGGTTCGCTCACAAATTTCTATTTCAAGCTTCAAAGTTAGTTACTTCTTGTGCAACATCCATATTTCATCGTAGGCAATTGCCCCAGCATCGACAAGCTCCCTTACAGCTTCTGTAAAAAGTTCTTTGTCCCTTGCCGCTACCGCTGCCTCAAGCTCATCAATTGACATCGATTTCTGTGTCAACAAGTAAAGTATCTGATCCAAGTAATCCTTGAGCATAGCTGAATTGTCTTTTTTCTTTTTCGACAAGCACACATCGCAGATTCCACAGGTGACGTAAGTGATCTCATTGAAATACTCCTGAATTACCTGCATCCGGCAACGCGTGGTTTGCTCCGCGTAATCGATCATGGCATCCATCTTACTGAAATGTAAATCTCTTCGTTTATCAAATTCCTTTTTGTTTACCGGGAGGCGATCCGCATCTTGTCGCGGCATCACGAGAACAATCTGTGGATCATCAGAAGCTGGTTCATAGATCACGATCTGTTGTTGATGAAGTTTTTGGAGTGTTGTCTTTACCTCGCTCATTGAGATTTTCAGCGCTCCAGCAATCTGGCTTTCTGAAATCGCTACGAATTCCGAGAATAACTCTGCCCCATACAAACGCAGCATTGCCTTAATAAGAGGATCGAACTTCGCATTGGCAACCTGAAATTCATAGATCTTTGTCTTGTCCATCTGAAAGTGAACACGGCTCGGACGATGGAAGCCTTCGTTTAAAAGAATCAGCCCGGTTTCCTCCAGTTTTTTCAGTGCGGGATAAACTTCAGCCTGTTTATAGTTAAAGCGTGAGCAGAAAACATCCATATCGAAATTGAAAGCTTCACCTTCACTACTACCGATAGCGATCTGAAAGAAATTGCACAGCGCCTGGTACACATTTTTCAGGTCGCTCAGATCAGGCTGCGAAAGTTCTGTTTTGTGCCGGAGCGACAATACATCCGTTTCGTGAAAAACGATTGTTGCGTAGCTCTTTATTCCGTCCCTTCCGGCTCTGCCCGCTTCCTGGTAATAGGACTCCATATTTTCGGGCAAGTCCATGTGCACCACAATTCGAACGTCCGGTTTGTTGATCCCCATCCCGAAGGCACTTGTTGAGACCATAACACGGACATTGTTATCGATCCATTGCCGCTGGCGTTGCTCGCGCTCTTCTGAACTCAGCCCCGCGTGGTAAAATGTGGAAGCTATTTTATTTCTCCCCAAAAATTTCGAAGTTGTTTCTGTTCCTTTTCGTGAACGAACATATATAATCGCTGAGCCCCTGACTTTTTTCAGGATATCCAGCAACTGCTTTTCCTTGGATTCTGTTTTCCTCACAACCAATGACAGGTTATCGCGCGCAAAACTCCTCTGGAAAAGTACGGGAGAGTTCATCTGCAACCTGGCAGCAATATCGTCACGCACTTGTGATGTGGCTGAAGCAGTAAGCGCCATAAACGGAATACCCGGTTTGAGTTCGCGCAACGTGGCTATTTCGAGATAAGGCGGTCTGAAGTCATAACCCCATTGCGAAATACAGTGAGCCTCGTCAATGGCAACGAGATTCACTTTCATTTTCTTAAACCGTTCCCGGAAGATTTCGGTTTGCAAGCGTTCCGGTGATACGTAAAGGAATTTCTTCTTCCCGTAGACGCAATTGTCGAGTGCAATATCGATCTCCATACGATTCATTCCCGAATGAATAGCTACCGCTTCAATTCCCGCTTTTATGAGTTGCTGTACCTGGTCTTGCATCAAAGCGATCAATGGTGAGACCACCACACATATCCCCTCCTTCATCATTGCTGTCACCTGGAAACAAACAGACTTACCTGCGCCAGTGGGCAGAATAGCAACCACGTCTTTTCCTTCTAAAGATGCGGAGATGATTTCACCCTGTGGCGAGCGGAATTCAGAATAGCCCCAGTATTTTTTAAGAATGGATGAAGGAGTCAAATGATTAAAACTTTGTCATCCAAAGTTAGTCATTCCACTCAGGTACGAGTTATTTAGCTGATCCTTGCAGAAGCTTCACTCCAATTTCGCCCAGATGTTTGCGAAGGATGTTTTTATAGCTAGCGCTGTTGGTATATCCGCCATTCGCCTTGAAGAATTCATCAAGGATTGGGAGCCAGTCGCTGTTCATAGGTTGGACGAAACCATATTGCTCTGATGATCTGTCAGCCACCGGGTGACGCTTCACTTGCTTGTGCAGCTGAACTGCTTCCAGATAAAACGTAAGATCGAGGTAAGCGAAACCATTTCCAGCCGTAACTTTCTCCAATGTTTCCTGGCTATTGCTTGTGAGGATGATTTTCACATTTGGAAAATATTTCTGCTTTAGTTCGTTGGTACGTTTTTCATTCAGTGTTCCTTTTGCTGTATAGGCAGTAAGTTTTCCGAATGTCGTAGGCAAATCCTCCATCTTCTCGAGGGTAGGCACAGTACTTTGGGTAATCAAAAAGGTGAGATTGGTAATATAGGGAGGGCTAAACTTTACTTCTTTCTTGCGTTCGTCTGTGATAGTCACGTTGCCAAGCCCAAATACACCGCCTTTAGACGCTTTCACTTTGTCATACATTTCTTTAAAGGAAGCTCCGTCTCCCACAAATTGTGAAGTCAGTTTCACATTCTTTTTCTCATCAACATATTTAATGAAATCATTGATGATATCGACACAAAGCCCATCGAGTTTGCCATTCTCTTTGTGAACGAAGCCAAATGTTTCTACATACGCAAGTGAGATTGTTCCGCTTCCCTTTGCTTTTGCCTGCGCCCATGTATCACCCGAATATCCCTGAGAAAAACCGTTGATCGCAAAAACGCTAAGACAAAAAACCAGAATCTTTTTCATAGGTCCGTTTATAGTGCAACTCATTTTGATTGTGTCGGGTAAAGATCGTTTTTCATTACTAATAAACAAATCACTACCAGTTCAAGTTTTCTTTATTTAAAAATGAAGCAATCCCTTTTTTGCAGTCATCCGATGCGCGCATTTCCGCATTCATCCGGGCAGCATAAGCCAATGCATCAGTTAAGGTCATTGATTGGACCTGGTCGATCATTTGCTTGGTCATCGCCATTGAATGTGCAGAGTTGTTCTTTATCAGTTTTTGAGCAAATTCCTCAGTTCTCTTTTCGAGTTCGCTTTTCTCAATGATAAAATTGGCAAGTCCAAAATTGACTACTTCATTTCCCTGAATCAATTCCCCACTTAGGAGGAGATGTTTGGCCCGCTGTTCCCCTATCTTCCTGATCAGAAATACCAGTACCATGGCAGGAATGAATCCAATCTTCACTTCTGTATATCCAAATTTGGCTTCAGGCACAGCAAATACAAAATCGCAAACCGTGGCAAGACCACAACCGCCTGCAAGAGCATGCCCCTGTACCTGCGCGATGACTACTTTTTTTAATTGGTAAACCTGTTGAAACAACTCTCGCAAATGATTTGAGTCAGCCAGGTTCTCATCAAATGAAAATTTTTGCAATTGCTGTAAGTAAGCCAGGTCTGCTCCCGCACAAAAAGCCTCACCGTTGGCACGTAAAACAATCACCTTGGTGGCGCTGTCATTTTCTGCTTTCGTGAAAGTCTCTTTTAAGGCAGCGACCAATTCGTGGCTTAAGGCGTTTCTTTTCTCAGGACGATTTAATGTGATATAACCAATCCTGTCTTTGACTTCGTATAAAACTAAACTCATAATTTATTTGATAAAAGCTCCTTCCAGCAGAACAAATTGAATCGGCCGGCTTGTACCTGATTTCATCATCTCGACATACTTTCTGGAGTTACTTCCGTCAAAAATAATTTTTTTAACATTCAGTTGCGCTAACTGTTTTTTTGATAATGAATTCTGACTGACCAAGAGCAAATCAATGGCAGTATTGAAAGGAAAGCGATCATTTTTGTTATCGATCCAGGCTACCAGTTCATTTTGCCAGTTGAAATACGTGACTCCCCTCTGTTCCAATACAAAAGGCACCTCGCTTCCTGAGAACGTGATGCCATGGATCACCCGGTTAGGTTGAATATGAAATCGAACGCGATCCGGATCTTTTTCCATTAATGAGTCTATCCGGAAATAGGAATTGCCCCGATCAATAAATTCAAATGCCTGATGTCCTCCGATGCTGTAAACTATGAACTGCTTTTGATCAACTTCTTTCGAAAAATGCGTCCATTGGATGAAAGTAAAGAGAACTGCGAGGCCAAACGCTAAATACAGCCACCGGATAGAGCGAAATTCAAAAAGCAGGATCAGCGAAAGTAATATTCCCATCAATATCCAGCATTGTAAAATTGAAATATGAATGTTATTAATCAGGCTTACAGGCAATGCTTCCGTTTTGAACACAATCCAGTTCAAGGCTTTAATCATCCATTCCAGAATCCACCCGGTGAGAGAAGCCAGGGGAGAGATGAAATTAACCGCGAGCAAAAAAATACCAACCACCAAAACAAGCGAGGACAGCGGGATAACAAACAGGTTAGAAATCAAAAAGTAAGTCGGGAACTGGTGAAAGAACAGCAGGCCCAACGCAAATGTTGCGACCTGTGCAGCTAATGAGACACAGGTGATCTGCCACACCCAATCGCCAATGAAATTGTTTATGTCCCAGAGATTGTAAAGAGGCCGCTGAAGATAGACAATGCCCAGCACAGCGAGGTATGACAATTGAAATCCCACCGACATAATCAAGTACGGATTATAAATGAGCAACACGAAAACGGACGCAGCGAGCGTGTTGTAAATATTGGTTCGCTTACCGAAAGGCCTGGCGAACGCTATGAATGAAAACATGGTGACTGCCCGAAGTACCGATGGTGAATTTCCAGTAACGAAAGAAAAAGTCCACAGGCAAACGAGACTTACAATCGCTACAATCCATTTGCTGCCTTTGAATTTATCGAGGGGTTTGAATAGAAACAGGATTATGGCATAGATGATCCCAATGTGCATTCCGGAAACGGCAAGAACATGCATGGCTCCGCTAGCAGCGTAGGCACTTTGCAACTCGTTGTCAATTCCGTCAGTGACACCCAGGACGAGACCCATGGCGATGCCTTGTTCGTCCTGGCCATGAACAAACTGCTTGATTTTCTCCATACACCAGGCTCGTGCCCGGTTTGAATAATAGACGAGCCCTTTACGTGACGAAGCACTTAACCACCTGATGTCATTCAGGAAAACGAATTGCTGGTGAGAGGTATTTTTGAAACTTAGGAATCGCCGAAAATCAAATTCTCCAGGATTTCCAGGTGACGGAAGCAGTTGCGGATTCCCTTTGACCAAAATCCGATCCCCATATTCCCAGGGAACCCGAGTTATATTTTTCTTCGAGATGTAAAGCAGCAATCTCCCTGTTAATGTTCGCCATTCATTCTGCTTGGCACGAACAAGTTCTATTTCC
Organism: Cytophagales bacterium WSM2-2; assembly: GCA_015472025.1. Lineage (NCBI taxonomy): Bacteria > Pseudomonadati > Bacteroidota > Cytophagia > Cytophagales > Cytophagales bacterium WSM2-2. The sequence goes on from BNHL01000001.1 coordinate 4,964,919, forward strand.
ACTTTCCATGACCTGGACCTCTCTTCCGGAACGCTTTTCACAATAGCTTCGTAAGCCTCAATAGGTTCATCGGTCCTGGAGATGTGATCTCCGCGGTTTGATTCCGTAAAGAGAGTTACACGGACATACCCAAGAAGGACTATAATGAATAGGCCGATTAAGCCGGAGTAAAAACCCAATCGATGCTCCTTTGAAAATTGTCTTATGACAAGAAATGAAAGGGCTAGAAAAGTAGCCGCTCCAATGACAATGGGTGCTGAAACTAAATTGGGAAAATAAATACTAAGTAAAACTCCACCGGTAAAAAAACCGGCTATGCGGAGCATAGGGAATGGCTGCCAAATAAACATCCGGGAAGATGCTCAGTCGGCTGCTAATTACAACTGACAAATTATTAGACTTTCAGAACTACTTATCGAAGTCCTTCAAATCAATAGCCTTCCACGAGAATCATCTTTGTTTTTGCTGTCTGATGACGGATCGCCTTGGCCGGTGCGTATTCTTCGGAAGCCCACCATTTTTTTGCTAGCTCAGCATTTGGAAATTCGAGGATTACAAAACGCATAGGGTCCCACCCTCCTTCCAGCGTCTCCATTTTTCCTCCACGTACAATGAATTTTCCCTGGTATTGCGCTAATGAAATCGGTGTGAGTTTTTTGTAGTCCTCGTATTTGACAAGGTCATTGATTTCTACTTCGACAACGATATAGGCAGGCATTTGTTTGGTTGTTAGTTATTGATTGGTAGTTGTTCGGGTTAGCTCAGCCTATCAACTTCCAGCTTTGCCATAGGCATCGATGATGTCACGCACGAGTTTGTGGCGAACAACATCACGTTCGTTCAATTCAACAAAACCGATCCCTTTTGTCTGATTGAGTATACGTACAGCCTCGTTCAACCCGGATTTTTGGTTGTGAGGCAAATCAATTTGAGATGCATCACCTGTGACGATCATTTTTGAGTCGGGTCCCATGCGCGTCAGGAACATCTTCATTTGCATTGGTGTCGTGTTCTGAGCTTCGTCCAGCAGAATAAATGCGTTGTTCAAAGTCCGTCCACGCATATAAGCGAGCGGTGCAATCTCGATGATTTCTCGCTCCATGTAAAACTTCAATTTCTCGAAGGCTAGCATATCGTTGAGGGCATCATAGATCGGACGCAAGTACGGATCAATTTTCTCCTTCAAATCGCCGGGGAGGAAACCCAGGTTCTCGCCCGCCTCCACTGCAGGCCGAGTGATAATTATCTTTTTTACCACTTTATTCTTCAGCGCCTTCACCGCAAGTGCAACTGAAACAAATGTCTTTCCTGTTCCTGCAGGTCCGAGTGCAAATACAAGGTCATTTTCCCGGACTGACTGAACCAGTCTCTGTTGGTTGGGCGTCTTGGCTTTGATCGGTGAACCTCTCGTTCCATAAATGATAATTCCGTCAGGAGAATCTTCAGGGATGAACTCCTGGCGCTCCTGTGAAATATAGCCACGAACGTTTTCTTCGGTAATCCGGCCATATTGATGAAAATGATCCACAAGTGAATTTAATATATCGGTGATCTGAACGATCTCCGGACTCTCCCCTTTCACGAGGATTTCATTGCCGCGCGAAACAATACGGCTTTTCGGAAATGCGGAAGCGAGTTCGTTAATGTTTTTATTCTCGATGCCGAGGAAGTCCAGCAGCGAAACGTTTTCGAGAGTGATGGTTTTTTCGATCAATGATGTTGACTTTGATTTATGAGATCTCCGTGAATTATGGTATTCACAAAAATCATAACTAATTTTGAACAGTAAATTTAATATAAAAATTCCTCTGCCTGATGGCTATTGTTACACTTCTGACTGACAGCGGGGAAACCGATCATTATGTAGCAGCCATCAAAGCGAAAATCCTGAGCGTTAATCCCGGCCTCACAATTATAGATATCACTCACAAAATCCTCCCCTGCGATATTGCCCATGGAGCTTTCGTTCTTAAAAACGTTTTCAACGATTTTCCCAAAGGAACAGTTCACCTGGTAGCCGTTGATGCGACCGGACTTTCTGACACGGCCTCCATCGCAATCCAACTCGAAGATCATTTTTTTGTCGGCCCGGACAACGGACTATTCGGGTTGATCAGTGACAAAACACACCAGCAGGTAGTTAATATCAACTCTGTCAGCCCAACATCAACTTCATTTCCTGAGAAAGATATCTTCGCCACGGCTGCAGCCAAGTTGGCTAGTGGCGTTGCTATCACCACATTAGGCAAACCCATGGCTTCCTTTAAGAAAATGATCGGCCGGTCAGTCAAGGCTACACGAAAACTGATCGCAGGCCATGTGATGCGTGTCGATAACTTCGGCAACCTGATCACGAATATCTCCAAGACCGACTTCGACATTTTAAGCAAAGACAAAGGTTATACTATTCAATTTGCACGGGAGAAATTCAGGAAGATTAATTCCAGTTATCACCAGGCAGAACAAGGCGATTGCTTTCTTATTTTCAACAGTCTCGGTTACCTGGAGATCGGGATTTTCAAAGGTCGCGCAAATGAACTTCTCGGAATGGAGCTTGATAGCGCAGTGAATATTATTTTTGATGAAAACTGATCAAGATCACTATTTCAATTTTTCAATTATATGATCATCCGAATCGTCCGAATGCACTTCACGGAAGCAGGAGTTGAGGAATTTCTCCAGATCTTCAATCAAAACAAGGAAGCTATTCGGAATTTTCCGGGATGCTCGCATCTACAACTATTAAAGGACGCAGAGGACTCAACCATTTATACTACGCTTAGCCATTGGGACAAAACCGAGAGCCTGGAGAAATACCGCAAGTCAGAATTGTTCGGCTCCGTTTGGGGACGCGTGAAAACACTTTTTGCCGAGCGAACACAAGCTTTCACACTGGAACGTTTTATTGAAGTTCAATGAGTCAGTTTGAAGCGATGCGCGGCAGAAATGGCCAGATAGTCCGAGTGATTCCCGTGTCCTTTAAGTGTGACACCCGCAAACCAACCTTTCTTAATTTCATACTCGAGGAAATAGCGTTGATAAATGCTCTGCTTCTGACCTGTATCGGGAGTAACGTACAGTGCTAGTTGCTGACCAAACAGAAGTTTTCCAAAGAAAAGATAGTGTTGAAGGCTTACCCCCGCGACCGTTGATTGTATCGGATGGCCCGACCTCTGTTGGTTGACTTCATTTATACCATCATAGTAAATCTCTCCACCAACGCCTACGCCATTCATTCTTCCGATCTGTTTGATCACCCCAGCATTAAGTCCTCCCACAGGTCTTGACTCCTCATTCCACAAATGATAACTATTCGCCATAGCTATCCTGTTGCCTCCAAAAACATGAAGCATCAACATCCATGAATTGTCATCGAATTTTTGAATTGGTCGTTTCTGAAATTCAGAAGGATTCAAGACGTAATTAAGTGAGAAACCGGCTCCGACAAAGTTCATCCCTTCATTGGGATCACGTTTCCCTCCATTTGAAATATGATTGAGTTGAAAAGTTGCGGCAGCTTTAAAATGTCGATTTATAGAATACTGCGCCTTAATTCCAAGATTGAGTAAGTAACTCAATCTTGAGCTGACAAAAATGTTATCGGGATTCGTGATGCTGTCGTAAACTTTATTCATCAACACAAAACCAGCGCTTCCGCGAAGTGACAATGTGAAACTCTTTTGTAAAATCAAAATTGGTTCTGCAAATACAGAAAGCGTAACGGCTGTCCCCAGTTTTGGCGGGTTAGCTAGGTTGAAGTATGCGAGTGAAACTCCATTTCGCGAATAGCAATTGCAATAGTTCCAGGATTGTGGTGTGTTCTTCGTTAAACCGAAGTCAAGTTGCGCTGACCATGGGTGATCAGAAGTAAATTGTTGAAGCGATCCTTTCCCCGTAAGGATTGATGAATACAAAAAGCTCGTTGACAAATCATAAACCCGTGAGGAATCCCGGTTCGGAAGTTGACCTTGGGAGTCAATGGAAACCACGCAGAAGAGAATCAGCATCTTCTTCATGGATATAAAGTTACTACTTGCTTTTTCGCATTGCGGCAAACGGGCCGTACTTATGTTGGGTAGCTGAAAACGGATCAGCATATGGACCAAAAGGATGGTCTATTGGTTTTTTAGAGATATCCGGCCAATCCTTAGAGATATCCTTGGAAGGGCGAGGCAACGAAATAATGTACGCTGCCACGTCCCAGGACTCTTCGTCGGTCAATACAGGCTTATCGTAAGTAGCGAGATCACTGGGCATATTAGCTTTTACATATCCGGCAAATCGCGAGATGCGGTATAACCCCGCTCCGATGTTAAAACTATTGTCTCCAGTCAACGGAGGGTAACGCCACTCTATCCCGTTCGTGTGCATCACCCCTTCTCCCGAGGCTCCATGACAACGTTGACAATGTTTTTGATACACTACTTTCCCTTTGACAGAATCGGCAGCACGACTTAGGTCCACAAGACTAACCAGGCCTGAACCTTTAGGTGCTAAGTCCTTTTTCACACCCATGCCTACCCACTTGATGTACGAGACAAAAGCGCGCATTTCCCTGCTATCATCTGCCAGTGCTCTTCCATTGAGACTTCGCTCAATACAATCATTCACTCTCTTCTCAATCGATTCTTTTGTGCCCGAACGATCGCGGAATTTCGGATAGGTTGCCGCCACAGCCGAGTAATTATTTCCAAAAAAACGAGTGCCGGCCTCGAGATGACAGTTCTGACAATTCATCCCATTACTAATCATTGCAACTTTGCCTTTAGGTCCCAGGTAAAGCGCGGTGTGTTTCACCAGTTCACGGCCATAGGAAATCAATTTACCTTTGGACGTTGTTGAGATGGATAAAGTATCAGGGGCTTGCCATCGCTTTTCGTCCACGACAGGCACCTCATTGAACATTGAAGGCCTTATGATTAACACTACGGCCGTAATCGCGAAAGCAAAAACAACGCAAACACATACCATCGCCAGCCGGGCTGGGCGTAAAAAATGAACTTCTTTCATTCTTGTCAAAAATGTATCAGTTGTGAGCTTCCTTGATGTACCCCCAGCCCTCACCCTGTTTTGTTACGATCTCGATGATAGCGTCTTCGACAATACTGACATTTCCGATGAGCTGCGATTTTTCGGCATTGTACCGGTTCATCGTTATCTGGCAAACTTTGAATGATACGCGGGGATTGCCCTCCAGCTTCTTAATTGACTTGGCTACGGTCGATTTATTACTAATCACCATAGGTAACGCACCACCATAGATTACAACTTCAAACACCGATTGCGGATAGGCCACAGCCATACCCGAAACGTGCCGCATCACTGCCTGGTGAGCAAGAGTATCAGCACTGGTAATGTCGAAAACAATTTTTACAGGTTTTGTCTGAGCCGCCAACTGAAAAGAGCAAAGGGTTAAAATGAAAATGTATTTCATCGCAGATAATTTTAAAAGCAAAGAATTAACTGCCACTATTAAGACGGACAAAAGTAAAGCATTAGAAAGCAGCTGTCAATGAAAGAAATGTTGCATCACATTCGAGACTACTGTCAAAAGTTGAGTCCTGTTATCCACCGGCATAGCAGTAAGCGCAACCTTTTTCCTGCGCACGCCCAACAGCCCAGACACCTGATGGCACAATCTGAACTCCGGGAAGCAAACCACTTAACCAATCTTTTTTCACCTCCTCGGGGTTCGCGTTCGTTGCTTTGGCCACTGAACCGCTGTAAACATTGAGTGCCATTTCGCAAACACAAAACATTGCACCGCGTGCGGTCATGCCTTTAATTCCGTCTATGCCCATGTTAGTCCACATTGCATCGGTAGGCGCATAAAAGGGATTACGTATGGACGGGCTACCAGTAGTAGCATCAGTCACTTTGAACATATCGCCCAACTTGTATTTCTCCCAAAGGCGATCTTCCAATGCCATACAAATACCGTTGTGACGTAACACCACCACGGCTGTCAGGTCGTTGTCAGGTGTACCGGTAGCATTGTTTGTTTTGTAAAACACCCATGACCAAATCACGGGGAAGCCATTGTGGTGTTCCGGGGCATCATAAATGATTTTGTGCTTGCCTTTTACTTTCTTAAACCATTCATCAGCTTCAACCGGGTTTGCAACAGTGGTTGCTACAGCCAGTGCATCCATAGGTGACAACATCGCGGGTAATGCAACGGCTGCACCAGCGCCTGCAGCAATTTTTTCAAGGAAATCTCTTCGAGGTGTTTTTGAATCAGTAATCATATACTTTGGGGTTAAGTAGAATTTCATCTTTTCGATTCAGCCTGTCGACAAAGAAAACGACCTCGGACTTCATTCAGCAGCTATCGAATTTAGGTTTTTTTTTCAGAATTTATTTTGTCAGCGGTGTGACACGTGGCGTATATTTTATTAGCATTGCATTCATGTCCAAAATCAAAAAGCTTTTAGTCGCCAACAGAGGTGAGATTGCATTGCGCATCATGCGGAGTGCGAAAGAAATGGGAATAAAAACAGTAGCAGTTTTTAGCGATGCAGACAGAAATGCCCTGCATGTCCGCTTCGCTGATGAAGCCATAGGCATTGGCCCTCCTCCTTCGGCTCAATCGTATTTGGTGATGGATAAAATCATATCGGCAGCAAAGCAAACCGGGGCAGATGCCATTCATCCGGGCTACGGTTTCCTTTCGGAAAATGAAGACTTCGCCCGCAAGGTCAAGGAATCAGGGTTGATCTTCATAGGCCCGTCTGCCGAATCAATGGAGATCATGGGAAGTAAACTTGGAGCCAAAGCCGCAGTATCAAAATTTAACGTACCTCTTGTTCCGGGAACAGCTGAACCGATATCCGATGTAGGTGCAGCCAAAAAAGTAGCGAAAGAAATCGGCTACCCTATTCTCATTAAAGCAAGTGCAGGTGGTGGAGGCAAGGGTATGCGCATCGTGGAGAAAGAGAGTGAATTTGAAGAGCAAATGGAACGAGCCATCAGTGAAGCAGTGTCAGCATTTGGCGATGGTGCAGTTTTCATTGAAAAATATGTTTCCCAACCACGTCACATCGAGTTCCAGATTTTCGGTGATCAGCATGGCAATGTAGTTCACCTGTTTGAGCGTGAATGTTCAATCCAGCGAAGGCATCAAAAAGTAGTTGAAGAAGCTCCTTCTTCCGTTCTTACCCCGGAGCTCAGAAAAAAAATGGGTGAAGCTGCTGTGAATGCAGCCAAAGCTGCCAATTATTACAATGCCGGGACGATCGAATTCATTCTTGATGACAAGATGAATTTTTACTTCCTGGAGATGAATACACGTCTGCAAGTTGAACATCCGGTGACGGAGCAAATTACAGGACTCGATCTTGTAAAACTGCAAATCAAAATTGCTGAAGGTGAAAAACTCCCCTTCAAACAAGAAGACTTGAAAATCAACGGGCATGCCATTGAAGTTCGTGTGTATGCTGAAGATCCCGCTAACAACTTCCTGCCGGACATTGGAACATTAAAGACCTACAAGCGCCCCCAGGGTCATGGCATTCGCGTAGACGATGGGTTTGAACAAGGCATGGCCATTCCTTTCTATTATGACCCTATGATCGCTAAAATGATTTGTCATGACGAAACCCGTGCCCGTGCTATAGAAAAGACAATTCGTGCTATCGAAGAATATGAGATCACAGGTGTTGAGACCACCCTCGGATTCTGTCACTTCGTGATGAAGCATGACTCATTCAGGTCTGGAAATTTTTCCACCAAATTCGTGGAGCAGTATTTCAAACCGGAATACCTCAGGGGAGAATCGTCCAATGAAGAAGAAATGATTGCAGCCACGCTGGCAACCACGCTGCTGACAACTTCGGCACCGGTTTCCGCACAAGAAGTCCGGCCTGTCACAGTCAGCAAGTGGAGGAGCCGCGTCAAATCCTGAAGTAGAATTCCTTATTTTTGATTTTAACCTGAAACGAAGTGGCGGAAATTTTACCTATTCGTGCGTGGCGATATAATGCTCACCTCGTGAGTGACATTGGAACAGTCACGGCACCACTATTTGATGTAGTCTCCGATAAGCAGCGAGCTGCACTTTATCAGAATCCGCTCAACTCCATTCACCTGTCAGTGCCCAAACCTCCGGATGCTGCCAATCACGCAAAAAAACTGTTGGCCTCTTGGAAGCATGACGAAGTTTTGATACAGGACAAACTCCCGGGCATCTACATTTACTATCAATACTTCAAACTGGCTGGTGATACCAAGGAGCATTGCCGAAAAGGATTTGTGTGTCACATCCGCGCACATGCCTTCGAAGACAATGTCATACTCAGGCATGAAAATACCATTCCGCAATCCGTCAATGACCGAATCGAGTTATTAGAAAAAACGGAGCTGCATGTGAGCCCCACACACGGTCTCTACACGGATGAAAAATTTGAATTGGAGAAGTATATGGATGAAGCTATTTCCAATCCGATATACATTGAAGAGGATTACCAGGGCGTGCGGGATGTATTGGCAATCATTCACGATGCTGAAATTATCAAGAAGTTTATCAACGTTTTAAAAGATAAAACGGTAATTCTTGCGGATGGACACCATCGCTATGAAAGTTCACTGGTCCATATGCAGAAATGTGCTCAGGCGAATCCTAATCACACAGGCAACGAAGGATATAATTTTCACCTGATGTACCTCACCAACACCGAAGGCGGTGAATTGAGAATATTACCCACGCACCGGCTCATCAAGGGATTGAAGAATTTTGATCAGGAAAAAATTATCAACGCACTCAGTCATGATTTTACAGTAAGGGAAATTGAAGATGCGGACACGCTAAATGAGATTATCGTTGGGAAAAAATGGGCTTTCGGCTTGCTCTTCAAAGACAGAGCGTACAAATTAAGACTCAAGCCGGAAGTTTTTTCAACTATGCGCTGGCATTTCCCTGAAGAAGTAAAAGAGCTTGAACTCACGGTGATGCATTACTTCATTATCGAAAAGGTATTGGGTATTGCGGGCAAAGATCAGCGAGCTTCAGAAAACATTACTTTCGATCGTAGTTTTAGCGATTGTCTTACAAAAGTAATTAAGGACGAAGCTCAAATGGCTATCATCACCCAGGATGTGTCAATTGATGAAGTGAAGCGCGTCTGTCACAGCGGTTCGACCATGCCTCAGAAGTCCACTTATTTTTACCCCAAAGTGATTTGTGGTTTCCTCTTTTCATCAATCAAGGAAAGTGAATTCAGGCTGCCCAACTACTCGCCTTTTTAGGTTAAAATAAAACCCTGTTTCATACCTCTCTTCACAAAATTCTCGTAACATTGCCGGGATTACCTGGTTGACGGGAAGGTATTTTTTATCATTGTCTGATACTTTAATGCGGCTTTCAACGATTTGTATTGTCTTTTATTTAAGTGCCTTAGTTGCGAAAGGCCAAACCATTTACTCTATTCAGGGAGCCCTTGCCTCTGCACGCATCAACAATCCCTTTCTCAAAACGGAAGGGTATAATGTAAACATTGCCCAGGGCGATGTGATTACTTCCAAGCTGAGACCCAATCCAATTCTGAACAATCAAACGCTGCAGCTAGCCAGTTCAACCTACTATCAGAAGGGAACAGAGTGGAGTTCAGCCGTCAACCGGCAGGTATGGTGGCAGCTCACCAAGCCCATTCAGCTTCCCGCCTACCGGAAGTCGAAAATTGAATTTGCAAATCAAAATCTTAAGCTGGTACAACAAGGCTATGGTGAAACGGTCAGGAAGTTTTCCTTTGACGCAGCCAACCAGTGGCTGGAAACCTGGATCATCGAGTCGCGACTGGACTTGCTCCAACAGGCATACACCAATATTGACAGCCTTGTAAAAATAAACCGGGCCCGGCTTCGCAACCAGGTTATTACGCAAACTGATCTCATGAGAACTCAGTTGTTGCAAGAGCAATACAATCTTCAATTGATCAACGCACAAAAGGATTTGCGTATCGCCATACAAAGTCTAAAGTTTTTCATTGGAACTTCTGACAGCATTGACGTTGATATCAAGGCGCCTATCGAGACGATAAAGGTTCCAAATTCTATTGACTCGCTTTACAATGACGCACTCACCAACCGCAATGACATCCTTGCGGCGAAGAGCAATATCCAGGTAGCTGAGAGCAATATGAAATTACAGAAGGCATTCGTGCTCCCACAACCTGAATTGGGAGTTATCTGGAACCCGCAAAATACTGTGCCCTATCTTGGTTTTTTTGGAACACTGCGCCTTCCAATCCTGGACCGTAACCAGGGTGAGCGTGAAAAATCAAAATACCTTCAGTTGCAAGCAGAGCAAAATCTTAAAGCAACTCAATTGCAGTTGCGTACTGAAGTGCAGGCTGCATTTCAGGCATACCGTGTTGAGAGAGAAAATCTGAAGAAGTACGAAAACATTTTAAACCAATCTCAAACCGTGCTCGACAATGTCAAATATTCCTATGTAAAAGGAGGAACCACGATTATCGATTTTCTCGATGCTCAGCGCAGTTGGTTTGATACGCATCAACTCTATCTCAACCAGTTGCTGTCCTATCATCAAAGCTATATTCGCCTGTTGTTTGTTACCGGAATTATTAATCAAATGTAGATCATGCAAAAGCTCACCTTTTTTTTATTGGCGCTTTTAATTCTTGCTGGCTGTGGTGGAAAAGATCATCAGACTGGCACATTGCAGGTGATTAAGCCGAATGTGACTGACAATGGACGGCTGATTAAGTTCATGGACAAAAAGACCGCTGATTTTTTCAGTTGCCAAGCCATCGGATCTTCGCAGTTGTTTGCTAACCTGACGGCACCCGCACATGTGGCAGCGACATTGATCCCTTCACAGGAAAATGCAAGTCAAAACCTGGTCTTGTTTGACAATCCCGAACTGACATCAAATTATACGCAGCTTTTGCAGCACCTGGCGAATATCAACCAAATTCAGAATGTCACCATTAAGCAGCGTAAGATTGAATTGGATCGCGCCAAAGATCTTCAACAGCACGGTGCTGCTTCCGGGCGTGAGGTGCTGGAAGCGCAAACTGCACTGGCACTGGAAGAAACCAACCTGATCAATGAGAAAGCTGCAAACCTGGAACACGAGGCTAAATTGAAATTGGGTGGATTTGACCCGGATGGCTTGCGTAAAGCAGGTAGCAAAACGGTTTGGGCTCTTTGCGATCTGCCAGAAAACCAGTTGAGTAAAATCAATGTAGGTAATCTATGCCAGATCACGTTCAATTCCTTCCCTAATGACGTATTCAACGGAAGAATTGAAAGCATTGGAGACGTTGTTGACTTTACTACTCGCATGGTCAAAGTAAGAATTGTCATCACTAATCCTGACGGAAGACTTAAAGCTGGCATGTTTGGTACTGCCCGTTTTGGACTTGACCAGGGAAAATTCCTTGCTGTTCCCAAGAGTGCATTGATCACTGTTATGGGCAAGGATTATGTTTTTGTCAAAAACAGCGACCTTGAATTCGAACGCAGGGAAGTAGCCGCGGGGCAACAGGCTAATGGCAACATCATTATTTTCAGCGGGATCACGGACAAAGATCAAGTGGTAGTGAAAGGAGCCATGCAACTGAAGGGACTGTCTTTCGGGTATTGAGTGAATTTAATTTTCTTAAAAATAGCATCATGAAACAGGCCAGCATCTTCTTCGACAAGGACAAGTACTTTAACGACAAACCCATGGCAGACTACCTGATGGAATTTCTGGTCGATCAAAAAGTAATTGGCGCCACCGTCTTCAGAGGTGAGGCAGGTTTTGGTGAAAATCAGCAAATCAAAAGGCCGGGGCAATTATTTTCATTTGATGAGCCCCCTATGGTCATCACTTTCGTGGATAACGATGAGCGGGTAACAAAGGCGCTTACCGCATTAAGGAAAAAAGTAAAATCTGGCTTCATTGTAGTAAGTCAGGTAGAGATTTGGAAATAGAAAAAGCATGATCCGCGGACTCCTCATTTTTTCACTCACCAATCGCTGGATGGTTATTGCTTTTGCAGTAATCATTTCCGGCATCGGTCTTTGGTGTTTTCAGCAATTAAAGATTGAGGCCTATCCGGACATCGCAGACACGAACGTTATCGTCATTGCCAAATACAACGGGCGAGCTGCTGAAGAAGTAGAACTGCAGGTAACTATCCCCATTGAAAGAGCTCTTAACAACGTTCCGCGAGTTCTGGATAGAAGGAGCCGCACGATTTTCGGACTCTCAGTAGTTCAACTCACTTTTGAAGACGGAACGAACGATTATTTCGCCCGTCAACAAGTATTAGAACGTCTCGCCAGTGCTGAATTGCCGGACGGAGTGAAACCGGAACTCGCTCCATTAACAACTGCCGTGGGTGAAATCCTGCGCTATGTAGTCGACGCGCCACCTACATTCAGTCCTACAGAAGTCCGGGATATGCAGGACTGGGTGATCCGACCTTTCTTGCTGCAGGTACGAGGCATCGCTGACATCGCCACTTTTGGAGGACCAATTAAGCAATTCCAGATACTCACCTCACCAGAACGACTTAGAAAATACGGTATCAATCTGCAAGATGTAATCACTGCTGTTGAACGCAATAACCTTAACAGCGGTGGAAATGTGATCGAACGAGGAGGACAGGGTTTTGCCGTGCGAGGACTTGGCGCTATTAAATCTGAATCAGACATAGACAACATTGTTCTCACCTCCGTGAATGGAGTTCCCGTTTTCATTCGTGATGTTGCTTCTGTAGAAATTGCACCTCCACCCCCATCGGGAATTTTAGGTTACAATTTCAAAGCGGAACGACTTGAAAGCAACAGCGGAACGGAAGGTATCATCCTGCTTCGCAGAGGAGAAAATCCCAGCGAAGTATTGAAGCTCGTCAAGGACAAGATTAAAGTAATGGAAGAAAACGAGCTTCCTGAAGGCGTGAGAATAAAACTCCTTTACGACCGAAGCTTCCTTATCAATCATTCACTCGAAACCGTGGGCGAAACATTGTTTGCCGGTGTTTCTATTGTGGTCATCATACTGGTTTTCTTCCTCGGAAGTGTTCGCTCGGCATTGGTGGTAGCACTCACCATTCCATTTGCATTGCTGTTTGCATTTATACTAATGAAAATGGCTGGTATTCCAGCGAACCTTCTTTCGTTGGGCGCCATCGATTTTGGTATTATCGTTGACGGAGCTTGTATTATGGCCGAACATCTCATTCGAAAATACCGTAATGCGACCCAGGAAGAAAAGGAACAGGGCATTATAAAGATTACGCTTTTGTCGGCACAGGAAGTTGGTCGTGAAATATTCTTTTCGATCACCATCATCATGCTGGCTTATATGCCTATTCTTACGATGACACGCGTGGAAGGCAAGCTATTTTCACCAATGGCGCTTACACTTGCATTTGCTGTGATCGGATCCATGCTGTGCGCACTTACACTTATTCCGGTCTTGATTTCCTTTGCTTATAAAAAAGCGATCTCCAACCCCGATAAGCCGGTACCTCATCGTAAAAACATTGTACTCAACTGGATCGAAGAGAAATACGAGAGTTTTTTACAGATCATGTTGGGATTTCCAAAGACCGTAGTCATCGTGTCATTCATCGTGGTAGCGGCTATGATCTCCATGGCAGGCAGGCTTGGCACAGAATTCTTGCCAGAGCTTGATGAAGGATCTATTTTCCTTCGCTGTTTTATGCCCGCCGGAGTCACCATCCAGGAAAATGCGAAGATCGCTCCACAAATCCGTGAGATCATTGCAAAGTACCCTCCTATCGACTATGTCATTACACAAACCGGTCGCAATGACGATGGCACAGACCCTTTTCCTACGAATCGTACCGAGATCCTGGTAGGACTAAAGGAATACAAACTCTGGAGTGATACGATCAAAAAGAAGGAGCTTGTCACACTGATTCAAACTGATTTGCAAAATCACTTTCCTGGTGCATTCTTTTCCACTGGTCAACCAATCATTGACCAGGTGATGGAAATTGTGACGGGTAGTGCCGCAGACCTCGCCATCTCTGTGGTAGGTGACAGTCTTGAATTCATGCGAACCAAAGCTGACAGTATTGCTGATATTGTTCGAAATACTTCCGGTGCTGTGGCCGTCAATATTGAACAAGAAGGAGAACAAGCTCAACTTGCTATTAATATCAAACGTGAAAATGCCGCGCGGTTTGGCATCAATATAAGTGACATCCAGGGAATGATTGAGGCTGCTATCGGAGGCAAGATCATTTCGAAAGTGTATGATGGAACCAAGCGCTACGACATTGTAGCCCGTTTCCTTCCGGAAAGCAGGAATACCGTGGAGGCCATCAAGAATCTTCAGGTCCCATCAGCTAGTGGTGCATTTATACCTATGAACCAATTGGCAGATATCAGCTACGTAGAAGGCCAAACCAATATCTATCGCATTAACGGCAAGCGAATGGTGACGGTACGCACAAACATCCGCGGCCGCGATCAGGGAGGTTTTGTTGCTGAAGTCGGTAGTAAGATTAACAAGTCAGTGCACATCCCGAAAGGATATAAAGTGATCTACGGTGGGCAATATGAAAACCTGGAACGTGCAGGCAAGCAACTTTCGATTACAATACCACTAACTATTTTGCTCGTAGGGGCTTTGCTATTCTCTCTCTTTAAAAATACCCGGCATACCCTCGTGACGATGTCGTGTATCTCATTCGCCCTTGGCGGTGGAATTTTTGCACTGATCCTGCGTGGCTACCATTTCAATGTATCAGCCGGAGTTGGCTTTGTTTCAATCTTCGGTATTTCAGTGATGGCGGGCGTGTTGCTCATGTCAGCGATCAAACGCAATGAAGAGATTCATCAGGGCTCACTTAAGCAAATTGTGATCATAGCTTCCGGTGAACAGCTTCGGGCTATACTTTCTATCCTGGTTGTAGCCATCGTGGGATTAGTTCCCGCTGCAATTAGTACTGGCATCGGCTCAGATGTCCAGCGTCCGCTGGCTACTGTAATCATCGGAGGGCTTACCAGCACGCTCATCTTCGCTCCCATTGTTATTCCTCCTCTTTTCTATCTGACAGAAAGAAAACGATTCGAAGCTGAACACGGACCTAACGGCACCACGCAGCAGACCGCATAATCATCGCCCCAAGCCCCAAGTCAATTTTCGCATAGTTAGTTTTTTGCATCACGAAAGTGACGTGAGAACTTTACGTTCAACAAAAGAAATAAGTCTGATCAATAAGTCATCAGCACGAAATCATCGAATAAGCAAAACTATTTCTCAAACAGGCACATCACAAAAGCATAATTACTTAAACCGAAAATTATGAAACGCTTTTTTGTTGTTTGTGTGTTGGCTGTTGTTTGTGTTGTCATGACCTCGTGTCCTCCAGGCCCTGGTGATGGTTTATTGATTGGTACTTGGAGTAAACTCATTGACTTTGAAGGAGATCCAAGAAGTGGGGCGGTGGCATTTGTTATTAACGGTTACGCTTACGTAGGTACCGGCTACAATGCAAAGTCATCTTCATCGTTGCGCGACTTCTGGAGATTTGATCCGATGAATAGTACTTGGGAAAAGGTCTCTGACTTACCAGGTGCTCCACGAGTCTATGCAGTGGCGTTCGCGTTGAATGGAAAAGGTTACGTGGGTACGGGAACGACTGATAACTTCACTGGTCTCAGCGATTTCTATGAATTCAGTCCCGATGCCGTTGATCCGATAACCAACTCAATCGGGACGTGGAGAAAAATCGCCAATTTTCCGGGAGAGCGGTACGGAGCCGTTGCATTTACAATTAAGAATCGGGCATTCGTTGGTACGGGCACTGATGCCAAAGACAATACCTACAGCGATATCTGGGAGTATGACGCAACTGCCAATCAGTGGATCAAAAGGAATAGTATCATCGGCTCCAAGCGTGCTTACTCTTTCGTAATGACTATCAATGATTACGTTTACATTGGCGGTGGAGTCAGCGAAGGAAGTGTCATTCCGGATTTTGCACGTTTTGATATCAATGTGCTGGGTAGTGGACAACCTTGGACGGCATTAAACCCGCTCACAGGTAAAAATGCAGGAGGTAGCCCGATTCCACAACCTTCGGCTCGCTCCCTGGCATCCGCGTTTAGCATTGGAAATTTCGGCTACTTAAGCTGCGGCAGTTATTCGAATATAAGCGGGGCATCGAGTGACACCTGGCAATACGACCCGTTAAATGATTCGTGGAAAAAGTGCTCTTCATTTTCCGACAGCACCCCATACAAAGGAGCTCCGCGCAATTCTGCTGTGGCATTCACTATTGATACTCCTTCAGGTACATTAGGCTATGTGGCGACCGGTGGCACTTCTGGCTTGAGACTGGAGGATCTTTGGGTGTTTAATCCTATTGGAAATTAGCATTTGAACTGGAGCTAAAATAAAAATGCAGCTAAAGTAGCTGCATTTTGAGCCTCCTGTCGGAATCGAACCAACGACCTACTGATTACAAGTCAGTTGCTCTACCAGCTGAGCTAAGGAGGCTTTTACCCATCAATTTTGCTTTAAAATGAGGATGAATACCTTAAAATGAGGTGCAAAAATAAAGGAAGTTAGCGGCAATCCAAATGTTTTAGACCGAAGCCTGCAACATTTGAAGCTGTTTTTTCAGGTGAAGTATTTCATCATCAGCCTGCCTGATTTTAGCATTGAATTCCTCTTTCATTTTCTCGGCATTTTTAGAGCGGCCAAAGAACTCAAGGTTATTGCGCAGTGTGGCAATATCATTTTCGGCCCTGGCAATTTGCTTGCGCAAATGATGCTCCTTATGATGAATCTTCTTCTCGCCCTGAGGGCTCTGCTTCATGCTATTCAGACGTACTTCAAAAGCAGCCTGATCACGCTCTTCAGTACCAAGGTCCGGCAATGCAGCGATGGCTTTATCGAGTGTTTCAGTAAAACGGCTCTTTACAGAATTGACAGCACGCTTAGGCACAAAGCCGATATTCATGAATTGACTCTGAAGTTCTTTCACTTGCTGTAGTGAACCGGCTTTCTCTTCTGCTATTTTCTCAAGCAAAGCAATGATTGCCTCTTTCTTCTCGAGGTTTGCTTTTTGCTCGGACAATTCCTTGTCGTTGGATACTCTGCGATGTTCAAAGAAATGATCGCATGCTTCCTTAAACTGCTGAAATATCTTCTCACGGTATTTCTCTGGAACTGTACCTATCTCCTTCCACTTTACCTGGAGCTCCTTAAGTTCATTGGATGCGTTTTCCCAATCGGTGCTATCCTTTAATTCAACAGCACGATTGAGTATTTCCGTCTTCAATTGAAGATTTTTTGCGCGCTCACCATCAAGTTGTTTGAAGAACACGCTCTTGTTGTGAAAGAATGTCTTGAATGCGGCCCAGAATTTTTTATTCACTTCACGCATTTTAGAGCGTGGCACTCCACCGACCGCCTCCCAGCGCTTTTGTAATTCTATGACATCTTTTGTCTTCTGGTTCCACTCTTTGATACTGTCCGACTGAAACGTAGCATAAGCCACTATCTCTTCGTTAATTTTTTCCTTCTGAACGAGGTTAGCCTGAAACTCCTGCTGAAGGTCTGCAACGAAAGAATCGCGCTTGGCGTAGATCGCATCCGATGCAGTTTTGAACTTCTGCCATACAGCTTCTTTTTCTTCCATTGGCACTGGGCCGATGTGACGAAATTCGTGATGCAGTTCATTCAATTCCTTCACGGCAGCACTAATCTTCGATTCGGCCAACAACTTTTCTGCCCTGGCACACAGGTCGTACTTCAGCTCAAGGTTCTTTCTGCGGTCAAGTTCTTTCAGTTCAAAATAGATACTCCGCTGATCATAGAAGCGGTCAACGAGGGCATTGTAGTTCGCCCACAGTGTCTTCATGTGCGCCTGGGGCACAGGCCCGACTGCCTTCCACTCTTTTTCAATTTCTTTGAATTGGCGCAGGGTATGTTCGGTATCTTCACTATCAACTAACTGACGCAGGGTCTCAAGGATATTATTCTTTGTGAATAGGTTAGTATTCTTTTGCTCCTCCAGTTCCCTGAAATGACGTTGACGGTTGTCACGAATTGATTTCAGATAGATGTCGAATGCGATATCCCATTCATCACCTTTGTATTGAAAATCATCTTCATTGCCTCCATCCAGCTTGAAGCGGGCAAGGGCTTCGGCTTTTTCACGATTTCTTATTTCGTCAAAAAGAGGTTTGACCTCACGAATGATTTCATCCGCTTTCTTAAAGTCATTTTTAGATGCAGCCTCTTTCAGGAGCCCGACAAATTCCTGTTTGCCTAGATTGGAATAATCGATTGGCTTTGCATCATGCAATTCCACTTCTTCGACCTTATCATCGTGCAAAGCATAAGAATGATCATCGCCCGGAATGGATATTCCATTGGCTTTTGAAGGTTCGATCCCTTCTAAAACTGCCTCATTCTCTTCGCGCAACTCGCTCCCGTTTTCCATCTCAGTTGTAAATTATAAAGGTACTTAATTTGGTTCAATTCATTGTCGGATCAACGGGGTAATTCGCGTACATTGAGAACCTACCCCCCATTTCGCGTAACGTTTTCTTCCACATTTGTTCAGCACTGGTTTCAAAAATTAACTCCTGGGTAACTTTGCCACTCACAATCCACGAGTTCTGTTCAAGCTCATCGTCTAGTTGGCCATATGACCAGCCACTGTAACCAAGGAAAAATTTAATATCACTCAAATCAAGCTGCTGCGCATTCATTTTCTGAATTACATCTTCAAACTCACCTCCCCAATAAATACCATTCCCCAATTCAATCGCGCCTTCCACATCTGCACAACGGTGGATGTAGTGCAAAGTGTCTTGTTGCACCGGTCCGCCAACACCCACTGGATTTTCAAAAACCTCTAACTCCGAAATCAACTCCCCCAGTTTGGAGTGAGACGGCCTATTCAAAATAAAACCAATCGTTCCTTCATCATTATGCTCGCACAGCAGGATAATGGTTCGTTCGAAATTGGGATCCGGCAAGTAAGGTTCCGAAATAAGCAGGCGCCCCGACTCAGGTTTAAGCTTGTTTTTATATTCGAAAAAATCCATCCCCGTAGTAAAAACGTCAGTAAATTGGCAAAGGTTTTAACACCTTCTAATCCCAAATCAAACTTATTTTTACCTCAACCGCAACTCATTTGAAACCAATTGCTGACATCCGGAAAGATTATTCAAAATCGTCATTAGACATTGCATCTGTTGATAAAAATCCGGTCACCCAATTTACCCGATGGTTCGAGGAAGCGCAAGCTTCGCAAGTGCCTGAACCTAACGCCCTCACGTTGTCTACGGTAGGCGAAGACGGGCGCCCTTCTGCGAGAATTGTGTTATTGAAAGGGATTGAAAATGGAAAATTTGCATTTTACACGAACTACCAGAGTGCCAAAGGAAAGGAGCTCGATAAGAACCCGGCATGTGCACTCACTTTTTTCTGGCCTGAATTGGAAAGACAAGTACGGATTGAAGGAATCGCCTCACGAGTAGATGTCACCATTTCGGAGAAATATTTCCAAAGCAGACCGCGTGAAAGCCAGGTAGGCGCCTGGGCCTCTCCACAAAGTGCGATCATTGCTGACCGTAAAATTCTGGATGATCGTGTTAAGGAAATTCAAAAAAAATACGAAGGCGTTGATAAACTACCAAAGCCCAATCAATGGGGCGGATATGAAGTTGAACCAAATGAAATTGAATTCTGGCAAGGCCGCCCTAATCGGCTGCACGACCGGATCTTGTTTTATAAAGTGGATGACCAATGGAAGGTGCACAGGCTTGCACCTTAGCCTTCGTCACCACACACTTAGGATTTATACCTATATCAAATCAAAAAGATTCTTGACACCAAGGTATCTGCGCAACGTAAAGCCCTCACCATACTTTGCACCAATGGCATAGCCGAGCTCATGCCCCCGAGCCTCGATTAGTTTCATGAAACCGGGATTAGAAATAAATGTTTCAGGTTCGTTGCTATTGGGATCGTAAAACTGTGATTTATAGGCGCGGAGTGATTCAATTTTTTTATCCCAGAAATCAGAAACATCAACAACGAAATCCGGTTCGATGTACTGGCTTTGAATGAAATGATAAACTGCCTTGGGCCTCCAAGCTACTTGAGATTTTCCTTCACTTTGGGTTTGAACTTTTACCAGCCCTGCCAAAAATGTTGCTTCGTAAACAAGATCTGAAGCGCGTCCATGATCAGGATGGCGATCGTGCACGGCATTCGTGAGGACAATTTCAGGTTGAAATTTGCGAATAGCAGTAACGACTTTCAGTTGGCCTTCTTCAGAGTTTTTGAAAAAACCATCACGTAGTCCAAGATTTTCCCGTACAGATAGTCCGAGGACTCTCGCTGAGGCTGCTGCTTCCTGATCACGGATTTCTGGTGTACCTCGCGTACCCAGTTCTCCGCGAGTCAGATCAACCACTCCCACCTTTTTTCCCGTCGAAATATGCTTTACGATGGTTCCACCACAACTGATCTCCGCATCGTCGGGATGAGCTGCCAAAACGAGGATGTCAAGCTTCATGATTTAAGAATGGGCTAGTTCCATTTCTTTGGCTGCCAGGAATTTTTCAGCGTCTAGCGCACCCATGCAACCGGTTCCTGCTGCTGTTATTGCCTGGCGATAGACGCGGTCAGCCACATCCCCAACAGCGAACACGCCCTCCACGTTGGTTTTGGTTGAGCCAGCCTCCACTTTCACATACCCGGCTTCATCCATCTCCAATTTCCCTTTAAAAATATCCGTATTCGGTTTGTGGCCGATGGCCAGAAAGAAACCCTGAACAGGAATTACTTTCGATTTACCTTCGGTTTTGATGCGTACCGCATTCACACCGTTTTCATCACCAAGAATTTCTTCGGCTTCGGAATTCCAATGGATCTCAATGTTAGGTGTATTCTTCACGCGTTCCTGCATGATCTTCGAAGCACGCATCTCATTTCTCCTCACGATCAAATGCACTTTGGTGCAAAGCTTAGAAAGGTAAGTCGATTCTTCAGCAGCTGAGTCACCAGCTCCGACAACCGCTACTTCTTTTCCACGATAAAAATAACCATCGCACACAGCGCAAGCTGACACTCCTTTATTGGCATAGGTTTGCTCAGAAGGAATGCCTAAATATTTTGCAGAAGCACCGGTTGCAACAATTACCGATTCTGCTTCGATAACTTTGGTTTCATCAACAGTCACCTTTAAAGGATAGGAGGAAAAATCTACTGCAGTTGCAAGTCCGTAATTCAGTTTGGTACCGAACCGCTCAGCCTGCTTTTGCAAATCAACCATCATCTGTGGCCCATTGATGCCATCCGGATAGCCGGGAAAATTCTCAACGTCATTCGTAGTTGTCAATTGACCTCCGGGTTGCCCTCCTGTATATAAAACAGGGTTCAATCCTGCTCTTGCAGCGTAGATAGCTGCAGTGTACCCTGCCGGGCCTGAACCGATGATTAAAACCTTAACTTTTTCAGCACTATTCATAACAATCTATTTTGTATAAAAAAAGGTCTCGATAGAGGAGACCTTGAATTCCATCCGATTTAATAACACTTTTAACCCAAGTAAGGTTTCAAAGCCTTGCTTCTGCTGGTGTGACGAAGTCTGCGAATAGCTTTCTCTTTGATCTGTCTTACGCGCTCACGGGTGAGGCTAAACTTCTCCCCGATCTCTTCCAAAGTCAATGCATGCTCACCATTCAATCCGAAATACAACGTAATCACATCTGCTTCACGTTGTGTGAGCGTGGAGAGTGCGCGTTGCACTTCCCTGCGCAATGAGTCGGTAATCAGCCCGGAGTCAGGAGTCTCTTCACTGTCGTTCTCTAATACATCCAGGAGGCTGTTCTCTTCACCCTGAACAAACGGAGCATCCATTGAAACATGGCGACCGGAAATCTTCATTGTATCAACCACCTCTGCAGTGGTCACTTCCAATACTTCTGCAAGTTCTTCGGGTGAAGGCTCGCGTTCGTATTTCTGTTCCAGCTCGGAAAAAGTCTTCGAGATTTTATTAAGTGAACCAACACGGTTCAAAGGCAAACGCACGATACGTGATTGCTCAGCTAACGCTTGAAGGATTGATTGGCGAATCCACCATACCGCATAAGAGATGAACTTGAAACCACGCGTTTCATCGAAACGTTGAGCGGCTTTTATCAAACCGAGGTTCCCTTCATTGATCAAGTCACCCAGAGATAATCCCTGGTTTTGATATTGCTTTGCTACAGACACAACGAAACGCAAATTGGCTTTAGTCAATTTTTCCAAAGCAATCTGGTCCCCTTCCTTAATACGCTTCGCCAACTCCACTTCCTCATCGGGCGTAAGCAAGTCAACCTTACCAATCTCCTGAAGATATTTATCAAGCGATTGGCTTTCGCGGTTGGTAATCTGTTTGCTAATCTTAAGCTGTCTCATCTGGCTTTACTATCGTTTATTCAAACACGTGAAATTTATAAATAAGTTCCAAGAAAATTCAAATTCCAGCCATGGTTTTGTCAAAAAGGCTGGTTTATTGTTGCGGAGCCGGAGCCTCTTCCTTTCTCGGAGGCTTAGGCAGCAACACTTTCCTTGAAAGCCTGAATTTGCCTGTTTTCTTATCTACTTCAATCAATTTCACTTTCACCTCTTCTCCTACTTCCAGGACACCCTCCATGTTTTCGAGTCGTTCCCATTTGATTTCAGAGATATGCAACAAGCCATCTTTGCCGGGCATGAATTCTACAAATGCGCCAAACGGCATTATCGACTTCACGACACCGGAGTAAACTTCGCCAACTTCCGGAACAGCTACGATCGCTTTTACACGTTTTACAGCCGCATCCATGATTGACTGGTCTGTCGCGAAAATATTCACCAATCCTTTGTTACCCACTTCTTCGATCACTACAGTAGCACCGGTAGTTTTCTGGATATCCTGAACAACTTTTCCGCCCGGACCGATTACAGCTCCGATCAAGTCTTTGTCGATTGTAATGGTTACTGCACGAGGAGCATGAGGTTTCAAATCAGCCTTAGGGCTAGACAACGTTTTCTTCATTTCATTGAGAATATGAAGACGACCTTCTTTGGCCTGATTCAAAGCTTCGCTCAGGATTTCGTAAGTAAGGCCATCTACTTTCAAATCCATCTGGCAAGCAGTAATGCCTTTTTCTGTGCCAGTCACTTTAAAATCCATGTCGCCCAAATGATCTTCATCACCAAGAATGTCAGAGAGGATTACATATTTTCCAGTGCTGCTGTCTGAGAGCATACCCATAGCAATACCTGAAACTGGGCCGCTGATCTGGATACCTGCATCCATTAAAGCCAGAGAACCCGCACAAACAGTAGCCATCGATGACGATCCGTTTGATTCAAGAATATCAGAAACCACGCGAATGGTGTAAGGTGATTCTTCAAGATTAGGAAGCACTTGCTTCAATGCGCGCATAGCCAAATTGCCGTGACCTACTTCCCGACGGCCAGGGCCACGATTGGGCTTCACTTCTCCTGTTGAAAAGCCAGGGAAGTTGTAATGCAAAATGAATTTGTTGTTACCATCGAACATGGCGCCATCAATCATCTGCTCATCGAGCTTAGTGCCTAATGTAGCTGTAGTGATGGATTGCGTCTCCCCACGTGTGAAAATAGCTGATCCGTGCGCTGAAGGGAGATAATCTACTTCAGTCCAAATCGGGCGGATTTCGTTGGTCTTACGACCATCCAATCTCACTTTTTCATTCAATGCCAGGTTGCGGCAGGCTTTCTTTTGAATTTCCTTGTAATATCTCTTAACCAGGTCTTTGTCAGTCGTGGTATCTTCGGGAAGGGCAGCTACATAATCTTCCAGAATTTTTCCAAAGAGTTCTGAACGGTCATGCTTGCTCTTCAATTGCTTCCGTGCTACTTCATAAACTTTGTCATACAAAAGCTTATGGAGTTCTTCGCGAAGGTTTTCGTCCTTCACTTCATGCTCGTATTTGCGCTTCTCTGTCTTGCCAACTGCTTTGGTCAGCTCCATCTGTAACTGACATTGAATTTTGATGGCCTCGTGCGCCTTCTTCAGAGCTTCAAGCATATCTACTTCGCTGATTTCCTTCGACTCACCCTCCACCATCAGGATATTGTCCATAGAGGCAGCAACGATGAAGTCCAGATCACACTTCTCTCTTTGAGCTAACGTAGGATTGATTACAAATTGGCCCTCAACACGGGCTACACGCACTTCTGAAATCGGTCCCTGAAAAGGAATATCGGAAACAGAAAGAGCTGCAGAAGCAGCGAAGGCTGCAAGAGCATCAGGAAGAGCATTATGATCACCTGAGATCAATTGGATATTTACCTGGGTTTCCGCATGGTAATCATCCGGAAAAAGAGGTCTGATGGCACGGTCAACCAAACGGCTGATCAACACTTCATAGTCTGAAAGTTTTCCTTCGCGTTTTAAAAAGCCTCCTGGGATTTTCCCTGTGGATGCAAATTTTTCCTGATAGTCAACGGAAAGGGGAAGGAAGTCTGCGCCCTCTACTCCGTCTTTATTTGATACGACCGTGGCGAGGAGCATTGTATTGCCCATGCGTAATACCACCGATCCGTCTGCCTGACGCGCAAGCTTACCGGTCTCGATTGTGATCTCACGTCCGTCGGGAAGCTTACAAGATTTTGAAATAACAGTAGGTTTCATTTTAAATTATGGTTTGCAGCCATTCCAGACCTCCAGGAAGATATCCTGAGGCTCGAATTGACTGATGAGTAAAAAAGCGAAAAGGGAACCTGTTGGGTTCCCTGTTCTGCTTTATATAAAATTATTTTCTAAGGTCGAGTTCCGCTAAAATCGCGCGATACCGTGTTATGTTGTTGTTCTGGAGGTAGTTCAACAACTTCTTGCGCTTACCTACCAGTTTGAGTAGGCCCTGCTGGGTTGAATAATCTTTCTTATTGGTCTTCAAATGGCCAGTCAAATGATTGATTCTGTGTGTAAAAAGGGCTATTTGAGACTCAGGAGAGCCTGTGTCGGTCTTCTTTTTTGCATGACCATGTTTGCTGAACAATTCCTGTTTGGTAGCTGCGGTAAGATACATCTGCTTTATTTTTTGCTTTTCTACTTTTTTATCGCGCAAAAGTATAATAATCTGTCAGAATATCCAAATTCAGGCTGTTTTTGGTTTAAAGACCGCATTCCACCGCTGCCTCACCTTATCAAAGAATACATTGTAAAAGTCGGCATCAAAAAGGCGAGCATCCGCCCTCGCCTGGCGCAGGAACAGCAGGCCGATGACCAGTAGGATCGCGTTCGACATCCAGGTGCCTACTAGTATTGGTACTTTTTCGGACAGCGCCCATTTGTCTCCTGTGATACTTAGCACATAAAAGATGATGAAGAACAATATTGAGGCAAGTACGGGCATTCCCAAGCCTCCTTTTTTGATAATTGCACCCAGCGGTGCCCCAATCAAAAACATAGCAAGGCAAGCAATCGAGTTCACGAGGATCTTGTTCCACTGAATTTGAAATACCCTGTATTCGTGTTGGTAAGCATCGAGATTCGCGTTCAGGTTTTGTAGCTGATTCTTAACCATCCGCGCTTTGCTGAGAGCGCTGGAGAGTTCGACCACCGATTCACTTTCTTTAAACAGACTATCTGAAGAAACAACATCTTTTTCACGAATCGCTTTCGGCAATTTGACCCGGAGTCCATGGAAGACCCCTCCTGCGCTTGGTGGTAAAGTAACAGGGCTCCTCAAGGTATCCTTTCGTTTCGCGGCTGTCACTGAGTCACGATAACGTTGATATTTTTTAACCTCTGGCGGAAAAGGAACCGAGTCCTTTTTAAAATGAAAATTAAAGAACACCTGCTGGAGATTGTAGAGATTTAATTGCTGTGAGCTCACCTCTCTATTAACAGAGTCCATATCTATTACCAGTTCACTGAGATTACGCATGATCCTGTTGCTGGCAAACCATTTTTTATCTGTTCGCTGCAGACCAAATGAAGAGAGATCAAAAACGATTTCAGTTTTATCAAACTTGGTCTTGGAATAAGTTTCTCCCTGTGTTTGCTGGCCACTCATGTCTTGACCAGATCCTTCATCGTAGATATAGCCTCTAAAAAGTTCCAGCTTGAGGTATTGTTCATTGAACACCGTGTACATTTTACCGGAGTCTGCAATCGTCACCTGCTTATTTCCATTGCGACCACGGTGATCGTAAATCACCACGTCTTTTAGCGTAATTCCATCGGGATATTTTTTAGACACTTTAATGCTTATGTCCGGAATGCCGTTATAAAACGCTCCTTCTTTAAGATCAAGTCCCGG
This sequence comes from Cytophagales bacterium WSM2-2, assembly GCA_015472025.1. Classification (NCBI taxonomy): domain Bacteria; kingdom Pseudomonadati; phylum Bacteroidota; class Cytophagia; order Cytophagales; species Cytophagales bacterium WSM2-2. The sequence goes on from BNHL01000001.1 coordinate 4,991,217, forward strand.
TTTCTTTTGTTTGATATCGTAAAGAAGGCTATAGGTTTCCAGAGCCGCTTTCGGCACCATATAGTTATTGGCTAAAAAAGCTACATAGGTTATTCCCAGAGTAAAGAAAAAAATAGGCGCCAGGCTGCGCACCATTGAAATCCCCAAACTCTTCACTGCCGTCAGTTCAAAATGCTCACCCAAATTCCCGTAGGTAATCAATGCCGATAGCAAAACTGCCAGTGGCAACGCCAGTGGAGTCATCGAGACAGCAAAATAAAAAAGCAGCGTACCCAACACATCCCACCCCAGGTCTTTGCCGATGATGTCATCAAAATACTTGAGCATATTTTGCAACAACAAGATGAAGACTACGACCAAAAAAGTGAGGATAAAAGGTCCGATGAAGGAGGAGAGAATAAGTTTATCTATTTTCTTCATTGCAAAAGCAAAGGTAGTTGCAAATACGAGGCCAGAAAAAATAAATTGGCCTTTAGACAATACTTTAAATTAGTAATTTTACCGTTATGCGAATTCTGCTGCTTCGTATTCTTATTTGTTTAATGGGCACGGGACCTTGTGTTTCATTTGCACAGCCGGCCCCCAAGAAAAATGCAGCTTATTATTTTCAAAAAGGAGAAGAAGCAATGGACGCGCAGGCATATAAGACTGCGCTGGCACACTTCAACGAGTGCCTTCGTCTGGATCCTTATTATACAGAAGCTTATTTTTACCGGGCACAGGTTCGCGAAAACTTAAGTGACTCCAAAGGAGCCCTCACCGATTTCAGTATTTATCTTGAATCAAAACCTCAAAACACGGAGGCACTCTTTTCGCGCGCAATGCTCCGTTATCAATATGGACAATGGGCAGTGGCACGGGAGGATTTCCTGAAGCTGTTGACGTCACCTCCAGGCGAAACAAGATCTGTTTTCTTTGCCGTTGACAAAGAGAGCGGCAATCCAATTGTCACGACTCAGGGAAATATGACTTCAACAATTTTGAATTATCTCGGATTGGTTGATACCAAAATGAAGAACTTCAAAAGAGCGATTCAATACCTGGACTCTGCTGTAAAGCTCGACAAATCAAATCCTGAATTTTACATTAACCGGGGGTATGCAAGACAGGAAATGTATGACACTGTTCGTGCGACCGAAGACTACCAGCAGGCGTTAAGCCTGAATCCTGAAAGCAGCCTTGCCAGACACAATCTGGCGGTGTTATCTGCTAAGAAAGGAAATCTAAAAGAAGTAGAGAAGCTCCTGACTGAAGCAATTGAACGGAACCCTGAAAATGCTAACTATCATGCCGCACGCGGCATCAACTTTACAGCTCAAGGTGATCTTCAAAAAGCTTTGATTGACTATAACTCGGCAATCCGTTTTGACAACGGCAATGCCGATACCTGGCAAAGACGTGGTTTGATCAAAGCCAAACTGAAAGACCTTAATGGCGCGTTAGCTGATTTTACTCAGTCAATCAAACTCAATGACAAAAATGAAAAGGTCTGGCTGTTGCGCGGGCATCTGATGGTCGAGTTGAAACGCGTAAAAGACGCCATCGAAGATTACACCATTGCCATTACGCATCAGCCCGAATATGCAGCAGCCTATTATGCCCGGGCTCTGGCACGTCAAAGTACACAAAGTCTGAAAGAAGCATGCGAAGACCTTGTCAGGGCCAAAAGCCTGGGTGCTTCTGTTGAAGAAAAATTAAAATCAAGCATTTGCCGGTAGGACACTGGCACCATAATTGACTACTGTCTCACTCTAGTAGAAATAACTTGAAAAAATTCATTCGTTGGTTTTTGACAGTAGTGATCATACTGTTAGTTATCGTTGTGGCGTTGTTTGGCCCTGTCGATAAATCCCCTCTTGAATCTAAGCCATTCTATCAGGAGACGATGAAAGCGTTGGATACCATCCATCCGAATTTATTCAAAGCAAAATCAAAATTGAGGGCCGGTTGGGCAGCAATCAATATCACTCCTAAAGTTGCTATGCCAATGGCGGGTTACGCTCCGCGCGATCATTTTGACAAAGTACACGACTCGATCTTTGTACGTGTTCTCGCGATCGACAACGGAAATGCACAATGTTTTATCATCTCTGCTGATCTTTTACTCTTCCCTCCTGCTTTGAAAAACAAAATCACGGCTCGAGTGTCAGCAAACTCAAAACGATTCTTGTATTTCACCGCAACGCATGCGCATAGTAGTCTTGGTGCATGGAATAACAGCGTGATCGGAAATCTGATTCTTGGAAAATACAATGAGGCATGGCTTGACAGTCTGACCGACAAAGTTATATCAGCGATCGACCAGACTTCAGCAGAACTGAAACCAGCAAAGCTCGACTACTTTGAAGCAGATGCAAATGAGTATGTTGAAAACCGCCTTGATCCTGAGCACGGACAGGTGGATGGAATCATTCGTGGTTTTAAAATCATTCGTGAAGACGGAAAGAAAGCACTCATGGCGAGTTACAGTGGGCACCCTACGAACATTAGCCACCTGAGTCTTGAACTCTCCGGGGACTATCCGAACGCATTGGTAACGAGGGCTCAGAAAAAAGAGTATGGCTTCGCAATGTTTGCGTCTGGAATGGTTGGTAGTCACCGCTTAAAAGGGATTGCAGAAACAGAATTCGCTATGTGCGATACCGTGGGTGCAATTCTTTACCGCAAAATTCAGGCAGCAACTCCTATTCCTATAAAAGATTCGGCAGAAATTTCAACAGGAAAATTTCCAGTCAGCTACGGGCCTTCACAATTACATGTACTCCAGGATTACAAAGTTCGCGACTGGGCTTTTAGCCTGCTTTTTACTCCTCTTCAGGGTGAAATCAACTATTTAAAAATTGGAAACATTATCCTGTTAGGTACTCCTTGTGATTTTTCGGGAGAGATTTTCACGCGTGATGGTCTGGGCAAAATAGCCGAAGGAAAAAATGAGAAAGTGTTCATTACCAGTTTCAACGGGGACTATGTAGGGTATATCACTTACGATGAACATTACGGTCATTCGGAACAAGAGGAAGTGATGGCGATGAACTGGGTGGGACCGTACTACGGAGAGTACTACTCTCAAATCATCCGAAAAATCCTTTCAAAAAAATAATATCATTTTGCGGGTCTTCGCTTGAAGAATTTTTTCTTTCCATTCCCATTACGTCCCGGTTTCCCGGATGAGCCTCTTTTTTCAGGCGAATACTCAAAAGAAGTACCAACTTCCTGAGGCAAGGGTACTTTGGTCACATCTCTGCCGATCAGCCTTTCTATCTGATGAAACTTGCGCTGGTCCATTTCATTGATAAAAGTAATTGCATGACCGGTACTTTCTGCACGAGCTGTACGACCAATCCGGTGAATGTAGTCTTCAGGATCTGGCGGTACATCGTAATTTAGTACAAGGCCGATTCCTTCAACATCAATTCCGCGAGAAAGCACATCTGTGCCAATCAGCAGTCTCAATTTTTTATTCTTGAATTCGCGTAAAATCTCTTCACGCTCATTTTGGTCAAGGTCAGAATGAATTGCCTTTGAGTCCAGGCCGATCTTTGGAAGTGAACGCCCCAAATGCTTGACCTTCTCTTTGGTAGAAGCAAATATGATCACACTGGAATAATCCTTGTCCTTCAAAATCCTGGTAAGGAGTTTTTCTTTAGAATCATCGCGCACCAGATAGGCCTCTTGTACTATTCCTTCTGCAGGCTTGGATATCGCAATGTTTACTTCTTTTGGTGAGCGCAAAATACGATTAGCCAGCGTTCTTATCCGAGGCGGCATTGTGGCTGAGAAAAATAACGTCTGCCTGTTTTCAGGCAAGGCCTTGATAATACGAATAATATCATCGTGAAAACCCATGTCGAGCATGCGATCTGCTTCGTCCAGTACCAGATGTTGAATGTGTTTCAAATCAATTACTCCTGATGCTAACTGTGCAATCAATCGACCGGGTGTGGCAACGATCATATCCACGCCTGATTCCAATGCTTTCTTTTGGGTATCCCATGTGGCTCCATCTCCACCACCGTAAATTGGTATCGAGCTTATCCCGGTAAAATAGGCAAACCCTTCCACTTGCTGATCTATCTGCTGCACCAACTCACGTGTTGGAGCAATAATCAGCGTATTCAAATGTCTGTGATCAGAATGGATGATGTTGTTCAAGATGGGCAACAAATACGCGGCTGTCTTGCCTGTCCCGGTCTGTGCACAAGCGATCAAATCATGCTTCTGCATGATCAACGGAATCGCTTGCTCTTGAATGGGGGTCGGTTTGTCATAGCCCATGGATGATAAACCATCCTGAAGGCGGGTTTCAAAATGAAAGTCTTCGAAAGTCAAAGGGAGAGATTATTAATTCTATTCCAACAAAGTACGCAAGTTAAGAAGAATTTTTTAAGGGAATCTGAACTCAAGCTTTAACCATCAAAAACCTAATCGACCAATTATCAAAAAGGCAAACGCTTTGCTCAGTCATTTACCTATTTTTCGAAACCTAAATCTAAAGAACATGAGGTCATTCATTACCATCATGCTGGCGTCCATTGTCAGCATCTGTTACTCTCAAAAAAACAAAGCGTCTACTGCGCCATTACAAAAGAGACCGTTGTCCCACACGGACTACGACTCGTGGAAAGAGATTCCTTCCAAAATCATTTCACCTGATGGAAACTTTGCCGCCATTGCGATCAATCCACAAGATGGTGATGGGAAAGTGGTTCTTTACCATTTCAAAAGCAATGTTCAGGATTCTGTAAAAAGAGCGTCTGACATACAGATCACATTCAATAGTCAGCAAGCGGTATTTAAAATTAAGCCGCAGCAAAAACTGGTAAAAGACCTTCGCAGGCAGAAGAAGAAAAAGGAAGACCTCCCCAAAGACTCATTGGGCATCTACTCGTTTGCCTCTCGTAAAACGGAAAAAATTCCGGATGTAAAATCCTATAAAATCCCCGAGAAAGACGGTGGATGGCTCGCATACCAACTCGAAGCTATTAAGGAAGTAAAGCCCAAGACACCTGCACCAAAGCCTGAAGAGAAAAAAGAGGAGAAAAAGTCAGAGAAACCAAAAAAGAAGAAAGTCAACAATGATGACAACGGTTATACGCTCATACTTCGAAATCTCTTAACAGCTAAATCGATTTCCATCGGCTATGTAAAAGATTATGTTTTCGCAAAGTATGGCCAGGGGCTTCTTCTCACGACTTCGGGAAATGACAGTACAATGAAAGCCGGTGTGTATTGGTATGATTTAAAGAACGAAAAAATACAGCCACTTTACGAAGGGAAAAGCAAATACAAATTCAAAGGACTTTCAATCAGCGAAGACGGAAGTCAAACTGCTTTCTTAGTAGACAGCGACACTACCAAAGCCCCGTTGCATTATTTCAGAATGTATCATTGGAAGACCGGAAACCCTTCAGCGGCTATGGTGGTGGATGAGAAGAATTCTTCGCTTCCCGGCGGGTGGCTCGTGAGCGAGCATGCAACTCCCCTATTTGCCAAAGACGGAAGCAAATTGTTTTTCGGATCAATGCCTAAGCCCGTGCTCCAGGACACAGCACTGCTTACCGAAGAAATCGTCAGCGTTGAAGTTTGGAACTGGCAAGACGATTACATCTATCCTCAACAAAACAAGCAATTGGATGATGAGAAAAAGAGGTCATATCTTTTTGCTCTCAATCCGTCCAACAATAAGATTACACAATTAGGTAGCAAGGAAATTCCTGGCATTGAATTGGGTGACCAGGGCAACTCGGATATCGTGTTGGGTGAAACAAATGTACCTTATCGTGACATGATCGTATATGACCCCTCTATTTTCAGCGATTTTTATCTTTTCAATATCAAGGACGGCTCACGTAAAACAATTGCCACGAAAATAAAAGGCAACGCTTCGCTGTCGCCTAAGGCAAATTATGTAAGCTGGTATAGTCAGCCGGATACGGCCTGGTACGTTTACAACATAGCTGGCTCCAAACTGACAAGGCTAAACCAAAAAATGAAAGTGAGCTTTGCAGATGAAGAAGACGACCACCCGGATTATCCCTCTGCGTACGGATCGGCCGGATGGACAATGAACGATCAGCAAATCCTTATTTACGACAGGTATGACATTTGGGCATTTGATCCTCAAGGAACAAAAGAACCGGTGAACATCACAAAGATTGGCCGCCAGGAGAAAACTGTATTCCGTTACATCCGACTGGACAATGAAGAACGATTTATTGATCCTGCCAAAGAGATACTACTCTCCGCTTTCAATGAGACAACAAAAGCTTCGGGATATTACAAATTGTCAATCAATGACCAGAAGCTGACTCGTCTCGTGATGGACAACTACCGCTTCGGTGGTACTGTAAAAGCGAAAAGTGCAAATCAACTACTCTTCACCCGTGAAAGCTTCCGCGAATTTCCTGATGTATGGACTTCCGATTTGAACCTGGCTTCGATGAAGAAAGTGACGGACGCCAATCCTCAAATGAAAAACTTTTTCTGGGGAAGTGTGGAAATGGTGAATTGGACATCGGCCGACAATATCCGGTTACAGGGATTGTTGTACAAACCTGAGGGATTTGACCCTAACAAGAAGTATCCGATGATCGTTAACTTCTATGAAAAGGAATCAGACAACTTGTACGGACATACCCGGCCAGAACCTTTGCGTTCTACGATCAACAAAGCAACTTATGTCAGCAACGGCTATCTCGTGTTTGTACCGGACATTGTTTACAAAATCGGATTCCCTGGAGAAAGTGCGCACAATTGCATTCTGCCAGGAGTCACATCGTTGATCGCCAAAGGTTTTGTCGATGAAAAGAATATCGGAATCCAAGGCCATAGTTGGGGTGGTTATCAAATTGCATACCTGATGACGCGTACCAACATGTTCAAGGCGGCAGAAGCCGGTGCGCCAGTTGCCAATATGACTAGTGCTTACGGAGGTATCCGTTGGGAAAGCGGGTTGAGCCGGATGTTCCAGTATGAACATTCACAAAGCAGAATCGGAGGAACACTCTGGGAAAAGCCGATGCTCTACATCGAAAACTCACCGCTTTTCTTTATCGATAAAATTCAGACTCCTATGTTGTTGCTCCACAACGATGCCGATGGCGCGGTGCCCTGGTACCAGGGGATTGAAATGTATATGGCGATGCGGAGATTAAACAAACCTGTGTGGATGCTCAACTACAATGGTGAGCCACACTGGCCTGTGAAACGCGAAAACCGGATGGACTTCCAGGTTCGCATGATGCAATTCTTCAATCACTATCTCAAAGGTGCTCCTTCACCCGATTGGATGAGCAAGGGCGTACCCGCTATTGAAAAAGGGATTGTGAAAGGTTACTAGAGAGCTCTATTTAGGAATTTTAACAAGGGATGGCGAAAGTCATCCCTTTCCTTTTTTGCCATACTTCTTGCGAATGATCACACCGTGAACCGCTTTTTTCAACAACTCGTAGTAGAGGGTTACGTAAAGCACAATTGTCATTAGCCATATCACCGTTAAATTGAAATACAGCGTATCAAATTTTTTCCCAAGGAAATACTTAACTGGAATGTAAAAGTTGTCACGGAAATCAAAAATGTGATCAGGCCGGTGTTCGTTAAAATAGATCGGATAGATTTTCTGAATGAGCTCTCCATTCCACTCTACGATGCGCATTGGATTTTGTGTATTTTCTACCATAGTGGTCACCGCCTCGTTCTGGTACTTCATCTTTAATTGTTCAAAGGCTACTTTCTTCTCTTCGTCATCCGTAAGTTCCAGCATCAGTTTTTCTCTCATCTCCTGGGCATTCCGGCTGCGCGCGGTGTAATACTCTTTAAGCGCTTTAATAAATTGATTTGCTTTCAGGTAAACTGAAGAATCAAACTTCCCAACAACAAGCAAATTCAGTTCTGGCATGTCTTTCCCAACCTTACGTGACTCGTGAGTTAATTCAGTCTGAAGAACTTCTAGGTTCTTTTTCACTTTGCTTGTCGGGCTATTATCGCGCCAGTTTTGCCGGTGATTTACTACGTATGATAATTTCGATTCCAGTGCAGGCAAATAGTACCCACGTTTGTATTCAGCTAATGCCCTTTTCTGATCAAGCTCATAGAATTTTTTCTCCAGCGGATTGTCCTTAAACTGCGTAACCATATAGGCCTCGAAAGCCCATCGTGAAGCCATCATCTCGCCCAGGAATGGAATTCCATTGGGTGTACCCACTTTCGGATTGAACCTGTCAAAGCTGATAACAACACCACTAAGCAATAACTGCGGAATAATCAGGATAGGAATCAAAATATAGATCGTTACTGCAGAATCAAAAGCTGACGATATATTCAGTCCGAGAATATTTGCGAAACACGAACATGAAAAAAGAATTAGCCAGTAACGCATTTCTGTGAAAGGAATTTTTAGCAACGCATTACCTACCAGGATGAACATTACTGTTTGAATTGCAGAAAGCGAAAACAGGATTATCACCTTGGAAACAAAATAACTGCTTTTGCTGAGGTGAAGGAACTGCTCGCGTTTGAGGATTTTCCGATCCCTGAAAATTTCCTCCGCACTTACAATCAGCCCGACAAACAATGCCACTACAATGCTCATGAAAAAATACACCGGGATATTGGCATTATCATAGAAAGTATAGGATGATCCCTCCGCTCCTATGGCATCGTAATATCGTACAAAGTATCCGATGAATAGCGCCAACAACGGAGTCAGCAACAGGTTTACCGTCAGGTATTGTTGATTGGCAAATTTCGATTTGACATCACGAAGGATAAACACCTGCAACTGTTGCATCCAATTTGGGATTTTCTGCACAGTGGGTAGCGTGTCGCTTACTTCTTCAATTTTCGGAATCCTGATTTTCTGTTTGAAGTATTGATACCACTGTCCGGGAGAAACTTTCCGCGTATGCGTGAACCGGCCGTATTCATTAACCACACGCGTCTCGATGATATTGAAAACCTGCTCCGGGTTGATGTTACCACACTCGGGACAGGCTCCCGGAGATTTGTTAGCCGCGTTGATGATGTTTTGAAAATAATTGACAGACTCAATAGGATTGCCGTAGTAAATCTGGAATCCTCCGACATCGAGAATCAACAGCGTATCAAACATTTTGAAAATGTCTGAAGACGGCTGGTGAATGACCACAAAGATCATTTTGCCGCGAAGGGTCAATTCCTTCAGCAGGTCCATGATATTTTCAGAATCCCGCGAGGAGAGCCCTGAAGTAGGTTCGTCTACAAAAAGAATAGTTGGTTCACGAAGCAATTCCAGTCCTATGTTCAGGCGTTTCCGTTGTCCACCACTGATTGTCTTCTGCAAAGGTGAGCCAACCTTTAAATCTTTGATTTCTGAAAGCCCGAGGTTCGCCAGCACATTGTCCACCACTTTGATAATCTCCTGATGTGTATAGTGCCTGAAACATAACCTTGCCGAATAGTACAAATTCTCATACACGGTCAAATCCTCCATCAGCAGATCGTCTTGTGGAATGAAGCCGATCACGCCCTCGATTTTCTGAGGATGCTGGTAGATATCGATACCGTTAACTAAGACTCGTCCGCTGGATGGTTTTTCGGAGCCATTGAGGACGTTGAGCAAAGTAGATTTGCCCGAGCCGCTCCCTCCCATCACTCCGATCAGTTTACCGCCGGTTTCGGCAATGGAAACATTCTGCAATCCGGCTCTTCCGCTTTTAAAATGATAGAACACGTGGTCTGCAACAAAGCTGATTCGGGTGTTACTTTCCTGTGTTAAAAACTTACTGACTACATCACTGTAATAAATCGACTCAATCTTTGAACCGCGAATAGTACTTCCTGTTGGAAATACGTCCACCCTCCTGGACTTCAGCGGCAAGCTATTGAGATACAATGGAGTAATTCCCAGGTATTTGATAAAATACGTCTCAATATCGGTGAGACGCAGGATGGCGATCATACCGGAAATATTCTTTGCCGTCAGATGAGGTCCCTGATGTTCTACAGACTCCGGGCTTTCGTCAATGATCAAAACATTTTTTGAAAGGAGCTCTTCTGCATCATGACCAAGAACAAAAGCACGCATGGCGCGAAAGTCCTTAGCAGGAATTTTCAGTGCCTCTCCTATATAAAAAATCAAATTGCTCTGACGCTCCGACAACTCATCGCCTACAAAAACCAATTCAATGATCTTGATAACCAATACCGCCTTCTGCTGCATCGTAAGAGCCTGATTCACTTTACGGGCGATCTGAATAATCTGAGACCAGTCGTCAACAAACTCCTGGGTTGCTTCATCTACATTGGCGATCTGTGATGCTGCCGGTTTATTCGCTTTGCAAAAATCATCAAATAGCGAGAGGTAATACCTCACGCCATCCTGGTTCAGGTGAAGGGAAAGGAACTCCTTGATAATCGACCGCTCCTCATCCGTGATGCGTTCCTTCGCCACGATGGCAAAAAACTGGATGATCGCTTTTAGTAGTTCCTCACTCATTTAGAAGTTGAAAGTTATGATCCGAAAACGCGCAACAAAAAATTAATGTTCCTTCTCTCCGTCTAAAGAAAGAACGTAGCGCGCCATTTTTTCGGCATCAGCTTGTGAAATATCTCCATGAGGCGTCATTTGAATCGGACCCCAAACATCCTTGCTGCCTTTTATGATTTTTCCTGCCAGGTATTCTACGTTGGCCTTGGTAAACTCGTATTTCTTGGCAACGTCCGTATGTGCAGGACCGATAATTTTATTGATTTTGTGGTGACATGTTTTACAATCGCTGGCTTTCACCAGTGATTCGCCTTGAGCTACTACATCAACAGCTTCTGGTTTTGTTGCATCCTCAGTTGGTGTGTAATCTTCTGCACTCTTTTTTTCTTTTGATCCACATGAAAAAATGATGAGAGAAACGACAAGTGCTAAAAAATAAAACTTCTTCATAATTATAGTTAGTGGTTAAGAGATTCCTAAAATTTTACGGTTGAGCTTCGGATCTTTTCCTGCGGAAGCAAAATCATCAAACGCCTTTTCGGTTACTTTAATAATGTACTCCTTGATTCGCTCGGCTCCCTCCTTGGCACCTTGCTCCGGATGCTTAATGCAACACTCCCATTCCAATACTGCCCAGCCTTCAAAATCGTATTGAGCGAGTTTCGAAAAAATAGATTTGAAATCGACTTGTCCGTCACCTACAGAACGGAAGCGCCCGGGCCTGTTGATCCAGTCTTGATAACCTCCATAAACCCCGCTCTTTCCTGATGGATTAAACTCCGCATCTTTTACGTGGAACATTTTAATGAACTCATGATAAAAGTCGATGTACTGTAAGTAATCCAGTTGCTGTAAAACAAAATGACTTGGATCATAAAGGATATTCGCTCTCGAATGTTTTCCGGTCGCTTCCCAGAAGCGTTCGAAGGTGATGCCATCGTGAAGGTCTTCGCCCGGGTGAATCTCATAACAAACATCCACTCCTGCTTTGTCAAATGCATTTAAAATCGGAAGCCATCGTTTAGCCAGCTCTTTGAAACCGTCTTCAACCAAACCTGCAGGTCGTTGTGGCCAGGGATAGACTGTGTGCCACATCAGTGCTCCTGAAAAAGTTGCGTGTGCATTTAGTCCCAGGTTTTTACTTGCTTTTGCGGCTAGCTTTAATTGTTCAATTGCCCAAGCCGTCCGTTCCTTAGGTTTGCCATGAACTGATTTTGGAGCAAAGCCATCAAACATCACGTCATAAGCGGGATTCACAGCAACAAGCTGACCTTGCAAATGGGTTGACAATTCAGTGATCTGTAATCCGCATGACTCTACCGTCTCTCTTAACTCATCCGTATAGTCTTTGCTTTCAGCAGCCAGTTTCAAATCGATAACGCGTGCATCCCAGGTTGGAATTTGCACGCCAACAAAACCGAGCGATGATGCCCACTTACAAATTGATTTTAAGTTATTGAACGGAGGTTCATCACTTAAGAACTGAGCAAGAAAAATCGCAGGGCCTTTGATGTTCTTCATTGCCACAAATTACACCAAAAGAGTGACCTACAAAAAAAGAATTTTGCGAATACGCGTGATGTGATTTGATTCTTTTTAACTCCAATTATTCACTTTAAGAAAAAGACTTGTCAGCGCCCAAAATCATCTTGTACTCTGACGATATCATTTTCATCCGAAGGGTTGTTAGCATCAGTATGTCTCCATATTTCAGCGATCACGCCCCAGCCTCCGGGTAAACCCAGAAGTCTGTGTCGTTGTCCTTGTGTCAATTGAATGATCTCTTCCAGTGCAAGTTCCCTCCGTGGGCCTTCAACATCAGTATCGCTAGTCACCACACCGGCAACACCCGCTATCAGTTTCCAAATCTCGGCTCTGCGATGATGATATTGCCACGAAAGGCGCTGCGATGGCGCCACCACTAAAATCTTGGGACTGAGCTTCCCGGCAATTTTCAAGTCAGAAGCTTTAAGATGCGGAAAGTAAAGTTTTATAAAATGATCGGCCTGCGATTCGTCTAAAACAAAGAAACCTCCCCACGGTCGTGAAAAGTCGCGTGAAGCAACGTTTAACTTAATTTCTTTCAAATAATCTTCAATGGATTTCATTACATCCTCCTTCGAGGACGTTGCTACTGTGTTCACTTTTATCATACGAGTTTAACTTAATCTATCCAGTCAGCCACGAACAAATTTGTATTGCGCGTGCCACCGTTGTTTCGATTTGATGAGAAAATAATCTTCTTTCCGTCCGGTGAAAACATCGGAAAAGAATCGAAGGCTTTATCAAAGGTAATTTGCTCCAATCCTGTTCCATCTTCATTGATCATAAACAGGTTGAATTCAAATCCTCGTTTGCCTTTATGGTTAGAGCTGAAGATAATTTTCTTTCCTGACGGATGATAGAATGGTGCCCAGTTTGCTTTGCCAAGATTGGTTAGCTGTTTCAAATCTGTTCCATCCACATTGCAAGTGAATATCTCCATTGCCGTTGGAGCCACCAATCCTTGCTTGAGGTAATCCTGATATTCTTTTTTCTCAGCTTCTGTTTTAAAACGGGATGCCCTGAAAACAATCTTTTTTCCATCCAGTGAAAAGAAAGCTCCGCCATCATAACCAAGTTCGTTGGTAATCTGTTTTACATTCTTTCCATTGATATCCATCACATACAAATCAAGGTCACCGTTGCGCGTGGAGGTGAAAACAATTTTATCACGTTTCGGAGAAATAGTAGCTTCAGCATCGTATCCCGAAGTTTCTGTCAGGCGCTTCTTTACATTTCCTTTAAGGTCTGCTACGAAAATATCGTAACTGTCATAGATTGGCCACAGGTATTTTCCTCCAGGTGTGCGCTCCACATCTTTTGGGCAGTCCTTCCCTCCTAAATGCGTTGAGGCATAAAGAATTGATTTCCCGTCAGGCATAAAAAAAGAACAAGTGGTTCTCCCCATACCCGTACTAATCAACTGTGGCTTGCCTCCTTTGCTCAAATCCGTTCCTTCCAGCGGCATATAGAATATCTGGTCACAACTTAATCCCCAGTCTTTGTTATTAGACTGAAACGTAATGTTCTTTCCATCGAAGCTCCAGTAAGCTTCGGCATTGTCGGCACCGAAAGTGAGCTGTCTTACATTTTTAAAGTGTTTCTCGCGTGCGTAATGGATTGAATCCGCTGCAACAATGGCTGACTGCTTAGTCGATTGAAATGAGATCAAAAACGGAGCGAATAATAAAACAAGAACTGCTTTTTTCATTGATGATAAATAAAACTTGATTTTAAACTTTAGCAACTTTTGCTTCTTCTTCTTTGAGCACTCTGCGCAAAATCTTTCCAACGTTGTTTTTGGGAAGCTCTGTCCGAAAGACAAAATGCCTCGGTACTTTGTAGTTGGTCAAATTCTCGTGGCAGAATTTACGAAGCTCATCTTCTGACAAACTTTGATCACGCTTCACGATAAATGCCTTAATAGCCTCTCCGGATTTTTCGTCTGGAACGCCAATGGCCGCAACCTCCAAAACCTTAGGATGTGATGCAATTACGTTTTCGATTTCATTAGGGAAAACATTGAATCCCGATACCTTGATCATGTCCTTCTTCCGATCGACAATCTTAAAGTAACCGTCTTCGTCCATAAAACCGATGTCCCCAGTGCGAAACCAATCTTTATCGAAGAAAACACCCTCGTTGTCCTTGTTCCAGTAGCCGCGCATTACCTGCGGACCGCGGGCACAAATTTCACCAGTTTCACCCTGGCCTAATTGTTTTCCGTTGTCATCAAAAATAGCGACTTCGGTACTTGGCATTGGTAGTCCAATGGTTCCGCGCTTATGTTTTCCATCCAACGGGTTACAACACAATACAGGCGAAGTTTCGCTCAACCCATAGCCTTCCACCAAGGGACTTTTCGTCACTTCATACCACTTGATAGCAACAGCATCTTGTACGGCCATTCCACCACCTACAGCACCTTTTAGGTGAGAGAAGTCAAGTGTTTTAAATACCGGGTGATTCAGCATTCCATTGAATAACGTATTCACTCCCAGGATAACAGAGAATTTATACTTCTTCAGATCCTTCATAAACCCGTTCATGTCGCGCGGATTGGTAATCAGCACATTTTTCAATCCACTGTAATACATCAACGTCAGGTTTACAGACAACGCAAAGATGTGATACATCGGAATAGCCGTGATCACAATTTCTTGCTCTGAAGTCTCGGTCAGTAGCGGACCAAACCAATACCTGATCATCGCGTTATGCGAAATCAAATTGCGATGCGAAAGTTGCGCCCCCTTGGAAATGCCTGTTGTGCCTCCGGTGTACTGCAGCACCGCTAAATCTTCACGATCAATTTTCGGTTTGTCCAGTTTAAGGCTTGCCCCCTTTTTCATAGCGCTCTTAAAAGCATGAGCGTGGGGCAAGTGATAAGCTGGCACTAATCTCTTAATGTACTTGACAACAAAATTGACAAGCCACCCTTTAAACCCGCCCAGAAGATCGCCCATGTCTGTAATAATGTAATGCCTGGCTGGAATTTTATCGGCAATGGCTTCAAGGTTATGAGCAAAATTGGATACAATCACTAATGCGGAAATGTCTGCATCTTTAAACTGATGTTCCATCTCACGGGCCGTGTACAACGGGTTAGTGTTCACCACTATAAGTCCTGCTTTTAAGGCCCCCATAAACGCAACAGGAAACTGAAGCAGGTTAGGCATTTGTATTGCAATACGCTCCCCTTTTTTCAAGCCCAGATCTTTTTGCAGGTAGGCAGCGAAATCAGTTGATAATTTTTCAACCTCGCGATAGGTCAAACTGCCGCCCAGGTTTTCATAGGCGACAAGGTCTCCATATTTCTTAGAAGATGCTTCGTACAAATCAACCAGCGATTCAAACTCAAGGCTGCTGATCTCGTGGGGAATGCCTTTGGGATACTTTTTAAACCAGGGGAAATCTTTCATTCTAAACTCAAATCAAAATTCAAATAGGGAAAAAAATCAGGTATTAGCAATTAGCGCAAGTTCTTGCCGTTAGTCACAAAAGCCCTCCCGTTAGTTCCGATTTGACTCGCAAATACGGCTAAATCTTTGGCTACAACTGACTTTACCCAAACAAATAAAATTAGCACTAAGTGAACCTTAAAGATGGGAATTTGTTGTAATTTTGAGGGTTTTATTTAAAATTAGTCTAATTAGGTTATGACCAAGGACAATCAGGTACTTGAAGAGTTGACCTCGAAGGAATACGAGCACGGCTGGACTGTGAACCTCGAGGCCGACGAATCTCCCAAAGGTCTTAATGAAGATATTGTCCGATTTATCTCTGCCAAAAAGCAAGAGCCTGAATGGTTGTTGGAGTGGAGATTAAAAGCGTTTCGTCATTGGCAAAAAATGACTGAGCCTAAATGGGCCAACGTAAAATATCCAGAGATCAAATACCAGGACATCATTTACTACTCTGCTCCCAAGCAGAAAGTAAAACCGAATAGTCTTGACGAAATTGACCCGGAGCTGATCAAGACTTTCGAGAAGCTGGGGATTTCCCTCACAGAACAAAAGCGGCTCACCGGTATTGCTGTCGATGCAGTAATCGATAGTGTTTCCGTTGCTACTACATTCAAAGACAAACTGAAAGAGCTTGGCGTGATCTTTTGCTCATTCAGCGAGGCTGTGCGCGAACACCCGGAACTCATCAAGAAATATCTCGGAAGCGTAGTTCCCATGAATGACAACTATTTTGCAGCACTCAATTCAGCCGTGTTTAGCGATGGTTCATTCTGCTACATTCCAAAAGGCGTACGCTGCCCTATGGAACTTTCAACGTACTTCCGCATCAATGCAGCCAACACAGGGCAATTTGAACGTACCTTGATTATAGCCGAAGAAGGCTCGTATGTGAGCTACCTTGAAGGTTGCACAGCACCAATGCGTGACGAAAACCAGTTGCACGCGGCCGTGGTGGAGCTTTATGCGATGAAAGATGCCCAGATCAAGTACAGCACTGTACAAAACTGGTACCCGGGAGACAAAGAAGGCAAGGGGGGTATCTACAACTTTGTGACGAAGCGTGGTTTGTGCGCGGGAGATCATTCCAAAATTTCATGGACGCAGGTAGAAACAGGTTCGGCAATTACCTGGAAGTATCCTTCTTGCATCTTGAAGGGTGACTACTCCATGGGCGAGTTTTATTCGGTAGCTGTCACTAATAATTACCAGCAGGCCGATACCGGAACCAAGATGGTTCACATCGGAAAAAATACACGCTCACGTATTGTTTCAAAGGGAATTTCAGCTGGTAAATCACAAAATAGTTATCGTGGCCAGGTGCAAATCATGAAGCGCGCTACGAATTCGAGAAACTTCTCACAGTGTGATTCCTTGCTGATGGGTGACAAGTGTGGGGCGCACACGTTCCCCTACATCGATGTAGAAAACAGCTCATCGAAAGTTGAACACGAAGCAACAACATCAAAAATCGGTGAAGACCAGATTTTTTATTGCCTTCAGCGAGGCATTGATGAAGAAGCTGCGGTGGCACTCATTGTGAATGGCTATGCCAAGGAAGTCCTCAACCAACTTCCAATGGAATTTGCAGTTGAGGCGCAGAAATTACTTGCACTAACTCTCGAAGGAAGTGTAGGCTGATTCCATTAACGAATAACTAACAACGAACAACGATAGAATGTTAACGATAAAGAATCTCAAAGCGAAAATAGAAGACAAGCAAATCCTGAATGGGATTAATCTTCAGGTGAACGCGGGTGAGGTACATGCGATCATGGGACCGAACGGTTCTGGCAAAAGCACGCTCGCATCAGTACTCGCCGGGCGAGAAGACTATGAAGTAACGGAAGGTGAAGTTCAGTTTTTAGGTAAAGATCTTTTAGAACTCGATCCTGATGTTCGGGCCTGCGAAGGCATTTTCCTTGCATTCCAATATCCTGTTGAAATCCCGGGTGTGAGCACTGTCAATTTCATGAAGACAGCTCTCAATAAGGTTCGCGAGCACCGCGGGCAGCCAGCCCTGGATGCTGTGGCATTTTTACAGTTGATGAAAGAAAAGGTGAAATTGGTGGAGATCGATCAATCATTGATCAGTCGCTCACTCAATGAGGGTTTTTCCGGAGGAGAAAAGAAGCGTAACGAGATTTTCCAGATGGCCATGCTTGAGCCTAAGCTCGCCATTCTTGACGAAACCGATTCAGGCCTTGACATCGATGCACTTCGCATTGTTGCCAATGGTGTTAACAAGCTGCGCTCGAAGAATAACGCAACGATTGTAGTTACTCACTACCAGCGATTGTTGGAATACATAGTCCCTGATTTCGTTCACGTTCTTTACAAAGGGAGGATTGTAAAATCAGGTGGCAAAGAACTGGCACTTGAACTCGAGGCCAAAGGTTACGATTGGATTAAGAACGAAATGGCGCTGGCATAATGAGTGTAATTGCGACTGATAGTGATTTAATACAAAAAATCAGCAAGTCTTTTTCATCAAGTGATTTGCTGCGCAAAAGTGCGCTCGAGTCATTTCAGAAACTTGGATTACCCGGAAACAAATCGGAGGAGTATCGCTTCGCTCCTGTTACCCGGGCACTCGAAAAGAATTTTAATTTTGATATTAAGAATACCGAGGCAGGCATTTCTTCAATCGGGGAATTTCTCATTCCCAATCTAGATTCGAATCTTTTAGTGTTCATCAATGGAAAATACTCTTCGGAGTTTTCCAAAATCAAAAGCCCTGAATCTGAAGTTAAGATATCCAACCTTCAAGCTGCCCTGAATGAAAAGAAAGCGGCCGATTCTTACTTTGGTAAGTATCTCGGCACTGACAGCGATGCATTTGTCGCGATGAATTCTGCGTTTTGGCAAGATGGTATTTTTATTCATGTCCCTGCAGGGACAAAGGTCAACAAACCTGTTTTCATACTTCATGTGAATGACGCAAGTAAAGCTCAGTCAGTTTCACATACTCGATTACTGGTGGTTTTGGAACAGGGTAGTGAGCTGACATTGATTGAGAAATCATCATCAATTGGAGTTAATCCTATATTTCACACGTTCTCCGAGGAGATTATAGTGAAAGAAAGTGCTTCCCTGGATTATGTAAAAATTCAGAATGACGAAGGCAAACTTCACCAGGTAGCGAACTCGTTGATCCATCAATCGGGTAAGAGTAAGCTCAACACATTCACGCTTACGCTGAACGGGGCCTTAGTAAGGAACAATTTCAATATTGCGATCGATGGCGAGAATTGTGAGTCGCATTTCTATGGATTGTATTTACTGAATGAAAATACTATTGCCGACAATCATACTGTAGTGGATCACATGAAGCCAAATTCATTCAGCAATGAATTGTACAAAGGTGTAATGGATGGAAATTCGAAGGGAGTGTTCAATGGAAAAATTTACGTTCGTCCCCATGCCCAAAAAACAAACGCTTTTCAGTCGAATAGAAACATCCTTTTGACTGATTCAGCAACGATCAATACCAAACCCCAGTTGGAGATCTGGGCAGACGATGTAAAATGCTCGCACGGATGTACCACCGGCCAGTTGGACGAAGAGGCATTGTTCTATTTGCGCTCCAGGGGAATACCGCTTACAACGGCCAAGGCTATGCTGCTTTATGCTTTTGCCGCAGAAACGCTTGAGCCAATTAAAAATATTGAACTGAAAAACTATCTGGATGGTTTAATCTCTCAGCGATTAAACAAATTCTAACATGAACGCCACTACGGCAATCGATATTGAAAAAATCAGGGAGCAGTTCCCTGTTCTTCACCAAAAAGTGAATGGCAAACCGTTGATTTACTTCGACAATGCTGCCACCAATCAAAAACCAAGACAAGTTATCGAGGCCCTGGTGAATTACTACCAGGGTTACAACGCTAATATTCACCGAGGCATTCATACGCTGGCTGAAAAGGCTACGAAGGCATTTGAAGAGACACGGTTAGCGATGCAGCAATTCATCAATGCCAAAAGTCACGAAGAAGTTATTTTTACACGCGGAGTGACGGAGAGTATTAATCTCGTAGCCTCTTCTTATGGCCGTGCCTTTTTGAAAGAAAATGATGAAGTGATCATCTCCGGGCTTGAGCATCACTCCAACATCGTACCCTGGCAGATCATTTGTGAAGAAAAGAAAGCAAAGCTCCGGATTATTCCGATTACGGAGATTGGAGAAATGGATATTGATGCTTATCGCAAATTGCTTAGCCCCAAAACAAAAATCGTTGCAGTCAATCATGCCTCCAATAGTCTTGGCACAATCAACCCGGTAAAGGAAATTATCGACCTGGCACATAAGGTCGGTGCTGTTGTTCTCATCGATGGTGCACAAGCAGCAGCCCACCTGGAAATTGATGTACAAGAACTTGACTGTGATTTTTACTGTATCTCCTCTCACAAAATGTACGGCCCAACAGGGACCGGTATTCTCTATGGCAAAAAGGACCTTCTCGAAAAAATGCCTCCTTACATGGGTGGCGGTGAGATGATCAAACAAGTAACCTTTGCTAAAACCACTTACAACGATCTTCCTTACAAGTTTGAAGCAGGTACACCCAATATTGCTGATGTTGTTGCTCTAAAAGAAGCGGTGAGTTTTATCCATTCAATGGGCAAAGAAACCATTGCAGAATACGAAAATGAGCTTCTCACCTACGCTGTAGAAAAATTATCGGTGATTCCTTCTGTGAAATTGATTGGTACTTCAAAAAACAAAGTTGCTGTTCAATCTTTCATAATTGAGGGTATTCATCATTTTGACATTGGTCAAATGCTTGATGCACGTGGTATAGCTGTACGTACTGGTCACCATTGCACGGAGCCGCTAATGGACAGGTTCGGCATTGAGGGAACAGTTCGCGCTTCGTTTTCGATTTACAATACGAAACAGGAAATAGACGAATTAGTTGACGGACTGAAACGAATTGTCAATTTCATGAAACCATGACCATCGAACAGATTCAAGACGAAATCATTAACGAATTTTCGCTTTTGGACAGCGACATGGAGATGACTGTTTTCTACATTATGGAATTGGGTCAAAAGCTTCCTGTCATGAACGAAGCTGACAAGACTGAGGAAAATATTGTGAAGGGATGCCAGTCAAAAGTTTGGCTTACCGCCCGGCTGGAAGATGGGAAAATTCTATTCACAGGAGATAGCAACACAGCTATTACGAAAGGACTGGTAAGTTTGCTCATCCGCATTTTCTCCGGTCAAAGCCCGGAAACTATTTTAAATACAGAATTGTATTTTATGCAGCGGATCGGGATGGAAAGGTTCATTGGTACACAACGTTCCAATGGTTTTGCATCGATGATCAGGCAAATGAAGATTTACGCTCTGGCCTTCAAGACGCAATTGATAGAAAAATCATGAACGAAACAGTTCCCACGATAGAGCAACAGAACCAACCGGCAGAAACCAGTCTGCGCGATAAGGTATTAGCTGCTCTGAAAACGGTTTACGATCCTGAAATTCCTGTCGATATTTACGAACTGGGCTTGATCTACGAAATCAATGTCTACCCTGTGAACAATGTTTTCATTTTGATGACGCTGACCTCTCCCTCCTGCCCTTCAGCTGAGGTAATTCCAAGTGAAGTAGAACAGAAAATCAAGGCAATTGAGGGCGTGAATGAAGTAAAAGTGGAGCTGACGTTTGATCCGCCTTACTCACAGGATATGATGAGTGAAGCAGCAAAGCTGGAACTAGGGTTTATGTGATTTTGTTATAATAAGTGGCCTTAAAAAACGTAGAAACAAAGACTTAAATTTTAAAGAATATGTATCCCGAACAATTAGTAGCCCCAATGAGAAACGACCTCACTTCAGCGGGCTTCAAAGAATTGAAAACGTCAGGTGAAGTCGATCAGGAACTGAAAGACCAAAAAGGGACGAATCTTTTGGTCATTAATTCAGTTTGCGGTTGTGCTGCAGGTGCTGCTCGCCCAGGAATTAAGTGGGCATTGGAGCACTCTTCAAAAAAGCCCGGCAAACTGACTACAGTTTTTGCTGGTGTAGACAAAGAAGCAGTTGCCAAAGCGCGTGAGTATACCTTACCTTATCCGCCTTCGTCTCCGGCAATCGCCTTGTTTAAGGATGGTGAGTTAGTTCACTTTGTAGAACGTCACCACATCGAAGGCCGCAATGCACAGATGATTGGGCAGCACTTGCTTGAGGTCTTTGACGAATTTTGCTAAGACTCCATTTATCATATTTCATTATCCAAAGTCGTAAGGCTTTGGATATTTTTTTGTTAGTCAATCACCTTTTTTCCATACAATAACCTCACTATGTCCAAAGAACTTTGTTATGCACTTGCTTTTTCATCTGGCCTGTTGATTGCTATCCAGGCTGGAGTGAACTCACAATTGAGAATGGCGATGCAGCACCCTGTGCTTGCCGCTTTGATTTCATTTTTAACCGGCAGTGTTTTACTAGCAATCGTCTACATCTTCTCAGCAAAATCAGTTGTACCGGCATCGTCAATAACATCTGTCGGTTGGTGGAAAATGACGGGAGGTTTGCTGGGTGCGATTTATATTTTCACAATTATCATTGTGGCTCCGAAAATTGGGGCAGCAAATACGCTTTGTTTTGCCATTGCCGGCCAACTCGTTTCCGCCATTATCCTTGATCATTTCGGATTAATCGGATTTCCATTGAAGGAAATTACTTTATCCAGAATTGCCGGTGTAATCTTGACAATCGTTGGGGTATACCTTGTGCAAAAGAAGTAGGCAGATAGTTACTAAGTTGTTTCCAAAATCAATCTCGTTTCTTCGAGATCAAGTTCATATTCAATCTTTCGTAATGCTTCTTCACTGATTTTAGCTTCGCGGTGAAGGTCATTCAGCATGGCCCGTTCTACTTTAATAATCTCCTGTTGCACACGAAGAAAGTCATTCACTTGCTCTTCACTTATTTTTCCGGTTGCTTCTCCTTTGCGAATCCGTTGAACACGGATTTCATACTTCGTCTTGATTTGGTTCAATACTTCATCGCTCACTCCTATTGAATAATTTTCTTCGATGTGCTCAATTACCCTTGTCACAATCTTCATTCTCGCTTCCTGTTCTTCCCGTAATTCATCGTCACCAGGTTTTATACCAAGCCACTTCACCAGCTTTGGAAGAGAAATCCCCTGAATAACCAGTGTTGCGAAGATCACCGAGAACGTAAGGAAGATGATCAGGTCGCGATGAGGGAATGGGTGATTGTTCACTGTAAGAGGCAACGCCAGTGCAGCTGCCAATGAAACTACTCCTCGCATTCCACTCCACGCGACTACTGTAACAGATCGCATATCCGGTCGCGGTTCGCGTTCACGAATTTTCTTGCTAAACCACCGAGGTATATAAGCACCTGGATAAACCCAAATTATTCGCAAAACGATAGTTGCCACACTAATGATTGATCCATAAAGCAATAGGGTTGCAAAGGAATGGTCCTTGATGTGTTTCAATACTACTGGCAACTGCAATCCTATGAGAATAAAAATCAAACCATTCAAAATGAAAATGACTGTTTCCCAAACCGAATATGAACTAAGCCTGGACTGATGTTTAAAAATCTTAGACGAATTCCAGCTAAGAAACAATCCGCACGAAACCACCGATAGGACACCCGAAACGTGAATCTGTTCGGCCAGAAGATAAGCAGTATAGGGTGCGATAAATGTGAGTGTTGTATCATTGACTGGATTATCAGGTGTAATCATGTGAATCCACTTGAATAGCTGCCCAAGGATCAGCCCGATAACGATACCTATAATCGCAACGTAAAAGAAATTGACAGTCGCCAGCCAGAAAATAAAAGTTCCTGAAGCAGCTGCAGCTATTCCGTAGCGGTAGGCTATCAAACCTGTTGCGTCATTCACCAGGCTTTCTCCTTCCAGGATAGTTGTTACACGCCTTGGGATACCAAGTCCTTGGGTGGCAGCACTAGCAGCAACTGCATCGGGTGGAGAAATTATTGCCCCGAGTACAAATGACTCCGGCCACCCAAAACCAGGAATGAAATAATGAGCTACAACAGCGACCAACGTTGTTGTAAACAAGACACAGCCAATGGCCAGCAAGCTGATCGCACGGCTGGAAGCCTTGAAGTCAGGCCAGGAAGTTGTCCAGGCTGCAGAATATAAAACGGGCGGCAGGAAGATCAGAAAGATGGTGTCCGGATCGAGTGAAATCATAGGGAGCCCTGGTACCAAGCTCACTCCAATACCGACCAGGACCAAAAGAACCGGGTAGGGAATTTTCACCCGATCGGCTACCTCTGCCAGTGCTGTAATTATGGCCAACAATAAAATAACAATGGTAATATCTCCCATAGGACCGCTTAAACTTCAATTTGTAAAAAAACATTCAACAATGTTTGAAAAAAAACATTTCGCTGAACTTTTTTGATACCTTAATGCTTTTAGCCGTAATGAAAGTTGCTGTTTCGCGAAAAGAACATTTCAACTCCGCTCATCGTCTGTACAACCCGAAATGGAGCGATGAAAAGAACGATGCCGTGTTTGGAAAATGTAA
The DNA here is from genome assembly GCA_015472025.1 of Cytophagales bacterium WSM2-2. Taxonomy (NCBI): domain Bacteria; kingdom Pseudomonadati; phylum Bacteroidota; class Cytophagia; order Cytophagales; species Cytophagales bacterium WSM2-2. The sequence goes on from BNHL01000001.1 coordinate 5,015,233, forward strand.
CAACCCCAACTATCATGGACATAACTATGAACTTATCGTCAGTGTGGTGGGCGAACCCAATACCGAAACTGGTTATGTCTTCGATATGAAGATCCTCAGTGACCTTATAAAAGAGCACGTCCTGAAACATTTTGACCACAAAAACCTTAACTTAGATACTCCTTATTTTAAAAACCTGAACCCGACAGCTGAGAATATTGCTGTTGTGATCTGGCGGATATTAAGACAGCACATCGACAGTCAGTACGAACTTAAAATCAAACTTTATGAGACAGAAAGAAATTGCGTTGAATATCCAGCCCATTAAGCCGGAGGATCCAGATGAAGATCACCCTGTCTCATCTTATGAAACTCCTTTGCGGGAAGATGCTTTCAAATTGTCGGATGATGAAAAAATCGAGAAGATAGAAAAGCACTTCCGTGAGATCATGACCACTCTCGGACTAGACCTCAGTGACGATAGCCTCAACGGAACGCCACACCGCGTGGCAAAGATGTTTGTCAAAGAAGCTTTCAGCGGATTGAACCCTGTCAACAGGCCTAATGCGAGATTGTTTGAAAACAAATACAAGTATGACCAAATGCTTGTGGAAAAAGATATCACCTTCTACTCACACTGCGAGCATCATTTCGTTCCGATTTACGGAAAGGCGCATGTTGCTTACTTCTCTTCGGGAAAAGTGATCGGCTTAAGCAAGATCAACCGTTTCGTTCAGTATTTCTCCAAACGTCCGCAGGTACAAGAGCGGCTCACTGTTCAAATCGGAAAAGAACTGGCGCGAGTGCTCAATACAGAAGATGTTGCGGTAGTGATTGATGCTAACCATATGTGTGTCGCTTCACGCGGAGTTGTGGACACCAACAGCAAGACTGGCACTGCTTATTTCTCCGGGAAGTTCAGGGACGAAAACACGAAGCGTGAATTCCTGAATTACATCAATACCAAGTAACACTGCTAACAACAATTGGCGATCAGTTGATCTATTTGGAGCTTGAAGAGCGTAGTTTTATCTTTGCGGGTTGGTTATGAAGAAAGTGGCCTTTTATACGCTGGGATGCAAGCTCAATTACTCTGAGACTTCTACTATTGCCCGAAAATTTGAAGAAAAAGGATACCTCAGAACCGAGTTCACGGATACACCTGATATCTTCATCATTAATACCTGCTCCGTTACTGAAAATGCAGACAAGAAATGCAGAAAGGTAGTACGTGAGGCCCGGGCAATTTCTCCAAATGCCTACGTGGCAATCATCGGTTGCTATGCGCAATTAAAACCAAAAGAAATCTCTGAAATTCCAGGAGTAGACGCTGTACTAGGCGCGGCAGAAAAGTTCCGGCTTATCGAACTGCTCGATGGTTTCGTCCGACCTGCAAAAGCTGAGGTGTTCAGCTCGGAAATAGAATCAGCCAAAAGCTTCAATACATCCTATTCGCTGTTCGACCGGACCCGTACTTTTTTAAAAGTACAAGACGGTTGTGATTATTCGTGTGCGTTCTGCACCATTCCTTTGGCCAGGGGCAGCAGCCGCAGTGACAGTATTCAGAACATACTCAAGACTGCAAATGAGATCGCTCAAACCGAAGTGAAGGAGGTTGTTCTTACCGGAGTGAATACGGGGGATTTCGGTTTGCAAAATGGCGAGCGCAGAGAACGGTTCGTAGATCTTGTCAGGGAACTTGATACTGTCGAAGAAATTGAACGATTCCGGATTTCTTCTATCGAGCCCAATTTGCTTCATGATGAAATTCTGGAATTCGTGGCTCAATCCAACCGATTTGTTCCCCACTTCCATGTTCCACTACAATCCGGATCGAATAAAATCCTGAGACTCATGCGAAGGAGATATCTGCGTGAGTTGTATGCCGCACGGGTTGAAAAAATAAAATCACTAATGCCTTATGCATGTATCGGGGTTGACGTCATTGTTGGATTTCCGGGTGAAACACACGAAGATTTTTTGGATACCTACAAATTCCTTAACGAATTAGATATCTCCTATCTCCATGTATTTACCTATTCAGAGCGCGACAATACCTTAGCTGCGACCATGCCTGATTCTGTTCCGATGAGCGAGCGTCACGAGCGTTCGCGAATGCTACACATACTCTCCGATAAAAAAAGAAGGGTCTTTTACGAGGCAAATCTCGGAAAGGAGTTTACAGTTCTTTTTGAGAACGATATCGAAGACGGCATGATGCACGGGTTCACTGAAAACTATATTCGTGTTGCGGCAAAATACGACCCTATACTCATTAACGAACTCAAACTTGTTCGACTGACATCTGTGTCCGAGAAAGGGCCGGTACTGGTTGATGAGGTTGAGAATTCAGTTCTGGCTTAAACAATTACTCCGTCCTTGATTTCTATTTTACGATCGGCCATCGCAGCAAACTCCTGGTTGTGCGTTACAATCACAAAGGTCTGATCAAAGTCATTTCTCAATTGGAAGAAAAGCTGGTGCAGTTCAGTTGCATTGGTAGAGTCCAGGTTGCCACTGGGTTCATCTGCAAAAATCAATAAGGGTGAATTGATTAAAGCCCTCGCCACAGCTACGCGTTGCTGCTCCCCGCCCGATAGCTCTGAGGGTTTATGCTGGGCTCGCGATTCAATGCCCAGTTTTTTAAGCAGCTCCATCGCCCGTTCCTGAATCTTTTGAGAATTCCCCTTGGATATCAACCCCGGGATCATCACATTTTCTACGGCTGTGAACTCTGGCAGCAGGTTATGAAATTGAAAAACAAATCCAAGGTTTTTATTTCTGAATTCTGCCAGTAATTTTTGCGGCTGTGCAAAAAGATTTGTGCCATTGATCTTTACCTCTCCTTCATCAGGAGTATCCAGTGAACCCAACATGTGCAACAAGGTACTTTTACCAGCACCCGATGCCCCCACAATAGCTACCACCTCTCCTTTTTGAATTTCGAGATTCACTCCCTTCAATACCTGAAGAGACCGGTACGACTTCTTCAAACCTTCAGCCTTAAGCATGTTAACCGATTAAATAAAATGCAATTTGAAATAAAGGTTTAAAAAAAGTAGCTTGCTTCCAAAACTTAATCGCATGAACATTCACGAATATCAGGCCAAAGAAGTGTTAAGAAAATTTGGTGTAGCTGTACAACGAGGTATTGTTGCCGATACTCCTGACAAAGCAGTAGCAGCGGCTAAAAGCTTACTGGCAGAAACAGGGTCTAAGTGGTATGTCGTAAAGTCTCAAATTCATGCAGGCGGTCGGGGCAAGGGAACAGTGAAAGAAACTGGCTCCAGAGGTGTAGTTCTGGCCAAGAGTTTTGATGAAGTCTATGAAAAATCCAAGGCAATTCTTGGAGGCACTTTAGTCACGATTCAAACCGGCCCTGCTGGCAAGAAGGTGAACAAAGTCCTTATTGCAGAAGACGTTTACTATCCGGGCGAATCCGAGCCCAAAGAATATTATATGAGTATTCTTTTGGATCGTTCCACCAGCAAACCGGTGATCATGGCCAGTACCGAAGGAGGTATGAATATTGAAGAAGTAGCTGCGACACACCCCGAGAAAATAGTGAAAGAATGGATTAATCCTGCCATCGGATTACAGCCGTTTCAAGCCAGGAAGATTGCTTTTGCACTTGGCCTTGAGGGAAATGCGTTCAAAGAAATGGTGAAGTTTGTGAACGCGTTATACACGGCATACATGGGCCTTGATGCCTCCATGTTTGAAATCAACCCCGTATTGAAAACGTCCGACAGCAAGATTATTGCCGTTGACGGAAAAGTAAATCTTGACGATAACGCCCTGTACCGCCATCCCGACCTGGAGGAATTGCGAGACATTACAGAAGAAGACCCACTGGAAGTAGAAGCTGGAAAATCTGGATTGAACTATGTAAAACTGGACGGCAACGTGGGATGTATGGTGAACGGTGCAGGCTTGGCCATGGCTACCATGGACATCATTAAACTTTCGGGTGGCGAACCTGCCAACTTCCTCGATGTGGGTGGTGGCGCCAATGCCGAAACTGTTGAAGCAGGATTTAGAATTATCCTTAAAGACCCCAATGTTAAAGCTATATTAATCAACATCTTCGGAGGTATAGTACGATGTGATCGCGTGGCCAACGGAGTGGTGGAGGCCTATAAGAAAGTGGGCAACATTCCCGTCCCGATCATTGTGCGATTACAAGGTACAAATGCCGAAGAGGGGGCTAAAATTATCAAAGAATCAGGCTTGAAAGTATATTCAGCCATTCAGTTAAAAGAAGCGGCCCAGCGAATCAAGGAAGTACTTGCTTAGCGGGTTTCCTTATTGCCTTTTTTTGCATAAATTGCTACGTAATTTCTACATGAAAAGGGTATTCCTTTTATTTTGTTTGTTGGCACCCCTTGCGGGGTATTCACAGAGTTTTTTTTCTATCCGGCAAGAGCGCAATTTCATTTTGACTGCCGGTACCGGAACAGCTACATACTTTGGTGAGTTGTCAAATCCGGGAACGATCATAAACCTTCAGCCTAACTTAAATGTGGGGTTGCAATACTATGTTTCACCCAGGGTGAGTGTTCGTAGTGAATTGAATTGGTTTGTGTTGCATGGAGACGATAAACTCGCTAATGAAACAAGTAGAAAGAATCGTGGCTTGTCCTTTCGGTCAAATTGTTTTGAGATAACAGCAGCCGGGGAAGTCAGTTTATTTGCTAACGGAAACAGGTACTACCGTAGGCCAACGATCAATTTTTATGCATTTGGTGGCGTGGGATTACTGTACTTTAATCCCGTAGCTGATTATAACGGAAAAGCTTATTCACTTGCACCACTTCAGACTGAAGGTGTCAATTATAGCCGCGTTTCTCTTGTCATCCCGATGGGTTTTGGTGGTCGATTGAAGCTAACTCCGAATTTAAATCTGGCAGTTGAGGGAGGTTTTAGGAAGACATTCACCGATTACATAGACGATGTGAGTACCAAATATGTCGTTCCAAGTTCTGATCCGGTAACTGCTTATTTTCAAAATCCCAACAATCCTGCCTACAATCCAACCGCTTCTGGAGATATCAATAATTTTAATGCCGGATTCAAGCGAGGGAACCCAAATAGTATGGATAGTTATTTTCTCCTTAATGCTAAAATTGAATACTACCTTCCCATTACAAAAGGAGGCCGAAAGGGAAGTGGCTTGCTCAAGAGAAAATCCACGTTCAAATACAACAAGCGTGGTGGAATGAAACGGAGACGGTAATTAATCCTGCTTATCCAGTACTTCGTAGCGTGAATAATTGCTTTTGTATTCAGGCACGAGTTCCTTCATCAAAGCAACGCTCTTAAGCTCATTCTTATCATATACCAGATCGTTGAATAGCTCAACGTAGCTGTTTATTTCCTTGTATGAATACTGCTGAACCTTCGCAATCATTATTTTTTGATTGTGGGTTTGAATCGTATTCTCCCGATTGTTCAGGAGTTCTTCATATAGTTTTTCCCCTTCTCTCAAGCCGGTAAAAACAATATCGATGTCCTTCCTTGGCTCCAGGCCAGAAAGCCATATCATCTTTTCAGCCAAGTCAAGAATTTTCACAGACTTTCCCATATCAAAGAGAAAAATCTCCCCTCCTCTCCCCATTGTGCCGGCTTCCAATACCAATTGGCAAGCCTCAGCGATGGTCATGAAATAGCGAGTAATTTCAGGATGCGTTACCGTTATTGGTCCACCCTCCTGTATCTGCTTCTTAAACAATGGAATTACGGATCCATTTGAACCGAGTACATTTCCAAATCTTGTAGTTACAAAAGCGGTATGAGGTTTACCTAGTGTCTCCAAATAATCGTTATAGGACTGGACATAAATCTCGGCTATGCGCTTAGAACATCCCATGACGTTGGTTGGGTTTACAGCCTTATCGGTTGACACCATCACGAATTTCAAAACATCAAATTCCACTGAAAGATCAGCGAGTGTTTTGGTTCCTAGAATATTACATGTAATTGCTTCTGATGGATTATTCTCCATCATCGGCACATGTTTATAGGCAGCCGCATGGTAAACGATTGTCGGGCGGTGTTCATCGAATATAAACCTCATCCGGTCCTTGTTATTCACGTCAGCAAGGTACCAGTACAATCGCGCGCTTACATCCATCGCACGAGACTCCCGTTCCACTTCGTATAGCGCTGACTCTGCTTGATCGACAAGAATAATTGCACTGGGTTTAGCAAGGACTACCTGTCTGAATAACTCAGATCCGATTGATCCTGCCGCGCCCGTGATCATGACCTTTTTGCCACGCAGGTCTGACTCAGTAACCCGATTACTAATCTTTATCGGTTCGCGCCCCAAAAGCTCTTCGATATTGATCTCTTTAATTTGATTAAGGCTTAACTCTCCCTTCACCCATTTTTCAACGGGTGGAACAGTTCTCACTTTTACCAGGCCCCGAATACAAGCGTCAACTACTTCATTCTTTCGCTCTAAGGAAATTTCTTTCGGAGTAAATATCAACTCATCTATTGAGTATTCACTAAACAGTCGTTGCAACTCAGACGTTCTGGCATCAAATATTTGAATACCATCTATAACTTTTCCTGCCTTGTCGGAAGCATCCTCCAAAAAACCAATTACTTTCATGCGTGGGGTTGATTCCAATACATGGCGCGTAATTATCCCCGTCTGTCCAGCTCCAAAAATCATCACTCTTGACTGAGTGATCATAAAATTCCGATAGTAGGAGAAAATATACTTCACCAGCAACCGATAGTTAAAAAGCAGGAGAAATGAAGAAAGGAGACTAATGAGGAGTACGGAGTACGGAACAATATTAGCCCGGTTACTAATACTGAAAACTAGATTTGCAGCACAAACCAATATGACGTTCACAATCGACATGTAAAAAATACGAACGCCATCCTGAATTCCAGTATACCTAATTATACCACGATGGCTGTTTGTGATCAATATTGAAATTAGACCACAAAATGAATAAACCAAGACTCCGGTTTGAAAGTGGTAATTTTGCAGTTCCGGAATCAAGAAATTAAATCTGAGAAGGTATCCTAGAAGAGCTGAGAACCCAATCAGTGCTACATCAATAAAAACAACTACCCACCAAGGTAATATTCTGAGATTGCGAATGAATCTTACAAAGAATCGAAACACACTTATTGTTATTTCTTTTTGCGACCAGAAATCATCCTTTTAATACCATACAAACCTCCTGCACCAAGTAGGTATTCAATACCAGTAATCGGAACACCTGGTGCATTTCCCCCGTTAGGGTCTCCACCACTTGGTTGAGCATTAAGCGTCAAAGAAACTACTAGAGCCAAGAAGAGTGCCAATACCTTAATTTTCATTTCTTGATTACTTTAACGCTGTAGGCTTTGTCGGCCATTATTCTTAATAGATACACACCACTCTCAAGATTGGAAAGATCAAGAGTTTTAACTTCCTGAGACAAGAATTCTTTGTTCAACTGGTCACCAAGAATATTCGTCCCCCTGACATCAAATAGATACATTCCAGTTAACGATGAATTTATTTGCGTCGGCAGAATTAAATTCGTCCTTCCATCAGTAGGAACCGGGAAAACTTGAATTACATCAGACGTTAGCTCCACAGTCAAATTTGCTGAAATGGCGCAGCCTTTTTCGTCAATCTTCAAGGTATAAGTAGCCGACTCACGCGCTTCAAACTGTGAACCAGTTGCTCCTTCTATAACTTCTCCATTCTTGTACCACTGATTACCCGTATCAACATTGCTCCTTAGTATTAACCCTTCCTTAGTAATTAAAACTGGTATCAGTTCTTGGAAATCATAATTGAGTGAATGATCAAAGAAGTAGCTATCACAGCCGTTTGCTGATTTGACTTCTATACTGAAGTCGTTGTTTCCAACCGTAAGTTTTTCTTTTGGAATGGTGACCACCAACAATCCACCCGAACCGGAAAGAGTTTCCGTAACCGGCTCCAAACCTTTAAATAAACGATATTCTACACCTGACTGAGTATCGATTGAAAGACCTAACTGTTTTAGATCACAGGGGTCTGTAATCGTCATCTTTGGAGGAACTACGGAACTAACCCATGGACTCCCAGCCATCAGTATCCGAAGTTCAAATCGTGAGTTGCCATAAGAAAACTTATCTTGAGTCACACTAAAGTTATATTTCAAATCACTGGTGATCTGCTTCTCCACTTTAGCAAAACGATCGACCAGAACCAATTGGTAGCCTAAATCCAGTGTTTCTAAATCTCCAAAAGTAAGATTATACTCACCCGGGTTAACATCAGTCACCTTCAAGCCTATAGTCCCATTGCATCGTAGCTTGGACAAAGAATTAATGGCGTACTCGACTGTGCTATCGCCTACGAAGGAGGAAATATTGAGGTATGAATTTTTAACCTGATTAGGTACATAATAACCATTCCGCATCTTAATGGCGTCAAATTGATTGTCGAATTGCATTGATGCATCATCATTGAACGAGACGATTGCTTCATCACGCTGTTTATCAGATGCCAAAATAATGCGAATTATGTTACTCGGTGTTCCGTCTCGTAAGAATTGAAACTGGTTACCTGTCTTAGTACTTTCGGTCAAGCTAAGATTGCTGGCACCAGAGGAGAGTACCCAAAAGGCCTGGCCTGTGGCAATTTCGCCCGTCCAGCCAACGAAGGGCGTATTTGTTACACCACCGCCCGCTACGTAAGAGGCATATTGATTATTTCCAATCCTAATATAAACAGTGTTGTTGAAATTTGTTCGATTCACTAAGTCCCAATCTATTGGAGAGGGGTAAGGATTTGGAACAAGGCTAAAATTATTTAAAGCCACAGGAATTGTAACATTACCCACAGCAATATTACCCCTTACTGAAGCGGTGAAATTAGAAGTAAGATAAGTATAAGCAGAATACCCTTTCGTATTGAGCAGAGTTGTGGCTGATGTAGACACGCCGGTTCCTACAGCCTTCCAGGTTTGATTGGTTTGATCCCATTCAAATATAGATGCTGAGGAACTACTTGTCACTCCATTTACTCCGTTGGGGCTGGGATCGGAAAAGCTACCGGTTACAGGGAAATTAGCTTTCCAGGCGGCTGCATTATTTCCACTTGTAATGGGCATTGATAGATATCTCCAATCAGCAGGCCCGTTGATAAACCTTTCGATAGTGACCGGGCCACTAAACGTTGCCCCCGAAGGTATGGCTGCTATTCGTCCTCCGGCAGTCAATGACGTAGATTTGATTGTTAAAACCCCTGAGCCGGAACCATCAGCATCAATCTTGCTTGTAGCCGATGTAAGTGTAAGGGCTCCATTCACAGATATATTTCCATTAATATTCACATTGAGGTTATTGCTTATGTCCACATCGTAGACACTTGCCGTGCCGGTAACCGACTGAGCACTAGCGCCGCCATTAAAGACAATTTTTCCATTGTTATGATTAAAGGTTCCGGTGGTTGCCCAGTTTCCTCCGATATTCAGTGTAGTATTCGGAGATGTTGTGGCGCCAGGAGCTGTCAATGTTCCTGAAACAGAAACTCCGAAAAGGCTTGTTGTAGCACTTCCAGAGATCGCTGTAGTGCCGTTAAACGTCACGGTGCCATTGTTATGGGCAAATGTACCACTGTTGATTAGATTACCCGATAAGGTCGTTGCTCCTGCAGGAGCATTAAAAGTAGTACCTGTGCCAACAGTTAAGTCACTACCAACCGCAATCGAACCTGACGGTGCAGTAAAGGTGCCACCGTTAAGTGTCAGTGAACTTCCGACTGTCATAGATCCGGATGATGCAGAAAACGAGCCGCTGTTTTGAGTCAGAGTTCCAGCAATACTCATTGATCCAGTCGTAGTCAGCGTGCCATTTATAATTAGGTTGTTAAACGCAGGTGCGTTTGAGCCCGATATAGCAGTGGTTCCACCAAAAGTTGTCGTTGCTGATCCTGCATTTAGTGTTCCGTTGTTGACCAAATTTCCATTGATTTGGATGTTGATGGATGGAGTCAACGTTCCGGAAATTGTTACGGCATTAAAAGTAGGTGGCGTGGTTCCAGAGATGGTTGTAGTCCCTGAAAAAGTGGTAGTATTTGATGTCAATGTCGATGTCGCACTGCTTACGAAATTTCCTTTGAGGTTTATTGCATTTGCACCTGCAGCGAAGCTACCACTAGAGAGAGTCAGTATGCCATTTACCGTGATACCTGAACCCAGTGTTAATGTTCCTGAGCCTGTCTTAGACAAATTTGCCAAGGCAGTTGAATTACTTGGAAGCTCAGATCCTGTGGTGATTGATCCTGAAGTGTAGGTTACATTGTAAGAGTTCGTAGTGTTGTTCGGGCTTGTCGTCATCGATCCACCCACGCGAGTGATCGTTCCACCAGTGGCCATTGTAATTCCCGCCCCATTAGAAAAAGTTCCTGACGTCAGATTCAGGTTAGTAATGGTAATACTGGATGTTGTGCCAAGAGTTGCGCCAGAACGATTAAGAGTAAGTGTGCCTAAAGCCGTACTTCCAGGATCAAATCCAAAATCAGTGGGTACTGTTCCCGAACCATCAACTGTAATAGTCGATGAGGTTGTGACCGCCAAATCATCAGGGCTCGTCGGCCCCCAAGCTCCGCTGATTGTGAGGTTATTGCTTCCAACTGACAAAACTCCACTTGTATGGGTAAAGGTTCCTAATATCGTGAGGCTGTTACCTAAAGTGACGAGGCCTGACGATGTTCGATTCAGCGTAAAATTATTCAACTGGTTACCATTGATCGCAAGCGTTCCAAAATTTCCAGTTCCTCCTATGGTCAGATTTGAGGACGATCCTCCAATAATGTTACCGGAACCTGTAACAGTGCCATTGAGGGTAAGGGTTTGCGGCCCGATAGTAAGACTGCCACTTGTCAATGATAATATACGTGATAAACCTACCGTCAGGTCACCGGTTAAGGTAACACCATTGCCATTGTTAATCGTTAGGTTTACATCACCACTTACTGGATAATCGGCTCCTGTAAATTGTGCGCCAGTGCCATTGTATATAATAGTAGAATTCGATGCATAAGTTCTGCTTCCAGTATTTTGGACATTTCCAAAGGATGTTGGAGATGCTTGGAGGGCTCCACTTGCATCCGTTGAGCCGAGGCCGATCTTGCCATTAAGAGTAAAATTTCCGCTTCCTGTTATTGCTGAAGTTCCTAAATTCAAAGTCTTCGAGCTACCGACAACAAAATTTATTCCACCAGAGATGGTTGCTGAATTGGTGAAAGAACTTGTTGAAGAACCATTGAAGTTTATTGCAACCGGGCCTGTACCGCTGGACCTTGTTAAGGTTCCTCCTGTTATCGAAAAATTCCCTTGAAGATTTAGCGTTGAAGACCCCGTTCCATTAGTTGATAACAGCATATTTAGAGCCGCTCCATTTGACTTACTGAAGTTTCCAGTAACATTAATGGTCGTTGCGCCTGTGGCGCCAAAGCTAATCGCATTTGCGGAACCACTCGTAGAAGAAATACTGAAGTCTCTACCTACATTTAGGACTACCGGATTTCCGGTTGATGTCAATTGAACCCTTGAATTGCCCTGAATTAGAAAATCTCTTCCTAAGTTCAATGTATACGCTTGAGTAGTTCCCAATTGAAGAATACTACCATTGGTTGACGTCACAATAAAATCTCCATTTACACTAGAAAGGCTTCCAGTTAAATTCATTGTAGCCGTCTGACCAGTACCATTCCACGTAAAATGATGAAAAGTTATCCCTGCATTGATAGCAGGTACGGTTCCTGAGGTTGCATCTACTCTACATGTCGAACCGGATTGCCAGTCTGCTGCAGGAATTGGCGCTACACCGCTCCCCGTTGTATGAATGTGAATCCCTCCATTGGTTACTTTATAAGTGTCGGATGAAACAGGGCCAGCTCCTGCCCCTAAATTTCCATAATCATCGTCAACAATTGTGGCTCCGTTTGATAAGCTTAATGTACCATCTACTTGAAGTAGACCAACGTCTGTGAAATCATTAATAATTCGAATATCATCGCCTGTACCATTGTTTACAGTCACTATCACTCCAGAAGAAATTATAAGTGAACCCGATGAACCACCAAACGGATTGCTATTATCCCACTCAATTTGGTCAACGGTAACATTAGCCGTAACAGTCACTGTGTGAGCATCCATAATCGTAATCACTCCATCCGTACTAGTAGGTGTGCTTGGTGCTGGATTTATCCACAATGTCCCATTAAATCTCTCCCACGTTGACGTCTGATTCCAGTTGCCAGACTGAAAGGACCTAAAGTCACCGGTAGTCTGAGCCTTAGCCAGAAAAGAGATCATAACAGTAAGAATCGCCAATAAAGGACGCATCATTTGAAGTCAATTTGGTCAATTACAAAAATAGCAAAATATATGCTTGATTCGTTAAAAAATGCGTTTGTAACCGTGGTTTGTTTACTAAAGTACTCTTTTTAGTTTCTCGATGATGAGGCCCAGATCGGACTCAGTCAGATTTGATCCGGAAGGGAGGCAAAGACCGTTTGCAAATAACAATTCGGAGGTACCATTCACGTATTTTGGGGCACTTTTAAAGACTGGTTGGAGATGCATCGGTTTCCACATTAAACGAGTTTCAATGTTTTCGCTTTCAAGCGATAGTCTCATTTTTTCCACATGGCCAGCTGGAGTGCCTGGCCTCATCAGGATGGCCGTCAGCCAACGATTGGCTGCGGTACCCAACAATTCAGCCTGGAACGACACTTTTCCTTCCAGTTCCCTCCTATAGAATTCAAAAATTGATCTTCTTTTCAGTATTCGATCCTCCAATACATCCATCTGGCCCAAACCAATGCTTGCACAAATATTACTCAGTTGATAGTTATACCCTATTTCCTCATGCTGATAATAGGATGCGGGCATCCTGGCCTGACTGGCGAGAAATTGCGCACGACTGATCCAATGACCATTACCAGACACAATTGCTCCCCCACCTGATGTAGTGATAATTTTATTGCCATTAAAAGAATAGATGCCAACATCGCCAATCGTGCCGGCTTTCTTGCCATAATAGCTTGACCCCAAAGCCTCAGCAGCATCTTCAATGACCGGAATTTCATAGCGGTTGGCGATCTCCATGATCTCTTTCATTTTGGCTGGCATACCAAACAAGTGAACAAGAATGATAGCCTTTGGTTTCTTGCCGAAACGAATCCGATCTGAAATAGCCTTTTCAAGCAGCTCGGGGTCCATATTCCAAGTCTCTAATTCAGAGTCAACGAATACCGGTGCGGCCGATTGATAAACGATCGGATTGCAGGAGCCTGAGAACGTAAGTGTGGAGCAAATAACTTCGTCACCGCTTTTTACTCCAATCGCCATCAACGCCAAATGTATTGCAGATGTGCCTGAGTTTACTGCAGCACAGTAGTCGATCAAATTGTATTCTTTGATACGTCTTTCAAACTCGGTTATCGCGGGACCTACGGGAGCGATCCAATTCGACTTGAACGCCTGCTGCACATATTTTATTTCTTCACCAGACAAGTGAGGTGGAGACAAGTAAATCCTGTCCTTCATTCCTTCTTCGATAATTTTTGGAAATATACAGCAGGAATCAACAGAATCATTAATGTTGGGTTGACTATCAAACGATGAAGTTGTGATAGCAGTGGCAATGAAATTTCAGACGTCCCCTCCACAGTGAGTTTTATAACCAGGTAAATCGGTAGTAATACCAAACTATCTATTATTTGAACAATCAGCGCCAGTCTTGTGATTTTTCTATCCTTGAACCAAAGTGCAATAAAAGCCAACATGAAAAGATCGTTGAGCAAAACCCGAAGTGATTTTCGGAAAATAAATTTCGCGTTTTCGGAAATATCCCAGTCTGCTATGAACCTTAATTCCTGGAACAGGTATGTCATGATGATTCCACCCAGTGCGGCCGTGATAAGCACTTTGTTAAGCCAGACTTCTTTGTAAATATTATTCATTTCTTACCTGACGTACCCAGAAAAACCAAAGCATGAAGACGAAGCCATAAATAATTCCTGTAAATAAATACTTATGAAAGAAGTACAATTGCTCCGGAAAGAACATTGCAACTGCGTAGAGTAAGCTTATCCGCGCCAGGTTTATTGCGTGAATTGCAGCTACTCCGACACATGCAAATTTCATCAGAATTTGCACGGGGCCCCGAAAAGCCATAAGAAAGCACAGATACACGATCATTACGTTAAGGCCATTGCATCCTTCAAAAACATAGATTACTTTTTCTTGCACTGTGCCTACAGCAATGTACGGTGTAACAGGTGAAGGGTATGAAAAAACTGGAGCACCGAACAACGAGAGCACCCAAGCACTTTGAACAGTAACCCATCGAGTAAACGGATCAGAGCTGGGGTAATAAAACTGTATAAAAGCTCCGTAAGTTGTATTCAGCGCCAGGTATAAGCCGACAAATACAACCAGAAAGAGAATTGCCTTTTTATTTTCTTTGAATAATTCCATAACGTCAGATCGACCGGGCGGGCACTCCGGCTATTCGCTTATTCCCCTCAAATGACTTCGTGACGACTGAGCCTGCGCCAATCGTTGTATAGTTGCCAATAGAGATACCTTGCAACAACGTTGCTCCCGCTCCGACATATGCAGCTTTCCCGATCTTTACATTTCCTGAAATATTAGCCGCGGGCATCAATGAAGAGAAATCTCCAAGTTCGCAGTCATGGCCAAGGGTACAGCAAAGATTCACTATAGAGAAAGGTCTGATATGCACAGATACTGTCATAAGCACAGCAGCACAAACAATGCTGCCCTCTCCCACTGAACAACTGTCATTGATCCGAACGGATGGATGCACGATCGCGGGAAAACAAAGTTTGGAGTTAGTCAGCTTGCCCCGGATATTTTCCCTGATCTTCGGATCAGCAATGGCAAGAACCACATTAAGATCTTCATTGGATTCATTCAAATAAGACATCCCACCAAGGACAAATGCTTCATCTACTTTCTCTCCAGCTCTCTTCCCGTCATCGCAATATCCTATTACTTCCCACTGTTTCAACAAGGCATTAATTTGGGTGATGAGCCAATAAGTTTCTCTCCCAAATCCTCCTGCTCCGTAGATAACAAGTTTTTTCATCAGTATTGAATCGCACCAAATCTAAAACTTAAATCGCAAACTATTCGTAGTTGTGGTGGGTATCGATTAGTTTTTAAAATCAGTTGCCTTTAAATTTTTCTTCATTGAGCGAAACATCTTTTCGAAAGGAAAGCAGGAGCTTAATTGTCCGAATCAAAACTATCAAGTCCAGCCTGAAGGAGACGTGATTCACGTAATACAAGTCGAGATCAAACTTCTGACTCCACGTAATAGAGTTGCGACCATTAACTTGTGCCCAACCCGTAATTCCCGGTCGTACCTTATGTCTTTTTTTCTGAGTTTCTGAATACAAGTGAAGGTATTCTGAAGGCAGCGGTCGCGGTCCTATGACAGACATGTCACCGCGCAATACGTTCCAAAGTTGTGGAATCTCATCCAGTGAAAGGAACCTCAACAGATCACCCCACCAAAATCGCCTTTCCATCGGTGCAGAATCTTCTGCTTTTCTTAAGGTTCTCAACTTATAAATAAAAAATGGGATTTCATTCTTCCCAATTCGCTCCTGCCTAAAGAAAATCGGGAATTCGAATTGTACAACGTAAACTATGAGTATCAGAAGCCAAAGCCAGCTTAGTATAAGAATGACTATTAATGAAAAAAGAACATCAAAAACCCTCTTCACATGGTTTAAGTACATGGCAAATTATGAGGCTTTAATTGCGTTCGACATTTTTCTGATAACAACTCGGTGAATAACAAGGTAACCAATGATCACGATGACACTCACTACTAGCAGAATGACATAGCCAGAGTTAGCCAGGCTACAGATTACAATTGTATTAATCAGGCCCTGAACTATTCCATATGCAGCCGAAACCGCACGATGCGAGAAATTCATTTCATTCGAGAGATACTGATACAAATGGGTTCTGTGCGCTTTGAATATATTCTCCTTTCTCCGGAGACGAAAAATGATTGTCACAATAGAATCAACTCCATACACTAGAAAAAGTAACGGCCAAAGGAAATTGTTCGTCTTGACTATTAACTGTAGTAAGGTAAAAATCAGGATCAACGCTATTGTTACACTTCCAACATCTCCCGCAAAACATCTAGCTCTTTTTCGAAAATTGAAGAACAAAAATATTACAACGGAACAGGCAGTGATGTTTAAGAGGTCTCCATTGGTAAAATCCACAATATACTGGTCGATATACATGAATGCTATCAGAGTCACCAATGCGTAGATTCCTGTGATTCCGTTAATGCCATCCATGAAATTGAACGCATTTAAGGTACCAACGCAAAAAACGATTGCGACTGGCAAAAGATAAGGAGGCCAGTTCAGCGGCCAGAGTTGATAAAATAATAGGGCGACAAAAGCTAACTGTGCCAATGACCTGACTTTTACATTCAGTGAAGTTAAGTCGTCCACAAAACCGAGTACTGCGACTCCTGCAGCAGCGAATACAAACCAAGGCCATTGAAAATCATTGAGAAGAAACCAAATCAACAAACCGAAAAGAAATATCACGCCACCACCACGGATCGTTTGATAATTGTGAGAACTGCGTTCGTTCGGTTTGTCAATGATGTTAAACCGGTCTGCTATTTTGAAGTAAACCAGTTCAACCAGTAGCAAGCCCAGACTACATAAGCTTAAACTAATCCATGAACTATTTTCCATCGAATGAGCGAATCGTTTCCTTAAGACCTTCCTCCAGTCCGACTGGCAATGTACCAACCGCCTTCACAATTTTTTCATTGGATACCATCATATTCTCCGTCAGTTTGTTGATCATCGAACGCTTCCCGACCAATGTTGCTAGTACATTTATCATTCCTCGGGATAAATTTAGGCTTCGTGGCTTTTTGCCCAATGTCTCCGAGATCAATTCGTACAACTGAACTGTCGACAAAAATCCGCTATCTGCTGCATGATAAATCCCCTGTTCAATATCTTTTTCGATGAGTGATTGAATGATAAAACAAAGGTTCTCGATACTGTGAAAAGAGCGTTGATTATAAAATGCTCCAAAGGGAAATGGAATGCCTGACTTTACAAACCTATACAGCAGATTCAAGTTGCCCTTATTTCCAGGTCCATGGATCATAGCCGGGCGAAGAATGTGGTATGATTTTCCATGCTTCCATTCCAACGACTGAATATACTCTTCAGCCATAAGTTTGGATTTACCGTAGGCAGAGACCGGATTCGGCTTCATGCTCTCATCCGCGGGAGATGCTGATGTATCACAAGCCGCTTTTATCGAACTAATAAAGACGAACTTTGACGCATTCGATTTTAAATACTCATCAACTATCCTTTTCGTTCCCTCTGTGTTCACCTGGTAGTAATCGTCCGCTTTAAATCGACCGCTTAAGTCGTGGGCAATTCCAGCCAAATGAATCACCACGTCTATCTTTGAAATATCCAATGTTTTTGCCTGAAGGTCATTTATCAGTTTTACAACTGAAGATGAGTTCCGACTATGCCCAATGATGTTGAGGTCTCCCCTTCTCTTAAAATAATCTACAAGATTAGTACCCACGAAACCTGAGACTCCGGTAATTAGAATATTCTTCATTGGAAGAGTTCTCGCAATTTGCGGAAATACTTGCTGTATACCATGAAGGGGTTCGTATAAATTCCGTTTTCCCTACACCCCCGCATGATCTCATTGTTCAGTATAATATTGCTCATAAAATTTCGGGAACTCACCCCCCCCTTTCTCATCACTACCATAATCAGCGGAAGGTATTTGTATCTTAACCTGTGGACGAACAGAAAGCGGATCAGGAGTTCATAGTCGGCTGCAATGCGGTAGTCTGTTTTAAAGAGGCCGAATTGCTTATAATATTTTCTCCGCACAAAAAAAGTAGGGTGAGCCGGCATAAAACCCCAAGCGAATTTTTCGGGTTTCCAGTGGGCTGAAGAATATTTACGAACAACAGACGAGAGATTCTTTGGGTCAACGAATATAAGGTCACCAAATACTGCGTCAACAGTCGGATCGGCAAAAGCTTGCATGACCTGTGCAATAATGGAATTGTCACGATAGAAATCATCCGAATTAATGATCCCTACTACCTCTCCGGTCGCCATTTGTACGGCCTTGTTCATGGCGTCATAAATTCCTTTATCAGGCTCGCTGATCCATTTTGTAATGACACCTTCGTTTGCCCGGAGAATATTCACCGTGTCATCTTTCGAATTTCCATCTACCACGATGTACTCGACATCCTTATAATCCTGGGATCGTACCGACTTAATAGTGTCTTCTATTGTTGCGGCCGAGTTAAAGGAGACCGTTAGCAGCGATATCTTCATCTTACAATGAGGCAATTTTCAAGCACGAGCATATCCATGCTTGTTCGCAAGAAGCAATCGAGTGCCTCGGCAGGAGTATTGACTATCGGCTCATTCTCGTTAAACGATGTGTTAAGCAAAACGGGCACCCCGGTTTTTTGCCGGAACCGGTCTATCAGTGCGTAATATCTGGGCGAAACATCCTTCATTACTGTCTGTAACCTTCCCGTGCCATCTGCATGAGTAACAGCTGGAATTGAAGCGCGTTTTTCTTTTCGAATGGGGAACACTTTTTCCATAAATGGAACGTCCTCCACTTTTTCGAAATACTCTACTGTATATTCTTTGAGTATTGACGGAGCGAAAGGGCGAAAACTCTCTCTCCTTTTGATTTTGGCGTTAAGCAGATCTTTCGCCTTTGGATTTCTCGGGTCAGCAATAATTGAACGAGCTCCTAATGCCCGTGGACCAAATTCGGCTCTGCCACTGAACCATCCTACTACGCCAGGCTCGATGAGTTTATCCGTAATTCGATCGAATAATTGATCGTCATCTAACCGCTCATAAGTTATGCCTCTCTGTTTAAGCAGCGTCTCTATTTCTTCATTGGAGAATTTACTTCCAGTATAGGCGCTAAAAACAGCAGGAGCCCTTTCCTGTTTAAGAATATGGTTATAAACGTAGAGCGCACTTCCCATACTGATCCCCGCATCATGACCGGCTGACGGAATATATAGGTTTTCAAATTTCGTAAGCTCAATAATTTTTCCATTGGCTACTGAATTTTGAGCTACCCCACCAGCGAGACAGAGATTTTTCAATCCTGTCCTCTTTTGAAGATGATTCAGGATATGAAAAATTAAATCTTCACAAACACGTTGAACACTCGCTGCAATGTCCTTATGCTTTTGAGTAAGCTCCTCACCTGCTGCGCGCGGTGGTCCTAATACTTCAACGATTTTCTTCCCGAACAATGTCGAAATTACCGGAACGTGAGTTGAATAGTCCAGCTTGATTTCGGTGGTACTGGCAAAATAGTCTGCATCCCATTCGAATAAGCCATCTGATTTCAGCTCAAGGCATTTTTTAATTTGATCAACATAGATCGGATTGCCATAAGGCGCTAGTCCCATGACTTTATACTCGTCTCCATAGTGCGGAAAACCGAGGTACTGAGTAAACGCAGTATAAAAAAGCCCGGCAGAGACAGGAAAATCAACCGAATCCAAAACAGTGATTTGATTACCCTTGCCGGTAGCGATCATCGTGGTGGTAAAATCACCTGACCCATCAATTGATAAAATGGCTGCCTCCTCGAAAGAGCTTGCAAAGAAGGCAGATGCCAAGTGAGCACGATGGTGCTCTACGTTGATAATTTTGGATTTAATAGTGCTTTCGTCCAATCCGGAAATTTGTGCCAGTTCGGTTTCAATACTTGTAACCTTCTTTGAGTTTTTTAACCGGTCCGAGATCAGTGTATTTTTTTTGTGAATGTTTTTCAGAACAAAAAACACCTTCTTCCAGAATTTTGACTGAGGATCACGTCCAATGCAAATATGATCGACCTGTGCAAGTGTCACACCGGCTTCCCGAAGACAAAACTGAATTGCTTCGCTTGGAAATCCTGCCCAATGTTTTATTCTGCGAAAGCGCTCCTCTTCGGTGGCTGCAATGAGAACTCCATTTCTGAAAATAGCTGCAGAGGAATCAGCGTGATGGGCATTAAGACCAAGAATAATCATTCTGAGAATTTAGAAACCTCAAAGCTACTAAAGGATAGAGTTTCTACGAAAAAAGATTTCGGTACTGAGTCTTAAAATCATTATCGGAAATGTACTTTTTAGCCAGACCATAAGCGCCATTAGAATAGGCAGTATACTCCTCCTGATCAAAATCAATAAATTTTTTAATGGCCTCTGCCCAGTCCTCAGGATTAAAATTTCCTACCGTAATACCGGCAACACAATCCTGAACTCGTCCCCAAGGGGTAAACGAGCTTATTATCACAGGAGTACTAACACTGAGTGATTCATAAATGGCATGACCAAAATTTTCGCCTTTCGTGGGAAGTATCATCACATCGTAATCTGCTAATCTTCCTTGCACCTCTGGCGGAATCACACTTCCCATGTACTCAATTTTGTGAAGTTGGTTAGCAAGCAACGGTTCGCATTTTTTCCAATAAGATTGCTCCTTAATCGGGCCATAAATATGAAACAAAACCGGGGACTTTATTAATGTCAATGCCTCTAATACCAAATGAAGATTCTTCTTTTCCGTTATTAGCGAGAAGAAAATCATGCGCAGAGCTCCTTTTCCTTTTGCTCTGTGTTCTAATTGCCTGGGAGATTGAGATACATTCGGTGCAATGGTGACTTTGGCATCATACCCAAAAATCAGTTGGATGTCTTTCTTCTCTTGCTCGTCCGTAGCGTGCCAGCGATTTTTTTTGTAAAGTTTAAGGCATCGAGAGGTCAGCAGAAATATTTTTTTCTTAACGGGTTTTACAGATAACGCCCCACGCTGCAACATCCCTCTGGGTGAAATGATTATCTCTTTCTTCTTTCTTCGAGCAACCAGTAACGGAACAAGGTTGTAAGCCAAAGAAAATATTCCATTGATATATACATAATCGGGGTTGCTCTCCTCCACAATTGAATTGATTTTTTTCAACGCATATTGATTTACGTAAAACACTTCAGTATTCAGTGCGTACCGATTCCATTCATCCGGTTTTATATCTGGCAATATGGTGGTATCACCCAAATCCTTAGCAGAACACACAACAAAAATCTTAAGGTCAGGCTCCAGTGAGGAAATCAAGTTCACGATGGATTGAATGGGGCCACCACCTTTAAATGCAGGTGCGAAATGCTGGCAAAAAATCAAAACTGTTTTCAATGCGACCTGGGCAAGTTTAGGCCAAGGGAATCCTTCCTCCACAAGGGCTGATTTCTTTTTTCACCAAGCACATTAAAGCGCAGGTAGTCAATCAGAATAAAAATAAAGAAACTCTTCACGAGGCAGTTAAAGAAAATATAAAAATCATTGTTTGCCCTAATCAGATAACTCAGAATAAAGGGGATCCAAATGATATTGATGGGATCCCTCAAAACAAATTTTGTTGTAAACAATTGAATCATTTTGCTGATCAATAATCCAAACACAAAAAGTGAAATATACGAACCCCATCTCCCAAAATTAACATAAAAGTCTCCGATTAACCCGATCGACATTGACGTACTCCCTCGAAGTTTATGACCGGTATATTTGTAAAATTTCTCTTGCGAGTTAACACTCTTTTTATCCTCAACAAGTAATCGAGGTAGTATTGAGGAAATAATATCTCCTTGTATTTCCTTTCCATACGCATAATCCTCTCTTTTAGGAACGTGCTTAAGGACAAGTCCAAGGTGCCAGCCTTCAGTAAGACGTCCAATAGTACGTACTACCCCATCCGTTTCAGCGAAGGGATTATCAGCATCCTTTACTCTCTTCTTTTCTACCAGATCGGAAAACAACGGAAGTCCCGCCTCTTGTTTTCCCCTCCAGGTGGCTTTTCGATATTCGTCTTTCACACTTTGTATGGCCAGAAGCACGGGAATGAACGCAGCAAAAACGGCTAGTCTTAGCCAAAATTTGATCTCATACTTAATTGAAATAAAAAAGAACAAATAGAGCCCCCACACAAACAAACTCACAAATACTCCAGTTCTAAAAACTACATAAGTCAACTCTAAATAAATGATTCCTAACAAAAGATAATCCACTAGCGCTCCTGAGAAAAGAAAACAGAAAGCGGCAAGATATTTTAAATTACCTGTGAACGAAGCGATGGAAGATAACGGTAGTCCTACAAAAGTTAAAAAATCAATTCCCAAAGAAATACTTAATAACAAGTAACCAAGTCGAGAAGCCTGTTTTGGATCAATCCGTCTGATGGTATCTGTTACTGGCGTGTTTTTATGAAAGAGAAAAACTCCGGCAAACAAGAATAATAGTGCTGGTATTGCATAATCAAAGTAAGCCTCTTTTTTAATCGGCATTTGAAAAGACAGGTCCTTATAAACATTGTAAATAAGGTATGTTGAGAAAATGTATTGAAGGTAATAGGTAAAAGCAAAGAGGTATAAAATTGGGTAACTCTTACCTGCTTTATGCATGAGAATCAGGTAGAGAAGGATCAGTACGGCAAAGACTAAAAAATTATTCATCCTTTTTCAAATGCTGAATCAGTTCGTTAACTTTCGCTGCCTGCGCCTCAACTGTTAGAAATATTTTTGCCCTTGAAATCAAAGATTCACTCAATTGTGTCCGATAAGATTCATCATTTATCAAATTTATCAATTTGCTTTCCAATTGTTCTGTATCGCCTTCAGTAAAAACCAGTTCTTTTATACCTACTAGGTCTTTCAAGTGACCAGAGTCTGAAACAATACAAACACACCCACACGCCATTGCTTCCTGTACTGCGCGTCCATACTGCTCTTTAAACTCGCCTGTTGTCATTGATGGGGCTACTACAATATCTGAGGCGCGCATATAATTGGCAATCTCCAGATGATCCGCTTCGAAATAGAACACTCTATCATTTAATTGATAATCCTCAATCAAGTTTTGGATTTGTCGCGCATAGGTTTCATTTTGGTCATGTGCATTGTCGAGTAAAAGACGCCACTGGCGACTATCCTTAATGTTATGCAACGCGTGAATAAGAAGATGAACACCTTTTTGTTCGATTAGCCTACCAAAATAGGCAACCAATACAGTGTTTTCGTCCAGTTTTAATTTTTTTCTGTATTCATCCCGAAGTGCTTCGTCAGCGAAGAAAATAAGTGAATCATATCCCAATGGTATTCGCACAACACTCAGATAGCCATAGGATTTAAAAATTCGTTCGCTATCCTCATTAACTACCAGAACACCATTTACGCGGTTTACCATATAGTAGTTCAGAATCTTTATCATCAAATTCCCCGGAACTGATTTTATTCCTCTTGATTTAATGGTGGAAAATATTCCGCGATCTACATTCTCATATGTTTGAGTTACAATCGGCACCTTGTTCTTTTTTGCCCAACGCGATACTTCCCACGTCAATCTAGAGACAGGATCGCTCTCCATGAGGACTATGTCAGGTTGAATATTCGTAAGCCAGGGGATAAGTCCTTCATAAAAATGCGTGCGTGGATTTTTTCCCAATAATTCCATCGGCACGATCTGCGGATCGCCCTCTACTGCGGCCTCATAAATCAATTTTGAATTGGATCGTAGCGGTATACTGGCAGGGAGAACAAGAAAGATATCCGGGTGGGTTATCTTTAGTAATCGGTAAACGGATCGATTGACTACGCGTATACAAGCATAAGAAATGACAACAATTTTCATTCAACAGCTATCACTTTTAGCAACTGCTCGTGCTTACTTTTAAAGCCTTCATATGAGAAAAAACGGTTGACCATCTCCACTGCTTTTTTTCCCTTTTCATTACGCATGACCGGATCCTTCAAGAATTGCGTTAGGCGCCTGGCATGAAGCTGGATGTCCAACGGATCGATGACAAAACCATTTTGTTCGTCTAAGATAGCCTCACTTGAACCATCATGGTTGCCAACAATTATCGGTGCTCCACAAGCCATCGCTTCCAGTGGTGTAAGAGGTATGCCCTCGCCCCGACCAATACCTCGATCCGAAGCCAACGAAAATACATACGCCAACCGGTAAAGGGCTGCCAGATGTTTTTCATCCACAGGACCTGTGAAGAAAACTTTGTCGTGCACGTTTAAGTCCTGAGCTATTTTTCTAAGCCCTTCCACCCAGTCGCCTTTACCAGCCAGCACTAATCGGGCATCCGAATAATTCTGATGAATTGCATGAAACGCTTTTATCAGTCGATCATACCCTTTGTGAGCAGCTGATTTTGAAATACGGCCTAATGAGACGATTAATCTATAACGTTTAGGATCCGGAATACCATACCTTTCCAGTACATCTTGATCTATTTTGTCTTCTGGAAAAAAACGATCGGTATTTACACAATCCCAAATTACGATTACTGAATTTGCCGGGCGAAAACCATTTTCTTCCAGATATCTTGCCGTGAAATGACAGTCCGAAATTACAGTGTCGGCCTTTCGTAAACCGTATCCTGCATCGCGGCTAAGTCCACTCCATACCTCCAGGCCGTAAGTGTTTAGTATCACTTTACCGTTACACAGTCGTGAAAGAACTCGGGCTAACCCTGAAAGATTGACATGGCCTACCCAAATAAAATCCGGCCTCCACAAAAGAACCATTTTCAACACATAAGCGACAAATTTAATTTTGCTTGGTAAACCAATGCCATTCGATATAAACTCCACGTCAAAGGGATCTTCAAAATCACCCGCCTGACGGTTGAGAAGTGAGCATACTTTCACATTGCTTGAATCCAGCAATTCACGAAGTGCCGATATCTGATATCTGTTATACCGACTAATTCCTCCCTTGTCAAAACACCCGGGTGTCAGGTATAAAATTCTCATCCGTTCTTCCTTTTTATAAACTTTGCCATCTCGGAGGAATAAACAGAGTCCGGTTCTATTTTAGCGCCCTGAATATACGAGCTGACCCCAAGCCATGTACCCTTTGTTACCGTTGTGCCTGGTAAAACAACAGAGTTCAACCCTATCGCAGTATCTTCCTCCAATACCACAGGTGAAAGAACATAAGCCTGATTTTTAAGCGGTGCTAACGGAGTAAAATGAAACGGACCGACATCGGCAGGTTCATTCAGATCTTTATAATGATTCGAAAACGAATATATTCTTGATCCGGAAGCCACGCCTGAATTTGCTCCTATCATCACCCCTCCGTGTGACTGAATGACCGTCATAGGAGCTATGTGTACATTGTCACCAATGTGAAGTTCACCTTCCTTATATTGGTATTTTGGATTTGCTTTCCTGTAAATTTTTCGCCCCTCGCCAGGAGGGCCGGACAAAATGAGAACATAGTTATCTATCCATACATGGTTCCCCAAAAACACTGATCGTGGATCCGTGATAACGACTCCAATGTCAATGTAGACGTCTTTTCCGCAACCACCCAGAACAAGTTTGTAATATGAATATCTAATTTTTCGACCAATGCCTCCGGGTATATTCCTGATAAAATATTCTAAAAATGATCTGACTAAGTTCTTAATCATAATTGATTTTTAATAGCATTGGCAATCGATGCAATATCCTCTTCTTTCAAATCAAAATAGGTGGGGAGGTTAATTCCTTTTTTATAAACCTGGTAAGCTACAGGAGTTGTGGTTACTGCCGACAAATACGGCATCATACTCATGGGGTAGAAATACGGGCGGCTGTCTACACCCGCTTTTCTCAAGCGAGTAATAAAATGGTCCCGATCATTTTCGTTTTTCCAACCGTCAAACTCCATGCAGATAAGCCAAAACGAATTTGTAGCCCATTCGCTTGTTCTGTTCAAAGTAGTCCCATTGACGTCTTTCAACTCACGTTTGTACCATGAATATAACTGCTGCCGTTTCGCCATTAGTTCTTCAATTCGTGACAATTGAGCACATCCGAGGGCGGCCTGTATGTTAGTCATTCGGTAATTAAACCCAACTTCTGTATGCCAGTATCGCTTATCCTTACTCATCGCATGATCGCGCAAGTACCGGCATTTTAAATTCAATGTATCGTCATTGGTGGTAATCATCCCTCCTTCCCCAGTTGTCAAATTCTTATTTCCATAAAAACTGAAAGTTGCACACTTGCCCCAATTGCCAACAGTTTTGCCGTAGGCTTTCGCCCCATGTGCCTCCGCAGCATCTTCGATAACAATCAGTTTGTGGCGACTGGCGATTTTCATAATCGATTTCATGTCCGCTGGATGTCCGTAAAGATGAACCGGCATAATTGCTTTGGTACGCGGAGTGATGGCGTCCGCAATCCTTAACGGATCAATGCAGTAATTGAAGGGGTCAATGTCTACAAAAACAGGGGTAGCGCCCGCGTGTAACACGGCATTGGCAGTTGCTACAAATGAAAGGTCTGGAACGATAACTTCGTCACCGGCACCAATACCGTTGGCAACTAATGCGAGGTGAATCGCAACCGTCCCGTTGGAAACCGAAATTGCATACTTTGTACCGCAAAAATCTGCGAAGTCAGACTCGAACTGATCGATATACTTTCCTAATGAAGATATCCATGTCGACTTTACGGCATCGGTTACGTAATCAATTTCTTTTTGTGTTATAGAGGGCTGAGAGATCGGAATCATTCAAACAGTGTTTACTTCTATTGTTAATTCGTTAAGGCAGTTGTTTTATCAAGGTAACTAAATCCAAAGCTCTTCTCTTATAAGAGTAATCCTCTTTTATCGATCTCGTCCGGGCTTGATTTCGCACAAAAGTAATATTTACCGGGGTCATCGTCAGCAATTTTCTACATTGATCAACTAGTGAAGTCTTGTCCTTATAAAAGAAAATTTCTTTCTCTTCCTCAAAAAATTGCCTCTGCTCTCCACTGTCAGGTGTTAGCAAAACCCCGCCTACAGCGGTGACTTCAAAAGTGCGTAAATTATGCGATCCCTCATTATGGGGTCGGAAAAAATTAAGCTGAACGCGGTATTGACGCAATACCCGCCAAAACTCCAAAGCATCCGACCAATACGAGCCAGCTTTTCGAGGCAGATGAATTTGTATGAGCTCAGAATTTTTAAATGATTTCTCCCAGCCAAAGCCAAAGACGTTTACTTTTATTTTCGATTGTGTCAATTCTTTTAAAAGTTCACTCCGGATGGAATCAGGATTACCTACAAAGCATACTTCGTTTATTTCGGCAAGTTGTTCACCAATAATCTTATCATATTGTGCATTTGTCAAGTGGAACCCGAACGGAAGAACAGCAGTCTTAACATGGTAGCAATCGCTAAGCTGGCTGGCAATTATAGAGCTATAAGAGATGTGAAGATCATAATAAGGAATTGCTTCCTCCACGAATCGGTTCCCTGTCCCTTTTGAAAAATGAATGAACGGGTGATCCATGTTGTAATTTACCAGTTTCACTCCCCTCTTCCTCACTTTTATTAAGGATCGTTTGCTGATTTCCATCCCTTTGAATATTACCACTACATCCGGTTTAAAATTGCTAACCTGGCTTACGAACAGGCGATCCATTCGGGAAACAATCCACCATGGCAAAAGTCGATAGATGATTTTATTGATAACAGTCTCAAGCAAGACAGCAAACCGATCATGAAATGTTAATATTTCAAAGTCAATCGAATTACTCAGGTTACTAGCAATGAAAAATCCGACAGTATTTGTGTTTCGGCTGGAGCCTGAGATAAGCAATCTAAGTCTTTGTATGCTCATCAGATGATTTTTTTTAAAAACTCAGCATACCTGTCACCATAGTTTTGCCAGGAACCGAATTGTTGAGCATAGATTTCTGCGCTTTCCTGAATTCTTTCAAGCAGCACTTTATCACTAAATAATAATGTCAATTTTTCGGCTATCTCTCTTGGTGAACGAATCGGTACAATAAATCCACTTTTTTGATCTTCTATTATATCAGTTCCACCTGTATTTGTGGTTGCAATCACTGGCACCCCACATGACATTATTTGCGGGATCACCATACTAAGCCCTTCCTCCAGGGAAGGATGCACAGCGACACTACATTGCGAGATCAAGTCGGGCAATTGATAATGGCCTACATGTCCGAAAAATTTCCAATTCGGTTTATTGAATCGGGGGATTAATTCCTGCACTTCCTTTTCGATTGATCCAATAAACCAAACATCGTATAATTCTGTATTCAGGTCTAACGTGTTTAACGCTTGAAAAAAATAAGGCAATCCCTTTCTAAGACTCAACTTGCCAACGTATAAAACAGTAAACTTTGATCGTCGGGGCTTTGTCTTCCTAAAATAGCTACTTGATCCGTAGTTATTTTTGATCAGTTTATTTTGATCAATGCCTTTCTCAACAAATGTTCTCCCAACAAACTCTGAGGGAATACTTATATAATCTGCAAGTTCATATTCCTCCAGTTCCTGATCTATTATCCTATTATCCCGTTGAAAATGAAATCCCCAGGCTGAATATTCTTCCTCCAGAAGCGGAATTTGAAACCCAATATGACTGGAGCCTCGCTCGATCACTACTTTCTTTCCAGCTGCTTTTACCTGTTTAATGCTGCGCAAACTCATACCACTCCATCCGATAAAAGCGCGGTATGCACAGTCTTTTGTAATTTTCCCTGAAACCCAATTATCAAATATTGAATTGACTTTGAAGGGACTTACTCCTGATTTGACGAGTGGAGCAAGCACAGGGAGGGTATTTATTTTGGAAAGACTTATCTGCTCCAAATCTTTTCGTGAATTGAGTTTCGCAAAAACAGAATTCTTTTTTTGGTGATAAACGGTATAAAGGGCTCGAAGAAGCTGGTGTCGTTCCAGTTGTTCGGCCAGATTAAAAGCATGGAGTTTTGCTGAGCACGATACAATAATCATGGAGTACTCCGATTGAAATTTGGCTTGGCCATAACTAAAAGACGTCCACCGGATGTATTATGTACTTGCTGAGATACGCCATCCCATTTGCTGATTGATTCCAAATCAAACGGATCAGAAGTAATCAAATAAGGATTATCCTTAAACAAATGCATATAGAATTTATCACTAAGATAGTTG
The DNA here is from genome assembly GCA_015472025.1 of Cytophagales bacterium WSM2-2. Taxonomy (NCBI): domain Bacteria; kingdom Pseudomonadati; phylum Bacteroidota; class Cytophagia; order Cytophagales; species Cytophagales bacterium WSM2-2. The sequence goes on from BNHL01000001.1 coordinate 5,044,310, forward strand.
GGGTGAACCAAGCCCCATCCCTTGTGAAATCCAAATTCGTTTTTGCTCCGAAAATCAGGTGAGCCATTAGGGCATTCCGCCAAAAATATTCCCTCCGGTTTTAAAAGCCGCTTAGCTTCTGATATCATATCCGGTATTGAGGGCACGTGTTCGATCACATGAGAGCTGTAAAACAAATCATTTCCAGGCATCAAATCCTGCGTCTCGGATTTAATATTTAACCCGAGATTTTGATTACCAAAAGCAGCCCTGGGCCTGGATATTTCAAAGCTCTGCAGCTGTACTCCTTTCTTTCGAATTTGATAACTCATATATCCCCAGCTACAGCCGTAATCAATGGCTTTAATCTGATCCAGGTGTGCGAATAAACTCCTCCAAAGAGTTATCACTTCATCTGCATTCTTTGCTGAGCCAGCAAAGTTGTTATTTATCATTTGGGCTAATTTCTCGCTGGACGGAAGGTCAGTTGTAATGCCGTCATCCTGAACATAGTCGGCCTGATAAAATTTTTCACTAAATGATTTTGTATCCGCCGGATGGCGAAATTGCAAGTGACATTTCTGACATTCGAACAGCCGCGTGAACAGGTATTTTTGATCCATCTTCACCGCTTTTCGTGACCCACAATTTGTACATACAATAGGCGTAAAAAAGTGAAATCCAGAACGGATTAAATATTTAAGTTTTGTTATGCTCATAAATCAATAGTAGCGTTTCATGACGATACGAGAGTCAAATTCTTCGACTATCATAGCACCCGTAAACTATTTAGGTGGTTAGCTACTTCCTCTTTAAACGGGAGGAAATTTATTTCAAAATTAAGGTATTGCTCAAAATCCCTCCGAGCTCTCTTTGAAAGTTCTTCATAAGATTTAGTGATCGCGAAAATCTGTTCCAAAAGACTCTGCTCTGTTATGTTAGAACAATGCATCCAGGAATATTTTTCAAATTCCACTTTCACCTCCTCACGATCATTGATGATAACGGGCAGCCCCACACAGGCATATTCAAATATTTTATTGGATGCAGTACTCATATTTCTCACCATAACATTATGATCTCCATAGATCGCTATTCCGACATGACAAGACGAAGTTAACTCCGGCAAGTCCTTGTAAGCCATTCTTCCATAAAAGAAAAGCTTATCCTGCACACCGATTTTTTTTGCGAGCTGAAGGAGCTCCTGCTGATAAGAGCTCTCAATGGGGCCCGCCAAATGAAGTTCGATGGAATGATCATCAATGATTGTTGGGAGTATATTGACAAAGCACTCTAACCGGATAGCTCGACTAATTTGCCCCTGAAAGATAAGCCGAAGCCGCTCTTTCTTCTGAAGACCCTCAGTCATAAATGCCCCATAAAAGCTCTTCGATGGATAATTAGGTAGAATAACAGGTCTGTTTTTCAGAACTCCAATAGGAAAGAATTTAAGCCTCACTTCATTCGGAAGGGAAAAGAAAGTTAATCTTTTAAAAAATCTCAATTCGAGGATTCTGAACAAGTTAGCTAAGCTTAATTTCGGCACCTCACCCTCAAAGAGCACATCGTGATTATGATACCAAATGATCGGGTTATTTTTCTTTACCGCTCTCCATACAAAAATATTGAATAGCACAAATGTGATGGGGTCATAAAATAAAAACAACTTTGGATTCTGCTCCAACGCAATTTTTCTTATCGACATTCCAAACCTGAAATAGCCCCTAAGTTTTACAAGGAAAGGAAGCTTAATCACCTCCTCCGGATTAATAAAATCGCCCTGTGGAACTAACTCAACGTTGCCCGGGTAACTCCAGTTACTTGTGATCACATTTCTCACCAGAATCTTTACCGTATCAAATAACGGGGCCAAGTGCTCTACTGCATTTAATGATGGCGGGTAAGCCTCAATGTGAGAGTACATCGTAATTAACGCAATGTGCTTCTTAACTGGCTTCATTCACTTAATTAAAATGGCGATTGCAAAAGGAAATCAGGTCCTCTAATTCCAGTTGTACTCTATTCTGCGGCACAAACCCAATTGATTTAAGGCGATCCGGGAGAATCTGAAAATAAACCTCTGTTGTAGGCACATCGGGCGGCATAACTATGGGCACATTCACTCTTAATACCTTCTCTGCCACGAGCTTCACGAGCTCGCTCATTTCTTTAACAGTCACGGATTTTCCCGAAGATAAATTTAAGATACCACCTGCTGAAGCATGACCTACCAAAAACACAATCGCGTCGATAACGTCAGTTAAAGTGATGAAATCCCGAAATTGACAGCCATTAGAGATCAGTTTGATTTGTTTGAAAGTTACCGCTTGCCGGCATATGTCATTTACAAGTAATGTCCAGCGATTCACGACTGGAAAGAGAGGCGGTCCGAAGGAGTTAGACATCCTGACAACAATGCCTTGTATTTTTCCGGCATAATGCGCGGACATAATATAATCCTCGGCCGCACGATGTGTTATCGCATAAGGATGAGTCGGGAGTGTCAGGGTCTGCTCTGTAATTTCACCTGAAAGCGATTTTCCGTAAACATGAATCGTGGAGAAATAAATGATTCGCTGAACCCCGTTACGAATCGCATTCTCAAGAATTTGTCGGGTCTGATTAACGTTTACTTCGATTGCCTGTTCGGGGAATTTAACGGAATCAATTTCATTCAATGCGGCAAGGTGTATCACCGTGTCAACTCCTTTGGGAAAGGAATCAGTTTTCAGCAATAAGGCATGGTTTACAAATGAACTTTTGTTCAGGACATTGCACATTTCCCCACTCACCTCTCCTCGAGAGCTCACAATAACGTCATAGGATTCTGAAAGTGCCAGTGACAATCTTCCACCGACATATCCCAGGCCACCTGTGATCAGTATTTTCATCTTTGAAATGTCGGGTATATTATTTTTCCTGTGGCTACAGGAATATTTTCAGCTTCAGTCGGATCGTGCTCAATCGATGCCAGATTAAGCAGCAAGTTTGATCCTACTCCTATGCCCTCAAATGCGACCCACAACTCAGGGTAAATCGTCAACCGGGAATAATTATCAGACGGAGACAATACAATATCAAAGTAATCTCCCCGAGTATCACTTTCAAGCCTATCGTCAAATACTACAAGTCGAATTTTTCCAACAACTACTATCAGGTTTAAGATCATCTGGCGATGCTTCTTCCATCCTTTAATGGCGCCCTCTTTTACTTCTGAAAAATAGGCCTCGCCAAAAGTCAAGAATTCAGGGTCGCTTCTTCTCATCGCGTGCAGCACATTACCCTGATCTACCGGAATTATCTTCAAAGGGGTTACGACTACTCCTTCAATCATTTCTGTGTCCATTGCAATTTCTTCTCTGTTGCCAGTCGAGTATACTCGTCAATCTGATTACTCGTAAAATCAAATATCTCAGCCTCGTTCCGGGATGAATAAAAATACCGGTACCAGAGTGCCGTAAATTCTGCAGCTTGATTAAACTCAAGTACAGGTTTCCAATTCAGGAAATGAAGTGCTTTATCACAATTCAGTTTGAGCAAACCAGCTTCGTGAAAATTTTGAATGGTATTGAGCACAAAGAATTCTTTCAATGTCCCCAGATTCCAGAATGAAGATATTTTCTCCAGTAACTCAAACACCGTGTGGCTTTGATCTGCATTCGGTCCAAAATTAAAAGCTTCACCATGGCTTTTCTCCGGTTGTTGCGAAAGGATTTGTGCGCTCCTTAAGTATCCGCTAAGCGGCTCCAGCACGTGCTGCCATGGTCGTGTTGCATTTGGGTTTCTCAATTCCACAGCGTTGCCTTTGACCCAGGCCCTGATGCAGTCGGGTACAATCCTGCTAACAGCCCAATCGCCACCCCCAATCACATTTCCAGCTCTCACGGAGGTAATTCTTATATGACTATTGCTCTTAGCAAAAAAAGAATGAAAGTAAGTTTTCACCATTAGCTCTGCAGCACCTTTTGAAGCACTGTAAGGATCTTTTCCACCCAGTGGATCATTTTCACGGTAACCCCAGGTCCATTCAACGTTGTCATAGCATTTATCACTTGTGATAATTACAGCACAACAGGGAGTTTCCAGCGACCTAAGTGCTTCCAGTATATTAGCCGTGCCGATCACGTTGCTGGTAATGGTCTCTATTGGATTGCTATACGACAAAGAAACAATAGGCTGCGCTGCCATATGGAATAAAAAATCTGGCTTCTCTTCAGTGAAGATCTTTTTTATGCCTCCGAGGTCACGGATATCCTGTTCATAATGTGTAAGTTTATTTTTTAGATCGAGGGAATAAAACATCGAAGGATCCGTAGGTACATCTTTCGAAATCCCGACCACCTTCGCGCCCAATTTTAAAAGCCATACCGTGAGCCACGCACCCTTAAATCCGGTATTACCCGTGACGATCACCTTTTTATTTAAAAAAACACTACCGAATTTCAATTCCATACCTTCCATTTTGGATTATTTCCAGACCAAAGTTCATTCAATTGATTTTTATCCCGCAAGGTATCCATGCATTTCCAAAAACCTTCATGCTTGTAAGAATAAAGCTGTTCCTCTGCCGCCAGTTTTTCCAAAGGCTCTCTTTCAAAAATAGTATCATCACCTGAAATGTAATTCATTACTTCAGGTTGACATACAAAGAAACCTCCATTGATCCAGGTGCCGTCACCTTTCGGCTTTTCCATAAATGAGTTAACCTTATCCGATTCACCAAACGACAAAGCTCCAAACCTCCCTTCAGGTTGTACGGAAGTCATCGTAATCAATTTCTTGTGCGACTTGTGAAACTGCACAGTCCTGGAAATATCTATATCTGCAACGCCATCACCATAAGTAAGTAGAAATGGTTCATTATTTATAAATTCTTTCGCCCGTTTTATTCGTCCGCCAGTCATTGTATTGACTCCCGTGTCAAGCAAAGTAATTTTCCAGGGCTCTGATTTATTGGTATGCACGTCCATCTTATTCGTAAGAAGATCAATGGTCACATCACTTTGATGGAGGTAATAGTTAAAAAAATACTCTTTTATCTGGTAGCCCTTGTAGCCTAAAAGAACGATAAAATCATTAAAGCCATAGTGGGAATACATTTTCATGATGTGCCACAAGATGGGCTTCCCCCCTATTTCAGCCATAGGTTTAGGGCGCGTCTCCGTCTCTTCACTAAGTCTGGTACCAAAGCCGCCGGACAGTAATAACACTTTCATAATTTTTTCTTTATTTCTTCAAAAATTTTATCGATAGTTCTTTGCTCAGGAAGATCATATTACAATTGAAAATTTTTAAAAGATCGAAATCCTGGGCCAACAGCTTATTAAAACTTTCCTTTTCTTCTTCAGAGTCATATTCCAAACAAACGATCAATGATTTTTTCAACGTTAGCCTGGCGCCCTCTAGTACTTTATCAGTCAATCCCTCCACGTCAATACTGAGGAGACTAATAAATGAAAACTCCATACTCGCCAAGGCAAAATCAAGCGGCATGACAGGAATATATTGTGTTTTGTAGAGATTAATACCTCTGTTATTTGAAAAAGAGCTGATGACGGGTGTTTTAGAAATAAAAAATTTCAAGACCGAAGGCTCGTTGCTGCATCCGATGGTCAATGTTGTGTCACGCTTACGATAGGCACGGAATAAACCAATCAATTCACTGTTAGGTTCAATTACCACACCGGATAGTCCATTTCGATACAGGAGAAAGGTATTCGAAATATCTGTCGGGTGATTGGCCCCGACATCAACATAGATTGACCCATCCAGAACATGATTTCTCAACGTATTCCATATGAAGATATCCTCTTTATACTGGGAATAAGATGCTCGTGCGGGCATCACCGAATCCATGAATGCCACAGCCTTCCGCTTAAACTTTCCAAGAAAAGGTAAATGGTTAGCAATTGTTTTTTTTAGCATCTGCAAAACAATGAATTTAGAATCATAACATAGGAATGGTCAGTTACCTTCGGCCAAAGGAGCCTGACGTCTCCTAAAGTAAGGTGCTTCAAATAGTTTATATGACAGGGCTGAAACAGGTACAAGTAATACAACTGAAAGTACAAAAGTAAAATTAACCAGAAGAAATGGATGAGCGTCAATTTTTGATTTAACCAGCATTGTTAACCATTCCGCTATCAACCAATGCCAAAGGTACATACTGTACGAATACTTCCCGATTGAAGTCAGGAGTGGAAATTCAAGAAATTTGGCTATGCCAGAACGAAAAGACAGGGCGCTTAAAATGACGATGGCATAGCCTCCTGAAAGAAGAAAAATATCAAATGCTTTAGAGCAAATACCTATCCAATCAGCCCTGTTATGAAAATTAGCGCTAAGCAATATCCGTCCTGCTATCGCTACACCTAAACCCAGGATAAAAACACCCCAGTTCCCCGCTGTCTTTTTGCCGGATAAAAAAATATGCGCTACTATTATTCCCATGACAAATTCAATCAACCTGCAAGGCAGTGAAAAACTAACAAGATTAAAATTGTCAGGCGATAGCAGCACTGCTGCGATAAACCGGAAGGCCAGGCTTACTATAACAATCCCTGAGATTACTCTTGTGAAAGGATATTTATTTATAAGGATGAGCAGGAATGGCAATAATAAATAGAATTGCCACTCGGTGTATAAGGACCAAAAATGGGGAGCATATTGAGTTCCTTCATCAAAGAAATTACGCACAAATAAAAAATTCTTTAGTGCATACACCCAGTCAAAATTCGTTACTGAAAATCCAACCGCTACAAGGCCATACACGATTATCGCAACATAAAATGCCGGGGCAATTCTAAACCATCTTTTTTTCAGATAACCTCGGACCCATGGCCAAGTTATATCAGACTTTGACCTGGAAGTATACATGAGATACATACAAAATCCGCTGATCACAAAAAAAAGATCAACACCATTACCCAAAAAAGAAATAGGCTGTGCAATATTCACGTGAAATAAAACGAAGCCAGGATTGGCATAGAACATCCAAATATGAGCCCAAAGTACTCCGAGCACGGCTATTGCTCTGAACCCATCAAGTATTTTTATTCGCTGATTATCCATTGCAACTAACTATATAATTTTTATTGCGGCCTGAGACGGCTTTGTCTAAATTTTTCAACTGGACTTGATATATATTTATTTAACAATAGGCTAAATAGTATGGAACAAATGGCCAGAGTTGTTCCCCTGCTTATCAATTTAGGGAAGTGATCATTCATCACTGCATAGAAAACAAGCATGTGAGAAATGTAGATTGGATAGGATAGATCACCCAATCTTGTGTCCCATTTTAAGTTCTTAGTAAAGCTAAATATCAATGGAATCGAAAGAGTCAGCAAAATAAAGAAGAATGGATACTTATCGGAAAAATGCCAAAAATCGTAAAACAGTATTAGCAAAGAAATAACTGTTAATGCGACTACTGAAATTAGTTTATCAAAACGCCATTTTTTCTTTAACCTATATAGTTTGTAACTGACTGAACCAAGAAGGAAAAACATTAACTCAGCAGGGAAGAAACGATACGTCCATGGATCATGGTCAAGGCCAAATTGGGGTAACACCATCTTAACTAAGAATGAGGCCACCAATACGATGAATATCATAAAATTCCTCCTCACAATAAAAGGGGCAATCAGATAAAAAATGATTTCAATACCCAAAGTCCATGCCTGTGGAACAAGTAAAAATGAAGTGAGTTGAGGTTGGGTTTTTGAAAAGTCAGATGTAAAAAAAAATTGACCCGTTTGAGTGTCAATACCTAAAAACATTATGGCATCCTGACCTACCAAAGCCAAATTGGTTATGACTAGGTAACTAATACTGAAGAAACTCATATTGCCATATTGATGGTAATAGTCAAAATAAGAATGCAGTTTACCAGCAAAAGAATTAGCAATAAGTGAGCCTAATGATAATAGCAGGATCAAAGTGACGATTGCCCAATAGATTGGGTACAACTTAAGAAGTCGATTTGAAATAAACAGTCTGTATGAATTATTTATATCAATGTATTTTTCATTTAGAATTAATGTCATGTAAAAACCAGAAATGATATAAAAGGCCTCCACAGCCACCTGTCCGCCCACGAAAGTAGTCCCTATAATCGGGCCCGCATGAGTTGCAACTACAGACAAGGCCAATAACAATCGTAAGATTCCCATAGATTTGTCAACCTAAATTCCTTCAATTACCCGCTGATTTAAACCCACGTAATGCTCCTTCATAGATTTCGCAATCAACTCTAAGCGGTTCATGTATATGATCCGGATGCATGATAATGGGGGCTTGAGACAAAAAACCCGCCCAATATCCAAATGTACTGGCGGCTGACGTGACGATAATTTTACTCTTACTCAAGAGTAACAAATCGATCATATCATTGTTGCCTTCCACAAGTTGAATATTATCGAGGCTAAGCAACTCGCTCAATTCGTTTTTGTATCCATCGCTAAAAACAGATACGGGCAGTGAAGTTCCATGAATTTTACGAATAGATTGAATTGTGCTAATGAAGTAGTCCATGGGAGTCCGTGTGCCCCCGGTCTCTTTGAAGTCCTGTCCTGCCGCCAGTTTTTTAAAGTCCCCCATCCTCACATGTACTCCGATCGTTGGAACTTTCAAGGTGCTCAGCCTTTTTTTGATCTCCTCGGAAAGGACTTGCCAGAACAAATCCAAAACGAGCATTCTATTATTTTTCAATTGGTTAAAATAATCACTCCAGTGGGGAATCTTACTGAAGAAATAGGTACTCGTTTTATCATCACTTAATTGGAGGAGTGGCTCTTCAACTACCCGGGTATTTTTCAAGATACGGTCAACTTTCCATCGGTCGATCAAATCTCCAATGACGCTTTTCTGAAAGTTGAAATAATTGGTGTAGTATCTTTTGGATTTCTCTCCTCGCAAATAGACACCCAGGTTAACCTGATGGTAGTTTGTTATTATCAAAGGCAATTGATTCAGGCTGGAGAATACATGTGCTTTCATCAGCGGAAACAACTGATTACCGAGACCTGCCTTAGGCAATTTGCATATAACTATTCCGGATTTTTTCACTTCAAAATTTTGGCTGCCCTCTCCGCTTTTATGATAAGATATTGAGTATTGAAATCAGAGAAGGTACAACTATAAAGACATACAAATATGGCGTAATTGGTCAAGTGAAAAGCAACTCGCATATCAAAAAATCTACATTTCTAAGTTATTTTCTGTCCCACCAGTGTAGCTATATTAGCTATAAGTTTGGCGTACGTATTTTCAAGGGCATAAGCACGTCTCTTTTCCATTTTCTCCAATCTATTATGGATAGCTATCTCTTTTATCACCGTAGAAAATAGTCGAGGCAAATCTTCGCTGCCCTTCATGGTCATTTCAATCAGGTCGCTTTTATCATATAATGAAATAAAAGAGGACACAACTACCTTTCCTGTGCTTAAATACTCCATAATTTTATGAGAATTTTCTCCATGATAATTTTTATTATCCGGACGATAACATAAAATGAATGCGTCCATTTTTTCATATTGTTCAGCTAAATCAGCCGGGGGCACTAGACCATGTAAAACGACATTAGGAGATATACTTAAAATTGTGTGCCAATGTTTTTGCCAGGACTGGTTAGTATCAAATTCGTCATTACCAAAAAAATGAAATTCTATTTTGGGATTACTAACTATTATGGTCTCTAACGAGATTGCATCTATAAATCTAGAAAAAAGATTCCCTGAATAACACACTTTAATTATGTCTTGTTTAATCCAAGGAGTGTGTTTCTCCAAACTCGCAATGGTTTTTGAGCTAAATTCATTTGCTAGCCCATGATTAATGTAATTACATTCTCCCGGTGCAAACTTGGATTGAATATTTTTTGAAACCGTCAAGACTAGGTTTGCACCTCTTTTATCACCTTTCAGCTTAGGGTTGTCATCAACAGGAAAAAATATTTTATAGACAGCCTCAATAAAATCAAGTGAATCATACTCCTGGTAACATCCGAAATCAAACAAATAGTCAATTTCTCCAATCATTTCTTTTAAAAATCCAGGCAATACCGACTTAATGTACCATTTATAAATAAATGGCAGTTTGAATCGAAACTGAGATGGTAAGGGAATTGAATAGCTTAATACTTCGACCCCATCTTCGTTATTGATTTGAAAAATTGAGCGAAAACCGAATCGACACAGTGGTGCCGTTACATATACGACTCTATTTTTCTTAGCAAACTCACGTGCATAATGATGTTTTGAAATTTGCAAGTTGCTCCAAGGCTGTGGGGATAGAATAATTATTTTTTTGTCGTTAAAAAAACTCATATGCAAACCCTCACGCGCTTACTCCATATCGACTCCTCAATCAATTTCATCTAAAAAATGTTCTCAGCTTTTGAGTCTTTTGAAGTATCTTCATATAGTATTGTTTCTGTTTTATATCTGATTTAAATTCTAAATGACTTCTGGATGGTGCTAATAAGATAGCTTCAAACTGCTCATGACTTAAGCCTAGTTTCTTCAGTACATATTCCTTGTCGGTTGTCAATTCATTTTCATCATACAATGGTTTCTCAAGCTCCCTTAGTGCTTCATCACGCCCCAACTGACTTGAACATATTAAGGTTGACAAGTGAGGCTTACGCTTGTCAACCTTAAATTTCTGAGGCAAGATATATGCTTGATAAAATTTAGTAAAAAGCGATTCATGGTGCTTTCCGCCATAATCACGCCAATCCAATTCCTGAGCAATAATTTGTTTTACTTTCTTCTTGTCATATGGCACATAATTCAAAATGGAAATAGGATTAAGCTTAAGAAAGGCCGAGTAATACACATACCTTTTAAAATCCATATAGGGATAAGTCTTTAATTTAACCTTTCCATATATGTCATGGATGTTTTTAAGATTAGCATAATCCATCTTTCGATAAATCCAGCTCGGTGGCATTATGTGTTCCGTGACCACATTTGTACCACTAACAATAAATCCAATTTTTTTTTCACTTGCCAATTTGTACATCGCTGCTAATATGGCGTGATCGGAAACAATTTCTATATCAATTACAGATGCATTTAAATATGACAACTGGATATCTCTAAACTCAATCCAGTCAACTACTATCGTATAAAGATCAATGTTAAGTTTATTCACAATGTTCTCTATATTTTTCACTGCCAGCTCAGAGTTCCAGCCATTATCCAGATGAACGGCAAGGGGGCGCAACCCAAACTGCGTAACAAGGTATGCAACATAAGTACTATCAACTCCTCCGCTTAATCCGATAATGCAATCGTACCGATTCCCTTTCCCAGCCTCCTTCATTTGGTTAACAAGTTGCTCTAACTTTGTTAGGCCCATTTTTTCGGTAACCACCTCATTCTGCTCAGCAGTTTTATAGTCGTAGTAATAATTACAAATACCTTTGCCATCGAACTTAATGTCTGGATCAGCTATATTGTCCATGACTGTGAATGTGCACTGTCTGTACTCGGGATCGTCCTTGCTCAAAACCATTATACTGAGATTAATTAAAGTGCAAAAATAATTTTTCTTTTAATTCTGATTCACTTGGGTAACTTATAAGTACGGCACGATGAGGACCTTGAAATACAAACATGCTACCTGCAGCCAGCGCTGAGGCTCCATTTTCCACAGCTTTTACGAAGTCCTGAATTGTTGAAGCTCCTCCTGAAGCTACTACGGGTACGTTCACGGAAGAACTAATTTGATGAATAAGCTCGCAGTCGAATCCCCCAAACGTACCATCCATATCGATTGAGGTGAGTAAAATTTCGCCAGCTCCAGCTACGACTACTGCCTTAGCGTATTCGATCGGGTCTTGTCCAGTATTTTTTGTGCCGTTTTCAATGAAGACTTTATATTTTCCAAAGAAATTTTTCTTGACATCAATCGAAACTACAATACTTTGACTGCCGGCGTACCTGGCACCTTCGCGAACAAGTCCTTTCTTTTTAAAAGCATTTGTATTGAGTACCACTTTTTCAACCCCCCCAGTAATTAGCTGCTTTATTTGATCCAGCGTTGTGATACCTCCACCGTAACTGAGAGGCATGAAAGCTTCGCTGGCAATATCCTTAATTTTAGTGATGTCAGGCCCTTTCAAATTAGCTGTACGATCTAAGATTACAATCTCATCCGCACCTTTCTCATTGAAAATCTTAACCGCATTGATTGGGTCTCCTACATACTTATGATCCTTAAATTTTATTGACTTTACGAGTCCACCATTTTGAATTAAAAGACACGGAATAACTCTGATACGCTTCATTAGTAGTTCTTTACAAAATTCCGCAACAACTTCATACCAAACTGATGGCTCTTTTCCGGATGAAATTGCACGCCAAGAATATTGTTGCGTTCAACTGCTGCAACGAAAGAGTAGCCATAATCGGAGGTAAGAACTGCATCTTGCTGATCGACCAACCGCGCATGATAAGAATGCACAAAATAAAATCTCGACTCAGTTTCCAATTCCATAATAAGCTTTGACTTTTTAGTCATAACAACATTAGTCCAACCCATGTGAGGAATTTTATAGCCGTTAGGCATTTTTTCTTGTCTGAATTTTACATTTGTCCCTTTTATCCATCCGAGGCCTGGAAGTGAACCTTCTTCACTCCCCTCCAATAACAACTGCATTCCCACGCAAACACCTAATAACGGAGTCTTCTCAGCAATTACTTTTTGAGTTAAACAATTCACCAAACCAGACCGCTGAAGTTGAGTTGCACAGGTATCAAAAGCTCCAACCCCAGGAAGAATTATTTTCTGAGCAACAACCACATCATTTTCATGAGAAGATATTTTTGATTCAAAACCTATTCGCTTCAACATGTTTTGAATGGAGGCTAGGTTTCCAACTCCGTAATCGATTATACAAATCATTCAAATAAAAAAATAGCGAATCAAAAAACCGAATGCCCGCACAGCTTTCAACGCCTTGAAAGATCGCAAATAAAACACCAGCATTAATTTAAGATGTTGCCTCATCATTTTTAAAAACTTTGGGTATATTACTCTATCATTTTTAAAAAATAAGCGGTATACAAGCAAGTTCTCCATTATCTTCTCAAGTCTCTTCTCGGTACTTATCATTGACCAAACGCCCCCCGAATGTACTGTATATGCCGCCATGATTTCAGAAATAAAAACCGCCATTCGTCCATTGCTCAATAAGCAGTATCCCACTGATGTGTCTTCTATTGGCATCATACCATTCATCATTGGTTTCAGCATATCATTGCTATTTCTAAATAATAGGCAACACGTTTTCATATAATCACCCTGAAGTAGATCATCCATTTTAACAAATCTATTTCTCCGAGGGTTATAAACTTGGCCAATAACACTATCTGAATCATTAATTCTATGCGCGTTATGAAAACAAGCAACAAATTGATCACTTTGGTCCATTAATCCAACAAGCTTTTGCAACCTTTCCATATCCGTCCAAAAGTCATCACCTTCTATCATCGTGATATATTTGGCTGACGAATCAATGCATTCTTTGTAAACTCTTTTGGCGTTAGCAGATGCACCCAGATTTTGCCTTGACTCCAGCAGGGTTATCTTATCCGGGAATTTTTTAAAAAAAGAAGCGCATATTTCTAGCGTATTGTCAGAAGAACAATCTTCACCTATGAATAACCTGAAGTTAAAGTCTGTCTTTTGATTAATGACTGATTCGATACATCTTGAAATATATTTTTCATGATTATATGTGACCATCCATACAGCTACATAAACATCGCTATTTCCAGACTGCATATCCAAATCCGTTTTTACCAAAACCATTACCGTTGTAAAACATAATTTTCTGATCGTTAACAATAACAACGTGTGGATATGTAATCATCTCTGAGTCCCAGCCTGATTCGCTAAGACCGATACCCGATAAATTATCTTGCCTATGCCATCGTATCCCATCGCGTGATTCTGCATAACCAATTTTATAACTGTTTTCTTTGTCGGTTCTATAATTAATTAAAGATCTGTAGGCAAACCACATTTTGTATTTATCGTTGTCCCTTATAACTGATGCTTTTACCAACCCACCTTCATCCTCATCCTTATAATCGATAGCAATAATTCCATCTCTTTTCCATCTTATTCCGTCATCGGATTCTGCATATTTCAAATGATACCTTGGTTCCCATACATCCATAATTTTGAAATATCCAGTACATGATAAATACCAATTTCTATAAATACTCCCATCCTTCAATACGCAACATGATGCAGAAAAATAGGGCTCCTTAAAATCCCGATCCCAAAGAGGGCCGTCAGATAAGCGTTCAAATGTTACTCCATTGTCAAAACTAATAGCAAGTCCTACAGAGTTGTAGTAGGGTACCGTATTTCTGACATTCCATCCGATATAATACAAGTATTTCTTTTCATCGACATTCAAAATCCAAGAGGGCATAACTCCCGAGTCATCAAATGTTCCTATTTTTCCCATTGTTAAAATTGGTGTTTCATGCACGTAGAGTACATTAGACGGATTGTCTGCTGCTACCTCAATAAAGGAGGTGGAGCATCTATTGTTGTCATTTCTGGTGGCATAATAAATTCTAATTATTCTTTTCTCAGAAATATAATCTGCTACAGGAACCTGGGCGTGAGATCTGCTCCATGGGTGGATACCACTTGGCGCATACACATGACCCCTCTTAATCCACGTCATGCTACAATAAATCAGTGCTAATTTTTTTCTCCATTTTTTTTCCTGGATTGCCAATATAAACTCCGTATGCCTCGGTATCTTTTGTGATCGTTGCTCCCATGGCAACTAAGGTACCTTCAGCTAAAACCAATCCATCGCGCAAAGTTGCGTTAACTCCAAGAAAACAATACGGTTCTATAACACAGTGCCCCGACATAACAACATGTGATGTAAAAGAAACATGATCCTTGATTTCTCCGTGATGCCCAATGTGATTTCCACTCCATAAAACCACATTGTTTCCGATTGTGGTAAAAGGCTGAATGGTATTGTTTTCGAGGATAAAACAATTGTCACCGATTTTATTTCCAAAAATTGTGGCTTTGCTACTTATATAACTGATCAATGTATAACCCTTCTCTTTGATCATATGGTAAACTAACGCCCTAGGCTTATTCATTCCCTGAGGAGACATCGGGGCAAAAAAAGCGTATTCAGTTGGTGAGAATTTATTCTCAATTTCCTCAAAAGCCACTATCGGAATTCCTTTAAATTGAGGAGTTGATGGCATATACTGCGCATTGACACAAAAAGCGACCACAGTATGATTAGAATCATTACTAAGATAATACCATGCAAGCTCTGCAAAATCCTGAATACCGAAAATTATCACCTTGGCCATACCCTCAATCTATTTATAGACATAAACTGCATACTCATATAAGCCATAATTATTCCGGATAACGAAATTTCTCGTTACTTGGGCGGTAAGGAATTCAGCAAGCGTATCAAATGGCAAGTGAAAAAGGTCATCTCTCTCCCAATCCACGTGTTTGGTCATCACATTAAAAGCTATTCCGTTGTTAGCTTTAGCATAAACCGCGAGTATCATTTTCTTAAAATAGTTTAACATTTGACTAAATGTCAACTCTCTTTTTTCGGTAAAAACTCCGTTCATAACAACATAATCATGATTGGGTAATGCAACAGCGGGCTCTAAAATATCCAGGCAATAGAATTTATTATCTGGAAATTTCTTTTTACATGCGTCAATAAAAACCTGTGAAACATCCAACCCTGAGTAATCAAATCCAATTATCTTATTATCGCTAATGTACTCCAACAAATGACCAGTGCCACAGCCAAAATCTAAAAGGGTGACGGGTGTAGTTTTTTTTGAGCAAACATCCAGCATGACAGCATATCTTTTAAGAGCATCCGCTTTATTTGGCCAATCAACACCTTTATGATTGTCACCGAATTTATTAAAGCATGCCTCATAATGCTCGACAATTGACATGTACTCTTTGCTCATGGGTAGAATAATTAATTGAGTTCGTATTGGTTGAGCAATTCTTTTACCTGGTCTTTACTATTAAACATCAGCACATCTATTATGGATAACCACGGAACAAAATTCGGGGTCATTTGGTCATAGTTAACGGAATTTGACTTAATGAATGACAAATCAATTCCTACCGAAGCAAATTCACTTTTCGAGTAAAGCTCTTTTCCACCCTGCGCATTAACATAATGTTGGGAGTTTTCCCTCTGGCAAATATCTATGAGTCGCTTCTCGCGAACAAGTTCCCTATTATTATACACTTTACTGGATTTCAATGTACTCCGGATATCCAAATGAGAACAAATCATTCTTATTGAATTTCCCGCTAATTCGTCAATAAACTCATTGCCATCTTCTAACACCTTAGCAACGAGAGGTATCACGCTGGAATAATAGGGTGCTTTTCTATAAGCATTTTCAAATGTAGCAATGAGTTTAGATTTAAATTTAGAATCGAGCGCAACTTTGGTCTCGCAAATCAACTTGTTTTGACTTGGGTTCTGACAGGGTATTGTAAAAAGGTGCTCCTTTCCATCAAGTAAAATCCGATTTCTATTAATCCAACCCCGCTTTATATACTGAACGTCATCATACAGGACAAAGAGATCAACGGCCTGAATCAGCTGAAAATACCCGATATAAGGAAAAATATACGGCTGCATGATCCCAATACGCCTCATCCTTTTTGATTTTTAGCGCGATGAAGAAGCCCCGCAATTAGATCAATCTCCTCCTCTCTCAAATCAGGATATAGAGGTAAACACAAAACTCGCTTAGATATATTTTCACTTACCGGGCAATTCACATAATTAACATAGGGTAACCTATTGAGAGAGGGATAAAAATATCTTCGTGGAAAAACGGAGTTCTCATTCAATATTTTTACTGATTTTAAGAGTAAATCTTCATTCTCGAAAATGATTGGGAAATAGGAATTATTGTATTCAACAGAATTTGATATTCTCTGATACGCAATGTCTAGGCCCTCTAATCTTCTTTTGTAATGGATCGATAATTTCTTTCGTCTTTCCAGAATATACTCGATATACTTTATAACACATAATCCCATTGCCGCATGAAGCTCACTATTTTTACCGTTAATTCCACATCCGTGAAATGCCTCAGGCCCATTGTGACCAAAATTTCTAAGCCACGCGATCTTTTCAAGTAGCTCCTTATCCTTGGTTACCACGGCCCCACCCTCCACCATATGGAAAAGTTTTGTGGAGTGAAAACTAGCTGTACTAATATCTCCGTATTCGAAAATCGATTTACCATGATAAAAAGTTCCAAACGCATGGGCTCCATCATAGATAACTTTCAAATTGTTGGCCTTTGCTATATCATGAATCATCTCCACTTCGCAAGGATTGCCATAAACATGCGTGGCCAGTATTGCGGTTGTCTTTTTTGTAATGGCCTTGCTTATTTCTCGTGGATTTAAATTAAACGTATTGGGGTCAATATCAGCGAACACAGGAGTACACCCCTCCCAAAAAATAGAGGACGCGGTTGCCACATAAGAAAATGGAGTTGTGATGATTTCTCCCTTCAACTCTAGGGACTTAATGGCTAACTGTAATGCAATAGTTCCATTATTTACTATAGCCAGATGATCGAGTCTCAAAAATCCTTTTAATTTAGACTCTAGGTCATTTAGCAATGGCCCGTTATTTGTCAGCCAACTACTCTTCCATATGCCATCGAGTAGCGTTTCATACTCTTCAATCGGAGGCAGAAATGATTTTGTTACATTAATATTCACAGGTTCTTGTTAATTAACTTAATAACAAACCTCATCCCATTATTTTTCATTAAAAAATTCATACTTAAAAACATAATCAAATAACACATCATACAAATCCCTGAAACAATTAAACTTGATGACAAGTCAAGCCAACCCACAGCAAAATTACAGACTATAATTGGCATAATCATTGTGACCAGATATTTAAGCAACAACTTCACAATCGAAGTAAGTGAGGTTTCAATTTCCAATGACAGGAAATAGAAATTTACTATAGTCCCAAAAAATACGGCCATCAAGTAACCGTACAGGAATGGTATCACACCATAAAAATACGCCACGAAAAAGATCGGTAAAAAAATAACTTTTTTATAAATCTCAGCAATGAAGAAATTGCGACTATTGCCTTTTGCCTCAACTATAGACAACGCCAGGGAACTTAACGGATATGCGTACCCTCCCAATATCATCAATTTGAAGTATTCGGAGGAAATTGTCCATTGCTTTCCAAACATTCCGACAAACAACGGTTCCGCTCCCAAATAAAATATCCCCCCGAGCAAGCAAAATATAAATGAAATAATCTCAAAATATTTAAAAAACATTTGTTTGAGAAGCTCAATATTATCCTGAATTTTTGAAAAAGAAGGAAATAGCACCGTCAATAAACTACTGCTACTTAAATTTCTTATCATTCCATCAAGTCCTTGTGCTCTGGCATAAAGACCTAAGATTGCCGGACTGAACACTTTTCCAAAAATAATAGCGTCCAACCTATTGAACACGCCATTTAAAAGGCTTGACAAAAAAATATAAAAACTAAATTTCACCAGTGGCTTCGCAGTGCCGTACTTAAAATATAACATGGGAACCCATCGTGACGCTACAAAGTTTGTTATCAATACAATTAGGCTCGCACTCAATTGTTGTACAACGAGACTCCAGTATCCAAATCCATTGAGCGCCATTAGCAGTCCTATTAGCCCAGAAACTAAACTGGAAATCAGACTCCTGACTGCCATTCTTTTGAACTCCAATCTCTTCATCAATAGCGCGTTCGGAACGATAGAAGCAGCAGAGATTAAAAATGAGAATGACGTTGCATAAAGTACCAACCTTAGGTCTTCAGATTCATAAAAAATACCGATTGTAGTCGCAGAAAGATTGATGGTCCCCCAAATAAGCCCTCCAATGAATAGATTAAAATAAAATATAGTAGACAATTTTTGATTGTCTATATCTTTATTCTGGACTATTGCACTACCAAACCCAAAATCAAGAAGCACGGACGCAACACCTGTCACGGCCATGCTTATTCCAATTAATCCATAATCTGACGGTGTCAGAATCCGACTTAATACCACAGTTATCCCAAAAGAAATGACAGTACTGCCAAATCTATTTAAATAATCCCAAAAGAAATTCTCTCTGGTTGAGGTGGACAAGGAGTGCTAATTTTATTTAATAACGCATTTTCTCTTTGGTCCCAACTGCATAGCAGTTTTGCCGATTGAAAGTCATAATCTGTTTCCAGCTGGTTTATGAATAGTATCCGTCTCCATTTTTCTTCTTTCCATAGCCATAACCGTAGCCATAACTGTAACCATAACCGTACCCGTACCCGTACCCATATCCAAAACCCGATTTATAAATATCGTTTAAAACAATACTTATGTTCTTCAATTTGCCCGAAACATAGTATTCATTGATGTCGTTCAGAAATGCCTTTGGGGTGTAATTTTGACGAACAACAAAAATAGTATGATCCACATACTTCGCTATCACAAAGGCATCTGTGACAACAGCCAAGGGCGGGGTGTCCACGAGTACGTAATCATAGACCGCAAGCGCCTCTTTAATCAAATTTTCAAAGTGCTCCGTAAGCAATAACTCCGAAGGATTGGGAGGCACCGGTCCCCCACTTATCAAATCAAGATTTTCTATAGAGGTGTGCTGAATAATTTCCGAAAAAGTATTCAACTGGCTAAGGTATCCACTAAGCCCTTTGAGATTATCGAGGTTAAAGTCACTATAAATTTTTGGTTTGCGCATATCAGCACCGATGATCAGCGTTTTTCTTCCTGACATTGCAAATACGGTTGCCAGGTTAATCGTAGAAAATGTTTTTCCTTCTCCGCTGATAGAACTGCTAACCATGAATACCCTTTTCAACTGACTTCCTGTAAAGTAATTTAAGTTGGACCGAACGGCTCGAAAAGATTCAGCAACTGCGGACTTTGGCATGTAGTTAACAGCCAAATTTTCTTTTTGGTTGTAATGGCCTATTCCTCCGATAAATGGAATGCTCGTTGCTCTATCAATGTCTTCTTTCGACTGAATTTTTTGATTAACGAATTCCATCAAAGCAAAAAACAAAATTGGAATTGCCAGACCTGCCAGCCAACCGAACAGTGTATTCTGTCTCGTATTTGGAGAAATTAGTCCCCCTTTCATTGGGGGATTGACCATTACGATGTCGGAAATATTAGATGCTCTCGATATTCCAGCCTCAGACATTTTTTGCATCATGAAAACATAAAGGCTCTCCAGTAAGGAGTAATTACGCTGAATCGACACAAATTGCCTTTGGGCGGCGGGCAAATGACCTAACTGTTTTTCAATTTCTTTTATCTGTCTTTCAAGCAGTTCAGATTTGAATTTATCCGTCATACGCAACGTATTGACCGATTCTACAAGATTACTTTTAATTTCGTTGAGACGTTTCATACCTGACAGTACCAGCGGATTATCGTCACGACCTTTTCCCATGAAGAGTTTAAGCTCCAATTGAATATCAATCATCTTGTTTACTATGCCAGTAAGGATACCATCATTAACTCCAACGGCACTTGGTAGGATAATGAGATCCAAATTCTTTCCGGTATTGATATACTTAATCAGGTAGTCAAAATAATTCGAATGAATTATCAACTCGGTTTTCTGGGCTTCCAGAGGAGTCAACTTATCAAAAAGCCGCTTAGCTTCATCGTCCAGCTTATTGGCCGAGTTAGAGAGTTTAAATTGTTGGAGTTGATCTTCAAAAATCCTTAATGAATCCGAAATCTGATCAAGCTGATTTTTAATAAACTGAATGGTGCGTTCAGCAATTTGGTTTTTCTTTTCCAAGTCATACTTCTGGTAGGTATTGATAAGCCCATTCATGAAATCAATTTCTTTTTCCGGATTGGGACCATTGATCGTCAGGTTGAGTATACCTGCACCTTCCTCCGCCCAATCCACGTTAAGTCTGTTAACGTACGAGCCCGTAACCGACAGCGGGTTCAAAAAAGTAAGGAGGTAAGGAACACCCTTTATTCTTTGAATACTCTGGGTTGGCTCTTTAAGCACAACGAAATGATGGCCAAGAAATTCAATACTATCATTGTAATTAAATAATTTTTCTTCCGTGACTTTATCTGTCGCGCTTTTAATCGAATAGACACGCTCATCAATGGCTTTAAATACAAGGGATGCACCGTACGAACCGTTGCGAGCCAGGAGCCTTACCTTGACCGGGAGGCCATATGCTTCAGAAGTCTTGATATTTCCCTCCTGATAGAAAGCGACCTCAAAATTCAGGTCTTCAATGACCTTACCAATAAGTGGGTAGGAGCGAATAATATAGGGTTCATTCAGATAATTCCGGTAGGGGTCAACTAACGAATTGCTATAGAGCAATTCGGCTCCACTGGTCTCCTCTTTTTCCCGGATAATCACCGAGGCTGTTACCGGAAAAATTTTAACAGCATACCTGTTCTTGAGAAATGCTACCGATAGCGAGATCACGAGTGATCCAGCCACCAGATACCAGTACCTGAGAATTCGATAAATAATTCTTTTAAAATCGATCTTTACGGCATCCTGCTTCGCATGAGTCAGCGCTCTAGATATAGATTCCTCGTTGCTCATGATATTACTTTTTATTAAGGGTTATGATGAGCAGCAAAACTGATACAGACGACAAGATTAATGACAAGTTTTGTCCAAAGTACATTCGGTAAGGACGTTGCCGAAGGGGAGGAACAATGACGATGTCATTCTGATGCACGTAGTAGAATGGTGACTTGAAGAAATTTTCGTCCAGGAGATTGACGTAATGAACTTCGACCTTATTTCCGTTTTGTCGGATAATTTTTATATTTGAACGATCGGCCAGTTCGTGTAACCCACCAGCAAGGCCAATGGCTTCCGGCAAGCTTACACGGTTGTTTCCAAAAGTAATGGCCCCCTCCTTCACTACTTCACCCAAAATAGTAAACCTATAATTTAAAAGGCGCACTTTCACAACAGGGCCTTCCAGATATAAGTTAGCTAGTTTTTGTAATGTATCCTGAACCTGAAAAACAGTGAGGCCGGATACTTTTACCTTTCCAACAACCGGCATTGGAATCTCACCTCTATGATCTACCAATTCACCGAGGAGCAATACTCCACTGGTAGCAACATTGGCTCCTGCATTCTGCTGGCTTTGCTGCGCCAAAAAATCAAACTCTTTTTGCGTTAAAGATTGATAACGAACCGAAATGATGTCATTTGCCTGAATTCTATACTCGAAGGGTTCTAAATCATAAGTACGTGTTATCGTATCAGTGGGGGATTTTTTTTTTGCTAAATCATTCTTTTGCAAATAAAGAAATTTACGATTGGGTACACAGGATGAAAATACTGTCAGTGCAGCAAAAAATAGAAGTAAAATGCTTCGCATGAAGAGTTTGTGTGATAATAATCTCGAAAATTAGGAAATATTCACAGACCAACGAAATCCCAGCATCCTCTATCACCTAGTTGATCTTAACAATACGCTGAGTTTTAGTGAATGAATGCGTTTCCACTCGCAAAAGGTAAACACCCGGAGCTAATGAAGATATATCTATAGGGCTTGGATTGTTGCCCCAGGTAGCGGTGCTTGTTTGCTCTATCAACTGCTGACCTAAACAAGTGTATAGTGTGGTCTTGAACTCTTGCCCATCTGGATTTTTAAAGATCACTTTTAAAAGACCAGTGGCCGGGTTGGGATAAATTTCAAATTCTTCTGTAAACTCAGTCAGGTTTTTGGCTATGCTATAGTTTGGAATTCCATATCCCAATTCGTTGTCAGGGTTTGCTGATCGTGTTGCTGAATTGATAATGCGGGTATATATCTCTTTCGCAGAAGCCTGTGGAAATACCTGTTTAAGTCCTGCCGCAAGGCTGGCTACTGCCGGGCTTGAAAAAGAAGTTCCCCCTCCCATCTGAATACCCCCGGCAGGTGAAATCATCACGGAGTAATCTCCCAAGGCGCTTACGTCAGGTTTAATTCGGCCATCAGCCGATGGGCCGACAGAACTAAATGAAGAATGATTCAAAGCAGGCTCCACGCTACCTACAGCAATTACGCCATTCACATCAGCCGGAGGCGTAAGATATCGCCAGGAAGTATTCCCTTCGTTGCCGGCCGAATTCACAACTACTATCCCTCGGTCAATTGCTTTTTGCGCTGCCCGCGAAATCACGGAAGTTTTTCCATCTACGTCCTTGTACGTATAATCCATCGCAGGATCATCAAAGGTTGAATAACCCAGGGAAGAGTTAATGACATCCACCCCAAGGCTATCGGCACGCTCTGCCGCGAACAGCCAGTTATACTCCTCAATGCGGTATTCAGAAAATGCATCCTCTGTTTGATAAAGAAAAAAATTCGCTTTGTATGCACCTCCCAGGTATGTGCCCGAAATGTTCCCGGCAATAATTGAAAACACCCATGTGCCATGCTGATACCCGGCATATACATTGGTAGAGTTGCCAACAAAATTGAACGCATCCCTGACACGTCCCTCCTGAAACATGGACTTAAATGATGATAAGGTATCGATGCCGTTAAATCCAGAATCAAAGACGGCAACATCAACTCCCTCACCGTGAATTCCGTCTGCGTGCATTTGATCGAGACCAATCATCGCAAGCTGAAGTTGATTTTGAAGGCCTGCCCCCTGCTGCACCTGTCCGAATTTCTGGCTTGCCGACATTCTGCCTGACAGTCTCGGGCCGTAACCCACCAATTCAACTTTGCTTACACAAGAGAGTCCCGCAATCGCAGATGCAATTGCTCCATCTGTTTGCACCAGAACCCCATTGAACCATCGCGAACTGAAATAAACTTTCGCTCCCGTATTTTTCACTTGCTGAACATAGGTCTTGTTGACAGGCAGATCTTCTTCATTTGTTAAAAACTTTTCTCTCGACCGCCGGTCAATACTCTTCTGAGATAAAAATTGCTGTGGAGCTGAAATAGAATAAGGCGAATTTGATTTATCTCGAAATGAAACAAAGTAGCGATTGACCTGGGCCATAAGAATGCCTGGGAAAAACAGAAATAAAACAATGGCCCTACTCGCGGCCATACTTCAACAGTGATTGGGTATAAATTAAACCCGTCCTTACTTTTTGATCGCCATAACAAGGCTGCTGGAAATATTCCAACTGTGTAGTCTCTTTATAAATGAGTCCTGCAGAAGGTGCATAAACTTCAAATCGTACATCGTGCTTAACAAAAATATCATCATTATCACTTTGTACTACGGTCTGCGTAGTTGGGAATTTTTTCCCTCCCGGCAGTTGATAAGATTGATTTATGTTTTTCAGGGAATTCTCCTCGGCTTCCAAATCGTTGTACAAATTAGCATTCCATTTGGTTACACTGGTGAAAGGAAAAACTAGTCTCAGATAAGGAACATTACCCGTTGTGACGATTACCTGGTTATTTGCGACCCTTGCATTCCATGAATCCAAGTCTGTCCAGGCATGAAGAGAGTCAGAGCGTGTATATCGGTGAATATAGTAGGTGTATCCTCCTTCCGGATTCTTTGCTGAATCATAAATCAATGCCTTCAATTGATAGTTTTTTATTGGAGTACTTGTATCGGTACAGCTTTGATGCTGAATATTGGTCTCACTTACCTGATAAATCTGGAAGTTACCGACACGTAAAGGAAAATAGGATTGATCTGAAATTCTAACAACATCAGAGCCTGAGCAAGACACCAGGATCAAGGCTAAAAAGTAACACACATTTCCCGCACGCTTTGCCATCTTAAAAAAATTAACGAATCAACCTCAAAGTTATTTTTTTCTTTTCAATATTTGGGCATGTTGATAACGAAAGTAAAAGTCGGTAAAGTCACTAATCTGAGTGAAGCACGCTATTGCGCTGGCATGGGTGTTGATCTGTTGTCATTTCCTGTTTCTGCTGTTGATCCGAAAACATACCAGGAGATAACCGGATGGATTGCAGGCCCCCTGTTTGGAATTGAAGTTGAGAAAGAAAGTATTCACATTTTGGATGACTTTGAAGCTGATTTCATAGTAGTTGACGTTGATTCAATTGATCTAATTCCTCCCGGCAAAAAATTGATAGCCAGGTTAAACGTGACAGATTGGGACAGAAAAAAAAACGAGTTGATTGCGATTAAAGACAGAATACTGTTTTTGGAGTTGGCTCCTGGAGATATCGATGGTCATCTCAATACTGTTATTCAGGAAATCCAAGAAGAATTCGATTTGCTTCTTGCGGTCTCAAATAGCACAGACATCGATCAAGTGATAAAAATGCCTATTGCAGGAATAAGCCTTGAAGGTGGCGCAGAGGTAAGACCGGGATTAAAAGAATATCCACTTGCCGATATCCTGGAAAAACTGGAAGAATTTTAGTCTTTGTTTTTGGATATTCTTTCGATAGCTCGTTCCACAGCTTCAGCAGTTACGTTGGGAAATGAGATGTCAAGGGGTTTGGCTTCGTCCAACCAACGATTGATTTTCTTGATGGATTTCTTCTTCACCTTCTTCAGCACCGGTACTCCCATCTTCTTTAAGGCAGCAGCATTGCATTTCTGTTCGTACTGACTTTTCATAGGCACTACCAGCAACTTCTTATTTAAGTGAAGTACTTCTGCAGGAGTTTCAAAGCCAGCCCCGCACAGAACTCCCGAACTTGAAACCACACTTTCGATAAAATCAGCGCCACTCACCGGGTAAACCGAAATTCGACCGACATGATAGGGCGTCTTCGTGTGCTTAGAGAAAATATGCCAGCGCACTTTGGTCGTCTTCAGGAAAAGCTGCACTAGTTTTTTGTCGTCATAGGCTGGCAGGTAAACCGTATAGTGCCCTTTGTCGCTCGCCTTGGCTTCCCGTATGGAGGCCCGAATCACCGGTGTGAAAATATTCTTATCGTACTCTTCAAAGTGGAAGCCGACATATTTTTTTACAGGAGCATAATTGTGCAGAATCCATTCTCCAAAAGGATCAACAAATTTCGGTTTAGGTGTTTTCTTAGAAAGCAATGCAGCCTGGTGACTAAGGGAAATGATCTTGATATCTTTTTTCTTGGCAGCCCACGCAGAGATCGGCTCAAAATCATTAACCACCAAATCGTATTTCTCAATCGGAAATGATTTGATTTCCTTCATCACATCCTTTGAACTGTTTTGCTGAAAAGTCTTCAGGAAGTTGATCCCCCCGCTCTTTCCAAAATAAAAACTCAATCCTTTCGATTTGTACTTTACAGGATACGGCAACTTCACTTCCGCTTGCGCGCCACTTACAAACAAATCAAGCGAACCATACTTTTTTAATTCAGGAATAACATCTACCGCGCGGCTGAGATGACCATTGCCGGTGCCTTGGATCGCATAAAGAATATTCATTTTTTCGTGGGCAAGAATTCGTTGATAAGGTCTTTAAATATCTCATCATTATCAAGGTCGCTTTGCTTTTCTTTATCGATCTTAATCGATTGTGCATAAGTATCACTTGCATAACGATAGATACTCCAACTCCCCTGGTTGTATTCCAGAGAAGTCAGGTTTTCAACCCAATCTCCTGAATTCAAATAGGTGACTTCTCCTTTGGGCGTACTAATGATGCGTATTTCCGGCTGATGAATATGTCCACAGACTACATAGTCATACCCGTTTTCGATGGCTATTTCAGCTGCTGTTTTCTCAAACTCATTAATAAATTTTACGGCCTGCTTCACACTATCCTTCACTTTTTTCGAAAGTGAGATTTTTCCTTTTCCAAAAAATTTCAAAACAGCATTAACTGCCATGTTAATTACGATCAATGTGTCATACCCTATTGCTCCCAGTTTCGCGAGCCATTTTGAGTACTTCATCGTCACGTCAAATACATCACCATGAAAAACCCAGGCGCTTTTTCCGTGAAGGGAGATCACTTTCTTGTTTGCAATCTGGAAAGAGCCAAGTCTGAAACCTGCAAACTTTCGCAGCATCTCATCGTGGTTGCCTGTGAGGTAGGTGACCTTCGCTCCTTTCGCTATCATCCCGGTAATGTGTTTCACCACCAGCATGTGCGATTTGGGCCAGTAGCGTTTACTGAACTGCCACATATCGATAATGTCGCCATTGAGGATAAGCCGGTTCGGTTTGATGGTCTTCAGATAACGCAAGAGTTCTTCGGCATGACAGCCATAGGTGCCGAGGTGCACGTCAGAGATAACAACCAGTTCTACTTCGCGTTTTCTTCTCTTGCCCACGATAGATTTGTTGACTCAAAGATCGGTATTGAAAAATTACTGTAATTTAAAATGAATGTTAGGTGAATGTTACCCGGTTTTTGAACAATCCTTCACGTGAGATGCGGGATACACGGCTTCCGTTAGCATAACTAATTCACCAACAAGCTAAAAACAAGATTCTACTTGTCCTTTTTAATTCGTAATTCGTGATGCCAAATCTGGAATCAATAATCAAACACTTATGAAACAACAACTAAAATCAATTCTCTTTTGTATAGGTCTTCTGATAAGCTCGGCTGCGTGGTCACAAATGACGCTACCACCCAGCGGCAATAACCAAAAAAGTGAAGTAACCCAATACCTCGGTCTGGCTAAAATTACTATCATCTATAGCAGCCCGGATGTAGGCGGACGTGAAATCTGGGGTAAACTGGTGCCTTATGGATTATCAAACCTGGGGTTCCTGAAAAGTACTGAGCAAAACCCCTCACCCTGGAGAGCTGGTGCAAACGAAAATACAATCATTACATTTTCACATGATGTGCAGGTGGAAGGCAAGCCACTTAAGGCGGGGACTTATGGCCTCCACATGATCCCGGGTGAAACCGACTGGACCATTATTTTTTCAAACAGCAGTGGAGCTTGGGGAAGTTTCTCTTACGTGCCTGAGGAAGATGCGTTGCGTGTTACTGTAAAATCTGCACCGTGTGAGCACAATGAATTTCTTACGTACGAGTTCACTGACCGCCTGCAAAACAGCGCCACCGCCCGGTTGAAGTGGGAAAAGCTTTCTGTCCCTTTCAAGATCAGCGTTCCCAATGGCGATGATCTTTACATTAAGAAGTTGCGTGAAGAGTTTACCAGCCAGAAAGGTTTCGCTTGGCAGAACATTGTTGCGGCAGCTAATTTCTGTGCTACTAAAAAAATCAACCTTGACGAAGCGATGAGCTGGCTCAATGCATTCACCAACCCGCCTCGTAACGTGAAGTATTTCCCGTTGTATAATTCTAAGGGCAATGTGTTTACCGCCATGGGCAAGAAAGACGAAGCTGATGCGATTATGAAAGAGGCGATTAATCTGCCCGATGCTACTGCCGGACAAATTGCAAACTACGGCCGCACATTGATTACACAACAGCGCGCAAAAGATGCGCTTCCAGTATTTGAAGTTGGCTTCAAACGCTTCCCCACCACATCAGTAGCCTTGATGGGTATGGCACGTGGCTACTCAGCCAACAGCGACAGCAAGAAAGCATTGAAGTTTGCACAAGATGCGCTCAAAGTGGAGACTGACCCAGCGGCTAAGACTGCTATTGAAGGAATGATAAAGAAGTTGGAGAAAGGCGAGTCGATCAATTAAATTCTTAAAATATTGAAAGCAATCGGCTTTGAGCAATCGGGGCCGATTTTTTTATTCGTTTGGAAATACGAGGACCAAATCGATGGTTAATGCCGAAAGGGTAACAGGCACAATTTTATCTTCACGCACAAAAGGCTTTGAGCTGCTTTTGTATTTTCCATTCTCATCAAGAATATAAATTAAAACCGTTTGCTCCACCGGATGCACGATCCAATATTCTCTAACACCAGAATTCTCGTAAACATCAAATTTTTGTCTTAAATCTTTACTCGATGTACTACTCGATAATATTTCTATAATCCAATCCGGGGCACCCAGGCATCCACGGTCATCAATTTTGGCTGGGTCGCAAACGACACAAACATCTGGTTGAACAACAGTCGTGATTTCGGAGTCGCTGTTTCTATAGCTAGAAACCGGAAGTCTTACATCGAATGGAGCCACAAAAGCCTGACATTTTTTCCCAACCAAATGATTGGCAATCTGACGTGTGAATTCGACACAAACCTTCTGGTGAGCAGTTCCCGGTGCCGGAGACATCTTGAAAATCTTGCCATGAATCAACTCTACCATTTCGGTCCATTGCCACTTGACATAGTCGGCATAGCTGTATGATCCTGACAAATCCGGCTCTTCGATTTTCATAATGACAAAGATAGAGCTTTGAAAACCCGGATGCTTGACAACTTATTATCTGGCAAACTTAAATCGCAGGTATTTTATCTTCTCCCCTTTCGCAGTAAACATTTCCTCGTACCGGGTTTTGATATCGAAGCATTCTTCGCGAAGATCAGATTGATATAAATCATGAGTGAATCTAATATCCTGGATATCCGTTCGCAGTTTCAGCTCCTCCAGTGTGTAATCAAACAAACCCGTGTTGTCTGTCTTAAACCTGAACCATCCGTCCTTCTTCAAAATTTTCTTGAACATATCCAAAAATCGTGGGCTTGTAAGTCTCCGCTTAATATCGCGTTTGCGCGGACGAGGATCGGGAAATGTCAACCAGATTTCATCGATTTCCTCTCCTGTGAAGAAACTTTCAATATTGAGAATTTGCGTCCGTAGAAATCCCACGTTTGTCAATCCTTCTTCAAAAGCCCAGGTACTTCCTTTCCAGAGCCGATCACCTTTCACGTCAACGCCAACAAAATTCTGATTGGGGAATTTTCTAGCCAAGCCTACAGAATATTCACCACGCCCGCAGGCCAGTTCAACAGTAAGAGGATTGCTGTTTTTAAAATACAATTCTTTCCAGTGGCCCTTGATTTGTAAATAAATCTCTTTGCCAGGCTCAACTACATTTTCGCGACTGGCATTGATCTCGAAACGTTTCAGTTTACTCTTCATAAATTCTCAATCTCAGCCACTACAAAAGTACTTCCGCCAATGAAGATCATATCTTCAGGAGATGCACTTTGCCTGGCTTTAACAATGGCTTCGTTTACATCTTCTATAACTTCGCCTTTCAGTCCAAAAGTACGGGCAAGAACTTGCAACTTTGTCGCATCCATCGCACGGGGTAATTTCGCCCGGCAAAAATAATAGCTTGCAGTGGTTGGCAGCAGAGCAAGTACCCGACTGAGATCTTTGTCCCCCACCATCCCTAGGACAAAATGCAAGCGATTAAATTTTTGCTCCCTGATTTGCGCTAACACTTCTTTCATCCCTGCCTCATTGTGCCCGGTATCACAAACAATCAGCGGATTGTTTCCCAATTTTTGCCAACGCCCTTTCAATCCCGTCAATTGAGTTGTCATTTGAAGTCCCTGGGAAATGGACTCTTGTGATATAAAAAAACCTCTCTTTCTCAATTCATCCAGAGTCGCCAATACTCCGGCAAGGTTTTTTTGCTGATAGTTGCCCTTCAATTCAAGCAGATAAATTTCGGTTCCTGTTGCTGTTACTACTTCAAACGCTCCTCCTCCTTTTGGCCTTATCGGATATTTGTCGCTGGCTAAAACAATTGGGCTCTTGGTTTCTGTTGCTTTATCAAGAAATACTTTCTCTACTTCTTCCTGTCTTTCGCTGATTACTACCGGAAGATTGGGTTTAATGATCCCTGCTTTTTCAACCGCAATTCTCTCAAGCGTATCTCCTAATAAATCCATATGATCCCAACTGATATTGGTAATCAACGAAACTTCCGGTGTGATCACATTCGTGGAATCCAGCCTGCCGCCCAAACCAACTTCGATCACCGCAATGTCCACTTTTTCGTTGGCGAAATAGTCGAACGCCATCGCCACCGTGGTTTCAAAAAACGAAGGCTTGACACTCTCCAATACCGACTTCATCCGGTTCACAAAATCAACTACAAAAGATTGCGACACATCAACACCATTGATTTTTATTCGTTCTGTAAATTCCTTCAAGTGGGGAGATGTATATAAGCCCGTCTTATATCCTGCCGATTGCAAGACAGCGGCAAGCATGTGCGATGAACTTCCTTTTCCGTTGGTCCCGGTTATATGAATAGATTTGAATTTTGATTGTGGATTTCCTAAAGCTTCACAAAGCGCCAGCGTATTAGTCAAATCAGCTTTGTAGGCCGATGCGCCAACCCGATGGAAAACGGGAAGGCTTGCATACAAATAATCGATGGCTTGTTGGTATGATTCCATTTTCAGGCGCGAAAATAGTCAAAACCTTGAACGTAAATTTGCCATTACAATAATTCAATCCTAACATTGAATACCTAAAATTTTATCCAATGAAACTCACCGCCAGAAACACTCATCGCGATATCGCCTACTTCTATGTGGGGTTGATTATTTCTTTTGCCCTGTCAGGAATTTTTCTCAACCACCGCCAGTCATGGCACCCGCGGAGATACACGTACGACAAAAAGGAAATTACGATTCCTGTACCGACCGATTCTATCAATGAAAAATTCATCAAAAACTTTACCGCACAACAAGGAATTGAAGATCAGTTGCGAAGGTTCAATGCAGAAAATGACAAACTCCGGATTTCTTACGTGAGTCATGATGTCAGTGTCGACCTCAAAACCGGAAAGGGCACGATTGAGGGCTACCGAGTCACTCCATTACTTGGTCAAATGACCCAGTTGCATCAGGATACCAGCAAGTGGTGGATTTATTATTCTGATATTTTCGGGATCGCCATGCTAACTATCGCTTTGACAGGTATGTTCATTGAAAAAGGTCGGCTCAGTTTTCGCAGCCGCGGATGGAAACTGGCACTTATCGGAATAATCTTTCCATTGGTGTTTCTGTTCCTGCTTTCCTAAATTCAGGAATGAAAAAAATACTAGTAGGACTGTTGCTTGGATTGTCTATGGCTTCCCTGGCGCAGGATAAAAATGCCCTCAATGAAAAGGTAGAGAAATTCCTGCGCGAACATCGTGAGGAATGGCATGATCTAAACGTCCCTTACGTTGATGGTCAAACTCTATACGATCTGATTGTAAAAAATGGCTACAAATCAGCCTTGGAGATCGGCACATCTACCGGTCACTCCACCATCTGGTTGGCGTGGGCGATGAGTAAAACGGGCGGTAAAGTGATAACTGTAGAGCTCAATGAGCGCAGGCATAAACAAGCGATCAAAAATCTTACCGAGGCCGGACTGATCGATTATGTTGACGCAAGACTGGGAAATGCACACGAACTGGCGAAACAACTTCCAGGTCCTTTCGATTTTGTTTTCTCGGATGCTGACAAGGATTGGTATAAACAGTACTTCATCGATGTTACACCTAAATTGGTGAAAGGTGGATGCTTTACGGCCCATAACGTAACTGACGGCAATGTTCCACAGGAATATGTCGAATTTGTCAATAGCCAAAAGCAATTTGAAACTGCGATTGATCGTAAAAGTCGCTCAGGTATTCAAATCAGTTTTAAAAAGTAAGTACCCGCTGGTCATATTCCTGTTGTCTGTTCACATAACAAATCGTTAATTTCGGGCAAAAAATTAAACGTGGTTTGGTTTCGTGATTGGGGGTTGACCCAGATTATTTTTTCAGTCCTGTTTATAGTCCTTTACGGGCTGTTCATTTACAAGATCGTGCGGATCAGCCGAACCCTGAACACACCTTTCTATCCCATCTTTTTTAAATTACTGTTGCGTACCGTATTCTTTGCACTGATACTCATTGCGTTTCTTGGCCCTTCGTTTGGTGATTCAAAAAAAGAAATCAAATCAGTTGGTAAAGACATCATGATCTGCGTGGATCTGTCAAAGTCGATGGATGCATTTGACGTACAACCTACCCGTCTGGAGAAAGTAAAGTATGAAATGAAGCGCCTGGTTGAAGCATTCAACTCCGACCGGTTAGGCATCATCATTTTTTCATCAGAGGCATTTATGCAATGCCCCCTGACCTATGACCAAAATGCGTTGAACCTTTTCATTGAAACCATGAACAGTAGCCTGGTCCCTTCGAACGGAACAGACTTCGCTCCCCCGCTTCGTATGGCGCTAAGCAAATTGGAAAATCAGGAAGGACCAAGCACGCAGCAAAAGTCAAAGGTCATCATCCTTATCAGCGATGGCGAGGATTTTGGAGACCAGACCAATGAGATTACCTCAGAAATTGAGGACAAAAACATCAAGCTATTCACTTTGGGTGTTGGCACTGAAAAAGGGGGCCAGATATTGGCCGGGCGGGCTTATAAAACCGATGCCCAGGGAAATACAGTTGTTTCAAAACTGAATTCGTCAGAATTAAAATCACTCGCCAGCAAGACCAATGGCCAGTATTTTGAAATCAATGAAAACCGTAACGATGTGTCGCGATTGATCAATACCATCAGTAAAATAGAAGGAGAGTTACGCGATGCCCGTTTCGTGGATGTTTCAGCCAACCGCTACTACTTTTTTTTGCTTGCTGCGTTAATACTCTTAGTTTTAGATTTGCTGATTGACGTGAAGACTGTAATGATATGAAAGTACTTGGAATCTTGATTTTAGGACTCATACTCTCAATTGATCCAAAAAAGGTCAGCCGGATCAATACGCTCAAGTCAGAGGCAAAAAAAGCATATCTCGCTGGCGACTTTAAGACCGCGATCGAAAAATACAGGTTCTTGAAAGACTCCCTTGGTGTAACGGAGGAAGAAATAGGAATGAACCTGGCTAATTCCTATTTCCACACGAACGACACCACAGGCGCTTTTAGTACTTATCAGCCATTGACTATGAGCAATGACGCCAAGTTGAAATCATGGGCCAACCAGCAATTGGGTGTTATGACCAACAGGCAAGGGAAATATGAAGAAGCTCTGAACTATTTCAAACAAGCGATGAAAGCCGAGCCGGATAACGAGCAAGCACGCTTTAACTACGAGATGGTGAAGAAGAAGTTGGAAGAGCAAAAGAAACAGGAGCAAAAGAACAAAGATCAGAACAAGGACAACAAGGATAAGAAAGACGATCAGAAGAAAGACCAGAAGGATCAAAAAGATCAGAAGAATAAAGATCAGCAGAATAAGGATCAAAAAGACAAGGATAAGAAGGACCAGGAAAACAAGGACAAGCAGGATCAGCAGAAGAAAGACCAGGAGAAGGAGCAAAAAGAAAAAGAGCAGAAAGAGAAAGAGCAAAAGGAAAAAGAAAAGGAACAACAGAAAAAAGAGCAGGAGAAAAAAGACGCCAAGGACGATAAGAATAAACCGGATCCTTCACTCTCTGAAAAATTGAAGGAAATGAAAATGAGCGAGGAGAAAGCCAAAATGATTTTGGAAGCAATGAAGAATCAGGAAGTGCAATACCTCCAGCAAAATAAGCGCAAGGCAACCAAGCCAAAAGACCGCGGAAAACCTGATTGGTAAACTCAGCCATGCAAAGACAAGCTAAGTGCGTACTTAGACTTGTATCCATTTCAAGGTAGATTTGGTCGGCCATGAACATCTGAACCATCAAGCTATTTTCTGTGTTTGAAACAAAGCCCGCAAAGCCTTGAATATTGAATCTTAATTCTTGAATTTTAGGCCCACAAATAAAAAAGAATGAAAGACGTTGTCATTGTTTCAGCTGTTCGCACCCCTATTGGAAGTTTTGGAGGAAGCCTCGCAAGTGTTTCTGCCATAAAACTCGGATCAACTGCCGTAAAAGCCGCACTGGCAAAAGTGAATCTTGATCCAAAGCAGATCAACGAGCTATTTTTCGGAAATGTGATTTCTTCAGGTTTAGGCCAGGCGCCCGCAACACAAGTAGCCGCAGGTGCTGGTCTTGGGTTTGAAATCCCATGCACTTTGGTCAACAAGGTTTGTGCTTCGGGTATGAAGTCAATCATGGTTGGTGCACAGTCTATCATGCTTGGCCACAACGATGTGGTGGTTGCAGGTGGTATGGAAAGCATGACCAACATCCCTTATTATTTAATGAAAGCCCGCTCGGGCTACAAATACGGAGATGGCCAGTTGATCGATGGTTTGACTTTTGATGGCCTTACCGATGTTTACAATCATTGTGCCATGGGCGTATGTGCCGACAATACAGCCAAAGAAATGAAAATCAGCCGTCAGGACCAGGATAATTATGCGATTGCCTCTTACAAGAGATCTGCTGCAGCCTGGGCTGCCGGTAAATTCAAAGATGAAGTAATTCCCGTAGAGATCGCGGGTAAGAAAGGTGATGTGACTTTGTTTGCCGAAGATG
The DNA here is from genome assembly GCA_015472025.1 of Cytophagales bacterium WSM2-2. NCBI lineage: Bacteria > Pseudomonadati > Bacteroidota > Cytophagia > Cytophagales > Cytophagales bacterium WSM2-2. The sequence continues at coordinate 5,079,574 of BNHL01000001.1, forward strand.
AAGAATATAAAGCAGTCTTCTTTGATAAAATTCCATCACTGAAACCAGCCTTTACAAAAGAAGGAACAGTTACGGCAGCCAATGCATCGACTCTGAACGATGGAGCTGCAGCGGTAATTCTGATGAGTGCAGCCAAAGCAAAAGAACTGGGTCTCACACCGATTGCTAAGATCCGGGGCTTTGCCGATGCTTCACAAGAGCCGATGTGGTTTACAACAACTCCTTCCTTGGCAATACCTAAAGCAATGAAAATGGCCGGTGTCGATAAAAAAGATGTCGGTTACTATGAAATTAATGAAGCATTTTCCGCTGTGGCCATTGCCAATAATATGAAACTGGGCCTCGATCCTGAGAAAGTAAACGTCAATGGTGGTGCCGTGGCTTTGGGACATCCACTAGGAGCATCCGGTGCACGGATAACCATTACTTTGGCCAACGTACTTAAGCAGAATAATGCAGCCATCGGAGTAGCAGGTATTTGCAACGGTGGTGGCGGGGCTTCTGCAATCGTTATCGAAAAACTATAAGCTGTTAGCTGTTGCTTGATTAAATTGAAGAGCTAATTAATTTTTCTTCACGGATTTCACTTTCATTGCGGATTCTATCAATTTTGCAAATACTTGAAAGGCAATTTTCTCGTTATTTGTCAAATTATGAAGTTCCGACTACTTGCACTGCTATTCCTGAGTGGTGAAATATTTGCGCAGAAAGAAGTAAAGACATTTTACGACCAGGGGAAAACGCGCCTGAAGGAAGATTTTTTTGTTTTAGATGATGCACAAACAATGGAGGGCAAGTACCTCAGCTATTTTTCCAACGGAAAGAAAGCAATCGAGGGAGCATTTGTGAATGGCGTCAGGTCAGGAGTATTTTATGAGTACCATCAAAATGGTATTCTGCTCCGGAAGATCACGTATGAAAATGGAATGCGCCATGGCCCGGTCGAAGTTTTCGATGAAAAAGGAAAGCGGGTGCAAACCGGATTTTATCAGAACAACTTACTCGTTGATAGTGTCATCTCTTATTTTCCAACCGGGCTAAAAAAAATGGAGGGCAATTTTGCCCAGGGAAAGCCCGATGGCCTGATCAAAGAATATTACCCCAGCGGCAAAGTGCGAAAGGAGATCATGTACAAAAACCAAATGCCGAATGGGATCACTAAAACATTTTATGAAAGCGGGGTTCTCGAAACAGAAGCCAACTACAAAGACGGTTTCATCAGCGGGTTTTATAAAACCTATTTTCCCAACACACAGTTAGAATTGATCTACACCATCAAGGAAGGCGAAAAAGTGGGTGATTTCTTCAGCTACGACCCGCGCGGCAATTTGCTCCTGGAAGGTCACTTTATGAATGGAAAATTGCACGGCAAAAACATCGGCTACTTTTCTGACAAGATCGTTCGTCATGAATACAACTTCGATCAGGGTGCAAAAGTGGGAACCAGCCTGGACTATTATCACAACGGCAAACTGAGGACCAAAGAGCAACTGGCGCTCAATGGTGTCGACCGTGAGGTGACTGAGTATGACAGCATGGAGCACAAAATATTTGAAAAGAACTTTCGCCTGGGCAAGCCGCACGGCACCTGGTATTTCTATGCTCCGGACGGAAAGTCTTTAACGCTGAAAGAAAATTACCTTCAGGGCCAGCTCAATGGCATACGGACTTCTTATTATCTAAGTGGTGGCAAGAAAGTGGAGGAAACATGGAAGTTTGACCTGATCACCGGACCTGTGAAAAACTATTACGAAAACGGAAAGCTGTTGAGTGAATGTGAGTATCGCGCCAGTCGCATGCACGGACTTTACAAAAGCTACTGGTCCGATGGCAAGACCCTCAAAGAGCAAGGTGAATATGTTGCCAACAAACGGCATAAAGAATGGAGCGAATTTGATGAACAGGGTAAAGTCATCAAAACAATGAACTTTCGGGCAGGCATTTTAATCGAGCCGAAAGCCCCTCAAAAAAAATAATTCGCAGGTATCGTGGTCTCGCCATTCGTTCTTAATTTGCCACAAACATCAGGCAAATGCAGGCCATTAAAGAGACCAACTTCAAGTTCAAAGGCCAGACAGGTTTTTACCGTGGCAAGGTAAGAGATGTCTATTATTTTGGAGATAAGATGGCGATGGTCGCTACCGACCGCATCTCCGCTTTTGATGTGGTATTACCGCGGGCAATTCCTGATAAAGGAAGGGTCCTCAACCAGATCGCTGCCTTCAACCTGAATGCCACAAAAGATATCGTTCCCAACTGGGTGCTTGCAACACCTGATCCTAACGTGACGATCGGTTTCAAATGCGAGACCTTTGCCGTTGAAATGGTGGTAAGAGGCTACCTGGCGGGCCATGCATGGCGCGAATACAAATCAGGCAAAAGAAAAGTCTGTGGAGTCTCCTTGCCGGAAGGATTGAAAGAGAATGACAAACTCCCCCACCCGATCATCACGCCTACCACCAAGGCTAGCGTTGGCCATGACGAAGATATTTCCAAAGAAGACATTATCGCTCGTGGAATCGTGGACAAAAGCGAATACGAAACACTGGAAAATTATACGCTTAAACTTTTTGCTAAAGGATCTGAACTGGCTGACGGTCGCAATCTTATTCTTGTAGACACGAAATACGAGTTCGGAAAGCAAAACGGGAAAATCTATCTGATCGATGAAATACACACACCTGATTCATCCCGTTATTTTTACAAGGAGGGTTACAACCAAAGGCAAAAGGCAGGTGAACCACAGAAACAATTATCGAAAGAATTTGTGCGGCAGTGGTTGATTGAAAACGGATTCCAGGGAAAAGACGGACAGAAAGTTCCGGAAATGACCGATCCGATCGTCAAAAACATATCTGACAGATACAAAGAGCTTTATGAACAGGTCATAGGTCAGCCCATTGGCCCGATAAATTATTCCGACATCGTGGAACGAATCGAGGCCAGTATCGTTAATTCGATAAATTGAACTATTTTAGCCCCAAATTTTATTATGAAGTATACCATTGATAAACAGGAAAAGTACACGCTTATCCGCCTGCACGAAGAGAAGTTGGATTCCAACGTTGCTCCTCAATTGAAATCTGAAATGGTAACACTTCATGCAGAAGGTGTGCGCAACATCATTCTCGATCTTACTGAAGTAAAGTACACAGACTCTTCTGGTTTGAGCGCCCTGCTTGTTGGAAACCGGATTTTACAAGAGGATGAAGGAATTTTTGTCCTTTCGTGCCTCTCCGATCACACGATGAAATTGATCAAAATCTCGCAACTTGACAGCGTATTGCACATTCTTCCTACCGTTGAAGAAGGCGTTGATGCAGTATTTATGCATGAGATTGAGAAAGACATGAAAAAAGAATAATTATTGTCGTTTAGTCTTACCATTCTAGGTTCCAGCGGTGCCCTGCCAGCCATCGGCAGGTTTCCATCCTCACAATATCTCACTATTCAAAACAGGCATTTCCTGATCGATTGTGGCGAAGGTGTGCAGATGCAGATGGGAAAATTTCAGGTTTCGCCCCAAAAAATCGACCACATCTTCATTAGTCACCTGCATGGTGATCACTATCTGGGTCTGATGCCATTGTTGTTTTCCATGCACCTCAACAAGAGGACAAATGATCTTCATTTGTACAGCCAGCCAGGTCTTGACGAGATCATAACGCTTCAGTTGAAGTATTCCAAATCCGTTTTGAACTACCGAATCCATTTTCATCCATTCAATCCTTCACAGGTACGAACTTTGTTTGAGGATGAAGTATTGACTGTAGAAACAATTCCTCTAATTCATAAACTGGACTGCGCAGGATTCCTGTTCCGCGAAAAACCCAAACCCAGACGTGTCGACAAAGACCGCCTGGTAGACGGACTGAAGACACAACAAATCGCTTCGCTAAAAACCGGGGCAGATATTTTGGATGAAAAAGGAAACCTTCTCTACCGAAATGAAGACCTGACTCTTCCGCCTCGCTCATCACTTTCCTACGCCTACTGCTCCGACACAGCCTGGAATGAAGTTATGATCCCGCAAATCACGGGGGCGGATTTGCTTTATCACGAGGCCACGTTCATGCAGGAAGACATGGACAAAGCAATAGAGACCAAGCACAGTACTACCTTGCAGGCGGCTGAGATCGCTCAACGAGCAGAGGTGAAGAAATTGATCCTCGGCCATTTCTCAGCTCGCTACAAAGACCTGGAGCTGGTGCTCAACGAGGCTAAGACACTGTTCGAAAACACCGAACTTGCCATCGAAGGGACTACTTTTACTTTACATGATTGATTTTATCTTTACCGGCAGATGGAGCAGAAGAAAAATAAGCTGTTCATAGTATTGTCGGGAATTTTCCTGACGAACGCCATCATCGCGGAGCTGATCGGAGTTAAAATTTTCTCAGGAGAAGGTTCTGTTGGGCTTAACCCTGCTCACATCCCGATTCTTGGGTTTACAATGGATTTTAATTTGACAGCAGGTGTAGTCATCTGGCCCGTTGTTTTCATCACTTCCGATCTGATCAATGAATACTTTGGCAAGCCGGGCGTCAAAAGAATAAGTTACCTCGCAGCGATCTTCATCGCTTACTCCTTCCTGATCATTTTCCTGGCTATGAAACTTCCACCCGCACAGTGGTGGCTCGATGCCAACAATAAAGATGCATCGGGTAATTTCTTTGATATGGATTTTGCATTTAATAAAATCCTCGGCCAGGGTCAGCGCATTATTGTGGCATCACTCGCTGCGTTTCTAATAGGGCAGTTAGTAGATGTTTTTGTCTTCCAGCGATTGAGGAAAATTACAGGAAGCAAAATGCTTTGGTTAAGAGCTACCGGATCCACATTGGTCTCCCAATTCATCGACAGTTTTGTAGTATTATATCTGGCATTTACCGGAATTTTTTCCAATGAGCAGATTATCGCCATCGGCATTACTAATTATATCTATAAGTTTTCCGTGGCTATCTTATTAACCCCTGTTATTTACGGAGGACACTATGTCATTGACAGGTATCTTGGAAAAGATGAAGCCGAGAAGCTTTCAGAAGAATCAGCTCAGCAAAGCGGTTCATTTTTTTGAACGAAAGATATTGTCCAGTACGATACCGGTAGCTATCCCGGCGTTTAAAGATTCGGCCCCTCCTATTTTCGGAATCGTGATCCGGTGCGAAACATGTTTACCCACCTCAATTGATATTCCATTCGATTCATTCCCGATAACCACCATCCCATTTTTTCCAAAATCAACTTGATGAACATCTTCACCATCCATGAAGGTGCCAAATACCGGCATATCGACACTTCTAAAAAAATCGACCAGATTGGTATAAAAGACATTAACACGGATAAATGAGCCCATCGTGGCTGAAATCGTCTTCGGGTTGTAAAAATCTGCAGTCTCGTCTGAGGCGACGATGTTTTGGACACCATACCAGTCAGCAGTACGGATGATGGTGCCAAAATTCCCTGGGTCACGTAAGCCATCCAGCACGAGATAAAATTCGTTTCTAAGCTCCGGCCTGACATTCGGTCTCATTTTTGCAATAGCCACAGCAGCGTCATTCGTTTGAAATGAACCAAGTTGCTCGAGTTCCCTTTCACTCGCCATGACAGCTTCAATATTTTTGTTATGGATACGTTTCTCATTTTCAAGCAGGAAGCTCTCGGATCCCGCCAACCATTGCACCTCAAATCCGGAGTTCAGAAGCTCTCTCACACTTTTGGCTCCTTCCACCACAAAAGATTGCTCCTGTTTTCGGTATTTCTTTACTTGCAGGGATTTGATATATTTTAATTTGGATTTGGATACCATTTCTCGATCTTTTATAAAAGCAGTCAAGCTGTTGAGTGTTGTGATTGCCGTCACGCTAAGCGGCTGTATTGGAACAAAACATCTTCAAGAAAACCAAAAGTTATTGTATCGCCAAACGATCACGTATCCCAAGGGCTTCAGCGCAGAGGGGATGCGTGACCTTTATGTTCAAAAAATCAACAGCCGGATCAGACCTACATCCATAAGCGTGCCGGTAAGTTTATATTACCTAGGCAAAAAGAAGTACAAGCAGGAGAAATTCATTGCCCTAAAGCAAAAGACCGAAGCCAAATTTGATGCTAAGATTGCCTCTACCAAAGAGGGAAAAAAAATAGCCAATCTCCAATACCGGAAGCAAAACAAAATTGACGCAATCACGAAAAAGATCGACAATGGTAACCTGTTCATGCAATGGGGTGAACCGGTGACTGTGTTTGACTCTGCACTCATGCGCCAGACCCGACTTAAGATGGAGACCTTACTCTTCAACAAAGGGTACTTCAAAGCCCAGGTAAAATCGAGCTTCACTGACTTAAAAAAGAGACGAGTATCTGTCACCTATGATATCTCGCCAGGACCCGCTTTCACGTACGACACCATTTTCTTCAATATACCAGATGAAAAAGTCAAACAGATCATACTAAAAAACAAGGAAGCAAGTTTAGTGAAAAAAGGTGATCATTACGATCAGGACAAATTAGGAAAGGAGCGCGACCGGATTGATCAGCTTTTGAAAGACCACGGGTTTTATGATTTCAGTAAGCAGTTCATCGATTTTGAGGCTGATACTTCAGCGAAGAAGAACAAAGTCAAACTGTTGCTTAAAATCCTTAGCCCTGCCAAACGGGGATATCACAAGCAATTCAAAATTGATTCGGTGATCTTTACCCCCGATGCGACTGTCACGGGTAATGAAAGCAAGAAGAGAACGAGTACCACTTATCATAACATCACATTCAATTCGTACGAAAATTTATATAGTAAAAAAATCCTGGCACAACGTGTTTTTGTTTCGAAAGACAGTCTATACAACCGGACCAATACTTTCAATACGCAACGACAATTGGCGAACCTCGACAATTTCAAATTTGTAAACCTGGTTTATGACACTAGTGGCGGGCATTTCATCGCCAACGTATTTACCAGTCCTTCAGATTTATACAGCTGGAGCAATGAAGCGGGCGTAACGGTTACCCAAGGCTTCCCCGGACCGTACATCAGTACTAACTTCAAAAAACGGAATGTTTTTCACGGGCTTGAAATATTGGAAATCAATGGCCGTTTTGGTTTCGAAGGCGTGGCCGCTGCAACATCGGAAGGTGGTTTTTACAAGAGTACGGAAGCGACAGGTAACGTTTCGGTTTCGTTTCCACAGTTCTTATTTCCTTTCAGGAGTGCTACAGCATTTCGGTATGCGAAAAATAACCCGCGTACCAAGATATTGGGAGGTTACACTTACACCGACCGTCCTGAGTACCAGCGATCAATTACTACCCTGTCAGCCACCTACACATGGGATCTGCAAAGACGCTTGCAATTCTCGTTCAGTCCAGCTACTCTTAACGTCATCAATTCAACAGTGAGTGGTGATTTTCGAAAAAGACTGGACAGTCTCCACAGTCTGGGTAATAATCTGATTAACGCATTTAATCCCTCCTATGTCAGCAGCATGATCTTCTCCCTGACGTGGAACAACAACTATGGCGTTGCACAAAAAAATTCAACGTTCATCCGCGCTTCAATGGAAAGTGGAGGGACTCTACTAAATCTATACTCACCTAAGTTTATACGCGACCAGGGGCTAGAACCTTACCAGTACTTCCGCTTCAGTTTTGATTACAGGAAAGTAATTCCTGTGAATAAAAGTCAGTCACTGGCTTATCGTTTTAATTCTGGTGTCGGTTATGCTTACAGTTCTAACAACGTCTTGCCCTACGAAAAAAACTTCTTTGCTGGCGGCAGTAATAGTGTGCGAGCCTGGCGACCTCGAAGGCTCGGTCTTGGTTCAGACCCCCCGCAAGTTAATACCGATCCATCGAACAATGGCTATTTCAATTACAGTTTTGAAAAACCAGGACAATTGCTGCTTGAAGCAAGTGTAGAATGGAGGCAAAAGCTTATTGGTTTTTTGAACTATGCGTTTTTTGTTGATGCGGGCAACGTGTGGGCCTTACAAACAAGCACTAACAACGAGGCTAACTTTGAATGGGGAAGATTCTACAAAGAGTTTGGCGTGGGAACAGGCTTTGGATTGCGTTTCGATTTCACGTTCCTGATTCTACGCTTTGATGTAGGCATCAAAGCCTGGGATCCTGCTCGTCCTGCCGGAAATCGCTTTGTGCTTTGGGATGCCAGCTTCAAAAAGCCATACAGTCTCAATCACGAACCGGTGATTTACAACATTGGAATTGGTTACCCTTTCTAAAAAACCAGGAGCTTCTCCAACTCTGCTGCGACCTTCTCAGCATTCGGCAGCATCATCTTCTCAAGATCAACATTCAAAGGGACTGCAGGCAAGTTGGCCGACCCGAAAGTCCAGACAGGTGCATCCAAACTTTTGAAACACTCCTTTGAAATACGTCCGGCCAGCGATTCGGCAAAAGAATTGAGAAGTGGCTCTTCCGTAAGTACAAAAGCACGACTATGTTTTTCCACTGAAGCTTTCACGGTATCCCAATCCAATGGATTCAGTGTGCGCAAATCAATAATTTCAATTTGCCCCTTGAATTTTTTCGAAGCCTCCTTTGACCAGTAAACACCCATGCCATAGGTAATAACTGTAGCACTTTGACCAGCGTTTATTTTATCCTCATCTGCCGATTGTACAATGTTGGCCTTACCCAATGGGACGATATAGTCTTCGTCAGGCTCAATCATCTTGGCATCGAGTGTACCTGGTACTTTGCTCCAATACAAACCTTTATGCTCAAGCATTACCACAGGGTTGGGATCATAGAAAGATGCTTTGATGAGGCCTTTCATATCGGCCGCATTGGATGGATACACAACTTTGATACCCCGGATCGTGAGCAGTGTTGATTCTACACTGCCGGAATGGTAAGGACCACCACCTCCATACGCACCGATCGGTACGCGAATCAGCGATTGAACCGGGAATTTTCCTTTGGATAGATAACAACTCTTTGAAAGTTCTTCAACCAACTGATTAATCCCTGGCCAGATATAGTCGGCAAATTGAATTTCAACAATAGGCTTCACTCCGACCGCACTCATGCCTGCCGTTGAACCAACGATGTAGGCTTCCTGTATTGGCGTATTAAACACACGGTTCTCTCCATATTTTTGAGCAAGGGTTGCTGCCTCACGGAATACTCCGCCCAGTCTCCCTCCTACGTCCTGACCGTAAAACATAGCCTCGGGATGTTTGCGGAGAATTTCATCCACTGCATGAAGTGCAGCGTCCACCATCACGACCTTTTCTCCTTTCTCAGGAGTACGATTACCTTTCTCTTCTATTATTTCTGTTGGAGCAAATTCGTGAGAATCAAAATCATTAACATCCGGATCTGGCGATTGAACTGATTTATGATAGTCCGCTAAAACTTTCTTTTCAGCTTCAGCTTTCAGTCCATCCAAAGTCTTTCGGCTCACCTCCTGTTGAAGCAAAAAATTCTCAAGTTTTAGGATCGGATCTTCCTTCGCATGTACCGATAAGTCTTCTCCCCGATACCATTCTCTGCGAACACCGGAAGTATGATGCCCTAGCAAAGGACACTTCGCATGAACTAAAATCGGAGCGCGTTCATTGCGTACGAAGTCAAAAGCATTTTTCATCCCATTGAATGAATCCACAAAATCGGATCCATCTACTCGCATGCGTTCCATTCCCTTGAAGCCTTCGGCATATTCATAGGCATCCATAGTGCGCATCTCGTCTCCTGTAGCTGAAATACCCCAACCATTGTCCTGAACCAGGTAAATGATTGGTAGTTTTTTCAATACAGCCATCTGGAAAGCTTCTGCGACTTCACCCTCGGTCACTGACCCGTCACCGAGTGAGCAAAGTACTACTGATTTCTCCTTCAGCAATCCCTGCGATTCCAAATAGGAAATTCCATGTGCCATTCCCGTAGCAGGAATCGCCTGCATTCCGGTAGCCGAGCTCTGGTGAGGTATGACCGGAAACCCTTTTCGTCTCAGCGAAGGGTGACCATAATAACTTCTTCCCCCGGAGAACGGATCATTTGCTTTGGCCATCAATTGCATCATCAGCTCATACGGCTCCATACCGATGGAAAGCAGTATCGACTCATCGCGATAGTAAGGTGCTGCGTAATCAGTCGACTTCAATTGAAAACCAGTAGCTATCTGAATGGCCTCATGCCCCCGCGAAGTGCTATGAACATATTTGCCGCAAACTTCACGGAATTCGTCATACAATTCAGCCATTCGCTTGGATGTGCACATCAGCCCGTAGGCTTTCAGGCACACATTTAGAAAATCTTTGTCAACAGCTTCAATTGCTTTCTTCGTAGCGCCCATGGAATAAAATCAATGTCAAAGATATTAATTGCTCAACCAGAATAAAACGAAAAATAATAGCGAGGCTCCGTTAAAAATCTGAGTGACTCCTACTTCAATGATTTATTTGGCGAGTAATTTTTTGACGTACTTACCGATGATGTCAAACTCAAGATTCACCGTGTCACCGGCCTTCAAGTCATGGAATCCTGTGTTTTCAAAAGTGTATGGTATGATAGCAACTGTAAATTCTCCATCATCTGAATTAAAACAGGTAAGGCTCACACCGTTCACGGTAATTGATCCCTTCTCTACGGTGACATTACCTTGTGAAGTGTCATAGTTAAAAGTAAAAAGCCAACTGCCATTCTGATCGCTTACGGACTTAACTTTCCCGGTCTGATCGACATGGCCTTGCACAATATGCCCGTCAAACCGACCATTGGCGAGCATGCAGCGTTCCAGGTTTACTTTGCTGCCTTCCCGGAGAGACCCCAGGTTTGACTTTTGCAACGTCTCATCAATTGCCACAACCCAATGGAATCCATCGCCTACCCACACCACAGTGAGGCAAACTCCATCGTGAGAAATACTCTGATCAACTTTGAGTTCGTTGCTGATCCTGGACGCTATTTTGAAATGCCTGTTGGTACCTTCCTGCTTTATCGCGACCACTTCTCCTACCGCTTCAATAATCCCTGTAAACATCTTTCTAATTTGCCTTGAATATGCGAGGAACTTTAAGAATAAAAAAGCCCCGCAAATGCGAGGCTGGAAAATGTTAAAATTCCATTTAGTTCATGGAAGGTCTAAATATGGTATTGTTAGGGATCTCGATACGAAATTGCGTTCCTTCGCCCAGTTTTGAGCTCACCGAGATTTTTCCGTTCAATTTATCAATCGTGCTTTTCACGATATAAAGACCAAGACCGGATCCCTTGCTGCCATGACTGGCACGGAAGAACATCTTGAAGATATTTTCAAGGAATTCCTCAGCGATACCGACACCATTATCAGTAAATTTAATTACGGTCTTGTCAGTCTCGTTCGTAATATCAATCTGCAGGAAGGACTCTTTCCCTTTGTCCTGGTAGCGCACCGCATTGGAAATAATATTATTGAAAATAATCAACAGTCGGCTGTGGTCAGAGTAGAACGGTTTGTCATCATGAATATTGATAATAGACCTGACCAATTCCGCATCCTGCATGTACTTAAGCGAATCGATCGACTCCTTCACCAATTCACGAAAGTTGATTTTAGACGGCATTACCTCCATCCTTGAATTGCGGGAATAATGGATGATATCCGTTATGAAATTATTGAGTTTGAGGATGCTGTTTTCTATTAACCCCAGGTAATGATCGAGTTTTTCCTTTTCGGGATCAATCTTGATCATGTTCACCAGTCCTTTGATAGACATCAACGGGGCTTTGAGATCGTGAGATGCGCTGTAGACAAATTGGTCAAGTTCCGAGTTGATCTTGGTAAGTTCCTCATTTTTGGCTTTCAGCAAATCTTCTGCTTCTCTCTGTTGAGTGATGTCACGAGAGTAGATTGTAAGGCCCGTCACTTTTGTATCTTCAACAATCGGGTACGTCTTTATTTCGAAAGTGCGAAGAGTATTTCCGATGGAATAGGTTTCAATATACTTTCCTGGTCTGCCTTTCAATCCGGCTTCATATCGCGCGCGCCAAACCTGGCCCATTTCAGGCATGTGTTCAGGTACAAACTCAAAGATGTTCTTCCCACGAACCAGCTTCACTCCAAATGCGAGTTTGTACAACTTGAAGAATTCTTTGTTGTAGTCAATCAATTCAAAATCGCTGCTGATGAGCCAGATGCTGTTCTCGATGGTATTCAGAATTGACCGAAGGTTTGCTTCGTTGCCAATGATCTTCTTCTGATATGCTTTACGAACGGAAACATCCCGGCTGAAAACAGAGACGAACTGGCGACCATCTGCAAAAGTTTCGGACTTGAAATGAAGCTCCCAAAAATACTGCTTGCCGTCAATTTCAAACTCATCTTCGACTTTCACTGGAGAGCCACTTAAAGCAGTGTGGAACCGGTCTCTCCACTGGCGTGTCAGGGCCGAGTTGACTTCACCCATCGACTGCAAAATGTAGGTGCCTTTCTTTAATTCTACACCGTAGGTCTCCAGAAATGTCCAATAGAACCCCGGGTTAATCGTCACGATCCTGAACTCATCGTCCAGGAGTAGAATGTTGGAGTCCGCGTCTTCAATAATCGAAGTAAACAAATCCTGCCACACACCTACCTCCGTCTGATCAAGCATCATCATACCTAAAACTTCCCACCGGCCAGAAGGACCGTCTTTATGGTTAATAACTGATTTTCAAAAAACTACAAAAACGTAAAGATAACTGCTTGGTTGTGAATGGCCTCCGTTTTTTTGCAATTTGTCCGGCATAGGACGTTTCAGCCGCGCAAAAGCAGTCAAGGGTAGATATAATTGATGAATTATATCTATCTGAAAATCAGATTACTTATAAAGCAATGGAATAACTAAGAAATAAACATGGACGCGCGCTTAAGCGTCTCTTCCGCACTCTGGCCATTCTGGATATTTAATCGAATGGTTTGTATCAGCTCACCAGATTTGTTTTTAGGATAACCGAACTTGACTGCAAACAGATCGCACAATTTCATCTCTTCGGGATGAACCTGGTTGTCAACGCTCATCATGTGTACCAGGTCATAGAACTGGTGAAACCGCTCGGTTTTATCTGCTGGTAGCTCAAATTTGACTCCTTGTGGATTTTCTTTAATCGACTTCAGTTGCGACTCTGAGATGTTATTCTTCTTTGCAATTTGTTTAAGCAGGTCATACTCAATCTGATCAAAATTGCCATCTACAGCAGCCATCTCTATCAGATTTTTCATATGACTTTTAGCCGAGGCTTTTCCTTTGTGGAAAAGGCTAAGTATTTCCTTAATGTCCATACAAGAGTTTGTTTTAGGAAATTGAATGTACTGCGCAAAAACGATAATTAAAAATGCGTATCGATTAAAAATTAAAATGGATATTTGACTTTGATGACTTACTTCAAAACAATTCTCATTGTATTTGTTTTTACAATGTTTCAAAATCAGCCAAAGTCGATTTTGTTTTTTGGCGACAGTCTTACCGCTGGTTATGGGCTTTCTTCTCCTGGCGAAGCTTTTCCTGCATTGGTCGAAAAAGAATTGAACAAACAGAGCAAAAGAGTCAAAGTGATTAATGCTGGTCTTAGTGGCGAAACTTCCGCTGGTGGCTTATCACGAATCGACTGGATACTGCGTCAGCCGATCGATATTTTTGTTCTTGAACTCGGAGCCAATGACGGGCTCCGCGGATTACCTGTTGATCAAACCAGGAAAAACCTGCAGGCAATCATCGATAAAGTAAAAGGAAAATATCCTGGTGTTAAGATTGTTATGGCAGGAATGATGGTGCCTCCGAATATGGGTAAAGCTTATTCAGATGAATTCAAAAAAGTCTACCCCGACCTGGCCGCTAAAAACCAGGCTCAGCTTATCCCCTTCCTCCTCGAAGGTGTTGGTGGTGACGAAAAACTAAATCAAGGCGATGGCATTCATCCCAACGTGGAAGGTCATAAGATCATTGCGAAGAACCTGGCCCGGATATTCGAGAAATTGATTTAAGACTCACTAAAATTCAATCCTGTAATTCAAAACAGGAATCACCCCCAGCTGAGTTGTATAATCTATTTTGCCAGCATTGAAGTTCAACCATTGATAATGAACATTATTCCTGTTGGTCGCATTTCGTAAATCAAACGACCATGTGTGAGATGCTCTCGCCCTGTTCTTTCTAAATCCGAAATGCAGATCGATACGAAAATAATCAGGAAGTCTTAACTCATAGCTCCGGTCGTAGTAATAGACTTCAGAGCTGGTAAGCCAACTGTCAACGACATTATATGGTGTTTGCCTGTTGTTTCCCATCCAGGTAATCCTGGCATTCAGTTCTATCGTGTTATTTTTTCCGATACCCGTTTGGTACTCTTTGCCGGCAAGTGCCGTAAAAATATACTGACCGTTAAATGCTGTATTCCGGCTAATGTTATCCGAGCCTTTGTATGTTGACTGATACAACGAACCAGTCAATAAGAAATAGGAATTTTTCGTAAAAAATCTCTCCAATGTCAACTCAACTCCATAGTTTGTACCGGTACCTGTATTTGAAAGTTGAATGGGTGGCGCTTCAACAGTCTTCGAGTTGAGGTACTCATTCAGTTGATTAATTGCAGAATAGGTCGTGAACTGTGCGGGGCCATTTGAATCATAGTACACGGGGATGCTGTAGAGCGATTGATAGTAGGCTTCCAACCGGGTATGGATGTGTTCTCCCAGCATGCGATCATATCCGGCTACATAGTGAATCGCTTTGGAGAAATCCAGGTTCTTGTTCGGGTAGTTGATTGTCCCATCCGGCTGCTGAAGGCTTCCATAGTACATCGTGAGCGGCTGAAGCCTGCTATGAACTCCGGCTGCCGCGCTTAGATTTTGATTCGGTGAAATTTCATAGTTCAAGCCTAAACGCGGTTCAACTGAGTAATGACTATTCAGCAAAAAAAGAATACCATGGACTCCGGCATTAACTACCAACTTGTCACCGAATTGTTTTTTCCATTGCCCATATCCTTGCAAGTACCCGGTATTTCCATTGCCATCCACATACTGCACTTTTTCGCCGGTTGTCTGATCAACATAAAAGTGATTTAGTTGAAACTTCTGATAACTGAATACCAGGCCCGTTCTTATAGCGCTGCTCGATGAAAATCGCTTATTAAATTGTGGCGACACACGAAATGAATAACTGGTGTTTTGCTGACCCCGTGTTTGCATCTGAATTGAATTAACTGACTGGACGCGCGTAAGATCGTCTGTGCCAGCGGTTGCTGATGCTGCCAAAATGAATGAGGAGTTATTCTCAAAATTCCTTCGATGTGTTATTCCTCCAAAAGCATTTCTTGTCTGAAGCCTGTTCTTGCCATCGCCCGACACGTTTTCATTGATGATTCCGTCACCAAGAATTCCCCAGACGTTAGTTGAAGAATTCTCAGTCGGAAAAGACAAGTTAAATGACATGTCTTGATATTGTGGCACAGCTCCTTCTTCGAAAAATCCAAGTCCTTGCAATAGCCCAAGTGTGGAGTACCGGTAGTTAACGAGATACGATGATCTGTTCTTCTTGCTGAACGGGCCTTCTGCAGCCAGGTCCAAACCAATAGCTCCAGCTTGAAATGATCGCTCATGCTTGAGATTGTTTCCCTTTCGCAGTTTGATATCCATCACACCCGACAAAGCATTGCCATACTCAGCAGCAAGCGCTCCCGGAAAAAAATCAGATTTGTCAATCATATTCAGGCTTAACATACTGACACCTCCGCCAGAACCACCGAAAGATGAGAAATGACTTGGGCTGGGAATCTCCGTACCTTCCAATCGCCATTGCATTCCATTCGGAGAGTTTCCACGAATAGCCAAACTGTTAGTGGCATCATTGTTAGCTGCTATTCCCGGATAAGCGGTCATCATCCGAGCCGGGTCATTGAAATTGGACGCAAATCGTTTTGTTTCCTCTGCGGAAAAGGACCTTCCTCCTGACAATGAAAAACTGTTCAACGCCTGACCATTAAGTTGTGTGGGACGCACTACAATTTCTTGAAGCCTGACAACTGCCTCCTTGAGGCCAACGTTTATAATTGTCTCATGACCGACTTCGACAATTACGTCCGATAACATTACTTCTTCATATCCTACCAGGGAGATTTTCAGTGCGTACCTGCCAACGTTGACAAGACCCAATGAAAAATTGCCATTGGCATCAGCACTGGCGCCATTAAGTGAATCAAGGCCAAGGACAACTACATTAGCACCCGGAAGCTCTTGTGAGGTCGATTTGTCTACTACCTTTCCCCGGATGACTTGTTTGAATTGAATAGCCCGTAAACTGATTGTTGCCCCAATTATTTTATAAGTCACCCCAACTTTAGGAAGGATCTCATCAAGCACTTCACGAAGTGTTTTGTTTTCCGCTTTGAGCACGACAGTTTTTCGCAACGGAATTGCATTGTTCCCATAGGAAAAATCAACACCATAGATTTCCTTTAATTTGAATAACGCAGACTGCAGTTCAGTTTTGCCATAATCGAAAGAAGCCCTTTTCTCAGCTGGTTGTGCAAGCAGTACTCCCTGTATAAGCAGAATAACAAGAATGACTTTCACGCGAACAAGTCTCATGGTCCGATTATCATTTAGAGCTTGACGCAGATAACGTATACCCCACTGGGCTTTCTTTCCACGTGAGGTTTAGGGTATAGCATACGGTTTCCAATGCCACTTCCACAGGCTGCTGCTTCAGGGTACCTGAAAATAAATAGCCTTGAGGATTTTCCACATTCAAATCAACCCTGACTTTGTAATAGTCTGACATATCCTCAACCACATTGGTCAATTTTTCATTTTCAAATTCAAGAACACCGGTGTGCCACGCTATTTCATTTTTGTTACGACTTTGATTTTTTTCCAGCTGACCACTCTCATTGAGGTTAGCCTCATACCCGGGTTCAACAACGACTGATGATATCACTTTCTCCTGAATCGAATACGAGAACCTTACTTTTCCGGTTACTACAAAAAGGCTGCTTTGCTTATCTCGAAGTTTCAAGTCAAAAGAAGTTCCGAGCACGCGGGTCCTGAATGAGGGATTAACTATCACAAAAGGTTGCTGTGGATTGTGGGTTACATCGAAGAACGCTTCACCTTTTAATTCCACCTGCCGGATGGAATCGTTGAATTGCTCCGGGTAGGTCAGTTCACTATTCGCGTTTAGCCACACTCTTGTATTATCCGGAAGTACAATGGCTTTTGTTTCCTCAGTTGTTTTTACGGAAACGAGTTTCGCGATCAGTCGGCCACTGGGGATAAGATTATAAACTACTACTATAGCCAGTACAAGACATGCGGCTGCGGCCCATCGGATGAAAACAGGTTGCAACTTCCGCTCCGGAGTCGGTCGAATTCGTGACGAAATTTTTGACCATGCTTGCTGCCTGTCAAATCCAAAGCCTTCCGGATTTTTAGTTCGCTGCCACAAAAGTCCAGACTCTTCGAACATTTTTCTATTCATCTCGTCTTTTGAAATCCAATCTTCCAACTGCTGATTTTCATCGGATAAAATCTTGCCAGAGAATTTCTTGACAATCAATTCCCAAACTTTTTCGTCAGTCATAAAATATTAGTTTATTAATTCCAGGGCTTTTTCAATAATCGTATCCTTTCCAGCCGTCACATCTTCTTGTTTAAGCCATACGGGTACATCCGGATACAGACCTTTGTTTTCAAATACGGTATAGTCCGGAGTTACTTCAATCCAGCGTGGCACCCGGTACTGCCAGCCATTTGGTAATCGGCGATTAAGCGGGTTTCCTGATGATCCTCCGGTAGTATCACCAACAATTTTTACTCCTGGGATTGTCCGCATGGCAAGCACAAAAGATTCTGCTGCGCTCACGACATATCGATTAGTGAGTACAACAATCGGGCGTCCTTTAAAAAAAGTGGTACTGGAAGCTGGTGTGTACCGGTCTACCCAATCGGTAAAATCATTATGAGCAGGTCCATTTCTATATTTAACCTTCGAATAAATACGAGGACTATCGTTGAGTTTCTCGATAATATGAGAAGCCAAAGCATCACTGCCGCCTCCGTTTCCACGGATATCGATTATAATTCCCTTCAGGTTCTTGTTTTGCCAGTCGGTGAAGATGGACTCAGTAATTGTAAAGTCGGAATCACTTCCCTGAAATTTAGAAATCATAAGAAAGCCCACAGTGCCCCGGATAATTCCGTGCTTCAACACGCTCCCTGCCGATTGCAAAGTCACATAGTTGGAAAGGTTAATTGGTGAATTCTTGGGGTGCCCCGCAGTATAGTCGTACGAAATAAAATTGGAGTTGGCAGTCAGTGAAGCATGAGCATCTTTCAAACTAAGGATAATCTCACTAAGTATATCCAGAAGCGCTTTAGGAGAAGTATTGGCGTGTATCCTTGGACGATAGGTTTGTTTGTATTGCTCCCAGTCTATTCCCTTCTGTTCAAAAAAAGAGTAGTTGCGATCAAAGTCATTCCAGAAAATGTCAAAATTAATTTCCGGAGTATTGATCAATATGTCAGGCTCGGTATGACACCCCACCACCAACGTCAGCACCGCCAAGGCAAGAATCTTCCGCTTCATCCAAATGGTTTTACATTAGGATGCGAAAAACGGGAGTTCCCCCTAGTCATTCTCAAATAAAATTTTGCCAGGCTAAAAGCAAAAGGCTCAAGAGCGCAGCACGTAATCGCTTGAGCGCTGTTCCAATATGGTTTTCTACTGTCTTCACTGAGATATCCAGCTCTTCAGCTATCTCTTTGTAGCTCATCTCTTCGTACCGGCTCAAAATAAACACCTGCCGGCAAGCAGGAGGCAGTCCAAGCAATGCTTTGGTAACGAGATTTTCAGTCTCCTTTGCATCCAGTTGCGCTTCGGTAGAGTCCGCTTCTAAAGGAGTTGACAATTTTAGCTCTTCGTATTTTATTCCAGTCTGTCTCCTCGTACGCAGATACATCAACGCATTGTTCACTGCCATTTTTGAAATGTAAGCCGGAATGGATTCCTGATTGAGCACGGCTGGTTTATTCTCCCAGAATTTTACAAAAGCTTCCTGAACCAAGTCCTCTGCCACATCTCTGTCATTAATAATAAGTGCTACCCGTAAACAAAACGTTTCGTAGTGTTTGTTGAAGCAGGTTTCAAATTCCTTCTCAGACATCTATTCCTGATTTTTTAACACTGGTGCTGAAGTCCGGCAAGATTAATGATTAAAACCAACTTAGGTAAGTTTCTCCCATGGCCTGTGTTAAAAATTTTTCACTTTTCAATAAATAATTACGATCATTAGAAAAAGTTTCCCTTATGAAATTCAAAGCCTTTGTTTCATTAATCATCACTGCGGCTTTAATATACGCTTTCAATCGTTCGTGGAATATCAAGGGTACGCCAATCCCTCCGATGGGGAAATTCATGGATCCGTTTCATGGCTTCTGGAAAAATGCTGAAAACAAAATTACCCCCGTATTAGCCATTAAAGGTTTGTCGGGCGAAGTTTCAATAGCTTATGACAGTACTTTAATTCCTCACATCTATGCTGCCAGTGAAGACGATCTTTTTTTCGCACAAGGATATATAACGGCCAATCACAGGTTATGGCAGATGGAGTTACAAACTCATGCAGCTGCCGGGCGCGTTTCTGAAATCCTTGGTCCCGCAACCCTCGACTTTGACCGGGGTCAACGAAGGCTGGGAATGGTTTATGGAGCTCAGAATTCTCTTAATGAAATGGAGAAAGATCCGGTGCTAAAAAAAGTTATCGAACAATATGCTAAAGGGATAAACGCATATATCGAATCGCTCAACTATGAAAGACTTCCCCTTGAATATAAACTACTCGACTATTGGCCTGAACCGTGGACAACATTGAAAAGCGGTCTGCTCTTAAAATATATGGCCAAGACGTTGAACATCGCGGAGAAGGATTTTGAGATGACAAATGCTTTGAAATTTTTCGGCAAAGACGTGATTGAGTTACTTTATCCGGATAATGAGCACGTGGGAGATCCAATTGTCGATAATACCAATGGTTGGAATTTCAAGCCGGTAACTCTTGCCAGTACACCCACTGTGCCTCAGGACATCGTTCAGATAAAACCACTTATAAAACACATCCCGGACATCGGCAGCAATA
Organism: Cytophagales bacterium WSM2-2; assembly: GCA_015472025.1. NCBI lineage: Bacteria > Pseudomonadati > Bacteroidota > Cytophagia > Cytophagales > Cytophagales bacterium WSM2-2. The sequence continues at coordinate 5,099,683 of BNHL01000001.1, forward strand.
ACTGGGCGGTGTCCGGCAGTAAAACATCTACCGGGTCGCCAATCCTTTGCAACGATCCTCACCTGGAATTGAACCTGCCATCGATTTGGTATGTCATTCATTTGAGCGCTCCGGGTATCAACACCATGGGGGCTTCTTTACCCGGGTCACCGTCGGTAATAAGCGGTTTCAACGACTCTATCGCATGGGGCGTGACCAACGCTCAACGCGATCTGGTGGATTGGTACAAAATCCAATTCAAAGACAAGTCTAAAAAAGAATACTTGAGCGATGATCAATGGAAGGCCACTCGAAAAGTCATTGAGAAGATCGTAGTGAAGGGAACAGATCCATTCTATGACACGGTGGTTTACACACATCACGGTCCAGTAACTTATGATGAGACTTTTCATGGGGAGAGCGAAAAGAATCATTATGCATTCCGCTGGGTTGCTCACGATCCATCCAAGGAGCTACTTGCTTTTTACCTGTTGAACAAAGGCAAAAATCATAACGACTACCAAAAAGCACTTGACTACTACAGCTCCCCTGCCCAGAATTTTGTATTCGCCAGTGTGAGTGGCGACATCGGGATGCGTATCCAGGGGAAATATCCTGTACGCAGACAGAATGAAGGGCGATTCGTACTTGACGGAACGAAAACATCCAATGAATGGCAAGCTTTCATTCCCAACGAACAAAATGTGATGTACAAAAATCCGGTTCGGGGATTTGTTAGTTCTGCGAATCAGTATCCGGTAGATGACACCTATCCTTATTATGTAATGTCCAATCACTTTGAGGCGTATCGCAACCGGAGGATCAACCAGCGCCTGGGGGAAATGAAAAATATTTCTCCCCAGGATATGATGAGCCTTCAGGCAGATAACTATAACCTCAAGGCGGCCGAGAGCTTGCCTATGTGGCTTGCCATGCTTGATAGCACGAAACTGAATACAGAAGAAAAATCCGTTTATGATAAATTAAAGTCATGGAATTTCGTCAACACTGCTGATTCCGAAGGAGCCTCTTACTACGAGATGTGGCTCCGCGCTATCTACCCGATGATTTGGGACGAAATAGACAGCGCGAAAGTTTCGTTACCTGAGCCCACCACGTATCAGACATTAAAATTAATGAAGGAAAAACCTGATCTGAATTTCTTTGACATCGTCTCTACACCGGAAAAAGAAACTGCTTCCGATGTTGCTCGGAAATCCTTTTCGAAAAGCGTATTGGATATGGCCAAATGGAAGCAAGACAAGAAGCTGGAACCGGCCTGGGCTGATTTTAAGGATTCATACATACAGCACCTTGCCCGGCTTGCTCCATTCAGTTATCACGTCAGACATGGCGGCAATAACGGTATCATCAACGCTCATGGAAGACGCAACGGTCCCAGCTGGCGCATGGTGGTGAGCCTGGAAAAAAACGGATTGAAAGCATGGGGTGTTTTCCCCGGCGGTCAATCGGGAAATCCGGGAAGTCCATTCTATAATAATATGATTAATGTGTGGTCGGCAGATCGCTATTTTAATCTTCACTTCAATACGGCCCCCGAGCAGATGCAAAAATTCACGATGTCAGTTCAAACCTTAAAATCAGCACAATGAAATTCCTATTTCAACTCATAGTTACAGCCGTAGGTTGTTTTGCTGCCCAGTATTTTTTACCATGGTGGACAATGGCCATCGTAGCTTTTGTTGCGGGTTACTCTTTTCAAAATAAAGGGGCCGTTTCATTCATCGCTGGGTTCATTGCCGTAGCCCTGCTGTGGTTGTTAATGGCATACCAAATTGATGTGGCATCTCAATCGCTGCTTACTGAAAAAATGAACAAAATTTTTCCATTGAATGTCTTCATCCTGATGGTAGTAGTCGGTGGTTTCGTAGGTGGTTTTGCGGCCCTCACAGGCGCGTTGATGAACCCCAAAAAAGTTTCCAAATATTATTAAAGACAATTACATCGGCTTTGTTGCCGACCTACCGATTTCACTGTCGATAATACTCAGCTTGGCGATCAACTCAATAAGTTGCTTGCTATAATGTTGCTTCGCTTCTGCGATCAGCAACTTGATCCGCACTTCTTCATTTTGCTCGAGTTCAACAAATCTCCTGTAGGCGATTGCAACCGCCTTATCATCCGCTTTTTCAAGAATCAGGTAAAACATCAGGTTAATTAAACCTCTCAATCTCGACATATCTTCGTCAACGATCACGCTCATAAATTTTAATCTTAGCCCACGCAGTGTTTAAAAAGTTGCCAACAACTCCTCTGCTAGTCGATGGCCGGTTTGGCTTTGAGTGAAATGGAAATACAAAGTAGCAGCAAAAGAAAAAACAGAGCAACAGGTATTTTTCCCATTTCACACGGGTTTTTTCCCGTATCAGATATGGGAATTCCCCCGTTGACCGGAATACTCTTCAGAATTAATTTTATTGTGCGGTTAATATCGTATTCTATAATAACGATATTAAATTTTCTTGTTGGTTAGAAATTTTAAAAGGATCATCATTTTTTTTACAAACTGTAATCAAAAAAATTACACAGCCAGACATTATGAACAAACCAGTGGAAATTCTTCTTGTAGAAGACAACGAAAATGATGCGGAGTTGACTATCCGTGCGCTAAAAAAAAATAACTTAGCAAACCATTTGCTGCGGCTCCATGACGGAGCTGAAGCATTGGATTATCTCTACAGAGAAAATGAGGAACCACGGTTAATATTGCTTGATCTTAAAATGCCCAAAGTAGACGGGCTCGAAGTGTTGAAGAAAATTAAATCTGATGCCTCCAAAAAGCACATACCAATTGTGATGCTGACATCATCAAAAGAAGAACGGGATATCGTTGAATCTTACCAGCTTGGAGTAAATGCGTATATCGTGAAGCCTGTTGAATTCAATAAATTCATTGAAGCCATTACACAACTCGGTTTGTTCTGGCTTGTGCTTAATCAATCACCCAAATAAGAATGATATGGAGAGAATGGAGAATCATGAGTTACGAATCCTGATGTTGGAAGACCGGGAGGAAGATGTAGAGTTAATCAGTCGCATGTTGAAGAAAGATGCCATCAGTTACGTAAATAGTGTGGTTGATACGAAGGAACAATTCGAAGAAGCTTTAAGACTCTTTAAACCCGAAGTCATTCTTTCCGATCATGCCTTGCCTCAATTCAATTCGTTTGAGGCATTGCTTATGATAAAGCAAAAAGGATTGAAGATTCCTTTCATCCTTGTAACAGGAACTGTGTCAGAGGAATTTGCTGTGAGTTGCCTGAAGCAGGGCGCTGATGACTACATCCTCAAGTCAAACCTTGTGCGATTACCTTCCGCTATTCGCAATGCTCTCCGGAAGAGAAACGTGGAAATGAGGCGTGAAAAAGCCGAGTCCGACCTACGCAGTCAAAATGAAGAACTGGTGAAAGTGAATCATGAACTTGACAGTTTTGTTTACAGCGTATCTCACAATCTCCGTGCTCCGCTGATGTCGGTACTCGGGCTAATTCATCTTGCGAAAGCTGAGGACAACCAACATAGCAGCCATTTCAATCACTATTTTGAGCTAATGCAAACCAGTATCCATAAACTCGATGAAACACTGAAAGAGATTCTTGATTATTCCAAAAATGCGCGCAAGGAAATTCATTTTGGGCAGGTTAATGTAAAGCAGCTTATCGAAGATGCTGTTGAAAGTCTTAAATACCTGAAAGGCTTTGACCACATTGAATTAAAAATCAATGTAAAAGATAACGTGCCTTTGTATTCGGATGCCACGCGACTAAAAGTAATCGTGAGTAACCTGTTGTCGAATGCGATTAAGTATGCGGACCTGGCAAAATCAAATCCATTTATCGAAGTTGAAGTCATTATAACCAGTGAGAAATTGAACCTCCGTTTTACCGATAACGGTCTGGGTATCCGTCCAGAATTAAAGTCAAAAATATTCAATATGTTTTTCCGTGCCACGGAGAAAAGCGATGGTGCCGGTTTGGGCTTGTATATTGTAAAAGAAGCCTCAAAAAAACTTAGTGGATATATCGAGGTAGACTCTGAGCCAGGTCAAGGGTCTACATTCCAGCTTGTGTTTCCAAATCATGTCAATCAGCGGGAAACGGTGATGGCAAGTGGTCTCGCCCAATAGTGGCTTGAAATACCTTTGGTCAGGAGCTATCGGCCATTCATACATTGGAAGTTCGAATGAATGCTTCTGTTCGTTTGCAACAGAAGAATTACAATCAAAAAACTCCCCGTTGAGTTAGTAAATCTTAAGAGTCATAGGTATCTTCGATGATCTAAAACAAACAGTCATGAAAAAAATACTAGCTCTTATATCCCTGGGTCTGCTGCTATCCAATTGCTCATCTGATAAGTATATTGTAAGAAGTGACGAACGCAAAGCTGAATTAGGATTATCAGTCGCACCGTCTCTTGGTTCATCCGTTCTTTCCAGAACTACTGGCCACAATGTTCTCATCATGGTTGATAATAGAGAGATCTCCTTCCAGGAGATGAATAAAATTGACCCCAACACAATCAGGTCTATCCAAGTGCTAAAGGGCGAGGAACAAGTAAAGAAGTATACTACCGGAAAATACGAGGGAGTTGTCTTGATCGAATTGAGAAAGAGTTAATCCCTGAGAAGTTCTTGCATTAGTGCCAGATAAATTGTTGATCACAATTTATCTGGCATTTTTTTTAAAGCGTTCCTATCATTTTACACTGACATAACCTTGCTTCGCTTTCCTGATCAAGGCCTCTTCATCGGCTGTGACATCATCAATAAAGTAACGATCAATCTTAGCTTCGGTGATTTCATCCATTATGTCGACCAGGTTCTTGTATTTTGAACGGTCAGTGGCTTTTAATCAGAACATATAGTTTACTAATCTCCGTCTTTTTATCCATCAGCAATTTACTTATTCGCTCGTGAGCTAACGGTATGCGTTCCAGTTTCGGTACACTGATTCCCTGGCGCCAGTAAACCAGGTCGCCCTCATCCAGGATCAATGTCAGTACTTCTTTTTCAGGAATGGGCTGTTGCACCGTTGCGTTCTCGGGCATCGCAATCTCCATCACCTGCAACTTATTCAAAGTGGTTGTAAGGATAAAGAACGTGAGCAAGAGGAAAGCCAGGTCGACCATGGGGGTCATGTCAATCCTGGTTGAGTGCTTCTTGCTACGAATCCGCGTGCGGCCTTTGCCTGCACTTGGGTTTGAACTTATTTCAGCCATAGCGTTTGATTTTTTCCTCATAATACCCCAAAGAGGATTAAGTCACGCTGGCGGAAAAAATAATTAAACTTCTAATTTTCTGTTAAAATTTACGGGCCATCCGTCCTGTGAGCCGTTCATGATAGTTCGAACTCACTATTTTGCTATTAGGTCGTTATCTATCGAATAAAAAAATGCTTATGAGATTATTAGCCGCGCTTTTACTTCTATCATTGGGGAATTCATTCGCACAGAAAAAGGACACCATCCTTATCCTGCCTGGAAGCAAAGTATTGCAATCCGAAAGACTAAAGGACTACACAGCATCATATGAGTTCTTTTCAATTAAAGACGGAGAAGAGAAATTGGTAGGAAGCCTCGAAGATCGTTTTGAGGTCAGCAATAAAAAGAAGCTAGGGTTGCGTATTTGCAAAATCTCGTTCGGACCGAATCAAATTCTGGACAGCGGACTCTGCGAGTTGCAAGGCCTGAAACCTGTTTATCATCGCTCTATTCAGTCAAAAAAAATACTTGATCTTTCTTTCAACAAGGAAAAAGTAAATGGAAAGATTATTTCCAAAGTAAACTCGCAAGTGGATCCTATCGACTATCAGGCTCCTGCCCCACTGTTTGATTCTTACTATGAAGATATTATTGCAAAAACCGTGAATCTTGACAAAGGAGTTCTCTTTCGTTTCCCGGAATACATCTATGAGCGGGGCGGAACCGTGTGGTCTCTTGGCGAAATTTTAAAGAGTGAGAATCCGGATGAACGCGTGGTTAAATTCTATGAGCTCAATCCAAAGAAAGAAATCATTCGCACGACAGTCTATGTGATTGCAGAGTCAACTCGTGAAATTATTCGAAGAGAATACCTGACGGGCGCCAATAAAACTATTATGAAGAAGAAAGTTTGACGCCCTTTATATTAACCTAAAAATTCCCACTGTCACCTCGTAGCTAATCATTCTTCTATTCGTTAATAGAATACCTGAGCTACTTCATTACACTCAGGTAAAATATATCTTTGTTTGGTTTTAATCACAACTACTATGAAACGCAGAGATTTTTTAGCCGGCACAGGGGCACTGATCGGGATTGGATTTTCGCAGAGTTTGGAGAGCTGTTCTTCCAGTTCAGTCAATCCCAAACCAGCAGCCAATTTCACTATTGACTTAAATGATTCAAAATACGCTTCCCTTAATAATGTTGGCGGAGTTGTTTTAGAGAAAGGTGTTTTCATTGTTTGCACTGCACAATCGTCTTACATCGCGCTGTCGCGCGTCTGCACTCATGCAGGATGCAGTGTCAACTTCAATTCATCCGCGAAGAATTTCAATTGCCCGTGCCATGGAGGAATCTACGATATCAATGGTAAGGTAGTCAGTGGCCCGCCTCCTGCGCCTCTTGCGCAGTACCAGGTAACGCTGAGCGGAACGACTTTGACTATTGCAGGCTAAATAAAGATCAGAAAAGCTCGATCGGCTTTATAGTGTAGTCTTCTCGTTTGTAATTCTTTTCCTGGGAATAAGTCTTGCTGATCAGATCCTCCAGGATTGTCTCATCTGACTTGGCCGAAGGATATTCGTGGCGTGTTGAGTCACCGTATTGCGTATACGAATTTATCCCGGTAGAAAACGGAACAAACCTGACCATAGTTACGATCTTGCGTTTACCATCTTCACGTATAAGACAAAACGAGTCGCGAAAATCCTTGAAGGTGGCACCACTGAAGGTGATATCTCTCAATATGTCAAAATAACTGGTCATAAAGCCAAAACTCAATATAGGTAATTTTATAAAATGGAAGCAAACGGGAAGTTTGAGGGCTTTTCATTCAACTTTAATTTTTTTCTAATCCTCAAATTGCCCCTTGTTATCAATCTGGTTTGCACCTTGTGCCGGAGTTTAGAAATCCTCTATTACGAACTATACAGGTTAGGTAAGTTGCAGTTCACATGCGCACTGCAATGGACGATCGGGCTTCGATTTAAGAAGCCCGGTTTGTTTCTGAACCGTCCTAAAACATCAGAATCAGCTCCTCACCACCTTGCACGGTCGTACCCGCTACTGGCATTTATGTGCACTGACACAGTCTAAGTAGGTAATTTTAACTAATTCTATGGTAATTGGGTTACAGTGCCTCGGACGTAGTTGAGGTAAATAGTAATTTTAATTCCATAACACGCTTAAAAAAATTATCGGTGCACGCTGCCTGGGCCTGTCAGAGACTCAAAAATTTCAGCGACAAATTCATTTCACGAATTGTCGCGGCAGGGTTAATCATGCTCCCGATTTTCTGTTATTCCCAAAATTCGCAAACATTACCCGAAGTTAAACGAATCAATATTCTCAATGAGTTAGCTTACCAGATCAGGGTCTCATTTCCCGACAGCGCAATGAACCTGTGTGAAGACGCTATCCAGCAATCGAAAAAAATCAAATATAAAATAGGCGAATGTGATGCACTGATCACGATGGGCCTGATCTATTGGCTCAGAGTGAGGATTGATATGAGTATCGAGTGCGGTATGACAGCATTGAAGATTGGCGACTCGCTTGCTTACAAGCGTGGAGCAATGGAAGCCAATTTACTCCTGGGCCAAGTTTACAAGGAACTCGAGGACTTTGAAAAATCTGAAGCTTTTTCCAGGCATGGTCTGGTCATCGGCCTTGAATTGCACCATGCGGAAGGTATCGCCAGAGCGTGCAATGCCCTGGGCAACCACTACAGAAGAAAAAAAGAAGGTGCAGAAGCGCTCCGGTTTTATGAAATGGGGTTGAAATACCTCGAAAATCGAAATGACATAGCTATTAAAAGCCTTTTGCTTGACAACATTGCGGTCTATCATATTGAAAGAAACGAAGAGCAAGAAAAAACGAAGCGATATCTTGATGAAGCCATGAAGATAGCACTGGCTTTCAAGAACAGGAGCGCTGAGTTAAGCACATATATTCGATTAGGGACATTTTATAAAAGCATCCGGGAACTCTCCAAGGCAGAAGAGAATTTTAAGATTGCTGAGAAAATGAGCATTGAACTTGGGTACGGCAATGCTTTGCTCGAAGTCTACGGTGCCATGATCACCATCAAAACGAAAATCGGAAAGGATAAAGAGGCTGACGAGTATGAAGCAAAGTACGCAATACTCAAGGACAGCTTATTTAACTTCCGTAAAGCCCGCCAGATTGCGGAGCTCGAAAACCGATATGAGGCAGCACAGAAAGAGCAAACAATTAAGCTTCTCGAAAAAGAAAAAGAAATTCAAGCCACTTGGCGAAACGCTTTGGTTGGTGGTGTCGGAATAACTTTCATTGCTTCTCTGCTTATCTATCGGCTCCAACGGTCTCGTACTCAAAAAACAAGACAACTTCTGGAAGTTCAGCAGTTGCTCAACACCAAGCTCAAAGAAATCAACCAGATCAATTCGCGCTTCTTTGCTAACGTGTCGCATGAATTTCGTACTCCGTTGACATTGGTTCTTTCTCCCCTGGAGGAAATACAGAAAAACAAATCGCTTACGGAAAAAGAACAGGAGCTCCTGACACTCACCAAGCGTAACGCCAGCCGCCTGCTTGACCTCGTCAATCAATTGCTCGATCTATCGAAACTGGAAGCAGGGAAAATGGAACTGCAAGTCAAGCCTGGAGATGCGGAATCTTTCCTAAAAGACATTGCCTCTTCATTTGATACAATCGCTGAAAGTAAAAAGATCAAGTTCGAAAAAAGGATTTTCCTGAACAGGCCTCATCTTTGGTTCGACCCTGACAAGCTTGAGAAAATCATCGCTAACTTATTAGCTAATGCTTTTAAATTCACGCCTGCCAATGGATCTGTGACACTGCAAATTTCACTGGCCAAGAGTAACACCAATGATATCATCATCATTCAAGTAATCGACACAGGCAGTGGCATTTCCATGGAAGAACAACCCTATGTTTTCCTGCCTTTCTATCAAACCAAACACGGAATCGAAGGTTCTCATCCGGGGACCGGGATCGGTCTTTCCCTGGTGCATGAGCTGGTGAAAGTCTATAATGGTGATATCTCTTTTCAAAGTAATTCAGATAACGGGACCATGTTTATGGTAAGCCTTCCGGCCAATAAAGAAGCCTTCGCTCCCAGCCAGGTATTTGAGTCCTTTATTGAAAGTCATATTCCCGTCACCGGGACAAAACTTATTGACAATAATCAACGCGAACCGGATTTGCCAGTCCTTGATTATCCTAGAAAAGAATCACTTGTCATTGCCGAGGACAACATTGAGCTCCTGAATTTCCTGGCGTCACGGCTTAAGAGTGAATTTATTGTGCACACGGCTGCAAATGGTGAAGAAGCACTCCAAATCATCCAGCGTGTCATTCCTGATCTAGTCCTGACTGACCTGATGATGCCGAAGATGGATGGCATGCAGCTTATTCAGAAAATAAAATCAGACATTCGAACCCAACACATACCGGTAGTGCTTCTCACTGCAAAGAATGAGCAGGAGACACGCATTCAAGGGTTGAAAATGGGCGCTGACGACTACATCACAAAGCCATTTTCAACCGAAGAACTTCAGGTCAGGATTAGCAAGCTGATCAGAAGAAAGCAACTGAATTGATCTATTCGTTTCGCAAGCTGTCTGTCGGGTTACTCAAAATCGTCTTGAGGGACTGTACGCAAATAATGGCAACCGTAAGTCCGGCAACTCCAACAAACGTGAGTACAAACAACCACACTGGCAAAGATTCACGATAAGCATATCCATTCAGCCACTGATTGCTTGCATACCAGGTAAGCGGTGCCGCAACGATAAGGGCGATAATCATCACCCAGGAAAACTCCTTTGTAAGCAGCGTCAGCACCTGAGCCGCTGTAGCTCCCAATACTCTCCGGATTCCGATCTCCTTCGTCTTTCGCATAGTATTAAAGGTCGCTAACCCCACAATACCAATGACAGCAATGACCAGCGATACGAACGATAACAAGAGTACCAGCCTGGAGGCTGTCGATTCAGTCTTATACATTTCATTAAAAGTATCTTCCTGGAACCAATAGCGCATGGAGAATGAAGAGTCAAATTTATTGTAAGCCTCGTTCACAATGGCAAGTGCCTCTCGTGTCTTGCCCGGCTGGTATTTCACATAGACAGCTTGCGTTTGAAAAATAATGGTTCGATAAATGATCACCGGGAGCCGTGGTGCGTGCAGTGACTGCGTATGTAAATCGTTGATCACTCCAACAATCACGCATGAAGAATTTCCAATAGAAATATGCTCCCCTATCGGGTGAGTCAAGCCCATGGTCTTAACAGCATCCCGTGTCACCAACACTTCTGTGTTGATCGAGTCCAGTGGCTTTTTAAAATTAAAGCCTCGCCCCTCAATTATTTTCAAGTTGAAGAATTCCGGAAACTCGTAAGTACAGCCAAGCGTATTGAACGCGATGCGGGAGTTGTCGGGTTTCCCGGGCCAGTTCACGCCTGTATTTGCTCCGCCCGTATTCAATGGATTAGAGTGTGCAGCCGTCATACCGGTGATTTCGCTATGCTTCATCAGCTCGTTTCGGAAAGGCTCGATTTTTTTCTGAAGCTGATAGGTGGGCTCAACGCGAATCACATTATGCCTTTCAAAGCCTAAATCTTTATTGATGATGTAATTCAACTGACGATAGATTACTGCTGTAAAAATGATAATCCCGATAGAGATGCTCAACTGAATCACCAGCAATGATTTTCTCAACCGATTTGATCCAGTACTTCCTGCAAACTGTGACTTAAAGATTTTTACCGGTTGAAATGAGGACAAGACGAATGCGGGGTAAGCCCCGGCAGCCAGTGAAACCACTACCAGGAAACCCAGCATGTACCAGGGTATCATACCACTCAGCAAGTTCATCGTCAGATCGGGAAACAAAGAATCGAGAGAATGAAGCGCCAACTGAGTTAATAAAATTGCCACCACAAAAGCAGTCAATACCGATAGAAATGACTCACCGATAAACTGGCTGATGATTCCCCAGCGGAATGCTCCATTGACTTTACGCACCGCAATCTCTTTGGAACGGAGCGAAGCTCTTGCTGTTGTCAGGTTAATGAAATTGATCACAGCCATCAGAACGATCAGGACTGCTATGATTACAAATAATCTCACGTACTCAATTCGTCCTCCCGTATTCTTGCCGTCTTCAAACTTGCCATGCAGACGCCAGTCGGTCATCGGGAAGGCTTCATACAATACGTGGTCGTCTTGCAGGGTCTTGGTTGAGAGATTATTCAGTTTCTCTGTCAGCTTCGATGCAGTTACCCCTGGATGGGTTTTTATAAATGCCTGGAAAAATTTCGTTCCAAACTCGGCATCCGAATTTCCCCAAAGCTTTTGGGCCGTGGTTAATGGCAAAACAAAATCAAAACGAAGCGTTGAGTTGGCGGGTGGATTCCGGAATACCGAAGAGATTGTCACACTGATCCATCCGTCCAATTTGAATGACTTGCCGATCGGATTCTCAGTGCCAAAAAGCGATGCCGCCATTTTTTCAGAGATCGCGATTGAAGCAGGTTCCTTAAACGGAGACTGGTTTCCGGTAATCACAGGGAATTCAAATACCTTGAAGAAGTTTTCGTTCGAGTAGATGCCATTAAAATAAACGCATTCGCTCTGGCGGCTCTCCGGACGGAAACAGAGTTCATGGGGCCACCTTTGCCCCGAGGAAACGGGAACAAAAGTTTCAGCCTCGGGAATGGATGAAATATCCAGCCTTACCGAAGCTACATCAAACGTTTGACCGCCTCCATCCGCGGTGACGTGCGATAAGACTTTGTAAATCTGTGGAGAGTCGCGATGAAAACGATCAAACGAAAATTCATTCATGACCCAGAGAAGGATCAGGAATGCACATGTAAATCCAATCGATAATCCGGCTACGTGAATGAACGTATTACCAGGATTGCGCACCGCATTGCGAATTGACACTAAAAAAATATTTCTGAACATAGCCAAAGGAATTATTGAATTTGAATTTTTCTTTCTTCCAATATTTTTCAAACGAAAAAACCGTATTACATCCCACACAAAAAGCCAATCGGCCAGCTGCTTGTTCTTTTTAGACCGACGGGAAAACAATTCAAATACATCACCCTGAATTTCTTCCAGGAGGTCGGGGCGGCAATACCACTCCAGGAACTGATTGGCCCAACGTGGCGGCTGAATTTTCATGTCACCTGAAATTGTAAAGCGATTTTGGGAATAAGGCTGAACAACTGCACTCTCATCTCATGGGCTTCTTCGAGCGCTTTTTTGCCAACCGCAGTAAGTTGAAATATCCGTTTTCTCCTTCCACCTCTTTCTTCCGTGGGCTCGCTCATGTGTGATTTCAATAACCCCTTTTCTTCCAGGCGGGAAAGCACCGCATGCACTGCACTTATATTAAGGTCTCTGCCAGTCTGCTTTTCGATCTCATCCATAACCGCCACTCCATATGCTGATGGGTACAGAATTCCGACATGAATGAGGACAAGTTCTTCTAGCTCTCCCAAGTAAGTTCCTTTCATTTTTACATTGATTATTTCTACAAACTTGAAAGTTATATTATATGTTTCATACTTGTAGAATGTCGTTTTGGAAATATTTTAACGGTTTTCAGTTTTTGTTTGGAATTATTCCAAATAACATATTCATTTGAATATTATTTAGAATTAATCTAAACAATGAAAAAGTTATTCTCACTGACCTCGTTTGCACTACTACTCTCTTTCGCCGGGCTTGCTCAAAAGCATGAAAAAATAATCACTGCCGGGAGCGCCATAACAGAAACAGTCTGTGCCCTGGGCAATTGCAAAGACATCATCGCTTCGGACCGCACTAGTCTATATCCTATGCAGATACAGGCCCTCCCATCGATAGGTTACAGATCGGGCATAAACGCGGAAGGAATTATCAGTTTGAAGCCCACTATGGTAATCGCTGAAAAAAATTACGTAGATGAAGCTGTGTTGTCACAAATTCGATCAGTCGGGATTAAACTGACGATCATCGAACGCACCTACAGTGCTGAAGGCAACAAGAACCTGACCCGAGAAGTCGCCAACGCGCTGAACAAAAAAACAGAAGGCGAAAAATTGGTAAGTGAAATTGAAGCTTCTCTGGCTGCATCAAATACCCTCCTTAAAAAAGCAAGGTCAATTCCCCGGGTTCTTTGTGTTTACAATCGTGGAGAAGCAATCGATGTTGCCGGAAGTAAAACATTTGCAGAAATCCTTCCCTACGCGGGTGCTGAAAGTGCGATTAAAGGAACTACAGGATATAAGCCTTTGAACACCGAAGCGCTTGTGGCATCCAATCCTGATTACATTCTCTTCTTCGAAAGCGGATTACAAAGTATTGGTGGAATCGATGGAGCTCTGAAAATTCCAGGTGTAGCGCAAACTACAGCAGGGCAAAAAAAGCAGATCATCGCCCTTGACGGGATCAAGCTTTCCAACTTCGGGCCCCGGTTTGGAGATGCCGTAAAAGAGTTAATTCAACTGATTCACCCTGAGCTGACGTCAAAATAATGTCGCTCATTGCAATCATAACCAGGAACAACTCCCGCTCAGTCATTCTCTCGGGAATGGCGGCTATCCTCGTAGTGACGTTCATTGCCGGGCTCGCCATTGGTCAGATGACAATTCCCGTGAGTGAAATTGTGGCGATACTCTTGAAAAAATTTTACTTCAGTTCTTCCATTGTAAACGAAGTACACGAATCTATTTTATGGGATATCCGGTTGCCCCGCTTGTTGATGACGCTTGTCATCGGAGCAGCTTTAGGTGTGAGCGGTGCGGCACTTCAGGGTTTGTTCAGAAATCCGTTGGTTGAATCCGGACTGATCGGTGTTTCCGGTGGTGCAGCGCTTTTTGTTGTTGCATTGGTTGTCTTTGGCCCATCGCTCTCCATTTTGAGAGACAGTACAAGTATGTTCATTGGAATGCCCGTGTTTGCTTTCATTGGCGGGCTGGTAGCCACATTTCTCGTCTTGAGAATCAGCGAGCAATTGGGCAAGACAAATATTGCCATGTTGATCTTGAGCGGGGTTGCCATTAATGCATTCACGGGTGCATTGATGGGATTGATCATTTTTCATGCGGATGAAAATCAGCTTCGAACATTTACCTTCTGGACACTAGGGAACCTGGGCGGAGCATCTTGGGAGAAATTGTACATCGCAGTTCCTGTACTCATTCTGTCGGTTGGTGGATTGCTTACATTTCAAGATCAACTGAATGCCATTGCGCTTGGGGAATCGGAAGCAATGCATATTGGTGTCCCGGTGGAGAAAGTGAAGAAATCAGTAATTCTCCTGAGTGCCCTTGCTGTAGGAATCAGTGTTTCGCTTTCCGGTATCATCGGCTTCATTGGACTAGTCACTCCGCATCTCATCCGAATTATTTTCCGTGCCGACCACCGGTTGGTTATGCCTGCCTCTGTCTTAGTGGGACCAATTCTTCTCATTGTTGCTGATCTGCTGGCTCGCACGTTGGCTGCACCTGCAGAGCTTCCCATCGGTGTGATGACCGCACTCATCGGAGCACCTTTTTTTATTTTCCTACTGGTGCGTACAAAAAAGAAAAATGAATTGATAGCAAAATGATTTCTGCGGAGTCCATCCATATGACTGTAAACAGAAGAGATATTCTACGAAATGTGAATCTCCAGATTCAACCCGGGATGTTTACTGTCGTGGTGGGGCCGAATGGTGCAGGAAAAAGTTCATTGTTAAAAATCATCTCAGGAGAAACTGACAAGTACCTGGGAAATGTAATGATTAACGGCCGGGCACTAGAGAAATACAATGCCATTGAGTTGTCTAAAATACGGGCAGTGCTTCCGCAGAGCTCGCATTTACAATTTTCTTTCACCGTACAACAGATCATCGAACTCGGTACCCGGTTTCATAAGAATTCATCTTTTCAAAACAGGAGAATCTGGAATGAAGTGATGGAACTCACAGGGATCAGCTCCTGGCACAAGCGGGATTACCAGACCTTGTCCGGTGGTGAACGCCAACGTGTGCAATTGGCCCGTGTACTTGCGCAAATCTGGGAAGTGAAAGACTATCCGAGATTCGTTCTTCTGGATGAACCATCCTCCTACCTCGACATCGCTCAACAACAGATGATTTTTGGACTAGTCAAACAAACATGCGATCGCAATGTCGGAGTGCTTGCCATTTTACATGACCTCAACCAGGTATCGCAATTTGCCGACCAACTTTATTTTCTCAAGGAAGGTCATATTGTTGCCCATGGCGAAACCAAAGAAGTTTTCACCAAGTCGATCATTGAAGAAACATTTTGCTGCCGCGTAAATGTGTACAATGATCCTTGCACTAATTGTCCATACATCATTCCTGATAAATCTTATTCTTCATCTTTAAAAATTGTAAACCGTATGACCCCGATAACAGAAAGCAATACAAAGTCAACTTCCCTGAGAGCTTCCTGGGAAATTCTAAAGAAAAACAAACCCGCATTACGTATTCGTGACTGTGCAGAAGAGTTGAATGTCAGCGAGGCGGAATTGCTCGCCTCAACTGTTGGCGATTACACAATTGCTCTTCTAGGCGACTGGGCTGAACTTCTTTCCCGTCTGCCAGAGTTAGGACGTGTCATGTCGCTCACGCGAAACGACAGTTGTGTTTTAGAACACAAAGGACATTTTCAAAAAATAGATCTCATTAAAGGTCCGCACCCGATGGCAACTGTCATTGGTCCTATTGAAACACGCGTCTTCTTCAGTGCCTGGAAATTTGGATTTGCCGTACGCCAGGAAACACCAAGAGGTCTTCAACAAAGCATCCAGATTTTTGATGAAGCAGGCGAAGCGGTAACTAAAATCTTCCTGGTAGAAAGTTCGGGCAATAAACCCGGAAGTAACCAGGAGGCTTTCGACAAAATCGTTGCTGACTTCACTGCGCGATCACAAAACCAAGAATTGGAAATCAGCGAAGTAAGGACCACTCCTACACTGCCAGTTAACCAGGTAAATAGGGAAGCGCTTCTGGCTGACTGGAGCAATATGAAAGATACGCACGACTTTTTCGGAATGCTTCGCAAACATCAGGTCAATCGTCTGGATGCGGTTGTTTTGTCTGAGGGAATGTACAGCTACAGTATTAGCAAGGAATCGTTACGTATCCTGCTTGAAAAAGCCGCGCAAGATCATCTTCCGATCATGGTATTCGCTGGTAACCGGGGCAATCTTCAAATTCATCAGGGGAAAATTCAAACAGTCCGCGTCATGGACAATTGGCTGAACATACTTGATCCGGATTTTAACATGCACTTGCGTGAAGATCATGTGGAGAATATCTGGGTAGTGAAAAAACCGACTACGGATGGCATTGTGACCGGCATCGAAGTGTTTGACAAGCATAAAGGAATGATCGTACAATTCTTTGGTTTGCGCAAACCGGGAATTCAGGAGTTGGATAAGTGGAGAGACCTCGTTGCTCAACTGCCTAAACTGTAAGACCGAAGTCACAATCAAATTGAAATTGTTCGTGCGCTTCGTTACAATTGGCATCGCTCTGCTCTTTTCCCAGGCATTAAGTGCTCAGATAAAAAAAGACTCTTCCACTTTACATCAGTTGGATGAAATCGTAGTCACGGCTACACGGAATGAGCGATCCCTCGCCACACTTCCTGTGCCGGTGACTCTTGTTACTCAAGCGCAGATCAAAACAATGGGTTCATTGCGACTAACCGATGTTCTCAATGAACAAACTGGTTTGGTTTCTGTGCCACAAGTTTCCGGGTTTGGCAATGGTCTTCAACTCCAGGGTTTCGATCCGGATTATACACTCATCCTCATCGATGGCGAGCCACTCGTTGGGAGAACATCTGGCTCTCTTGACTTAAGTCGTGTGACGGTAGGAAACATCAAACAAATTGAGATTGTAAAAGGGCCATCATCAAGTTTGTATGGATCAGATGCTCTGGCGGGTGTTGTGAACATTATAACAGAGCGTCCACAGGGTATAAGAAGTAATGTTTACACTCGTTACGGCTCCAACAACACGCTTGATCTCTCTGGCGACTTTGGAATCCAGAAAGAGAAAATAGGAATCTATGTTTTTGGAAACCGGTTCAGCACAGATGGCTATAGCCTGGTTCCTGGCGCTGGCAAAACGGTTTCTCCATTTGATAACTATACATTCAACTCCAAAATCAATTTCAAAATTTCGGAAAGAACAAAGCTGAACTTGTCAGGTAGGTATTTCAGCGAGTCACAAAGCAGTCAGAACACCATCGACAGCGTGACCTCATCAGGTACAGGTGCAGTGCAAGACTGGAATATCAACCCGGTCCTCACACACCGCTTCAGCAAGCAACTGAAAGCAACCGCCCGGTACTATACAACCCGCTATCAAACCGATTCTGAAACGCACAACACAGCAGATGGCTCTTCCATAAGTGATGATCATTTCACTCAAAATTTTCAACGCCCTGAATTGAGTGCAGAATACATTTTCAACGCAAGAAATATTTTAACTGCAGGTGCAGGGTCTATCCATGAAACGGTCAAGACCAATCGTTATGGTGATCAGAATGAAAGAGTCCAGGATACCCATTACTTATTTGTTCAGCACGAATGGGAACCATTGAGAAAATTGGCTTTAGTCATTGGCGGTCGATTCGATCACAACAGCATCTATGGGAGTCAGTTCAGTCCCAAGTTCTCATTCATCAACACACTTAGCCCGAAAGTTTCCATCAGAGGCACAGTTGGAATGGGTTTCAAATCACCCGACTTCCGGCAATTGTATCTCAATTTCACCAATACTGCAGCCGGTGGTTATAGTGTTTTCGGAACGGAAGTCGCCAAGGAAAAATTGAAAGAAATGGACGAGAATGGGCAGATCGGCTCGTACCTCGCTGATCCGTCAAAAATCGGGGACCTGAAAGCCGAGCGGTCGATCTCATTTAATCTCGGTGCTAAAATCAATGTCCGTGAAAACTTTTTTGCCGAGATCAATTTATTCAGAAACAATGTTCACAACCTGATCAACTACTATGAAGTTGCAGTGACTACCGACCTCAAGGCGATTTATTCTTACCAGAATGTAAACAGGATTTACACGGAGGGACTAGAAGCAAATTTTACTTACATCATCTTCCCCGGTCTTTCTGCATCAGCCGGTTATCAGTTGTTGTATGCGAGGGATGAAGATATGATTGAGTCCATAAAAAAAGGAGATGTGTTTTGGCGTGACCCTTCCACACTCATTTCTTACAAATTAAAACCCGGGGACTATTTCGGACTATACAACCGGTCAAGGCATAGCGGCAACCTGAAAATATTTTACGAGAATAAGGCTAAAGGATACAGCACGAGTCTAAGAGTAATCTATCGCGGTAAATATGGACTTGGAAATTCTTATGGCAATGCTTCTGGCTTTACCTCCGGGAACAACGGAAACAGCATTCTTGATATCCACGACAACTTTGTTTCGGGCTATGCCCTGGTGAATTTCTCTGTCGCAAAAACCTTTCTCAACACAGTACGAATTCAGGCAGGCATAGATAATCTCTTAAATCACACCGATCCTTCTGCCATTCCCAACTTACCCGGCAGACTGATTTACGGAAGTCTTTCTTACACCCTTATGAAAAAGAATAGCCATTAAATATTCAATTAACCTTTAAAACTCACAATCATGAAAAAACAAATCACCTCGTTCTTAATAATCTCAGTATATGCATCGGCTGTCGTTTCGTGCAAAAAAGATGATCCGGCTCCAACTCCGTTAACTTCCGTCACTGTATCTGACGTAGCTGCAGATCCCCCTACCGGCTATAACCCTACAACCGGAGCACCAATCGGTTACAAAAACAAATTCACATTTTTCAGTTTTAGTACAGGCGCTGTTGTTGCCAATGCCGACAGTGCAACCACCAAGTGGGACATTGCCTTCAATCGCACAACGATCATTGTTAATGCAGGTACGAGCGGACCAGGCACCGGTGGAGCTATCGTTCAGGTCGGAGCCTTTGACGATTTGAAAACAGTTCCCGATGGAGATTTCAAAACTGATAATGTTGCAAGCAAAGCGGCTTACTTCTCTTCACAAACGTCAAGTTCAAGTTTTGCCGTGCCAACCGGGTCTGATGCTGCGTGGTATCACTATGACGCAACTGCGCACACCATTACTCCTATCGCTGGCCGTGTGCTTGTCATCAGAACTGCTACTGGAAAATATGCTAAAGTGGAGATCCTCAGTTTTTACAAAGGAGCGCCAGCCACACCGAATGCGATGTCTGACTTAGCCAATTACTACACCTTCCGTTATAAATACCAAGCCAGCGGAAGCAAGACTCTTCAATAGATAGATATTTGGTTTGAATAGAGAGCGAGTACGTCCTGAATGGGCGTCTCGCTTTTTTATTTCTATCGAACGAGATCGTTCATGGCCGCTTCAATGGATTCATGCTTGAATTTATATCCCGCCTGAAGCAACCGAAGTGGAATAACTCTCCTGCTTTTCAAAATCAATTCCGTTTCAGTTCCTATCAGAACAGCTCCAAGCTTCAGCAACCACTCAGGCATGGGCAAGCCGATCGGAATTTTTAGTGATGATCTTAGCGCCTTCATTACTTGCTGATTGGAGACGGGTGTTGGCGCTGTCACGTTGTAGGCTCCGGAAGTTGAAGCATTCGCCATGATAAAACTGATGATGTGCGCAAAATCATCTTCATGAAGCCAACTGAAATACTGATCTCCGGGTCCGTGCTTCCCTCCCAATCCGAGTTGAGCCAGAAGTCGCAATGGTTTCAGAGGACCATCTTTTTTTCCCAGAACGATTCCCGTCCTGATCAGTACTTTGCGTGTGAACGGTGTCTTAATCCTGTTAACTGCTTCTTCCCATTTCAGGCAAACATCAACCGAGAAACCTGTGCCAATCTCTCCTGTAAACTCATCCATTTCCTTATCCATTGAATGACGGTATATAGTTGCAGAGGCTGCGTTGATCCAAAGACGTGGGGGATTTTTGGCGAGTTGAACGGCTTCACCCAATACGGCAGTAGCCTCCAATCGCGTAGAGTAGATCAGTTTTTTATTTTTCTCGGTATATCGACAGTCAACTGATTTCCCATTGAGATTAATCAATACGTCAGCGCCCTCCAGTTCTTTTGACCATTCACCGATTGTTCTTCCATCCCAATGTACATGCTGCACATCATCAATTCGCTGGGTTCGACCTCGGGTCAGGATGATCAGTTCATAGTCTTTAGAAAGATGCTTCACCAGGACATTTCCCAAAAATCCTGTACCACCGGCGATTACTATTATTTTCTTATTCATGAATCAGAGTATAAAAGGTAAAACAATAAACCGGTAGAGTATCCAGGTAAACGAAATCAGGACCGGGAGGTTAAGAATCCTGACTCTGCGCTTGTGCTCGAAAAACATGAATCCTACTACAACCATGAAGTAGCCGATGTAAACCCAAGGTGAATTAATAATTTCTTTTAGTAAAAGCACCGGACTAAGTGCAAGCGCTCCCATTAGTGACACTGTCATCATATTCCCAAAATAATGGACAAGCCTGTCTTTGCGCGCCTGGAAAACAAATGCTCCCTGAAAAACAAGCTGCCCTGCACAAACCATGAACTCACGTGCAAACCCGGATTCTTGTATGACCGGCGCAGCGAGTCTGAAGTAGTGAACAAGGACGAATGACGTTACCAGCCATGCAAAAACAATGTAAGCCCAGCGGTAACGAGTGCTAAAATCCGGGGTGCAAGCGCTATCTGCTTCAAACACTTTTCCTGGTGCTATAACTTTGCGGTTATAAGAAATGAAAAAATAAAGTTGTCTTAGGGAAAAGTAGAGTAACCTAAATTCAAATGCTTGCTTTAAGAACGGAAAGCTGTGCTCTACAATTGCCAGGAGGCTGTCAATACCATACTTCACCGTGTTGTCCTTTCGGTTGATCATCGCTATCTCATTGCGGGCCCTGTTCCAGTCGACCTGAGATGTATTAGACTGATCCATTTCGGAATAAGCCTCCCTCCCGTTAGTATCGAGCATGCCTGTTTTAACAAATGCACCAGTGTACGCACAGCACAGCGGGCACTCTTTGTCGTAAATGATCGTGTGGTCTGCCAGGGTTTTCATAGTTATTTCTTTACTTTCAGTATTTTCAGTATTTATTGAAAGTTAACGTTAAAAAAATTTTATAGTTTCATGAGGAACTTATAAAACCATGTCTGATCCGATTTGGAGAACTTCTGGAGCAGTCCGTCCAGAGTATTGGAAAAATCATAAAGATCTTTGGTGACTGCCTTAAATTCCGCGACCGCTTTCTTATCATCACCACTGACGTTTTGTATTTCTGCCAGTACACCCAGGATCGGTTCAATCTCTCGTCTCTTTCGCTCCCTGGAAACTTGCTTCGCTAATTCCCATACATCCTTCCCAGTGGAAAAATACTCTCGTCTCTCTCCTGCCTTGTGCTCTTTTTTCACAATTCCCCAGTCCATGAGCGCACGTAAGTTCATGTTCACGTTACCTCGTGACATTTGTAACTCGTCCATAATCTCCTCAGCAGAAAGCGGTTCGGTGGCGAGTAACAGCAATGCGTGAATTTGAGCCATAGCTTTGTTGATTCCCCAATTTGACCCGAGGGTGCCCCAAGCCTGAATAAACTTCTGTTTGGCGTCAGAGTATTGCATGTCTCAAATATAGAGGGTTTTATCAAACTTTCAAATATTATTGAAAGTTTGATATTCAACCTCAAGTGATACGAATTTATCACCCTTTGAGACTCTGTTACCAAATGGCCTGCCCCATGCTCTGGTAGCTTTGTAAAAACAGTAACCATGATTACGATTCTGACGAGGGTTCTTACGTTGGCTGGATTTCTCTTTTGCACAAATTTCCTTTATGCGCAACAAAATTCAGTAGCAATAGGAACAACAACAATTAACCAGAAAGCAGTTTTAACCCTCGTGGGCTCCAACCAGGGAGTGATCATTCCCAGCGTGGCAGACCCGAATAGTATCGGTGCATCCGCTTTAGATGCCGGAATGCTTGTCTTCAATTCCACAGATAAAAAAGTCTATGCCTTTGATGGAACTGCCTGGCATACTGTTGGCACGGCCGGAGGAAGCGGAACAACTTATACACTTGGATTCGATGCAGCCACAAACTCCGTTACACTCAAAGACAACGCTACTAATGCGGTACAGCCCATTGCCATCCAACTGGCCAGAATTCCCGTAGCCACTTCTGCACCTACGGCAGACAACCAAATTCTTGTCTTCGACAAATCAGGTTCTAACACCTGGACACCTGCACTTGTTTCCGGGGACATAACTCCTCTTACTGGTAACGGGAACCTGGGAAAATTCAAAGTGACTGGACTCAACGGAAATGCTCTGCCATCTGGAAGCCCAACTATTAACCAGGGGTTAGTGTGGAACGGAACTGCCTGGACTTACACTTCCACTAATAGCCTTCCATCACTTACGGTGAACCAGCTTTTATCAAACAATGGAGGCACCACAGGTATTAATGTGGTCGGTGATCTAAGCCTCAGCGTTACAGGGACCTCTGGATTCTTTTCAATTGCGAACAACGTCATCACCGACGCGAAAGTCGCATCCGGGGCATCTATCGCGGGGACAAAAATCAATCCTAACTTTGGCGCTCAAAGTATCCTTACCACGGGTGTGACCTCTTCTGGTGGTGGTATTTCAGCAGGAAGCGCGAATCAATTCAATATCAACGGGACAGGCAACGTCACAAAAATCAACAACGTAACAACTTCCTTTCCAATAGCGCAGGGCACTGCCAATTCAGTTTTGACTAATGACGGTACCGGTGTTTTGAGTTGGGTTCCTTCAGGCGTTTTGGCATCCGGTAAAATTCTTGTTGGAAATGCATCCAACTCAGCTACTGCACAAGCACTTTCGGGAGATGCTACGCTAAGTAATACAGGTGCCATCACCCTGAATAATTCCTCCACAACACGAACTAACCTGGGCCTGGGATCTCTGGCCATACTTGGAAGTATCAGCTCCAATGAAATCACCGATGGTACAATCACCAATGTTGATATTAACACCACAGCATCGATCGTTGGGACTAAGATCACTCCAAATTTTGGCACGCAAAATATTTCTACCAGTGGAACAGCAACTATTGGAGGCGGGCTGATCGCGGGATCGGGAAGTCAGTTTTCTGTAAGCAACTCTGGCAACCTCACGAAAATCAATAATATAGCTACTTCTTTTCCTTCGGTTCAAGGTTCAGTGAATACCGTTCTCACCAATGATGGCAATGGGAATCTAAGTTGGACACCGGGCCTTGGTACCACACTCGCTTCAGGAAAAGTATTTATTGGAAGTGCAGGTAATATTGCTACAGCACAATCATTATCAGGCGATGCAACGCTAAGCAATGTTGGGGCTCTTACACTTTCAAATTCCTCAACGACCAGAACAAACCTTGGGTTAGGATCGCTTGCAACATTGAGCGCAGTTGGTTCTTCAGAAATTACAGATGATGCAATCACGAATTCAGATATCAATTCTGCTGCTGCAATTGCCGGAACTAAAATCACCCCAAATTTTGGATCACAATTGGTGACCACTACTGGAAACCTTAACGCCAGTTTTGGGGGATTCACCACTGTCGGTGTTGGGGGCTCTGGTTTCCATAGTGCGGGTGTTAATATCAGCCAACCCTCCGGAGCCTGGGGGGTTGAGGTTTATATTAATTCGATCAGCGCAAGCGATTACCTGATTCTCGCTGATGGCAACAGCTCCGGTTTCGCTGTTACCACTGACGGCCACGTAGATGTTGGTGGCACTTTATCCAAGGGTAGTGGTTCATTCAAGATCGATCATCCGCTCGATCCCGAAAACAAGTACCTCTATCATAGCTTTGTGGAAAGCCCGGACATGATGAATATTTACAATGGCAATATTACCACGAATGAAAAAGGAATTGCAGAAGTAACGCTACCCTCCTATTTTGAAGCGCTGAATAAAGACTTTCGCTACCAGCTTACCGTGATCGGAGAATTTGCCCAAGTGATTGTTTACAAAAAAATTGTAGACAATCGTTTTACCATTAAAACGGATAAGCCCAATATCGAGGTGAGCTGGCAGGTTACCGGTGTTCGTCAGGATCCTTTTGCACTCCAACTCCCCATTAAGCCGGAGGTCAACAAAGAACCAGAGAATATTGGAAAGTTTTTGCATCCCGAAGCCTACGGTCGCCCCCATCAGATGCGAATCCGGTATAAAGACAGATCAAAATCAACTGGCTTGAAAGAGGAAATGCTCTCCGCGCGACCTTAGTTAAAATTTTCTATAATAACTATGTGGGGCTTTAAGTCTCTACTTCATTATCCAGGTAGCGCTTTGCCTGCATCGTATATAAATCCGCATACTTCCCACCCTGGCTCATCAGCTCTTTGTGTGAGCCTTGTTCAATAATTTCACCATGTTCCATCATCAGTATTTTATTCGCATTTTTCACCGTACTGAATCGATGTGTAATCAGGATTACCGTTTTTCCTTCGGTATTCTGCTCTAGTGAAGCAAATATCTTCTCCTCCGTTACTGCATCGATAGACGCTGTAGGCTCGTCAAGAATGGTAATAGCTGCGTTGCGATAAAACATTCGTGCAACAGCCAGACGCTGATGCTGCCCCTTGGACAAATCAATTCCGTCTTTGAATTCTTTCCAGATCAACTGGTCGTAGCTGGTAATGAATTCATCTGCTCCTGAAAATTTCGCGGCCTGCTCCAGTTTTTGCTGGTCGATCGTATCTGTTATCCTTCCCACTCCGATTGATTCGCGAATTGTCAGATTGTAAATCGGAAAATCCTGGAACAGAATTCCAATGGCGCTTTGCCAATCTTCCAATTGAATATCCTTAAGATCAACTCCATTAATCAGAATAGCGCCATCCGTTGGATCGTAAATGCGGCAAAGCAATTTAATTACCGTAGTCTTTCCTGCTCCATTTACACCGACGATCGCAATTTTTTCACCGGGCTTAATCGTAAACGAAAGGTTCTTCAAAACGTATGGGCTTTCGCCAGTCTCAACCGGGTAATGAAAAGAGACATTTTTAAATTCAATGAGTGGGGGCACGTCAAAAGGATGATGTTTCGCATTTTCTTTCGATCGAATGTTTGGTTGCATTTCGAAAAGATCAAACCAACGCGCAGCATAGCGAGACGCTTCCTCTGTCCACGAAATCGATTCCACGTACCCATTCACCGTCTGATAAAAACGGGTGTAAGTATTAAATGCCAGAAGCAATCCGCCAACTGCCATTGTACCTTCAATCGCCTGTTTAGTCATCAAGGCAATGGCGGCAAAAAGAAAGGTGAGGTACCACAGGCTCAGGAAATTATAGGAAATGGCTTTCCTCCTTTCGGCATCAATGATCTTCGAATTATAAGAATGCATCCTTTCACTCACCTGGAGACGCAGCCATGATTTCAATTTGAGAAGGATAACATCAACCGCCTTTTGAAGTTGTTCGAAGTGAGAAATCCGGTTGCTGATAATACGGTGATCATCCAATGAAAAATAGCGGATACGGAATACCTCCATACTGTACTTCTTGTAAAAAAAGTAAACCGGGGCGGCCGCCATAATAGCGAAAACGACTAGCCAGTAATTTAATGACCAAAGGATAATCATCGATGTAATAATACCGGCAAAGCTGGTTGCAGAAGAAAAAATAAAATCCTGCAAGCTGAGCATGCTGCTGGTCCCCCACTCCTGCGCACTTCGTAAGAGATTTTGATAGGAGCTGCTTTCAATTACCCCAATATCCAGTTCACTTTGCTTGTCGATCTTGTGAAGGTCAAGTTGCATGTCTAGCTCCAGCCTGAACTTTGCCCGAAAGAAATTCACAGCATTGCTTACAATGGTGGGCACGAGGAAAGACAGCCCAAGCACGATCGATGGATAGATCAAGTTCTGGAACACGCTCTTCCCTTGTCTGATTTCCACAATCCTGTCTACAATAGATGAGAAACTAGTGAACTGCAGATAGACTACCGATCCCTGAAAGACATTAAAGAAAACAAGAATAAGGAAAAGTACTTTATTGGCACGCCATGCAAAGCCGACCGACTTTAGAGCGACTGTAAAAATATGCCTATTATTTCCTGTGGTCATCGACATTCCAACAAATTCAAGATACTTGAAAAACTTTTTTAATAAAATCCACTTATCCGTCTAAGGGTGCGCTGCGAATTTCGTGTTTGTCATCACAAGTGTGACAAACGTGTAAACGTAAAGGCGTACTCCAAAGGACGGGAATTTAATTTTATTTGTACCAAAAAGACAAGAGGATCGTTCTACGACAGAATTACTATGATTTTATGAAAAGAGGAGAAAGGACATTAACAGAAGAGCCGAAAAAGAGCTCTAGTGTATTTACCATGCTAGTTTTAATAGTTTTAGCAATGGGGGCATTGCTCTATATTCTGGATTATCTGTATGGCAATTCATGAGACAATCACTGAAGAAGTGAGATTTATCACTTAGCTATAGTTCCAGAGATCTTTCGTTTCAGCAATTCTGCTTCCTTGTTCGAAGTGGTATGGGATATTGCTTGTGTAAAATACTGACGAGCAGCTTCTTTGTTGCCTTCCATGAGACAGAAATTCCCAAGAGCTGCCAGATATAAATGATTGTTGTCAAGACCCGATATTTTTCCCAACGCCTTTAGCCCTTCGTCCGCGGTTCTGGCATATCCTAGAGCGATAGCCATGTTCAACTCTACCATTGGGCCCGGTTTCAATTCCAATAGCGTCTGGTATAATTTAAGGAGTTCGGTCCAGTTGGTATTCGAAAAATCTTTAGCAACGGCATGAACTGAAGCAATGGCTGCCTCAACGTGATATTCCGTAAGTTGCTCTCCGTCAAATGACTCGCGGAGAAAAGCCATACCTCGCTCAATCAACGGTCTACTCCATTTTGTCCGGTCCTGATCCTGTAATAGAATAATAACTCCCTTGTCGTCCAGTCGGGATGGAAATCTCGCTACATGCAGACACATCAGAGCCACCAGAGCTTTGACTCTCGGCTGGCTGGTGATAGGATACTGAATCAAAAGATACGTTAAGCGCATTGCCTCTTCGCACAAATCTTCCCTTACAAGCATGTCCGGATGACTGGAATTGTAGCCTTCGTTAAACAAAAGGTAGAGGACCTTCAAAACACTGCCAAGTCGCACAACCAACTCTGTTCCGGTCGGAACCTCCATGCTGAGTTGTTCTTCTTTGATTTTCTCCTTGGCGCGATAAATCCTTTTTGTAATAGTGTCCTCGGAAGTGAGAAACGCATTCGCAATTTCAAGGGACGTAAGCCCACCTAGTGTTTTAAGGGTAAGCGCAATTTGTGATTCCTGTGGAATGGACGGGTGGCAACAGACAAACATCATTCGCAATACACTGTCTTGTATCTCTTCTTCTTTGAAAATCTGGTTCACCCTGCTCGACATGCTCCACTCCGACTTCATCTCCTCCTGAAGAGCAGACTCCAATTTATTTTTTCGCTGATTCGACCGGATATAGTCGATGGTCTTATTTTTGGCCACCTTGTAAAGCCATGCCGATGGATTTTGAGGGATTCCATGATATGGCCAGAGCTCCATCGCTTTGATCAGTGAGTCCTGAACAATGTCCTCAGCTACTTCGATCTGATTAGGGCCGAGCAGGCGCGTAAGCACTGAGGCCATCCTTCCCGCCTCATGACGAAAAAGATGGCCAACCAGTTGCTGTACATTCGCCCCTGTCTCTTCTGACATTTACATCTTCATTACCGGTCGTACTTCTACTTTTCCATTGTATTTCAGATCAGGACTGTCTTTCGCTATCGCCACTGCCTCATCAAGGTTCTTAGCCTTAATAATAAAGTAGCCACCGACAAGTTCTTTGCCTTCTGCAAAAGGGCCGTCTGTCACCAGTTTCTTCGGCCCGCTAACGCCTTTTCCTGCTGGCTCAAGTGGCTCTCCTGACTCGTAACGTCCTTCTTTCTTCAACTTGTCGATCCAATCAAACCATTCCTGCATGGCCGATTGCATTTTTTCAGGCGAAGAGAGTTCTGAGGGGTCCAGACCTCCGATAAAAATGAGCATGAATTTTTCCATAGTGTATTTGGTTAAGTTAATAAAAGTTATTCTCTCACATTTTCATGATCGGCCTTACCTCGACTCGGCCATTATATTTGAGGCCCGGGCAATCTTTTGCTATCAGGGTTGCTTCGTCTATACTCTTCGCTTTTACAATAAAGTAACCTCCCACCAATTCTTTACCTTCAGCGAAGGGGCCATCGGTTACAAGTTTGTTTGGCCCGCTGACTCCTTTGCCAGTCGGGTCAAGGGGCTCACCTTCCTCATAGCGTCCATCTTTCTTGAGTTTTTCGATCCACAGAAACCACTCTTTCATGGATGATTGCATTACCTCCGGGGATTCTAATGCAACATCCCCACCACCAATAAAAATAAGCATGAATTTTTCCATTGTTTTTGGCATTAAGATTTAACAAAATTTCTTCTATGACGTATGGAGGCAACCTGAGCGGACAAAGTCTGAAAGATTTTTTTTGAATATTACCCACATGAATCTCGATGGACAATACTGTATAGTCTACAACGGTCCTATTATTCCAATAGATTGAATGGATTCAATTAAAAATGGTAAAGCCTATTTGGTTTGAGGCGCTATTCCGCTCACCCTGAAAAAAAACCAGCAGCCTTACAGGGCTACTGGTTTTGCGGGTTGGTTTGTATGTGGAAATACAAACGCTAAATAACATATTGTTGGAGTTCGCGTCAACGGGATTTTCCCCGTATTTGACACGGGATTTTCCCCGGCGTAGATAAACTCCGCTCAATATCTTCTTCAAATGGGCAAATTCGCTCTAAACCTCCCAACAAAGGGCATAGCGGTGATTATCCATCTTATTGTTCAGTTTGAGGTCGGATACGTATTCTCCCGATTGCCCATTGGTTATGAACAAGAAGTAGCCTAATAGGTCATCTTTCAGAAGATCCTTTTCCCATAGTTCAATCCTGATTGATCCTTCCTTTTTCCCGGTCATGATATCCAGGTTGATCTCCAGTTCCCCCATAGCTTTGATCCTCGCGAACGGAACTTGTGGCCAAATCTTTCTATCCTCGATTTTCAGGTACACTTCATCTCCATCCGACTCCGAGCTCCGGTAGCACTTAAGTGCCTTCAGCTTACAATTAATTTGCTTAAAATTCCTTGATTTTTTAGCAAGTGGTCTTTCCAGGTTCATAAGATTTTGAATTGAATGCTTTGTTCAAAATTTGACTTTTGTTTTTAAAAGCTGATTCAAGAAACCAGTTTCAGTTTTATTCAACATCGATTATTTATCACTTGGTAGAATAAATTGAGGCGACTACTAGTTGACCGATTTCATTGTGGAGCAAGAAGGAACGGGCAAAATCAATTCTCGCAAAATAGGGTTGTCGCTGCCTCCCACTGCCGAAGTCAAAATTATTAGTGAAAGTATGCGCTGGATTATCCTGTGTCACAACACTAAATGCAGGA
Organism: Cytophagales bacterium WSM2-2; assembly: GCA_015472025.1. NCBI lineage: Bacteria > Pseudomonadati > Bacteroidota > Cytophagia > Cytophagales > Cytophagales bacterium WSM2-2. Next base: position 5,129,463 of record BNHL01000001.1, read on the forward strand.
TTGCTAGTTTTGGCTGTTAGTAAATTAAAAATACTCTTATTGTTTTACCCTCCGTGGTCGATATTCCGGTGGTACTCACATTCATTTTGCAATTTTGGAAATTCGCGATTGCGAGCAATTCCTGAAGCCGCTTATTATGATTCAATTTCTTCTCAACGGAATCGTAAGTCATCAATAAAATTCAGAAGGTTATGAATTTAGTTTGATTGATTTTGACTTCAATTACTGGTTGGTATGCATTAATTACCATATGTCCATTTTACTTATCCAATAGCAAATCGACCGAAAAGTCGAGTTCAAAAAAAATGTTTCATTAACAAAACAATTAGCTCACTTCATTATTATTTGGCACACCTCATAGTTAAATTTGACTATACATAAAAAATATGAAGCTAACATCTTTAATAATCGATGACGAGGAAATCAGTTGTGATGCCCTTGAATGGCAGTTGAAAAAATACTGCCCGGAAGTAGAAGTAGTTCAAAAATGTAGTGACCCGTTGAATGCAGAGTCAACTATAAAACAAGCAAACCCAAATATCGTCTTTCTTGACATCGAAATGCCGGGAATGTCAGGACTTGATCTCCTGAGTAAATTCACAAAACCAAATTTCCATGTGATTTTTGTTACTGCTCATGACAAGTTCGCTTTAAAGGCTTTTAAATACAGTGCGGTAGATTATCTCCTTAAACCAGTTGAAAGCCAGGATCTGATTGAGGCTGTAAATAAAGTGAAAGATAAGGGCATCGGTGAAAATGGTGAACTTAACCTACTGCTAAGTGCTCTCAAAGAGATGAACTCTGAAAAAGGGTCGAAGAGAATAGCACTACCTACCTCTAATGAAATCGCCATAGTTAATATTGATGATATCATCTATTGCGAAGGTGACGGCAATTACACCAGCATCATCATGCACGATGGTTCGAAGATTGTGCTCTCGAAAACACTTAAACTTTTGGAAGACTTCTTGGACGAACGAGTATTTTTTAGAATACACAATGCTTACCTCATCAATATCAATCACATCAAAAAAGTAAATCGAAGAGAGGGCGGAGCGCTCATTATGGACAATGGTGCCGAACTACCCATGTCAAGATATAAGAAGCAGGAGTTCTTCGAGCGATTCGATTATTTATAAGTCAAGTCGCGAATGAACAGTGCATGAAAGGAGTATTCCTCATAACTCTGTTGACAATATCGCTGACCAGGCTTACAGGACAGTCAAAGCTAACGTATGAGCTATTGACACAAAGAAATGGGCTATCCGACAACTTTGTCACTTCCATTGTTCAAGATAAGGTTGGGTACTTTTGGATCGGAACGGTAAGCGGCTTAAATCGTTTTGATGGACACGAGTTCAAGATTTTCAGGGGCGATCCGTCTAAAAAGAACAGTCTACAAGGCAATTGTATTAGTTCGCTTGTTCTCGACCATGACAACCTGTTATGGATCGGCTTGATAGGAGAAGGACTAAATAGCTACAACTCCTCGACTGGTCAATTTAAAAACTACGATAGCATACCGGATCTACCGAAGAGCACAATCCATACGATCTATGTGGGAAAAAGAAACGAAATATGGATTGGTTACACCGGAGGATTTTGCAGGTTCAATCCGAGGTCTGGAATAGCCGAATCGTTTTCTCTTGCCCCTTATATCAACAAAGGCTATTCCCAGCAGGATAAAGCAAACTACAACTCCGTCTTTGGCTTTTACGAAGATAAAAGAGGTTTGATTTGGATCAGCTCTCTCGATGGGCTATATCAGTTCAATCAAGATACTAAGCAACTTAGACCCGAACGCCTCGTTGCCGACGGACCGGGAGTTTTTCGGGATGACTGGACGCAACCTTGGGCCATCGATGAGGATAGGGATAACATTTATTTTCCTTCATCACTTGGGATCAGGAGATTTAATATGATTTCAAAAAAGTCGTCTGTCCCATATCGATGGAAAAAACCAATAGATGATACAAAAACATCTTCCATTGCTATGGTGTCTAAATCCAAAAATGAATTTTGGATTAAAACAGAAAGCGAACTAAGTATCTATAACACTAAGGATGACAAAATTGAATTTTCTGATGCAACCAAGTTCTTGGCCAATTACTCCCGAGTAATGCTACTGACACCCGATCACCTATGGATAGCTTCTAATATAGGTCTTCAAAAAGTTAACCTTACTCCTAAACTACTCTCCTTCCATCCGCTCAAAAATCAAATTAGTCAATTATCAAATCGACCAATTCCTGAATCAGATTCATCAAACGTCATCATATCCGATTTTTTTTACGACACGGCTCTTCGTAAAACTTATATCGCAACGGAGTATGGAGCGGGTCTTTTAGTGTACGACTCCACTACAAAAATTCTCAAAAACTTTCTATGTAAAAAGAATACAAGTCTTTCGACTGTTATTTCAAAAATATTTAACCTGGACACAACGTACCTCCTGGTTTTATCTCGCGACTACATTCAACTATTTAACAAAAAGACAGAGGAATGGAGCACCTCCATTTCATCGGGAAATACAACTAACAACATGAGGGCCTACTTCTCGGACGTTCTAAAAACACAAGATGGGATATGGATAGGCAGTCTCAACGATGGCGCGCGTTTATTCTCACCAGAAAGTCAAAAGTTGCAGTGGTTTGTCCATGATAGTTCAAATCCTAATTCATTTCCATCCAACAAAATCAGGGGCATGATAGAAGATCCTTGGAAGCGCGTGTGGTTTGTTACTGTTGACAAAGGCGTTATAATCTATGACCCTCAAAAAAAAGAGTTTACTAACCTTAATGATCTTAACACCGGAGTTGCTATCAATTTTAAAAACCTGGAGACGATTGCCATTTCAAAGGATAGTATTGTATGGATAGGATCATTTGGTATTGGTCTTACACCTATCAAATTAAAAGGTAAGTTTTCATTTTCATTTGCCTCCCAAATTCAGCCTGCATTTCAGGGAGCAATTGATCAACTGATTGTCGATAACGACAACAAATTATGGGCTAAGGGAATTCAAGGGGTATTTATTGTAAATGGTAGTCGGAATGCGCTAAAGTATATCGACAAATCTGAATACGGCAAAGAGTTCGACTACTTAATCCAGACTCAGGACGGGAAAATACTCATAGGCTCTAGGTACGGTTTCTATACCATTGATGAGAAGTCTCTTTTCAAAAATAGCGGAGCAACCGAATCAATTATCATCAACTCTCTTCGAATAAACGGCAGTGAAGTTCATGTTCAAAACCCGGAAGGACCGAACACAATTAATCTACCATATAGTAGGAACTCCATTTTGGTAGAGTTCTCATCGATTGATTTTTGTGACACTCCACTTCAGCAATACGCTTATCAACTTGAGGGGCTCGAAGACACATGGAATTACGCTTCAGCTAGTCAAAAAATTGCTAACTACCCTCACCTGCCAGGAGGGAATTACACATTCAAAATCAAAACAGTGAATGAAGACGGAACAAGCGGCAAAGAGAAGGAAATGATAAAAATTCATATTGCGACACCATTCTGGAAATTACTGTGGTTTCGGGCAGTAGTCGCAATAGTATTTGCCATTGCCCTGTACTATTTAATTCGGCTCCGTTTAGACCACCTGCTGCGGGAGCAATCCCTAAAAAAAGAGTTGTCAGATATTCAGTTGGTGGCTTTACGCACACAAATGAACCCGCACTTCATCTTCAACAGTCTTAATTCAATTCAAGGGCTTATAATTCGCTCAGACGTCTCAAAAGCAACTCAATTTACTGCGCGTTTTTCAAAACTGATCAGAAAAGTGCTTGAAAACTCCGAAAGGCAACTCATCCCCCTTAGTGAAGAGATTGAAACACTCGAATTATATCTTTCTACTGAAGCCATTCGTTTTGAGGGCAAATTCAGATATTCGATCTCTGCTGACCAAAGCCTGTCAAAAATTGAAATACCATCAATGGTAATTCAGCCTATCATAGAAAATGTAATTTGGGAAGGGTTAAAACAAAAATGGGAAATTGGTGAAGTCGATATCGAATTCATATTAATTGATATCAACAAAATCAGTTGTGTAATTACTGATAACGGTAGGGAACAGAGCGAGGTTAGTTTAAAAACGCTAAGCCTCTCCGAAAGGTCTGTCAATCTTAAGCTTACTGCTAGTCGCTTATCACTATTAAGCAGCAACTCGTATATCAATACGGAAGAAATCTACGAGGGGAGTGAAAAAGTGGGCAACAAAGTAATCGTAGTTTTTGACCTCAAACCATTTGTTGTGAAAGGCAATAATTTAGCAATAGTGCAAAAGATGCTTAAGAACAATTAAAATTCTACTTCAATCTGTTTATTCACAAATCCCAATGCTTCTTCGAAGAGGGTAAACCACTTCATTTTAGGTCCACCTTCACATTCCTGAAGATTAACTTTAAAATTCATCTCATGGTATCCGATAATTGCCACTGCTTTAATAGTAGTTTTAGCAAGTATCTTTCTTAGCGCTTTTACGAAGGACAATCCACTACTGGTACGAGGTAGTGAAGATAGATTAATAATGATATAGCATACCCTATGCCTCTGTCTCAATGAAACCGTATAGGAAATTGATAAAATTTTCCGGACGAACTCATCTGTATCAAAACTCTCCGGTGAACTGGAAAGTGATGCGAAACAAATGGGTGAGGCTCCATCTTCCCAAACTTGATAAGAATCTGTTCCCTGTGTCATGGGGATAAAAATGCGTAGAGCGCACTTAACAAAGACAAGGATTTTATCAGGTGCCACTCTTAAATTACTGAACTACCTTTTGAATTATCAAAAAGCAAATCCGGACAGATCCCAAAGAACTAAATTGCAATTGACGGCTAATAAGAAGGTAGTAAATAGGCCAAAGTAGTCCGTCCTTAATTGACCTTCTTTAGTAAGATGCTCAACGTTGTAGATCCGTTTGTCTCTTCAATCTGGCTAATTTCAATTTCATCATTCTTTATTTTAGCGATCGCCTTAATTATCCCGACTCCAACATCAATCATTCTTCTATTGGACTCATAGTGAATATCGATTAATCTGTCAGACTTCCTGGTGCATACCAGCTGCGGGAGGTGATGCATTCTTATCGGCAAATCGTACAGCCTTGTGAATAGTAGTTTCGACATGCTCCAATAGATCGATTGTATTCCATTCCGGTTGTATTGAGGCTGAATAAATTTGCAATAGCGAGGGAGCAATAAAGTTTCCAAATGTTTCGAGGATCGTGGCAACGGGTACTTTTGTGAACTCACTGGCACACCTAACTAGCAATACAGCCTCAGCGTCTGGGTACACCTGCGTAGGCAAGTATACCTTACCTTTTAAGTCAGCAGAATCAAGCAAGGTAAATCACTCCTGCGCCCCATAGTTCTTAATAACGAATCGCTGAAGTTGTTGAAAAATTATTCCGTGCATGCTGATTAATTTTTATTGGCTCGAACTCTACAATTCTGTCATACCCGGAATAAAAACCTTAAACAGGGTGCCAACTCCAATTGTTGATTGAAGTTTAATCTCCCCTTTTAGTTTGGATACCATTGATCGTACAATGTAAAGGCCTAGACCGTTGCCTTTGTAACTTTCTGTCGCCTTATAAAAAAGAGAAAATATTTTGTCGGTATGTTCAGAGGCAATACCAATTCCATTATCCTCCACTGTAATTTCAGCTCCTTCATCTGAGACATTTACTGATATCTTAACAAAGCAATCATCAAGCGCACGATTGTTATATTTAAATGAATTGGAAATGATATTGCGAAGAATAGATCTCAACCTTGTGAGATCACTCTTGAAAAAGACATTCTCCGACTGATTAACTTCAATGTATTGCTGAATGTTCGGATAAATCTTGGCGAGAGCATTTACGATTACTACCAACTCCGTTTTAAAATCAAATTTTTCAGGCTGCAAAGGAACAGCTGTGTTAAAAGCGATCTCGACAATATCCCTCAGAATATTATCCAAATGGTTCAATCGACCTTCAATTAGTTTTGAATATTTCTCAAGATTACCCGGGCTAAAGTCTTTCTGGATGAGATGCACTAATCCATAAATAGATGTAATGGGTGATCTCAAATCATGAGAGGCGTGATAAATGAAAGACTCCAGCTCATTGCTCAAGCTGAGTGCCCTTTCTGTTTCGTCCCTTCGTTCTGTGACATCTATTATTATTCCTTCAACGAACCCAACGGTTGCGAATAATTTGCAGCTTGCCGAAACCCATATTTTTTTTCCCAAATGATTAACAATCTCAAATTCAAAATTTTCAATCTTGCCTTTGGTTGAAAGTGCCCGAATGATTGAGTCAAACTTGGATGAATCCACAAAAAAAGTATCCATGAATTTCTTGCTCCAGTCCTTGCCAAAAAGGCCTTCCGCTTTTTCATTGACCATAAGAAGTTTAAAGTCAACGATCCTGAATTTGAAAATACCGATAAACGGATTGTTGAAAAGATTGAGGTACTCGTCCTTTACAAGGCTGAGATTATGAGAATACAATGCTTTATGCGTATTGTCTTGAATCGTAAGGCGATACCCTGAAACGATCTGATTTTCATCGGTAACTGACGTTAATTTTAATTTCGCCCAAAATGGCGAATTCCTTTTTTTCATTTTTATGCCAGTGACATAGCAATAACCGAGTAGATTTGATTTCTCCAGATCTACCTGATAGGCCCTTTTAACCTGATCTTCGATTGAATAAAAGATCGAAAAGTGTCTCCCGATGATTTCCCATTCTTCGTAGCCTGTAATAGTAACTGCTTCCAAGTTCGAAGCTACAATTGTGCCAGCGGTATCTAAAATGTATTCTTCAACCCCTTTAAAAATATTCAGTATCGCTTCATTTCTATCAATATCTCTCGTGCTAGGTAGTTGTCTGACTGTGTTAATGAAAACTGATTTCTTATTGTTCGTCTCCATACTCAGGCAACTTTAGGTGTATCATTTTGAACATCACTCCAACCAATCATCGACTCCGAAATCTTTTCGTAGAGAACAGACCACGCACTTTTCGTATCCGCATTCCATTTTTCTTTCAAGCTGTTCTCCAATGCCCATAACAGTACCTCTCCTATTATAGCATAATGCTCAGGACGAGTCCCATAAGACGCATGTCGCTGGGCCAAGTGCTGTATATCGTTGTAAACAGTACGGCCCGAATGCAGTTTTGTGATTAACAATGTTAGTGTAGACATGAACTTCGATATCTGTGAAGTGTTATCTGTCTTAAAGTACACTCTCATTTGTGGTTGAAGCAGAAATAATCGTTCGTAGAATAGCTTACCTATTCTGTCCTGATCGGAATTCACGAGCTGCCAGGAATCATATAAATAATTAATTTGTCGTTCTGAAAGATTAAAGCTCATGTCCAATACGTTTATGTTGTGAAGCAAAAGAAACTTGATAGTTACTTTCGATTACTTCTACGTCCTGCATCAAATTTTAAATGAATCTTTAATATGGAACTGCGGAAACTATTAAACAGAGTATTTTACCTTTCAGTAGGTAACATTAAATTATTACGCTACGCATCTTATAATGCTATACCTTCAATTTTGAGACAGATAGTTCTCAAAGTTCCTTGATTAGGTAAAAATTAGTATCAATATATCGTTATGCTGGAATCGCCTAACGCTAAGAATCACGTGTAATGAAATAAGCAATCTTTTGAGTTGCTCCTTTCTAAAAAAGAATACAAAACACCCGTATGAAAAAGTGAAGTTACTCGAATCTCAGTGATTCAATCGGGTCAAGTTTTGATGCCTTATGTGCTGGGTAATAGCCGGATATCAGTCCCACTACTATACACACGATCATACCGACCGCCATCCAGAACCACGGTATTACAAACACTTCGATCTTGATGGCTCGTGAGATCAAATTACCTATTAATATCCCAAGTAAAATTCCGGCTAATCCGCCTAACACACACACGACAATTGCCTCAATTACAAATTGTTGACGTATACGTAAAGGTGTAGCTCCCAGCGCTTTACGAACTCCAACTTCTCTTGTCCGCTCGGTAACGGAAACCAACATGATGTTCATTAGAGCAATGGAGGCTCCCAAAAGTGTAATGAACCCAACACCAAAACCTCCAAAGCGGAGCCCGCTCGTAATGCTTTCCATTTCCTGAGCAAGAGACTCGCTTTTTTCGATTTCGAAAGAATTCTCATTCCCTACTTCATCTCTTCTGATTTTTCGCATAATGCCGGTTGCCTCCCCCATCGCGAAGTCCATTTGGTTAGGATCTGAAATACCAACATTGAGCCTGTAATTGAGACCAGCTCCGGATGCCAACTGGTTCGCAACGATGATCGGAATGATCATCATATTATCGAAGTTATTTTCTGAGAGCGACCCTTTTTCTTTAAGCCTACCGATTACCTTGAATTGCATGCCTTTAAAGGAGACCACTGTATTGAGAGGACTTTTGCCTTCGCCATAGAGTGTCTTCGCTAATTCATGCCCGAGAATTGCCACTCGACCGCCATGCTGAACTTCAAAAGCGGCAAAATTGCGTCCTTCTTCCAGGTTCAATCCTTTGATTGGCAGATACTCTTCATTACTTCCGGTTACGTTTACATTGGGGTTGGTCTTTTCCGATCCATGCTTAACCTCGGCTAGTATGGTAAGCCGGGCGGACAAACTCACCGTGGCAGGAAACTCAAATTGTTCTATGAATTTTAATGCCTGATTCAACTGAATGGGTGAATAGACCCTTTCTTTTACACCATCTCTGGCAACACCTTTATTCCATTTAGAATAGATATCAAATGAATTGGCGCCTAATGACGACAAACTCTCATTTACCGAATACTCAATACCGTCTATTGCGGTAAGTATGCCTACCAGTGATGTAATTCCAATGGCAACTATGAGAGCTGTGAGGACTGATCGAAGTAAATTGGCTTTAACAGACCGTAATCCTTCTTTTATGTTCTCGAGTAGATTCATTGGATATTGAAAGTAAGATGGTTTATTGGGTCAAATTCTAGTGTTTCAGAAACCAAAATTATACCTTTATTCGTTCTTCCGAAAGACGAATAAGTAAACAGGTTTGTTACACACTCAATAGAAGACTTTTACGATGGGAAAGCGAATTTTGTTGTTGGCGGGTCTTTTACTCACCCGGGTATGCTTTAGTAACACTATTTTCATTCCAATGGATGAAAAGCAGGCAAACCATTTGAAAGCATATGGAATTGCTTACTGGGTCCTAAAATCAGATATGGAAGTGGATTGGTTGCTGAACTACCGAGGTGGCAGTTTCATGTGCAAATATCATCCAAAGATTCAGAATGAGTTGGTTGTGCGAGGTGTAAGCTACGAGATCATCTCCGATGCCCAGGCGAACACAATCGTCAATGAAATTGCAAGCCCTGCAGTTAACTATGATATCATGAAACTGGAGAAGGCGCCCCGAATCGCGGTTTATTCTCCCAAGACCAAACAACCTTGGGATGACGCGGTGACACTTTCTCTAACGTATGCCGAGATTCCATACGATGTTATTTTTGATGATGAAGTTCTCAATGAATTCCTTCCCAAGTACGACTGGCTTCATTTGCATCATGAGGATTTTACAGGTCAATACGGAAAATTTTTCGGGCGATACGCAAATTATCCTTGGTACATTGATCAACAGCGTGAAGCGGAAGAAACAGCCCGCAAATTTGGCTTTCACAAAGTGTCGCAACTTAAGCTTGCTGTTGTTAAAAGAATCAAAGAGTTTGTTGCCGGTGGCGGATTCTTATTTGCAATGTGCTCGGCAACTGATTCATTTGACATTGCACTCGCTGCCGATGGCCTCGACATCTGCGAGCATATGTATGACGGAGACCCTGCTGATCCGAGCGCTCAGGAGAAATTAAATTTCGACAATACATTCGCATTCACGAATTTTCAACTCGACCGCAACCCTTACGAGTACAATTTTTCGGACATTGATAACAAACCACGTGACAGAGGGTTGATCGAGACCAACGACTATTTCTCTGTGTTCCAATTTTCCGCAAAATGGGATCCCATCCCTACCATGCTTACTCAGAATCATACGATGCAAGTCAAAGGTTTTTACGGGCAGACTACAGGCTTCAAAAAGAGATTGATCAAGTCGGATGTGGTGGTCATGGGCGAAACCAAATCAATAGGCGAGGCAAAATACCTGCATGGGATTATGGGCAAAGGATTCTGGACTTTCTATGGCGGCCATGACCCGGAAGATTACAAGCATGAAGTAGGTGAAGATCCTACTGACCTCAACTTACATCCGAACTCACCAGGTTATCGATTAATTCTCAACAACATTCTTTTCCCTGCAGCCAAGAAGAAAAAGCAAAAAACATGAGGTTTTTCCTGGCTACATTCTTTGCCTTGACATTCTGTAAGCCATCAGCAAATACCACAGTCGCTCAACAATCCCCGGAAATAACAAAGATCATTCAAAAAGAATTAGGAGAAGGTGCATCGTCAGAAGCAAACCGGACAAATACCTTTGTCTTAAGTTTTAAAAATGATAAAAAATCGTTGCGGTATATCGTCATCCGCCTTTCGGATAACCAGGTTGTTGTAAGAAAGAAATTGAGGGGATCGGTTACTTGGACTGGTGATATGTTGATCAAAGAATCGGAGGTTCCGGGGATGATCAAAGCTGATTCCAAACCCGGGGATTTCATAAAGACTATTGACCTAAACCAATTTGTTGTTCATCGCAAATGAAAAAACTGGCAACTCTCACCGCTTTATTCTCATTACTTCTTTTTTTTGGCGCACATTTCCGCAATCGGAACCTGGATTGGGATGAACTCTTTATTGAACAAGAAGAGGGTGAATATGAAGAAGAGCATGAAGATGGCCCGGAAGAATTCGTTAAATATCATCAGGGCATCCGGACTCGCTCAGATGAACAAAAGCCAGGTTATCCGGCACATTATCAGTGGACTGAGTTACAGAAGGCGAAGGAATTTTCGGCTGCCCGAAAGTCTAAATCAAACGCCCGCATTGAAGGCTCTGCTAATGGAATAGTCACCTTTACTGAGCGTGGACCTGGTAACGTTCCAGGACGGACACGTGGTCTTATTGTAGACCCGGATGACGCAACTCATAAAACCTGGTATGCCGGTTCCGCTGCCGGAGGAGTTTGGAAAACAACAGACGCAGGCAGCACCTGGCTGTGGCTCACTCCTACCATTCCAAATATGGCGACTGCCTGCCTGGCTATGGCCGAGTCGAACCACAACACTATTTATGCTGGCACCGGCGAAGGGTTCGGGCTGGTTGATGCTGTCAATGGAATGGGAGTTATCAAAACCACTAATAAAGGCAATACATGGACGGTACTCTCCTCCTCTTTTACATTCGGCTCCATTAACCGGATCATGATTGATCCTTCCGATGATAACAACGTGTTTGCAGCAGCCAATAGCGGAATTTACCATTCAACAGATGGAGGCTCTAACTGGGCCAAGGTTTATTCAGGAACGGTTCAAGACTTGCGTCCCACTCCTGGCAACTTCAATATTTTGTACGGTGCAGAGTACGGCATCGGCTTGATTAAATCGACCGATCGCGGGTTGAATTGGGTTAGGTCTAATGGTGCGATGAGCCCGCAAGGCCGCGTTGAAATAGCTGTTTCGCCGGTAAAAACGGACAGGATTATCGCTTCAGCTCAAGGTACATTGTCTGGAGGAAATTCTGATCTCTATTTATCAGATGATGGAGGTGTCACATGGTACCTTGTGAATTTGACTCTGGCTAATAAAACACTGAACTACCTTAGCTCACAGGGATGGTATGACAACACAGTGACGTTTAGTCCTTACAACAGAGATGTTGTGTATGTTGGTGGAATTGGTGTATACCAAATCACTCTTGGATCTCCTATCACATCAACTACAGGAAATTATTCACTTAACGAAAGCGGAACGACACCATTCCTCTCGTTCGTCAATTTCGGAGCGTCTGCTTATTCCGGTAAGTTGGAAATCGGTTCATCTGCAACTCACGACCTCGTTGAAGTGCGGTTCGGCCCCGGACTTACTCAAAAGGCGCACCGGTTTCTGACACCTGCCGGGGCCACTTCAGGCGTTCCTGATGCAAGCTATTCTTACCAAGACTACGTCAATGTTCCCTTTCAAGTTTGGAATGTCACCACGCAACAACAACTTATGGTTTCTTTTCGGGATCAGGACCGCAATGGAGCATTCAATTTGATCGAACAAAATACGACCGCTACGGATGCAACACAGCAAGGTCGCGAATACCTGTACATCAACAATGTGCCCTACAGCGCTACGACTCCCAATAGTTCCATCGCTCAAACTGCAGGGCATCTATTTCAGGAAATGTATTTCGTATGGCCGGTGCTTACTGCGGGGGCAACCTGGAACCCCACGTCTCTCCCAACTTCCAAGTTACAAATCCTGTATTCCACTTTGAGTAAATACAGTAGCACAGTAAAGTCAGTGGCAGATGTCTATGCTGATTATGATGGAATAAACAATTCAAGCTTTGTTCACCCTGATCAGCATAATATTTATCCGATCAAGCAAAATGACAATTCTCAAACATACCAACTGCTTCTTGCAAATGACGGAGGTATTTTTCTATCCGGGATTTCGACATCGCCTGGCACAACCCAAGGAGAATGGAGCATGGTAGGAACCGGTTATAATACAAGCCAGTTTTATGGCGCTGACAAGAGACCCGGTGCACAAGAATACCTGGGAGGTATGCAGGATAACTCTACTTATTACACTCCAAGCGGAACCGTTTCATCGGCCTCCACAAAATTCAACACCAACATTCAACTGTCGGGAGATGGCTTTGAAGTGCTCTGGCACAGCCTTGACAGAAATAAAATGATTGGCGGCTCCCAATACAATGACTTCTCCAGATCATTGGACGGTGGCAATACATGGACATCCGCTATTTCAGGACTACCCCTGAGTGGCTCTGGCACTGATCATTCAAAGTTTCCTTTCATTTCAAAACTGGCCAATTCCAAACAGGCTCCTGACAACATTTTTACTGTAGGTTCTGGAGGAGTTTGGCGCTCAACTGATTTCGGGGGCAGTTGGACATTAACTCCCATTACTCAAGGCTGGGGCCTCTCTTCTTTTACTGATGTTGAGGTTTCAAGAGCAAATCCGAATATTGTCTGGGCAGGAATGGGACAATCTTTTTCCACAACACTTTTTGTATCAACAAATGCCGGCCAAACTTTTAGCCCTGTTCCAAATCCGGTTGGCTACACGCTGGGGAATTTATCGCGAATTGCTACGCACCCCACAGATCCCAAAACAGCCTATGTTTTATACTCCTACGCTAAGACTGCAAAGATTTTAAAGACAACTGATATGGGGCAGACATGGACCGATATCAGTGGTTTCGGAACCGGTAATGTAAACACCAAAGGGTTTCCGGACGTTGCAGTTTATAGTTTGTATGTAAGACCAGATGACACCAATATCATTTGGGCAGGAACCGAAATAGGTATTGTTGAGTCGCTTGATGGAGGTGCTTCCTGGGCGGTACTTAATGAATTCCCAAGTTTAGCTGTTTGGGACATGAAGGGTCAGGACAAGGAAATAGTTATTGCCACTCACGGCCGAGGTATTTGGACCGCCACATTGAAGAAAGATCAAAACGGAATTTCCAAAATAATTGCTTCAGGTACATCCCCACAATCGAAACTCAAAGTTGTTGTAAATGTCCCTCTCCGGTACGACTCCGTTCAGTTGAAAATAAATTCGAAGACGGTCACATTTATTCCATCCGACACGGGAACTTACGTTCTCCAGGTAAACAATGTATCTCCGGGGAATCTATCAATGCAGACAATCAGTTATCGAGGAACTCTTCCCGTGCTTTCACCACCCGTTACAGGATTGATGTTCAATTTATCCGCTTACCAGCAGAAGTACTACGACTACTTTGTCAACGCTAATAACTTTTACCTGGAAGACGGATTTTCAATTCAACCTTTTAGCACTTCCAATTCGAGTTTACAGAGCACTCACTTTTATTTATCGAATAAAACCTATTCTGCCACCTTGCTCGTCCCTATCATTGTATCGGCAAGCAATTCGACATTTGTCTACGACGATGTTGCCATTATGCAGCCCGGTGTAAGCGGTTCTGTATTTGGACAAAGCGCTTTTAACGACTACGTAATTGCGGAAGCGACAAAAGACGGGCTGAACTGGGCTCCCATCTCTAGTGGATACAATTCTTCTGTCAATGCTAACTGGCTTTCTACATTCAATGCATCCAAGTCAGGAAATGCATCTATGGCAGTAACTGAAAATTTTGATCTGAAAACAAATTTTCATGCCGGTGACACCCTTCTTGTAAGGTTCCGGTTATTCTCGAACAACGACAATACTACTGCCTGGGGTTGGTCTATCGACAATTTGTACATTCAGCAAGCACCCACCGAAATCGCTACGCAGCCGACTGATGTTACCGTTTACCCCAATCCTTCATCAGGCAAATTCACAATCAATTATTCTTTGTCTAAAGAATCACCGGTTTACGTCAACTTGTGGGACGCCACAGGACGAAACATCCTGTCTCAGGATTTGGGGATTCAACTTGAAGGACCCAATAGAGTGGAGATAAATCTTGAAGGAGTGGCAGACGGGGTTTATCTTGGGCGCCTGAAAACGAGTGTTGGTGACAAAATGCTCAAGATCGTGGTCAGAAAATAACCTTACTATGAACCAGAAATTTACATTGCTGACAGGTGCTATACTTGGAGCTCTTGGTGTTGGACTTGGTGCTTTTGGGGCACACGCACTCAAGAATATTCTAACTCAGAATGGCCGGTTAGAGACCTATGAGTTGGCCGTTCGCTATCAATTCTATCACGCTCTGGCCCTGTTAGTAATCGGACTTTTAATGGAAAAATTCGGGCACTCCTCTATGCAATGGGCATCAATGTCGATGCTGGCTGGTGTAATTCTTTTCAGTGGCAGCCTTTACTTCTACTCATTGACTAACATTAAAGGATTTGCGATGGTGACTCCTATCGGCGGGCTTTTCCTGCTGGGGGGCTGGATTTTGTTTATCTACGCCCTCACCACTAAATAGACTTCTTATTTCTTCTTTTCGAGCACATTCGCTGAGAATGTAATTTGGCTTTTACCTGAAGTAACATTAGAGATGACTGTAGCTACTTTGTTTTGACGTCCAAATTTGTGAGCACTATCAAATTGTACTGTGATTTCTCCCTTGTCACCTGGCTTAATCGGGTCACGCGGCCAGCCCCTTGGTGTAGTGCAGCCGCAAGTTACTTCCACATTAGTGATGATCAGCGGTTCAGAACCCGCATTAGTGAACTTAAAAACATGTTCTACTTTTTCACCTTGAATGATATCTCCAAAATCGTGCGTGTCCTTATCCCATGATATGGTAGGTCCTGAAGTTTGAGCCAAGCCAAAAGATGCAGATAGCAAAACAAAGACTAAGGGTTTCAGGAACAGTTTCATATTTTTAGCGCATACTTGAATTTTAACGTAGATATGGAAAGTGAAGTTCAACGTTTTTACGGAAATCGTCTGCGTGTTCGCATTTGTGGTCTTTGCTTACACGATGAGAAGATTCTCATGGTCAACCACAAAGGCCTTACCGCAGCCAATTTCTGGTCTCCGCCCGGTGGCGGGTTGAACTTTGGTGAGACCGCACAAGAGTGCCTGACACGGGAATTCGAAGAAGAAACCCGAATCAAAATCGATGTTAAGGAATTCTTATTCGCCTGTGAATTGATGCACCCACCTCTTCACGCTATTGAGTTGTTTTTTAAGGTTGACCCTTTGACACTCGAGGTCAGGAAGGGTGTTGACCCGGAACCTAATGCTCCCAAAATTATCAATGAGGTTTCGTTCGTTCACTGGAAAGAAATTACAATGTTTCCAAAAGACGAACTGCATGGAATTTTTCGATTCACCGATCATCCCTTAAAAGTTGTCGATTTGCGTGGGTATTTTAAGCTGTGACGCCATAAAAATATCTATATTGCAATGATGAAATTTTAAACCTGGGAGCTTTGCAAGCGGTCACCGTTAACTACAAGCTGATCAAAAAAATCAAGGATGAACGCTTTGATGATGAACAACTTCACGAGCAAAGCCTGATCATTCAAACAGGACCAAAGGATTTCCAAGTAGCAGTGATCGATTCCAATAACCGACTGATGTTATTGGAGGACTATGCGATGGGAAATGTACAATCTCACAATGAGCTCCTGGCAGCGCTGAAGGACTTATTCGATTCACACGCCCTACTGAAGGCAGGATTCTGGAAAGAAGTAAAAATCGGAATCAAGAATAATAAGTTTTGCCAGGTCCCCACTCCCTTGTTTGATGAATCTTTATCTAAAGACTACCTGAAGTTAAATGCCTCAGTTGATTTTTCGAAAGAGAGAGTTCTCCACTGCGGGAATCAAAAAAATGACGCCATTACTGTCTTTGCAATTCAGGAAGACCTGCATCAGTGGCTGAGTGATGTCTATCAAAACACTACTCATAAATTTTACCATCAATCGTGCGCGTTGGTGGAAGGGGTATTATCTGTCGGAAAGTCCGGCAAAAATATTCTGTTCGTTTATGTAGATAGATTCAAACTTCATGTGTTGTCTAGCGTTGGTGGGCGGCTCCTGTACTACAATCAGTTTCCGATCAATCAATTTCCAGACTATATCAAATACATCATGCTGGTACTGAAGGGTCTGAACATGAATCAACAGAACAGTGAGATTGTGCTCTGGGGATACATTGGTAAAAGTTCACCGCATTACCAGGAGTTCATCAAGTACATTCGCAATGTCACTTTTGGCGGCCGACCAAGCTTTATCAAGTTTGGTTACATGTTTGATGAAGTTCAGGATCATCACTTCTTCGATTTATTCTCGCTCCATCTTCTGAAATGAAACGAATTGCTGTCTTCCCCGGTTCATTTGATCCATTCACTAAAGGGCATGAGGATATTGTCCTCCGGGGTCTGAATTTATTTGACGAGATCATTATTGCCATTGGGTATAACAGTGGAAAAAGCCAGCGTTATTTTCCGATTGACTTTATGATCGAGAAAATTAAGGAGACTTTTAAAAACCAGCCAACAGTCAGCGTGCAAACCTACGCGGAACTCACAGCCGAATTCGTGAAACGAAACGGCTCACGATACCTTCTTCGCGGCCTGCGCAATACCACAGATTTTGAATACGAAAACAGTATCGCCCAGGTAAACCGGCATTTGAACAACGAACTGGAATCTGTTTTTCTGATTACATCTCCGCAATTCGCATCCATCAACTCATCGATTATTCGGGAGGTGCACCGCTACAAAGGTGATGTATCGGCTATGCTGCCATACAAACTCTAATACTTGATTTTTTCGCTTTTGTAATACTCCTCAAAAACAAACCGGATCGATTTGTAAGAGTTCTCCAGCGCATGGTAGACTTCTTTCTGAGTCATCCAACGAAGCTCTTCAATGTCCTCTTCAATGGCAGGTTTTATTTTAGAATCGTCCACGAGGTCCATGATATACCAACGTGTCTTCTTGATCATGTTGTTTTTATTCATGGTGTAGGTGTGCCAGGTTGTGCATATCTTCTCTCCCAGCTTTACCTCCACGCCACATTCTTCTTTCACTTCGCGGACGGCCGTTTGCCTGTATTTCTCACCACTGTCCTTCTTACCTTTGGGGAGGTCCCATTTTTTCATCCGGTAGATCATAAGAAACTTCTCCTTCTTACGAACCAAGCCTCCAGCTGCCTTCACCACCTTGAATTTCTTTTTGAGATAGCTTTTGAGGGCGCCATAGTCATTGATGGTGATACACAAGGAAATCAGGTTGATCGGCACCTTGGAATTGATCAAATCAAGGATCAGGTCCATATCCGCCACACTGGCATTGTTCACCCAAACATGATTAATCAGCTTGGCCTTTGTTACCGGTTCACTTGCCGCATTGATGGCATGGTTAAAGTCACCCGCATCTGGCTTAGCGCCAGCTCTAAGAATCCTTACCGGAATGTCATTTATGAATAAATTCATAGCTCAACTATGGCGCAAAAAGTCAAAATATTTTCAATCAACCAACTGCGTGTAAGAATAAAAGTCAAAATATTCCGTGAATCCTTATAATTTGCGCCATGAGTTTTGTCACCATTGAAAATACCACTGCTGCTCAAGTCGCATCTATGCTATTGGACATCGGTGCCATCAAATTAAATCACAAAAATCCATTCACCTGGAGTTCAGGGTGGAAATCACCCGTTTATTGTGACAACCGGTTGGCCTTATCCTATCCGGAGATACGTTCGTTCGTAAAAGAGTCATTATCAGTCGTTGTACGGAAAAATTTTCCTCAAGCCGAATACATAGCTGGTGTTGCTACGGCAGGAATCCCGCAAGGTGCGCTCGTTGCCGATGTTCTGAAACTCCCATTCGTCTATGTTCGGCCCAAACCAAAAGAACACGGCATGGGTAATTTGATTGAAGGAAAAGTCGATCCCGGAAAGAAGGCCGTGATGATTGAAGACTTGATCTCCACCGGAGGCAGTTCATTGAAAGCGGCACAGGCCATGCAGGATGCAGGCTTTAACGTTATCGGGATGGCTGCCATTTTTACTTATGGATTTGAGGTCGCTGAAAAAAGTTTTGCCGAAGCTAACATGCCGCTGACATGCCTGAGTGATTTTAATTATCTGCTCACGGAAGCTGTATCGAAAAAATACCTCGATGAAAATCAGCTTGCATATGTGAGGAGTTGGAGAACAGATCCCGTCAACTGGAAATAAAAGTTGAGTTGGTTACATCCTTTTGCTATTTTCGAAAATGGATTTCGGGAAAGTAGCTCCAGAGGAAATTGAACAAATTGATTTTAAGCTTCCACCTGATCATCCCGGTACGGCAAGCGTCTTATCAGAAGCAAAACCAGGTAATTCAAAAATCTTTGTGGGCTGTGCCAAATGGGGGCGCAAAGATTGGATCGGAAAAATTTATCCATTCAAAACGAAAGAAGCCGATTTCCTGAGTCATTACTCAACGCATTTCAATTGTATCGAGTTGAATGCTACTTTCTACCGGATGCCCACATTCAAACAAACGGAAGCCTGGAGAAACAAAGTAGACGGTGATTTCAAGTTCTGTCCGAAATTCACGGATAATATCACCCATGTTAAACGGCTCAAAGATGTCAGGGAATTGACTGATCAGTTCATTGAAGGTATTTCTGGCTTTGGAAATACACTCGGGCACGTTTGGTTTATTCCACATCCACAGATGGGACCGAAAACGTTGGAGTTGCAACAGGCTTTTATCGAGTCTATTCCAAAGGATATTTCTCTATTTGCGGAACAACGACATAAAGAATGGTATACCAATGCTGAAGCGTTTGACAAGCTCTTTACCATCATGCAAAAGAATAAGACTGGTTCAATCATTACTGATGCCAGTGGCCGGAGAGATTGCGTCCATATGCGCCTGTCAACACCTGAAGCATTTATCCGGTTTGTGGGCAACGGCCTCCATCCTACCGACTATGTACGAATCGATGATTGGGTGCAACGAATTAAAAACTGGAGACTACAAGGAATTCAAACGGTGTATTTTTTCATGCATCAACACAATGAGCTTCATTCACCCGAGCTCTGTAAATACCTCATTCAGCAATTGAATAAACATTGTGGTACTACCGCGCATGAGCCAGAATTTATAGAGGGAATGCTCCCGGAATCGGAAGAGAAACCCAAGTCAAAGACAAGAAAGGTCATAAGCAAGAGAAAAGACAGCACCAAAAATGATAGCGGCTTAACTCTCTTTTCGTAGCGCTTGCAACGGAGACGTATTGATTACTTCCCTTGAATTAAGCCATCCGATCACGACCGTAAGTACAACTACACCGGCACTAATGATGAAGAGCTCGGCATAGCTTGCAGCCAGCTCCACTTCGAAAAAGAATTTTGTTAGCAACCAACCGCCTCCCAAAGAAAGCACCAGGGCAGTTGCGGCACTGAAGAGTCCGAGGTAGCCATATTCGATCAGGGTGATGCGTACAATCTGACTCGTTCGCGCTCCAACGGTACGGAGAAGCACGTTTTCTTTGATCCTGACAAACTTACTATTGATAACGGCACCCGCAAGGACAACCAAGCCAGTAATGATGCTGAAGAACGCAAGAAAACGAACAACGAGAGCCACCTTTTCAAATATTTCATTCACGGTACTCAAAATCAATCTCAGATCAATCAGCGATACATTTGGAAAATTCTTCACCAGCTCCTGCTGGAATTTGGATGCCTTCTGTTTTTCATCTACTCTCGTTGTTGCTACCCAAATCTGAGGAGCGTTTTCCAATACTTTGGTAGGGAATACGAAAATGAAGTTGGGGGGATCTTTCGGCCAGTCTACTTTACGTACACCACTGATGATCGTTTTCACAGGAATGCCCTGGACATCGAACTCGACCGAGTCCCCTACTTTAAGCCGGAGGGTCTCATCAATCCCTTCTGATATCGTTACATAAATTGAATCTTTTTTACCCGCATCAAAATGCTGCAATTTACCTTTTACCAATTCTTCTGAACTGGTGAGACTGTCACGGTAAGTAATTCGATATTCGCGTGTTAGCATGCCATCGGGCATCCTGACTGTGTCCTTCCTGATTTGTTCTATCGTACGTCCCTTCAATTTACTCAAGCGACAAGTAATGATGGGAACCAGCTGATTGAGCGGTAGGTTATTCTCCTTGATAAGACCCACCACTCCATCTTTCTGACTCGACTGGATATCAAAAAGGATTGTGTTCGACCGATTTCTATTTCCCCTGAATTCAACCTGATTCAAAAGACTATGCTGGATAATATTTAATACCGAAATAATAAATGCTCCAAGTCCAATGGCCACCATGAGCATGCGCGTCTGATTGTTTGGCCTGAACAAATTCGACAATGCATGACGGAAAATGAATGACGCCCGAGAAGGAAAGAACTTTCGAATCATGTACAACATACCACTGGCCACTAACACAAGAAATCCCAGAGCTGCAGCAATTCCCGCAGAGAACATCAAACCAGAAACGATACTTTTAGTCTGATAAGCCGCAGCTGCTATCGGAAAGACCACGATAAATGCGATTGCCGCGATCCGCGTCTTGGAAAAAATTCTCCCCGGCAGAAAATCGGCACGCAAAACTGTAAGTGGCGGAACAAATCTTACGGACACCAAAGGCAGAACTGTAAATAGCACTGAAACGATAGCACCCGTTAGTATTCCTTCAACAATAGCGCGCCACGAAATAAAAAACTGAATATTACCTGGCAGGTATTCTTCGAACAGAACCGGGATCAATTGGTGAATGCCTGCACCGGTCGCAGCCCCGATCATACTTCCGATTATACCGAGCGTAAACACCTGGATGAAGTAGATATTGAACGCCTGCCATCCTGTAGAGCCAACGCATCGAAGCATGGCAACTTCATCACGTTTTTCACGGGCATAAATGTGAACTGAGCTTGCTACGCCAATGCATCCAAGTATCAGGGCAACGAATGCCAGTAATGAAAAGAACTGATAAACCGCACGAAAGCTCCTGCCTAGATTTGCTTTCCTGCGCTCGACAGTCTCAATGGAATTGCCAAGGCGTTTGGCAATCGGTCTTATTTTTTCGTGGAATGCCTTTGTTGCCTTTTCGGAAACAGTTTTAATATAAATACTGTAACCCACACGACTTCCGTACTGGATCAATCCTGTGGAATCGAGCGATGACATCGATATGTAAACTGCAGGCGCTATTGTTGAGGTCAGCCCTCCTCCTCCCGGAATTTTCGAAACTACACCTGAAACCAAAAACTTCTTGGTCCCCACTTTGATTGAGTCTCCGGGCAGAACTCCAAACTGGACTGCGAGTGACTCATCCAGCATCAGGTAATCCCCGTGTTGAGTCTTTTGGTAGGCATCAGCTGGTTTAGTGATCATCTTTCCATAGAATGGAAACTCACCTTCAAGTCCGGTAACTTTTACTAATCGTGAATTACCAGAGCTCATAAACAACACCATCGATGCCATATCCGCATCGCGGGCTATTTTTACATTCGAGCTATCGAGCACTTTGTTCCATGCCGAATCGAATTTCTTATTTCCATTAATGACAAGATCCGCTCCCAGCAACTCCTTGGCATTGCGGTCAAGTTCATCCTGGAATGAGTAATTGAGTGAACTGATAGCGACCACGGCAGCAATCCCCGTGATCAAAGATGCCATGAACAAAGCTAACCTGGAGAAATTGTGCCGCGCATCACGCCACGCCATCTTCCAAACCCAGCCATCACGGAAGATACCTCTGGTCTTTCGCTTCAACTTGATAATATACTCGATCATTTATACTCTGCAGTTGGGACGTGAACTTTAGAATCTTGAATGAGGTGTCCACCCTTCATTTGTAAAATCCGCTCTGTCATTTGGGCTAACTCAAGATTGTGTGTCACCAATACCAATGTCGTTTTCTCCTGGCGGTTCATTTCGAAAATAAGCTCCGTGATTTGCTTTGCGTTTTCTTCATCCAGATTACCTGTTGGCTCATCTGCGAATAGGATTTTTGGAGACACAATAAATGCCCGTGCAATAGCCACCCGTTGCTGCTCTCCTCCCGATAACTGTGACGGGAAATGGTGCAACCGATCCTGAAGTCCTACCCTGGAAAGAAGGTCTTTAGCCTTTGATGTGATATTCTTTTCGCCCCTCAACTCCAGTGGCACCATAACGTTCTCTAAAGCCGTAAGCGTGGAGAGAAGTTGAAAATTCTGGAACACAAAACCCACGTACTGATTTCTTATGTAGGCGCGATCATCTTCACTCATCGTGTTTAGCTTAAATCCCATGAGCGACACATATCCACTCGTTGGAACATCAAGGCCTGCACACAGTCCTAACAACGTTGTCTTACCACTGCCCGATGGGCCGATGATCGAGAGACTGGTGCCTTGCGTGGCCTCGAAAGAGACCTGGTCCAGTACAGTAAGTTTTTTATCGGCTGAAGAATAGGTTTTAGTCAATTGTTCCGCCTGCAGTACGACTTCTGCCATGAGAAAGCTTTGGGTGTTGAATTTTTAAAGATAGTCGCAATTCTTTACAAAATATTGCACTGCTCTTTAAACGGATAAATTCATCTCCCGTATTCTCCTAAGCTTGTGTATTAATTTTGCAGATTCGGTGAAGTCGAGCGTCTGTTGACCATCACTGAAAGCTTCTTCGGGCTTTTGATGAGTCTCATAGATCACGCCATCAGCCCCGGCAATGGCAGCGGCCAGTGCTACAGGCTCTACGAACTCCCGGATGCCAATGCCATGTGAAGGGTCTGCGATCACGGGAAGATGAGTTTTTTCTTTCAGGATAGGAATGGCATTGATGTCAAAAGTATTGCGACTGGCTTTTTCATATGTTCGAATCCCACGCTCGCAAAGCATGAGCTTTTCGTTACCAGCAGAAAACACATATTCTGCAGAGTACAGCAACTCTTCAATTGTTCCTGAAATCCCGCGTTTGATCATCACAGGTTTGTCCACTTTGCCCAATTCGTCAAGCAGGTTGAAGTTCTGCGTATTGCGAGCTCCAACCTGGAACACATCCACGTAATCGAGCATGGGTTCAATCTGGCTCACCTGCATTACTTCAGTCACGATTTTTATCCCTGCACTTCTTGCAGCAGAATACCAGAGCTTAAGACCTTCTACCCCCAAACCCCGAAATGCATAGGGTGAACTGCGCGGCTTGAAGACTCCACCCCGCATGATACGCACTCCGTTTTCCTTCAGGTGAGCAATCGTCTGATTAATTTGTTTTTCATTTTCAATTGAACACGGTCCAGCCATAATAGCAAGGGAGCCATCACCGATCTTGACGCCATCACCCAAATCAATAGCAGTTCGGTTTACTTTCCACTTTCGTGAGACAAGCTTGTAGTCATCTGAGACACGATGGATATCTGCAATACCCGGCATGCTCCCCAGTCTTCGGATGTCGAATTCTTTCTTGCCGATGGCAACGAGGTAGTTTCCACACTGGGTCGTCACTTCGTTTGGTTTATATCCAAGCTCATGAATAGCAGACACAATGGATGCCTTCTCCCCTGTTGAAACTGATTTTAAAAACTGAATGATCATTTCTTATCCCTTAATTGACTGAACAAAACTTCCTATTTCTTTGTCAAAGTCCTTAGCTGACTTTAAAAGCTGAATAAACGCACTGCCGATAATAGCTCCCGAACCGAATTCACACGCTTTAGCAAATGTTTCCCGGGATGAAATTCCAAATCCAATCAGCAGCGGGTTCTTTAATTTAAGCGACTGGAGTTTTTTGAAATAAGCTACCTGGTCTTCGGTAAAGTTCCCTTTGGCTCCTGTTGTACTCGATGCCGACACAGCATAGATAAACCCTTCACTTGCCCGATCAATCTGATAAATTCGTTCTGTCGATGTCGTTGGCGAGATCAGAAAGATATTTTTGAGGTCATGCTTGAGGAATAGTTCCTTGTATTCATTTTCAAATTCCTGGAGCGGAAGATCGGGCAGAATTACACCGTCCACACCAGATTTTACTGCATCACGGCAAAAATTTTCGATGCCATATTGCAGCACCGGGTTCAGGTAGCCCATTAAAATTACAGGAACCTTAACCTCCTTCCGCAATTCCCCGACTTGCTGCAGCAACAGCTTCAGGTTCATTCCGTTGTCCAGGGCAATTTTGTTGCTATCCTGTATCACCGGTCCGTCCGCAACAGGGTCTGAAAATGGAATCCCGATTTCGATTACATCAGCACCGGCTTTTTCCAGGCCGCGAGCAATCGATGGAGTATCATTAAGTCCTGGAAATCCTGCTGTATAAAAAACAGAAAGTATGTTTTTATTTTTTTTATTGAATAGTTCCGTAATCCGGTTCATGCCGTCAATGTTGAGTTTGAAATATTGAATAATTAATACTTTCCCCAGCGGATATAAGTCTCAAGGTCTTTGTCGCCACGGCCTGACAGATTCACGACAACTACATCTCCTTCCTCCAGTTCAAGTTTATTAAGTACAGCTACTGCGTGGGCACTTTCAATAGCCGGAATAATTCCTTCCATCCTGCTCAACTCTATCCCTGCATTCATCGCTTCTTCATCTGTTACATTTAGAAATTGTACGCGGTTGGTTTCAAACAAATGAGCATGCATCGGTCCTATCCCCGGGTAGTCAAGGCCTGCAGAGATAGAATAAGGCTCTATCACCTGGCCATCGTGCGTTTGCATGAGCAATGATTTGCTCCCATGCAAAATCCCAACACGACCCAGTGCCGTAGTTGCTGCCGATTCGTTAGTGTCAACACCTTTACCGGCTGCCTCCACGCCGACAAGGCTTACATGTTCATCATCTAAAAAATGATAGAACGCGCCAGCCGCATTACTTCCTCCACCAACGCAAGCAACAACATAGTCCGGGTATGGATTACCGGTTGCAGCCGTCAATTGATTTTTGATTTCCTCGCTGATGACCGACTGGAATTTCGCAACCATGTCAGGATATGGGTGTGGCCCAACTACTGAGCCGATGATGTAGTGGGTATCTGTAGGATTATTGATCCAGTGACGCATAGCCTCATTGGTTGCGTCTTTTAAAGTCATGTTTCCTGAGAGCGCGGGTACAACCTTCGCTCCCAAAATCCGCATGCGTTCCACGTTGGGTCGTTGACGTTCCATATCAAGTTTGCCCATGTAGACAATACACTCCATGCCCATCAACGCACAAACCGTTGCTGTTGCCACGCCATGCTGGCCAGCGCCAGTTTCAGCAATGATCTTTTGCTTGCCCAGTCGTTTCGCCAACAAGATCTGCCCGATTGTATTATTGATTTTATGTGCCCCGGTATGACACAAGTCCTCCCGTTTCAGATAAATGCTTGCTTTCCATTTTTCCGATAACCGGTTTGCCAGAAACAAAGGTGTTGGTCGTCCAACGTAATCGCGAAGCAAGCCTTCAAAGTCTTTCCTAAATTCCGCTGACTCAATAATGGGCAAATAATTGACACGCAGTTCTTCGACATTGGGATAGAGCATTTCAGGAATGTAAGCTCCACCAAATTTTCCATAGTATCCTCGTTCATCAACCGTGTATCTCATGGGATGGTTGGTTAAGAATTTGAAACATCGTATTAAGCACATTCACATCTTTTAATCCGGGTTCGATTTCCGCCCTGCTATTGATATCCACAGAGAAAAGGTTAGAATCTTTCAGTTCATTGACCTGGCCGATATTCTCCACCGATAAGCCACCACCAAGAAAAAAAGGAGTACGCTTGTCG
Organism: Cytophagales bacterium WSM2-2; assembly: GCA_015472025.1. Taxonomy (NCBI): domain Bacteria; kingdom Pseudomonadati; phylum Bacteroidota; class Cytophagia; order Cytophagales; species Cytophagales bacterium WSM2-2. The sequence goes on from BNHL01000001.1 coordinate 5,155,823, forward strand.
TATTTCTTCAGCAAACCCCAGTCGAAGGTTTTACCAATACCGCCATGGCCATTTCCTTTGGTGTCGAATAGAAAAAAATCAGCGCTGGAGTTGAACTCGCGGGTAACATTGAAGTTGAACTGCGGGTCTATCCGAAATGACTTGATTACTTTCGCTTTGATTCGCAGCAGTTCACAATCGTATTGAGATTCATCTCCATGCAACTGCACAAAATCCAGTTTATGTTTCTCAATAAGTTGCACGATTTTATACGGTTTCTCGTCAACGAATACTCCCACTCGTTTGATGTGCTTTGGGAAATCCCCGGGAATAGCAAAGTTTTCTCCGACATATCTTTGGGATTGGCTGTAGAAGATGAAGCCCATAAAATCGGGGTTGAGTGCTGCTACGTCCATAATATTATCAGGGTCGCGCATCCCGCATACCTTGATTCTGAAATTATTTTCCATTGGAAAGTTTGTTTAGTGTTTCAACAAATTCAAATGCTACCGACTCAGGTCGGCTGTGTCTCATAAAATTCTCTCCGATCAAAAAACCTTCGAAGCCAAATTTTCTTAGTTCAACAACTGTTTCCGGTGAATTGATTCCGCTCTCTGAAATTTTAACAATGTCTTTAGGAATTAATTCTGAAATCCTCTTAGAAACATCTACATTAACTTCGAACGTTTTCAGGTCACGGTTATTTACTCCGATCAGGTCTACGGAGGGAAAATAGATTGGGGACAGTTCTTGCTGCGTGTGAACCTCAACCAGTACCTCGAGTCCTAATGAATGAGCAAAATTCGCCAACTCCTTCAAGCGTTCCGGTTTCATAACGGCCGCGATCAAAAGAATGGCATCCGCTCCGATTGATTTTGCCTCAATGACCTGGTATTCATCAATGACGAAATCCTTCCGGAGAATCGGGCAATAGTTAAACTTACGCGCCACCATCAAATCTTCGCTGCTACCGCCAAAAAAATCCTTGTCCGTAAGGATAGACAAGGCACTTGCTCCAGCCTGCATATAACCGATTGAAGTTCGCTCAACGGAAGCATACGGATTGATTGGCCCTTTGGACGGGGACTTGCGTTTAAACTCTGCGATGATTCCAGACTTGTCTTTTCGCTGCACGTACTTTTTCAATGAGACCACCGGCGAAGAAAAAAAAGTGCTCTGCTCAAGGAGTTTGACAGGGTATAAACTTTGTCTTTCCGCTACTTCGGTTTTCTTCCTTTCTATAATTTGTTCCAGAATATTCATACTCAGTTGTCAATTAATTTTTTAAAGGCGTTTAATGCTTTGCCAGACTCCAGTACTTCTTTCGCTTTGGCCATACCACTTTCCAATCCTCTCCTTTGATCACCGCAATACAAAGCCATTCCAGCATTGGCGATAACTACTGCATTTTGTGCGGGTGTGCCTTTCCCTTCCAATACATTCATGAAAATTTTTGCAGACTCGTCCATCGAATTTCCACCGGCCAGATCAGCTTGGGTAAGTTTTGACAGCCGAAGCATTTCCGGTGCTGCCATCTCTTCACCACCATTGAAAAAATATTTGAATGGTCCGGTGAGTGAAATCTCATCGTAGCCATCAATCGAATGCAGGATGACAAATTCCTTATCTGTCTGTTGATAGAGGTAGCCGTATTGTCTGGCCAGCTCCAGGTTGAAAACTCCTACGAGCTGGCGACTGGGAAATGCGGGGTTTACCATGGGGCCTAGCATGTTAAAGAACGTTTTCACCCCGAGTTCCTTGCGAATAGGCGCAACGTTTTTCATCGCTGGGTGAAAGAGTGGAGCATGCATAAAACAGATGTTGGCCCGGTCGATACTTCGCTTAAGCTCGTCTTTGTTGTTTGTAAATTTATAACCGAAGTATTCCAAAATGTTGGAAGAACCGGACAATGACGATACGCCATAGTTGCCGTGCTTGGCTACCGGTTGACCTGCTGCTGCCACTACAAAAGAGGACAACGTTGAGATATTGAATGTATTTTTTGCATCACCACCAGTACCGCACAGGTCCATTACCGGTTCGTCAAATTTTACGGCAATGCAGAGTTCGAGCATCGCGTCCCGGAAGCCGGCTAACTCTTCAACTGTAATCCCTCGCATCATGTACACCGTCATGAAGGCAGAAGTCTGACTGGGATTGAATTTTCCGGTCGCCAAATCCATCAGCACCTGTCGCGCCACTTCTTTGGTGAGCGTACGATGTGACGTAAGTTCATTTAGTACTTCTTTCATGAGTTGTTCAATTTTTCAACCAGTTCTCAATCATTTTCGGGCCTTCCGGAGTCATTACTGATTCAGGATGAAACTGCACGCCACGCACATCATACTTGACATGGCTCAGGGCCATCACCAGTCCATCTTCGTTAGTAGAAGTAACTTTCAAATCCGATGGAATACTATCGGGTTTCACCGCCCAGGAATGATAATGTGTGCATTGAAATTTGGACGGCACATTCTGAAACAATTTCTCAGATACATCCTTAACCGTAGCAGTCGATGTCACCCCGTGCAATACGTCAGGGATGTTGTAAAGCTCAGCTCCAAAGACCTCTGCTATTCCCTGGTGACCAAGGCATATCCCCAGAATACTTTTTGATGGCAAATAGGTCCTGATCACTTCCTTCATAATTCCAGCTTCGTCCGGGATACCAGGACCAGGAGAAAGCAAAATTTTGTCGTACCGACTCACCTCTTCAACGGCAATCTTGTCGTTCCTGAATATATCCGGCTGATGCCCCAGGGCGCGGATGATATGCACGAGGTTGTAAGTGAACGAATCGTAGTTATCAAGTACTAGTATTTTCATGTAAGGTGGTTCCAGTTTTGTTTTTCAACATTTTAAAAACTCAGATTGATTCCGCCATCGTCATGGCTTTACGCAATGCTTCCAGTTTGTTATTAACTTCTTGCAATTCTTTTTCTTTATCTGATTTAGAGACAATTCCGGCTCCCGCCTGGTAAATCAATTGATTGCCTCTGCTAAGAAAAGTCCGGATCATAATTGCCTTGTTCAGTGAGCCATCAAACCCGAGGAGTCCGATAGCGCCTCCGTAAAAGCTACGATTTACATTTTCATATTTATGAATCAGGTTCATGGCCATTACTTTCGGGGCGCCTGAAAGTGTTCCGGCAGGAAAAGTATCCGCAAACATCTGCACTGTTGATGAACCCTCCTTCAGTTTTCCTGAAACCTTGGAAACGAGGTGAATAACATGAGAGTAGTACTGAATTTCTTTGAATACATCCACCGTGACATGCTCTGCATTTCGGCTCATATCGTTCCGGGCGAGGTCGACCAGCATGACATGCTCCGCATTTTCTTTTTCATCGGCTCCAAGGCGTGCTGCAATCGCTGCATCCTCCTGGTCGTTGCCGCTTCTACGAAATGTACCCGCAATGGGATAAATAAAGGCGTGACTGTTATTTACCTGTAGTTGCGCTTCCGGTGATGAGCCGAAAAGCTTGAAACTTCCGTAGTCAAAATAAAACAGGTAAGGTGACGGATTGATTGAACGAAGTGCGCGGTAAACGTTGAATTCATCTCCTTTGAATGACCTGCTGAACCTGCGTGACAAAACCATCTGAAAAACATCCCCACGATAGCAATGTTGTTTTGCTTTCTCAACTGCTTCTAAAAATTCATTATCAGTGATATTCGATGTCTCCTTGCCCGATGCCTGAAACCGGAATGTAGAAAACCGGTTGCTGAAAATAAGTTGCTCGATTTTCTCCAGAGTTGATGGCTGGTCTCCAAACGTAAATTCATGAAGTTTCAGTTCGTTGAAGAAATGATCAACCACGATCACGTAGCGGTACAATTTATAAACCATCTCAGGAATGGGGGAATCGGGCGAACTCATCTCCACATCTTCAAAATGGCGTACCGCATCATAGGAGCAATAGCCAAAGAGTCCCAACGACCGAAACCGGCTGTCGCTTCCCACGTCAAATGAATTCTTAAATTCTTCGAGGAGCTTGGGCAAGTTAGTTTTCCCTTTATCGAAGTGTATTTCATTAATAAACCCGTCGGGGAATTGAATCCTGAGTTTCTCCTGTCTTACTTCAAATGATGCGATGGGGTCGCAACAAATCAACGACAGACTGTTTTCACGTCCATGATAATCAGAGCTTTCGAGCAGGATACTTCCGGCAAAAACATCCCGTAGCTTCAAGTAGATATTCACAGGCGTCAGTGTGTCTGCCAGAAGTTTCTTGTAGTACGTGTTCAGTTTGTAAATCATATTTTTCCTGTTGATAAAATAAAAAAAGCCCGCTCGAATGATCGGGCGGGCTTCTCTAAGAGATTATTGTTTTTCAACAAAGCACAATCCTGCACCGATCAGTTATTGACCCGTGCCACCACCATGCATTGTTTGAAATTTGTGTCATTGTTTAGTCTTCTTTCTTCTTTGCTACTTTACGAGCCTTAGGTTTTGAGGCATCACCGGCAGCTTTTGCTGTTTTCTTGCTTGCCGTTCTTTTCAGTTTTGCTTTGATCTGCTTACGGTTTCTTGAATTACCGTATGAGCCCTTCGAGCGTTTACCTTTCTTTGATTTTTTATCACCTCTTCCCATTGAATAAATTAATTATGCCGCAAGTATAAGGATGATTTCGGAGATACAAAAACCGCCGGACTATTTTTTCTTAAGGATAAGAGCTAACCCGATCAATCCTAGAACACCTGAAAGCACTGAAGCGGTCAGTACGGCAATCTTGGAACTATCCACAAGTTGAGCATCACTGAAGGCAAGTAACGTGATGAAAATTGACATTGTGAAACCTATTCCTGCCAACATACCTATGGTAATGATGTGCTTTAAGGAAATCCCGGAAGGCAATGCACACCAGCCTGCCACAATCCCGATCCATGACAATAAGAAGATACCCACGGGTTTTCCAATAATCAGTCCAAGGCTGATGCCCAAGCTGTTGGCGGAAGCCAGGTCGTTAAGGAATGTGCCAGGAATGGTAATCGCGGTGTTAGCTAAAGCGAAAAGTGGCAATACAACAAAAGTCACCGGCTTATGCATTGCATGCTGCAGGATCGTTGAGGGGGCGCTGTGGTCTCCGGTGCGGAATGGGATGGCAAATGCCAGCATCACTCCAGAAATAGTCGCATGAATGCCAGAACGGTGCATACAAAACCACATGACACAGCCCAGCACCAAGTAAACCCAAAGACTATAGACATTCAATCGATTGAGTATGATCATGCCTGCAAAAACAAGAAAGGCGAGTGATAAATAAGTGAGGGAAAAATGCGATGAATAGAAAAGGGCGATCACCAGAATGGCTCCCAGGTCATCGATTATGGCAAGAGCAGTCAGAAAGATTTTTAAAGACAACGGCACGCGTTTGCCCAACAGTGAAAGAAGGCCCAAAGAAAAAGCAATGTCCGTGGCCATTGGTATACCGTAGCCGTTTTGTGAAGCCGTGCCTTGATTAAACGAAAAATGAATTATGGCAGGCACCAACATCCCTCCAAGTGCCGCAAGAACGGGGAGCAACGATTTTTTAAAATTGTTCAATTCACCGGCATAGATTTCCCGTTCAATCTCCAACCCCACTTGCAGGAAGAAAACTGTCATCAGTCCATCGTTGATCCAGAACTCTACCGGTTTAAAAAAAAGTTGTGTATGCCACAAATGCCCGTATTCCTTATCCAGAAAGGAGTTAGCAAGAAGCAGCGAAGTGATCGTACAGAGTATGAGAAGTATACCCCCTGCCTTTTCATCCTTGAAAAATGCCCAGGAATGTCTTATCCATGTGCGCATATCAATAACAAATAAGGATCAACAACTTTGACGAAAGAGAAATATTGATGAGCATTGTAGTTCTATCCCTCTGATTGGTGATGAAAAAAATCTGTCTGGTTGCTTTTTCTCTCATTGTTTCATCACATTCATTTTCACAGTTCAAAAATATCAAACTTGCCGAACAAGACGGCATACGATCTCCAATCGAACCTTCCGTTGCCATTAACAAGAAGAATACCAAGCACATCGTTGTAGGAACCGCCCCCAATTTTGTTATCGTATCCACTGATGGCGGGGTGAACTGGAGCGCTCAAGAACTGAAGTCATCACAGGGGGCACAGGGCAATCCGGCAGTGATCTCGAACATGAAGGGACGTCTGTTTTACTTCCACTTGTCACTTCCTGCGTCTAACGTGAGCAACGCTTGGCCTGACCGGGTTATATGTCAGACATGGGATGAAGCACAGGAAATCTGGAGTGAAGGGATTGCGCTTGGAAACCCTCCCAAAGAACAAGACCGGCTTGCGGCTGCTTATTTCCCAAAGAAAAACGATGTCTTCGTAACGTGGACTCAATTCGATAAGCATGGACTTTCAGATGCAGGGTGTCAATCCAACATTTTATTCAGTAAGTCACCTAATGGAAACCGGTTTTTAAAACCAGTTCAGATTAACCAGGACGCTGGTGATTGTGGTGGAGAAAATAATACCGCATTGAATGCAATGCCTGCCATTGGCCTGGACGGCAAGATATTCGTTACGTGGACCATGAAGGGAAACATCTACATGGACCGATCATACGATGATGGTAGTACCTGGCTGAATAACGACCTGTCGATAATGAAGCAAGGTGGAGCAGGTTCACTCAACATACCGGGCATCATGCGAAACAATAGCGCACCAGTGCTGATGATCGACAACAGTGAGGGGCGTTTTGGCGGAACCATGTACCTGGTGTATGCCGATCAGCAAACCGGACCTGAAGACACGGATATCTGGCTCATGCGCAGCCGTAACCGTGGTGACATGTGGTCCAAGCCCGTCCGTGTCAACAAAGACGATCCCGGCAGCCACCAGTTTATGCCAGGAATGGCAATCGATCAGACTAACGGCAACATTTACCTGATCTACTATGACCGAAGAGAGAATGCCGATAGCAAGACCGATGTATATCTCGCGTATTCGAATGATGGTGGAACTAATTTTAGTGAAATAAAAATCAGTGAGCTTTCATTTGTTCCGGATATCTCCAAAAATCTTGGAAATTATATTGGCATCGATGCTCATGCGGGAATAATCATTCCAGTCTGGACTCGTATGGATAACGGGCTAACCAGTATATGGACAACGGTGATACGACAGACCGATTTGCCAAAGGCTCCTGTACCTGCTAAAAAATAATTACGAGAGGCGCTTCCTGATTTTTCTCGAAACCGAAGATAAAACAAGAAAGAAGTTGCTAAATGAAACCGGCAGATTCCTCCAATAATTTGGGTTTCGAATAACCAGTGAGCGATAAAAAAAAATATTTAGCAGATGCTGTATCCGCTTCACCTCTTTTAAATCCTGGGTTTGAAAATCAGAATCTAGCCCCAGTGCTTTTATCCAAAGGCTGATTGTTTCTTCGAGGCGAAAATGCATTGCCGTTTGAAATGCCCGCGTCCCGATTTCCCTTCGCTCATCAGCATCTTCCAGGAGCTTGAGCGTCTGGATCCACTCTTCAGAAGTCTTGCAAATAAAACCGTCATCTCCGGAGGTAATTACATGATTGTAAGAAGGAAGTGGCGAGCAAATTACCGGAAGCGACAACGCCATGGATTGAAGCAAACGATTGGCCGACTTGACACTACTCTCTTCATTGTCAACTGCAACCGGAAGGGCAACAGCGTCTGCATGGCGGAATGTCTCTAAAAAATCGGGAGACCATCGGAGTGTCGCATCCCGATGATTAGAAATGGTAATCAATTTCCAGTTACTGAGTCGTTTGTCACGAAACAATTGCTGCAACCATCGTACTTCATTCCATTTCTGATTGGTATTATCGCCAAACCAGTAGCAATAAAGGTGGCTCCCGGATTTCTTTTCAAGAAAAGGTTTATACAATTCGGGAGCGTCTTCGATGTAGACTGCTGGCAATTCTTTTTCAGCATAACGGTCGCGCAATGCTCTTGAAGTACAGATAATCTTGCTGGCAACGCTTCCGATTTCTTCTGACAGAGGTAAGTCGCAGTCAATAAGCACCAGCTGAAGCCCGAGTTCGCGGAAGTAATGCAGCAAAGGCAGGTTAGCCGCCTTTTTTAATTTTTGAAGGATGATAATATCTCCTTCTGCAACCATAGAAGAGAATTGCCCTCGAATGGTCTCCATAAAAGGGATTTCTTCTTCGGTAAATCGCGGCAGGTAAGCAATGTGCGAACTGAATCCCCGCTTTAACAACTCATTGTGAACCGCCAAGCCGTGAATCCGTGAACTTGCGGTAAAGACGGGGTTACCGTAAAGAAGCCAGATGACCTTATTCAAAATTTGTAAGTTCTAAGTTCCTGAATTCTGATCCCGAACTTATCACTTTTACCTTAGAATTCTCAACGTTCTTTCAGCACTTCTCGCCTACTTCACAGGTTTCTCCGTCTATTGGTTCATTACCAATTTCAGTGAGAGCATTGACGAAGACGTCCGTGGGCTGCGCCCCTGAGACTCCATATTTATTATTGATGATATAGAACGGTACTCCGGAAATACCCCGCTTGTAGTTTAACTGTTCTTCCATTTTTACCTCTGCAGCAAGTGCTGTGCTGTTGAGAAACTGCTCTGTCTCAGCCGCATCGAGACCATAGGCCGCAGCAATACCCACCAGGTTCGTTGTTTGAGTGAGGTCAATACCCTTTTCGAAGTACGCACTCATAAGGGCTTCCTTCACCTCTGCCTGTTTGCCTTTGCTTTTAGCATACGCGATCAGACGATGGGAATTGAGCGTATTAGGCGAAATTTTCTGCTTGCTAAAATCGAACTGGAGTCCCTCTTGCGCAGCTGTGGCAGCTGTCCGACCAGTGATTTTATCATACTGGTCCTCCCCTCCGAACTTAGCCGATAGGTATTCCTTCTGATCACGGCCTTCCGCCGGCATGTCCGGATTTAACTCAAAAGGATGATACTCGACTTCAAACGTAAAATCATTTTTAAGCTTGTCAATTGCTTTTTCAAGCCTGCGTTTACCGATGTAGCACCAGGGGCAAACGACATCAGATACTACATCTATTTTGATAACAGGTTTCGCCATTATTTCTTGTTTGTATTGAGAACAAAAATAAAGGAATTGAAAGTTCCACTGCCGTTCAAACGTAATCTCATATCTGTACCTCTAGTCTTTGTTCCAGTGCCTTCAGACTTATATCTTTAATATCCCAACCCCACAAAAAAGATGAAAAGAATTGTCCTCATCGCATTATTTGCAATCCTGCTCACTAACGCTTTTGCGCAGAACTCTCAGAAGACGTATACCATCAATGATTTTTCCGACCGGTTTTATGCACGCGTAATTGCTAATGCTGAAGGAAACGGAAGTGCTATCATCCACCGAAAGTCAGACAAATTAATGTTATTCAAAGTCGAAGTCGGGCAAGTTGATCTTGAGTCCAAATCGAATTCAACTACAATCCCTTACGCGGATCAGACAATGATAGTCTATGAAGACTTCAACTTCGATGGTGAGAAAGATTTTGCCATTCAAGAGTTCATGTCCACCAAGGGGCCGGCTTACCTCGTGTACATTTACGGAGATAACAAATTTAAAGCGGACGCTGAGTATACCCGAATCATTCAAGAGTCGCAGGGCAGCTATAATCTCAATGCCGCCAACAGAACCATTTCGACCACCAGCAGTGGCGGATGCTGCTCACACTCCTCAGCCGTGTACGAGGTACGCACTGATGGTAAGCCATATCCAGTGAAGGAAGAATCAGAGGATATCGTCCCACCGTTCACAATCGTTACCAAGACGGAATGGAAAGCAGGCAAAAAAGTTCAAACAATAGACAAAACACTGGATCTCGATGATGACCCGATTATGTCGTTTGACCTGAACGGCAACAAGAAAAAAGTAGTGCTTTTCACTACAGGCAATAGTACACTGAACTATGCCTTGGTTAAAGAAACCAATAAAGTGGAATTTAATTTCCCGGCAACGCAAGTGGATCGGAATCCGGATTTCACGTTGAGCCCATCACGCAACGAGCTCCTCTTCAAAAATACATCTGCTGAATACAAAATATATCAGAAAGTAAATGCTGGCCGCATCGAAGCTGTTGGTATCGTAGTAAAAACAGGCGGGAAGGAATACGATCTGAAAGGCGACCTGAAAACATTGAAAGGAAGTCTGAAAGGGATTCCTGAAGTGGATAACATGGTCAAATAAACGGTGGCATTGAGGTTCATCATCATCTCATTCCTTCTTATTATCTTTGCCGCTCTTTAATAATAAACACAATAAAAATGGTAGCTGATAAAACTACGTACAAAGTAAAGGACATGTCACTGGCCGCCTGGGGCCGAAAAGAAATTAAGCTTGCTGAAGCTGAAATGCCCGGTCTAATGGCTATTCGCGAAGAATTTGGTGCGAAAAAACCTTTGAAAGGCGCTCGTATCGCGGGTTGCCTCCACATGACAATCCAGACCGCAGTTTTGATTGAAACATTGAAAGAACTAGGCGCTGAAGTGACCTGGAGCTCTTGTAATATATTTTCGACCCAGGATCATGCTGCTGCTGCCATTGCTGCTGCGGGGATTCCTGTATACGCCTGGAAAGGAATGAATGAAAAGGAATTCGATTGGTGTATTGAGCAAACGCTTCATGCTTTCGAAGGCGGCAAACCTCTGAACATGATCCTTGATGACGGTGGTGACCTGACCAACATGGTGTTGGATCGTTTCCCTGAACTGGTAGCTGGCATCAAAGGAATCTCTGAAGAGACGACTACCGGTGTTCACCGCCTGATCGAACGTATGCACAACGGTAAACTCCCGTTGCCTGCGATCAATATCAACGACTCTGTAACGAAATCGAAGTTCGATAACAAATACGGTTGCAAGGAATCTCTCGTGGACGCTATCCGTAGAGCTACCGATGTAATGATGGCAGGAAAAATTGCCGTGGTTGCCGGATACGGTGATGTAGGTAAGGGTTCTGCAGCATCGCTTCGTGGAGCAGGTGCCCGTGTGATCGTCACTGAAATCGATCCGATCTGTGCACTTCAGGCGGCCATGGACGGGTTTGCTGTGAAGAGAATGGATGACGCTGTGAAAGAGGCAGATATTATCGTAACCGCTACCGGTAACTTCGGCATCGTGCTTGACCGTCATTTTACAAACATGAAAGACAAGGCGATCGTTTGTAACATTGGTCACTTTGATAATGAAATTGACGTGGCGTGGTTGAAGAAGAACGCCACGCGTGATGAAGTTAAACCTCAGGTTGACTTATATACCATGAAGAGTGGCCGTCAGATCATCTTGTTGGCAGAAGGCCGCCTCGTGAACCTGGGCTGCGCCACAGGACACCCTTCATTTGTGATGAGTAACTCCTTCACTAATCAAACACTTGCCCAGCTGGAACTCTGGACTAACACCAGCAAGTACAAAAACGAAGTTTACATGCTACCTAAGCACCTGGATGAAAAAGTAGCTCAATTGCACCTGAAGAAAATCGGTGTTGAATTGGAAACCCTTTCATCTGAACAAGCAAAGTATATTGGCGTGGAAGTGAAAGGGCCATTCAAGCCCGACTACTACCGTTATTAACTTATACAAGCTTACTCGAATACTGAGCTTGTCGAAGTACTTCACTCTCTGCTTGCAAACTAGAGAGTCCCCAGGGTGAAAGCCCTGGGTTTTTTATTTTAGGCCCTTGACAAACCTCAAACTACCCTACCCTCTTTGCCTTATATCCCTCTTTGACCAAAGCCTGCACCACTTTATCACGGAGGTCGCCCTGTAAGATGATCTCACCATCCTTTGCAGAACCGCCTACACCGCATTTAGTCTTCAACAATTTCGTGAGCGCCTCAAGGTCTCCGGTTTTACCGATGAAGCCAGTAACCAGTGTCACCTGTTTTCCGGCCCGGCCGCTTTTGTCTAGAATTACTCTAAGGTTCTGTTGTTGCATGGGAGGTGTTTCTGCTTCACTGTTGTCATTATATTCATACTGGAAATCCTGGCTCGTGGAGTAAACTACTCCGTCCCGGTTTTTCCATTCATTTTTCTTTGCCATACGAATTTAAAATTTATGAACCTGCAAAAATACCAGTGTCAAAAGCGACAATAAAAAATTAACAATCCCAAGGTTAAACCTGAATTCGATTCCTTTCCAGTAAAAGGTACCCAGTAGCGAGGTGATCAATAACAGAAGGGGCGAAAAGATGAAGTTGCCGTAAGCTGAAATTTCAATCTTGGTTTTGAAGCGAGAAGTTTGATCCTCTAATGTCATGGGAATTGCAAACAACGAAGACCGGTAGATAGCGACCGATCCAGACTTGGATAGCTTCCGCGCAGCCGATTTCGAAATATTCACCGACCTCCCATCGCCTAAATCCAATTTGTAAGAACGTCCCTGGTTAGTGGGATCGCCCTTCACAATTTGTGTAACAGTCTTGATCGGAGGCAGCGAATAATCTGCAATTATAATCATCGAAAACAGCAGCGACAAACGGGATATCATAAGGGCATATCTCAGGTTCATCGCCATCATCGTAAGAATCTCCTCGCGATGGCTGGGCTTGCGTGGCCCTGGTTGCGCGCGTGCGCGATAACGCGGATCACGATGCTTTTGCACCGGTGGTTCCGGTTCCGAAGTCACAGCACCCTTCAGCATCTGATCGTAGACTGCCTTCCGCAATGGGTCACTCAGGACTTCATAGGCTTCATTGATTTCCTTGAAAATAGATGCAGCTTCGGGAGATGGGTTTTTGTCAGGATGCAGTTGCTGCGCCATCTTACGATACGCCTGTTTGATCTCCGTATCTGTGGCGTAAATATTCAGGCTCAATATGAAATAATAATTTTTCACCGAGCCAACCCGAAATTATTGTTTGAACAGAATCTTCTCTGACCTGCCCTTCTTGAATACCTGGCGTCCTTTATTAATTCCTTTCCGGATTTCTTTCTGCTGCTCTTCAGGTAATTCAATAATGTTTTTACATTCCTTTGAGCAACACCCGTTGTAGGAATTAGCGCAGTCCTCACACTGAATGAAAAGCAAATGACAACCGTCATTCTTGCAATTGGTATGTGAGTCGCAGGGTTTGCCGCACTGATGACATACGCTGATAATATCATTAGAAATACGCTCACCCAATCGTTCGTCAAATACGAAGTTCTTCCCGATGAATTTATTTTCAAGCCCCTGCTCCTTAACCTGTCTGGCATATTCAATAATTCCACCATCCAGCTGAAAAACATTCTTGAACCCAATATGCTTCATCCAGGCGCTCGCCTTCTCACAACGAATACCCCCGGTGCAGTACATCACCACATTCTTATCCTTTTTGTCTTGCAGCAACTCTTCCGCGATCTGCAGTTCTTCACGGAAAGTATCAGCATCTGGGCAAATGGCATTTTTGAAACGCCCTACTTCACTTTCGTAGTGATTGCGCATATCCACAATCACCGTATTCTCATCATCCGTGAGCTTATTGAATTCCTGGGCACTCACATGAACACCACTGTTAGTGACATCAAAGGTCTCGTCATTAAGGCCATCTGCCACAATCTTTTTCCTGACCAGGATTTTCAATTTAAAAAAAGACTTGCCATTATCTTCGATGGCAATATTCAACCGAATATTCTTTAGAAAGTCAATTTCAAAAAGATGGGTTTTGAACAATTCCAGGTTGGCTTCCGGAACACTTATCTGCGCATTGATTCCTTCGTGAGCAACATAAATCCGGCCCAGTACACCAATATTATCCAGCGTCCGGTACAAGAGATCTCTAAACGCTGCCGGGTCAGTGATTTTGTGGTACTTATAAAAGGAAATGGTGATCCTCTTCTCCTTCGACTTGGCGAGCTTCTCCTTCAATTCCTTCCCGTTGGTGCGATTATGCAACATCTCTAAAAATTCAAACTACAAAGATAATCAATTGCTCAAACGGAGACCACTTTAACGATTATTTGGGAATTCATTAATCCAGTGAAAGCCAGTATTGGTGAGCTTGAAGTGTTTTTGGAAATCCTTGAGCTTATCGAATGTAATTGAGGCGGAATCCTTCATGATGGTTCCTTTAAATTGGAATTTTGTGCTATCCAAATGAGTGTAGATAAAATTACATCTCACGGTAGTATCCTTACTTCCTATTAACCACATTTTTCGATTAAGAGAATCTTTCGAAATTGTAAAACGGACCGTGCTGTCGTTCATGAGCGTAACCGTGGCATATTGGTTAAAAATAATGCTCATGCGTTTCCAGTTTTTATCCACCGGTTTTCCGGAGTTAGATGTAAATTTTTTAACAACGTAGTAACCATCGAATTCACCTTTGCCAAAGTTGGCGTACTGTCTTTGGTAACCCATTACTTCATAGGCTCCGTAAAACAAAGCATACCCGATCAGTAAAAATTTAAAACTGAGACCAACAATGCGTATCCATCGTTTTGGAAATGAAGGCAAGGGAATGACCTCCAACCTTACACTATCACCTTTCGCAAAGAATTTCCACAGAGCCTTAGCATCGTGCAGCAACAAGAGTAGCGTCATGAGCACCAGGTGGGTGGAGAGAATTTTTACCGGCACATCATAGAAATAATTAACGGCCATCACATTGGCTGTTGTCATCAGGGTAATGATTGCCCCGATGGTCATCGTGCGCCTGACCAAAAGCAAAACAGCAGCAACCTCTGCAATACCCATAAAAAGATTATACCCGGTGGAAAATCCGAGGAAAGTCCAGGCAAGCCCCATTGGAGTAGAGTCCCCATACATTTGCGTAAGCCGATACACATTAGGGTCCGGAAATTGTACCTTGATTACTTTGTACAGGCCGTAGTTGATCAGCATAAGCCCAACGTAAAACCGGACCGCTACTGTAAGCCAATAATAAAGTCTTTGATAATTTTCACGATGGCGATCCAGGATAGACCATATAATTGCAGAACCCATAGCTCCCACCAGGCAGCAAAGAACAATTACATAGTCATAGGTAGTGTCACCACTTCCATTGGTAAACGTGGTGATCTCGTAGGATAACCGAATGATATTTTTTCCAATCCATGGAATGAAAATATGGAGACCTTCAGTGGGGTATTTCATCACCCAGTCCCACAACGGAAATGCCCCGTTATTTTCGAAAATAATGAAAAGGGTGAAGTAGGTAAAAGCGAAACGAAATAGGATTTTTTGTATAAGCGGCCACCGGCCGACAGAGAGGTCAGTCATAGGGTTGTTGGTTTTGGAATCTATTAACGCCCGAAAAACGGGATTATTACTACTCCACGATCAGTTTCCCCTTCAGCAATTTGTTGTAGTCATCACAGGTGAGATATCCCTTCTTCGAACATGACGGACAAGTCTTATACACATCTCCAAAATAATTCTTCTTCACTACTACGGTAGAGCCTTTGCAGGTTGGACAGATAACTTTTCCTGTTGGCCCGCAATCGATATAATAATCTCCCGAAAGAATCTCCGCAGCGCGCTTCGATTCTTTCTCCTGTTCTTTTAACAACTCTGTTTCAGCCTTACCGAGCCATTCAATTGCCTGCTCGGAGTATTGCCCCTGCGTACCTTTGAGTTGAACGTACTTGTTAAGCCAATCCACACTTTGGCGGTATTTTCCCATCAAAAAAGAATTCTTTCCAAAATGGAATGTCAAATCGGAGGGTACGCTTTTAATCGTCTTAAGCACTTCACGAAATTTGGCATCCGCTGCTTCATAATGACCTTCATCGGACAGCCTCACTGCAGAGTCGATCTTCATGGTGATTTTACGAGTGCGGTCGGCCTGCCTGGCCATTTCCAATTCCCTGATCTTATCTTTCTCGTACTGCGATTGGGCAAATGTGTGAACACATCCCAGTAAGAATAGTATACTCAACAAACGTTTCAACATTGTCACTTCTTTTTATCTGTAAAATCATCTTTACTCATGCCCAGCCATTCGAGCGCTGCAAGATGAAAAATATCTTCTTTAGTTTTTTTATCCAAATCCATTTCTTCAATAAATTTTCCGATCTCAAGGTCACCCAGTGGAAATGGATAATCTGTCCCCAGCATCACCTTTGCAGATCCCTGAAGTTTGAGTACATATTCCAGCAAAAACGGATCATGTGTGGCGCTGTCCACCCAAAATTTGCCGATGTATTTTCGCGGGTCAACGTTGTTATCAATGGCAACCAGGTCAGGACGACATTCAAATCCATGAGCGATCCTTCCAATGGTTGGCAGGAAAGAACCGCCGGCATGAGCAAACATCACCCTTAATTTAGGTAGCTTTTCAAAAACCCCGCCAAAAATCATGGAGCAAACGGCACGAGAGGTTTCCGCGGGCATTCCCACCAGCCATGGCAGCCAGTACCGTTGCATCTTCTTCTCTCCCATCATATTCCAGGGATGCACCATCACCGCTAATCCAAGGCTCTCACACGCCTGGAAGATCGGGAAGAAGCGTTCTTCGTTCAGGTTCTCGTCATTAATATTCGAACCGATCTGAACTCCCTTAATTCCAATTTTCTTCAGGCGAGCTAGTTCTTTAACTGATAGCTCTGTGTCCTGCATAGGTATTGTGCCAAGGCCGATGTAGTTTTTAGGATACTTATCTACGAGCTTGGCAATGTGGTCATTCAGAAACTGTGAAAGCGAAAGACAGTCGATCGGTTTTGCCCAATACGAAAACATGACGGGAATTGTACAGACCACCTGGACCTGCGTATTGAATTGCGCGTACTCTTCTATTCGGGCTTCGGCATGCCATGCATTTTCCTTGATCTCACGAAAAAACTGATTGCCGCGCATCATCTTGGCAAAACCTTTTTTATGATGCTGCAAGTAGATGAAATCGCCATAGCCGAACTTCTCGCTCCAGTTGGGCATTTTCTTTGGGAGAATGTGCGTGTGGCTATCGATTTTTAACATTTCTGAATCAGTCAATCCAACAAAGTTAAACTTTTAACTATTCAAAATCTCCCCGCCTGAGGGATAGGAGTGTCAATTATAAAAATTAGTTTTGGTTAAACCCTTTTGTCTATGAAAATCCTGTTGGCATTGCTCCTATTAGTGTCCATTGGTTCTGTTGCCCAGAATTCTTCCACTAAAGTTCCTGATTCGTTGTTCACCGCTCAGCAATGGAAAGCTGCGATTCCGTTATACGAAGCTGCTGTAAAGTCAGGCGTAAGCAGCGCTCTTACCTGGAACAGGCTCGGCTTCTGCTATCACAACAGCGGTCAGTTGGATTTGGCGCTCAAGAATTATCAGATTTCACTCGAAAACAAGCCTAATCCTTTTATTGAACAAATTGTACAATCGAGGATGGCGCGTGTGTTTTCCCTTAAGAATGATTTGGAAAAATCTTTTGCGTCATTAAACAAAGCCGTAGCTCTGGGCTACGTCAATTTGCAAGAGCTGGAAACTCACACTGACTTTGCCAATTTGCGCAAGGATAAACGCTATGAAAATATCAAGAATCTAACCTACGAAAATTCTTTCCCCTGCAAGAAAGACTCACACACCAAAGAGTTCGACTTCTGGCTGGGTGATTGGGATGTCTATGTCAGAGGCACTGCCACGATTGTAGGCAAGAGTAAAATAGAAAGCGCATCCGGAGGATGTATGGTTCTTGAAAACTGGACTGCTATTGGGGGTCAGCCGCACAATGGTAAGAGTATGAACTTTGTTGATCCGGAGACAAATAAATGGATACAAGTATGGATAGGATCATCCGGGATTAACAATACCAACATCACTCGCTTCTACGATGGCGAATATAAAGACGATGCCATGCGCTTTGTCTTTGACCGGATGATGCAGGGTTCCAAAATCATTGGCCGTTTTATTTTTTATAACGAAGGTCCAAACCAGGTCAGGCAATTCAGTGAGCAGTCTACAGACAATGGCAAGACCTGGACAACCAATTATGATTTTACTTACAAACGGGTTGGAACGAAGTAAATCAATGCAATGGGGCTTTCAGAATTACAATGTCCTGGAGCTGGTCGTCAGGTTTGATGTTATGGTTTTTATCATACCCTCCCCATTGGCTATTGGCGATATAGTATAAAGTACTTCCATCAATTACTCCCAAAGTCGGCTCATTGAAGTTTGGATGCGAACGATCAATAATTTCGAATTTTGTGACCTGACTCAGGTCTTTATTCAGAAAGTACTGCGTGCTGCGCAGCGGATTCACTCCATTCTGAATGGCGACTAACGAGTTGTTGTAAAAATACAGTCCATCGATCCCTTTCAACGAGACGCTTACAGTTGAAGTAACCTCGATCAGTTCTTTTGACTTCATGTTCAGCCTGAAAACTCCCTTCACATAGTCGGCAATGAAGAGAAATTTCTCATCGGGAGAAAATGCCATTCCCTGGAGGTTCCAAAAATCGGGAGAGGAATAAAATGGTTCCAGTTTATTTGTCTTCGGATTGACTGTGACAATGGTGTTAAACTTCCCGTCAGATACAAACACCTGCCCGTCTTTGTTCATGATCAGGTCGCCAAACACACTTCCCTTCATCGTCAGGGGTACGTCATACTTGTCAATCAGTTTACCGGTATTTAATTCGAATTTGAAGACAGCCGAACGGGCTGTGGAGTCATAGTTCTCCATTTCCTCCATAGGCGAAGCACATGCCCACAATACATTTCTTTTCACATCCGCTTTAATACCAAAAATACTGGCCATCCCTTTGAAAGCGGACGGGCAAAAATCCGTAGTGGTGCCATCCGGAAAAACTTTGATGATCTTACGCTTATGTATGCTTCCAAGAAAGAACGTTTTGTGCTCAGGATCATATTCGATTCCTTCGGTATGCAAGCTCCTGTCTTTGATAGTGAACGCAGCATCAGAACGAATGACGGGCGTTTGCCATTCTTTTTGCATGGTAAGTAGTCCTTTGAATTCTTTTGTGTCCTTGATCGAATTAAAATCAGCTACTCCCTCCAGTTTGAAACTGGCATCAATGAGTATCGCGCGCTTCAAATTCTCAAAAGCCTCTTTTGGATGGTTAGTCAAAGCAGCTGCCGTACCCAGTTGGTATAAAATTCCCTGGTGGTAAGGATGAAGTTTATTTGCCTCCTTGATATTGTCGTAAAATTTCGGATAGTCTTTAGCGCGATAAGCGGCCATCGCATCACTGTAGAATTTTTGCAACTCCTGTGCAGCAGATGAGAGGCTTGCCAATACCAAAAGAGACAAGATGATTTTTTTCATAGTCATGCAAAATAGCTTTTGCTTACCGAAAATAAATCATCCGATCCGGGTGAATTATTCCGAACGCAATGTGGTGGCCGGATTGATAAGAGCAGCTTTGATCGCCTGGTAGCTCGCTGTTGCAAATGCAACAAACACACAAACTAAGGGAGCCAAAACCAGGGGAGCCACTCCGATCGGGTCGTGGTATGCAAAACTGGTTAACCACAACGTATCCATAATGTAGTAGGCAGCTGGAATACCAATGACCATGGATATCACTACCAGTTTCATATAATTCCTGGTGATCAGTCCCACAATACCAACAGCAGTAGCGCCCAGCACTTTTCGTATGCCAATCTCCTTCGTCTTCTGTGCTGCCGCAAACGCAACCAAGCCAAAGAGTCCGAGACAGGCAATCGCAATGGCGAGTGCAGCAAACACGACTGTCACTTTACCCATACGCTGCTCCTTGTCATACATTTTTTGATAACGTTGATCGAGGAATTCGTATTCGAAAGGACGATGCGTAAGCATGGAAGCACTGATGGATTTCAGTTGATCCAAAGCTTCAGACGTATTTCCCGGATTCAATTTTACAAAGGCATTGGTCAGTTCCCAATCTTCTGCAGAAGTAAACATCACCAGCGGGCCAATCTTCTCATGAAGTGAAGAAAAATGAAAATCTTCAACGACCGCAGCGACATAAGCTTTGTTGCCATTAAAATTAACTTCTGCCCCACTTGCGTTTTCCAAGGGCAATCCAATTTCCTTGATGGCCGATTCGTTTACAATGACGGAGTAAATCGTGTCCTTTTGCAAAAGCTTAAAATCAGCTTCCGTAAAATTTCTGCCAGCAATTATTTTCATGTTCACAGTCGGCACGAAGTCTTTATCGATTGCCATGGCTTTGACGATGATCCCACGGCCAGCTGCACCTTTAGCGCTAAGGCCATAACCTCCGATTATTTTTGTGGGTGCATCTTTGGCACGTCCCATACTGGCCACCTTACCGGTGCGAATGAATTCCGTTTTCAATTGGTCGTAAACCGCGCGGGTTTTTCCATCCAGCGGGAGAATGATAATATTCTCTTTGTCATAGCCCAGTTTTTTATCGCGGATGTAATTGATCTGATTTAGAATAACTACCGTTCCTATCATCAGGATAATGGAAACGCTGAATTGAAATACAACCAGCGATTGACGTAACCACATTCCCCTGCCCGAATTTTTGAAGTTCCCTTTCAGAACTCTCACCGGTTTAAAGGAAGTAATCGCAATGGCCGGATAGGCTCCTGCCAGGAAAGCAATTAGAAACCATACCACCAAACTGGCGATGAGAAATAGAGGGCTAAACAAATCTGCAATTACAAAATGCTTCCCGGTAAGGAAATTAAAAGGAGTTATCACAATAGATGCGATAATGAATGCCAGCAAAAGTCCCAGGAGAGTAACGATAGCTGACTCGCTGATAAATTGAAAGAACAATTGGCTTCGGACTGCTCCGGCTACTTTACGAATCCCCACTTCCTTGGCGCGATCAGCGGCCTTTGCTGTGGCGAGATTCACATAGTTGATGCAGGCTACAATCAATACAAGCAATGCAATTGCAGAGAAAGCATAAACATACTGAATGCTGCCTACCACTTCGGGTTCATCCACTTCCGACTTTAAATAAATATCTGTCAATGGCGTAAAGTTGTAAATGGCATAGTCCCCTGCACCTGTCAGCTCTGAAGCCAGTTCTTTTTTTACAATTGCATTCGTTTTATCTGCCAGTTGTTTGATGTCGGTATTAGGATGAAGGAGAATGAACGTCTGGTAGTTCGCGCTCCACCAGATTTGTTCCTTGGATGCATTTAAAGATGAAAAAGACCCGATGAAATCAAATTGTATCATCGAATTGGAAGGTGGATTTTCGATGACTCCGGTGATTTTATACTCGACCCGGCTATTGATCGTGAGCGTCTTCCCAATGACATCTTCCGTTCCGAAGTACTTTTTGGCTGTCGATTGAGTAACAATTACCGAGTTAGGCTCGACAAGGGCTTTAACCGTATTCCCCTGCAGCAGTCTGAATGAAAACACCTGGAAAAAAGTACTGTCAGCATAATAGAATTTATTCTCCTGGAAAATCTTGTCACTGGTTTTCACGATATAAGGATCACGGCCGGAAGGGTTATAGGTACGCACACCATTTTCTACTTCTGCAAAATTTTTCTTCATCACCGGCAGCAATGCCGTTGGCGACACTGAAGTTTTCGCAACCTGGCCACCGAAACTATACTCGAGAGACCCGCGGTAGATGCGATTGGCGTTGTCATGAAAACGATCGAAGCTAATTTCGTGGGTAATCCACAAACAGAGCAAAATGCATGTAGCCAGCCCCAATCCGATGCCCGTAATGTTGATAGCGGAATAGGAAAAATGTTTCTGCAGGCTTCGAATCGATGCGAGGAAGTAGTTTCTTAACATAGGCTGATTTTTGCAATAAGACTCCTTCGCCGAAAAAAAGTTGCAGTAGACTGGAACAATTTGAGGCAAAAGTCACTTCCCCAACGATGGGGTATTCGTATGGAAGGAAATAAGGCTAACTTTCGCATTGAAATGAGGGCCTCCTTACTTCTGGTTGTCTTAATCTCAACTCATGCCTTTGCGCAACAATATTCAATGCGCAATTACAAAGCAGTTGACGGTCTGCCGCAGTCACAGGTAACTGCCATGGTCGAAGACCATAATGGCTACCTATGGATTGGAACCCGTGGTGGTGGCCTGGCCCGGTTTGATGGCCGCGAATTCAAAGTCTACACTTCCCTTGACGGCCTGCTCAGCAATATCATTCTTTCGATGCAAATCGATTCGCACCAGAATCTGTGGATCGTACACTTGCGGGGGATAACCAAATTCGATGGCCACCGCTTTAAGACTATTCAGTTTCCTGCTACAAGTCAAAAGCAGGTATCAAAACTATTCGAGGTACAAGACACAATCATTTTCCAGGTTGGAAGCCAGGGAGCCATAGGAAAAATCCACAACGACTCGATCGTTTCTTTTGATGAACAATTGATTCCTGGTAAAAGGATATTCTACAGCATCCGGACATTGTCGCGGACGATCTGTTATTACCTGAGTGATACCAGTTTTTTGCTTGTCTCTCCTGACGGAACAAGGAGTCGAGTGCCGTTCAAAGGCTCTTTCAACACCGTCAAATCCATGACGAATTATTTTGGCAAAATTCTCATCGATACGGACAAAGGCTTTTATGTATTTGACATCAAGAACAAGAATTTCTTTCATGCACAAATTGCAGTCAATGGCAAGGTCATCGCTTATGATTCCATTACGAAGGCGTTCTGGATTGAGCAGGCAGGGGCTTTCTCGCGCCAAAAAGTAGGTGGCAAACCCGAACAGATCATTTCAGATATTCCGGTCACTCAAATTCTTATGGACCGTGAAGGGAACGTCTGGATTGCCACTTCCGGCAGTGGACTTTTCAAATACTATATCCGCGATTTTGAAAAATGCTCCTCTGACAACCTGGGTTCCGTCATGGCCATAGTTAAGGATAAATCCGGGGCCACGTGGATTGGCGGAAAAAATATTATTCGAATGCATCGTGGCAAAATTGTGAAGTACGCTTCGAACAGTAGCGCTTTGCGAAGCGAGGTGATGGATATCAAGATCAATAAAAGAAACGAAGTTTGGGTAGCGTCACTTTCGGGCCTGGGAAGGTATGACAGCGTAAAAGACAAATTCAAATGGTACACCCGTGAGGACGGATTATCAAGTCAGTATATTTCTTCGCTCGACTTTGATGACGCAGGAAATGTATGGTGTGGCTCCGTTGATGGAGGCCTAAATTCTTTTGACGGTAAAGCATTCAAGAACTATTCACTGAAAGACAAGCTCGCGGGGCGCGGAGTCTTTTCGCTGCGCTATTTTTCTAAGTTGAAAACCATTTTCGCCTGCTATGAAGCCGGCATCAAGACGATTCACATCCCGACCGGGAAAATTGATAAAATAGATTTGCCCGAGTTGACGAACTCTCCGGTGCTCTCGATGAGTATCTATAAAGACTCCGTCTTGCTGCTGGGCTCCTCAGGTGGTGGTATCCTGATCTACGACCCGCAGACCAAGACCAAGAAAATGATTTCATCGAAAGACGGTATCCCGTCAAACCTGATCTACTTTGTGGGTCCTGATGAAGAGAATCATATCTGGCTGGGAACTGAACAAGGCATCAGTCGTTTGCGGTTTGGAAAGAACCTGGAGATTACAGAGATCCAAAATTTCGGATTCGACAATGGGTTAACGGGAGTTGAGACCAATCAAAACGCTTACTACCTCGGTAAGGATAAATTTTTCGGATTGATCGATGGCGTTTATCAATACAATAAGCGCAAGCAAGGGTATGGCTACTCCTACCCGCTTCATCTGACTGCCGTTGAAATTTCTTTCGGTGAAGTCAACAGTCGCAAATATTCGGATAGTCTTTATGGCTTTTTCAAGTTGCCGTATAAACCGGTATTCCCGTCGGATAAAAACCACATCACGTTTGTATTCAACCGGGTCGACAAGCAGAGTCCTAAATCTGTACGGTATAAATATTTCCTGGAAAACTTCGATAAGACCTGGTCCCTTCCCACCGACCGCGGCTGGGTGACTTATGGAAATGTTCCTCCCGGCGAATATGTCTTTCAGGTGAAAGCAATCAATCACCAGGGAGTTTGGGAAGATCAGGCATTACGCTATGCTTTTACCGTTACCGCGCCCTTCTATCAGACGGCAACATTCAGTATCCTGATGTTTTGTTTTATCACAGGACTGGTCATCATCATATCGTACTCCAAGGTGCGGGCACGGATGCGCAAAGCCGTGGAAATAGAGCGCATCCGGCAACAGGAACAGGAAAATCTAAGAAAAGAAATAGCCCGTGATTTTCACGATGAGATGGGAAATCAGCTCACACGGATTATAAATTACATTAGCCTGATGAAGTTGAGCCCGAATGGGCAGGCTAAAGAATTTTACAACAAAGTGGAAACTTCCGCCAAATACCTCTATACCGGTACGCGCGATTTTATCTGGAGCATAGACCCTGTCAATGACGAATTATCGAAGTTATTTTTCCACATGCGGGATTTCGGGGAAAAATTGTTCGAGGAAAAAGGAATTCACTTCAGGGCCTATAATGAGCTCGGGGACAAAGTAAAACTGCCCTATGGTTTCAGCCGGGAGGCTAACCTGATCATGAAAGAAGCAATGACAAATGCATTTAATCATTCGGAAGCGAAGAATGTTTCATTTACATTAGAGAAGACAACGGAGGGCTACCGGATGGAACTAAAAGATGACGGCAAAGGATTTAAGGTTAATGGAGTGCGGTCCAATGGTATTGGCAACATGAGCGTGAGGGCCGCCAGGATAAAATCGGAAGTAAAGATCGATAGCAAAGAAAATCTTGGAACAGAAATACATTTATTAATCCCAGAATTTAAAACCCAGTAAGTATGAGCGATAAAAAAAGAGTTCTCATCGTAGAAGACGACAAAGAGATCAGAAACAGTTTTGTGGTGATCGTCAACAGTTCGTCACAGTTCAATGTCGTCAATGGCTATAGCTCTTGCGAGGAAGCTATCAAGCACCTGAACTCAGACAAACCCGATATTGTGTTAATGGATATTGAGTTGCCGGGGGGCATGAACGGAATTAAAGGTGCAAAGGTCATTAAAGACAAATGGCCTACTGCCGACATCATCATGGTGACTGTATATGAAGACAGCGACCTCGTTTTCGAAGCCCTCAAGTCAGGCGCCAGTGGCTACATTACCAAAAGCGCTAACTACCGTGAACTCCTTTCTGCCCTTGAAGAAATCAGCAAAGGCGGTGCACCCATGAGTAGTAAGATTGCACGGATGGTAATAGACAACTTCCATGTGAATCCGAACAGTCCATTGACCAAACGGGAAACAGAAATTCTTCAATTGATTTCAGAAGGGAAGACTTATACCCAGATTTCAGAACAGCTCTTCATCTCGAAAGAGACATCGAAGACGCACATCAAGAATATCTACGCGAAGTTGCAGGTAAATTGCAAGTCAGAAGCGATTGCGAAGGCAAATTCTGAAAAACTGATTTGATTCTTTAGTTGAGTGGGCTATGAGCTTGCAAAAACGCTCTGCCCCACTCCTATTTTCAAAGTATTAAGAAGCGATTTGGCAAGTTTCAAAGCCACTGGCAAGTCATTTCTTGTCAGCTGGCTCACCTGACACAGAGCTACACCGAAGCTCGGCTTGAACGGATTCATGCTTTCCTTTTGGCAAAGGCCGCCCATCTCAAAGTACTCGAAATGACTTTCCGCATATTTTTGAATAATGTGGTCAATGATTAGTGTTTGTGTATTCTTCTTTCTTCCAACAGGTATACTCACGGAAGCCAGGTAGTGCAGTTTGTTTCCAAACTTACCCAGCAAGAAAGCTGCAATCAATTTTCCTTCTTCATGGCATGAATAAATTTCGAGCTGCTTATCTGAATGTAACCTTGTCCATAATTTCTCAATCACACTCGCCTGATCCGCTCCAACACCATCAATTTTAGGCAGTGTGTATTGACGGTGATAACTAATGAACTCGTGGAGATCGTCCGATTGATTTATAATCTGATTAAGCCGCATGGCCTTGCGCAACCGGATCTTTCGGTATCGGGAATACTGCTCCCGTATCATTTCATACTCGTGGTTTAAAGAAATGAACTGGGCATAGTAGTCTGATTTTTTCAAGCTTGAATCGACATCGCCCAAAACATAATACTTGGCAACGTATCGGTATGAAGTTATGTGCCTGATCCAGGCTTGATGGAATACTTTGGTGCACCCTCCCCTGGAGAGTATCGCGATAAACGGGATTTGCGGAGATTGATAAATATATCTAATTCGGGCCCTCGTTCGAAAAGGGATAGGAACTGCAGATTGATACTCACCATTCTTCATTTCAATCAACGCTTCCCAATCGCCCTCACACCAGGAAAGGTAATTGTAGGTACAGTAGATTGAACCGTCAGCAGAGGACTCGACCAAATCGTCCCATTTCTGCTTATCTATATTTTCCCGAGAGACAACGTAATAATTTTCCCTGCCGCTGTTTGTTTCCATTTGAAGTTTCCCTGATCAAAACAGAGAAATTCATTGGAGGTGAGATTACGCTCTTTACCCACAGCAGCGCATCAATTACTACTTGGCCCTATCTCATGATTACTCTCTTCACGTTCACCCGACATCACTGTCAGAAAATGCAGTATGGTATGGATACATCTTCCATTAAGTGCAAGGCCGGGAAGACCCGCGATGAAATCGTAATTAGAACTGTAGGATTATTTGAGGGTCTTGTAGTATGCGCAAACCTTTTGCATCACACATTCATCACACTTCGGATTGGTGGGGCGGCAAATCTCGCGACCCAGGAAAGAAATGGCCATGCCTGCTTCTCCCCAATCGCTTTGATCGAGTGTTTCCATCATTTGCTTTTCGAGTTTCTTCGGATCGGTGCCTTGTGCAATTCCCAAGCGCGGGGCCACCCGCACTACATGCAAGTCAACGATAATCCCTTCGGCCGGGAAACCCAATTCGCGCAATATCACATTGGAAGATTTTCTTCCGATGCCCGGCAATGCGGTCAACCCTTCCAGTGTGGTGGGTATATTTTTATTGTCCTTAATTTGAGAAGCCAGTTCAAGCAACCACTTCGTCTTGTTGCCAAAATTCCGAATCTTATTGACGAAGGGAAACAATGACTCAGCCGTGGCTTTGGAAAGCGCCTTCATGTCGGGAAAAGCATTAAACAATGCCGGGGCAAGTTTATTGATGTTCCTGTCTGAGTCCTGGGCGGAGAGAACCACGGCAACCAGTAGTTCATAATTGCTGTTGTAATCCAGCGGGTGTTTCTTCCCCTTGTATTTCTTGATCAGCGGTTGGATTTCTTTCTTCCAATTGACAGCGGCCATATAAAAGCGATTGAAAATGAAATATAGAATTTTCCGCCCGGTTGTAAAACAGCCTTATACGTTTTGGCTTAAGATCAATTCACCCTTTCCCAGGTAAGTGTGCGGGTGACGGCCTCCCCTTCGGTTGTTGTAGTAGATAGTTTAATGATCAGTTTCCCATCGGCTACCGCCAGGTTTCTTAATACCGTCATACCCACATTCGCAGGAATCACGGAGCCAATGAGTGTATGCGATACCATTCCGGTTTGGTGATCGACCTGATAAGTACCGAAGTACGCATCATAGCCCGCCATGGCGCTGGTATTGTTCATCCCTGCAGGTGTTGCTACAGAATGGTCTGTACTCTTCCTGTCGCGCTTCATAAACTGGGCGGTGAAGTGCTGCTTGCCATAAGCCAAAATCCCGATAGGCTCTGCTCCCAATACCGGGTCAATACGTCTGACGTTATTCTCATTGTAATCTTCACGTGACAATAACCACCAGACACCTTGAATTGATTTTTCAAGAGAATCAGTTGTTTGGTCGCTCTTCATCTGCATTAAATTAAAAGCCGCGCCCTCCTGTTACTTCACCAGCGCTTTGTAGTGACCTGAAATGAATTCTTCTATCGTGTGATAGTAAGCTTCAAGTTCCATTTCATCGAGATCAATCATCACCGTGTTGTTGTGCATAGCTACTTCTACCTTGTGAAGCACATTGTTATCGTCTTTGATCAATTTGATTTCACGAATGTCTTTTACCTGTAATACACCCTCCTCCTCGTTGTTCTTGTATTGGATTGCTTCGTTGGTCAGCTTCAGAAAATCGTTGTAGTTTTTTATTCCTGAAATCAGTCTGCCCGCTACCGGTGCTATGGTGCAGATGGCAGCCCAGATAAAGAAGCGTACATGGTTAACTTCATAGTTCAGGTAGATGACTACAAAAATGACGGGTATTGCAAAGTAGATCAGTATTTGCGTCTTTAATTTGGTTCGGTGATTTCGGAAGACTACAACGTCTTCCATCGGTTTGATCTTGGCGGGAAACAGGAAGTCTTCCCAGAGTATCAGCACCATAATGACCACCGCTACGCTTATGGCAAGCATCCCGAACAGCACGTTACTGCCGTCCAGTACCTGGTGCCAGGTGACTCTAAATATCTGCGCTGATAAAAAAGCTGATAAAACAAATATGAGCAGCAGCAGCCCGATACTGAATTCCAGCGGATAAGTTGGTCGTATAACTCTTGCCATGACTGAAGTGGTTGACTGATTTTGGCGCGATTATACTTAATTTAATTCTGAGTGCGGCACTCTTTTCCATGAAGAGCTGCTTTGCCAAGTCAGGGCAAACTTATTGTATACTGATCTGCAATGAATTAAGACAAAAAAAGGCTTGCCTTTAAAAGTTGGCAAGCCCTTAGTAGGTATCTCCCTTGGGGGGAGGGATTAAATCTTAGAATTTAAAAACAAGTCCTGCGTACATGGCTCTGCCAGGGCGGCCTGGAAGGCTGTTGATATTTCTGCGTACAAGTTCAGGATAGTAGATCTTCTCGTCCAGCAGGTTATTCACCATGAAATTGAGGGCGATGTTTGGAAACTTCGGACTGGTCAGTTCCTTTAAATTTATATGCAGGCTGGCGCTCATATAATTATAGGCATCAACCTGGGGGTTAGCCGCTGCCGTCAGGTTGACATTGGAGCTACTGTATTGGTAGTAATCTGCGGTCTTGCCGTAGATGGAGTTGAACACACTGAGTGTACCAATCTTCTTATAACTATAGATGATACCCAACTTTCCCATGCGCTGCGGTATGCCCGTTCGGTCTACCAGGTTAAGATTATCCTCGGAGCGTTGAAAAGTAAATGACCCCGTGAAATTCACCGGGCCAACGTTATATTTTCCTTCAAGCTCAATACCACCAATATTCACATAGCCGGTATTCGTATACGACTGTGTAAAATTCACACCGTCAATGGTCTGCTTGAAATTGATCCGTTGAATACTGTTGGCGTCATGGTTATGAAAGTACGTAGCAGACAAGCTTAGCTTGCCGGTACTGTAGTTCACCTGCGTTTCAAAGGTGGTCATCATCTCGGGCGTTAAAGAAGCGCTGCCGGCAACAGTGCCGGGTGATAAACCAAATCTTTCATAAGCAGCGGGCGAACGGAAGGCGTTACCATAAAGGATCTTCATGCCAAAATTTTTATTGGCTGAAAGAATTAATCCAAAACGCGGAGACACACTTGCCTCTTTACCATCAATTTTATTCATCTGAGCGCCTGCAACCAGTTTGATTTTCTTCGATGGTGAGTAGTCAGCTTGAGTGTAAGCTGCATACCAGGTGTAGTTGTATTGCGGCACCGTCAGCCACGGGTCAGCGTTTGGAGCAGTATCAATGTTGGCAGCTTTTCCATCACGACCGTAGCTGGTGTCAATCCCCTTCCCGCTCTGAATGTTGGCCAAACCACCCACTACAATGTTAAGGTTGCTAACCGGTTTGATGTAGTTTGTAAATTCAAACAATACATCGCTCGAACCTCTTCTCACATAATCATCTGCCTTGCTGGAATTATAAGAGCGATAGTACATGTAATTGTAAGTAGCCGACAGCGAAGTCGTCCACAGTTTACTCATCTTCCTGGAATACGTGAGGTCGGAGAAATAGCGGTTGTTCTCAATTCTATAATCAATAGGGTTTGACCAGCTCGGTACGCGACCCATGGTTTCCCAGTCGTTCTTCGCAGCAAAAGTATTCAGTGTAAAGTTCTTGTATGCGATTTTCAAGACTCCGGAAACTCCCTTGTTGTCGCGCTTGATCGTCTTCGGATCTTTGAATAAAGAATCAGCTGTGTTGGCTTTGTTGCGGATAACATCCGACTCACCGCGTGCAGTAAAATCCCAACCATCTGTCCTGACAATGTTCAATCCCCCGCTCACATCAAATTTATTGTACCTGTTTCCGTAAGACAGAGCGGCTTGCTTCGTGTTGAACTGACCGTAGCTCACTTTTGCAGTTAGCCCTTTGTTGTCTCCCGTCTTGGTAACAATATTGATAACGCCAACGAAAGCAGCCGTGCCGTATAAAACAGAGCCGGGACCGCGGATCACTTCAATGCGTTCGATTCGCTCTACCGGGAACATGTTGTAGATAACACCATTGTACCCGCCATGAAAGCTTTCGCGCAGCGGACGGCTATCCAGCAATATCAAAACCTTGGTATTAAAAACATCCGTTTGAGTACCCCGCATGGAGAGCTGCCCGTCGGGAGAGAAATACGTAGAGATCAGGTACACGCTGGTAAGACGATCCAAAACATCGGTAAGCGTATTCGCTCCAAACGATTCAATCTCCTTAGCTGTAATAATATTCATGATAGCCGGGGCCTGCTGAATATTCTCTTCCGACTTTGATGCAGTCGTAACGGTGACCTTCAGTAAGTCCTCGAGTGACATATCCTGAAGTGTGTCAATTTCTTCCTGGGCATATGACGCCAGGAATGAAAGCGACAGGGAAAACGCGAGTAGCAATTTGATGTTCATAGAATTTTTTCGTTGAGTAATGACTCAAAGATTAAATTCTGTCATCCAAGGCTACGCGTTGAATTATTACTTGGCCCGATTGAATTACTGGATGGTTGCTTAAGAATATTGATCGTGGAAATCAATAACTAAATTCCTTAAGTCGGGTCAGCGCCTTGCCCCAATCTCTGAGTCAATTGACTCAATCACTAGTACAACTGCCTGAGCTCTGAAGCAACCGCCTCGAAGGCTGAGGCAACCGCCTCGAAGGTTGAGGAGACCGCCTCGAAGGCTGAGGCGACTCCTCGAGCGCTGAGGCGTCTGACTCAATGACTGAGGAGGCCGCCTCGAAGGCCGAGGCGTACGCCTCGATGGTTGAGGAGACCTCCTCGGGCGCTGAGGCAACCGCCCCGAAGGCCGAGGCGTACGCCTCGAGCGTTGAGGCGTACGCCTCAATGACTGAGGCAAGCCTCAAAACCGTGTTTCCAGCTTAAAAATGCAGTTATTGTGTTTTTTTCACTTGCCTGCGCGTAGCCGCTTCAGCAAAGGCAGGCGCAAAGCGCAGTGGCGCAAAGGAAAACCCTGCATTCACTTAGCGGCTTTGCGCCTTTGCGTGAGACTAACTTCATGAGTTTGGCGTGAGAGCAGATTCAATCATCTCCTTTCTCTTTCTTCACCTGGCCATTGGCATAAGTTCTCTTCATGATCTGCTTGCCCTTTTTATCATAGAGCCGCCAGGTGCCATCGCGTTTGTCGCGCTTGAACTGGCCCGTCATCTTCACTTTGCCGTTGGGATGGTATTCTTTAAAAGAGCCGTCTTTAAATCCGCCCTTCAGGTTTACTTTGAAGTGCGTGCTGCTGTCTTTATAAAACTCTTCGTAGAATTTGGCATTCACATTCTTGACATAGATGTATGGGAGTGCCATCGGGTCTGCTTTGACAGGCGCAGCTTCGGCAGGCTCAGTTCCTACAGGCTCATCTACAATTTCTTTCGCTTTAGGTTCAACTGCTGCTGAGTCTTGTGTAAGGCTCCCCTCCACAGTATCATCCGGCTTGCTTACAATTTGTACAGTCACCGGCTCCACAAATTTTTCTGCGAACAAGGTTTTAAATCCGCTCTTGTCGGGCACCAGTTGAAAACCAATGTGCCGGAAGCACACAATAAAATCCTTGTTCTTCTCCATAGAGGTGCGGGTGTTCACATCTGCCAGTGACTTCATGGAATTAAAGAGCACAGGCGTGTTGATGTAAATGAATGCCGCACTCTCGTTTTCAAATTCACTTCTAAAGGATCGGAACTCCTCCGAGTGGGACAGTGTACGTTTCTCCTCGTAGTCGTCTATCATGCTCTCCAGCACCTGCGGGTGTGTGCTGAAGACAACAAAATTGCTGATCACCGTATAGTAGGGTTTGTCATAGCGTGAAAAGAATTTTCCAAGCACCACTTTGAAAAGGTTTTTGACCCCGAGGTAGCGGATAGAGTATCCTTTGTATTCCACTGTCTTGAATTTGACGGGCGTCTTGCGCCTCACCATTTTTTCAACACGGGCCATGTTGCTGAGCGCTTTCTCAATATTGTTTGCCTTCAGCAGCACTGCCGTCTCCTTGTCGAGGCCCATGCCGGCCGATTGCATTTCCAGCACTGCCACCTCATCGCCTATCCAGTTGATGATATTCTCCTGCAGGCTGATGTTGAGGTAAGACTCTACCTGCTTCATGTTTTCCTTGTAGCTTTTATACTCGGTCACATCCTTTTGCAGATTGTTCTCAAAGTTTTTGAAGAACTCGCCAAAGCTGTTGAAACCCATGGCCATGAAAAAGGCCGTGCGCTGTGGCGCCACTTCCAGGAACCCGGAAGCTCCTTTGCCGGATGAGGCCAGTGTCTTCACATACGACTCCACTGAATCATTAATCAAAGTCTGGCCTTTGGCGCGGATCATACTTTCGTCCACGGTGAAATCCATGTTAGACGTCTTGAGCGCTTGGGCCAGTTTACCCACATATTCATTTTTGCCATCGGAATAGCAGGCCATGAACTGCGGCAACATATTGTAGTTGATGTACAACTTCAGTTTGTCGGTTTTCTCGGGCTCCTCATCTACTGCGAAGAAAAGTTCCTTTGACGATTTGTGTTCCGTGCCCTGCAAGTCCAGCGCTTTGGTCAGAAGGCTTTTGGTGTAAGAGGCGATGAGGTAACTACCGGGCATGCTCATGTACACAATCGACTTATCCTTCGCATTATATAATATGAGGATGTCTTCGTTCTTGTATTTCTGCTTGCTCACCGAATACCCCGATGAGCCGAATGACGTGAGGTACTCATTGATGAATTTTATGCCGGAGGTACTCTGGAGATCGACCAGGAATAGAAAATCATATTTCTTTGGCCCCGTCATGTGGGCAGAGGCGATCAACGCAGTGGAGCCGACCAGTTTCACGAGCAGGTCGTTTCCTTTCACAAGGTTTGTAAGACCATCGGCAGACGAGGTGAGCTTGGCGAAGTAAGAATTCTTTTGCAGGTGCTGCCAGGTGTTGGATTCGCTTACGTCCTTCCACATCTTAATGGGATGGCTGGTGGCCACGCAGTAGATGGCATCCGGGGGAATGAGGCTGAAGGCATCGCCGGAAATTCCCTTCGCACTATACCACTTCCACACCACCCAGCCTATGCCGCCCACGACAACCAGTAAAACAGTCCATTTAATAATCTTGCCCATGAGGTGAAATTTTTCCTTTCCAAATTAGAAAGAAAATTTCACGCAAAGGCGCCATGACGCAAAGAAAACCTGCATTCGATTAACAGTTTTGCGTGACACGAGAAGACTTCGCTAGTCTGAGGCCTTATTCTTACCTTCGCATAAAATGAACTTGAAATATGAACTACAAACTATCATTTCAAGAGCTGGCCAAAATTCAAAAGGAAATCTTATTGAAGCAGCAACCTACCACCTTGGAAAAAGCAAGGAAACAGGTAGAAACACTCAAGCAGACGAGTTCACAAAAAATCAAGAGGCAGAGAAGCTAACGGCTTGGATTCATGAAGCTAAGCTATGGATCAAAGAGGTTAATGAAAGCAGATTTATAGCGAGAGGTGCTGAACAAAGAGTTTACCTGGACGCGGATCCTAAATATGTCATCAAGCTAAACGATTCTATTTTCTACGAATACTGGCTTGACTATTTTCACAATCTATTGATTCATAACTTTCTATTCCCCCAAACTGCATATGAACTGATCGGCTTTTATGCAGAGAATAACGTGCTGCATGCTGTAGTCAGGCAGGCCTTCATCGAGATTACGGAGCCCACAAATCCGGCGATAGTCAAAGAATTTCTAACTGCCAATGGATTTCAATTGAAAAAGAATAATGATTATTTCAGCCAGGAAGCCGGAATTATTCTGGAAGATTTGCATGACGAAAATGTGTTGACTAACAAAGGAACGTTGTTCTTCATTGACACTGCTTTTTATTTAATGCCTTCATTCTTCGGCTGATTCTTCTCAAAAAGTTTAGGTCGATCCGTTCCCACAAAAAAACCATCGCTACTCCAAAGCAAAACTGCATTCGCTTTGCGCCTGCCTTTGCCGAAGCGGCTACGCGCAGGCAGGTGAAATAAACCTTGTAACTATTTGCTATCTCTGAAGTATTCCTGTTGTAGCTCAAAATTCAACAGCCATGAAACACGCCACCACTCTCCTGCTCTGCTTCTTTGCCTTTGCCATCACGGCCACTGCGCAAACCAAAGTCAACGCCAGCGACATCATCAAACAAATAAACGAAGGCCGCGATGTATCGTACAGCAACGCGGTGATTGAAGGCAACCTCGACCTGACTAACCTCACCAACCGTGTGGAGAAGCGTCACTCCGGCAGCCACACGAACGCCATGCGACACGACAACCAGTTCTTTGTAAGCACCGTGACTGTAGCGCTTACTTTTACCAACTGCACTTTCTCGGGCGATGTGATTGCCTTCTATAGCACCTGCTGCGGTGACCAGACCTATGCCGCCAACTTTGAAAAAGACGTGATCTTCAAAAATTGTACTTTCAACCAGGCCAGTGAATTCAAATATTCTGAGTTTGCCCAGGCGGCTTCTTTCTCCGGTTCTATGTTCAATGATGTGGCCAATTTCAAGTATGCCGAGTTTGCCAATGGCCCCGCTTTCGACAATGTGAACTTTGACAGCGGTGCCGACTTCAAGTACACGGAGTTTCCAAAGGAGACATCTTTCGAAAAGGCCACCTTCAACGACATGGCGGATTTCAAATATTCCAAATTCACTTCTCCCTTAAATATGACAGGCACCACCTTTCAGGGCCATGGCGAATTCAAGTACACGCGACTGGATGGCGGGAGCTTCAAACCCTACCGGAACTGATTTCTATTTTCAAAAAAAGAATGTCACCTGCCTGCGCGTAGCCGCTTCGGCAAAGACAGGCGCAAAGGCCGCAAATAGTTACTAAGGCACACACAAAACAAGACTTAGTCATTCTTTGCGGCTTTGCTTGAAAAGAAACAGGCAGTAATAGTCTTTGTCCGCAAAACAAAAAAGAGTCGCTCTCAAGTGACTCTTTTTTTTTAAAGCTCTTTTCGGATAAACTACTGGCAAGCAGGAAATGAGTTTAACATAAACTGGCTTGATCCCTTCGTGTTCGAACAACTAAAACCAATTTTCGTGACATTCAGTGTAAAATCTGACTTGATATCTGCAACGTAAACCTGGTTAAATAGCGCACCGTTTACTTGCACGATCTTACCTGCACCGGCAGGTAAAATAGTCCAATCATATACTGCACTCTTTTGGTTAATCAGTTCATCCACCGTAAAATATCCACTGACTGTACCTGTTTTTGGATCAAAGCATACCTCCTTCGGCAAGTATGATACGCTCAATTTATTCGGTATGATATTAACTGGTTTCGAAGCCCAGGTGACGAGCTTGCCTTCCCCGGGTTTGCAGTCAGCGGCAGGTCCCAAAAGACTGATCGTTCCTCCGCCATTTGACATCGTGGGTGCGACTACCAAATTGGGGTCACTGGGGGAGCTCATCATTTTGAGGTCTCCTGAAACATTCCATGTATATACCCAGCTGGCTTTATTCGCCGGGTCACTTAGGTCAATGCCGTTCACAACGAGATCATAAACAGCACCGCCCGGATCACAGAGTTCTGCAATTATCGGGTCCGGTCCCTGGATCGTAATCGTTGCATTACACAAGTCCGATCCGGCCGGGATATCAGTGCCGGTGCAGCCGGAAATATGCAATAACAAAGAAATGCAGGCAGCACTCATGATGGTGAGAAAGGCTGTTTTGATAAAGGAAATTTTCATAAAAGAATAGTTGGGTTGTGTGGGTTGTGTTTTGATACTGCCTAAAAGTGTTATAAAAAACAGTGCGAACGTCCTGTTGTCTTGAGATCAGCGTAAAGCGTTTAGTA
This sequence comes from Cytophagales bacterium WSM2-2, assembly GCA_015472025.1. NCBI lineage: Bacteria > Pseudomonadati > Bacteroidota > Cytophagia > Cytophagales > Cytophagales bacterium WSM2-2. The sequence continues at coordinate 5,191,909 of BNHL01000001.1, forward strand.
AACTGCAGTAATGGGTAGTCTTTGGTAGCTGGTTGGCATGCACTTTTTTAACCGCAGAGAACGCAGAGGTGCGCAGAGAGTTAAATGCATTTTTAGCCACAGAGTTCTCGGGATACACAAAGCTTTATCAATATCAGTTGCGATAGTCTCAAAGTCCTCTGCGATCTCTGCGCACTTTGCGGTTAAATGCATTTTCACCGAAATCCTTTAACTTTCTGTCTTACATCTCTCTTCATGGATATTCCTCTCTCCGACTCCGACCTCATAAAAATCCTCAACTCCGATGATCTCTATGGCATCATGCAGCGGGTGTTGCTGCGCGAAAACAAAATAGACCGCAACCGCGAGCACTTTTGGGTAGTGGGCCTGGAGATGAACAACCGCATCCTGTTTATTGAGATGATCAGCATGGGCTCGGTAAAGGAAACCATTGCCGAGCCGATGGAGGTATTCAGCCTGGCGCTACAAAAACGTGCCGTGAAGATCATACTCGTACACAACCACCCTACAGGCGAACTCTCCCCTTCCGATGCCGACAAAAACCTTACCGACCGCCTCATACAAGTGGGCATGATTGTAAACACCGAAGTAATAGACCACCTCATCATTGCCGAAAAAAGCTTCATGAGCTTTGCCGACACCGGCCTGCTTGCCGAACTGAAGAAAAGCACGAAGTGGGTACCGGCTTATGAATTGAGAAAACGGTGGGAGAAACAGGCTATGGAGATTGGCCGTAGAACTGAAAGACTAGAAATTGCCAGAGAGCTTAAGAAAAGAAATATTCCCGTGAAGGAGATTGCTGAGATCACGGGGTTGTCGGAGGAAGAGGTGGAGGGGATAAAGAAGTAATCACTACTTAGTTCAAGAGGCCTTAAGGTATTTTCTATTAGTTAATGCATCCATAACTGTTTGCTTAACTTCTCGCATAATTCTAAGGGCTGCATTCGTCAGACCCTCCAACTCGTCTCTACTTAGTCCTTCTCTAGCAGCTCCATGAGCGATTTTATTTCGATAGTTAAGTAACTTATTAATTTCTCCTTCTATGGATTCAAAACTGTCATGAGAAAATCCAAGTCTAAATAAATTCTTGCGTAATACGACAGGCTTTAGATTTGATTCCATGTCCACTACGTCATCAGGTATTAGAACAGTCCTCTCGTTAAAATTATCGGATTCTTCCACAAAATCCTTATCCCGTGCAAACCGATGAAGTTTTTCATCATTTGGCAGAGAATTCCTGAAGACTTGATTTTTCTTATCAGGATTACGCAAGGCATTAAACAGGTCAGCCAATGAGGCCGCTGCAATGGAAAAATTTGCTTCCTTACATTTAATGGATTGTCTGTTTACAGCATTGACATACAGAGTAAAAGCAAATTTGCAAAAACCTTCAAAATGAGCATACAGAAGTAAAACAATCGCTCTTCTGAACTGATCCTTTTGGGGTTCCGTTGGTACATTTACCAGTTGATTTTGAAAGAAGCGTATCTCGTCAGTTCGCCAAGTGTGGTCTTCTTCTATTTCATTCCATATGCTCTCAAGAAAAGTCATGCACAATAACTTATATTCCTTGTAGTGCTTTTTCAACTGCCTCAATCCGGCTTTTCAGTTGACCACTTGAATTTTTCCCTCCCCCAGTAGTTAGTGAAATAAATTCCTGGGTAAGCTTTAATGTTTCCAGAGCGGTAGAAATCTTGTCAAGTTGATCTTTATTTTCAAGATCAATTGAACCGAGAACTGATTGAATGCCTAATGTTATGGACTCGAATTGCAGGACACCAAATGCGGCAGTTATTTTATTTCTTAATTTATTAGCTGGGCCAAAAGCTTTTTCTTTAAGACTATGCGTCAGCACCTTAAAAGTCTTCTCGAAAATTTTCTTCTCTTCTTCGTAATTAAATTCAACATTAATATTCGGATCAGATACTGCTTCCATAAATTCCGTTAAGAAATCTGCAATATCATGTTTGAAAGCAGGGCGGTTGTTCTTTAAGGCGAAAAATCTAAGTATTAGTTCTTTATCAAAAGCTGCAAGGTGCTGCTCATCGGTCAGATGCAACGTGCAGGTCTCAAAATCAGGATTCTTACTCAATTCATTTATAAAATCAATAAAAGCGGGATTGAGCAATCTTATCGTACAGTTTCTCACTTGCTGCTGGCTAAGTATTTCTCCGCCAGTATTCAGTCGTTTAAACATGTGATATTTAAAATGTGAGTCACTTCCCTTTCTAACAACTTCAACCCGTACAAACGCTCTTTTCAATCGAATCTGCAAAGCTGTTCCTAAATCGTCAAACGTCTTTCCATTAAGTTCCTTTACAATATCGCAATCAGTGAGCGTTAGTTTATCACCGGTTTTAACAGGTGTTTCGAGGTGAGGGGCATCGAGTTTGCCGCGGAAATGCAGATAAGAAGATATTCGTTGAAGACCATCTATAAGCAAATATTTACCTTCATCCTCTTCCACAACATAAATTGGAGGTACTGGCATTTCCAGAAGCAATGATTCAATGAAGCGAGAGCGAGAACCCTCACTCCATCTAAAAAGTCGCTGAAAATCCGGACTAATATTAAGTTCATCCATGTTCTTCATGTCCAAGATTTCATTGAATGACAAATCCAAACTAGACGTATGAACATTTTTGGATTTTTCCTCGACTGCCTTGATTAAGTCGATCACTTGGTCTGCCATAATACAAATTGTTAGTTAATGTTATTTCTTTAGGAACAAAACACTCTCGGTTGCCTTTAGAGATCTATTATATTTTTTTACCGCGGGGTTAATTCCTACCATATTTTGAGAAGTCAAGAAATCCTTGCGCTTGGTTAAGGAAAGATTATTCACTTCAGACATTTCTGTAATTATTTTAGGGAGGTCATTGTGGATATCCTTATAGTATGAATCTTGTACAACCAATACACTTACCCCGTTAGGTTTCAATATGCGGCTTATTTGATTTAAAGATTTATACATTGAGTCGAAGTATTGCACATGGTTCTTATAGTAGTATGATTGACTTGCCTTTGATTCATGTCTTGAAATACTATTCAATAACGAAACACAAGTTGGGCCCCAATTCTCTTCCACCGCTGAAGATGCTTTTGGAACAGTTGAAGTACCTATCAGTTGCCTGCGTAAACTATCCAACATGTCTTCATCAAAACCAAGTAACGTCAATTCGGGCATTGTTGCCACTGCATAGTCAATTCGAGTGCAATAAGGCGGTGAGGTTATTATCAAGTCAATGATAGATGTTTGCAGAGGGGATAAACAAGATGAGCCTACACCTACGTGCACTCTACTTCCCTTATCAGACCTGCACGGAAATAGGTCAACCATCGTTCTCACTTCAGCTAAAAAAGCGGCAGCAACCGAGTCAAAATTTGGTCTTAATTTGTTAACTCCCGATTTGGGTTTCTTTATCCAAGTTGGATTTGAGGTTTTAAATGGGTCAAGTATTTCCCTTAAGACTCTGAATATAGCAACATAATAGAAGGCGGCTAGTGTGGATATATCCTCAACACTTTTTGCACTATTAAGTAATCGATACTTTTTTTCATCAATCAATATTTTTTGTATGGAACGTTCAATTTTCCTGAAACCATTACTACCACTAGACAAAAACCAAATGTTTAGTGGATCATTAGACTCACCTTCGTAGTCCTTGAACTGTCTTGCTTTATTTACTATCTCAATACTTAGTGGGATCAAACTTGATTTTTCGATACTTGGAAGCAAGCTCGCTTTCGCTGCAATTACCATTACCGGATTTAAATCATAGCCATAAGCTGTAAATCCTTTTTCAAAGGCAGCACTAGTTGTCGTACCGCTACCATTCCAAGGATCTGCAATACAAGCACTCTCACTTAATTTGAAAGAGTCTATTAATGAAGAAACGAATTCTTTTGAGAAGCCTGCGTAGTATGGATACCAAGACTCCTTGACCTGCGTATTTCTCTTTTGTTTAGGGCTTTGAATAATCTGTTCGGGCATCCAAATGTATTTTTAAACAAATATAGAGCTCCTCTCGAACAGATACGCGCTCTAGCAAAAATACTTACCCACTGCCCCCCTTGACGGAGTTCTCCGGCAAGCTTTGAAGACCTAACCATCTTAACGAATCACTGCCTTTGATGTAACCAGAAAATTTCCGTAGCATTGAACACTAACTTATTGTATGGAGAAGTTTCAAACCAGCATTTTTGAGAGAAGCAAAGAAAAAAGCAGGAAGCGTCTGATCTATAACATTGCAATTTTTGGAGCCATTGCTGCCATCTGGATGTTCTGCCTGGTCGGATTCCCGTTTACCAATGTAAGACTCGGTTTAGTAACGGCCATAGGTCTATCCGTTACCCTGGTGGGTATCAAGATGTACGATGACAAGTACATGGGCATAACAGCTTATGGAGACAGGAGCGCGAACCTGGTCATCGCTGAGCAGTACTTGGAAATTCGTGATATAAGAATTTCATATACTGAGCTTACCAACCTGGTGATCTACGTGGAAGAATATTTAGGCATGCCCAAAGAGTTTTTCGGTACTCACCACGGTGGGAACAATAAAATTGAATTTAGTCATAAGGGAAAGTCGGTCTCTATTAATTATGTAATCAAGAACAAGGAGGATTATAAAAGAGTCAGCCTGCTGGTGGATGGGATAGAAAAAAATCCTGAACTCAAGAAGTACCTGCGCAAACTCTAATCTGGGATTCCCGCCCTTGCCAGTGTTTCTTCATCGAGCATGGAAATTTCTTTTACTTGTCGTAAAAGGTTTTTATCGGAACATCCTCATTGCTAAGAATCTTGTATAGCAGAGGACTTAAGGATTCTTGCCATTCTCTCGGCAGAACAGCAAATAAAAATTAACTTGCGCATCCAAAATTTGGCTGTCCCTTCATGAACCTAGAACTCGAACTCAGAAACTCTATCCAGAAAGCAACTACTGCTCTTTTCAATCAATCCGTTGAGCAACTGCAACTTCAACCTACGAACCAGGAATTCGAAGGATCACACACACTGGTCTGCTTTCCGCTTGCCAAAATCTCAAAGAAGGGTCCTGAGCAAACAGCAACTCTGATCGGAGAATACCTCGTAGCAAATTCAGGAATTGTTAGCCGCTTTAATGTGGTCAAAGGTTTCCTGAACTTGGTCGTTGCTGATAAAGTCTGGGCGGAGGTTTTCAGTTCTATTTTTTCAAATAAGAACTATGGAACGCTTCCTGCCAATGGAAAGGAAATCATGGTGGAGTACTCCTCTCCCAATACCAACAAGCCATTGCACCTGGGGCATTTGAGAAATAATTTCCTTGGCTATTCCGTAGCAGAGATTCACAAAGCAGTCGGCTACAATGTTCATAAAGTACAGATCATCAACGACCGCGGCATCCATATCTGCAAAAGTATGGCTGCGTGGAAATTATTTGGCAATGGCGAAACTCCCCAGAGCAGCGGCATCAAGGGGGATCACCTGGTGGGAAAATACTATGTCATTTTTGACAAACATCTCAAGTCACAGACGAAAGAGTTGATAGATAAAGGTATTGTCGAAGCCGAGGCTGAAAAGCAAACACCGATTATGATGCTGGCAACGGACATGCTGCGCAAGTGGGAAGCCAAAGACCCGGAAACAGTTCAGCTCTGGAAAACAATGAACGGCTGGGTGTACGATGGCTTTGAGTCAACGTACAAACGCATGGGAGTTGACTTTGAAAAATTGTATTACGAATCAAGCACCTACTTACTGGGAAAAGAGGAAGTATTGCGTGGGGTTGAGCAGGGAGTATTTTTCAAAAAAGAAGACGGCTCTGTCTGGGTAGATCTGGCGGCTGATGGCCTCGACCAAAAAGTCCTTCTGCGAGCCGATGGAACTTCGGTGTACATGACACAGGACATCGGTACTGCTATTTTGAGATTTCGGGACTTTCCAAAAATCGAAGGTCAGGTTTACACCGTGGGCAATGAGCAAGAATACCATTTCAAAGTATTGTTTCTCATCCTCAAAAAATTGGGATACCAATGGGCTGAAAAATGCTACCACCTCTCGTATGGCATGGTCGATCTTCCCAGCGGAAAAATGAAGTCGCGTGAAGGGACGGTGGTGGACGCAGACGACCTGATGCAGGAAATGACAGACGAAGCCGAGAAACAAACGCGTGAGTTGGGTAAGATCGAAGATGCAACGGAAGCCGAGATCAAATCACTCTCGGAGATGATTGGGCTTGGCGCTCTTAAGTTTTTCCTGTTGAAAGTCGATCCTAAAAAGCGGATGCTCTTCGACCCTAATGAATCAATTCAGTTGCAGGGACATACGGGTCCATTCATACAATACACACACGCGCGCATTCGCGCTATCATACGCAAAGCCGAGTCGATGGGGATTAAACCTTCGGAAAGTGACTTGAGCCAGATCGCCACCCTGGAGCCAAGCGAAAAAGAAGTGATCTTTCTTCTCAACAACTATCATAACAAGCTTAGTGAAGCAGCCCGTGAATATTCCCCTGCTCTCGTTGCTAATTTTGCTTTTGATCTGGCGAAAGGCTACAACCAGTTTTATCAGTCGATCCCTATTTTTAATGAGACCGATCAGGCGAAACTAAAATTCCGGATCGCCTTCTCACAAGTAGTAGCCGACCTGCTGAAGAAATCGATGCGATTGCTGGGAATCCAGGTTCCGGAAAAGATGTAGTCAAAGCTCTTTTCGACCCAACTTTTTGCAGGCGATCGGCATCTAAGTCATGTAACCGAAACTCCATGCTTAAATCCTTGTTTGCAGCCTGTTTGATCTTCACCACTTTCGTCTCCCCTTGTCAAATTACGATCGAAGGAAAAGTGATAGGTCAGAAATCAAAGCAGCCCATTCCATTTGCTAACATTGGTATTTTCAAATCCAACATCGGTACACTATCAAACGAAGACGGAAGTTTCTCATTTCGAATTCCTGAAACATTGCAGAACGACTCTGTCACCTTTTCTTCGCTTGGCTTTGAAAAAAAGACACTGGCAGTTAAGGCATTCTCAAACAGTTCGGTTCCCGTAACAGTTTCCCTCCCTGAAAAAGCTGTGTTATTGAACGAAGTGAGTGTAAGTGAAAAACGAGAGAAGGCAATGACTTTTCAACTTGGAAATACGGCAGTCAGTGGTGGTGTATTGCAAACCGACACTGCTTATGCAGGCCGTTCGGTCGCGTTACTTATCGACAATAAAAATCCTAAGACTGGTCGTGAGTTCCCACTTTACCTTGGGTCGGCCGGCCTTCGTATTCTCCGGAAGAATTTAGGAGGTTTCCGTTTTAGAATTCGCATCAATGATGTAGACGAAAAAACGGGCTTGCCTGGAAATGACCTGTTGCAGCAAAGCGTCATTGTAGAATCTACCATGAGAAGCGGTTGGCTGGAATTTGATCTTTCCTCTTTGAACATGATCGTTTCAAAGCCTTTCTTCATCACCTTCGAGCAATTAACAACCAAAGAGGATCGCATCGCCATTATCAACGGCTATAATAAATACATGAGAGAACATCCCGACCGGGTGAAGTACGACACTATTATCATTGATGGTAAGAAGACCGTGCGGCAGGTCTTTAAGAAAGGAGGAATTGATATACCTGGCACATTCATTGGCACAGCTCCATTGGAGAAAAAATTCACATGCTACGTACGGGAGGTCAGCTTTGGCGAATGGGAAAAAGTGCGTGGAATTGTTGCCGGTACAGTAATCCTCAGCACACAGCCAGTCAAAAAAAAGTAAATGCACTGCTCTTCAGTTAAGCAGCGCATTTTACCATTCACCATTGTTGTTTACCAAAATCGATTTTCTTGCTCGAGGTCAGCAGAATAGACTTTCACGCTAACGATCAATCCATTCTCTATCGTGTATACATCGATGTTTTCTACGTCAAGGACATTGCCCGTTGGTTGAACAGCCTTCCAACGAAGCAAACAGGCAACACTATTGCCGTTGGCATTCAGTACTCTAACCTCAGCCAGCTCAATCGACTTATCGGAGAGCTCTCCCATACGCTTGCCCATCTCCTGAACCTCTTCCCGCGATTTTTTCACACCCGACAGACGGTTGGTTCCGGGTTGAACCCATATTACATCCGGATGCAGTAAAGCTGTCGCTTTCTTACTATCATGACCCCGGACTGCATTGAGGAATTCTTTTGTAATCGTAGCCGGATCGGTTGACTTTGTCTCTGACGAAGGACTTGGTTGAGCTACAACCGACAAAGTACACAGCACTAAAACAGGAAGGATGTAATTTTTCATATCGATCAGTTTAAAGTTATTTGTTTAAGACCTTTAGTTTGAAGAAATGCCATAGCGGCAACCCAAATCGCCACAGCGAGAATAAGTGTATTGCCCATAGTCGATATTTCCCGGTTGGCAACTACCACGAGAAGGAAGCTCGTCAACGTCCAGAGGATATCGAGGGTTATAATGACTTGTACTTTGCTCCGGTTAGTATTTCCAAGAGCAACCATAATGACAAATCCCGCGAACGCGATCAGGAAAATCCCAACCCCGGCAAAAAGAGCGACCGAGTTGATCTGGAATAGCCCTGAAAAAAAATCAGCGAATAGCAATAGTCCAACCCCTGTGACTCCGGAGCTAACCCCGTTGATAAGCAATACATTTTTTAATGGCATCATAAATCTTCGTTTGGTTTTAATTGATGGAAGCAAAAGTATTTGCACTCAGTCACCTGCTACTTATCTTTAGCCGTCAACGAATTGTCATTTCGCGCCACAAGGATGTTAGTCCAGGCATAGCCACTTATTTTTGAACCATGGAAGAAAACAGAAAGCAATTTTTACTCAGCATGCTTGCTTATGCAGCGCAGCGCGACATCCCCGTGGAGCAACTTTGCAAAGCCTCCAATCTCGATTTAAAAAAGCTGAAGAATGGATCTCACCCCGACATCACGGAGAAACAACTGAATGATCTTTGGATCAATGCCAGCCACCTGGGAAATGACAAGCTGTTTGGTTTGCATTTTGGCGAGTCACTTCAACTGGCTGCACTTGGCGTTGTGGGAGAAATCATTAAGTCAAGCAATACTGTCGGTGAGGCACTCGTACAAGCAGCTTCGCTGATTCATTTATTTACCGACAGATTTAAAATGGAGGTAACACGGAAACGTAAAACATTTACCGTTCAGCTAAAACCAGCAATCCAGGAAAAAGAACCTTCGTTCACTCATTTGCAGATGCGCGACCTCATCATGGTTTTTTTAATTCATGAACTGGATGGTCTGTTGCTTACAAAAATTAAACCCGAGTCCGTCAAGCTCTCAATTGACAAGGTCAGTCTTGCGGAATACGAGCGGGTATTGCGATGCAAACCTTTGAAACAAGGAATGGAATGTGTATTCGAATTCAAGATCAGTTATTGGAACGAACCTATACTGACGGCCAATTACGAATTACAAACCATGCTCCTGCAAAAAGTAAAGTTCACAAAAGAGAAACGCGTTCCAGCCTTGCGCGATAGAATCCAAAGCTATCTCGTATCAAATTCCTACCTGGGAATTCTGACATTGGAAAACGTAGCCGCCAATTTTAATATGAGTCCGCGAAGTTTGCAGCGAAGGCTTAGGGAAGAAGGCATAACATTTCAGCAAATGACTGACCTGGTTCGGAAATCACTGGCAGAGCACTACCTTTCAGCCGGCACATATCAACTTAAAGAGATTTCTAGTATTCTTGGATACAATGAACTAAGCGCATTCTCAAGAGCTTTTAAGCGATGGACAGGAAAATCTCCGCAATCATTTCAGGCGTAGCATGAAATTTCTACTGAACGGTCAAGAAACAGAACGGCTGAATTTTCGGGAAATCCGTGAGTCAGATTCCCCGCAGTGGCTTGAGTTTTTCAAAGATCCGCGAACGTCCGAGCATTGGATTGAGGAAAAGGAACCCCCTGAGATTGCCTGCAAAAAATGGTACGAAAAGCAATTCAGCCGTTATCGAAATGACAAAGGCGGAATGAATGCACTGATCGAAAAGGTAAGTGGGCGTCTGGTCGGTCACTGCGGCCTGCTGGTACAAACCGTGGATGGAACTATGGAATTAGAGATCGGGTATTCTCTTTTACAGGAATTCTGGAATAGGGGTTACGCTTCAGAGGCCTCCCTATATTGCCGCGATTTCGCCTTCACGAATCATTTTGCCGATTCCCTGATATCCATTATCAGCCTCACAAACATTGCATCTGAAAAAGTGGCACTCAAAAACGGCATGACCGTCTCAAAAACTACCACGTATAACGGGAATAAAGTCAATATCTTCCGAATCAGGCGGGAGCACTGGAAGCCCTGACCGTTGGTCAAATACTCATACCACCAGGGTTAGCAAACACAAACTTTTTTCGGTTATTTGTGTTGTTAATGACACTAAACCCAAGTTAATGAAAACTGCTTTTATTTTATCTCTTATGTTGGCTGCAGGCTCGCTCTACGACTTCAAGATGAATTCCCTTGAAGGTAAGGAAATTGATTTTTCCAAGTACAAAGGCAAGACTCTCTTGATTGTTAATGTTGCATCGAAATGCGGATATACTCCGCAGTACACTGAATTGCAAAAATTGCACGAAACCTATGGCGACAAAGTTACCATCCTCGGTTTCCCGGCTAACAATTTTGGTAAGCAGGAACCAGGAACCAGTGCCGAGATCAGTGAGTTCTGTACTAAAAACTACGGAGTGACTTTCCAGATGTTCGAAAAAATCTCAGTGAAAGGTGAAGACCAACATGCCTTGTACGCGTGGCTGAAAGAAAAGACAGGTCAGGAGCCAGGTTGGAACTTCTGCAAATACCTTGTCAAGCCCGATGGTACTGTGAAGTTCTTTAACTCCAAAGTAACACCGATGTCGAAAGATATCATTGATGCGCTATAAACGTTATTTAATTATAGGAATGGCCCTTGCCGGAGTTGCATCATTTTTAACAAGCATTTTCTCTACAGCGAAAATAGAGCCTGTCAAAGGCTCTATTTTCGATTTTAGGGTTCGCGGCCTCGACGGCAAAGAAATTGACTTCAGTCAATACAAAGGCAAGAAAATACTGATTGTGAATACGGCCTCGAAGTGTGGCCTCACTCCACAATACGAAGGTCTAGAAAAGCTGCACGAGCTATTCAAAGACAAAGTGACGGTGCTTGGTTTTCCTGCAAACAATTTCCTGTGGCAGGAACCCGGTGGCAATAAAGAGATAGCTGAATTTTGCCAGGTGAATTATGGCGTACAGTTTCAGATGTTTGAAAAAATATCAGTTAAAGGAAACGACCAGCACCCTCTTTATCATTGGCTGCAAGGCAAAACGGGTGAGCGTCCCGACTGGAATTTTGCCAAATACCTTATAAGCGAAGACGGAAATCAAGTGACATTCTTTAAATCAACCGTGAAGCCCATGGACCAAAGGATTATCGATCGAATTATCAATTAGCTTATGAACATTAAAATCTGGTTGGAAGCATTTCGTCTTCGCACCCTGCCCCTCTCTCTTTCCTGTATCGGCATGGGCGGATTTTTAGCCGCATCACAAAGCAAGTTCAATCCATTGATTTTCTTCCTTTGCTGCAGCACTACTATTCTCCTCCAGATCCTTTCTAATTTATCTAACGACTATGGCGATACGGTAAACGGAGCCGACCATGCGGAAAGAAAGGGGCCAAAGCGTGCGGTTCAGTCCGGTGCCATTTCACAACGTGCTATGAAAAATGCCATCATCATTTTTATTGGTCTGTGTTTGATCAGCGGAATTTCATTACTGTATACTTCTTTCGGGTTCGACCTGAAAGCATTTCTGTTTTTCCTTGGCCTGGGACTTCTATCAATAGTTGCTGCCATAGCATATACTGTTGGACGCAGGCCATACGGCTACATCGGTCTTGGCGATCTTTCAGTGCTGATCTTTTTCGGAATCGTAGGTGTCGTGGGTTCACAATACCTGTTTACTAAAAGTTTCACAACTGCCCAGTTGTTCCCCGCTTTGAGTTGTGGGCTCTTTTCAATTGCCGTGCTCAACATCAACAACATCCGCGACATTGAGTCTGATCGTTCTGCAGGAAAATACTCTATCCCGGTAAGAATTGGACGTGAGCGTGCAATCACTTATCACTGGTTCCTGCTTTTTTCTGGACTGGCAAGCGCTATCATTTTTGTTGTGATGAATTTCAAATCACCCTGGCAGCTCCTTTTTCTGCTGGCAACACCATTGTTGTTAATCAATGGAAAGAAAGTAGCCTCCCTCCCTTCGGAGAAACTTGATCCAATGCTGAAACAAATGGCATTGTCAACGCTGCTGTTTGTGCTGCTGTTCGGCCTGGGGAACTTGCTGTGATCGGATCATCTGTGCTTCGCTGAGTTTTTTCCTTGCACATAAAAATCATTATCTTGTCTCGTTATACTTGGCCCATTTGAAAACAAAGAAACTAAAACCTGTATGAAAAAAATTCTTATCCCCGTTGACTTTTCAAAAACATCTGCCGTTGCTTTTGACGTTGCCTTTGATATAGCTAAAAAAGATGGCGCAGAACTCATCGCCATGACCGTAGTCGAAGATATCACACCTGAATCTTATCGTATCACTGGCGAATGGCACAAAGCTGACTGGCAAGACAGAATTTTTACATACGAACTATTAAAAAAAGCGAAGGCACAATTGGAGAAATTAGTCAACGATCCCAAATATGCCGCTGTTAAAATTACTGGTGAACTGCGTGTTGGAAACCCTTACCACGGGATTACCACCATTATTACGGAAAAGAAAGTTGACCTTGTTGTGATGGGAACGAAAGGCCATACTAAGATTGAAGAAATGGTGATCGGCACCAACACTGAAAAAGTGGTGCGTCTCTCCCGATGCCCGGTTTTGACTGTTCAGAAAAAGCCGTCATCTACAGAATTCAAAAATATCGTTTACGCTACCGCCATGTCACCAGATGAAGTAGTGTTTTCGAGAATCGTGAAGCGGACGCAGCAAATCTACGATTCAACGATTCACCTGGTGCGAATCAATACACCATCCAATTTCCAACGCGATCTTGTTTCAAAAAACGAGCTGCAGAAATTTGCTAAAAACCTTGGCCTGAAGAACTTCACCATCAATGTCTTCAACGACACTTCCGAGGAAGAAGGAATAATCTATTTTGCTGATAGTATCAATGCCGATCTGATTGCGATGGCAACTCATGGCCGCACTGGCTTTGCACACGTGATTGCCGGAAGCATTGCCGAAGATGTAGTCGGACGCTCCTCAAAAAGGCCTGTACTTACTTTTGTCGTAAAACACAGGTAAGTTTGAGGCCGTTTTCGCACCTTCACAAATTCACTTAAGTCGTAAATTTGTCCATGAACAGGATGCCTCGTTGACACTCTGTTCATGGACATGTTCTATAGGTCCTTTAAGTCTGCACTTGCTTTTTCTATAAAACATCACCGCTGTAGGCCATGGCAAGAATAAAATACTACTACGATACGGAGACGTGTAAATACGTCCGCATAAAAACCACTACAGGTGATGTTATCCTGAACGTCCTTGGCATTGTCTCATTGACATTGGCGATGGCCGTGGGGCTGTTGCTCTTGGGTGGAAACTATTTCGAATCTCCACGCGAGGTGATATTAAAAAATGAGGTAAAGGAAATGGAGTTCTACTATCAAAATATTGAGGTTGAACTCCGCAAACTGGAAAATCAATTGGTCAGCATGGAGTACCGTGACGACAACATTTACCGTGCTGTACTCGGGGCTGAGCCTGTCGATAAAAGTATTCGCCAAAGTGGTATCGGAGGAGCTGACCGCTTTGAAGACATTCGTAGCAAGAACATCAACCATGAAGAGGTGATTATAAAGATGGAGGAAATGCTGGCCAGGCTCAAGCGCAGGGTTTACGTAGAATCAAAATCACAAGACGATGTTGTTGCTCTTGCCGAAAATAAGGAGAAGCTGTTTGCAGCTATCCCTGCCATCCAGCCGGTTGCCAATAAGGAGTTGATCGCTCTCGCGTCCGGTTATGGCCTGCGCATTCACCCGGTCTACAAAGTGCTAAAGATGCATACCGGTGTTGATTTTGCTGCAGCTATCGGTACTCCAATCTATGCTACTGCCGATGGGACCGTTGATCGCGTGGATGTAAGTTTCAGTGGTTACGGCAAAGTGCTGGAAATCGATCATGGCTATGGCTACCGTACTCGTTTTGCACATATGCATGGCTTTGCTGTTCAGCATGGGCAACATGTTAAGCGAGGTGACCTGATCGGTTATGTCGGTGACACGGGATTATCGACAGCACCTCACTTGCATTACGAAGTATTTGTGAATGGCGTTTGCGTTAACCCGGTGCACTATTTCTTCAACGACCTGAATCCTGCCGAATACGAGAAGATCATAGAACTCGCCTCCATCGAAAACCAATCACTCGGGATGTAAAATTTCGGTCCCCGAGATCGTCATTTTGAATTTGTAATTAGTAATTTGTAATCTGATTATACTATGGATTACTGGAAATTTCTGTTTTTAATTGGCTTTGCTTTAATCAGTCAGACATTATCCGCTCAAGGGTGTAGCGATGCAGGCTTTTGTACCATGGGTGCAATGAAACCAGACCAGCCTTACAATAAGAAAGTGGCCGTGAAACTCCGTTCGATGGACATCAGTTTTTATCGCGGTGAGACAACGCTCACCCCCATTGTCTATGTGGCTACCGCTGATTTGAGTTTTAGTGTTGGAAAGAAAAGCACGTTTCAGGTCAAGATTCCTTTTCAGCATGTGGAAGGTCGCCTGGCCAAAACTTCCTCCATAAGCGACTTGTCCCTTTGTTTTACCCGGAATATTTACTCCTCCGATCAGTTTGATATAAACCTCTCCTTTGGCGGAAAAATCCCGACCAACAATTCAGATCTCAAAGCCGATGATGGAAATGCACTGCCAATGTATTATCAGACAAGTTTGGGTACATGGGATTTGATTTCGGGAATTTCCCTGATCAACAGGCGCTGGCTGATTGCCACAGGTATCCAGGTTCCGCTCAACCAAAACAAAAATAATTTTGACTGGCATCGCTGGGTGACCAATGACCCTGATGAATTCGCCTACATCCAGGAATATGCAAATGCAACTGCGTTAAAGCGAGGAATCGATGTGATGCTTCGTGTCGAAAGAAATTTTCGCTTCTCGCGATTTAATTTTTCAGCCGGTCTGCTTCCAATTTACAGAATCACTCCAGACGTCTATACCAATGTCGCAGGTGACCGTTCATCTTACAATGCCAGAGGAGACAAGGCAGAAGGACTCGCCTTATCGTGGATAGCCACAGCTGGCTATAGCTTTAACGTCAAATCAGGAATCAAACTCCTGGTAGGTCATAAAATGGAGCAACGTGAATTCAGCCCGGATGGGTTAACGCGTGAACTGGTTACCTCACTCACCTATAGCTACCGATTCTGATGAGGTATCTTATCACCTTCTGCCTACTCCTTGCCGTCATCGAAATTTCGGCTCAGTCGATCGAGAGAAAAATCGATTCTCTAATTGCTCGCGCAGACTACAACGTTGCGCTTAGCTTGATTCGTCTTCAAAAGAATAGGTCAACCGTACTTTTCAACAAAGAGGCTGAGGTACTCATAGCCCAGGGAAATCTTACCGAAGCAGAGTCCGTTCTTTCAAAAGTAAGTCCAAGCGATGCTTTTGGTAAAGCCATCACGCAAAACAGTTTTGGCTATCTCAATATGCTCAAAGGGCGTGGTGATCTTGCCCAGGATTATTTTGAACAGGCACGTGACACTTTCAAACAATTAGGTAAAGAGAGTTCAAAAGAAGCAGCATTGAATTTTTCAAATTTGAGCCTTCTCTTTTGGAGTGAAGGTAAATTCGGACAAGCTGAAGAAAACGGATTGCTGGCACTCCAGTTGCGCCAGAGCATCTTTGGCAATGAAAGTGAAGAATCTGCCGCCTCATTAAATAACCTCGGACTTGTTTACGGAGGAGTTGATGCTGATAAGGCTTTGGACTATTACGAGAAAGCTAAAGCCATTTATGAAAAGATCTACGGAAGCGAGCATCCGAAAATTGCAGTAGCCAATACAAACATTGGGTTGATGTATTTTAACCTGAAACTGTTTGGAGACGCAATCAACAATTTTGAAAGCGCCCAGGCTATCTGGAAAAAAACGTACCCCAACGGCCATCCCAATGAGGCGTTGGTGATCATGAACCTGGGGCGCACTTATACCCAGATGAAAAACACCAAAGCTGCGTTAGAGTATTACGCTAAAGCGCTTGCGATTTTCAAAAAAAGCTATGGGGACAAGCACCCGGATATCGCTGTTCTTTATAACCAGGTAGCCTACATCAAACTTGTGGATGAACGGTTTGATGAAGCCATTGCCGACATCCAGAAAGCGCTTTGCGCCAACTCTCCATCATTCAATAATTTGTCATCAGAAAAAAATCCGGGCACCAGGAACTTTTATAATGGCAAGCAGCTCCTCTATTCTCTGCGGCTTAAGGCTCAGGCTCTTGAATCGAAGTACTATGGTAAGTCGCTCAAGCTACAGGAATTGAAACTCGCTTTGAACACGTTGCAGTCCTGCGATACATTGATCGATAACATTCGCCACAACAGCACCAATGAAAATGACAAAATAGAACTGGGTTCGATCGCTAACGAAGCTTACGAAGACGGAGTTCGAATTGCTCATACCATTAGCGAGTTAATTCTGAAAGGAAGACCTTACCGGGAGGTCGCTTTTTATTTTGCTGAAAAAAGTAAATCAGCGGTACTGCAGGAATCCATTGCCGATGCACAAGCTAAATCATTCGCTGGTATTCCGCAGGAAATGATCGAGGAAGAAAAAATCAAAAAATCGACCATCGCGCTCCTGGCTCAAAAATTGTCTGAGAAACCTGATGCCAGTGAAGAGAAGTATCTACGGTCGGCACTATTTGACAGCAACATCGACTATGAAAAATTTATCAAGAAACTCGAAAAGGACTATCCTGCATATTACAATTTGAAATTTAGTTCCGCTGTAGCATCCGTACAGCAAATGCAAAAAGAAATAAAACCAGCACAGGCTGTGCTTAGTTTCTTTCTGGCAGAAAAGAGCCGAAAAATATACCAATTCGTTATTACCAAGAAGAGTTTCAAGGTTCGTGCTTTTTCACTCCCTGACAATTTCGATCGCTTCATCAAAGGCTTTATTAACAGCCTTCTCTATAGCACATTTGAGACGTATCAAAAGACACAGTCACTCACCAAAGTCCTGAAACCGCGACTTCCGGCCTCTGTGAAGAGCGTGGTTATCATCCCATCCGGGAAACTCGGATCAGTACCATTCGAGGCATTGCCTCTAAAAAAAGTCAAAGGTGATGACTTCAATAAGGTCTCATTTTTTATAGACCGGTGGGCTATCAGTTATGAGTTTGCGGCCGGGCTGATGCTGCAAAAAGGGAAAGAAAAAAATCAAGTGCGCCAAAACAATATTTTCCTCTTTGCACCTGTCCGCTTCGGAAATCAAAACCTGAACGACCTTCCGGGAAGTGAGCAAGAAGTGAAAGCCATCTCTAATCTCTTTCAGGGAAAATCAAAAGTAGCAACCTTTGCCGAAGCAAATGAGACAATATTAAAATCGAAAGAGCTCGAAGGCTACACCTATGTTCACCTTGCAACACATGGAATTGTTGACTCCGAAGATCCATCGCAGTCGCAGATTTTCCTGAATGGAAATGGTTCGGAGGATGGCAACCTGTTTTGCCGGGAGATTTATAACCTGAACATCGGGGCTGACCTCGTTGTCTTGTCTGCATGCGAAACAGGCCTCGGAAAATTTTCTAAAGGAGAAGGCGTGATCGGTTTATCCCGCGCGCTTACGTATGCCGGGGCCAATAACCTCATTGTCTCTTTCTGGAAAGTATCAGATGAATCAACTGCGGAATTGATGATTGGATTTTATAAACATCTCCAGGAAAATAAATCACAAGATTTCAGTACTGCTATCCGTCAAGCCAAAATTGATATTAAAAAAGGAAAGTTCGCCTCGCCTTATTACTGGGCTCCTTTTGTTTTGATCGGAAAATAATTCGACCTATTTTCATAAAAAATCACTTTTATGAAAAGACTATTTACTTTGATGATCGCCCTGTTTGCGGTAATGACTTTTGCCAAAGCTCAGGATCAAGCTTCATTAGACCAGGCTGTCAAAGACTGGGAAAGAGCGAAAGCTTACATTCAAGAGTACATGGATGCAATGCCGGAAGAAGGCTATGCTTTTAAACCTACTCCTGAAATGCGTTCGTTTGCAGAGCAATTCCTTCACATTGCTGATGCAAATTTCGGATTTGCCGCGACTATCTCCGGAACGAAAAGCCCTCTGGGTGATGCTTCTGCAGAAAAAACAGGTGAAAAAACAAAAGCCGCGACCATGAAAACACTCAATGACAGCTATGATTTTGTTCTGGCTGCTTTAAAAGGATTGTCTGCTGACAAATACCGCGAGAGTATCAACTTCTTCAAAATGAATATGACCAGGGCCGTGGTAATGGGCAAATGCTTCGAGCATCAGGCACACCATCGCGGTCAGTCAACAGTTTATTTACGATTGAAAGGGGTTAAGCCTCCCGCTGAAAAACTCTTCTAAAAATTTGCGAAGGCGGGATAATCTCCGCCTTTATTTTTTAATCATGTGGTTCAACTATCATACCCACAGTACCTACTGCGATGGCAAGTCTTCATTGGCTGAAGTATTGACGAAAGCCAAGGATTTAAATATTGGCAGCTTAGGTTTCTCTTCACATGCTCCTCTTCCATTTGATTGCAAATGGTGCATGAAACAGGAACGGCTGAACGCATACCTTGACGAAATAAATGGATTCCGCAAATTCAAGGAAATTGAAATCTACGCGGGGCTGGAAATCGATTTCGTTCCGGGAATAGTAGGCCTTCACCATTTTGCTGACCGGTTAGACTATACGATCGGCTCAATTCATTTTGTTGAAAAATTCGAAAATGGGACTCCGTGGGAAATAGATGGTCCGCACACTTCCTTCCTTGAAGGCTTTGAAAAAATTTTCAAAGGCAATATCAAAGATGTTATGGCACGGTATCTTGAACTTACCCGGGAGATGGTGAACACCTCTCCCCCATCAGTGGTTGGTCACCTCGATAAAATCAAAATCCAGAATATTGACAACAAGTTCTTTCATGAAAGTGATTCCTGGTACAAAGATGAGATACGGAAGACCATTGATGCCGTGAGTCGTTCGGGTTGCATTGTAGAAGTCAACACTCGTGGTATCTATCAAAAAAAATCCACTGAGACGTATCCGAGTCCCTGGATTCTGAAAATGATCCATGAAAAAAATATTCCCATTACGCTCAGTTCAGACGCGCATCATCCGGATGACCTGATCAATCAGTTCCTTGAGACCTCCGTCATATTAAAGCAAATTGGATTCAGGGAAATTTTTACTTTGCATGACGGTCAATGGAAACCTTTTGAATACACCATGAATGGAATTAAAAGAAAATGAGCACCCGATAACATCCTGGCTAAGGAATGCCAGTTTGTTCAATTTTTCACTTTATGCCTCTGTTGTTTCATTTTGCCTCTACACTTGTATTTTTTCTTTGCGGAAGACCTTTGGAGTTGCGACCTATGAAGGGCTTTCATATTTGGGTCTTGATTACAAAGGATGGATGGTCATTTTCCAGGTGGTCGGCTACCTGATTTCCAAATTCATCGGCATCAAAATCGGTTCCGAATTAAAGTCAAAACATCGTGCTAAAGGGATATTGCTTATGGTGAGCATTGCTTCCGTGTCGTGGCTTTTCTTCGCCATTACGCCCCGGCCTTATAATCTCGTATTTCTCTTTTTCAATGGACTTCCTCTGGGAATGGTGTGGAGCCTGGTCTTCAGTTATCTTGAAGGACGCAGGACAACCGAAGTGCTTGGTGCAAGCCTGTCGGTAAGCTTTATCTTCTCTGCTGGTTTCAGTAAGACCATTGGCGGCCTGGTTATGCGCGACTGGGGTGTCAGTGAATTTTGGATGCCCTTCCTCTCGGCTTGCTTATTCTTCGGTCCGCTCGTGATCTTCCTTTGGTTAGTCGACAAGCTTCCCCCACCAAGCTCGGCAGACGAATCCCTTCGTGCCAAAAGGCTGCCCATGAGTGGCGCTGAACGACTGGCATTTATAAAGACGTTTGGCCCAGGGCTTGTGTTACTAATTTTGTCTTACGCACTACTCACTGCTTTCCGTGATTTCAGGGACAATTTTTCTGCTGAGATCTGGAAGTCGTTGAATTACGGCAGCAAGCCGTCCGTGTTCGCCCAAACGGAAACGCCAATATCAATCATCGTTCTCGCTTCAATTGCCGTCTTGATGGTTGTAAAGGATAATCGAAGGGCATTGTTCATCAATCATGTGATGGTATTGGGAGGCATGATCCTGGTTGGGTTTAGCACTTTCGCGTTTGAGAAGAATTGGCTAACCCCGATTCAGTGGATGACCATGGTAGGTATGGGATTGTATTTTGGCTATATCCAGTTCAACAGCATCTTTTTCGATCGCATGCTGGCCGCATTTAAATACACGGGAACCGTGGCATTCCTTATCAACCTGGCTGATTCATTCGGATATATCGGCAGTGTCATGGTGCTTTTCTACAAATATTTTGGGCAGGCTAACCTTAGCTGGTTGAGTTTTTTCATCACCAGCGGTTACGTCCTTTCAGTTTCGGGAACCATCCTGATGCTCATGTCGCTGATCTATTTCTATCGCAAACTCGGGAGCTGGAATTCAGAAACCATTAAATAAAAAAAATCCGGGATGGCCCGGATTCTTTATCAAATTCAGTTTGCTCGATTACTTATTGTCCGGTTCAATTCCACTTGGATCAAATCTCCAGCAATCATCGTAACGTAAAGTGCTGCTTGTTCCGCCGGTCGTAATGTAACCGTAGGTACCAGTTGGTGTAGTCAATGCGAATCCAACAGCGCTATTGCGTGCCGAACCAATCACCGGAGTGTTTGTTGCAAATGAGTAGTACTGCGTCCACAAGTCCTTTGAAGGATCGTATTGCCACATGTCACTTGATACACCCAGCGTTGAAGCCAAGCTTCCGCAAGTCAGGTATCCGAAATTGCCAACGGTAAAGGTTGTAGAAACAGACCGTGATTTGGGTTGAGCAATGATATTTCCATTGATATCTTTTCCGGTAAGCCCGTTCATCGGAGTCCAGGCAATGCCATTGTCTACTCCAGTAACGTCAAAACGTTGAAGATCTGTTGCTACCTGTCCGTTGTCGATTCCCCCACCAACGTAAACGTAGTCCCCGATAACCATAGTAAATGCATAAGAGCGCTTTGATCCTCCAATACTTGGTCTTCTTATCCAAACGTTATTCGTCTGGTCGTACTCCCAAAGATCTTTGTAGCTACCGCCGGTAATATCTGTTCCAGAACCAACAAAAGCCCGGTTTTTTACTGTGAAGGCAAGAGCACCATATCTGGAATTTGAACCTGCGTCAATAGGATCAGTCGGGTTAAAGCCAAAGTCCGCAACGCGCCTCCAACTTCCTTTCGGACCAGAACTTGGATCAAATTCATAAAAATCGGCCATACCGGTAAAACCATCACCAGTACCTGTGCCTATGTATCCCTTTCCGTTGATTGAGAACCCTACTGCATTCACTCTTCCGGCTCCAGGAAAATCAGTTACGCGAAACCAGGTATCCGCAGCCGCGTCATATCTCCAAACGTCTTTCAACCAGGTGTTAGAAAGTGCATTGTAACCACATCCCACATAAGCATAGCCATTAATTACAAAACCTACGGCACCGCTTCTGGGAATACCTTCAAAGTCTCCCATTTTATCCCATGCACCCAGCAAAGTGCTTGATGTGGAGCTATTGTTATTGCATGAAGTGACCGTGGTCAACAGCCCCACCGCTACAATGCTGAAAACAAAAAAGAAATGTTTCATAGTCTGCTTAGTTAAGTACGTAAGAGTAGTAAAGTTTCAACTTGATTTGAGTATTAGGGTAAAATCGATCGCCAAAATATAGCCGCCGTAAATTTGAGCCCTGGCCGACAGGGCCAAGTATTAATGGCGTAATGGTGACCGAACTGCTTTTCAGTTCATTATAAACGAACTGAAAAACCTGATACCTGTAAAAGGTATTCACCTGGTGTTCATAGTCCAACTGAAGATCTGCTGTCCCCCCCGAAATATTAAACAAAGGCAAATTGGATTGATCAGTTGTGTACAACTGCAATGTATTTGGCGGAAGGAAATTTTTAGGATAAGAGCCGCGCACCGGATAAATCTCCAGGTAAGCTGCGTTCAGTACAACTCCATTATTAATCGAAAGAAAATTCTTGAGTGTAGGGAAATCGAGTCTCGTCACCAGGCCTGTGCCGGCCTGGATGTATGCCGTGTGATTTGTGAAACGCGTGGACAACGCCTGAAGTTTATCCAAATTCGCAAGCGCGGTACCTGTCCTGTCGTAGTCGATATGATTAAACTGGAATGCATTGGGAACGCTCAGAGGAAAATCGTAATGGGTTCTTACCAGTGTATTTCCGACCAGGCGTTTGTAATAAAATCTTAATTTAGTAGTTGACGTTTTGAAGCCGATCACATTCGCATTGGTGGAGGGGTCGACATTCAAGTGCAGCCCATAAAAATAGTTATTAACAAAATAGCTTGGTGAAAGGACCTTTCTGCCTGAATCATATTGTGAAAAACTGAACCATTTTTTACCTAAAGCATCGGGCATTCTAATCGTCACTGTA
Source organism: Cytophagales bacterium WSM2-2 (assembly GCA_015472025.1). Taxonomy (NCBI): domain Bacteria; kingdom Pseudomonadati; phylum Bacteroidota; class Cytophagia; order Cytophagales; species Cytophagales bacterium WSM2-2. Next base: position 5,214,702 of record BNHL01000001.1, read on the forward strand.
TCTCTCCTTGGCCTGTACTTAAGATTGGCTGAAACGAGAGGTACTGGATTATAGGCGACCTTTGACGAATTATAGAATCCGCCTAGTGGGCTTATGTTATACGCGGGATACTTGATGTTGGGAACATTAGGAAAAGTCCTCATGACCATCTGCTGGGTAAGCTGATGTACATTTACTTTGACCGCAACGCTGGTATCACCCAGGTAATCATGGTTGTATGCAAGCACCAGAACCATGGAGTCAAATACAGAATTTCTGTCGTTAGCGAATCCGTTTGGCGTCACTTGAAAATAAGAGGAGGCCTCTATCATTCCAAGCTCTGGATCTTTGTACTTGCCAAGTAAAATGGCTCCGGTTCCGTGGGTAAGAAGTGTGTCTAACTGAACAATGGATGTTACTACCGAAAAGGTATCAACATAGACCGATTGCAGCTTATTGGTGCTGAAAACTTTGCTCACCGCTAGTGTGGTTGGATCCTCGCAGGACCACACAAAAAGAGCAACAATCATTAGAATAAATAGCCTTCCTCGCATTCCGGTTTAAGTGTAACTGTTCTAATGATGAATTATTGCCCGCAAAAGTTTTACTTGAAGTGGGCTCGAAGGGATTCAAACCCCTAACCTTCTGATCCGTAGTCAGATGCTCTATTCAGTTGAGCTACGAGCCCGTACAATTTTTCAAAGCGGCAAATTTAATAGAATAAATGCGATCACCAAACGTTCTTTTTGGCCGCTGCTATGAAAAATGTATTTTTGCCCCCGTTAAAAAAAAACCATGGTTAGAAGCGTATTGTTTTTCATCACCCTTTGTACAGTAGTATCCAGTGCTTTGGCTCAGGAAAAAACTCGAAAAGCGTACCGCCCGGACATCCCTGGATTTTTCACCGTTGATCTCGGCTTAAATAGTGGATTCAATAAACCACAGAACTTCAACCATGGAGTGTGGGGATCCCGTACGCTGAATGTGTACTACAACTATCCTGTTCGAATTGCTGAATCGAAATTCACTTTCAACCCAGGAGGGGGATTTTCATTCGAACGCTTCAAGTTTACAAACAACTTTGCACTGGCTCAGCAGCCTGATGGTACTTATTCATTGGATAACCCCACAACAACAGGGGTTTTGCCAAGTACGGGGGTGGTCGTACATAGAAGCATGCTCGTTGCCAATTATTTTGATGTTATGCCACTGGAGTTCAGATTCGATACAAATCCTAAAGACAAAGCACGAAGCTTTAATGTGACTGTAGGAGCCAGGGTAGGAATTCTGTTCGAGTCGCATTCTAAAATTGAATACTCGTTAAATGGGGTAAGTACAACACTTAAGAACAAGCAACAGAACGGATTAAATCAATTCCGCTATGGAGTTTACTCTCGAATAGGTATCGGGAATTTTAACTGGTTCGCTTTCTACAACCTGTCACCTTATTTTGCTACCAACAAAGGACCTGTTAACTCGACTGTGGATCCCAATCGTACAACGATGAATACCATGACGATTGGTATTTCAATAACAGGGTTCTGATTTATTTTCCTGTAAAAGCAGGTTTTCTTTTTTCCAGAAAGGCGATAACGCCCTCTTTATGATCTGCCGTACTACCGGCGATCTCTTGTGAGTAAGCCTCGTATTCCAGCATTTCCTCCAATGTTGAAGTGGAAGATTTGTTTAGCATTTTCTTGATCAATCCGATGGCCCGGGTGGGCGCTTGTGAAAAGTAATCCGTGTACGACTTCACCGCAGCATCCAGTTCTTCAGGTTTAGCTACCTTATTCACCAATCCCATTTCAAATGCTTCACGGCCTTTTACTTTGTTTCCCATTGAACATAGTTCAAATGATTTGGCCATACCAATCAGTCGTGGCAGGAAAAAAGCAGAGCCTGAATCGGGTACCAGGCCGATATTGATAAATACTTCGATCAACGTAGCTTCTTCCGAAGCAACAATGATATCGCATGCCAGCGCGATTGAACAACCCGCTCCTGCCGCCACACCGTTAAGTTTACAAATAACAGGCTTCGGCAAATTTCTCATGGCGAGAATAAGGGGGTTATATCTTTTGTGCAACGAGTCGAGAAATGATCTCTTCTGCCCTGCTCCCGCTTTCAGGTCTTGTCCAGAGCAAAATGCTTTGCCTTCGCCCGTCAACACCACCACACGCACCGCTTGATCTTTGGCGACTGCTTTAAACGCATCCTGGAGTTCGAAGGTGATTTCATCATTAAGAGCGTTGTAAACTTCTGGACGGTTGAGCGTAATCGTGGCAATTCCGGCAGCAACATCGTATTTCAAAAACTGGTAGGCCATTCTTTTTAATTTTCGAATTTCAAATGACAAATCTCAAATTGAGATCGCAAAATACAAATCTTAGATTTAAGAGAAAGAGAAAATTCAGGTGATTGGAATACTGATATGAACAATCAATGATCAGTGTTTCTGTCGATTTTCAATCGATCTATCATTTCGGGACTTAGCGAACCCGAATAGGCACCATACGCATCAACGAGAATACCTTTAACTCCTTTTCCTGAGTTAATCGCATACAGCACGGCACTGTCATCCGGATCGGTTGCACCTTCAAAACGATGTACTTCATCAACGTGGAAGTCCGTGGGACCCAGTTTCACGTTCATCGGAGGGCATTCAATCCATTCCGGATGAAGGTTAAAATCGCTTACATATCCCCTTTTTTTCAGATCACTGATGGCTTCGCTCAGGGTTTCAAAATTTTTCATTGAACCAATTTATAAAATAATCAGCTATTTTAGTGCGTTCCAAATCCATGCGCTTTCTTGTCTTTTTATTGGCCTTAATCATTGTGCAGGCGTGCCATTCAACGAATAGCACAAAAGTGATAAAACCGAAGACACATAAAGTGTGGGCTAAAGGAAACAAATACCTCATTGACATCCCAGTTGGTGCACGGCACATCCGACTTTTTGAACGCAGGCGCACCAAGACCGTGCGAATGAAATAACCTTATTGCAATCCTTTCAGAGCAAGTTCCACATTCTTCCGGAAGAATATTTTCAGAGGAGCAAGCTGGTTGGTATGAGCCGTTACCACAGAACCGTAAAATATGGAAATGATCAGGTGAGCAATGTCTCTTGGAGTTGTGTTCTTGGTAATTTCTTTTTTGAATATCGCCTCCAGAGAAAATTTTTCAAACATCTGATCAACCGATTGAATCTCGATGCTCTGAATATTCTCGGTGTTGGGAAACAACAGTTTCTTTTCTTCAACTTTCACCGGGAACGGCCGGGGTGCACGCTTTAAGTCCGCGAGGTAAGCAAACAAACTCAGAACTATTCCCGGATGTGTTTCTGCGTCTTCGCCGAGTTTATCAAATAGAAAGTAAATCCCATTTACACCTTCCCTTGATTTTTCGCTTAACTCTACAGCACGTCTCAAACACCAGATCCGAAAGTAGTAGAGTAGAATATCTTCCTTCTGCGGAAAGTACTTGAACAAGGTGACCTTCGAGATTTTTACCCGCGCACATATCTCTTCGACATGCAAATCATCGAATGATTTTTTGCCAATCAATTTGATGGTATGATCGAGTACTGCAAGTTTGAGTCGGGCGGCTTTTTCTTTTCTTAGTCCCATGGCGGTAGCACTTGTTCGATAAGGCAGGTGAAATTATATTTAAAACCTGTTATCAATGAGGACAAGTAATATTTTTAGCAAATGAGTAAAAAAGTAATTTCCATGAGAAGCGTCTACGCTCTTTTATTGGCCTGCAGTGTCTTTGCGTGCCACCAAACCGAAACCAAGAGGAATCTGGGTTTAATTACCGATTCAGCTATGGTTGTTACCGCTCATCCCCTGGCCTCGCAAGTTGGGGTTGCTATTCTGAAGAAAGGCGGTAATGCAGTTGATGCGGCTATAGCCACTCAATTTGCATTGGCAGTGGTTTTTCCAGCCGCTGGCAATATTGGAGGCGGTGGCTACATGGTGACGAGAATGAAGGACGGAACCGTTGCTGCGCTGGATTATCGTGAGAAAGCGCCCGGAAAAGCAACCACCGACATGTACCTTGATAAAAACAGAGATGTGATACCCGACTTAAGTACGCAAGGGCATCTTGCTTCTGGTGTACCCGGTTCTGTAGATGGAATGGTCGAGGCTCACAAAAAATTTGGCACGCTGCCGTGGAAGGATCTGGTTCAGCCCGCCATTGATCTTGCAATGAAAGGCTTTGTGCTAACAGCGCGGGAGGCACGCTGGTTCAATGAAATGAAAGCTGACCTTTTGAAATACAATTCTGTCAAACCGGAATTCTTGTTGCGGGATAGCTGGAAAGAAGGTGATTCAGTCAGGTTTGCAGATCTCGGACATACACTTGAACTGATTCGAGACAACGGTCGCGCTGGTTTTTACGAAGGGAAGACGGCAGAAAACATTGTCGCTGAGATGAGCCGAGGCAAAGGCCTGATTTCCATCGAAGATCTTAAGAGCTACAAATCGGTTTGGCGTGAGCCCGTAACAACCAACTATAAGCAATACAAAGTGATCTCCATGCCTCCTTCTTCCAGTGGTGGCATCTGCCTCCTACAGCTGTTAAAATGCGTTGAGCCCTACCCTGTCAAAGAGTGGAGGTTCAATTCTCCCAAAAACATTCATTTGATGGTAGAGGCCGAACGAAGAGTTTATGCCGACAGGACAAAATATCTCGGTGACCCAGAATTCTATAAAGTGCCTGCCAAAGAATTGACCGATGACCAGTACAATGATGAGCGCATGAGCACATTCAACCCCGATAAAGCAACACCAAGCAGTGAAGTTAAAGAAGGAAAAATTGCCGGCTATGAATCGGAAGAAACGACCCACTTCTCTATTGTTGATGCCAAAGGAAATGCCGTTGCTATCACCACTACGCTCAATGGCTGGTTTGGTTCACACGTGGTTGTAAGTGGCTCCGGTTTCTTCCTGAACAACGAAATGGATGACTTCAGTGCAAAGCCGGGTGTACCCAATATGTTTGGCGTGATGGGCGCTGAAGCGAATAAAATCCAGCCTAACAAAAGAATGCTCAGTGCTATGACTCCTACCATCCTGGAGAAAAACGGAGAGCTGTTTATGGTTGTTGGTACACCGGGGGGCTCCACTATCATTACCTCAGTATTCCAGGTAATCCTCAATGTGGTTGAGCACGGCATGGGAATGCAGCAAGCCGTTGATGCCAGGCGAATTCACAGTCAGTGGCTCCCGGATGTTATTGTTGCCGAAGAAAAATCACTCAGTAAAGCCGATAGCGTAGCTTTGACCAAGCTGGGACATAAAATCACGAAGCGCAGTAACATCGGAAGAGTGGATGCTATCCTTGTACTGCCCGACAAAAAACTTGAAGGTGGAGCCGACCGTACACGCGGTGATGATACTGCCCAGGGATATTAATCTTTAACGATTACAAACTCAACTCTCCGGTTGAGCTTACGTGCTTCCTCGGTGTCGTTCGCAGCAATGGGTTTGCTACCTCCGAATCCCTTGCCTTTAATCTTGCGGGCAGGAATTCCTTTGGCTACAAGATAATTTTTAATGCGGTCAACCCGCTGCTGAGACAAGATCACGTTCTTTTTCGCGTCACCACGGTTATCCGTATGACCTTCGAGTTGAATTTCAATTTTAGGATTGCTTTTCAGGAAATCAACTACCACATCCAACTCAGGATAAGATTCTTCAAGCAAGCTGGTGGTACCCATGTAGAATAAAATGTTTTTCAGATTGACAACAGTACCAACTTCGATTGGCTGAAGTTTAAAGTTCAATTCGAGAGAGCTAACGTTCAGTGCACCGGAGTTGAGTCGCTCGAAAAGATTGACATACCCTGCGGCCTGAATTTCGATGGTATATGATCTTTCCCTGGCTACTTCAATACTAAATTTCCCGTCTCTTGCAGATGAACTGCTGAAAGTTGAATCTGCTTTGAAAGACAATTTAGCGCTTATCCCTCCTCCTGTTTTTGAGTCGGATGTTTTTCCATAAACTGATAACCGGGAGCTTGCTCCTCGCTGTCGGGTGTCGACAATTCGGGAGGTATCAAGCGGGAGCCGCGCACTATCTGCCAAGGCCCGAATGTCACCGTAACCATCACTATTGCGCGTAGTGGTAAAAAGCGTCAAACCATCCGATTCTACTCTGTAAAACAAATCCCGCGCTTCCGAGTTTACACTAGCTACATTAACAGGCTCAGACCATGAGGTCCAGGTGTCGTCCAGGCGTGTCGAAGAATAGACATCGAATCCACCCAACCCCTGTCTTCCATTGGACGAAAAGTAAATCGTTTTTCCGTCTGCGCTCAATGATGGTGTCAATTCCTGAAATGTAGTATTGATGGATGAACCTAAATTGATTGGTTCACTCCAACGACCTTCCTTCTTAAGGCTCACGTAAATATCTTCCACACCCCTGGTACCGTAAGAATCAGCTGAGAAGATAAAAATGGTTTCTTCGGAGTTAATCATCCCATTGAGAAATTCAGAACGATTTAAAAAATAGGGTACAGAGATATTCTCCGGTATCGACCATCCGAAGTCTGTTTTTCGACTTGCGGAAATACCTTGAGTTGACGCTATTCCTCCGTTTTTACTAAAATGATTGCTCAGAAAAAGTTGACTACCATCGGGGCTAAACCCAAGTACTGCATTGTAGGCCGCGTCATTGATTGCACTTCCTCCGTGAACCGGTGCAGTCCATTGGTTATTGACTTTAAGAGATATCCAAATATCCCCCAGATCTTTTTTGCCATTTGTATTTTGGGGGTGCCTCGCCAGAGTAAAATAAATCGCTTTTCCGTCAGGGCTGATCACAGGGTTTTGTTCGTCAAATTCAGAATTCACAAGTTTGAAAGGCACACTGACAATATTTTGCCCAAGAGCGGTGGTCGCGAAAAAAAAACTTATAACAATTGCAACGCTATACTTCCTCATCAGGCTAAAAAATAAACTTTATTTGCTTACCCATGGATTATTTTTAACTGTAAATCGCCACGGCAGCAACGCATCTTTACCTGCATAATCGATTCCAATTCTCGTATCACTAACAATGTCCGACTTCTTTATCCTGGTGCCAATATCTTCTATCCAAAGCTCGTTGCTATCCAGTTCAATTCCATTGTGCGTGCGATCAATACCCAATGCTTTCGCCAACTTGCCCGGACCGGAGGTAATGCGTTTTGGTGAATCCGACCTCATACGCTGCATCATCAACTCGATTCCCGACAGTGGCTCCAACGCACGGATGAGAATGGCATCTGCCTCCCCTTTTTTATTAGTGACTACATTAAACATTTCATGCACTCCATAGCAAAGATAAACATAAGCTATGCCACCTTCTGAGAACATGACTTCGTTGCGCTTAGTCATTCCCCGGTGTGCATGTGAGCCTTTCTCTTTGTATGAATAAGCTTCAGTCTCAACAATGATTCCGCTCGTCAGTTGTCCATTCGTTTTGACCACGAGTATTTTACCGAGAAGTTCCTTAGCAATTGTGGTCACATTTTTTCTCAAATAGAATTCCAGGGGCAATTTCATCTATTGTTAAAGGAATGTTAAAATGCTTAATCCCCGCTAAAGTATTTTAAATTTGTGCAGATCTAAACAAATTTCCCATGAAAACATTTTTAGCAATAATCCTGGTTGCAGTTGGCATTAGTGCCACAGCCCAGGTGAGAACTCCGTCGGCAAGTCCGGCAGCGACCGCAACGACCGTAGTGGGTTTAACAGATGTGAAAATCGAATACTCACGTCCACGGGTAAAAGGCAGAAAGATCTTCGGTGAAGGAGAGTCTTTCCATGAGCCCTTCGGCAAAATCTGGAGAACAGGCGCCAACAACGGAACCTTTATTTCTTTCTCAGACGATGTTACTGTTGAAGGGACCAAAGTTCCTGCAGGTAAGTACCTGATTTACACCTGGCCCGGAGCTACTGAGTGGACCGTTTCCCTTTACAAAGATCTTGAACTTGGCGGAAACACTGACAAGTATGACAAGACTAAAGAGGTGGCCAATTTTAAAGTAAAGTCAGAAAAACTGACAGAGAAAGTAGAAACCCTGACATTCAATATCACTGATCTTTCAGATGATAACAAGAGTGCGAAAATCCAAATGGCATGGGAAAACACTTCAGTTAAGTTTTCTTTCAGTGTTGAATTCGATACTAAAACTATGAAGTCTATTGAAGCCAGCACTAAGATCAATCCGAACAACTTGTACCAGGCTGCTGTCTATTATTTTGAAAATGGCAAAGACCTGAAGCAAGCACAGGAGTGGATCACAAAAGCTGCAGAAGCAAATCCTGATTACTACTGGGTACAGTATCAAAAAGCCCGTATCTACAAAGCTTCAGGCGACAAAGCCGGTGCACTGGCTGCTTCTCAAAAGTCATGGGAAATCGCGAAGAAAGAAAATGATCGCGCCTACATCAATATGAATGAAGAACTTCAGAAATCACTGAAGTAATTTTTAAACTTATTTGAAAAAAGGAAAGAGCAGTCCATTGGGCTGCTCTTTTTTTGATCTCTATTTCGGCGCGGGATACTTTGTCGAAGCGACAATCTCTGGAAGTTGCGCCTTACTCCAGTCAAAATTTTCTACTTCTCTTATTTTGCGTCCAAGGTATTCGCTATGACAATATAGTCCCGGCACCGCCCTGTTTTTCAAATAAGAATCAGCCAAAGAAGAAAATCGACCTACCATTGGATTGGACATACCAGCCTCGAGGCATTCAATTCCAAGAGCTGGAGAAAATAGTGCTTTCAACCCCAAGTCACTGAATTGAAAGAAATGCCACGGTCTCTCATGAGAGGAGTAAGAAAAATGAGTTTCAACAAAGACTATCCCCCCTACTTTTAGAATTTTTGCGATCTCAGTTGCCACCACCCATGGCATCGCGAAATGCTCAAAGCACGCACTGGAATAAATAATATCAAACTTCTCCTGGTTCTCGAAATAGGTCGATAATCGGTGAGCATCTCCAACCACATCCACATTTCGCCCGGGGTAAAAATCAAAACCGATGTATTCTGCGTTCGGGAATCTCTCCCTCGCATCTGAAGGCCCGGTGACTTCTCGGCTGCCAATTTCAAGGATTCGCATTCCCTTCTTATTACCAATCTTGTGCAAATAGTGCTTCCAATTCCGGTGATTCACATTAGGCGGCTCTGAAACATCTTTTGATAGAAATCTTTTATCAAAGATTGATTCAATATAGAAGCAAGCTTTTAGGGCCAGGTTGGCAATTCTGTGACGAATGATTTTCAAGACGAGGAAATTAAGCTTCTGCTTTCTCTTTCAGTAATATCTGAAGTATCAATGAAACAAGAACAACTATCACACATCCAATGATGTTGTAGTAAAGGAAGGCAATTTCGTCATAATAAAACTTGTAGCAAATCAGTACGGAGGCTTCTCCTAATACGGCAGCCCAAAAAACAGCATTGCTTTTTACTTTCTTAAAATAGAATGCCACCAGGAAAATGCCGAGAATCGTCCCGTAGAAAAGTGAACCAATGATGTTTACAAATTGAATAAGGTTTTCCGCAAAATTGGCAAGGGCTGCGAAGGTCATTGCGATAAGCGCCCAGAGAATGGTAAAAAACTTGGAGGAGTTAAGATAGTGTGCGGGTGACGCTTCAGGTTTAAAAACTCTCTTGTAAATATCTACAGTTGTTGTTGAGGCCAATGCATTCAGTTCTGAGGCCATCGAAGACATGGCTGCGGAAAACATAACCGCGAGAAGCAAGCCGACAATTCCATGAGGGAGATGAGTCAATACAAAATTGAGGAAAATATAGTCCCGGTCCTGGGTTTTAGCTCCGGGTACGGCACTTGAGATCACCGATTTTGTTCGCACCCTGATACTATCTTCCCTGTTCTTAAATGTTTTGTATTCTGCCTTCGCCTCAGTGATTTGTGATGCGTTATCAGTTTCAATCCCTTCAACTAGCCGGTCAATTGATTTCTGCTTAGCCGTGAAAATATTTGTAAAATCTTTTTCCAGAGCTTTGATCTCAGCCGCCTGTCCGGATTGCCTTGCCTGGTTTAACAGCACCTGGTTGTGAAAGACAGGGGGCTGGCTAAATTGATAAAATACAAAAACAAGAATGCCAATAAACAAGATGAGGAACTGCATGGGGATTTTCAGAAGCCCATTGAAGATAAGCCCCATCCTGCTTTCGGTAAGCGACTTCCCACCGAGATAACGCGACACCTGCGACTGGTCTGTGCCAAAGTAGGAGAGAAATAGAAATGTAGACGCAAACAATCCTGACCAGATGTTGAAGCGGTCGCTCAAACTGAAATTCGTTGTGACAATATTGAGCTTGCCCAGTTCTCCCGCAATCCTCACTGTCTTTCCAAAAGAGATATTCTCAGGTAAGAGGGTAAATGCTACGATTCCCGCAAGGATCATCCCACCCATGATGACAGCCATTTGCTGTCGTTGGGTAATATTCACCGCATTGCTTCCTCCGGCAACGGAATAGATAATCACCAGAAAACCGATGAGTAACGTAGTAAAGAAAATATTCCAGCCTAGTACTGTTGACAGCACCAAAGACGGAGCGAACAAAGTAATTCCCACCGACAATCCCCGCAAGATCAAAAACAAAATAGCTGCGAGTGTTCGCGTCTTCAGGTCAAACCGGGTCTCAAGATATTCGTAAGCTGTGTAGACTTTCAATCGATAATAGATGGGCAACATCGTTACTGAGATGATCACCATAGCCAGCGGCAATCCAAAGTAGAATTGAATGAACCGCATGCCATCTTCAATTGCCTGTCCGGGGGTGGAGAGAAATGTAACGGCACTGGCTTGTGTGGCCATAATCGAGATACCGACCATCCACCACTTGAGTTGCTGATCTCCTTTAAGAAAGGACTCCATGTTTTTGGTACCACGTGACTTCCATGCTCCGTAAAGAACAATGGAAATCAATGCTCCAAAAAGCACTAGCCAGTCGATCCAGTTCATGAGAAGGATAGGGTGATCAAATAATAGATTATCACCTGCGCTAGCATTACCCCCAATATGAGTCGATACCAGGCATTCCAGGTTTGAAACAGCGGGGGCTTTTCTTCCGTCATTTCGATTTGACTTTTACGTCAGCAGGCTTGCTGGTCTTCGTCATTGAAACCAGGTTGGCAAAAAGTTTGTAAGCTCCAACAACTCCTTCAGGCAATTCACGGAAAAACGAAAGGGACGTATAAACGTAATGGCCATTACCATAATTGGCTACCAGCAGGCTACCGTCCTTGGCAGGCTCTCCGGCATCATTCATCGAAAGAAGTGCATCATACTCGGCCGACCAGGCAGAAGGAAAATAGAGACCGCGTTCCTGTACCCATCCTTCAAAATCTTTAGAGGTGATTTTGTTGGGTGAATTCAGTAATGGATGATCTGGCTTTAGAATCCGAACCTCGCTATTTTCTTGTGTAACGCGGTCACGAGACATCGTAATCGGGAACGGTGAAAATTTATCGGCTGCTATTTCGAGATCGGAGTTGGTGTTGTACTGCACCACCATCGTACCTCCTTCTTTTGTAAAGTCAAGCAACGCAGGCATAAAATGACGAATGCGTTCGTTGGTATTAAGCGCACGAATCCCAAGGACTACAGCGTCCACTTTTTTCAGGTTGCCCGGAGTCACTTCGTCATCTCTCATCTCCCACACTTCATACCCCATATTCCTCATTGCAGCAGGGATTTCATCTCCGGCTCCCTTAATGTATCCGATCACACTACCTTGTCTCTTCAAATCCAACCGCAATGCCGCTGAAGATGCCTTCGGAAGAAGTGTTTGTGTTGGTATATGATCATATTGAATCGTCTCAAGGGAATAATCAAATTCCTTACCGTCAATAGTCGCGACAGCGCGGATTGCTGAGGTAACCTCTTCTTTCGCAGGCAGAACTTTAAACGTATACGTCTGCTCCTCACCTTTCTTTTTTGTTTCGAACAGATAAGACGCAGGTTCCGATCTCCATCCTTGCGGAAGTTTTAATTCCAGTTTTCCTGAACAGTTGTCCTTTGCTGATTTCAGTACAGCCCGGACTTCGCGTGGCGACTGGTCATTGAACAAATACACCGGTTTGTCGAGGTTGACAAAAGCCGGAGGCACAATTTCAAATGGCCGTATCACCTCTCCTTTTACCGGGTCGGTTATTTTATTAATCAGCGGGGTGCGAATCGTCAGCCTCTCATTATTAACAAGGAATGTGAAATCAAAAGAAATCGCGGGAAGATTCTCGGGGGAACCAATCTGCGATTGATCCTCCACCGTAAACAATCCCTGTGTATGAGGCTGACGCAACCAGTACGGATCGGAATAGCCCAGGTTAGAATTTAACTTCCGGTTTGACCTGAATGTCAGCAGTACGTTGTTCTTAAGTTCAGTGGTCATCGAACTATCGTAGGACAGATTCGGAGCAGTGATTTGAACAAGAGAGACCTGTGCACTGCTCCTGTTGATTACCTCAAAGCTTGCCTTTATTTTTTCACCGGGAGGCGCCCAGAACCCATCGGCACTCACTTCCACAAAGAGTCCAAGACAGTCCTGAATCAGCCTGTTGACCTCATTTTCTTTCCTGGTTTTCCAAACAGATGCCGGTAACGAGCTGATTGCATTTCTGATTTTCAACAATGAAGGAATTATGGCAACTGGATTTTCATCTTTAAATTCATTCACTGCCTGATCTACCAGAGTCGGAATTTTCTCAGCGCCTTTGATCCTTGACCAAGTTGTATTTACACCTTCAAAAATAGTAGTTGCGGTCTTGTCTCCCTTTGTCAACTCGAAATACTCAGGTTGGTCTCCCCTCCTACCAGATGATCCAAATCCCTGGCTTTTATGTTGCGTTCTGCTCTCAGCCGCAATTTCGGAATACGATTTGCCAAGCAGTACGTTATAAGAGCCCATATTGACAGTGACGACTCCTGGTGATTTTTCATTGATGGTCTGGTTCCACCAGCGTCCTGTATTGATGAATAGACGTTTGGGTTGCCATGTACCGTATGTCCTGGCTAATTCCGGAAAAGAGCCCGCATCACCACTGGCCTCAAATGCCTCCATGGCAAGTGTCGCTGATGCTGTATGATGCCCATGCCCTGCCCGCGCATCCGGTGGAAAGCGGGTAATAATGACATCCGGTTGAAACTGGCGATAGACGCGCACCACATCGGACAAGATTTCATTCTTGTTCCAGATATCGAAAGTTTCCTTTTCATTTTTAGAAAAGCCAAAATCGTTTGCACGGGTGAAGAACTGCTGGCCGCCATCGATTCTCCGTGCAGACAAAAGCTCCTGGGTGCGGATCAGTCCAAGCTGGTCGCGGATCTCCGAACCGATCAGGTTTTGTCCTCCGTCACCTCGTGTCATGGCTAGATAGGCAGTAGCTGCCAATTGATCGCTGACAAAATAAGTAATGGCACGCGTGTTCTCATCATCCGGGTGAGCCGCCACATATAGCACCGAACCGAGAAAATTGAGCTTCTTAATTTTCAGTCGAATCTCTGAAGACCCAGGCTGGCGATGATTTTGAGCAAATGAATTGATGAAAAAAAACGCGCTAAGGAGAGCCAGTGTAAATCGCATAGCTTTTAATTTGTGAAATACGACAAAAAGTTCGTGTCGATCGAACCGATCAAATCAAAAAAAACACTTTAACAAAATTTTTAGAATTTGCCGTGCCATTTGCCGTTCACCTGAAATTCGCCATCCTGCGTAACGGTCAATACGATACGGCTCAATTCTTTCTTTTCTGATGACAGGAAAAACAAAGTGATTTCATGTGCAGCGTCTCTTTTTTTCAGATCAGCCACAAAGCCCATTTCGAAGCGAAGGCCGGGTATTGGTGAAGTCTTTTTCTTTAGCAGATTTTTTCCCTTGGAATCAATGACATGAACCCGTACTTCTTCCTCCCTGACTTTTAGTTGTTCGATGCTCACCTCCAAAAAAGGGAGCAAATCTGTTTTGGGTTTATCAAGTCGCTCACCGCTGCTGGAAAAACTGTTATTATCGTAAGCCGGTGGCCGTTGCTTAAATTTCAAATTCACCCTGGCTTCGAAATCTTCCGAAGGCTTAAAAGGAACTTCTTGTGCATTTGCCAGGGGCGCAAGTGAACCCATCAGGAACAAATACTTCAGCAAGGCCATCTATTGGCCTTTGGAATCACGTTTAGCTCTTTTTTCAGCACGCTTTTCTTTCAACGATTTAGCAGGCTTCTTTTTAGCTTCTTTTTTTGCGTCTTGTGATTTTGACATGGCTTTAGAATTTAGTTTTTGGTCAAAATCAAAAGTACATGAAAGCAATTGAGCATCCAACTCCCCGTTTGCGGTAAAAACATTTTGCTATTTTTGCCGCTCATATTTCCAACAATTATGGGACGCATATTCGAAAAAAGGAAGCACAAGATGTTCGCCCGCTTTGACAAGATGGCCAAGGCATTTACCCGCATCGGAAAGGACATTGCCATTGCCGTAAAACAAGCCGGCCCCAACCCTGACAATAACCCCAAGCTCCGGATGGCTATCCAAAACGCCAAAGGAATGAATATGCCTAAAGACCGGGTGGAGTCTGCAATAAAAAGAGCCTCATCAAAAGAGGAAAAAGATTTTCAGGAAGTGGTGTATGAGGGTTATGCGCCTCATGGTGTTCCTGTTGTTGTAGAATGTGCCACCGATAACCCAACACGTACTGTGGCTAACGTAAGGCTGCACTTTTCAAAGAACGGGGGTAATATGGGTAACTCCGGATCGGTGTCTTTCTTATTTGAAAGAAAAGGCGTTTTCAAATTTGACCCTTCCAAGCTCAACCTTGAAGAGCATGAGCTTGATCTGATTGATGGCGGGGCCGAAGATATTCAGCAGGATGAGGAAGAGATTACAGTCTACACCAAGTTCACCGAATTTGGTCACTTCCTGAAATTCCTCGAATCAAAAAAACTCGAAGCGAAGAGTTCTACACTCCAGTACATACCAACTACTACAAAAGAACTTGGTGAGGCTGAACAGGATGAAGTTCTGAAGTGCATTGAAGCCATCGAAGAAGATGACGATGTGCAGAATGTTTATCATAACCTGGCGTAAATAAAAAAGCCATCTCATGAAAGATGGCTTTTTTATTGGTCGATTCTTGAGACTATTTGCCCGGGAAAACGTAAGCCGCCCTCAGTCCAACATAGTTAAAGTCTGACACAAGGTTGAGTTTAAATGTAAGATCAAACTGGTTTACACGATATCCCAGGGCAGGTGCGAAACCAACACGGTTGGTGTTACCGCCACTACCCGATGCAAAATATACTCCAAGGTCACCGGCAATATAAACGCCATCATTACTCTTTTGAAGATAATATTTCACACCTCCTGTAAAAGGAATAATCGTGATTCCGTTGGACTTGAAACCCTGGTAAGTTTTTCCGGAGAAGGAAACAAAACCTCCGGAGATAGTCCAATTCAATTTATCTTGAATGGGAGCCTCATACTTCAGAGACAATCCGAGGCCTAGGCCTTCAAAATTTGACCAGTCGCCATTCGGAATTCCCACATCTACACCACCGGATACTTGAGAAAATGCCGGGGCCAGCGCAAATACAAACAAGATCATAAACAGGAGTTTGTTGAAGTTTTTCATGAGCATTTTGTTTTGGTTACTCACAAAATAAATAAAACAAATCCTCATCCGTATCGAAATCCGGTCGAATGAATGGATGATTTTAGACTACCTGCTTATTTTTTCTTTTATCCACTCCCTGGCGTTGGCGAACGCCTCCATCCAGGGGGCAACTTCATCTGTTTTCTTATCGCGGGTATAGTGCGGCCAGTTCCATGGAAATAAGCTTCGCTCAATATGCGGCATAATAGCAAGGTGTCTTCCGTCTTTCGAACATAGCGCGGCAATGGAATGATCTGATCCATTTGGAGTGCCGGGATATTCGGTATAGGTATACTTCGCAGCAACATTGTACAAAGAAGAATTTGCCGGTAATTTGAACTGGCCTTCCCCGTGAGCAAGCCACACACCAAGTTGTGACCCCGCGTAGCTCTTTAGCATCACAGAGTTATTTTCAGGAATAGTCACAGACAAGAATGTGCACTCGTATTTTCCAGAGTCATTATGATGCATTTTCTCCTGCCATTCAGGATACAACAAACCTAACTCCATCATCAACTGACATCCGTTGCAAACACCAAGACTTAAAGTATCATCGCGTTTGTAAAAATTATCCAGTGCAGTTTTTGCTTTCGGGTTGTACAGGAACGCTCCAGCCCACCCTTTGGCCGCACCCAGCACATCACTGTTTGAAAACCCGCCTACAAAAACGATCATATTTACTCCGCTCAAATCTTCGCGGCCTGACACAAGGTCTGTCATGTGCACATCTTTCACATCAAAGCCTGCGAGATAAAGCGCATACGCCATTTCGCGATCGCTGTTAACTCCCTTTTCCCGGATGATCGCTCCTTTGATTCCAGATTTGGTTTTCCTTTTTGGATCGAGTCCGTAGGTTGATCTCCTTCCGTCAAATCTTTTTGGATACTTGTACTCCAGCGTTTGTTTGAAAATATTCTGAGCACGTTGCTTCGCATGTCCCTTGGGGCGCTGAACGTTATCCATCAGGTAAGAAGTATGGAACCACTTTTCGCGCAATGCTTGAATCCTGAATGATACGGTACCAATACCGAGACTACCGGTTTGATTGACAGTTCCGATCTCATAGAATTCAATTCCCAATTTCCCCAAAACAGAAAGTGCTGATGAGTCACTCACCTGGATAACAACGCCAGGATTTTCAGAAAATAAAATCTTGATTAAGTCATTTCCCAATTTATTCAACTCCAAATCAAGCCCGGTGTTTATAGTTGGGAAACACATCTCCAGCAGTGTAGTGATCAAACCCCCGGCGGAAACATCATGCCCTGCCAGGATCAAATCTTGCTTGACGAGTTGCTGAATCGCTTCAAACGCTTTAATAAAATAATTCTCATCGCGGATAGTCGGAGAACTTTCGCCAAGGCAATTAACAATTTGCCCTAAGCTGCTTCCGCCCAATTTGAATTCATCACGGGTGAATCCGATGTAAACGATCTTAGATCCTTTACCTTCTTTAAGATCGGGTGAAACGGTTCTGCGAATATCCTCGACTTCCGCGACTGCGGAAATAATTACCGTACCAGGTGATAACACCACAGAGCCATCAGGATATTTCTGCGCCATGGAAAGCGAATCTTTTCCCGTGGGAATATTGATACCCAGTTTACAAGCGAAATCGCTTACCGCTTTCACGGCATCGTAAAGTCTTGCATTCTCACCTTCATTCTTCGCAGGCCACATCCAATTGGCGCTGAGTGAAACCCCTTTCAACCCATGGCTCAAAGGCGCCCATACAATATTGGTCAACGCTTTAGCTATGGCAATTTGACTTCCTGCCACCGGATCTATCAAGGCAGCAGCGGGTGCGTGACCTATCGAGGTTGCGATACCTTTATTACTTGTGAAGTCCAGCGCCATCACACCAACGTTGTTGAGTGGCAATTGAATTGCTCCGCAAGTTTGCTGTGTGGCTACTTTTCCCGACACGCATCGGTCTACTTTATTAGTCAACCAGTCCTTGCAGGCCACTGCTTCCAGTTGTAAAACCAGGGTTAAATATTCCTCAAGTTTTTCTGCTTGATATTTAATCTCCGAAAATGAACTCTTTGATGATTTGTCGGTGATGATCGTCTTGGGTGATGAGCCAAACAGGTTTTCAACTTTCAGGTTGATCGGCTTAGCTCCGTCTTTAGCATCAGCAAAAATCAGTTTCTGATCCCCAGTGACAGAGCCTGCCACATACATCGGGGCACGCTCACGCTCGGCAATCTTCTTCAGCGTCACTACATCTTTTTCATGAATGGCAAGCCCCATTCGCTCCTGCGACTCGTTACTGATAATTTCCTTATCAGACAAAGTGGGATCTCCTACAGGGAGCTGATCTATATTTATAATACCACCGGTCTCCTCGAGCAATTCTGAAAAACAGTTGAGGTGTCCACCTGCTCCATGGTCGTGAATAGAAACGATGGGGTTTATGTCTGCCTCCACCATCGCACGAATCGCATTCATGACACGCTTCTGCATCTCGGGATTAGAGCGCTGCACTGCATTTAGCTCAATCGCGTTGCTCATCTCGCCAGTAGCCACAGAAGAAACCGCTCCGCCTCCCATGCCGATACGGTAATTGTCACCACCGAGCAATACAATCTTATCTCCTGCTTTTAATTTTTCCTTTTGACTGTCTTTTTCTTTGCCAAACCCGATTCCTCCGGCAAGCATGATAACCTTGTCAAAGCCGAATTTCTTTCCACCTTCGAAATGTTCGAAGGTGAGCACACTTCCGCAAATCAGCGGCTGGCCAAATTTATTTCCAAAGTCACTGGCGCCATCAGAAGCCTTGATCAGAATTTCGAGAGGAGTCTGATACAACCATTTGCGCTCTTCAAACTTCTTCTCATAAGATCTCCCTCCTTCCAACCGTGGATAGGAAGTCATGTAGACAGCTGTTCCTGCTAATGGAAGAGATCCTTTTCCACCTGCAAGCCTATCGCGAATCTCACCGCCAGAACCGGTAGCTGCACCATTGAATGGCTCAACGGTAGTGGGAAAGTTATGCGTCTCTGCTTTTAATGAAATAACAGAATCAATTTCTTTTGTCTCGAAGAAATCAGGGATATCCTGACGAACCGGGGCAAACTGTTCAATCCGTGGTCCTTTGACAAAAGCAACATTATCCTTGTAAGCTGAGACAAGGAAGTTGGGGTTCTCCTTCGAAGTTTTCTTGATGAGTTGAAAGAGCGTTGACTCCTTTTCCTTGCCGTCTATAATAAAGGTGCCGTTGAATATTTTATGACGGCAGTGTTCACTATTTACCTGTGAGAAACCAAACACCTCACTGTCAGTAAGCTTGCGCCCCAGCGTCCGGCTTACTTCTTTCAAATAATCAATCTCTTCACCATTCAGGGCGAGCCCCTCCTTTTCATTGTAAGCCGCCAGATCATCAATCTCTAAAATAGGTTCAGGGGAGTAATTGATGGTGAACATGTCCTGATCAAGCAATGTATAGACACGCTGCAACATTGGGTCGTGTGTGGCTTTCACCTCCTCCACCTCAAAAAATTCTTCGATCCGTTGGATTCCAGAGATGCCCATGGTTTGTGTGATCTCTACAGCGTTGGTACTCCAGGGAGTGACCATCTCCCGGCGGGGACCTATGAATATACCCTTAACCTCCTTTTCCTGCAGGCTTTTAGCCCCGCCAAAAAGCCAGGTCAGTTTTTCATAGTCTTGTGTTTCAAAAGGACGGTTTGTGCTTACCGAGTAGATTACTGGACCGCTGGCGCGGAAAAAAACGATCATGTGAGATGAGGTAAGCTCAAAATTACGATGATTTTTTTAAACGATAAAGGAACTTATTGGCAGGCTATTTTTGTTGCCAATTCATACGACAGACAAATTCTTTGTTCAGATTCAGAATGTGGACAACTACCCGTCAGGTAGTTTTGTTTCCTGTTTCCTATCGTTCGTTTGGAAATTCGCTGAACCCGTCTTCGACCAATCAAATCAAAAAATTCACAATTAAATAATTAGTCAACTTTATTGACTAATTAGTCAACCAAGTTTACTTTTGCGCGTAATTAAGATTCTAACACAAATCCCAACTATTATCAGAACGACTATGACGAAACTGGAATTTTCTATCAGAACAAGTAAAATTCTATGTGGTTTAATGCTCTTGTCAGCTTTCGGCTTCGGGCAGGGCACCAAGGATTCTCTTAAAGAAGCCACGCTTGAAAATGTGATTGCTTACGCTATCAAGCACCAGCCTTTGATTCAGCAATCGCAGATTGACCAGGAAACTGCCAACACTACTATTAAGAGTAAATTGGCAGACTGGTACCCGCAGATTAATTTTAACTACAACTTCCTCCACAATTTTTTGTTGCAAGCGAGCAGGGTTCCTGCAGCATTCACTCCTGACGGCAGCGGTATTGTAAAATTCGGGGCAAATAATACTTCCACTTTACAATTCGCGGCAACGCAAAATCTCTTCAATCGAGATATTTTCCTGGCAAGCAGAACAGCCACCCAGGTGCGAACGCAGTCAGCACAGACTACCACCGTTAATAAAATCAACTTGGCTGTGACTGTAACCAAAGCCTTTTATGATGTGCTTGCCACAACACAGCAAATCAAAGTAGGTCAAGGTGATATTGCGCGACTGAAACAAAGCATGAACACTGCGTTCCAGCAATACCAGGGCGGAATAGTCGACAAGACGGATTACAAGCGTGCCAGTATTGCATTGAATAACACTCAATCTACACTGAAGAGTAACCAGGAATTACTGAAGTACAAGGTCGAATATCTGAAGCTACTGATGGGACTCCCGACCGAGGCACCGCTAGACATTTTGTACGACACACTTCAAATGGAAAGCGAAATTACATTGGACACGCTTCAGACGTTGAATTACAAAGACAGAATTGAGTACAAATTGCTTTCTACACAAAGAAACCTTCAGGAAGCCAACGTCAAGTATAACCAATGGGCTTTCCTGCCGACTGCAACGCTCACGGGGTCGTATAATTTCTATTACCTGAATAACAGTAATAGCCTCAGTGACATTTATCAAACCAACAACCCTTACTCGCTTGCATTGTTGAACATCTCCGTCCCGATTTTTCAGGGAGGAAAAAGGACCGCGAACATAAAACAGCAAAAGTGGATGTTGCAGCGATTGGACCTGGATATCACAAACCTTCAGCATACAGTAAATACACAATATGTACTGGCGCTGGCCTCGTACAAAGCAAATCTTACCAACTACCTGACATTAAAACAAAATGTAGAACTGGCGAAAGAAGTCTATGAAGTCATTCAACTCCAATACAAATCAGGAGTGAAAACATATCTCGAGGTGATCACTTCCGAAACGGACTTCCGAAACGCAAGGATAAATTATTTCAACGCCCTTTATGCCGTTCTCGCAAGTAAAATTGATGTTCAAAAAGCGTTGGGCCAAATCAACTACTAATTCAAGAACCTACAAACTCTAATAAGTTATGTCAAAAGCAATTTCATTCATTTTATTGATAAGCAGTTTTCTCATCATTTCTTGCAGCAAACCCAAACCCGGGATGCAGGGGCCGCCCGTTGTATCGGTCGTGACTCAAAAAATTGTACCCGCCAGTGCCACTTACTTTGATGAGTACCCAGCCACAATTATGGCATTGAACCAGGTCGAACTCCGTCCGCAGGTAAACGGATACATTACTGAGATCAATTTCAAAGAAGGTGATCATGTTCGACAAGGACAGGCACTATATTCCATTGACCAACAACAATACGAAGCCGCATATCAACAAGCGCTGGCCAACGTGGCTGTACAAGAAGCCAACCTGACGCGTGCACAAAAAGACATCGATCGTTACCGGGAGTTGGCCAAACACGATGCCATCGCCAAGCAGCAGGTTGACAATGCCGAAGCCAATTTTGAAGCCGCCAAAAAACAGGTAGATGCAGCTAAGGCAACGGTCAGAAGTGTTCAGACCAATGTTCGCTATACTAAAATTGTTGCACCCTTCGATGGAACGATCGGTATTTCTCAAGTCAGGCTTGGTGCAGCCGTTTCTGCAGGTCAAACGTTGCTGAATACGATTTCATCCGACAGCCCTATCGCTGCAGACATCGTGATCGATCAAAAAGAGATTTTCCGCTTTCAGCAACTCTTAAATAAAGGGGAGCAAAAAAATGATTCTACATTTTCAATCGTAGTAAGCGGTCAGCCGTATTCCCTATTTGGAAAAATCAGTTTCATCGACCGGGCCGTTAATGCGCAAACCGGAACGATTACCGTCAGAACCATTTTTCCTAATCCAACCAATGCGTTACGTGCCGGCATGTCCGGAACTCTTCGCGTATTAAACCGAAGCTCAGACGCCTCCGTGATCATTCCATTCAAAGCAGTAACTGAACAGCTTGGTGAGTTCTTCGTTTACATCGTTAAACTCGACAGTAACAAAGTCACACAACAACGGGTATCACTCGGCAAGCAAATCAATCGCAACATCATCATTAAAGAAGGATTGAAAGACGGTGAAACCATAGTCATCGAGGGTGTTCAGAACCTGCGTGAAGGTTCATCGATCAAAACTGCTGAGCCTGCACCCTCAAAAAAATAAACAACCCAAACTCTAATTACTCAATCACATGATTGCAGATGTATTTATAAAAAGACCAGTAACAGCGATCGTCATATCGGTAGTCATTGTACTCGTGGGCATCATTTCGATGACCACACTTCCTATTTCTCAATATCCTGATATTACTCCTCCCACCGTAAGCATCACCGGAGTTTTTACCGGTGCTGATGCCCAGACAGTGGAGCAGACAACAACGACTGCTATCGAGACTCAGGTGAATGGAACTCCCGGCATGTCGTACATGACCAGCAACAGCACAAGCAGCGGTCAAAGTGGTATCACGGTGACGTTTGATGTAGGAACCGATGTGAACGTGGCTACACTTGACGTGCAAAACCGCGTAAGCATTGCAGAACCTCCTCTTCCGGATGCAGTGAAACGTCTTGGGTTGATTACCCGGAAGAGAAATCCAAGCATCATGATCGCACTCGCGATCTACTCACCTAAGGAAACACACGATGCCCGGTTCATCGGAAACTATACCAACATCTATTTGAAGGATGCTCTTCAGCGCGTGAAAGGTGTGGGAGACATCGTAACGCGTGGTGCTGACTTCGGAATGCGCATCTGGTTGAATCCACAAAAACTCGCGAGCCTCGGACTCTCGACCACAGACGTGCTTGGTGCACTGGCTGAACAAAATCTGCAAGTGGCAGCGGGTACTGTAGGAGGCACTCCGCAACCTGATATACAAAGTTTTGAATACAGCGTGTTGACCAACAGTCGTATCAGCACGAAAGAACAATTCGAAAATGTCATCGTTCGCACACAACCCAATACTGGAAGCATTGTTTACCTGAAAGACGTGGCCCGGGTTGAGCTAGGTGTATTTGATTATGGAGCTACCACGGCTTTTGTTAACGGAAAACCGGCAGCATTTCTTCTGATCTACCAGGCTCCTGGCGCGAATGCACTCGAAACCTACGATGGCGTGATGGCTGCGTTAACGGAGCTGAAAAAATCTTTTCCTAAAGACATAGACTATGCTATTCCATTGGAAACGGCTACTGTGGTAAAAGCCTCCATCAACGAGGTAGCTCACACGCTATTGGAAGCTCTTTTACTTGTGGTGATTGTTGTGTTCCTGTTTTTGCAAAACTGGAGAGCGACACTCATACCAGTGCTGGCCATTCCCGTTTCGCTTATCGGTACTTTCATTTTCTTTATTCTCTTTGGATTCACTATCAATACACTCACACTTTTCGCTTTCGTATTAGCAATCGGTATTGTGGTGGATGACGCGATTGTCGTGGTAGAAGCTGTTCAGCATAATATCGATCATGAAAAATTATCGCCTAAAGATGCTACGATCAAAGCCATGAAAGATATCTCCGGGCCTGTGATCGCCATCGCGCTGATCCTCGCAGCTGTGTTCGTGCCCGTTGGTTTCGTGCCTGGAATTGTCGGGAGATTGTATCAGCAATTTGCAATCACTATAGCGATCTCTGTGGTAATCTCCGCCTTCGTTGCTTTATCATTGACTCCTGCCCTCTGCACCATCATGTTGAAGCCAGCGGGAAGCATGAAGAGAAATATTTTCGATCGCTTCTTCGATTCTTTCAACAACTGGTTTGGAAAGGTTACCAACTCATATACCAATGGCGTTGCTAAATGGATAAAAGCGTCCCGCCTTGTAGTTGTCATGCTGGTATGCTTGTTTGTGGGATTGTATTTCCTCTTTTCTTCCAAACCTACCGGCTTCATCCCAACCGAAGACGAAGGGCGCTTCTATGTTACTTATGAATTGCCTGAGGGTGCATCCACTACGCGCAGTGTGAACCTGATGAAGTCGATCATGAAGCGGTTGTCAACGGTTCCCACTATCCGGACGGTCGGTGGACTTGCCGGATTCAACGTGATCAGTTTCTCTAACAAATCAAACGTAGGAACACTCTTCGTCATGCTCAAGCCATGGGATGCACGGGAGGGAAAAGCGAATCATGTGCAGAGTGTGATTGGCGCAGTACAAAAAATAACGTCTGATATAAAGGAAGCGCGGATCCTTGCTATTGCCCCTCCTGCTATTCCCGGACTCGGGCAAACAGCAGGATTTACTTTTGAACTGCAACAAACAACAAGCACCGATAATATTCAGCAGTTTGAAAGAGTTGCCCGTACTTTCCTTGCTGAAGTAAACAAACGCCCCGAGATTGGGATGGCATTTACTTTCTTCACAGCCAGAACGCCAAGTTATTCAGTCACTGTTGATCGAGAGAAATCAAAAAAACTCGGAGTGGTTGTCTCTGACGTTTACGCTACGATGGCAACTCTTTTAGGAAGCAGTTATGTCAACGACTTTAACCTGTATGGCAGAAATTTCCGGGTAATGGCCCAGGCCGACTCCACGTACCGGAGTTCCATCGATGATTTAGCAAAATACTTTGTTCGCAATAGTCGTGGGGAGATGGTGCCACTATCCGCATTGGTAAGCTCTAAAGTAATTGAAGCGCCTTCGTTGGTTTCTCATTTTAACATTTACAGGTCAATTGAAATTAATGGTGCTCCCAAGCCCGGCTTTAGCAGTGGTCAGGCCATTGAAGCGCTTCGCGAAGTAGCTGACAAAACATTGCCTACCGGATATGGTTATGAATTTGCCGGCATGAGTCGCGAGGAAATAAAAGCCGGAAGTTTGATCGTGCTGATCTTCGCCATCTCTATTGTGTTTGTATTCCTTTTCCTGGCTGCACTGTATGAAAGCTGGTCAGTGCCATTCTCGGTGTTGTTTGCCGTTCCGATCGGAGCGTTCGGATCTATCCTTACATTGACTTTCCTTCCAGCGCTGACGAACAATGTCTACGCGCAGATCGGGTTGATCACATTGATTGGATTGGCAGCGAAAAACGCAATCCTGATTGTGGAGTTCGCCAAGGAAAGATTTGATCAGGGCATGGATTTGATCGATGCGACTTTGGAAGCAGTCAAGTTGCGTCTACGCCCGATTGTGATGACCTCCCTTGCTTTCATCTTCGGTGTGCTTCCGCTGGCATTCTCCAGTGGAGCCGGTGCCGAAGCAAGAAAAACCATTGGGTGGACCGTATTCGGAGGAATGTTGTCAGCAACAACACTGGCGATTTTCGTAGTCCCGGTGCTTTTCGTACTGATTACAAAATTTGCTTACCGCAAGAAAATCGCAGCACAGGCTGCATAAACGGATACGATTTCAGGTTTGTTTGGATAGGGGGCGTCCGGGAGGGCGCCCTCTTATTTTTTCCGCTGCGAAAACATCCAGTTTAAATAGTCAGGCTCGGCAAAAGCGTTATTCCAGCTATCGTGATTAACGCCCGGATACTCTGTATACTTCACGGACACACCAATCGATTTTAGTTTATCAACCATCTCCCTGGAATACTTCACATTTACGGCACCGTCTACCGATCCATGGAATATCCAAAATGGAATTTTAGTTACTCGCTTATCATAGTGTTGGGTGTCACCACCGCCACATATGGGAAGTGCCGCTGCAAATAATTTGGGATATCGATACACAGCTTCAAACGTACCCATCCCTCCCATCGATAGACCCGTAACATAAACCCGTTTCTTGTCCACACTCTCCTCTTTTGAAATTTTCTTCACCAGTTCGATAACACCGGCAAGCTGATCAGTGATCGGTCTATCGTAATTGAAATCAAATACCGTTGGTGTGGTAGTTCTGTCAATCTTAACACTTCCCCAGTAACCTGCCTCAGTACATTGAGGAAATAGTACGATCGTCGGAAAATTCTTCCTGTTCTCATTGGAGAGGAACTGTTTAGAGCCGTGAATGAGTTGCTTCTCATTGTCTATCCCACACTCTCCCCGACCATGAAGAAAAAGAACTAGTGGATATTTTTTCTTTTTGTCATAATTGTCAGGATAAAGAATGCGGTAAGGTAGCAGGCTTCCTTTTTTGTCTTTGAATTCCCTTTTAAGAAAAAGACTGTTGTCCTGTCCGGCACTCGTCAAAGCGAAAAGCAGACAGATGAACAGGCCTCCCACGGAGAGGATATTCTTCATAAAGATTATTTGATGTATTGAATGGCTTTTTCTACAAGTTCGCTGTGACCTGATTCAACCAGGATAAATTCGCAATGCTTGACTGTAATTTTCAAATCTTCCATGGTATGCGGAGGAATCACACGGTCAAATTTTCCAACGAATATTTTGAGAGGTGTCTTGTATTTCTTTATTATATCGGCAATGTGACCCATGTCAAAGGTCAGTGGTCTAAAGTAAACCCAGGAGGAGTAGACGCGCCTCCTCTTCTCTTCAGTATCCATCTGGGATTTGGCAAATCGATACAAAAACTTGTCAATGAAGCCCATCATCTCGAGAAAAGTAATGAATGAAAAAAAAGGTCCTGGATTTTTGATCAGGCTTTCAAACACGTACTGTAGCCCCGGGAAAGTGGCCAACAAGTACCAAAAGTTTTCTTTGACCCCATCAGGGGCTATTAGCGTGACGCCTTTTACTTTCTCAGGGCAGGCTTCAATCGTGGCAAAAACAAACTTCCCTCCCATGCTGTAACCTGCAAGTTCAAATTCAGTGATCTTTTCCTTTTCGAGAAATAAGTAAATGATCTTCTTCCAATCGGTTTTCTCAACTTTATGAGAGCTCGCCCACACACTTTCGCCATGAAAGAACAAGTCAAACGAATAGATTGTGTAATCAGCTTGCAAAGCTTCAATCCAGGGGTCAAATGCCTTCCGGTTCTGCCCGAAGCCGTGGAAGAGCAGCATCGACTTCATTCCGGTTCCATACCTGGAAAAGTGGAGTTTACTACCGGCATATTCAATGAAGTCACTCATTATTGTTTGGCTACTTTGTTCAACTTTACATAAATTTTATTTCTTTTTAAAATATTTCACCCCCCTGCCCGTCTTTACAGCTAAATGAGGCGAGCGATGGACCTGGCCATGTCACAAATACAGCAGAACACATTCCTGAAGGAGAAAGACAAACTGCTAGGATTTATCCGAAGCAGGGTGTCATCGATGGAAGAGGCGGAGGACATTCTTCAGGATGTGTTCTACCAGTTTGTATCTGGCTTTGAGGCGATTGAATCGATTGACCGTGCTACCTCCTGGTTGTATAGTGTTGCGAGAAACAAGATCATCGACCGCTACCGCAGAGATGCTGTGCGTCCTCAACGTGCAGACTTCGAACTGATCAGCGGCAAGGATGATGATGCTCCGCTCACTTTACAAGAGATTTTACCCGATCTCGACAGTAGCCCTGAGTCGACTTTACTGCGGGAAGCGATCTGGGATGAAATCACTGATGCATTGGCAGAACTGCCTTCCGATCAAAGGGAAATTTTCATCCAGAACGAAATTGAGGAAAAGGGATTTCGCGAAATCTCGGAAGAGACCGGAGTATCAATCAATACACTGCTTTCCAGGAAACGGTATGCTATCCTCGCCTTGAGGAAGCGGTTGCAGAAGTTTTATGATGATGTGACCGGGGACTGAAACTACTGATTATTAAAAAATTGAATCTTAAAAAAGGAAAGATATGAAACGTGGAAAATGGATTGTGCTGATTGTGATCTTTGTGCCTCTGGCGATTGCAGCCCTGGGCTTCGTAACGATGTCGTTGTGGAACTGGCTAGTGCCCGAATTATTTCATGGACCGGTGCTTACCTTCTGGCAAGCCCTTGGCCTCCTTCTATTATCTAAGATCTTGTTCTGGAATTTCTCTAAACGTTCGCACGGAGGTGGGCCATGGCGTCCTTATTGGAAGCAGAAGTGGCACGCCATGACACCAGAAGAAAGGGATCGCTTTAAACAAAAAATGAAGGAAAAGTGGTGCGGCTGGGAAGATCGCAGCTCGGGTGAAAAACCGAACGTGAGTTAGGGCGAAATCTTCAATATTTTTTCAAAAAACCTCAACCATAATCTAAAAAAGGCGTTTAAAGAAACCATGGAAACTTTGGAGTTAATAAAAGTTTCCATAGTTTTGCGCTCATTATGGAAGAAATCAATACCAAGGAAAAGATCTTAAAAGGGGCTACAGACCTCTTCATTAAGTACGGTATTCGCAGTATTTCGATGGATGATATCGCGAGGCACCTGACGGTATCGAAGAAAACGTTGTACCAGCATTTTGTGGACAAAGATGAACTGGTGACTACAGTACTTCACTCACATCTTGAGGAACAAAAGAAAATTTTTGAACAGATCAGCCAGGATTCGGAGAACGCAATTGATGAATTGCACCGTCTCGGTGAGTGCCTTCGGAAACAGGTGCAGGATAGCAATCCATCGGTGTTGTTCGACATTCAAAAGTTCCATCCCAAGGCTTGGGCGATTTGGGTAGAATATAAAAAGGACTTTATCCGTTGCTCAGTAGTACGAAATGTGGTGCAGGGAATTAAGGACGGACACTTCAGACCTGAAATGAACCCGGAGATTTTTGCCTCGTATCGTTTGGCTGCGATTGAAACCGTACACGATGAACGCATATTCCCCAAGGACAAATTCAATATGACGGAAGTTCACTTTCAAATATTCGAGCATTTTGTCTATGGGCTATGCACAGAAAAAGGAAAAAAACTATATCAGAAATACAAAGAGAATAATCACAAACCTCAACTATCCAATGAATCGATTCTATAAAACCCCCCTCCTGATCGCACTGATTGCCGTTGCTTCTGCTGCGAATGCACAACAAGAGCAACGGGCTCAGACGTTCACGCTTGAGCAGTGTATTGAATATGCGCTGAAGAATTCAGTGAACATGCAGAACATATTGATTGATGAGCAGATTGCTGACTCAAGAATCAAGGAAACAATAGGTATTGGCCTTCCACAGATCAGTGGGACGGTGAATGCTACTAATAACCCACAGCTTCCGCGCTTCTTTGGAACGAAGCAGAGAATGGCTGGTTTTGCTGGTGTTGACTCGGCCCACTATGGAGACTTCCTTCCTAACTTGAAAGATAACGATGTGGTGGCTGCGCAGAACTTTTTCCAGTTGAAGAACAGCCTCAACGCCAGTATCTCTGTAAACCAATTGATCTTTAATGGATCTTACCTCGTTGGCTTAAAGGCGTCTTCGGTTTATAAGGAGCTTGCTCAAAAATCGACAAGGCAAACTAAAGAGCAGACAATTGAGATGGTAACTAAAGCTTATTATGGAGCTTTAATTAATAAAGAAAGAATCAATCTTTTTCAGAATAACATCGCGCGTGTTGACTCGTTGCTGAAGAATACCTCAGCGTTGAACACTAATGGTTTTGCAGAGAGCATTGATGTAGATCGCATTCAGGTAACATTAAATAACCTGACGACTGAAAAAGCAAATTTTGAGCGCCTCCAGGTGCTGAGCATCGAAGTTCTCAAGGCTCAAATGAATTATCCAATAGATCAACCACTCGAACTTACAGGGAGTATCTCTTCGATAACAACCGATGTTCAAATGGACAATTATCTGAAGGATTGGGATTATAAAAATCGTCCTGACTACCAGGTATTGGAATCCAATCGCAAACTCCAGGAACTCAACGTACGAAACAAGTATGCTGCCGGTATGCCTGTTCTGAGCGCTAATGCTAATCTTGGCTATGGCAAGCAGGCCAATACATTTGGTAATTTATTTGCCGCTGCGCCCAACTTCTCCGAACAATCAGGAGTAGGTCCTGGCAAAATGTACCCGTACAGTTCGATAGGTATCACTCTTAGCGTTCCCATTTTCAGTGGACTTCAAAGGAGCCAGCAACTACAACAGGAAAAACTCAGGCTTATAAAGATTGACAATAGTTTTAAAATGCTGAAGTCAGGAATCGACTTGCAAATCAAACAGGCTGTGACCACCTACCAGAACAGCATACAGTCATTAGACTCTCAAAAGAAAAATATGGCACTTGCCGATAAGGTTGCCAGGGTCACGAAGATCAAATACCAGCAAGGTGTTGGATCAAACCTGGAAGTAGTGGATGCTGAATCCAGTTTGAAAGAATCACAAGTAAACTATTACAATGCGTTGTACAACACGCTGGTTGCAAAAACTGACCTTGACAAAGCTTTCGGAAAGCTTTTACCCTCAACTAACTAATTAAAACAAACTCTCAAGATACTATACATATGAAATCGATAATTAACTTCCCTAACTCTGGCGCAATCTTACTGATGGCAACGCTTGCCGCGTGCAGCAGTCAGCCTGAGAATAAAGCAACTCAACTTGAAGGCTTGAAGAAAGAACAAGCCGAGCTTTCCAAAAAAATAGAAAGTCTTGAAAAAGAAATCGCAAAAGAAAATCCTGATGCGGTGAAAAAAGTAAAGATGAAAGATGTGAAGACTATTGATCTTACCACACGCTCTTTCGATCATTATGTTCAAACACAGGGCACTGTAGTGGCCGTGGATAACATTGTGATGAGTGTAAAGGCCGCGGGACTTGTAACCAATGTTTACACGCGCGAAGGCGAAAATGTTGAACAAGGCCAGGTAATGGCGCAGATCGACAACTCTTTGATCATCCGAAGCATTGACGAGGTTAAGTCAGGCCTTACACTTGCCAATACTGTTTACGAACGTCAGAAGAACCTGTGGGATCAAAAGATTGGAACCGAGATTCAGTTCCTCCAGGCAAAGAACAGTAAGGAGAGCCTGGAGCGCAGACTCGCTACTTTGCAAGAGCAAAATGAAATGACCAAAGTCAAAGCCCCGATCAGTGGTGTTATTGATGCCGTATTCATCAAGGTAGGTGAAAATACCGCTCCGATGGTGCCGGCTTTCCGCTTGGTCAATACGAGCAACTTAAAGGCTTCCGCTACAGTATCCGAGACTTTTGTCACTACGGTACAAAAAGGAAACAAAGCTATCGTGACGTTTCCTGAAATGGATAAGACCATCGATGCCAATGTATCATTTGTAGGCCGAAGCATTGACCCGCTCAGCCGTTCGTTTCCACTGGAAATCAAATTGCCTTCCGCTCAGTTCCTTCGCCCGAACATGACTGCCGTACTGAAAGTTATTTTCCGCACCGAGCCTAATGCGCTTTGTGTACCCGTGAATGTTGTTCAGGATATCAACGGAGAGAAAGTAGTTTATACTGCTGAATCTGACGGTAAGAACTTGGTAGCGCGCAAAAATGTCGTTGAAGTTGACGGTGTCTATGGCGCTTATGCCCAAATCAAAAAAGGTTTGAAAGCCGGTGATAAAATCATCACTGTTGGCTACCAGGGTTTGAATGATGGTGAACTCGTTAAATTATAAGACTTCAGACGCTAGGCATAAGGCTTCAAATCTTATGTCTCATTGTCTAACTACTAACGTCTAAAATATGAAAGACATAGAAAAAGAATTTAGACCCACCAGCTGGGCCATAGATAACAAAGTCGCGATTTACGTTGCTGCTGTGATCATTACGCTTGCCGGTATCGTCACCTACAACAGCTTGCCAAAAGAAAGTTTTCCCGAAGTTGTATTTCCACAGATTTATGTTTCAACCCCCTATCCCGGTGCATCACCGAAGGATGTTGAAAACCTGATCACCAAGCAATTGGAAAAACAAATGAAATCGATCTCGGGTGTGAAGAAAATCACCAGTAACTCGATACAGGATTTTTCGAATGTGATTATTGAATTTCGAACAGATGTATCCATTCCTGACGCCAAACGTGAAGTAAAGGATGCAGTTGACCGTGCCAAGCCTGATCTCCCGACAGATCTTCCGGATGACCCGCAAGTTCGTGATGTGGATATTTCAGAATTCCCGATCATGTTCGTAAACCTCTCAGGCGATTATGATTTG
This sequence comes from Cytophagales bacterium WSM2-2, assembly GCA_015472025.1. Taxonomy (NCBI): domain Bacteria; kingdom Pseudomonadati; phylum Bacteroidota; class Cytophagia; order Cytophagales; species Cytophagales bacterium WSM2-2. The sequence goes on from BNHL01000001.1 coordinate 5,246,673, forward strand.
CAAACACTGAAGCGCTATGCTGAATTGATGCAGGACCGGATCGAAACATTAAAACAGATCCGCCGGGTGGATATCGTAGGTGCGCTTGACCGTGAGATCCAAATCAACGTAGACTTATATAAAGCCGCACTTGCAGGTGTAGGCATGAATGATATTTTTGGTGCGATCTCTTCGGAAAACGTAATTGTTCCCGCGGGACAGATTGCTGTTGGCGGAATGAAACGCTCCCTGAGTGTGCGTGGCGAATATTCATCTGCTGAAGAGATTGCCAATACAGTAATCGGTTCCATCCGTGGTGCCAAGGTTTATCTCAAGGATGTGGCCGAAGTTAAGGATACCAACAAAGAGCAGGAAAGCTTTGCCCGTCTAGATAAAAAGAACGTGGTTACGCTTAACATCGTCAAACGTGGTGGGGAGAACCTGATTGTAGCTTCTGATATGATCAATGAGATCATTAAGGATTATCAAGCCAACGTTCTGCCAAGCGGCTTGAATGTTAACATCACTGCCGATCAATCGGAAAATACACGGACAACACTCCATGATCTTATCAACACGATCATCATTGGATTTATCCTGGTAACTATAATCCTGATGTTTTTTATGGGTGCTACGAATGCCATCTTCGTTGGTTTGTCGGTACCCCTCTCCAGTTTCCTTGCGTTCCTGGTATTCCCAGGTATCGGATTCAGCCTGAACATCATGACACTGTTTTCATTCCTGCTGGCCCTCGGTATAGTAGTGGATGATGCGATCGTGGTTATTGAAAATACCCACCGCGTGTTTGACAATGGTAAAGTTCCTATTCGCAAAGCGGCTAAGATCGCTGCCGGTGAAGTGTTCTTGCCCGTATTCTCCGGTACGATGGTAGTGCTTGCTCCATTTATTCCGCTGACGTTCTGGCCTGGTGTTATCGGTAAGTTCATGAGATTCCTGCCGATCACCCTGATCATTGCGCTCCTTGCGTCATTGGTGGTGGCTTATATTTTCAATCCTGTTTTTGCAGCTGATTTTATGAAGCCGCACGAAGATCATGGCGATGAGAAAAAATCTAAATTCACTAAAGGTTTCAAAGTGGCGGCCATTGGATTCGGAGGATTCGCTCTGATGTCTTATCTCATTGGCGCAATTGGTCTCGGCAACCTGGCGGTATTCATTTTCATTCTGTATGCACTTCATCATTTCTTCATCGAAGGTGTGATCAAGAAGTTTCAGTCTAACGTTTGGCCTTCGGCTCAACGTAGCTACAAAGGGTTTGTACAGTGGTGCCTACACCGTTACAGGCCAATATGGCTTGCCCTGGGCATTGTTGTGTTGTTCTTTTTCTCAATTGTCTTTACAGCCATTCGCAAGCCTCCGGTAGTAAACTTTCCCAGCGGAGAACCGAACTTCATTTACGCATTCATCCGTATGCCTATTGGAACGGACCAGCGTGTTACCGATTCAGTGACCAGCGTGGTAGAGGATAAAATCACGGCTGTAGTCGGAAAAAATAACCCGATCGTTGAGTCAGTGATCTCCAACGTTGCCATTGGCGCTGCTGAAGATCCATCACAACCCGGTGTTAGCCCGCACCTTGGAAAAGTGGGTGTAGCATTCGTTAAGTATGCAGAACGGAATGGAGAATCCACTGCTGATTACATGGATAAAATCCGTAATGCCGTCAAAGGTGTCACTGGTGCAGAGATAACTGTTGACCAGGAAAAAGGCGGGCCTCCGGAAGGAAAACCAATTAACATCGAAGTAGCAGCTGATGATTTTGACCTGTTGGTTGCTTCAGCTGACAGATTGAAGCGCTACCTCGACTCTTTGCAAATCGGAGGTGTTGAGGAATTGAAATCCGACTTCCAGAGTAGCAAGCCTGAGATCGTAATCTCTATCGATCGCGAAAAAGCAAACCGCGAAGGAATCTCTACACTCGACATCGGTCGTGCCATGGGCACGGCTGTGTTCGGTGCAGAAGTCTCCCGGTTCAGGGATGAAAATGATGACTACCCTATCCAACTTCGAATTCTGGAGCGTCAGCGCAATGATGCCAATACATTAATGAATTTGCCAATCATCTTCCGTGACATGGCACATGGAGGCCAGGTTCGCCAGGTCCCTTTGTCGGCTGTTGCTAAAGTAGAATACTCCAACAGCTTTGCCGGTATCAAGCGGATCAATCAAAAACGGGTCATTACACTAGAGTCAAACATCCTTGGCGGTTTCAACCCAAGCGAAGTTGTTGCTAACGTTATTGAAAAAATGAACTCTCTGCCAATGCCTGATGGTGTTACTGTGAAAATGACCGGAGGCCAGGAAGACATTGCTGAGACGTTTAACTTCTTAATTGTAGCATTTGGTCTGGCATTTTGTATGATCTTCATGATCCTGGTGCTGCAATTCAATTCGGTGAGCAAGCCGGTAATCATTATTGCCGAAATCGGGTTCAGTCTCATTGGTGTTTTGATTGGCTTCTCACTTTTCAAATTGACAATCTCAATTGTAATGACAGGTATTGGTATCATGGCGTTGGCAGGTCTTGTTGTACGTAATGGTATTTTGCTGGTTGAGTTCACTGACTTACTCCGCTCTCAGGGAGTTACCTTGAAGGAGGCAATTGCTGAAGCCGCCAAAACCAGGATGACACCTGTAATATTGACGACTACAGCTGCAACTATTGGTTTGATTCCATTGGGTGTAGGTCTCAACATCGATTTCGTAACACTATTCACAGACTTGAATCCACACATTTTCTTCGGGGGTGACAACGTTGCTTTCTGGGGACCTCTTGCATGGACGATGATCTTTGGATTGATTTTCGGAACGTTCCTTACCCTTGTGGTTATTCCGGTGATGTACTTGCTGGTCGTGAAATTGAAAGCACGCATCTTCAAAACGAGCGTGGATATCATTCCACCGGCCGCGGAGGTCGCAGTCGCATTGAATTAAAATAAATTTCTTAAATGATCGTCTTGTAAATCAAGACGATCATTTTTTTATGACTACCCGAATCATGGCGCTTTTTGTTTTCATATTGGTATTCCTGGTGATTGACGCCTACGTTTTTCAGGCAGTAATTAATGTGAGTAAAGGATGGTCACCAATATGGAAAATGATTTTCAGGTGGGCTTACTGGCTGCCTACCGTAATCGCGATCTTAGGTTTACTATGGTGGAGTTTCAGTGACCCCTACAAAGGCACCGACTATCTCCGAATTTACATTATTGCCGGCTCGGCTATCCTATACTTCTCTAAGCTTTTTGCTGTACTATTCTTATTCATTGACGATCTCCAGCGTGGTGTGCGTTGGGTAGCAAATTATTTTTTTGCAAAAAAAGAATCATTGCCTGGCACTGCTATCACAAGATCGGAATTCCTTTCTCAAACGGCCTTAATTGCTTCTTCAATACCTCTGGGACTTTCAATTTATGGCGTAATCTCTGGTGCGCACGATTATCGGGTGAAACGTGTAACGGTCAAGCTCCCTAACCTTCCAAAATCATTTGACGGTATCCGCATAGGGCAGTTATCGGATATTCATTCGGGAAGTTTCTGGAACAAGACAGCCGTGAAGGGCGGTGTTGAGATGATGATGAATGAAAAACCGGATTTGATTTTCTTCACCGGAGACCTTGTCAATAATGAGAGTAGTGAGGTAAAAGAGTATGTCCCCATCTTTGAAAAATTAAAGGCTCCCCTGGGAGTCTTTTCCATCACCGGCAACCACGACTATGGCGATTACCGCCCTTGGCAAACGAAAGAAGCCAAGCAGCAGAATTTTAAGGACCTGGTAGAAGCACATCGCCTTCTCGGGTATGATCTGTTGATGAATGAAAACAGGATCATTACTCAAAACGGAGATAAGCTTGCTATTCTTGGTATTGAAAATTGGGGAGCTGGAAGGTTTTCCAAATATGGAAAATTAGATCAGGCATACGCTGGAACTGAAGAAGTTGCTACAAAGATTCTGCTATCGCACGATCCTACAAGTTGGGACGCTATTGTGCGGCCTAATCATAAAGACATTGACCTCACACTGTCGGGGCATACACATGGATTTCAGTTTGGAGTAGAGATTGCAAATGTGAAATGGAGCCCTTGCCAATATGTTTATAAGCAATGGGCCGGTCTTCACCAGGAAGGTGACCAATATCTATATATAAATCGGGGCTTCGGTTATCTCGGGTACCCGGGGAGGATCGGCATGCCTCCGGAATTGACAATCATTGAACTTAAAAGAGGCTGATACTGATAAGACCATTCAATAACCTAATAAAGGTTCATTGAATGGTCTTCACTTCTTAGACTATTTATTACTCTCCTTTGCTTTCCGTTCCTCGATGATATAAGCCAGTAGTAAACCTGCGCCACCAAAAATGAGGATCATCGAAAAATAAGCTACCTCCTCCATTCGCCATGCGCGATCAAGGAAATAGGCAAAGAGTAATCCCGTTCCCGCTCCGATAAATAATAGCGCCCAACGCAGTGTTGGAACAGCTGCACTTGCCTTCTTGAAAGCACCTGGATCAAGCCCCTTTTCGATAATTGCCATCCTTTCCAGGTTTTCGAATCTTCGAATGTAAATGATGGTGATAAATAAGCCGATCATCCCAATAATCGGAACCATAACGCCCATAGCTGCAGTACTCATAATTTTTGTGTTTTAAATCTATCGCTTTGACGCAGGGTTTTAAACCCTGGTTACAGGTGGTATCTAAAAAAACTATCCATTAATATGTAACTTAAAAATAAATAATAGCGTCCAAGAAGCCGTGATCACAACCCAGGAGGAATATGCGCTAATCGACCGGATTTTGGCGGGCGAAGAAGCCTTGTACGCGACTTTAGTGAACAGGTACAAGAGCTACGCTTTTACAATTGCTTTGAAAATTGTCGGGAACCGTTCGGAAGCCGAAGAAGTCGCACAAGATGGCTTCATCAAGGCTTTCAATTACTTAAAAAAGTTCAACCGCGAGGCTAAGTTTAGTACATGGCTGTATCGGATTGTCTTCAATACAGCCATCAGCTCCAAGCGGAAAAACAGACAATCACTGGAGAGCATTGAAAACAATATCGTTGAATCTTCTGGCCGATCTGATCATGACCTGGAAAAAGACGACAAACGCGTTTTTATTTCTCAGGCTATTGAAAAACTCTCCGATACAGATCGGTTGGCTGTTCAGCTTTACTATATAAAAGAGTATTCATTGGAAGAAACGGCCGAAATCTTGGGGCAAAACATCAATACACTGAAAGTTCGCGTTCACCGGGCTCGCCAGCGCCTGGCTGATGAATTGAAAAAGATTTTAAAGGAAGAAGCTTTAACTTTGTAAGTATGGAAAATATAACTGATGATGAACTGTTCCATCTCCTCGACGGGACAGTAAGTGCGGAAGAACGGCAGGTGTTGACAAATAAATTAAGTCAGGATACTTTAGCCCAAAAAAGACTCAAAGAGTTCGAGGCTGTCCATCTGTTTTTACAAAATCAAAAAGGCCTCGAACAACCATCGAAGAATTTTACAGACAAGGTGATGGAAAGGCTGCATGCTAAACCATCGCTCACAGCCTTTTCACCTCGAAACGGTTTGATATTGTTAGCAGGTCTCGTAGTCGCTTCAGGTCTTGCTTTGATCCTGCTGGCCTCAGGCTCTTTCGATCAGTTGCACACCATTTTCAATTTTGGTGACCTGCCGGTCAAAAATGATCTGGTAAAAGTTCCAACCTCCATCCCGTTTGATCTGAAGGTATTTGTAAAAGGCTTTGTGCTCCTTAATCTTGTTATAGCCTTCATTCTTTTGGACCGGACGATCTTACGGCCGATTTTTCAAAGGAGATCTGAGCGTCTTACTTATTGAAATAAATCTGGAAACCAAAATTGAAACCTACTATAGATGTATTGGTATTAGGTAAACTGCTGTTGTTGTCATAATCGTTTTGACTCTTCTGATAATACAACAGCCCTTCAACCCCAATACTACTGTTCAGAAAATAGGTCACCCCCACTCCCAATCGAAACATATTCAGTTTGGAATTGATTGTCTGATCCGAGTAAGTCCCGGTAGTCGGTGAATACATCTGACCCTTAGTCGATTGTTGTCCGAAAGTATATTGGGCTTCCGGAAATACTGCTACTTTATTGAAAGGGAAATAGTAGCGAATCACAGGCCCTACGGAATAACTGTTGTATTTGGTATCAACACCGGATATAGTTGATTTTCCAACGGTGTAAGGCAACGAAAGTCCTATTGAAAGTTGCTTTGCGAAAAAATAGGAGACGTTAGGATTGAAACTAAACGTGGAAGATTTGTTATCTGGTTGGCTAAAAGCAGGAGTCGAATAACTGTAACTGGATGTTGAGCTGGTGAATCCCATGGTACCGCCTAATCGAAAAGTTCCTTTTTCAATTTGAGCATACCCGGCAGAGAAAAGCATCACAAAACAAGATGCGAGTGCAATGGATTTGGTTTTCATTGGTAATTTTTTTTTAATGAAAACGCTCAGCACCGATCCGATGTTACATTATGCGTTTTCAAGTACTAGAAAATCCTGCGTTCCAAATCAAAATCCAGGTGATTAAATGCAAAATAGGGAACAGAATCAATAAGATCACCAACCCGATCTCCTCCTTCTCGTGGTATTGGTACCAAATAGCATTCCGAAAACTCCTCGAACAATTTCTTTACCTACCTGCTTGGTCACCGGTGATGAAAGGACCTGTTCAAAGGTACTTTTTTCGACCCGCGTCTTCGCTGGTTGCCTTGAAGTTTGCTTCGCTTGGGCTTCTTCTTGTTGAGTTTCCTGAATTCGTTCATTCAACATTTCGAACGCACTATTGGGATCAACAGCTTCTTTATATTTTTTATAAAATTCCGATTGCTCAAGCTGTGCTTTGTACTCTCCTTCACTAAGCGGTCCCATGAAAGACGTTGGTGGCGCCAGGTGAGTAACTACTGTTTCTGTCGGGATTCCTTTTTCATCAAGAACTGTAACGAAAGCCTGGCCAATGCCAAGTTGAGTAAATTGCTTTTCCAAATCATAGAACCCTGATTTGGGGAAAGTCTTGATGGTTTCCTTCAGGTCTTTTACATCGTTGGGTGTGAAGGCCCGAATCACATGATGAACCCGATTTCCCAATTGTCCCAAAACCGAAGACGGAATGTCCTGCGTCATTTGTGTACAAAAGAAAATCCCCACGCCTTTTGAACGGATCAATCGGATCACTTGATCTATCTGGTCCATGAAGGCTTTGGGCGCATCTTTGAACAGCAAGTGCGCCTCATCCAAAAAGAAAATCAACTTCGGTTTGTCAAGATCGCCTGCTTCCGGAAGTTTCTGATACAATTCGGCTAACAATGACAACATGAACGTAGAAAAAATCATCGGCTGGCTTTGCACATCCGATATATTCAATAGGCTCACCACTCCTCTCCCATCCACTTTTTCAAACAAATCCTGCACATCAAAAGAGGTCTCTCCAAAAATCTGAGACACGCCTTGCTGCTCAAGTGCAACAATCTTTCTCAAAATTGTGCTCGCTGTTGCACCAGATATTTTCCCATAAGCTTCTTTGATTTCTGCTGCCCCCGCTCCGTCACTCAAATAGTTGAGCACCTTTTTCAAATCATTGAAATCGACAATAGGTAGTTTTTTATCATCGGCATATTTGAACAAAATCATCAAGACACCGCTCTGCACTTCGTTGAGTTCAAGAATTTTGCCAAGCAATGCGGGGCCGAATTCGGTTACAGTTGCTCTCATCTGAGCGCCCAGTTTTCCGCTAAGTGAATAGATTTCCAGGGGAACACCGGACGGTGAATAATTGATGTCTAACGCTTTTGCCCGCTCATCTATCTTGTCATTCTTAGCACCCTCCTTGGCAAAGCCGCTCAAATCTCCTTTCATATCAGGCATAAAAACGGGTACTCCAGCCGCAGAAAGTTGCTCCGCAATCATCTGGAGCGTCCGAGTTTTCCCCGAGCCGGTAGCACCTGTTACCAATCCGTGGCGGTTCATCATCCGCAATGGCAGATTTACCTTCGCGTCTCCCACAATCTCTCCATCAAGAACCCCTGCTCCCAAATAAATCGAAGCGCCTTTTGGCGAATACGACTTTTGGACAGCCTCTATAAACTTTTCCTTTGACATGTTAATTTTTTAAAGCAGAATTGAAATTACTAAATCAGGAACCCCGGAACCAGAATGAACGGAACTAGAAATTCAAAGTCTTTTCTTCAGCAGCCAGTCGACCTGTGGATCATCGCCCATTTGAAAAACATGTTCACTGAATTTTTCGAATCCCCACTTGGTATAAAACTTCTGGGCCCGGAAGTTCTTTTCCCAAACACCAAGCCATATCCATTCGTGTTTTTTTGATTTGGCATATTTCACGGCTTCGTCCATAAACATCTTGGAGACAGAACTTCCATGATAATCGCGGTGAATGTAGAGTCGTTGCAACTCAACATGATTGGCCCCAAGATATTTATCTACTTCATTGTTATTGCGCAGCCGCAAAAAACCGATGATCTTCAGGTCATCGAGTGCGATATATAATTGCGCTTCCGGTTCATAAAATTCGGTCTTGAATTTTTCCAGGTCGTAGGAATCTTTAAAAAAAGCCTGGAGATTCTCTGGCGTATTGTGCTCAGCAAAAGTGTCTGTGTACACCTCAATAGCGAGTTCGCGAACAGCCGGTATTTCTTCGATTTTCGCTTTTCTGATCTTTATCATCGAAGCGAAAATAAGTATTTTTTTCAGGGAAAAAGGCAAAGAAAAAGCCCCGTTATCGGCGGGGCTTTTTCTTTTTATCCGTTCACGAATTATTTTTTCGTCTTGGTCGTATCGGACTTTGTAAGCTTTTGCTTTTCAGCTTTATACTCGTCATTCAAACCTTTGATCACATCCTGTGACACATCAATTCCAGGGCCACCAAAAAGCACATCACTGGATGCATCGTACTTTAATACAACCTGTAGTCCGCTTCCTTGTGCATACTTCTTCAGGAACGTAGTGATCTTACCATAAAGGTCGTTCATCAATTTATTCTGATCATTCATTACCTCCTGTTCAACACTCTGCTGGAACAAACGGAAGTTCTGTTGCTTCTTTCCCAAATCCTCTTCAACGGCTTTTGCCTGCCCGATCGTAAGGCTACCCACATTGCGTTGATAGGCGTTGATATCGTTTTGCAGACTCTGTGCACGGTTTTGCAAATCGTGTTCGAGACGTTTGCCCTTGGCCTCATAAATAGTCCTCATTTCCTTGACGAAGTCGTAGTATTTCACAACAGAGTCCGTAACGAGATACGCGATCTTCAGGTCGGAAGGAGCGGTAACAGTACTGGTTTCACTTTTCTTACCGGAGAAAAAAAGGAAGTATAAAACACCCACGGCTACCAGAAGGATTCCATTGAGTATGAGCGAGAGATTTTTCATTATGGTTTAGTTAAGGGCGCAAATATAGAAGCTAATTTGAAAATGCTATAATCCGAAGATTTGATAATAAGACTGCCGCATAAATATCCCCCAACTGCGGTCTGACGCATTTCCTACTTCGTGTCTTCTTTAAACCACTCTGCGTACATCGGGTAGTTTCGCGCTGTGCGGCCTATGACTTCGGTCATTTCCGGACCTACGGGCTTTACCTTTTTTGCAGGAGTCCCGGCATAAATGCTTCCCGGCTCTACTATCGTTCCGGGTAAGACTACTGCTCCGGCCGCGATCACGGAACCTGTACCAATCACGGCATCATCCATAATAATTGCTCCCATCCCCACCAGGACGTTGTCTTCAATGGTACATCCGTGCACAATCGCGCTATGAGCAATCGACACATTGCTACCGATCACGGTCTTAGCTTTCTGATATGTACAGTGAATGATCGCTCCATCCTGAATATTGGTATTGTTTCCAATAGTAATAGAATGCACGTCTCCACGAACGACAGCATTGAACCAGACCGTGCAGTTGTCACCCATGGTGACCTCGCCTACCACGGTGGCATTATCCGCCAGGAAGCAATTCGATCCAAACCTGGGCGTATTTCCGCGTACCGACTTAATAAGAGGCATATTCTAGCTTGAATGATTAAAGCCGAAAGTTAAAGGGTATACCGTCAACCTCCTGAAATCTATAATGCTGAATATGTAATTAGAATCTGCCAATCTGGCATAAAGCACCAGATTTTCACTAAATTTGTAGCCCGAAATTGGAATGGAGATGAAGGAAACACAGAATTTGATCGCCGATCTGGATATTTTAGATAGAAACCAGCCTACTGAAGAGGTAAAGACTACCCGTGACCAAAGTTCTGGAAATCAGCGGAAGCTTTACATTGAAAGTTACGGTTGCGCAATGAACTACTCAGACAGCGAGATCGTAGCTTCCATTCTTCACAAAGAAGGATTTGATACCACCTCAGACATTTCCGAAGCTGACCTCATTTTTTTGAATACATGTTCTATTCGTGAAAAAGCGGAACAAACGGTGCGCAACCGCCTCAACCACATCAACGGCTTGAAAAAAAAGAAGCCTGAAATGATGGTGGGCATTTTGGGATGCATGGCCGAACGCCTGAAAACCAAACTGCTGGAGGAAGAGAAGATCGTAGACCTCGTGGCAGGGCCAGATGCATACCGCGACCTTCCACAATTGATTGCACAGGTTGACGATGGTGAGAAAGCCGTGAATACATTCTTGTCGCGCGAGGAGACCTATGCCGACATCAGTCCAGTGCGATTAAATTCCAACGGAGTTACCGCTTTCGTTTCCATCATGCGCGGATGTGACAACATGTGCTCGTTTTGCGTGGTGCCTTTCACCCGCGGACGTGAGCGCAGTCGCGATCCACATTCTATCGTGGCTGAGGCTAAAGGCCTTTTCGACCAGGGCTTCCGCGAAGTGACTTTGCTCGGTCAAAACGTAGACTCCTACAAATGGAGCGAAGAAGAAAACAATAAAGCTCGACTCGAAAAGAAAGAAGTAAACAGCATTGTGAACTTTGCCAACCTGCTGGAAATGGTTGCCGAGATTCACCCCGACTTGCGCGTGCGTTTTTCCACCTCCCATCCCAAAGACATTACTGATGAAGTGCTTCACACGATAGCGAAGTACGAGAACATCTGTAAAAATATCCACCTGCCGGTGCAAAGCGGAAGCAGTCGTGTACTTGAAATGATGAACCGCGGCTACACCAGGGAATGGTACCTCGACCGCGTGAAAAGTATCCGAAACATCCTGGGCGAAGACTGTGGAATCACTTCCGACATGATTGCAGGCTTCTGCACCGAAACTGAAGAAGAGCATCGTGAGACGATTTCTATAATGGATATGGTTCAATACGATTACTCATACATGTTCTTTTATTCTGAGCGCCCCGGTACTTTGGCTGCAAAGAAATATCCTGATGATATTTCCGTTGAGGTGAAGAAGAGAAGGCTTGATGAAATCATCAAAAAGCAATCAGAAATTTCACTGATACGATACGGACAAGATGTAAATAAAGTACACAAGGTTTTAATTGAGGGAACTTCCAGGCGTTCAGATGAATTCTTACAGGGAAGAAACAGCGCCAATAAAGTGGTTATTTTCCCCAGGCAGAATAAAAACAAGGGCGAATACGTCAATGTAATGGTCGAGAGTCGCTCACAGGGTACATTATTTGGAAAGATTGTAGAGTAATGGCAAACATCGAAGCAGAAATACAAACTATAAAACAACGGTTCGGGATCATCGGCAACGCCCCTATGCTCAATCATGCGGTGCACGTTGCCATGCAGGTAGCCCCTACCGATATGTCTGTTCTGATCACAGGCGAAAGCGGGAGCGGTAAAGAATCATTTTCAAAAATCATTCATAATCTAAGCCATCGTAAACACGGGCAGTTTATAGCGATCAACTGCGGTTCAATACCCGAGGGCACGATCGACTCCGAGCTTTTCGGGCATGAGAAAGGATCGTTCACAGGTGCTCACGAATCACGTAAAGGATACTTCGAAGTTACCAACGGAGGTACTATTTTCCTGGACGAGATCGGTGAGATGCCGTTGGGAACGCAAGCGCGCCTGTTACGTGTATTGGAATATGGTGAATTCATTAAAGTAGGTTCATCCAAAGTACTCAAGTCCGATGTTCGCGTAGTAGCTGCTACGAATGTCAACCTGATTAACAAAGTTGCTGAAGGGCGTTTCCGCGAAGATTTGTATTACCGTCTAAACTCCGTTCCGATTTTCGTTCCGTCTTTGCGTGAACGCGGGCGAGATGTGGAATTACTCTTCCGCAAGTTCGCCACCGACTTCGCTGAAAAATATAAAGTAAAACCTATATCGCTAACGGAAGACGCAAAAGCCGTTTTGTTAAAATACCGGTTTCCGGGAAACATCCGTCAGCTGAAAAACCTGGTCGAGCAAATCTCGGTGCTATCGGCAGAGCAGAAAGAAATCAATGCCGTAATATTGGAGAACTACCTGCCGAAAGAAGCAAGTCTGCCAGCCGTCATCAACGGTCAGTATGGAAAAGAAAATATCTCAGAGCGCGAGATCTTATATAAAGTGCTCTTTGATCTGAAGAAGGATGTAACCGAAGTGAAGAAGATGGTCCTTGAAATGTTTTCCGATCCTTCACAAGCGCAGCAAATTTTAAAGAACAATACGCACCTTTTTGAGGGTATGCAAGAACCAACTGTGCAAACTGATCAGCCGGTTGTTCTCAATTTAAATCAAACTCAAAAGACTGTTCCGGTAAACGACTCGGAAGAGGTTCAGGACATCACCCATGAAGCCGAAGATGATTCACTATCAATACAAAAAAAGGAGAAAGAACTGATCGTCCGTGCACTCACCAAGAATAAAAACAGGCGCAAATATGCGGCACGGGATTTGGGAATATCCGAAAGGACTCTATATCGCAAAATAAAGGAATACGATTTAGAGAAATGATCATGAGACAGTTAACCAGATTCATTTCGCTTTTTGCTATTAGTTCAATTCTTCTGCTCTCAGGGTGTATTAAGTATTCCCTGACTGGGGCATCTACCAATGCGAAGTCAATCCAGGTAGACCAGTTTTTCAATAATACAGAACTCGGACCAGCAAACCTTTCACAAACAGTCACCAACCGGGTTAAGGATTATTACCAGCAAAACTCCAGCTTACGTGTGGTGCCGTCCGGAGGAGAACTGCATATCGAAGGCACAATAGTCACTTATGCCACTGCTCCTATTTCTCCTCAGGCGAGCACGGGAAGCGGAACTACAGCAACACCCAACTACGGAGCCCAGACGCGCCTGACCATTGCCCTCAAAGTAAACTACACCGACAATCTCGAGCCTAAGAACAGTTTTAAAGACAAGACCTTCAGCTTCTATGCTGACTTCAATAATGATTCGGAGACATTCGTATCAGCTCAGGAAGGCCTCGAGAAGAAAATCTTCGATCAGATCTTGCTCGATATTTTTAATGCTACAATCGCTAACTGGTAGCAGTTACCTACTAAGGAGCTGTTGCTTCTGCTCTCTTTTTCCTCTACATTTACTTTACCTCCTAATGCTAACTTGTGGAAAACGAATTGTTTAACGGCCTCCTCGTCAACTATACTTCGTTGAATAGTGAGGAAGCGGAACAACTTGCCAGGTTAGCCGATGAATTTCCTTACAGCCAGGTAATCCACAATCTTGCTGCCCGTTCGGCACAGGACAATAACCTCCCGACCAAAGAAAAGCTACTGAATACAAGTGCCATTTACAGTACTGACCGTGCTGCTTTGAAAAGCATGATGACAGCTTCCAGGCGTTTACGTGTGGAGCGCCAGAGGACAACCGTAGAAGAAATAGAGAAGCCGCAGGTCGAGCAAACCAGCACCACAATCTCAACAGACCAGTTGCATGAGCAATTGCGAGCAGACCTGGCAACCATGCAGGAATCAAAGCGCCAATTTGAACTGATAATCGAACAAATGGAGAGCGGTAAGTTTGAACCGCTGAAGACGGATCCAGAACCTGAGACTAAGATCGAATCGGTAAAAGAAGAACCAAAAGCAGTCAAAGGAACGGAAGGGTTGATCGAGGAAATCAAAACCACCAAAAAGAAAATAAAACCGGAGGGCCCAAAGCAGATCGAACAGATTGAGATCATTGATCAATTCATCAAAGCACAACCCACGATTTCACGTCCTAAAAGCGCGTCCGCGCCCCAAGCTAGCAACGACCTTTCTGAAAACAGTGGTTTGCTTGGCGAACACATCGTTTCTGAGACACTGGTTGAAATTCTGCTGAAACAGGGCAAAAAGGAGAAGGCCATCGAAGTTCTCAAAAAGCTGATTTGGAAGTTTCCCCAGAAAAAGGCTTACTTTGCAGCCCAAATTGAAGATTTAAGAAAATAAGTTATGTACGTTTTATTGATCAGTCTCGCTATTGTGAGCGCAGTTTTGTTGGTTTTAGTGGTTCTAGCCCAAAACTCTAAAGGAGGTGGCCTTTCCAGCCAGTTTGGAGGCTCTGGTGCCAGCAACCTGATTGGGGTTAAGAAAACAGGAGACGTTCTTGAACGCCTTACTTGGGGATTTGCCATTGCAATCATCATGTTTTCATTGGCTACTAACTTCACCACGCCAAATACCGCTGGCCCTACCGATGAAATTCTGGAGAGAGCTAACCAGCAATCAACTCCTGCACCGGCAAAATTGCCTGCAGCCAAACCAGCTGATAGCGTTAAGAAATAAGTTTAATCCTAAGCCATCTATAACCCAAAGCCGATCGCTTTGGGTTTTGTTTTTTTATACCACTTAGGCTACATCATCGCCCGAATTTCCGGTTAAGGGTTGGTTGATCAGAGATCATTTGCTTTCTTTAAGTTATTCTCAACCCTCCCCAGCTATGAAATCAAAACTTTTTTTCCTGGTCGCAGTCTTCGGCTGCGCTATCAACATCAATGCTCAGAAGAACCTCACAGGCTTTACTAAAGAGTCGGCCGATGCCGAACTCAAAGCCGAGGAAAAATTTGACGCCAGTCTTCAGGTCAAAAACATCGATGACTGGATCAAGCGATTGTCTGCGAGACCTCACCACGTAGGTTCTGCTTACGGAAAGCAAAATGCAGAGTTCATGCGTGACCTCCTTAAAAGCTGGGGGTATGATGCAAATATTGAAACGTACCATGTCCTCTTCCCTACTCCCAAAGTGAGGCTGCTGGAATTGCTCGGCACAACGAAATTCACAGCTAAGCTGGAAGAGCCTGAATTGAAAGAAGACGCAACCTCAGGTCAAAAATCAGAACAGCTCCCGGTGTATAACTGCTGGTCAGCCGATGGTGACGTAACTGCCGAGTTGGTGTTCGTCAACTATGGTGTGCCCGCCGATTATGAGGAGCTGGCAAAATATGGCATCGATGTCAAAGGGAAGATTGTGATTGCCAAGTATGGAGGTTCATGGCGTGGTATCAAGCCAAAAGTGGCACAGGAACATGGAGCTATTGGTTGCATCATCTATTCCGATCCGGAAGAAGATGGCTATTACCAGGGAGATGTCTATCCGAAAGGAGCATTCAAAAATTCATCAGGTGCCCAACGTGGATCTGTGATGGACATGCCGATTTATACTGGCGATCCGACAACCCCAGGATACGCATCTACAGAAAACGCCAAACGTATCGATCGCTTGCAAGCAGAAAGTTTATTGAAGATCCCTGTAATACCGATTTCCTATGGCGATGCACAACCATTGCTAGAATCACTCGGAGGACCGGTCGCTCCGGAAAGATGGAGAGGCGCTTTGCCCATCACCTATCACATCGGCCCGAGTACAGTCAAAGCACATTTGAAACTGCAATTTAACTGGGACATTAAACCGGCACACAATGTGATTGCAAAGATGAAGGGAAGCGAATATCCTGACGAATGGGTCATTCGCGGCAACCACCATGACGCATGGGTGAATGGTGCCAGCGACCCTGTTAGTGGAATGGCTGCATTATTGGAAGAAGCCCGTGGGATAGCCGAACTAACGAAGACAGGCTGGAAACCCAAACGCACAATCATCTATTGTGCATGGGATGCCGAAGAGCCTTCCCTCATGGGTTCGACCGAGTGGGTTGAAGACCATGCTGATGAATTACAAAAGAAAACGGTAGCCTATATCAACAGTGATGGTAATGGCCGAGGATTTTACTCTGCGCAAGGTTCACATACATTGGAAACCTTCATGAATGAAGTAAGCCGTGATGTCACCGACCCTCAGACAGGTGTGAGTGTGCTGGAGCGAAGAAGGTCTGCAGACGCTTCGAATGCAGCTACAGTTAAAGCGAAGAAAGACATTCTGGCTAAGAAAACATTGGCACTTGGAGCGATGGGTTCCGGATCGGACTATACTCCATTTATACAACATTTGGGTATTGCATCCCTCAACATCGGTTATGGTGGTGAAAGCAGTGGCGGAGAATACCACAGCATTTATGATTCCTACGATCACTACAAGCGTTTCAAAGATCCCAAATTTGAATATGGACTCGTGCTCGCAAAAACAGTAGGCCGCGCTACCATGCGGATGGCTGATGCAGACGTTGTCCCTTTCGATTTCAAGACTTTTCAAAAGACGGTGGCGACCTATCTTACTGAAGTTACAGCCCTGATCGACAACTTGCGCGAAACTACTGAAGTTGAGAACCAGATGGTGAAAGAAAAGCGCTATGTACTGGCTTCTGATCCGACAAAAAACCTGACACCTCCAGTAACCAAAGATGAAGTTCCTTTCATCAACTTCTCAAGCTTGCAGAATGTAATTACTAAACTTGAAAAGAGTACAGCTGCTTTTGCTGAGCTCTACTCTGCTAAACCGGGAGTCAACGTTTCTCAATTAAATAACCTCCTCTATCAATCTGAGCGTAAATTACTTGGAGAAGGTCTGCCTCGCAGGCCCTGGTACAGACATACCATCTACGCTCCAGGGTTTTATACAGGCTACGGAGTAAAAACACTGCCTGGAGTACGCGAAGCAATTGAACAGCGAAATTTCACAGAAGCACAGCAACAGATCGAGATTGTTTCAAAATCGCTTGAAGCGTTTAACCAGCAGGTCGAGGCAGCAAATAAGCTTCTGCTATCCAAATAATCGCAGATAAAAGTCAGTAACCAGCATCTCATCAATGACCAAAGATCAGTCGCGCAAAGAGCTCATGCAGATTCCCGGAATCGGCAAGTCGCTAGCGACTGACCTTTGGAATATTGGAATAAAAAAAGTGAATGACTTGAAGGGGCAAGATTCGGAATTGCTTTATGACATATCCAATCGCTTTGCAGGCGCAGTTCAAGACCGGTGCGTGTTGTATGCCTTTCGGTGCGCTGTTTATTTTGCTGAGACACCACCAAAGAAACGCAATCCTGAAAAACTGAAATGGTGGAATTGGAGTGATGTCAAAATGACGACAAAGCACAAAACGCAGCTTTAGTTCAAGCTTGCCTTAAAGCCGATATGAAATTTTTGCTCCTAGTGCGAGATGAAATTTTGTGAATTTGCCTTCCCGGCTTCCATCAAAGTCCGAGAAGAGACTGGTCAACGCAGGGAAAACATCCGGGCCTTTATTGACAAAATCACTGTAGACAACATTAACATACCTGACCCCCGGGCCGCCATACAACTCTATCCATATCGGGAATTTAAATCGAAGTACGCAACCTATTTTTAGTGCAAAGCCTTCAACTGTTTTAGTAGTTCGTGCGAATTCATAGCCATACGAGGTCCCATCGCTGGAAACGTAAGATTGATTTTTTGTGGAATACTTGTAGTTAATATGAAATCCTTCGAAGGCGAGAAAGAAAAGGCTCTCATATTCCCGGCGAAAGTCGGTAAAATAAAAACGTAGCTCGGCCCGGGACTTGTCATATAGACGATCAAACTTATTATTCTCATCCTTCCCCACAGTAGTTGGAATACCATAATCGGCTGCCAGACTAAACCGTCCTGTGAACGCTGGCATGAATTCCATTCCCAACTGCAGCGTTGGAGTCTCCGGAGTGAAAAGTGACGTGGGTGCTATCTTTACGATCCACATTGACTTTTTAAAGTACAACGAATCCGGTTGTGAATCCTTCTGTGCACTTGCATCATAAAAGAAAATAAAACTTAGAGCCAGCCAAAGCGACAGATTTTTTAAAGTTAAGTGGGTCATTTTCAAAAGTGGTTCAAAGGTAGAGTTAACAATGCCGGCAAAACTTAATTTAATTCATAAAAATACCAGCAACTTGATTTAGAAATACGCTACAGGTTAATTTCTTTTTAAACAGAGGTATAAAGAATGCCAAACACACTATTTATTTTTTAAAATCAGTTGTTTTTATACAATTCGCATTGTTCAAATCTTCCGCTTGATTCTCTCCACGATCTCCAATACTGCAGGACAAACCAATGTGTTCTTGTAAGTCAGGTCCATAATTTGCACCATTTTCTTCCGATCCGTATGCGGATACTCGCGACAAGCTTTCGGCCGCGACTCGTAGATTGAACAATAGTTATCGCTCCCAAGGAATGCGCATGGTGATGTTTTCAAAACATAATCTTTGTCCTCGTCTATTCGCAGATATTTCTCAATAAAATCACCTGGCTTGATTCGCAGTGCTTTTGCAGCCCGCTCAATATCAGTCTGGTAAAAAATAGGGCTTGTTGTCTTGCAGCAATTCGCACAGGTCAGGCAATCCATTTCTGCAAACACTTCATCATGGGTCGAGTGAAAGGCATCGTCCACTTTTCGAGCGTCCTTTTTTTTAAGACGATTCAGAAACTGCTTGTTCTCGTCAGCTTTGTTCTTAGCCCTTTCGCGAAAGCGATTCAAATCCATGCTAGGCAGAGTTTCGGGCGGCATTGATTATTCCGAACATACAACGGATCACCAGTTTACGATAAAGGATTTCGTGATCTTTGTCACTACCCTCGGGGTTCCGGAGACTCATCAGTGCAAGCTGTTGGATAGCCACCAGAGGTAAAACAATCTTCTCGCGCAACTTCACAGACGCGCGGATTACCGGATTGCTTTGCATCAGATGAGCGAATCCTGAGACCGAAAGCACCATTTCCTTCGATAATTTATGCTCATCCGACATCTTCTTCCAAATCTCTTTAAACTCTGTGTCGTTGCTTAAGTAATTGGTTGCCGGGTAATAACTTTTTGTCAATGACATCATGCTGTTTCCCAAAAGTGTGCGGAAGAAAAGTGAGTTAGCGTAAAGTTTCCGGAGTTGATCCTCTTTACCGGATTCAGATAATTTTTTCAAGGCAGAACCAACTCCATAAAAACCAGGAATGTTCTGTTTCATCATTGCCCATGATCCCACAAATGGGATTGCCCGAAGGTCTTCAAACTTCAAGCCGCCCGCTCCCCCCCTTTTCACAGGACGTGAACCAATATTTGTATCACCAAAGAAAGAAAGTGGCGTTACTTTTTCGAGGTAATCGACAAATTTCGGATCGAGTTTCAAGCCGAGGTAACTGCGATAACCTTCTTCCGCGAGTTCATCGAGAAGTTTTTTATCGCCATCGCTCATTTGCGTTTCGGGTCGTTTTGAAATTGCCGCTTCCAGCCCGGAAGACAAAAGTTGCTCTAGATTGAACCGGCAGGAAGCTGGTTTGCCAAAATTGGAACTGATGGTTTGCCCCTGGATGGTGATTTGAACTTCATCATTTTCAATAGTATCTCCCAACGAAGCGTAGAAGTCGTGGGTATTGCCGCCACCACGTGCAGGAGGCCCACCTCTCCCATCGAAGAAGATAGCTTTCATTCCATGCTTCCGCGAAATGGCGGTCAGGTTTTCCTTGGCTCGGAAGATCGACCAGTTGGCGCGGAGATAACCTCCGTCTTTCGTGCCATCGGAGAAACCAAGCATGATAGTTTGACGGCTCTTTCTTCGGATCAGATGCTCTCGATAGGCCGGAATGGAATATAGTTCTTCCATAATCGATGGCGCGTGAGCCAAGTCATCAATCGTCTCAAACAACGGAACAACATCCAATTCCAACTCATCTCCCTTGCCAATGAGTAATTTACCAAGCACAAAAACTTCGATTACATGCAATGCACTCTGGCAATTACTGATAATATAACGGTGACATCCGCGCGTACCGTTCTCACGCTGAATTGTTCCGATGGCAAGAACACTTTGGATCGTTTCATTGACCAGGTCATCATCGAACTTCTGGCTGCGAAGATCAACCTTCAGGCTTAACAGGTAATCGATCTTTTCCCGAATTGAAAGCGAACCAAATTTCTCAGCCGATTGAGCAACCCCATTCTTTGCCAGTGTGTCAAGGATAGAATTCCACACCGCATCGTGCTTGCGACTGTCCTGGCGGATATCAAGTGAGGCAAAATGGAAACCGAATAGTTTTACTTTGATGATGAATGCGTCCAGCAGTTCAAGGAAAAGTCCGTCATGTTCCTTCACCAGATTGGCTCTTGCCTCATTCAATTGCGCCAGCAATTCTTCGGGTTTTGTAAAGTTCTTTTCCTCTCCAAAAACGTCTGCATATATTTTCTGTTCAATGGCAGTCATTATTTTATTTACCCCATGAAACGTGAGTCTTCGTCTGAGCATACGAAGATCTCGGTAATAGCATTTAAGGATCGTTTCTCTAAGACGTGAAGCCACTTTCAAAGTAATGTCGCTGGTGACAAAGGGGTTTCCATCGCGATCACCACCTGGCCAGAATCCCACAACGATCAGCTGATCATTTTGCCATTCGTTGAGACTTACTTTAACGCCATCAGCTAGGCTGCGAACAATCTCTGCGGCCGTGGTATAAAATACATTCTCGAGGTACCAGCACAGACTTACAGCTTCATCATACGGTGTAGGCTTGGCTTCATTGAAGAAAGCCGTCTTACCCAACTGACGTAACAATAAATTAATCTGCTCCAGGTCGTTTTCCCGAATGGAACGCTCGAGGTCAGTCAATATCCCCAATACATGGCCCGGGTAAAATTGCGTGGGATGGGCTGTGAGTACAACACGAAGGCTGAATTCATTGAGTCTCTTTTTGAGTTCAGAATGCTTGTTTTCATACGATGCTCTTAAGAGCAAGGCAGAAATAGTCCCTTTCCCTTTGAGATCATTGATTTGCTCAAAGGCTGCATCCTCCACAGAGTCAAATAATGCGACCTGCCTCTCAATATATTGAATGAAATTAAAAAGTAAGTCGAATTTTGCTTTGGTGTCCGTTTGGGGGGCCAAATCGGTAAAAAAGTCATGAAGAATCGCCTTTGGTGACTTACCCTCCTCAAACTCTCGCTCACAATATTGTTGCAACAATGGTAAAAGTGTGCCTGTCCTTAGTATGTTTTGAAAAGGCAGGTTGAGGAATAAACTGTTATAAATATGAAATCGGGTGCTTACTATTTCTTCGTACATATTATTAATTTGACCAGACTGCTAAAAATGCTAACTTTCATTTCTATCTCCAAGCCTATGAAGAATCTATATCTGATTTTCTTACTGGCAATGTGTTCATGTCTAGGATACAAGGAATTGCCAGTTGACTACGACTACAGCTACAAAGGTAATTTTAAAAAATACCGAACGTTCGATATGATGAAGTCTTTGAATGCTTCGGACAGCACAATGGTCAATGCATCTATTGAGAAATCGATCGCTGCTCGAATGAAATTCCTTGGCTACAAAAAGACTGCGACCAGACCTCATTTGATCATCAGTTACAAGATGTATTATGATAGTCTGAAATTTAATGGTTACGATCAGCCGGACATCGAATCGTGGGTGAGAAACAAGAAGGAAGACCTCAACTACGACAAGAAGAAGTATAATATGAAGACCGGAACACTTCTGATCCAGTTTTACGACAGACGTCAAAACCGTTCCATCTGGCAGGGTTATGCTACGGCACTCTATGGGAACATCGATTTTGGCAACCAGCGTCACTTGCGCAATGCGGTGATATCGATCCTTGACAAGTACCGTTTCTGGGCTGATGGTTTTATCGAACAACAGGCCAACGCACAAGAGGAGCTTGATAATCCTTGATTATCTTTCGGGGAATTTCCCCCAATGATCTCCAAGGAGCAACTTCTCATCGGGCATTTAAGCCAGTACGTTACCGATCACAAGAAAGGTTTTATTGAGAAAGTCTTAAACGAGCGTACACGTCATGTCACGCTTGTTCTCGAAGACATATTCCAATCACAGAATGCCAGCGCTGTAGTTCGAACCTGCGAATGCCTGGGCTTACAGGATATCCACATCATCGAAGACGACAGCAAATACTCCGTCAACAAGCGCGTACTCAAAGGGTCCAACAAATGGATCGACCTGCATCGTTACAAAATGAAAGGTTTTGACAATAGCCAAATTTGTTTCAGAAAATTGCGCGACCTCGGTTATAAAATTCTTGTCACTGATCCCTCTCCCGATGGTATTTCCATCCACGACATATCAGTCAATGAAAAATTGGCTGTAGTGATGGGTAACGAACTCAACGGCACATCAGAATATGCTCTTGCCAATGCCGACCAGAAAATCTTCATACCCATGCACGGATTTACAGAAAGTTTTAACATATCTGTGAGTGCGGCAATCATCCTGAGTACTTTACTCACCAAAATGCGTAGTTCGCCCATACCGTGGCAACTTACGGATACCGAAAAGGAAGTGATAAGACTGCAATGGCTGCGCAAAATCGTTCGCAGATCAGACCTGATCGAGCAGGAGTTTCTCAAATCGATTGAGTAAATTTGCAGAAAGGCTTTTAATCTTATCAAATGGTTTCCTGGCGCAGGCTGAAATGGGGGTTGATTGTTGTGCTGTTGTCAACAATGCTACTGGTTCTTTGCGCCAACCTCTGGGTGGTAATCAGCACCGAAGACAAAGTCCTCACTGACAATAATGCGCTGGATGGTCATAAAGTTGCGCTCGTATTGGGCACCAGTAGTAAATTGACCAGCGGGGCATCAAATCCATTCTTTGCAAATCGTATTAAGGCTGCCGCACAATTGTATCTCGAAGGGAAAATCTCTCACTTCATTGTCAGTGGAGACAATCGAACCATTTATTACAACGAACCAATGGAAATGAAGAAAGCGCTGATCGTCCTTGGCGTCCCCGATAGTATAATCACACTTGATTATGCCGGCCTTCGCACCCTCGATTCGATTGTTCGGAGTAAAGAGATCTTTGGGCAGGAAAAGATTACGATTATCACACAGTCCTTTCATAGCTATCGCGCTTTATTCATCAGTCGGTTTTATGACATCGATGCCGTGGCGCTTGTGGCACAAGATCCCAATGCAGAAACTTCTTTTCCGGTTTATATCCGTGAATATTTCGCCCGTACCAAAGCTGTCCTTGATCTTTATGTACTGAAGACTGCTCCCCGGCACCTGGGAGAAAAAGAACCACTGGGGATTTGAGACAATTACACGTTAAGTTTCACTTTTCAGATTACCGTCAATTTGTAACTTGAAATGTGTAATTTGAATTTTGAAAACCTATGACCTTCCACGTTGACAGCGACATCACAACCGCCAAAACTCTTGATACGGATTTCTATCTGAAAGAAGAATTCTTTCAACAATCAAAAGAGAAAATATTTGCCAACAGCTGGCAGTTTATCGGAGATACTGATCTGGTCAAAGAGAAAGGATGGGTGACCCCGGTAAGTCTGCACGAGAACTTCATCGATGAGCCACTGATTATCTCCAAAGACAAGAATGATCAGTTACATTGTCTCTCGAACGTTTGTACCCATCGCGGAAACCTGATCGTGGAACGGCCATGCAAACTCAACGACATACGTTGCAAATACCATGGACGGAGATTTCACCTGGATGGAAAGTTCCTCTCTATGCCGGAGTTCAAAGAAGTAAAAGATTTCCCGACAGCCGCAGATAATCTCCATCCACTTCCTCTTCACACCTGGGGTAAATGGCTTTTTACGTCTCTTGGCTCCAAATTCAAGGCCGAAGAATTTATCAATCCAATGGCGGAGCGCGTGAGTTGGATGCCATTTCAGGATTTTGTTTTTCACCCGGAGCTCTCGAAGGATTACCTGATCGACGCGCACTGGGCATTGTATTGCGAAAACTACCTCGAGGGTTTTCATATTCCCTTCGTTCATGCTGGACTGAACTCCGTCATTGACTATGGAAATTATACTGTGGAACTTTTCAAATATTCCAGCCTGCAGTTAGGTGTGGCCAAGGAAGGTGAAGTCGTCTTTGATTTACCTCCCTCCTCGCCCGACTACGGCAAGCATGTAGCGGGTTATTATTTTTGGGTATTCCCCAATATGATGTTTAATTTTTATCCGTGGGGGCTTTCTATAAATATTATCAGGCCACTGGGTATTAACAAAACAAAAGTTTCGTTTTTATCATATGTACTTGACGAAAGTAAACTTCGCCAGGGGGCTGGAGCCGATCTGCACAAAGTAGAATTGGAAGACGAAGATGTAGTTCAAAATGTACAAAAAGGGATTCGTTCAAGATTTTACACACACGGCCGATATTCTGTTACCCGCGAACAGGGAACACATCACTTTCACCGGTTGATCGCTGAATTTATGAAGCCTTAACTTATTTATCATGAAATTCACCTGCACCGTTGATATTGACAAGCCAATCGACAAAGTGATTTTGCTATTCGAAAATCCTGACAATATGAAGGAATGGCAGGATGGCTTTGTGAGCATGACTCACATCAGCGGCATTAGGGGAATTGCAGGTGCGAAGTCATTGTTGGTTTACAATACTGACAATCGCAGAATGGAACTTACCGAAACCGTCTTGATAAAAGACCTCCCTTCGGAGATGAAGGCACTGTATGAACACACGCACATGGTTAACACGATGAGCAACCGGTTCTCTTCAGTAGGCTCGAACAAAACCCGCTGGAACGTAGAGATTGAATACACGAAATTCAATGGCTTTGTTCCAAAAATGATGGCATTGTTCACGCCTGGCGTGTTTCGCAAGCAGACACAGAAATGGCTCGATCAATTCAAGGTATTTGCAGAAAAGAGCTAAACCTACTTTACCCTGATAAAAGCTTTAGTCTCGCAATCTTTCACAGCATCATGAATCTTAAGTGACGTTTCAGTCAATTCATCAATTACAAAGCGCTGGAGAATCATTCCCGATTTTTTGTCCGTAAAATTCAATTCCTGGCCGTTCAGTTTATACTGAAACGAATTCATCCCATCTCCCCTTTTCTTACCAGCAGCAAAAACTCCTTCCCGGCCTGATCCGTCTTTCTTGAACTCGATAAGTTTTGCAACGGTACTGGTCGAGTTGCTTCCCATCTTGCTGGTCAGTTCCTTTTCTGTTTCGCTTTCCTTCATGTCGGCCTGAAAGCAGGTCTTGCTGTCAATCAATTGCCAGGTGCCCTGGATGGACTGACCTGATGCACATGCCGAGATTAAAACAAAGACACAACCGAGGATTGTTTTCATAAAATGAATTTAGCGTATAACGAATTTACAAATAACAACATTGTTAAATTCTACGATGAATCTGTTTATGCGTAGAATTTGACAAAAACTTCAAATTTCCTGTCAAAAGGCAAATATTGATCCGATTTCTTCGCATAAGATTCTGTACCAAGACGGTTATAAACTCAAGCTTTTTACAAAAGAACAAGGGTGCTTAAAAAAAGTAGGTGGTGATGATATAAAAAAAGCCGGCTATGATGCCAGCCATTTCAGCTCGCAAACTTCACTCAAAATCAATTCCTGATTGAAAGACTGAAATCAAATATCTTCAAATGAGTGGTGCCACCTTAATACTCAGCAAAGAATCCGCCAAATTGATCTGAGAATTCCGCCACTGAAAACACACCAAAACAGTCCCATTTCAATCAAAATCGCGCTTTTGTAAACAACAATTAGGCTTTCCTGAATCAACAGGAAAGCCCAAAATTGTTACTAACCACTTCGGAATTCTAAAACCTGACACCTATAGTGCCCTGAAGCCACACGTTCTTATAACGCGGTGTGGTTGAGGTTCCATCTCCGTTGTTGTTTGATAAATCCCATCCGGCTCTTGCACCGAATACCATGTGGTCAAAATTGAAGTCAATGCCTCCTAAAAAACACAGGATGTTTTTGCGGATATTGTCGTTCTTAAATTCCTGTTGCTGCTGCGTACTTGTAGATGAATTTGTCAGAACATCTTTTTGATTTAGCAAATAAGAGAACTGGGGGCCCGCAAGCAATGTCATAAAATTGGCCGGCTTTACAGTAATCAATAAAGGTACATCGATATAACTGGTGGTCCTGGTAAGATTATATGGACTCCCTAAAAAGCTTCCGGTAGCCTGGAATCCTTTCTGCGAATACAATACCTCCGGCTGAATACCCAAGAACTGACCGATAGGAATGGATAGAAAAGCACCTCCGACAAAGCCCGTTTTTGAACTGGCAACGAATGCCTCTCCCCGGCTGTCATATACGTTTGATGAGTTAACACCGGCCTTTAATCCAAACATCAATTGCTTGCGATAATCCGGGTCATTCTGTGCATTGCATTGAATGGAGATGAAGCTTGCCAATATGGACAGTAAGAGTAATTTTTTCATTTTGATTTGTCTTTAATTGTTAAGGAATAAGGTGAACTATAATGACTGGATCAGCTTGTGCATCTCTTTTTTTGATTTGCCAAGCTTGGTCTGTAGTCTCCCGATAAGCTCGTTCTGCTTTCCTTCAACCAGAAGCAGATCGTCATCGGTCAGTGTTGCAAATTTTTGTTTTAGCTTGCCTTTGGTCACGTTCCAATTGCCTAGTAATTCGGTGGTATTCATTTCTAATGTGTTTAATTTCTACTGTGGACTTGATGTGATTATTTCACATGGACAAAGGTGGACCTTCTTCACTCCACGACCGTTACACAAATGCAACGAAGGTTTACATCACTCACGGATTAGTCGAATGGAATGAAATTGTTGAATAGAGAATAAAAGAAGAGAATCGTAACGATGCCAGGGTGGCGAGGGGAAATCGGTTATCCGGTCGTGATGGCACTAATCTAACACAGCACAGAGTCCCCGCCTGTTGGCAAGAGACTCTGCTAAGAATGAATTCGCTGCTTGTAAAATTACACCCCGGTATTAGGCCCCATGAAGGATCCCCAATGCCTGTCGACATCAAAATAATGGCCATTCGTTTCAGGCCAGTGATCTTTGTTAAACCCTGGCGCTTTTTCAAGGAACTCTTTGTCCATATCCAAAATAAAATCCTTGTTGGCAATATTGAGTTTTATTGCAGAGAAAGGAACAGCAAATAGTTTTTCGCCTATGCCCAGGAAGCCACCAAACTCGATTATCAAATACTGGATTTTACCATCGAGGGTATTTAGCATGATGTCGCTTATTTTGCCAATAGACTCTCCCTTTTTGTTCTCGACATTATCGCCAATGATTGACGAAGCTGTCAATATGTGAACGGGGCGGTTTGCATTAGGGCCGTTCTGGTTTTGACCGGTCGTATTTTCCTTTTCAAGATTTGCTGAGGTTTTCATCTGTTTGAATGTTTATTTTTAAATTTCCATTGTTCGAATGTTCCAGGTTGTTTTCAACCGGTGCTTTGAAGACCCGGTCCAATACTTGTCTTAATGTTGATTTAATTGAGTCTGAATTTCGGGCGATTAAAGTAGAAACGGTGATTTGCAAAAGAGTGCCCAGGATTTTCCTTACCGGGTTAACTGATGTTCCAACAAAAATCCCTTTTGAGAGATAGCCTGTTGTCACGCCAATAACATTGTCAAGTATACCTTCTTTGATATCAGGTGATGCCGCCTCTTTGAAAGTGTGTTTGAGCAGATTGATCGGCTTTAAGCTTTCATAGGTGAGATGAAATTGATCCCGCAACAGTACCAACTGCTCCGCCTGCTTTATGCGTAACTGATTGATGGATTCGTTTAAAGTCATTGATCCTATGGTTTTCATACGCCCTTCTGTTTCATCATTATTGCGATGAGCGAATTGCTAACCGGTGTTTTGATCCATTGATGGCGAAAGAAATATAAGACCGTAGCCACAATTGCATAAAAAGCAGCAACTACAAAAAAACCATAGTATGATTTGCCTAACGACTCCCCTATCCACAAGGCTACTCCAATGTTTATTGCCAAAGTAAAAAATGAGATAACCGTAAGTATCACAAATTGCACTGTGAAAGTGGATACAATATCCGCTGATTTGTCTATGACATTGAGCTTAAGCAATTCTACACTTGTTTTGCCATAATTTTCCGCTTTTTCAAAGAGCGCTTCGATTGGTGCGGCCATGTTGTTCACGATTTATAATTATTTATCAACCTCAAGTTGTTGCACTTTGAGTTTCGTTCTTTACGTGCTCAAGCTTTGCTATTTCTTTAATACTCAACTCTTCTGCGCCCTTAAGTAAACTCGCATAGTTTTTTGAGGCTGCCTTCATAAAATCGTCAAATCCCTTAGCAAAGTCTTCGCCTTTACCCAGGATTTGACCTCTCGTCACACTGCCTTTTTCCGGTGCAAATAAAATGCCCAATACTGCCCCTATGGCAACACCTGCAATTACACCCAACACTACTTTACCTGATTCCATGTTTATTTTATTTTAAATGTTTGTTTGATCTTTTCTTTCAGTAAGAAAGGTGGCTCTTTAGCTTCGTAGAAATGTTATACAACTCTTGCGATAAGTTGTATCATTCACATATTGAAAGAAAGATGAAAGGGAGTAGAGCGAAATGTTCTGCATTAAAAGATCAAGTATTGCTTGTCATTAATGGTAAAAGTGACGCAGCGAATAATCGGATAATTTACCGTTGCAAATTCCCCATCTCGCACGGCTTGAAAACCACTGTATGAGATATATGCTCCCGTGATCAACAGGGTATTTAGAGCCTCGATGACGTTAGCTGGAATTCGGAGAATAGTTCTATCATCAAGAATTAAGCTCTTGGAATTACCCTGCTCGTTTTTTTGTAGTTGCCTGATCTTACCGCTACCGAATTTGAATTCTTCAACGGGTGGCCTCGTTGATTCGTTAAAGATTCGGTTGTAAATATATTTTCCATCTGTGGTGATACTTACGAGCCTTATGGTTATTCCATTGAGTGTATCCTTTTCAAAAACACCGTTGATCTCCAGCCTGTTCCCGATTTTTAATTCTGACGTAAGCTGGGTCCCCATGTTTGGTGAAAACTTAACCAGGTATCGTACCCTTTCTGCCTGCAAATAAAAA
This sequence comes from Cytophagales bacterium WSM2-2, assembly GCA_015472025.1. NCBI lineage: Bacteria > Pseudomonadati > Bacteroidota > Cytophagia > Cytophagales > Cytophagales bacterium WSM2-2. The sequence continues at coordinate 5,275,858 of BNHL01000001.1, forward strand.
CCACTGAAGACATAATCATCATTGGTCTCCCAGCCTGAAAGATTACCTGCAAAAACAGAGACTAATTGTACATTTTTATTTCCCTGTTTAATGCAACAATCGGATTGACCATAATTGGCGAAATAGAGGCCAAGTAACATGATAATCGCGAGCGTCAACCAAAGCCGCTTTATGATGCTGTTGTTTCGTTGATGACGATGGTGGCGAATGATGTACTTCATTTTGCCAGGCAGGACATCAATTCCCTTTCAGAATAGACAAGCTCTTTCTTGCTTTCGCGATCTAGAATCTTGCAGTAGTAGATTTGATTTTCATACCGGCTTACCAGTAATTTCAAGTATGGACGTACTCTTTCCATGACAATCTCACCCTGTTTAAATTTACTTTCTTTCATAAGGATAATGGTTTTATGACCTATTCTTGCAATTGAATTCTGCTATTGAAAGTTGAGCATAAGAAGTATCTAATGCCTTACACCCTTCGGGAAGATTCTTATACAAATCACGTATTCCAGTAAGAGCACGGAGACCGGTACTTAGCGGTCTTCAGATTACTTCAGCGCTGATAATTTCCGGTTGCTTGCATACCTCTTTCGTGGGTCTTCGTTATTCAGTTCGTGCATTTTCTTAAATGCGCGTTGCAGTGACTTCGGAACTTCCCCTTTGTAGATTATCTTATAACATGAAAAGCCGTTATAGGGAATGCTGTCGTTGGTGGAGTGGATCTTAACTCTGTCGAGTGTGCCATTCCTGGCAAAAAAATCGCGAAATACCCGGTCTCTTTCTTTCACCAATTCCCTGTATTTCAAATTGACAGCATTGCTATCAATGTAATAATTGCATTTATCCTGAATGGTGAACATCAGTGTGTCGCCTGCTCCCCTGCCCCGTTTTAATGAATGCATGAACGCAGCATCTTTGACAGACATCCGGTCAATCTTTATCGAATCGTCCTTTGTAAAGATCTCATTCCTGGCCCGCAAAGAGAGCGTGTATTTTTTCTTGGCCTCGAAAAAAAGAATTTGCTCTTTTTCTTTGGATGAATACTCATTTGAATAGACAGCTATTGACGATGTTTTATTCTTGTCAAGGAACTCGGCCATTGTCTTAATAAAATTCTGTTGCTCATGGTGCAGTTGATGCTGTCTTACCTCCCATTTCAGTGTAAGTGAATGCTCAATCTCGCTTTCTGCATTTCGCAAGGCGATGCCGTAAGGCATAGTAACCGGTTTAACAAAAATGTTCTTGATCAAATCCAGTGTGACATCTCGCAAATGAAAATGAGGGTCCTTCAGATTTCCCGTAATAGGGATATTATAGTCAATGACGTTGCCGCGCTCCCGGACAAAGGCCATCACCAAAGGCAGCGGAATCCATTTTAAATGTTTTGTCCTTATTCGGCTTGAGATGCGCGGGTCTACGATTACCAGGTGATTTGTACTTTTAACCTCTGCATTCCGGACATTCCATGTCCCATTGAGTTCGATTGTTCCTCTGTCCAACGGAAACGAAGTGTAAGAGACCAGGTAAGGATTAAATGTGGTGGCCGAGATTTTATTAAGATGGTAGTACATGTCAAAATCTCCGCTGTCTTTTGGATTGACGCTCAGGGTTACAGACAGATCACCGAAGGGTTTTATACCTGATTTGATGTATATCCCTACCCTCTTGTTGTTTCTGTCTATGGAGTCGGATATTATGCTTAATGAATTAGCGCTTATATTGAATTGTTCGTTCAGCGAAAAATCACTGAATGCCAGATCGCCTTGAGTAACAACCAGGTGGTTGACTCGATAATGACTTTGAAAGAAATTGCGACTCAGCCGTTTAAGGTAGCGGCCAATTTCAATGACGAGGTTAAACCGGCTTGATTGCGAAGTCACATCAGAGATGTTTGATCCTTTCTCTCCGAACAGCATCTCCACATTATTTAACGAGTCAAATTTCTGGTACTTAAAAACAGGCTTCCGGAGGACTACAGAGTCGAACAGGAATTTCTGGCCATAAGGATTTAGCTGGTCAATTACTACTATCAGTTTTTCAAATGCGAGGTAGTCGTCCCTGGTTGTCTTTCCCAGGTGGAAGTCATTGAATGCCACTCTACCAATGGCGTTGATTCGCTCCGGGTTCTTAAAATTTCCTGTAGCCCGAATGGTGGCGTCCACCTGTGCTGAAAACATTCCATAATTGATAAGCTCCCAGAGGTATTGCCTGATAATTTCGAGGTCAAAATTGCGAATGGAGGTAGCAAGTCTGTAGTCAAGATTCCTGGCATTGATCGTAAAATCACCTTTTATCCCACCCTTTCCGTTTTGCGACAGGAACGAAAATGTCGAAGCTATGGTATCGGCATCCCACCGCTTGCCTGAGCTCTCCATATTCAGGTCCCTGATAATGTAATTGATGGGAATGGCCTTTTCACGGTAAACAAATTCACCATGCCTCACTTTAACGTTTAGGATATTGATGTGAGTTGAAGATTTTTTCAACGACAATGTATCGGAAGAGAACCTTGAGATCAGGTCATCGAAGTTGAAGTGTTTTTTTGTGTTAGTCACTGTCCCTCGTGGCTGATCGACGATAAGCTCTGTTATTTCAACCGTATTTGAAAACAGCTTGAGCAATGCAAAATCAGCACTCACATGGTTGGCGGAAAAAAATAGCGTGTCTTTCTTATACTCATAGACTTTAAAATTATTGAACTGAACAAAGCCGGTAAATGGATTGACATACGCCCAATCCATCGTAACCTGCCGGCCTGTATATTTTTGATCACTGCTTTCCACCAAATACCTGACAATGGGAGAAATAAACACGATAGATAACCCCATAAGGAAAACTATAATCGCTGCGGAAATCAGAATCACTTTTTTTGAATTGCTCACTTTAATTCCTTTTAATTTAGAAGTAATGTAGGTCTTGTCTGAGAAGATGAAAAAAGGGCTGTCTTTTTTCATGACAGCCCCTGATCCATTCGTAGTGGTGTATGACTATTTTACTTGTGCGGAATTACATCGATCACAACGGACCTGTTGTAAAAACGTTCTTCGGGGAAATTATTCTCAAACTGCGATAGCCTTTGATCTTCTCCATAGCCATAGGATTCGAACGTTACATCGGTCCGATTAGCCTTTGACATTGCGTTTTCAAGAATGTGAAGAACATCATTCGCTCTTGCCATCGACAATTCAAGATTATGCGTGTCGTCACCGATTGTATCTGTGTACCCGTGAATCACCACCGTAGCATATTTGGGGATTTTCGGTGCAACAATGTCTGTGAGGTATTTTTCGTAAGCCGCAATAGCTTTTGAATCATTGAACTCATAGATCACAGTGAACCTCATGCCTTCTTCATCTTTGGCGGGTGCCCAGAGCACCAGTCGCACGGTTGTATCTTTTCTCACCGTTACGCCATTCCGACCTATCATCGTAAACTTATAGTTACCAGATGGCCTATCGTTCAAAACAGCTTTTCCGGGAATACTCGCATCGTCTTCCGTATAAGGTCCAAAGAATTGCAGATTTCCTGTTTCATCCCTGACCTCTAATGACCATGAGGAAAATGCTTTTTTAGCTCCTTTGACTTTCACAGTGACATAGCTGTCAACAGGTGCAGGTTGTATCGCAAGTATTTCTACAGGCTTCAAGGGCGAGTTTGGACCGGTTTGAAACTCCAGCATTAAAGCGGGTGATTCGCTCCAGATGGTAACTCTCCGGTCTCCCTGGCGCAGCACGTCAAGTTCAAGTTTGGCTCCTGGCTGTTCAGATGCTAGTCTCGGTTTGATCCGACCCTCAACATTTATCCGTGAAGGGCTTATTCCAAATATATCCACCAGGTATTTCTTAATGGATTCTGCCATTGCAATTCCATCGGGCTTGCCCTGCATTGAGGCGCCTGTCAGGCTGACAACAGCATCAGGATTTCTTTGCATGCGATCACCAAGTATGTTAAGCACGTTATAATAGACCGTCATTTGTCTTGCTGAACGACCTGAAAGTCTTTTGGGTGCGAATACTTCCAACCTGTCTTCCTTAAAGTCTTTCACCTGCTCTTTAGTAAGCAAAACATAGCGCTCCGGTATGACCGTTGAACCTAAATCAAAAAATACATAATTACGTATCGGGAAAGTTTCGCGTACCCTGCGCTCAACCGGAATGTTTGCCGGAGAGTGTATAGAGAATTTCACTAATACAGGAACGACTGGCGTCTGTTGAATCGCAACCGGTTGATCAATGCGGTGCCCTCTGCCAAACTTAAGTGCGGCACCAATTCTAACGGTTGTTACGGTCCATGTTTCAGTGGAACGAGGCGACTGGCCGAAGTAAGGTTGAAAAGAAGCAAACGGTGAAAGCACGGTTTGAGATCTTCTGTTCTCAGGTGAAAGCGAAATGTCATATCCCGCGCCTACCTGCATGGAGACTAACATTTGATCTACACTGCTGAAATTTCCCTTCACATCAGGATTGGCAGTTTGTTCGGGGACAGCCGGGTTGATCCCTTGTTTGTAAGTAAATGAACTTGACAAATTGAAAGCAAGGCGCGGACCTGCGAACAAATAGAAATGAGATTTGAACGGAGCAAAGCGCAAGCTCGGTTCGAAAGTGACATAACTCAAATCCGTTGATAAATTTCCGGGGCAATTGCATGGCGAAATCACCTGGTCAAATTTGCCGTTACGGTTGTCGTATCCTGCCTGGAACATTACTCCCCATTTTGAATCGGGACGATGATACTCTACCAGAGGTGCAAGAAACAACCCCAGTCCCTTGCCATGGTGGAATGCTGCAGGGACTGTCAAGTCGGAGTTCAGTTGTTGCGTAGTACCGCGAAAGAAATTGAAATTTGCACCTGCGGCCACACCAAACCACCAGTTTGGTTTTGTGTACGAAGGCAGAATCTCCGCTTTAGGTTCATCTGCTTGTTGAATCATCTGTGCCTGCAAAGGCATTTGACTACCAAGTATCGAAATTGCGCAGAGAAGAATACTACTGAGTGCAGATAAAGTACAGAACCGCGCTATGCGCGATCCTGCTTTAAAATTATTTTGAGTTTTCATAATGATTATGATTTAAGGCTTGTTGATGATGTTGGAACTGGTCATGATGACAGATCCGTTTCTGGCAAGCATTCTTCCTTCGGCAACAGCGCCTGAGTTCATTGTGATGGATGAAAGCGAAAGGATGTTTCCTTTAAAGGAGGTAAAGTCACCAATAGTTGCTGAGCTGCTGACCTGCCAAAAGACATTTTTAGCCTGGGCACCTCCTGCGAGGATAACATTGCCACCTGAAGCTGAAGGAAACGGTCCCGAGCCTACGGTTGTAAGTGCTGATCCAACCTGGAAAATCCAGACTGCATTTGCATCACCCTGTGCGTCAAGTGTCAGATTGCCATTCTGCAACAACATAGTTGATGCTGAGGTATAAATGCCCGGAGCAAGTGTCTTGCCACCGAGATCAGCTGGTGCTACGGCCGGTGCCGGTAACGTTGCTCCTGCGGCTGCGTTGTAAGCAGCGGTCAAATCATTTTGAGCCTGCAACAGCATTGCTGCTGTACCGGGAGGAGCTACATCGTCAGAGGCGTAAATTGTACCACCGACAACAACTGCCGGAGGAAACCCGGTGACTGAAGAACGAACGCCAGGATAGATACCAACATCTAAATTGTTGATGACACTGGGACCTGCATTATTACTAACACCTACACCCGCGATAATCCCGAAGCGGGCAACGGAATTAAGATTAACTACGGGTGGTCCTAAAGGTACGGCTGTACTAAAGCTCCATACAAAGTCATTCGCCAGTGGCGTACCAGGTACATTCTTAGCTCCAGTCGTAATAGTCCCGGTGTAAGTAGTATTTGACGCCAGAGGGCTTGATGGAGTAAAAGAAGCAGTAGACCCTGTGTACGAAACTATTCCCGAAACTGCAGTAGCGCCTTGCTTTAAATTGAATGTGGTTGATGTAATGGTTAATGGATCCATGGGAACACTAAAGGTTGCTGCAACTACTTTGTTTAAAGCAATACCTATGGAATTGTTGAGTGGATCTGTAGAAACTACTGTTGGGGATACCAGTGCACTGGTACTAAAAGTCCATACGTAGTTTACCTGTAATGCATTGCCAGCTTTATCCTTAACTGATGTACCGACAGTTCCAGTGTAGGTAGCGTTGGGTGCGAGTTTACTGACAGGTGTAAACGTCATCGTAAATGTTGCTTCATCATAAGTCAATGTGCCGGCCATATTTATTCTTGCTGACCCTTCCACACGTCCGCCCGGACTTCCCGGGCTAAGCAATGTAAATGCTCCTGGCGCAATGGTGGCCGGATTCATCGCTTCATTGAATGTTATAGTGACTACACTGGTGAGTGGCACGTTAATACCAAGATTTGCCGGGCTCGTTGACACAACGAGAGGGCATACTCCTTTTTTTTCAACGTTATCGTCTTTGCACCCGCTGACAAAGGCAGCGGAAAATAGAGCTGCGATTGCGGTTATCAGGATATTTTTTGTTTTCATATGCTTAATTTTTAGAGATGTCTTTAATGAGATAGAAGAGGATTTCTCCTCTTCTATTTCTCAGATTTTGTATCAGTTGATTTTATTGCGGTTTGGTTACTGCATTTCCATCCAGAACAACTGCGGTTTGCGCTAAAGCTCTGCCATGAAAAGAAGCACCTGTTTGAATCGTTATAGCAGTCTTTGATAGAATGACTCCTTCGAAATGCGAAGTGGTACCCAAAGTTGCCGTTCCTGCTACCTGCCAGAAAATGTTCTTGGCCAGTGCACCACCGGTTAAAGTGATGTTAACTGCATTGCTCATGGTAAGGTCACCGGCAATCTGGAAGATCCAAACGTCCGTTGCATTTCCGGAGATGGTAACATCCGAAGGTATTGTAACTGTGTTCGTCCATTTGTAAAGTCCTGGCACCAGAATTTTACCACCGATGTTACCGGTGCCCAGCTCTGAGAAATCAGGAGAAGGACGACCAGCCGCATCATTGTAGGCAGTGATCATATTGTTCACGGCCGTAGTCAAATTAATTGGAGTGGGAGCTGCCATGTCTGCGGCAAAGATCTTACCAGTTATTTGAGCTGATGTAGCATAGCCTGTGGCATTAGTCAATGAGAAGCCCGTAACATACGAAGTTGCAGCCGGGCTTAGCCCTAAGTCACCGGTGACTGCAGAACTTGAAATATTAGAGATCGCTGTTTTAGCAAGGATCACATAATCACCTGCTGATCCAAGATCAACCACAGCCAAACCTGCTGCTGCGGCACTTGCAACTGTAAAGCTCCAGACTTTGTTAGCCGCCAATGCACTACCGGCAACATCTTTTACCTCGGTTGTTACCGTGGCAGTATAAATTGCACTAGCTGTAAGATTGGCTGAAGGAGTAAACGTTGCTGTTATTCCGGAGTACGCAACTATACCTGCTACCGCAGTGGCACCTTGTTTTACTGTAAATGTTGTAGCAGTGATTGTCGTTGCATTCATTGCTTTGCTAAAGGTTAAAGCAACCACTTTAGTTTTAATCACTCCTATTGCATTATTAATCGGGTCGGTTGAAATCACTTCAGGTAAAACAACGGTTGTGAAAGTCCAAACTTTGTTCGCCAGTATAGCGTCACCAGCCATATTTTTAGCTCCGGTTGTTACCGTTGCCGTGTAAATTGTATTTGCCGCAAGTGCCACGGTCGGGGTAAATGTTCCCGTTGTTCCGGAGTAAGCAACTGCACCAGCTACTGCTGTTGTACCTTGCTTTAAAGTAAATGTGGAAGATGTAATCGTTGAAGGATCCATCGCTCCACTGAATGTAATTGCAATGACTTTGCTTTGTGAAACAGCGGTGGCGTTGTCCAGCGGATCAGTCAGATTAGCTGCAGGCAAACCAACCGTAGTAAAAGTCCACACGTTATCTGCTGCAAGTGAACTTCCTGATGCAGCTTTTGCCCCTTTAGTAATCGTAGCCGAATAAACGGTGCTGGCATCCAATGAGGATGTCGGGGTAAATGTCGCAGTGGTACCGGAGTACGTCACTGCACCTGCGACAACCGAAGTTCCTTTCAACAAAGTAAAAGTTGACGCAGAAATAGATACCGGACTCATTGCCGCACTGAATGAAGCGGTGATGACTGCATTACGCTCTACACCAACCGCACTGGTTGCAGGTGTTGTAGAGCTGACTGTAGGTGTTGGGCCAGGATCCTTATTTTGATCCTTGCAGCCAACCATTATTAGCATTGATGATAGAGCTAACAATGTGATTTTTTTGATTGTGTTCATTTTATTTTGTTTAATTAATAGTAGTAGACCAGAATATGCTGCGAGTATTTCTCTCAGCATCAGCTATCTTAAAAAAATAGAAAGATTATGCGCCTTGCCTTGATGCAGGATCAAGGTTACTCCGCAACTTCTCAACTATTCTCTTGAAGAATAACTGAACGAAGGTGGGGCTATTGGTACCGTTGAGTATTACACAAATAGGCAAGACTATTGCAAGTATTACAGATACCTGCCTTTGACTATATGCTTATGAAGGGATTTGCTTGACCGGTGATGCTGATTCAAAGCTTTCGATCAGCAGGCTTAATTTATCGTCCTTTAGTTGAAGGTCTTGTAATGACTTTAATACCATCGCTTGATTTTCAAGTACCTGTTGAAGTTGCTGCTCGATCAATACGGTGATCGATTGATGAAGTGCAAGGATTTCATTTTCTACTTTCAGATTTACGGCCAGCTTCTTGCTGTTTTTCAGCCCATTCCGATGTTGGCTCATCATAATGAACGGTGCCTGAACAGCCGCAATGCCTGCCAATAGAAAGGTCATCAGTAAAAATGGGAATGGATCAAAGCGATATTTCACTGACACAAACGAATTAAACAAGACCCAGGCAATAACCACTGTCGTAAACAATAAAATGGGTGCCCAACTGCTCCCTATGTTAAAAACGATGTCAGAGAGTTTTTCTCCAGCTGTCCGGCTCTCTTCTTCTGGAGTCAGGTGATTTTTACCTATTGTTTTTGCCTTATGAACCGTATCAACAACAGCCTGGTGCAATTGCTTTACCTTCTCGTTCTGAAGAATATTGAGATTTTTCATAGGGAGAAAACAGGCTGTTTCATTTTTTATCCTTCGTCTTATCAGCAGCCGCTTTCTTTTTTAAATATCCCCGCAAAAGAAAACTATGACTTGCTGCATCCATGTTTTGTTTAAATCCTCCTGCACCTTGTCTTATGTTAAGAATAGCTGCATCCAAATTTTCAGCGAAAATGCTATCCATTAGTAACATCCCTATTGTTCCTTTTCCATCGCGAACGTTTTTCAGAATGGCAGAAAGATCTCCTGTTATATTAGCAGCGTTGTCGCTTGTTACTTTTAGTTTGAACATGATTTCGTCCAGGTCGACCTGGCGGGTAGTTCGTATAACGTCATTGTTTTCCAATTCCTTCTGTCCCGGAGTTCCGGGAATAATCACAATTATTTTACTGCCCATGAGCCCATCCGATCCAATCATGGCGATTGCGTTCTTCTTAATAAACTGCCGGGAGTTCTCTACGATCTGCATATCTACGCGAACAGTTGAATCGGTGACCTGTTCAATGTCTTCGATGATGCCAACATTAATGCCAGAGAATCGTACGTTATTACCTATTTGGAGGCCGCTGATATCGAGGAATACTCCGCTCACGTGAAATGTGCTACTGAACAGCTTTTGGCGCTGCCCGATAAAATAAATGCCGACAATAAATATGGTGATCGTTACAGAGACAAACACTCCGAGTCTTATCTGATTTTTTGATTTCTTTTCCATGCTATTTTTTAGTTAAAGAATGAGCGTACCCACTCGTCTTTTGATTCTGATAATTCTTTGTATGTCCCTTCGGCAAAAGGAGCTCCGTCTTTTATGATAATCATTCTATTCGATGTGATCCGTGCGCATTCAACATCGTGGGTGATGATTACCGATGCCGCTCCATACTTCTTCTGAACTTCCATGATCAATCCGCTGATTTCCTTTGATGTGATCGGATCCAGTCCGGTAGTCGGCTCGTCATAAAATATTATTTCGGGTTTCAGTATCAACGTACGTGCTAACCCAACCCGCTTTCGCATTCCTCCCGAAAGCTCCGATGGCATTTTATCAACAGCGTCTGCTAACCCCACGTTAGTCAAAGCTTCGTTGACTAACGCATCGATTTCATCTTTATCGAGTTTACCATGACCGCCACGCAGAGGGAATTCAAGATTTTCTCTCACCGACATGGAGTCATAAAGCGCTGCACTCTGAAAAAGAAAGCCTACTTTTTTTCGTAACCTGTTCAAATCTTCATCTTTCAGGTCTGCAATATTTTCACCCAGCAGAACAATCTCTCCGCCATCCGGCTCAATCAAGCCAACTAAACATTTGATAAGAACGGATTTACCACTTCCCGACTTTCCGAATAGAACCAGGTTTTCACCTTTGTCCACTTTCAAGCTGATATCGTTCAGTATTTGCCTGGTGTCAAATGACTTTGACATGTGTTTTATTTCGGCCGCTGTTTCCATCGTATTATATAAACAAACTTGTCATTTGAACCGCGATCATGTCAAGAATGAATATTGCTAACGACCCTTGCACCACGGCAGCATTAGAGGCCACTCCTACTCCTTCCGTGCCCTGAGCTGCATGATAGCCTCTATAGCAGCCGATTAGTCCCACCACAAATCCAAAGAAAAAAGTCTTAATTAAAGACGGAAAGACATCACTGAAAGAAAGCTTTGCAAAAACCTCCAAAAAGAAAAGATGAAAGCTGACATCGCCTTTTAGATTAACTCCGATGTAGGCACCATAAAGAGAAATCACATCGGCAAGTATGACCAACGCAGGAAGCATCAGCGTAGTTGCCATCATTCGCGTCACAACTAAATACTTGAATGGGTTAACTCCTGAAACCTCCATGGCGTCAATCTGCTCAGTCACTTTCATAGAGGCCAGTTCAGCACCAATGCCAGACCCGACTTTACCCGCAAAAATCAGGGCTGTAATTACAGGGCCAATTTCCCGGATGATAGAAACAGCAACCATTGCCGGCAGCCATGACTCAGCTCCAAACTCAGCAAGAGTGGGCCGTGATTGAATCGTTAATACGAGCCCCATAATAAATCCGGTAATGGCTACCAGGGGCAATGACTTATATCCAATCAAATAAGCCTGCTTAAGAAATTCATTGATCTCATATGGACGTCTGACGGCCTCTCTAAAAAAGCGAAAAGCAAATAATGTTAGTCGTGCGATCTCCTCTAAGAAACCTCGTAACAATTGAACATAGAGATTTACCGATGGTTTGATAACCCCTCTCTTAATTACTTCAAGAGCTTTTCCTTTCAAATCAATCGTCATGCCTGTGTATTTTTGATTTTACCCATTTTTAGAAATGAAAACTTGGAAGTGGTTGGGACAATGTTTCCTAAGAGGAACCCCCAGGGTTTTAGTGGATCAATGTGATCAAAAATAACTTTCATGATTGCCGTTAGAGGAATAGAGAGAAACATCCCTGGAATCCCCCAAAAAGCTCCGCCAATTAGAACCGCGATAACCGAAATGAGCGCATTCAGTTGTACACGCGAAGCAACAATCTTTGGAATGACATAATGGTTATCTATGAACTGAATAATAATATAGACGATGAAAACCAGCAAAGGATAAATCAAAGAGTCCTTCGTTATAAATGCAATGAGCATTGGTAACGCAATAGCAGTAATTCCGCCTAAATAGGGAATGACGTTAAGAATAGCACCTGTAATCCCGAGGATGATAGCATAGTCAATCCCTATCAGTAAAAGCCCCGTTGAATTCAGCGTAGCAACGATGATCATCTCAAAGAAAAGACCAACCAAATAGCTCTGAATGATTTTTTTCGAACCTGCCAATACTTCGACAACGGTAATATGATGTTCAGACTTAAAAAGCCTGTGGATAAATTCTAATAAAAGAGGTTTATAGTATAGAATCATGAATAGGTAAACAGGTAGCAACGTTCCGATCACCAGCATCCGTCCCACTTCTGAAAGCGTTTCTCCAATTCCTAAATTCCCGATAGCATCGTTCTGTGTGTCCTTTATCCATGCATTAATACTTGTTTCGCGAATTCCGAATTTGTCAGACATCCAGTGAAGCAATTGAGTGCTTGTGAGAATAAATTTTGCCTTTAGCTGAGGATATGTTTCAGTAAACAATGTGATCTGGGCAGACACCACATAGATTGCAGTCAGCATCAACAAAATGGCAAGAAGAACCGCGAGAGAAATGGAAACGATTTTATTAATGTTCTTACCTAGTAAGTAATTGACCAATGGGTTCAACAGAATAGCAATCATCGTAGCATATAGAATTGGTATGATGATGTGCTGCCCGACATAAAGCGCCAGCCCTATAGCAAATGCACTTATAAGAATCAATGCTGTTTTCCCATAAAAAGGTATTTCAAAAGAATTGTTCATTTGTTAATCTCAAGTTTGAAGCAACCTACTTTTATTGATTTGATATATTATCTGGCAAATCATCAAGTGACTTAGACAGTTCTTTCATCTCATGACCGAATTCTTTCTTGAATGATACCCATTTCACTTTCCCTTCACCCTTGTATGAGCCAATTCTCCTTTTCAAAATGTTATTCCTGTCCTTCAGTTTCAGAAGCTTAGATTGATAGAATATTGTTGTCACTCCTTCGTTATTGGCTTTTATCCTTGAGATAAAGGAAGATAGTTTTTTACTATTGACACTAATTTTCTTTGAAGCCTCTCTTTTATAATTGCTGATATCTTTGGAGTAATCACTATTGCTATTGATAAAATCCGTTGCTCCGCTTTTATTATTTTCAATAACTCTCTTTTCATCAGGTGTGTGATGACTTGAAAAAATGATAACAGCAGATATGCAAAGTATAATCATCAAGAAAAACAATTCTTTAAATTTCATTTAGAGTAATTTTTAAATACTGAAGCCTGTTGGGCATCTGTGCTCATACGCTAAGCTCAACTGGTTTTTGCAAAGGACAGAACTCCTGATCAGATAAGAGTTACACACTTACGCAGAAGTCTTACATATATTCCATATGCCAGGTTCTGTGCAAACTCCATCGATCTGTGAATAGTGCAATACAATCTTTGGATTGCGTAATATCAAAGAATGCATTAAAGTTCATCTTTCGCATAGTGCCTGATTGTCTATTCTACTCCAGGGTTGAATCGATAACCTTAATCATCAGGCATCTCTAAAAAAAGCAGCAAAGAACCTCAAGAGGAATGAACCGATTGCTCAGATCGAAATCGTTTTGCATTGCAAAAGGCGGTTGCCTTTGGCTATTGGTGATTTTACTTTGTTACAACATTGCATGCGCGCAGAAAAAAGATTCCTCATACCTGGAAAAGTGGGTCAACTCCCGTAAGAATGTCAAAAAACTGCTTGGAATGATTACACGGGAGCCTGAGGCCGATCTATCCCCCTTTCTTGTAAAAAGCGAGGATGCCTATCTGAAGTATGAAGGCAAGATCATCAGGCACATAATTTTAAAGCGCATTGGTTTTGAAAAAATGGTAGTTGATACTTCTCGCAATCTTCAGAGTGCAATAGCAAAGACGGCAAACCGACTTCATACTAACTCAAGAGAGGTCACCATACGGAACAACCTGTTTGTGCGGGAAGGCAAACCATTAAATCCTTATCGTCTCGCTGACAACGAGCGCCTGCTTCGAAACTTAAATTTTATTATGGATGCAAGGATCTTTGTGAAATCCGTTTCCAAAAACTCAGACTCAGTTGATCTACTTGTTGTCACGCGGGACATATTTAGTCTGAGTGGAGCTCTCGCAGTTAACTTACCAACTAAGTATCAGTTTAGTCTTCAGGACGTCAATTTCGCAGGACTTGGCCAGCACGTTCAATTTGGTCAGGTCTTCGACCTTAATCGAAACCCCCATTATGGTTACGAAGGTTTTTATCAAGTCATTAACATCAAAGGGAGTTTTGTCGATGCTTCACTTGGGTACACCAACCTCAACAGTGGAGTTAGCACCGGCCACGAAAATGAAAATTCATTCTATTTCAAATTAAGCAGGGCCTTGTATCAGCCGTTTGCTCGTTTGGCAGGAGCCATAGAGTTAAGTGATAATGTTTCAAAAAATGTTTTTAAAAAACCGGACAGCATCTTTGCTCAATACAGCTATCGAGTCCAGGATTATTGGCTTGGTTATTCATTTGGATATAAAAAATTGCCGAATGATCTGCAAGAAAATCGAAAACGCAAGTTTATCGCATTGCGCGGCTTTGAGCAAAACTTCAGGAATGTCATTCATACGGAACTGACTGAACCAGATCGCTTTGTCTACCGAAACATAGCATCTGTGCTGGCTCAACTTACTTTTTTTCGTCAGGATTTTTATAAGACGCAATATGTATTGGGATTTGGGAGAACGGAAGACATTCCGTATGGTTATCGTATCTCCTTCACTATGGGATTGGAAAAAGAGCTGGGAATAAAGAGGCCTTATTTGGGAAGTGAACTGTTCTATAATATCATCAGGCCAACGGGAACTATACTATCCTACAGTACAAAGATTGCTACTTACGTGAGTAACCGAAAAACTGAAGACGTATTCGTTTCGCTGGATTTCACCAGGTACAGCAAAATCTATAGAATGGGTAAAATGATCGTGCGCCATCAATCGATTTTCGGGTATGCCGCATTGGTCAACCAAAGTGTGAAGAGAGGGGTTGACATTCGGGATGGGAATGGAATTCTCGGTTTCATGCCCGACAGCCTGGTTGGATTTCAGCGTGCTACGATAAGTCAGGAAGTAACGATGTTCACTCCCTGGAAAATGCTGGGGTTTCGGATGGCGCCTGTAGCGCGAGTTGACCTGGCGTTGATAAAAATAACCAAGGGATTATTTCAGGCGCAAAATTTCTTCTCGGGGTTTTCTCTTGGTTTAAGAGCGCGTAATGAAAATCTCATATTCAATACCGTTGAAGCAAGGCTATTTTATTATCCGAAAATAGTGGAGCGCATCGATCACTTCCGGTTTAATATCACAACAAATTTTCGAATCAGGTACTCTACGAATTTGGTGAACAAGCCGTCTACTGTGTTTCAATAAAGGTGAGGTGATTCAAAATATCTTGATCAAAGGAAGAGCGGGCCACCCCGCTCTCCTAACCTAACCCCTGAACTATTAACCCCAAATCTTTAAATGTTATGGCCAAGCAAGAATATCATCGCTTAAGCTTGCCGCTTCTAATTACTAGAAGGCCGATCACAACCAGCACTACGCCAGCCACAGGTGACCATTGAATCGGGTGATTCACTTCTCTGCGGATATCAATCGGGCCAATTTCAACTACATTCTTTAAAGTGATGAAATTGAATCCGGTGTAAACGAACATCATGATTCCAGTTATAATAAGGGCAAATCCGAGAGCTGTTTTTTTCATTGTTTTTCACGGAGCGATTCATTTCAAAACTTTGACTCTATTTTTTCCTGGCATGATACTTTACATCTTCCAGCTGTGCTTCGGCAGCAAGGCAATGATGTCCTAATGCTTTTACAGTGCTCTCTGATGCTTTCTTATGATTTCCAGCGCTATGATGCATGGCGGCATCCATGTGATGCTTTGCAGCTTTTTCATGGTGGTGCGCGGCTCTCTCGTGGTTTTTAACCCCTTTATGTTTTCCAGCAGAAGAACCATTAGAAGGCTTCTTCTTCAAGAGTACGTCAATCGTTTCCATGGTTTGTTAATTTTCACTGCGAATAAATTTTCGCATTTACAAAAATGAGCGATCCTCTTGTCGATCAGCTTACATAACTTTCAAAACAAATTACATCCTTCACGCTATAAGGAAACGACCGGGTCAGCAATTCGGAAACATGTGAATTGTATAACAAAGATTGCTTAGAATGTAACTCTTCACTTCTCAGAAGTTTTCACTTTTACAGGGTATTTAGAGTACCCAACCCCAGGTTTGAAGATCTACATCAAATATATGGTGAGTAACCGCTGCAAAATGATGGTAAAGGAAGAGTTAAAAAAACTCGGCCTGCATTTCGTTGTTATTACTCTGGGGGAAGTTGACATTATGGAGGACCTTACTGCTGAACAGATGGCAGGACTCAAGGCCGGTTTGCTTAATTCAGGGCTCGAAATAATGGATGACAAAAAATCCATATTAATCGAGAAAATACAGAATGTAATAACAGAAATGATTCATTATTCTGATGAAGTGCTCCTGACAAATTTTTCAGAGTATATCAGCACGAAACTGGATTACGATTACACCTACCTGTCTAATTTATTTTCAGAAGTAAAAGGGATTACCATTCAGCAATACGTCATTTTTCATAAAATTGAAAGAGTAAAAGAGTTGCTGCTGTACGATGAGCTCAACCTGACCGAAATCTCCTACAAGCTGCATTATAGCAGTGTTGCTCATCTCTCAAACCAGTTTAAGAAAATTACCGGATTATCACCTTCGCATTTCAAATTACTGGGTGACAAAAAAAGAAGTCCGCTGGAAGAGATCGGAAATTAAAACGAAAGAATTTTATCTATCAGACAATGGCTAAAAAAACGACTCAGCTTAAGAAAGCACCTCAAAAGCCCATCGTCCGAGGCAAAGAGGAAGAAAAGCATGCCACTGAATTAGTCAAAGCTCATAAAAAAATTGCTAAGCACGACAAAGAGAAAAAGAAGCGGAGTGCAGAATTAGTCATTGCTAATAAAGAGCTCCACTTTCAAAATCAAGAAAAGGAAAAACGCGCCAGCGAATTAGTCATTGCCAACAAGGAACTTGTCTTTCAAAATAAAGAGAAAGAAAAACGTGCTGCTGAACTGATCATTGCCAACTATGCCCGAAGCCTCATTGAAGCAAGTCGTGATCCAATGTTTACCATTAGCCCTTCCGGAAAAATTACGGATATCAATAATGCCTCGATAGAGATTACAGGAACATCACGAACGGAATTAATTGGTTCCGATTTCTTCGATTACTTTACCGAACCTGAGAAAGCGAAAGAAGGTTATACAGAAATATTCAAAAAAGGTTTTGTTGCAGATTATCCTCTGACTATTAAAGATCATAAACTAACGGATGTATTGTTCAACGGGTCTGTGTATAAAGATGATAAAGGAATTGTACAGGGTGTAGTTGTCGTAGCGAGAGACATTACGGATCAGAAACGAAACGAGAGAGAGTTGACTGAAGCCAAAGTCTTTGCTGAGCTAGCTACTGAAATTGCCGAGGATGAAAAAAGCAAGGCACAGCGCTCTATGAGACACGCGGAAGATGCTGTGAAAGCCAAGCAACAATTTTTGTCCAATATGAGCCACGAAATCCGTACGCCTATGAATGCGATTATCGGGTTTACCAAAGTGGTTTTAAAAACCGATCTATCCGCTAAGCAAAAGGAATACTTAATGGCCATAAAAATGAGTGGCGATGCATTGATTGTCTTAATCAATGATATCCTGGACCTGGCAAAGGTAGATGCAGGAAAGATGACCTTTGAACATGTTCCTTTCAAAATGGCTCTCTCCATCTCTGCTATGCTCCATTTGTTTGAGCCCAAAATCCAAGAGAAAAATTTAGAGCTAGTTAAAGAGTATGATTCTCGAATTCCCGCAGTACTGGTCGGTGACCCTGTTCGTTTGCATCAGATCATTTTAAACCTTGTGGGCAACGCTGTAAAGTTTACAAGCACAGGAAAAATTACAGTCAGTGTTCGTTTGCTAAGTGAAGACGAAGAAAAAGCAACGATTGAATTTGCAGTGACTGATACAGGAATCGGCATCTCAGAAAATAACCTGGCAAAGATTTTTGACTCTTTCCGTCAAGCCTCAAGTGGTACTTCAAGGCTATATGGCGGAACCGGTTTAGGGCTGGCTATTGTCAAGCAATTGGTAGAGCCACAGGGTGGCAGTATTCATGTAAAGAGCACGGTTAAAGAGGGATCTACTTTCAGCTTTATTCTGAATTTTAAGAAAACCAGCGCCCAAGCTGAAGCGGTTGAAGAAATAATAGAGTTAAATACAGAAATCAAAAACATAAAAGTATTAGTCGTTGAAGATATGGCCCTCAATCAGCTGTTGATGAAAACACTACTGGACGATTTTGGATTTGAGCGGGAAATTGCAGCCAACGGCAAAATTGCTATCGAAAAATTGCAATCTAAATTATATGATATAGTTCTTATGGACCTTCAAATGCCGGAAATGAATGGTTTTGAAGCTACCGAATACATTCGCAACACCTTGAAATCCAAAATCCCTATCATCGCCTTAACAGCAGATGTAACAACCGTGGATTTGGAGAAATGCAAGGCTGTAGGTATGAACGATTACATAGCCAAGCCGGTGGATGAAAGATTGCTTTACAGCAAAATAATCGGCCTGGTAAAAAAACCGGTTAAGCAGCTCAGTGAGAGTAAGCAAAGTGAAGCGGAACTAAAGAAAACCCGAAGGTGTATCGACCTCGATTACCTGATGCACCGAACCAAATCTGATCCTACGATGATGATGGAGATGATTTCAGTATACCTGGAACAGACTCCTCCCCTGGTGAATGCGATGAAACAAAGTTTCCAGGACAAAGATTGGGACCTGCTTCAGGCCTCCATACACAAGATGATTCCGTCATTTTCCATCATGGGTATTGATGCCAATTTTGAAAACATAGCCAAGCAAATAAAAGATTATGCCGTAACACAATTGAAGACAGGTGAAATCAATGAACTGGTTTTACAAATAGAAAATATTTGTGCTCAGGCTTGCGAAGAGTTGGAAGCGGAACTTAATCTGATAAAAAACAAGAAAAATGAAAAATGAAAAAATTAAGCTTTTTTTAGTTGATGATGATGCTGTGTTTTTAAAATTGTTGGAAGTTGAATTTCTTCAACATGCTGATTTCATAGTTGAAACCTTTTCAAAGGGGGAACTGTGTATTCAGAATTTAGCACGCAACCCTGATGTCATTATTCTTGACTATCATCTGGATGGCATTGATAAAAATGCCATGAACGGAATTGAAACGTTGGATAAAATAAAAAAGATCAATTCGGATATCCCTGTTGTAATGCTGTCTGCCCAGGACAAAATAGAAGTAGCTGTCAATTGCATGCATCACCGCGCTTTCGATTACGTGGTAAAAAGCGAAACAGCATTTATACGGTTGCAAAAAATCATAACCAACATCTTCAGTTACAAGAAAATGGAAAAAGAATTGAATTGGTATATGGAGCGAGCATGATCACCTTTCTTATCCACTCTGGATCGGGCCGTACGTAAATCCTGTAATTCTTCCCTGAAGTTGTATAATACTCATAAGGGTAAAGGGGCGCACCTTTACCCATGTGAAATTTATTCACATCTGTGTCGCCAGCAGCGAAATTTAAAACAACAAATAATGAAAGCAAAAATTCTATCCGCATTCGTTGCTATTGCATCGATTGCGTTGTTAGCCGGATGCGCTAATCAAAATCTCGACCCGTCATCCCTGGGGAAAAAACTGAGTACACTTAGTGTTTCAGGCAAAGATCTTCGACTTGCAAAAAGTTTACAGCTCCTCGTACCTGTTGGTACAACTAACTTTGCCGTCTTAGCTGGTACGACTGTCACCAACGATGGTTTATCTGTAATCACAGGTGATTTGGGAGTAAGCCCGGGCACTGCGATCACTGGTTTTGAACCCACTCCGATTAACGCGATCTCCGGTCCCGGAACAGTAACCGCTGGTTTGGGTATTGTGAATGGCACAATCTATGCCAGCGGCCCAGTTGCAGCACAAGCGCACAATGACGCAGTCATCGCCTACAATTATCTTGTAGCGCAAGTAGCTGATACAACTTACGCAGGTGTTACGCAGCTAAACGGATTGACCTTCACACCTGGGGTTTATAAGTTCGCTCCTTCAGCAAACTTGCAAGTGAACGGTGTAGTGTATCTTGACTTTCAAGGCAACAACGATGCCCTGTTTATTTTCCAATTGGGAACTACGCTCGTCACGATGGATGGTTCAAATGTTATTGCACTTAACAATGACGATCAGGCCTGCAGTGGCTCGAATGTATTTTGGGCTGTTGGCTCATCTGCAACAATCAATGGTGCTCAGTTTATAGGATCTGTTATTGCCAATACTACTATTACTTTGACTTCTGCCTCAAGTGTTGAAGGAAAGATATGGGCGTTGAATGGGGCGGTTACCATGATCGACAATACAATATCAGCTTGTGGAAATTCAACAGGCGGTGGCACGGTTCCTCCTCCTAAACCATGTGGCAATTTCGTAACCGGTGGTGGATGTATCAACGGATCACATCATGATAAAATCACTTTTGGAGTTTCCGGTGGAATTAAGAATAACAAGTTTTGGGGTCAGCTTTCATTCGATGATCACAAGAATAGAGTTAAAGTTAAAAGCGTGAGTGTTACAGCCTACATCGTAATTGATGCGAAGACTCGTCAGATTGAAGGTCTTGCTACAATCAATGGACACGGTTCATTCACCTATAAAGTAATTGTTGTAGACAATGGCCAGGGTTGCTTCAATGACAGTTTCAACATCGAACTTTCGAATGGCTACAATGCTTCTGGCAGGTTAAGGAGCGGCAACATTATGATCCACAACAAATGCGATGGTTCAAAAGATAAGGATAAGGACAATGACGATGATCATCAGAACGATAAACATGATCGCGATCATCATTAATTGATCACTGAAAGTAAGCCTCTAAAAGGGGTTTGTTTCAAAGGCGGTGCTTACGAGCATCGCCTTTCTTATTAGACAAAGGGCCATTGGTACCAGGGATGAATACGAAATGAACAATGCAACTTATTTTGCGGAGTTATGTAACTCGTTCTCACTCAAATAAATTTGGGTAAAGCAATGCAGATATCATCTTACTCCATGTCAGTGCCGATATAGTTGTCCTGGGCTCTCACAGCCAGAGATAGTATTCATTCCACCACCGTTGTATTTTGGATCAGTCATCATTCCCAGGAAGCCAAGTTCTCCCATCTTTTTGACTTGCTCAATCGGCTGGATGAAATACTAATAGGTAATGTTATAGAGAAAGTCTTGCGCACTCTTTTTTCATCATCTCAACTTATCAAAAAAAATAAAGCACTGGTCTCCATGTTCGCCCTCATATGGCTATAATTTTCTACGTTTAAGCAAAAAAAAAGTCAAGCTTCCCACGGCTTGACTTTAATTGTTTCATTAAATCCTCTTTCTTCGATCGGATACGAATTCCACGAGGACAGCTATCAAAGCGATCACTAGCAGAACATGAATTAATCCACCGGCAGAGTAACCTACGGTGCCGATAAACCAACCGATCACAAGGATCACAGCAATAATATATAAGAGATTTCCCATAAAAATAATTTTAATTGTTAATGTATTCGCTTAACTCAGTTTCTTTTCGAGTGCTTCTATCTTGGCCTGTGCATCGTCATTACCTAATGAATAGGATATTCTGTATAGCTCAAGAGCTTCATATCGCGTAGCTTTCTTTTTGCGAGGGGCAAACCTGGTACGATTGGCAGCGGTTTCAAGAGCTTCTGCCTGCGCAAAATATAAGTTCGCCACTTTGATCCGGTTTTGGTCGTTGATGTCTTTCACAAGTCCTTCCAGCGCGGCTACTGAACCACTTTTAAGTTTGATCATTTCCTTTTGACTTGAAATAGTAGAATCCTTCTGACTAAGGCTTGCATTAAGGCTGCCATTCTGATCACGTAGGTTGATCACTTCAAGCTGGAGCGCAACAATTTCTTTGGATTTAGTGTCAAGCTCTGCCTTTAGCCGATGTATGGTTGCGGCTGATGCTGTCTTTGAATCTTTCAGGCTATTCTCCAAACTCAGGATCTTTGCTTGCGATTTTTTGATATGTGTGTTGATATCCTTCAGCCTGTTTATATAGTTGGCATATGAGATGCCTTCCACTATTCCTAAATGCAATGCGTGTCGGTCGAGATCGATGGAATCCAGGGCAATTCCCACTTCATTCATGGCAAGCTCCGTTTTTTTGCTTTCGTCCAGTGCAATTCTGAGTGAGTCTACTTTAAGCGTAAGCTTTGCTACTTCTTTTGTGTTACACCCGATGAGTGTTGCTGCTAAGGCAATTCCGATAATGTATGCTTTCATTGTTTATTGGTTTTAAAATTTTGTTTCTTTTAGTTTAATGATCCCCTTGCCGACCTCAGAAATTTTTTCTGTAGTTCAGTAAAGGAAGAGATGCAAAGTAAGTGTCAATAGCGCCTGGTGTGTTATACAACTGCGGGATTGAGTTGCATCATTCACATATTACAGTAGTAGCCCGTCTTGATCTGATTTTTTACTTTGAGCCGAGGTTCGGAACTCAAGACTAGATTTATGAAATGAATACGATGAAGAAATGAGCAGAAAAGGAGTAATAGATGTAACCTGCTAGCTCAGGGCTTAAACAAGACCGCACTTATGAGGCAGTCTTTCGTTGCAGTCTATAGTTCTATAAGCAGTCTGGGTTCAGTCCTCAGGATTAGTATCAGGTCTGGTGCAATGAATTAGGATCAGTATTATTATACTGATCCTGCGTGACTAGCCGCGTTATTTTTGCGACCTACAACATAAATACCGACTCCTATCATAACTATTACGGCTCCTATAAGGGGTTCCCATATCTGATGATGGATACCAACCTGGGCAGCCCTCGTTTTGCCAGGGTCGGTTACATGCTCTTCTACAAGCAGTCTAACTGTTGAAAAAACGGTGAAGAGCAGTCCGATCGATAAAATAATAATTCCTTTTTTCATAACTCATAGCTTATTTCTCGATAATTATTTAAAGACCTGGGTGCACTTATAATTTAAAAGTGAGCCCCACTTTACCACCGGAGAATGCACTGCCACCACCAAACTCGAGGTTGAGCCCAACCTTTTGAGAGAAGTAGTAGCGTCCGCCAACTTGTGCCCCGAGCGAAAGTCCGGAGCTATGATTACCGGTATAATCTGCAGAAGATGACCAAACATAAAACCCGAGGTTCAAGCCTGCATAAAAATCAAATTTCTCAGATATGTTGAGTGCAGAATTGAAATGGTAGTTTCCATTTCCTGAAATCCCAATAATATTATGATTGAAGCCGCTGCCGTTATAATTGTCCCTGTATGAGCGAAAAGATAGCTCTCCGCCAAGGGTGACATCTTGGTGCACGCCATAGTCCAGGCCAACATAAACAGGAACACCCCAATCGGAAAATCCAAGTCCTGCATTTAATTGGGCCCGCCCTACCGACAACGGATTTTGCGAGTAGGAGATCACAGATGCAGCCAGGAGAAGCACGGTTACTATAAATATCTTTTTCATAATGTTTTTGGTTTAAATTCTTCTATGTGTGGGTTCATCTTAAAATTTTGTCTCCTCTAATAATTCTTAGTACAATGGATATCACTGCGATGACCAGGAGTACGTGGATGACAAATCCAATGTCATAGGCAAAATACCCGATGGCCCAGCCTATTATAAGTACCACTGCGATTAAGTAAAGAAGATTGTTCATGGTTATATCTTTGAATGTTAGAGTTCTGAAATAATTGCGGATAACTCTTCTTTACTTTTTCCAAGCCTGATCTGAATCCTGGCCAGCATCTCATCTTTCTTACTTTTAATAAAGTTCAAGTCCGTATCCACTAATTCGGGTAATCTCACTTTGAGTCTATCTTTCTGCTCATCCCAATTTTCTGCAGCAGGAGCTGGAGTAACAGTTGAAGTTGTCATTGTATTCTAAATATCTATTTATTTGTATGTTGAATTATTACACCACAAATGTGACGAACCAGGAAGAACAGCGCGTTACACATTGAGATTCATTAGTTATATTTTTCACATATTCGGATAACAAAAAAGCGGAGTTACCTGCTCTTTCAGTATATAAACTGCATCCGATGCTGCTTAAAGGAGAGCGGTGGCGGTTGGGCGTTGGTTACAAAAAATTGGTTACAGTAAATTCTTAAGGAGGCCGATAAAACATGGCTTGGTTACATCATTTTATCAGATGTCGATTGTAACCCCAGGATGATCAGCAAGTATTGGCTTTAAGCTAGGGTGCTGCGGCAATTCTCTTTCGATGCGCACGGGGTTGAATTTTTCACGCTGTGACTCGGCAAAAAAGTGTCTCTAGGTTTTCAACTTCAAAAATTGATAAAGGTGCCGTCTATTATTTTATGTGAAGTCCATTCTTTATTTTTAGCACAAAAAAAGCGTATTCACTGCTTACTTCGCATAAAGTTAAACTTCGTATAACAAAACTTATGCGAAGCTTTGCATAAGTTAAAGAAGCATAAGAATAATAGATTTGCTTAAACAGATTATTCATGGATCTAACCATACTCTTTTCTCCTGTTGACGAGGCCATTTACACTGCTGACTACCCTTCGAATTCTTTCTTCAAAAATATTCGCGCTTACACCGAAAAGATGCCAGACTATAAAGGTGCTCAGATCGCATTGATCGGAGTGAATGAAGAGCGTGGCACCAGCGACAACCAGGGAGCTGCACAGGGTCCCGACGAGGTCAGAAAAAAATTATACCGGCTTAAGAAAGGAACAGGCTCATATAACATCGTTGATCTGGGTAACCTGAATACCGGTGTTGATCTTGATGAAACTTATACCCGCGTCTCAGAAGTCTGCCGGATTTTGTTGGAAAGCAATGTGTTACCAGTCCTCATTGGCGGAACCCATGACCTTGACTATGGACAATATCGTGGTTACGAAGAGATGCAAAAACTTGTCAGCTTTCTTAACGTTGATGCCTTCCTTGACCTTGATGACAGAAAAGATGCTGCTCCATCTCGCCAGCACGTTCATAAGATGCTGTTGCATGAACCCAATTATCTTTTCGGATACACTCATTTAGCACATCAAACATACCTGGTGGATTCTTTTTCAACGGCAATCCTTGAAAAATTGAATTTCGAAGCACACCGGATCGGTCAAATCAGATCGAACCTCACGGAGATGGAACCGGCAATTCGCTACGCAGACATGTTTTCATTTGACATCACCGCAATCAAATCTTCCGATGCGCCAGGCAATGCCAATGCACAACCATTCGGCCTGACCGGAGAAGAAGCCTGTCAGATTTGCTGGTATGCAGGAATGAATGAGAAGCTGAGTTCTGCCGGTTTTTACGAATACAACCCGAATTACGATGACATTCACAAGAAGACTGCATCAGTTGTTGCCACGATGATCTGGTATTTCGTGGAGGGGTATTATCATCGAAAGCAGGAGAGCAATTTTAAATCAAATGATTTCCTCAAGTATGTAGTGTCGATGCCTGTGGAGCCGGAGACCATCGCCTTCTATAAAAGCAAGCTTACTGAAAAATGGTGGATGGAGGTAAGTTATGTTCGTGCAGGGGCGCGTTACGCACGCAACTCCATTGTGCCCTGTAGCTACGCTGACTACCAAACTGCTACTAAAGGCGAAGTGCCGGAGCGCTATATCAGCGCCCTGTCAAAGATGAGCTAAGAATTTGGTACCTCCCCTCTTTTAAGGTAAGCGAAGAAGCACTTACCCGAATAAGCTACGCTTATCTGCGATTTTATCTTCACTTTGTAAACGCACGCGCAACCCTTTCCCTTGTGAATTGTCCTATGGCGAAATTTCATTTATATGACTATTTCAAAATTTCCGATTCGCAAGTTTCTCCTAGGCTTCGGTGCCGGTATCGTCACCGTTGTCATCGTTACATTCCTATCTGTGTTTTTGTGGGGCGACAGGTTCCTGGAAGGCATTAACAACCTCTACCTGAAATTCTAAATACTCAAGACACTTAAATCACATCGATCAAAATGAAAAACAAACATTTCATTGCCGGATACGTCATTGGTATTTTATTCGCCATAATTATTGGTTTTTATACGTTGGTTTCAGCCTCCACCACTCCGGGATACAGGCTGGCCGATTTCTCATTCGTTGACCTGAATGGTGATCTCATTGCACCTGAAAGTTTACAAGGCAAATCAGTAGTAATCAATCTTTGGGCAACCTGGTGTGGGCCTTGCATTCGCGAAATGCCTCGCATCAAGAATGCAGTTGAGGTTTTAGAATCGGATAGCGTCATTTTCCTTATAGCTTCTGACGAGCCAATAGATCGAATTATTCGTTTCAATAAGAAAAGGGATTTGGGATTACCAATGTGTGTTTTTAAGACTAATTCTTTTTCAACTCCGCTGCCGCAAGCCAGACCTCAAACTTATATCTTCGACAAGAACGGAAAGCTGGTTTACAACAGAATGGGAGCATTCGAATGGGACGATAAAGAAATACTTGAGAAACTGAGATCATTCCTGAAATAAGAAGACACGCAGGCTAAAAAACAAAAATGCCAGACCTTTCAGTCCGGCATTTTCAGTTCTCACAGGTTAGGATTATTCTGTTTCAACACTCCATTTTTCAGGCGAACGCCACAAGCTGGAGAGCAGTAATTCTCTCATGAAAATAAATTCTTTTGGTAAGCGATCATACATCCGTTCGAAGAGTTCGGCATGGGAGAGCAATTCATTCTTCCATTGCTCACGATCGATGTGCATGATTTGGTCAAACTGTTGTTTAGTGAAATCCAGGCCGGTCCAATCCAGGTCTTCGTAATGTGGCATCCACCCGATCGGACTTTCGACAGCATTTGATTTGCCACGTACTTTTTCAACGATCCATTTCAACACACGCATATTGTCACCGAATCCCGGCCACAGGAAGTTTCCTTTTTCATCTTTGCGAAACCAATTCACACCGAAAATGCGTGGAGGGTTGTGAATATCTCGTCCGAATTGTAGCCAGTGATTAAAGTAATCGCCCATGTGGTAGCCGCAGAAAGGCAGCATGGCAAACGGATCGCGTCTGACTTTTCCGAGTTCGCCAAAGGCAGCTGCGGTCATTTCCGAGCCCATAGTCGCAGCCAGGTAAACACCATAATTCCAGTTGTGCGCCTGGTAGATCAACGGAATTGTGTTGCTTCTTCTTCCTCCGAAAATGAAGGCGCTTATCGGCACGCCATTTGGATTCTCCCAATTGCTATCAATACTGGGGCATTGCGATGCCGGTGCAGTGAAGCGCGCATTAGGATGAGCTGCAGGTTTGCCAGCAGCAGGATCCCACGCCTGACCTCTCCAATCGGTAAGATTCTTTGGAGCTTCCTTGGTCATGCCTTCCCACCACACGTCTCCGTCTTCGGTAATCGCTACGTTGGTGAAAATAGTATTCTTTGCAATAGTGAGCATCGCATTAGGATTGCTCTTACTGTTCGTACCTGGGGCAACACCGAAGTAGCCAGCTTCCGGGTTGATGGCATAAAGTTTTCCATCCTTGCCGGGTTTAATCCACGCAATGTCATCGCCAACCGTTGTGACTTTCCATCCATCGATTTCTTTAGGCGGAATAAGCATAGCGAAGTTGGTCTTTCCGCAAGCGCTCGGGAACGCAGCGGCAACGTAAGTCTTTTCTTTGTCAGGACTCTCCACTCCTAGGATAAGCATATGCTCGGCAAGCCATCCCTCCTCCTGTGCCATGGTTGAAGCGATTCGCAATGCAAAGCATTTTTTTCCAAGCAACGCATTACCACCATAACCGGAGCCATAAGAAACAATCGAACGTTCCTCAGGATAATGAACAATATATTTTGTAGTCGGATTACATGGCCACTTCACATCTTTTTGCCCGGGCAAAAGCGGAGCCCCCAGTGTGTGAAGGGCTTTTACAAATTCTCCATTAGCACCAAGAGCGTCAATCACCTTCGTACCAACACGAGTCATCAAGTGCATATTGACCACTACATATTCTGAGTCAGTAATTTCAATTCCGATGTGTGAGATGTCTGACCCGATAGGTCCCATGCTGAATGGAATCACGTACATGGTCCGGCCTTTCATACAACCATCAAGTAGTTGGTTCAAGGTCTGTTTCATCTCCTTGGGTTCGATCCAGTTATTGGTGGGACCGGCATCTTCTTTCTTGCGACTACAAATAAACGTGCGATCTTCTACTCGTGCCACATCGCTTGGGTCAGAGAAACAGGCAAAACTATTTGGCCTTTTAGATGGATTAAGTTTGATGAATGTGCCCTTCTCTACGAGTTCATTGCACATGTCATTGTATTCTTTGGTTGAGCCATCGCACCAGTAAACTCTGTCTGGTTTACACTGATCTGCGATTTGTTTGACCCAATTTTTAAGGGCTGTGTGAGTAACGGGATAGGTTGAAGTATGCTTTTCGATGGCTACCATAAACTAACGTTTGTAATTGTGGCGCAAGATAGAAAAAATGCCTCAATTGAATCCGTGCAATCGGTTGCAGTCACTAAAAAAATTGGTCACCTAGCAACCTGTCACTGACCTGGCTGCGAAATCAATCTCAAGGTCACTGGTTGCACAACCTCCCACCTGGTCTGAATCAAGATTGGTAGATTCTTCAGAAAGCATCCAGCGTCCGGTTTTCTTATTCTTTACGAGAAACATTTCACGCATCAACTCCTCCTTCATATAGATGCTGATTTTTTTTGCTTTAATAACAAGCATGATTTTATCTACAGGTTCGAATTGATGCTCTACGTGATAGAAATCAAAATTATACGAGCCATCGGGAAGAACGAGACTATCCGGATGAATTTGTTTACTTATCGGAATTGCACTCTTAAGGGAACTGTCCGTCTTTAATAAATCGCAGAGTCTTACTTTCTGATTCTTTGCTTCCCTGTAAGTACAGGATATTGTGAATAGAAAAAAGAAAACCAGTAGGTACTTCAAAACCGGTATTCTTACTTAATCAAAAGAGTCCTTATATTTTCAGCAGATACTTTAATGCTTTCTATCGATGAAACGGGATAAGTCTCCTGCTCCACATAAAAATGTTTCATTCCCGATTGCTTTGCCTTGGCGAAAATCGGTTTGAAATCGATCGAACCTGTACCAATATCTGCATTCAACTTCCGGTCAGTTTTATTCATGTCCTTCACGTGCCATTGTTCAAATCTGCCCGGATGATCTGCAAATAATTTCAACGGGTCCTGACCTGCATAAATCACCCAGTACAAATCCAATTCCATGCTGACAAGCTTGGGATCGAGTTCTTGAAGCATCCAATCGTATATGGTCTTTCCTTCCAGCATTGCAAATTCGTCCGCATGGTTGTGAAATGCCATCTTGATTTTATACTTCTTGCAAATTTCTGCGCTTTTATTAATCGACTCGCAGATTTTTTTGAGATTGTCGAGGGAGCTGCGGTCGCTTCCCGGAAGTGAAGCGATTGCCATATAATTCATTCCCAACGATTTCATATCACTGGTGGCTTTCTCCCACTGGGGTAATTGGTCTACACCGAAGTGACCACTGACGAAATCCATTCCCAAATCAGTGACCATCTTACCAACCTCACTTACCGGTAATCCAAATAGTTTACCCCCCGAATAGCCGTAACTTTCCAGCTCTGCATAACCGAATGAGGCAACCTGCTTCAACGTGCCGGGCACATCTTTCAATATCACATCACGAAGTGAATACAGTTGCAGCCCAATCTTCTTTTTGGCTGGAAATGAGAATGCGGGTAAAGCCAACGCTGACATTGCCAGCGCTGAAGTCTGGATAAATTCTCTTCTTTTCATTTTCAAAAGTTTAAAGGCCTGAGTTGAGTATTACAAATTTTCGCTTCATGGTTTGTATGTTTGCTCAGGCGTATCAAGTTTGAAAATAGAAAATTCCGCGCGCTGAAAAAAAGTAATTATTCCAATGGTCATAGGTTTGATTTCAGATACTCACAGTCTCCTTGACCTCAAGGTCTTTGAACATTTCAGGGACGTTGATGAAATATGGCATGCGGGGGATATTGGGGATCCTGAAGTGGCCAACCAATTGGAAAAACTCAAACCGTTTCGGGCGGTCTTCGGAAATATCGATGATAAAAATATTCAATCACG
The DNA here is from genome assembly GCA_015472025.1 of Cytophagales bacterium WSM2-2. Taxonomy (NCBI): domain Bacteria; kingdom Pseudomonadati; phylum Bacteroidota; class Cytophagia; order Cytophagales; species Cytophagales bacterium WSM2-2. The sequence continues at coordinate 5,305,841 of BNHL01000001.1, forward strand.
TTTCCCGGAAGATTTATGGTTTGATTGTGAAGGGCTGAAAATCTGGATGACACATATTGGCGGAGCGCCTCCAAACTACAATCCAAGGATCAAGAAAATTTTGAAAGAAAGAGTTCCGGATATTTTCATCTGCGGGCATTCCCACATCTTAAGAATCAAAAAAGATCCGAAATTCAATAACATGCTATATCTCAACCCGGGAGCGGCAGGGAATCATGGGTTTCATCAGATCAAAACGCTGGTGAGATTTGAAATCTTGAACAAAGAAATCAAGAAGATGGAGGTAATCGAACTGGGGAAACGCGGAGCGATTAGCCAAGCGTAACCCGCTGTAATATCCGTGAAGGACAAAAAAATAGCCAACGGGAATCCCATTGGCTAACCTTGCCCGGTAAAGGGCTATAAGAAAATTACCTTTTCGCTTTGAATTCTTCTTTGATCTTTTCGATATCAACGCCTTTTGCAACAGGCTTGAAGTTCTGAACCTTCAAATCGGTCCTTCTGCGGGCTGCTTTGGCTTTATCTTTACGGTTTTTTCTTTTCAAACGGGTAACTGACATGGCTTCTTGATTTTAAAGAGCGCAAAAGTAATCAGTATTTTCCGTTTTGCAATAGCCTTAGAACTTAAAAGCTACACCTAAGCGGGCATTTGTCGACCCCAGGGCGCCCAATTCAAGGAATCCACCCACTTTAGGACTGAAATAGTAGCGTGCTCCGGCATAGATACCCAGAAAAAGCCCGCTTCCGTATTGCCCGGTGGGATGGTTATTAAAATTGTCAGTCCAGCTCACCGTGCGAATTCCCAGGCTGGCGCCTCCATAAATATCCCAGCTCCGGTCGTTGATATTAAATACTTTGTTGAAGTGATAAGACACTCGTCCTCCGAGGTAGAAGGCTGTAAATCCATAATTGTAGCCCAGGTAGCCGTAATGGTAGCTGACAAAATCAAGCCCTCCGCCTGCGCTCAACTCATCGGTCAACATTACCTCAAATGAGGCACTCAGTGGAATACCACCATTGTAATACGAATTAAGTCCAAAGCCGAGATTTAAAAGCTTATCGTTTTTCCGGTATTGCGCCTGTGCGCCCAATGACAACAGCGACAACATACCCATCAAACCAACAGTCAACAAAATCCTTTTCATGATTTTTTATTAAAATTTTACAAGAGTATAGAAATGGAATGCAAGGTACAATGGTTTGTCGACAAACTGCCGTGATCCGCGAATAACGATTAGTTTTGTGGCATGGAAAAAATCTCCCTTCCCAAAGGCACTCGTGATTTTGGCCCGGAACAAATGGCCAAGCGACAGTTTATTATTGAATCGATCAGAAAAGTATTTCAGCGTTATGGATTTCAGCCACTGGAGACCCCGGCGATGGAGAACTTATCCACATTGCAGGGAAAGTATGGCGAAGAAGGAGATCAATTGCTTTTTAAAATTTTGAATAGTGGAGATTTTCTTAAAGAAGCAGACAACTCAAAGCTGGAAAGCCGAAACTCAAAACTCCTTGTCTCCGAAATTTCCGAAAAAGGTCTTCGATATGATTTGACCGTTCCATTCGCTCGCTATGTCGTGATGAATCGTCACGAGATCGTATTTCCATTCAAGCGTTATCAAATACAACCGGTATGGAGAGCTGATCGTCCACAAAAGGGAAGATATCGGGAGTTCTACCAATGCGATGCTGACGTTGTAGGAACAGACTCTCTCGTTTGCGAAGCCGAGATTATTCTCATGATCAAAGATGCTTTCCAAGCATTGGGAGTTTTGGATTATACTATAAAAATAAACCACCGTGGAATTCTTTCGGGCCTGGCAGAGATGATCAATGCGAGTGAGAATGAAGGTTCTCTATTCGTGGCAATTGACAAGCTGGATAAGATCGGTGAAGAAAAAGTGAAAGAGGAATTGGCCAGCCGCGGATTTAAACCTGAGAGCCTCCCCTCCTTGTTTGAGGTTTTGAATTTCACTGGAAATACTGCTCAAAAAATTGAAATGCTATCAAAGAAATTTGCGAATTCGGAAAAAGGCAAAAAAGGAATCGCAGATTTTAGTGAAGTGCTCTCCCTATTAAAGAGTTATGGCAACGATGACGAGCATGTCGAATTTGATATTGCACTGGCACGCGGGTTGAGCTATTACACAGGCTGCATCTTTGAAGTAAAAATCAACAACGTTGGAATTGGCAGTGTAAGTGGTGGTGGCCGTTACGATAATCTCACTGCTGTATTCGATTCAAAAGAGAAAAGTTCTGGGGTGGGATTTTCATTCGGCATCGACCGGATCTATGACGCAATGACGGAACTCGATATTTTCCCAAAAGAAACTACGGCTTCCTCGACCTTGCTAATTGCCCACTTGGATGATGAAGGATTTAAGTATGGGTTGAAGATTGCCAAGGCTTTTCGCGAACGTGACATCTCCTGCGAGATTTACCCGGATCAACTGAAAATCAAAAAGCAAATGGAGTATGCCGACCGCAAAAAAATTCCATTTGTTGTAGTCATTGGCCCCGAAGAAGTTCAAACGGAAACACTCACCTTAAAGAAGATGGAGTCTGGTAATCAACTGAAACTTTCATTTGAAGAAATCGCGACAGCTATTCAACTTTATAAGAATCCTAACTAAATCACCTGACCTTTGAGTTACCAGCACACCATCAGTTCTAAAAGTCTGTCGCACGATGATCTGCAAAAGATCATGCAGCCAGGCACTCGGCTGACGCTTTCACCTGAATCAAAGCAAAAGATTCAAAAAAGTCGTGAGTACCTCGATCAAAAAATTGCCGGTTCTTCAGAACCGATTTACGGCATCAACACCGGGTTCGGTTCACTTTACAATAAAAATATCCCTAAGGACCAATTAGAGAAACTGCAAGAGAATCTCGTTCTCTCACATGCTTGCGGCATGGGCGCACAGGTACCTCATGAACTCGTACGACTGATGCTTTTCCTGAAAATTCAGTCCCTCGCTTACGGATATTCCGGGGTTCAGTCCGAAACCGTTGAACGTCTTGTGGCGATGTTCAATGAGAACATTTTGCCGAGTGTTTACGAAATGGGATCGCTTGGAGCATCCGGTGACCTGGCCCCGCTGGCACACTTGTCTCTGCCACTGATCGGTAAAGGCGAAGTCCTCTTTCAAAACAAAACACAGTCAAGTGAATCTGTTTTAAAATCGCTGGGCTGGGAGAAGCTTCGTCTCAAATCTAAAGAAGGATTAGCGTTGCTGAATGGAACACAGTTCATGAGTGCTTACGGAACCTGGTGTATCCTTCATTCGGATCGCCTGTTGAAATTAGCCAATGTCATTGGTGCGCTTTCACTCGATGCGTTTGATGGTCGTATCGAAGCATTTGATGAAGATGTGCACCGCATTCGTCCGCATCAGGGGCAAATAAAAGTTGCTAAAGAAATAAAACAGTTACTCAAGGGAAGTGAAATTATTTCTCAAAAGAAAAAGCACGTTCAGGACCCCTACTCTTTCAGGTGCATACCCCAGGTGCATGGAGCAAGTGACGATGCACTCCAATTTGTATCACAGACATTCCTCACAGAAATCAATAGTGTAACGGACAATCCAAACGTATTTGAGGCCGAAGACAAAATCATCTCAGCTGGAAATTTTCACGGTCAGCCGTTGGCGTTGGGATTGGATTTCCTTTCCATTGCTATGGCTGAAATTGGAAATATCTCCGAACGCAGAACTTACCAGTTAATTTCCGGAGCACGCGAATTACCGAATTACCTTGTAGCCGAGCCGGGTATTAACTCAGGCTTGATGATTCCTCAGTATACAGCCGCATCACTGGTAAGTCAGAACAAACAACTGGCATCGCCTGCCTCCACTGATTCAATTGTTTCCAGCAACGGACAAGAGGATCATGTAAGTATGGGGGCAAACGCGGCAACAAAAGCGTACCGGGTAGTTAACAATGTGTATTCCATACTTGCTATTGAATTAATTACAGCAGCTCAGGCATTGCAATTCAGGCGGCCGATGAAATCTTCACCGGTATTGGAAAGCTTCGTAAATACTTTTCGTAAAAGTGTTTCGTTTATAGAAAGTGATCGTTTACTACATAACGACTTGGTAGAGGCTGAAAAGTTTCTAAAAGAGTATAATTTAGAGGGGTGAGGAAATTTTTTCTATTTGTCGGGTTTCTTGCTTTCGGATGGGCTTCCTATGCGCAGCCGTACACAAGCCGTCAAGGCCGTTTCCTGGTAAATCAAATTCGAGGTTGTGCTCCGTTTACGGTTACCATCACGAATACCAACGTGAGCGGTAACGGTGGTTGTACACCCGGAAGTCCATGCATCATGAATTTTGATGGATGTGTATCTCCAAATTGCAGTTGCCCCGGATTTCCAGGTTGTCAAAATGCAACTCTGTTTACTTATAACACACCTGGCACCTATAAACTATCCGTATTGTATCAAGGTGTTGGTTCTGATGATATCACTATCACTGTCGATCCAAACACACAACCTGCATTTGACATTTACACTTGTGCCGCTTCACAAGTTTTTATCAACATCACTGACAAGACTTATGATTCTTACCAGATAGACTTCAACAACGACGGCACAATCGACAAAAGTATCCCTTCAGGAAATAGTCAAACGGCCACATTCACTTATGCAACTCCTCCAATCAATTTCAATATCAGTGTTAAAGGGCAAAAGCTGAACGCAGCGAATAACTGTACCGCAAAAGTGCAGCCGTTTACTGCCCTGACAACATTACCAACTCCTACCATCACCGCACTCACCGCAACCGATGCTTCGACTTTGCAAATGGCGTTCACACCCCAAACTAATATTCAGTATAAGAGTGAGATAGCGATCAATAACTCCACCAACTTTCAAAACTATCAAACATTGTATGGTGTGAATTCTATGACTGCCTCAAACCTGACGGTAGATAAAAGCTACTATTGCTTTCGTCTGAATTCATTTGATCCCTGTGCCAATACTAATACTTACTCCGCACCAATCTGCAGTCATAATTTTAGCATGACCGTTGCCAATGGTTCCGATCAGTTGGCGTGGCAGACCTCAAGTCTTGGGATCTCCAACATTCAGATCAAACGCAATGGCACAGTTCTCACTACAGTCCCTGCTGCCACTACCAACTACAACGATCTTGCCATCACTTGTAAGACCGATTATTGCTATCAACTGGTGAGCCGATACGCAGGCGCCACGAGTACATCACTGCAAAAATGTGGCACGTCTTTTTTGAAGCTTACACCTTTCGGTATTAACAATGTGAGCAGCAATGTTGGTGCAGCCCAAGTCGATCTCGCCTGGCTACAAGATCCGGCATTTACAGCAGCCAGTTACGATGTGTTGCGAGCGCAAGGTGGAAACACATATCTTCCACTGGGGACCACAACCACGAAACAATTTACCGATGCTACCTATTCTGAAGGGTCATGTTATAAAGTGAATTACATTGACAAGTGCGACAACCCAAGTGCCCAGGGATCGCGGGCCTGCCCGATGATATTGAACGGAAGCCTGGATCCCACCAACGAAATACAGTTGCATTGGACAGGATACATCGGATGGAACCAGGGCGTGAAGAATTACCGGGTGGAAAAGTACTTTCAACCCGGGCAGTCTCCCCAAATTATCTATACGGGAACAGATTCAACTTTCCTCGACACACAGCAAGACCCGAACAACCAGGTAGTCTATTATAAAATCATCGCTGACGCAAACGAGGCCGGTGTCACCTCATCAACCTCTAATGAGATCCGGATTGTGAAAGCAGTAAATCTTTTTTCACCAAATGCCTTTAACCCTGAAAGTAAAACACAAGTCAACAGGACATTCCAGGTGAGGGGTCATTACATCTCCAAGTTGCACATGCAAGTATTCGACCGGTGGGGTTCCCTCGTTTTCTATTCAGACAATAATGAGCCATGGGACGGAAGACGCGATGGTATAGCCATGCCTGATGCAACCTACGTCTGGACAGCTGAAGGTACTGACATGACCGGTAACGACTTCAAAAAAACCGGATTGGTCGTCCTGATCAGGAAATAGCATCCGTCCCTTCTAAAGCCGATTTTTTCACAGTAACTTTACGGTTCGCTAACTAAAGTACCATGTTCGATTTGATGAAAATGATGGGCAAGATGAAGGAAGTGCAAGCCCGTTTGAAAGAAGCACAGGACAACCTTGCCCTTCTCAAAGTAAATGGAGAGTCTGGAGGGGGTATGGTGAAAGCTGTTGTGAATGGAAAAAGACAATTGATCTCACTCGATATTGACCCGACCATTTTGAAGGCCGATGACAAGATACTTATCCAGGACTTAGTAGTGGCAGCCGTGAACAAAGCCAATGAAGAGGCTGAGTCACTAGCCAAAGACCATTTGAAAAAAGCTACCGATGGTCTATTGCCAAATATCCCAGGCATGGACCTTAGCAGCCTGATGGGATGACCAAAGTAGCGGTTGTCATTCTCAATTTTAACGGCAAGAATTTTCTTCAGCAATTCCTGCCATCCGTCATCAGTCACAGCAAAGACGCCAAGATTGTGGTTGCCGACAATGGTTCAACGGATGGCTCTGCAGATTTTGTCAAGAAAGAGTATTCTCAAATCGAAGTAATCGCGCTCACAGAGAACAAAGGATTTTGCGGGGGATATAATACTGTTCTCAAAGAGATTCAAGCTACCTATTATGTCTTGTTGAACTCGGACGTGGAGGTAACTCCCAGCTGGCTTGACCCTGTCATTGAATTAATGGATAGCAACTCTGCCATCGCTGCAGCTCAACCAAAAATCCTGGCCCAGCGAGCGAAGAACAAATTTGAATATGCCGGGGCTGCCGGGGGATTGATTGACACGCTCGGTTATCCTTTTTGCCGTGGGCGTATTTTTGAGTCTCTGGAAGAAGACAATGGCCAGTACAATGATATTACGGAAGTGTTCTGGGCTTCAGGCGCATCGATGTTTGTTCGTGCCGACAGGTTCCATGAGATGGGAGGACTCGATGAGGATTTTTTCGCCCACATGGAAGAGATTGATCTTTGCTGGAAATTCAGACGCGCGGGATATAAGATTTTCTATTGTGGAAAAAGTACCGTCTACCATGTTGGTGGAGGGACTCTTTCCGCCTCTAACCCGAAGAAGACGTATTTCAACTTTCGGAATGGATTGAGCTTATTGGTAAAGCACCAGCGTATCTCGTGGCTCCTCTGGAAATTCCCGCTGAGGATAATTTTGGACTGGATTGCTGCACTCCACTTCCTGCTTATCGGCTCGGGTATTCATGGAAAGGCAATCATCATAGCTCATCTCAGTTTTGTCCGAAGATTCGGACACGAGATGAAAAAACGCTCGAAGACTCATGCTCAAATAAGGAGCTTTAGAGCTTCCTGTATTTATCGGGGATTAATTGTTTTTGATTTTTTTGTATCTGGGAAAAAGACCTATAAAGACCTGAAGTCCTAGAAATCCCAGATGGTCGTGCGCTTCCGCAGGTGAGCCCGCATATTGATGATAAACGCCATGCCAAGGTAAATAATCACAGGTGATCCTAACGTCAGAAAGGATGCATAAATAAAGAAAAGCCGTATAGAAGAGGTGGCAATTCCTAATTTTTCACCCAAAAAAGTACATACCCCGAAGGCATGCTCTTCAAAAAATAACTGAATCTTCTTCACCATACCCTTAACAAACGTATCATATTGCCAATGTTGTCTTCCACTTATCTGCGATAAAAGGCGATTCATCGGCCTATTTTTCAACTCACAAATATAAGCAGACCTGATGGTTATGGTGCATACCTGTTTCTTATTTTTTTGGCTATCATTGCATTCAAATACTTATAAATCTTACATTTGCGACTCAAAAACCATGTTTTAAAACCAAATTCCATGAGAAAAATAGTTTACTCCTTAACGATCATCGGAGCCATGACAATGGCCGGATGTACCCTCCCCCAGATGATCAAAATGGTGAAGGACCAGAAGCTTGAAGTAAAGCCAAACCCTCTCGAAGTACACAAAGACACAGTGAACTTTGATATGTCTGGCAACCTCCCCGCCAAACTTCTGAAAAAAGGTACCGTGTTTACTGTCAACCCATTCTACAAGTATGGCGATAACGAGTTGGCACTACCTGCAATACCATTCAAGGCTGAGGACTATCCTAATAATAAAACTGAACAAACTCCGGTAACTAAAGCTTTCTCATTCCCTTATAAAGACGCCTACAAAGTGGGTACAGTTGAAATTCAATTTGTTGCCTCTAAAGGCCCCAAGTCAAAATCAACTCCACGCGTTGCTATCGGAACTGGTATTATCACTACTTCCAAGCTGGTTCAGAATTCCTACTATGCGGCTTTCGCAGAACATGGTTACAACAACCAGGAAGAACTTATTCCAGTGACTATCCCTGATTTCAACTTCGAAAGAGGAAAATCAATCCTCCGCAAGTCAGAAATATCGGCTGACAAAGGCAAGCAATTGGATGCCTTCATCGCTGCGAAGAACATTACCAAAACAGTAACTATCACCGGTACTCACTCACCTGAAGGTTTGGAGCGCATCAACAGCAAACTATCTGAAGAACGTGCTGCTGCGATCGAAGCATTCTATCGTGAGGAAATGAAAAAATACGACTACCAGGGTGTAGCCGCTGACATTAAATTCATTCCTAAGCCAATCGTAGATGATTGGAATGGCTTCTCTGCTGCATTGGCTGCTTATGATGGCGTTTCTGCGGATGAAAAATCAGAGTACACCAACATCATCAACAACGGTGGTACTTTCGAAGAGAAAGAAAAGGCAATGCAAAAATTGAAGTCTTACAGCAAAGTTTTCAAAGATGTATATCCAGGATTGCGTTCTGCCAAAACTGAAATCCTTACAGTAAAAGCAAAGAAGACAGATGCAGAAATGTCCGTATTGGCTAAGCAAATCACGAAAGGTGAAGCCAATGCTGATGCGCTTACATTCGAAGAGTTAATGTATTCTGCCACCCTTACTCCTTCATTGGATGAGAAAGCAGCAATCTATGAAGCCGCTACCAAGAAAGGCAGCAACTGGAATGCTAACAACAACCTGGCCGCTGTTTATATCCAGATGATTATCGAAAACCCTGCTAAAGCATCTGAATTGACCGCTAAAGCTGCTACTCAATTGGATATCGCTTTCAAACTGAAAGCTACCCCTGAAGTATTGGCCAACCTCGCTTCAGTATCTTTAATGCAAGGCAACCCTTACAAGTCTTACAGCTACGCTACGAAGGCATTGAATGGTGCAAGCAGCGATGTAAGCCGGGGTATCAATGGCGTTAAAGGCGCTTGCGAGATCTACAAGGCTAGCTACAGCGATGCTGTTCGCTCTACTTCCTCTTCAAGTGACACTGATGTAAACCTCTTCAATAAAGGTTTGGCTCAGTTGCTGAACAAAGACAACAGCAATGCTGCCTCTTCATTCGGTGAAGCTTCTAAGAAAAACCCTAACATGGCTCTTGCCTTCTATGGTGCTGCTATCGCAGCTGCCCGTAGCGGAAGCGGTGATGCCGTTGTAAGCAACCTGACCAGCGCAGTGAAACTCAACCCAAGCCTGAAAGAAAAGGCTTTGACTGACCTTGAATTCACTAAGTTCAATACAACAGATGCATTCAGAAATGCGCTGAAGTAATCAACCCAAATGGAATTGGTGAAAAAGCCCCGGCCAAACGGTCGGGGCTTTTTTATTGAAGATTGCCTTACTATTTTTACGGACTTTGAAATAAACTACTGTTGACATGAGAGAAATCCAATTCCGTGAAGCGCTTCGTGAAGCCATGAATGAAGAAATGCGCAGAGATAAAAGCGTATTGTTGATGGGTGAAGAGGTTGCTGAGTATAACGGGGCTTATAAGGTAAGCCAGGGAATGCTGGATGAATTTGGGCCAGAGCGCGTGATCGACACCCCTATATCTGAGCTCGGCTTTGCGGGCGTAGGAGTAGGTGCTGCCATGAATGGCATCCGCCCTATCGTTGAGTTCATGACTTTCAACTTCTCGCTAGTAGCTATTGACCAGGTCATTAACTCGGCTGCAAAAATGCTTTCCATGTCGGGTGGACAGTTTAACGTACCCATTGTATTCCGTGGTCCCACAGGGAATGCAGGAATGTTGAGTTCTCAGCACTCACAGAACTTTGAAAGCTGGTATGCCAATACTCCAGGATTGAAAGTTGTGGTTCCATTTACACCTTACGATGCCAAAGGGCTGTTAAAATCAGCTATCCGTGACAATGACCCGGTCATATTCATGGAAAGTGAGTTGATGTATGGCGACAAAGGAGAAGTCCCAACTGAAGAGTATTTGATTCCCATTGGTTCAGCTGATATTAAACGCAGTGGATCAGACGTGACGATTGTCTCTTTCGGCAAGATCATGAAAGTGGCTTTGGCTGCAGCCCAGGAATTAGAGAAAGAAGGAATCTCGGCTGAAATCGTTGACCTACGCTCAGTTCGTCCGATCGATTATGCAACAGTTGTTGAATCCGTAAAGAAGACAAACCGTTTGGTTATAGTAGAAGAAGCCTGGCCTCTGGCTGCAATTTCTTCTGAAATTACTTACCACATTCAGAAGCACGCCTTCGACTATCTTGACGCCCCTATTCATAGAGTCAACAGCCTTGATGTGCCTCTGCCCTACGCTCCTACTTTGATAGATGCAATTCTGCCAAATGTAGAACGTACAGTAAGAGCTGTGAAAGCGGTGATGTACAAAGACTAGTTCTTCTAGGAGTTTTAGGACTATTTAGTCTCGTTGAGACTTTCAGCAACGATCACCACAAAGTCTTTTCCCTTTAAGAAGCCTTTACCGAGTTTTTCCTCGTACTTATCAGTAATGCCCATTGCGGCAAGCTCCTCTGGTTTTTTACCTTTCTTCAGGGCTTTGGCAACCTGGTCGCGGATATCAACCATCTGGTCACGGAGGATTTTCACGTCAGCTTTGGTTGCTAGTTCACCATGTCCCGGAATCACCTTGGATTGATCATCGAGCATCAATAGCAGTTTGTCGAGGGTTGAAATAAATCCATTGACACTGCCACCGCTCGAAGCATCAATGAAAGGATAGCCGTAACGAACAAAGGCGTCACCTGTATGGTAAACATTTGCCTTTTTAAAGTGAATAATCACGTCTCCATCCGTATGACCTTTGTCAAGATAGACTACTTCGATATCCTCCTCATTCAAGTGAAAATTCATACGGTCAGCAAACGTCACTATAGGCCATGATTCTTTTGCACGCGGTGGAGTTGTCCGGTTGAAACGCTTGTTCACTTGCTCTTTCATCATCCGTTCACGCACATTGTCATGGGCAACGAGCGTAATGCCCTGCTTGCCAAAAGTATCATTACCACCGGTATGATCACCATGTACGTGCGTGTTCACCAGGAAGCGGATGGGATTCGAGGAAATGGATTTAACTGCATCATTGATCTTGGCTGCCAACGGAGCATATTGATCGTCAATCATCAATAAGCCGTCATTTCCTGTCAACAAACCAATATTGCCACCTGAGCCCTTCAGCATATAAATCTGATCCGTCACTTTCTGAGGTCTGATCTTAACCGTATCGAAATTCTGAGCTTGTGATGCAAAAGCAAAGGCAATAAACAGGATAGTTAACTTTTTCATAGGCTTGGTTTGAAAGATAAAACTACGACAGGACATTCATGCGAAACAACCGATCATCACAATTCTATGCCAAGAAGCACCTTCCATGCCTCTTCTACTTTTCCTTTTGCCAGTAACTGCTTGGCAAGTACCTGTTGTTTATCGGTTACTTTGTCATTTGCATTCCCACCTTCAGGGAGCTTTTCAATATTTGCCAACCTGCCGAGGTCATTCCCCGAAAGGATTTTACTATTCCTGATTTCTTCCGGCAACTGGTCAAATCCGATACCTAGCTTAGTGTTGGGTTTGGGCACAGTAAAAATGCTTTCTCCATGTGCCCGGCAGTAAAAATCGCCTCCCATCCTTGCCACCGCGTCCAGTTTCTGTGGGTCTACCTGACCATGTTCGTCCAATATCTCTTTTTTAAAATGAGCCAGGATGATTTCACAAACAATAAGATTACCAGCCCCACCTTCTGAGCCAAGGGAAATTACCTGGTTAACCTTGCACTCCAAAGACACCGGGGACTCGGCCACACGAGGTGGTTTTACTTTTACTGATGGCAATTCCGTGAGGCCAGCCTTCACAAACTCATTCACTTCACGAGGGTACTCACAGCTCGCCAAAGAAGACTGTTCCACCATAGCATAGTTCACAATATTGATAACAACTTCGGGCACCTCCAGTACATTTTGCAATGTATGCTTGGTTGTATTGTCCCGTACCCTTCGCGATGGCGAAAAGACAACTATTGGTGGATTGGTGCTGAACAAATTGAAGAAACTGAAAGGGCTGAGATTCACATGACCATCCTTGTTGACAGTACTTGCAAACGCGATAGGTCTTGGAGCGATAGACCCCTGCAAATACCCATGCAATTTTGGAATAGGAATTTCTTTAGGATCAATTGTAAAATAACTCACTAGTACGGATTCAGTTTATTCTTATTTCTGCCCTTGTATTTGATCAGCGTGGGGTCATTTTCCCCATAGCCTGGATTTTGTTTTTTATAGATCGGATGCCTGCGACTGCGGTATTCCTTATTGCCATGAGCATGGTTAATCTGAACGTGGCAGTCATTCAAAAAGCAACGCGGCAGTTCTGGTATCGAGTAGGTAAAGCCCACATTGACATAAAGTGCGTTTACATTGAAATGAATAGGTGTTGCACCGGGAGGCGTCAGATCATAACTCTTGATCTCGTAATAAGGCCTGGCGTAAACCCGGAAATATTCTGATAAGCTTTGTTCGATCGTAACTCCGAGATTAAAAAAAACACTAGGCACAACCTGGCCGGTATTATAGTTCCCTTTCAACTTATAGCTCCCCACTTGCAGATCACCGGAAAACAGGTATTCATTCCATCGATAAAAGGATGCTCCAGCCATAACCCAGTATTTCCTGACAAAACCCGTTGAACTGGCTGGCGTCATGTCGCTGATCTTATCACTTAGAATTTGTGAATGAAGTGTACCTATGCTCATCAGTTCATAGGAGTATCCACCGCCAACACGGTAGCGATCAAACTCATAATGCACTGTGCCACCTAATGGAAGATTCAACGCATGCCCTTTGAAACCAAGCCCTGAAGTCCCAGGATTGGCAACCACATAGCTTCCCGGAGTAGTTGTATTGGTACCAGCATCATTAATCCAGTTGGTATAGCGCAATGATGGGGTGCTTGTACTTGTAAAGAGCTCAGGAGCTTGCCCGGGAGCCTGGTAAACACCATACCCATCAAGGTGATTGCTGAAATAAGTTCTGCCTAGCCCTGTATAAAGCCCAAACCGGACGTTGCGCAAGGCTGTCCTGATCACATTAGTTCCATGTCTTGGTTTGGCGTAAAAATGGTCAAGAGGAATGGGAGATTTCCCCTGATCCTGTGAAAGGGAAATCATTGGCACTAAGGCCATAGCCGCTAAAACCAACAAGATTTGCCTTTTCAGAATCGATTTTTGCTGTTAAAGATAGAATAGAATCAAGAAATATCTATGCCTTTCAGTATGAGCCATAGCCCGGGAAGTTACTCTCTAACGAAGAGTATGTATGGAATAGTGTCTGACCTTTCTTGACCTGGTAGGTATAAGTATGATCGACCGTCTTTCCGTCAAAGCTTTTCAGGGTAAATGTCAGTGTGTTTTCACCTTCTTTCAGTGGAACTCTGCAATAGTAAATGCTGTGAGGTAAGGTCTGCCAGTTGCGTGTGTCTGCCTTCTCTGTCAGCGCGTTGATTACGCCTACGATTGAGCCCCAGGTTTTGTCCTTCTTCCGAATTTCATATTCCTCCGCTTTTTTTAGTGCCACCCTTAGCAAAGCTTTGGCAAATTCATGACCCATTCTTTCTTCAAGGCATTTGAATGCAATCTTGTTTACGTCTTCGAGTAACTGCAACGGCATTGCATCTCCATTAATACTTATCGTTGCTCTCGAAAAATAAGGCGGCCGCTCTACGTATTTTGGAAATGCCACACGAAAAATATCCATGCTCGCCAGCCCTCTTTTGTCGCTGTCACTGTAGCCATCCATATTGAATGGAAAGACAAGACCCAGTTGTTGATTGGAGAAATAAACCCAATTGCCCTGGCGGTTGATTACAAAGTCAACACCCCACTCCGTCTTCACGGGGCTGAGACCATTGTGCCAGATAAAAACCAACTCGCCTTCCTTTTCCTTATAAACGTAGTTCCGCAAATTCAGCGAGTCCTTGTACATTTCAAACTCGTTCTTCATCCCGCTTAGCCAGGCCGCACGCAAGAGATCTTCCTTGAGCTGGTCGGGAGCATAGACTCCAAACATACCCTGGTATTCACCCCGGTAAATCCGCATAGCATTGCGGTAGGCGATAAACGCGTTGTTGTAGTCCTTATCAACTTCGTAAGTCATCCCCATAAGCACATGGGCAAACGCATCTTCTTCGTACTTGTCCTTTGACTTGTACCTGTCCGACAATTGCTGGAGGCGAATGTTTAACCTTCGGCATTCCACAAGGGCATCGTCTGTATTATTTTGCTTCAGATAGTTGATGGCTTTGTAATACAGTAACAAAAGGTGCTCGTGGTCTTCACCTTTGTAAGACGTGAAATTCGGATTGGTTAAATAAGATGCCGCTTCATTGAGATAATTGGTGCGATAATCTTCTCCGAACAAATAAGCTTTTTCAAAAAAATCATTGCTATCGCCATACCGACTCATCATTGAGAGTACCAAACCGTTGTTTACGAAATACAAGAATTCTTTTTTGCCGTGCGCTTCTGAAGAATGCTGCTGAAGCGTTTTGTAGGCCTTATCGATCTGGCCGGTCTCAAATTCCTGATTGAAGGTGAAGTTAGACTGGTAGTAGGTTGCGCAGGACGAAACAACTGCAAGAAAAATCACAACAAGAAAGATGCGTTTCAAATAACCTGATTTTTCTCTTTCGAATGTGCGCAGCATAATTTGCGAATTACCGAATCAAGTTATTCTTAAATTAATTCTTGATATACTTTTTAATCTCTTCCTGTCCGTACCATACACGTTTGTTAGTTTCTATATCGGTGAGAAAAAGTGTGGTGACATAATTTAAAACTCGCCTGTTATTGTACACATCGGTTTCAGAAGTCATCTCCCCAAAGAGCATGAGGTTGGCGCCTTGCTCCTTTCCCCATTTCGAAGCCGTATTGCTATTCGCAAAATCTTGCTGATCGGCCCTCTCCTGCCGGAGCTTATCGCGAAAAGCATCTGACTCGACAAGGTCGGCTGAGTTTGAATTGTAGATCGCCAGTTCAAATTTCTTGATGTAATTGTCAGCATCGATGTGCTCGCTGGTTTTGTTACGTATCAGACCAACAATAATGGATGGTTTCTTATTGAGAGATTTCGAATATTCTTTGAATTTATCACTGTTTAGAAATTCGGTGATCATCTTCTGAGCCACCATTCGGGAATCGCTGTCATTCCACCGGCCACTAAGGTCTATTTGCTGGTCAGGACTAACGCGCAATACCGAGCGGGCACAGGAAAACAATGTCAATGCCACCAGGAAGATGAGGGGTCGTATCATGAGAGTTGGTGTTTGATCTAGTGAAATGACAAAAGTTTAATACTTACTGCATTCAATAAAAGCAAAGGTCTTGCCATTCTTGATTACTTCACATCCTTTAAACGCTGAATTACTCCTTTTGGGTCTGGGGAAGAGAATACAAAGTTGCCTGCCACCAGTACATCAGCCCCAGCCTCCAACAACGGCTTTGCGTTCTGTTGGTTGACACCACCATCTATTTCGATCAGCGTTTTGGCATTCCGGTCGTTGATCATCGTCTTTAAGGCACGGATTTTATCGTAGGTACGCTCAATAAATTTTTGACCGCCAAACCCAGGGTTCACCGACATCAGGCAAACCAGATCGATATCCTGAATGAGATCGGACAGAGTCGAAACCGGTGTATGTGGATTTACGGCAACTCCCGCCTTACAACCGAGTGACTTAATTTGCTGCAGGTTGCGATGCAGGTGAGGGCAAGCCTCAATATGAACAGAAATAGTGGCTGCCCCTGCCTTCTGAAAGGCCTCGACATACTTCTCAGGCTGCACAATCATGAGGTGGACGTCCATCGGCTTCTTTGCATGCCGTTGTATGGCCTCGACTACAGGAACCCCCATAGAAATATTGGGCACGAACACTCCATCCATAATATCGATATGAATCCAGTCAGCCTGGCTGGTGTTGATCATTTCAATTTCCCGCTGGAGATTGGCAAAATCAGACGCTAAAACGGAGGGGGCAACAATGGGAGCCATTCGATATTAAATTACAGATGCCAAATTACGAATTACAAGTCAGACGCTCTGAAAATTGTGCCCTGTAATCTGCAATTTATAATACCTTTGCGCTCTTATTTTTTGCAACGTGAACTACTTATCAGCAGAATCCCTTTCCAAATCCTACAACGACCGGTGGCTTTTTCAAAACCTGACCATCGGCATATCACAAGGCGACAAAGTAGCTCTGGTAGGTGAGAATGGCGCAGGCAAATCGACCCTGTTGAAGATTCTCATTGGAAAAGTACAACCGGATAATGGCAAAGTGAGCATCCGTGATGGAATCAAAGTAGGTGATCTCGTTCAGCAACCACAGGCGCCCGGCCACCTGACAGTCAATGATATTTTATTCGATGAGAAAAACAAGATTGCGGCCGTAGTAAGGGAATATGAGGCATGCATTCACGACCCCAATGTCTCGCCGGAAAGAATGCAACATGCGCTCGAACAAATGGAAGAGCTTCATGCCTGGGAATATGAAGCCCGCGTTCAGGAGATTACGAGCAAGCTTGGCATTGTTGACCTTGATCAGAAATTTGAAGAGCTCTCCGGAGGTCAGCGCAAGCGCGTCTTCCTGGCGCAAATGCTCCTCTCCTCCCCTGATCTGTTGATCATGGATGAACCTACCAACCACCTCGATCTCGAAGCAATCGAGTGGCTGGAAAATTATTTAGCAGGGCAGAACATTACGCTATTGATGGTCACCCACGACCGCTATTTCCTTGATAATGTAGCCAACCTGATTATCGAAATCGACCGGCAGAAGCTCTATTCTTACAAAGGCAACTATGCTTACTTCCTCGAAAAGAAATCTGAGCGTGAGGAGATGCTGAAGACAGAAGTGGCCAAAGCCAGAAACTTGATGAAGAAGGAATTGGAGTGGATGCGCAAGCAACCCAGAGCTCGGGGCACCAAAGCCAAATACAGGGTTGATGCGTTCTATGAACTACAAGAGAAGGCTTCTGTCAATCTTAAAAAAGACAGACTGGAACTCGATATTGCTGAACGCAGACAGGGTGGAAAAATCCTCGAACTTCACGACATCAACAAAAGCTATGGAGACAAAAAACTCATTGCGAATTTCTCTTATGTTTTTAAGAAAAAAGACCGGATAGGAATTGTTGGAAAAAATGGCGTTGGCAAATCCACTTTTCTTGATTTGCTCAATGGAACCACCCGTCAGGACTCAGGTGAAATCCTTCCCGGCGTAACAACTAAAATCGGGTACTTTACCCAGGAGACAGAGAGTCTCAATCCTGCTCACCGGGTAATTGAAGAGGTAAAAGAAATTGCCGAGTTTATCACACTTGCTGACGGCTCTGAAATATCTGCCTCAAGATTCCTTGACTTGTTCTTATTTCCACCCGAAAAGCAATACACGTTTATCGAAAAACTCAGTGGTGGTGAAAAGAAACGTTTGCAGCTTTTGAAAGTACTGGTGACGAATCCCAATTTCCTGATCCTCGATGAGCCCACCAACGATTTTGACATAGACACCCTTAATGTTCTGGAGGACTTTCTCGAAAAATTCAATGGCTGCCTACTGCTCGTCTCTCACGACCGGTATTTTATGGACCATCTCATTGACCAACTCTTCGTCTTTGAAGGGAACGGAAAGATTACCCCATTCAATGGAAATTATTCCGACTATCGAATTTGGTTGGATGAAAAGGATATCGCACCAAAAGAGCCTGCCAAAGAGAAAGAGCCAGTTACTCCGTCAGTCAAAAAAGAAAAACTCTCTTACAAAGAAAAACAGGAATATGATCAATTGGCTAAAGAGATCGAGTCTCTTGAATCTCAGAAGGCCGAGATCAATCGCCTGATCAATTCGGGCAATTCCGATCACTTGCAACTCACCGAGTGGGGACGACAGATTGAAATTTTAACGCAAACGATTGAAATCAAGACGATGCGTTGGCTTGAATTGGCCGAAACGGCTGAATAGTCAAATCAGCAAATTTTTTAAACTAAAATAACCTTGATTACGTCTAATGACGAAAATAAGGTTATGATCAATTTTACTTTTAAGAAGGATCATCGCTTGCCGATAAAGACAAACTGGTCCAATTACTATAGAAAGAATTTTGATGTTGCGCTTTTGAACTGGGAGATCAATCGTCAGGAAGACAGATTAGAAAGCCAGACCAAGTCTTTACGCAATAAAAAGTGATTCTTTAGTTCGATTTTTTCACGGAGCCGCCACTGCTGGAATGCGTGTTGGTACGTGAAGGGTTGCCCCTGTAGCGAATGTCTGCGCCACTGCTGGCGTGAGCCTCCAAATCCTTAGAGACTGATATTTTGGCATCGCCACCACTACTGGCAGTAGCCCGAACAGATTCGCTTTCCAACTTATAGGCGTCCAATTCTCCGGCACTGCTTACTTCAACTTCAAGTTTCGGAGATTTTCCTTCCAGAACCACTTCTCCAGCGCTGGAGATGTCTACCATGACTGACGCTGCATCCAAAGACAACTCGACATTTGCTGCACTCGATACTCCAATATCCAGGGAAGTCGTTTTAATCACGCCTTCGGAAAAAACACTGGAGGCAGAAGTAGCGGAAATTCTCTCCATGTTGATGTAAGTTACATACACTTTTACGTCAGCGCGGCTCGAAAAAAAACCACCACGGTTGTCCCGTATCTTTACACGTAGCGTATTGCCCTCCACTTCAGTTATCACATCTGAAAGTTTCCCATCAGAAACGATGACTTTGACGCCCTCCTTATCTCCTTTCTTCAAATACAGGTCGATTGCCTGCGAAACCTTCACTCCCTTGAATGAACCCACTGTTCGAGTCTCACTCCCCTGACCGAGCACGGATAAACTCATCATCATCACGAAACCAACCAATAGATTCTTCATACGTTTTTTGAATTTTGATTTAATGACGAAAGGTTAAAAGTAAGGTTGCACGACATGACTTATCCGTTGAAAATAATTTTTTTGCTGGTGTAAGAAATACTTAGATTTTAGCTAAATTTCGATACCTGATCGTTTTATTTTAGCGCAAATATTAAAACAACATGATTAAAGAGCAACTAAACGTACTGATTAACCTGGCCGCCAGCGACAATTCTGTGGCGGAAAAGGAATCCCAAACCATACATGTTATCGCGAAAGCTAATGGCATTTCCAGAGAGGAAGTAGAAGAAATGCTAAAAAAACCGCAGCCAGTAGGAAGCTTAGCATCGCTTACGGAAGATCAGAAATTTGAGAACCTCTACCACCTGATTCAATTGATGAAGAGCGATGGCCAGGTATTCAAAAGCGAGATCCATTTCTGCGAGCAAATTGCGGAGAAGCTTGGCTATAAAAAAGGTGTTGTCGCTGAGCTTTCATCTCGAATCTATAGCGATCCTACCATTACTGCTGATCGCAAACTTTTAATGGACCGTGCACATAAATTCTTGAAATAATTTCTACCCCGAAAATCTTTGAGAGAAAGGAGGCTTCACAAGAGCCTCTATTTTTTTTGCATCTTTTTGATCTGACTACCCTCGGGCGTCAAATTGTTATCAACCATTCGATTATTGTATTGCTGAATAAATGCTTTTAATGAGTTGCTCATCACTGAAATCGTGTCAGGCAATTGAGTTAATAGATTGTTTTTAAGGAATTTGTCCTTCTTAAATTGATAAAGAGACGTGGCACTCCTGCCATCAAATTGCATCAGGTAGTCGTTCCTAAAAATCTGGTAGGTGTTGTTCAGGTAGTTGAAAGCGAAGGGGCTTGCCTTATCGTGAAAAATATCCCTGCCAAATGCAACGTAAGGTTTATTGTAGTGTAAATAGCCGAGCACGGTAGGCATGATATCAATCTGCTGAACTATTTCTGGTTTCAAGCCTCCACCATTTTCTCCCGGCTTGTAAAAGAAGACGGGAATGGCAAAGTATCCCGAGGCCGTATTGTATTCTGGCACATTAATTTCCGCGGATGCATGGTCCGCTGTAATAACAAACAATGTATTATTAAACCAGGGCATTTTACTGGCTGTGTTGAAGAATCTGCGCAAGGCATAATCGGTATAGCCAATCGTGCGATGCACCAAATGAGGCCCCTCTTTGAACTTGTTCTCATAACCTGCCGGCAGATTGTAAGGATGATGAGATGAAACCGTAAACAGGGTAGTATAAAACGGTTGCTGGAATGCATTCATCCGATTGGCGAAGTATTGAAGGAATGGCTCATCCCAGATTCCCCAGATGCCATCAAAGTCAGCGTCATTGTTGTATTCAGCCTTGCCAAAGTAGTTGTCGAATCCAGACAGATTGGCGAAAGCATCGAAACCCATGGAGCCATTAGGAGCCCCGTGAAAAAAAGCAGTGTAATAATTCTCTTGCTTCAACAAGCTCGCCAGGCTATTGACCTTATTCCCGGAATAATGAGACAGCACATAAGGCACCTCAATGGAAGGTATACTGCAGATCACGGAGGGCATTGCATCAATTGATTTGCGTCCATTCGCCAATGAATACTGGTAGGCGTAGCTGACGTTTATCAGTGAATCAATGAACGGGGTATAACCGTATTTCCCGTTCTCCAGGTGCTTATTGTAGGCTCCTACAAACTCCTTGGAAAAACTTTCCAGGATAATGATCACAACATTGCTTGGCTTAAAACCAACCGGATCGTTTGGCACACGCAACGGAGTAAAAACCTTGTCAAGTTCTTCTTCTGAAGAAAAGTAATTTACTTTTTCTATGACATTTGCTTTTGCTGTACGCATCAACGCAAAAGGTGTATTCAAAACAATATTGATATCGTTGGGTACCGCTGCATACGCGGCTGCATTGCTTAAAGTAATAGGCCTGGTGCTGCTTCTGAACCCTCCCCTGGCACCACCTACAAACAGATAAATGCTCAATAGCATGGCGACAATGCCAGCAACATAATAGGCAACGCCATTTTTAACCTGTGGACCTGAGAATTTTATTTTCCTGAAAATGAAATAAAGAATCGCTACCGCAAAAACCCAAAACAAAAACGCGTACCAGTAGTCCCAGAGAAAATGAATGGACAATCGACCGAGATTATCCTCATTCTTAAACTGGCTGACCACGCTAATAGTGGTTCTGCGCAATGTAAACCTGTAATAAATAAAGTCAGCTGTATTAATGGCAAGCGCTATCGAATTGACGACTACAAAAACCCAAAACACAATTTTCTGGTACAACGGCTTGAACCTCCACACCACTGGTACAATCATCAGTAAAATGAACAAGGAATTTGAATAGAGCGTTGCCGATAAGTCAAATCGGAGGCCTCCTCCCAGCATGCGCATCATTCGACCTATGGTCATGTCAGGGAAATAGGAACGATTGAAGGCATAAAACCCAATCCGGCTGATGGAGTACAAAGCCATCACCAGCAACAAGCTGAGAACAAGTGCCACATAAATATTACCTCGAAACTTGAGATCGGAGAAGTACTTTCTAAACATCAGAATCCTTTTGACTGAGGGCAAAATTAGAATTAATTCAACGATCGCTTAATCTATAAACCAGTTTCAGGCCTGACCATATGTCGTTTACTGAGCACACCTTCACATCTACCAGGCCATTAGTGAGGGCGAAATCACGAATGATATTTTCATTAAGGTCGGTTGGGATTTTAGAAGCTTTCTTAGGCCAGGAAACCCAAAGCATTCCATTCTTCTTCAGCATTGATCTTCTTTTGGCAAAATCCCTTTCGAACTCAGAATTGGTCATTACAAACCAATGAACAAAATCGAAATCCTTTCCTTTCGCCTTCACTGTTACATCCGGGGGCAACGGTGCCAGCCAATCCCAGTAGTTTTCTGGTTCATTGACAATGCAAACAGAATACCCGGGTTTCACTCCCAGCTTTTTAACGAGTTCGGTAGTAGATTCGGCAGGCATAAATCATCATAAATAAAAAATCCCGACCATTAAGATCGGGATTTTTCAATTCTTTAAGCAGGATTAATTACCAGCCTTCTTCTTGTCCATTTCCTTATTGAACGTGTCTTTGAATTTTTCGTAGTCATAGTCTACTTTCAATTTCTCATCTGCAGTGATTCGGCTATTGTACTGCTTCACGAGGTCATCAGCCGAAAGCTCAATTGCCACATAAAAGCGGTAGTTCCCTTCTTTTGTTTGCACAGGTTTCTCGCAGATTGTGCGGATGCCTTGTAGCGTTTGTTCTACTACCTCGCGGTTAAGGCTCTCAAACTTTTGTTCCAATTGCTCACGCTTATCAACAGAAGTTGAGTTGGTGTAGTTATCAGTAACTGTTTTCACAGTTGTCTGAATAGATTGGGCCAGGTCGTTGCGTGCATTAACCATCGCTTTCTTTTTCGCTGTTACCAAATCCATGCTCTCGCCAATAGAGTTGGCTCTGAACACTTTACTGTCAGTGTAGAAGCCAGGGCCAGAACAAGGGATAGCAACTTCAGTTTCGCCGGTAGGCAATTTAGCCTTGCTTTTACAGCCGGCTATTAACGCGGCAGCTAAAGTCACCGCTATTGTTGAGAGTTTTAAGATTCTTTTCATATTCATTGGGTATTAAAGGTTATGCAATTTAACTAAAGCAAGTTTAAGGCCAGTCTTTTTATTTCAAATTATGTATTGGACAAAAACCAACGGAACAAGTTTAAATCTACTGCAAAATGGCGTTGAGCATTTCAGGTAGCGTTTGATTATCCAGCCCTTCAATCAACTTACTATATGCATCCTGACTGCTTCGTTCATAGTCCAAACTAAAACCTTTAACCCGGTCCAAGGTGGTGGTGTATATCTCTTTGTTGTCTTTCGCTGATGATACCCGAATCACGGAAGTAGCATACGTAATGTAAATACTTCCGGATACCGCGCCTTTTTCAGAATTGGAATTTACATCAAGCATTAACTCTGCCTTGTTTTTGTCGCTGGTGAACTCGAATCCCGACTTAGCAAGGTAATTTTTGATTTTATTGGCGACCTGTTGATTGGCTTTATCAACCCCCAGATTCTTCTCTACTACAGACAGAAAAACCAATGGTCGTTGCACGCTCATTACTACAAGTCCTTTAGGGCTTACAATTTTTTGCGCTACCAGCGAATAAATGTCCGAAGGAGTATCTCCTGCAAACTTCAAAAGGTTCACCTTCACAGCCACTGACTGCTCAAGATCCCGTGAGCTGATCTTTGTCAGCAGGATTTTTACCATGCCTGTCTCATCCGTTTTGTAGTCGGGAAAAACATCGCCTGATCCTTTTTCAAATGAGGCAAGTAACGGGAGCCCCGGGATCGGTTTTTGAGTAGCCTTATCTATTACTTTTGATGTCACTACCTGGCCACTTTGTGCCACAATACGGTTGACCATAATCTGTGTTGGATTAACAGTCAGTTGCATCTTATCCAGAAGCAATTGCATGTCAGCGATGATCTCGTTGGTCAACAAAATATCCTTTCCCTGGTATTGGAGTTGCAATGGTTCACCGAGGTACTTCTCCACTGCACGAAAGCCCTGGTAATAAAAGCCAAGGGCTGTAACGGGGTCGTTGTTCTTTTCAGCTTCTCTTGCCTTGGTAAAAAAATCAAGGCCCAGGGTGACCGCATTTCGCTTCTGCTGCTCTTTAATCTCTTTGTAGCGTTGTTTAGACAGTCTGTAGTAAACCCAGTAGTTACGGACATCCTGCCAAACATCGACCTGCTCAAATTCCTCTATATCGTCCGTGGCGGTCGTCTGGATCATCTGCTGGTATTTCTCCTGGAACTCCTTGCCGTTGTCCAATTGGTTGAGGACGGAAGTCGAAGAGATATTTACTTTGATCTCGGATACCAAATCCTCCAGGGCACTCTTTTTAGCCTCCTGGATGTAGTTATTCTGGCCGTCTTTAGTTGCGTGTCCTATGCCGATGTAGTAGACGCCTTCGTCAGGTTTTGCGCTTAACCAAGCTGGCTGAGGGTTCTCGTCTTTCTTACCCTTCTTTTTCGAGGATTTACTTTGAGTAGAAGCCGGTGAGCAACTCACCAGCACAACCAGCATAAAGAATAAAAGCTTTTTCACTTGAGTTTGTAATGGGTTAGTTCAAAGATAGCTATAACTGTGCCGAATTTAGATCAGTGGCGAGGATTTTAGATTAATGCCCGGCTCGGGTTTTTATTTGCAATCCTTTATAAAAACAAAAAGGCCGCCTTGAGGGCAGCCTTCCTTTCATAATCTTTTCGGGTTACTTCAGCTTCTTCACCACCGCCTCAAAAGCCTGAGGATGGTTGGTAGCAAGGTCAGCCAAAGCTTTGCGGTTCAATTCAATTCCCGCAGTTTTAATTTTGCCCATGAATTCTGAATATGACATTCCGAACATCCTGGCGCCAGCATTGATACGGGCGATCCACAGAGAACGGAAATCACGCTTCTTCGCCTTGCGGTCGCGGTAGGCATAACCCATACCCTTTTCGACCTTGTTCTTGGCGACTGTCCAAACATTTTTTCCGCGGCCAAAATAACCTTTGGCTTGCTCGAGTGTCCTTTTGCGCCTCTTGCGTGAGGCAACGTTGTTTACTGAACGTGGCATTTTACTTTAGATTTTTGACCGCAGGCGTCCCGAAATTCGAGCTCTTTGTGCCATCGGTCGGGTTTAACATAAAACCAATCCGCCAACCGGCGGATTATACTAAATAAGGCAGCATCGGTTTGATGTTGCTCTCATCTACTTTCTTAACAGTTACTTTGTTACCAAGTCTTCTCTTTTGCTTGGTTTCTTTCTTGGTCAGAATGTGTCTTGCATAAGCTTTCTTACGCTTAATTTTACCGCTTCCGGTTACTTTGAAGCGCTTCTTTGCTCCTGACTTGGTTTTTAACTTAGGCATGATATCAACAATTAAATCTATTTACCTTTTCCTTTGGGTGTCAGCATTAAATACATCCGCTTTCCTTCGAGCTGAGGCATTTGCTCCACTTTTCCAAGCTCTTCCAGCGACTGGGCGAACTTCAACAGCAAGATCTCACCACGTTCTTTATAGACGATTGAACGACCGGCAAAATGCACATACGCCTTAACTTTCGCTCCGTCTTTCAGGAAATTCTCCGCGTGCTTGACTTTAAAATTGAAATCGTGGTCATCCGTATTGGGTCCAAAACGAATCTCTTTCAAGATTGACTTTTGGGCATTGGCCTTGATTTCTTTCTGTTTCTTCTTTTGTTCGTACTTAAACTTCGAGTAGTCAACTACTTTGCAAACCGGGGGGTCTGCTTTCGGTGAAATCTCAACCAAATCCAATCCTTGCTCCTGAGCCAGTTTAATAGCTACTGAAATCGGGTAAACATCTACTTTGATGTTCTCTCCCACTACTCGCACACGCTGTGCGGTGATTCTTTCATTGATGCGGTAGGGTTCTTCTACTACTCGCGGCCGGAAACCTCTATTGTAAGGTCGGTTATTCGTTGGTCTTAATGCCACTCGTTGGGTTTAAATTCGACTTTTTTCAAAAACAGGCTGCAAATATCGGGATATTTTCGGTTTTTCAAAATAGAGGCATTAGCCTGGCATCCTGAAGTCCGCTTTGAACTGCTCTACAAACTCGTTCAATCCCATCGCGCCCTTATCACCTTCACCATGCTTACGAACAGCTACCTTGTTTTCGGTTGCCTCTTTTTCTCCTACAATCAGCATGAATGGGACCTTTTTCACTTCGGCATCGCGGATTTTTCGTCCTATTTTCTCATCACGGTCATCCAGGAAGCCACGGATATCACTCTCTTTCAATTGATCGACTACTTTTTGAGCGTAGTCATTGAATTTCTCAGAGATCGGCAGCACAGCAAATTGTTCAGGTGCCAGCCACAATGGGAAATTACCTGCGCAATGCTCGATTAACACGGCTACAAAACGTTCAAGTGAACCAAATGGTGCCCGGTGAATCATCACAGGTCTGTGCTTCTGGTTGTCTGAGCCTACATACTCGAGTTCAAATCGCTGTGGTAACTGGTAGTCTACCTGAATGGTACCCAACTGCCAGCTTCTTCCAAGTGCATCACGCACCATGAAATCGAGTTTTGGGCCATAGAAGGCAGCCTCGCCTTTCACAGCAACTGTTTTTAATCCTCGTTCATCAGCTGCCTCCTGAATCTCCTGTTCTGCTCTGTCCCATAGGTCATCTCCACCAATGTACTTCTGTTTATTATCAGGATCACGTAGCGAAACCTGGGCGGTGTAATTTTCAAACCCAAGGGAATTGAAGACATGCAATACCAAGTCAATTACCTTCACAAATTCATTCTTCACCTGGTCCGGTCTGCAGAAAATGTGCGCATCATCCTGAGTAAAACCCCTTACACGCGTGAGGCCATGGAGCTCTCCGCTCTGCTCATATCGATAAACAGTTCCAAACTCTGCGTAACGAATAGGTAAATCTTTATATGATCGCGGCTTTGTCTTATAAATCTCACAATGATGTGGACAGTTCATTGGCTTCAGCAAGAATTCTTCAGTCTCATCAGGTGTGTGAATAGGCTGGAATGAGTCCTTACCATATTTTTCGTAATGACCCGATGTAACATAAAGTTGTTTGCTTCCGATATGAGGTGTCACGACTGGATCGTAACCGGCTTTGATTTGTGCTTTGCGCATGAATTGCTCCAGGCGTTCACGTAGAACTGTTCCTTTTGGCAACCAAAGGGGAAGGCCCATGCCTACTTTTTCCGAGAAGGCGAACAACTCCAGTTCTTTTCCAAGTTTGCGATGATCACGCTTCTTCGCTTCCTCCAGCATGTGGAGATACTCGTCCAGTTCCTTTTGCTTGGGGAAAGTGATACCATAAACGCGGGTGAGCATTTTATTTTTTTCATCGCCACGCCAATACGCACCAGCCACACTCAGCAACTTCACCGCCTTAATCGGGCCAGTGGAAGGAATGTGCGGACCACGGCACAGGTCTACAAAATTTCCCTGCTGATAAAAAGTGATGGCTCCATCCTGCAGGCCATCGATGAGTTCGAGTTTATATTGATCTCCTTTTTTCTTGAAGTAATCGGTAGCTTCAGCTTTGGAAACGTCTCTGCGTACGAAGGCGCTGTTGGTTTTCGCCAATTCAACCATTTTCTTTTCAACGGCCGCAAGATCCTCTTCGCCAAAGGTTTTGTCACCCAGATCTACATCGTAGTAAAATCCATTTTCGATAGGCGGACCAATGCCGAACTTCACTCCTGGATAAAGTGCTTCTAATGCTTCAGCAAATAAGTGCGCTGAGGAATGCCAGAAAGCGTACTTACCACCTTTGTCGTTCCATGTAAATATCTTGATAGACGAATCTTTCGTTATCGATCGACTCAAGTCCCAGATTTCTCCGTTCACTTCAATAGACAGTGCATTACGCGCAAGCCCTTCGCTGATGCTTTGCGCGATTTCCATTCCCTTTATTCCTGATGCGAATTCCTTTACCGAACCGTCAGGTAATGTAATCTTAACGTTCATGATCAAATTTTCGAACCGTAAATATAGAGTTAATAGTTATTCATTATCAGTTCAAAGACACTTAGCTGATCTTTGAGCCGGGGGCAACTATATCGGATGGTTGCAGCAGTCTAACCTTCCCGTCTTTATCTGTGACTGACAGAATCATTCCCTGCGACTCCACTCCCATGATTTTGCGAGGAGCCAAATTCACAAGTAAGGTCACTTGCTTACCCAACATTTCTTCAGGGGTAAAGTGTTCTGCAATTCCACTGAGAATAGTCCTGACATCAATACCGGTATCGACCTGGAACTGCAGAAGTTTTTTTGACTTCTCAACCCTTTCCGCTTTCAGAATTTTGCCAATACGGATATCCATTTTGGCAAAATCATCATAAGTGATTTCAGTCTTGGCCGGTTCGGCAGGTGTTGCTGCAAGTTCCATAGCTTTCTTTTTATCGTTCAGTTTTTTTATTTGAGTGTCGATGACGTCATCTTCGATTTTCTCGAACAAAAGTTTTGGTTCACCCAATTGATGACCTGGTTTTAATAAGGAAGCACTTCCCGTCTGGCTCCAGTCGGTAGCACCAACAAAGGCGAGCATTTCCTTTAGCTTCTTCGAAGTGAATGGCAAGAATGGTTCGCACACTACTGCGAGATTAGCGGAAATTTGCAACGCCAGGTTGAGAATCGTACCTACCCGCTGCAAATCCGTTTTCGCCAACTTCCATGGCTCAGTCTCGGCCAGGTATTTATTACCCAGTCGCGCCAAATCCATCAGATGAGCAGTGGCTTCTCGGAAGCGATACCCTTCAATGGACGTAGCTATCTTGGATGGGAATTCTTTCAAATCAGAAATCACTTTCTGATCGACTTCAGTCAGTGTACCCACTGCCGGGATCTTGTTTTCGAAATACTTCTGTGTGAGCACTAAAGCCCGGTTCACAAAATTTCCAAAAATCGCAACGAGTTCGTTATTGTTTTTTGCCTGAAAATCTTTCCAGGTAAACTCACTGTCTTTGCTCTCCGGCAAATTGGTAAGCAATGCATAACGCAGCACATCCGGTTTGTCGGGGAAATCTTCGAGGTACTCATGCATCTCGATCGACCAGCCGCGACTCGTGCTCATCTTGTCACCTTCCAGGTTCATGAATTCATTGGCTGGTACGTTGTCCGGCACAATGTATTCGCCCGAAGCGTGAAGCATAATCGGAAAGATGATACAATGAAAAACGATATTGTCCTTACCAATGAAGTGAACCAGTTTCGTTTCCTCATCTGACCAGTATTTCTTCCAATCGTCACTTTTAGTTTTCCCAAAATCACGCTGGGGGGTCGAGAACTCTTTTTTTCCATCCGTTACTTCAGAGAAAAGTGCACGGGTAGCAGAGATGTAACCAATAGGTGCATCAAACCAAACGTAAAGGACTTTCCCTTCTGCATTGGGCAGCGGCACCTTAATCCCCCAATCGAGATCACGAGTCATTGCACGGGGTTGCAGGCCTGCATCGATCCATGATTTGCACTGACCATACACACTTGGACGCCAATCATCTTTGTGTGACTCCAAAATCCATTCTTTTAACCAGCCTTCGTAATTCTGCAATGGCAGGTACCAGTGTTTTGTCGGACGAAGTACAGGCGCTTTTCCAGAGAGAGTGGAACGCGGGTTGATCAAATCACTCGGACTCAACGAAGAGCCACATTTCTCGCACTGATCGCCATATGCATTGTTATGACCGCATTTAGGACAGGTACCGACAATATATCTGTCTGCCAGAAAAACTTTAGCCTCATCATCGTAATACTGCTCTGATGTCTCTTCCGTCAGCAAGCCCTTCTTATGCATCAGCAGAAAAAACTCTTGCGAAGTCTGGTGATGAATAGGTTCGCTGGTACGATGGTAGATATCAAACGACATTCCCAGCTTATCAAAACAATCGCGAATTAGCACATGATACTTATCGATGATCGCTTTGGGTGTAGTCTTCTCTTTCAGGGCTTGATTAGGTATAGCTGTGCCGTGCTCATCGCTCCCGCTCACAAACACTACGTCCTTTCCACTCAAACGCAAATAGCGCACATACACGTCTGCCGGAATGTACGCTCCTGCCAGGTGCCCGATGTGTTTCGGGCCATTAGCATAGGGCAAGGCAGCCGTTACCATGTAACGCTTGTGATTTTTACTCATAGTTCTAAAAAATGGAATGCAAAGATGGGAAATGAAAATCAGATATTCGAAGCGCCTGGCGGTGAATCGATTTGTTTTTCCTCGAGATCAACCAATTTTTTATCGCTTCGGTTCCGGGCAGAAATTACCTCGTGAATATCAGCTGGAAACAACACCTGAAAGACGGAACCGCCGGGGCCTGATTGCAACAAACTAACCTCACCTCCTGCTTTGTCTACAGCTGTTTTGACAAGGTAGAGTCCAACTCCTCCAATTTCAGATTGTTCTGATGCCCTTACGAACATTTTGAAGATATCATCTACTTCACCTCTATGAATACCTATTCCGTTGTCTTCCACAGTCACTTTCACTGCACTGCGCTCGCGGGTAAGCTTGATTTTGACATAAGGGTCAACCCGTTCTGACGATGAACGGAATTTGACGGAGTTATCAATGAGATTTTCTAGGACTGTCCTTACCAGGAATTCGTCAGAGACAATTGTACTGCCCGGTGGTACATCGTACTGAAAAGAGAACTTCGATGTCACACCTTTTTTCTTTTCAAATAAAATGATGTCTTCGATCATCGTATTGAAATTGATCGGGGCCGGCTTTACTTGCGAATGTGTCACATAGTTCACTGTCTGCAGGCGAGTAAGAATGACGTTGAGCTTATCAGTAGTAACATCAAATTTCCGGAAATACTCAATCGCCAGTGGGTCTTTCAAATCCATCAGCGCCACATTACACATTCCTTTTAGTGTGACAAGAGGCCCGCGGATGTCATGTGAACTTTTGTAGATAAAGTAATCCAGTTCACTGTTCACTTTTTGAAGTGCGTTGTTAGCCAATAACAAGTCACCGGTGCGCTGAGTCACTTTGGTTTCCAATTCCTTGTTATGGTTTTCCAGTCTTTCGTTCTGCTCTTCGATTTTGTTTTTGGCTCTTGAAATTTCTTTGTTCGCCCGCTGCTGCTTCTTGCTGAAATAGAACATCATCATTGCAAGTGTGACTACGAGACATGTGATCGCGAAAATAAAAAAGTACTGCCGCTGTTGGCGGACAATGATTTCGTTTTGTAAAGCTAGGAACTGGTCTTTCTGAGCAATGGTTTTGAGGTTCTCCCGTTGGTCGAAGTTGGTTTGAACACGCGTAAGATTACTTATAAGCTGATCGTTATAAATACTGTCTTTAAATTGAGAGTATTTGTTTTGATAACTGAGTGACTTTTGATAGTCGTTCTTTTTTCCGTAAAAATCTGCTAGTTCCTTGTAAACGGATAATTTTCCAAGCGCAAGGTTGGCTGCTTCTACCAATGCTTCGGCCTCTTTTAAATATGCTAATCCTTGCTCTTCATTTTTTAAATCAATTTCAATCTTACCCAAGGCCACCAAATTCTCCTCGGAATATCTAACATCATTTTGCCTTTTGGATATTTCAAGTGATTTTAGAAAATTTTCCTTGGCCTTTTGATATTGATGATCCGCCTGATAAGCATATCCTAGTCCCTCTAATCCTTCCTTAACAATATTATCATCGCATTCGTTTTTACAAATATTAAAACCTTCATTAAAAAAGCCAATGGCCTTATTAAATCTCCCTAATTGATTGCTTGCTAAACCTAGATTAATGTAGACTCTTTCCATACCACCAAAATCATGGAGCTCCTCACTAATAGCAACAGCTTTTAAGCAATATTGAATTGATTTCTCATAATCTCTGAGGTTATAAAAAACAAGACCGATATTGTTGAGTGCATTTCGTATTGATTTCTTGTCACCTTCTTCTTCACGGATTTGTAAAGATTGATAATGATATTCAAGAGCCTTATCGTAATTTCCTAGTGAGACGGAGGCAATCCCCGCATTGTTGAGAATAAATTTAATTTGCTTTTTTAGTTCTGGGTATTCTTTTTGATTTCGGTATACAAGATTCAGAGTACTTTTCAGTGTGGCAAGAGCTTCTTCATTCCTACCTAAATCCATAAGCGAATATGCTCGCATCCGTCCACCTTGGACCATTCTTAAACTATCGCCAAGAGATAACGCTAAATCATTGTATTGATTGGCGTATTCAAGAGCCGCGTTGAAATTATACCTATTAGTCGCTTTAAATAATTCATTCAAAATCTCGAATCGATCAGCGTGCTTTGATCCTCTCAAAGCTTGGTTCAAAGAGTCAAGCTTGCCAGCGTCTTGAGCAAGGGATGGGATAGCTACAAGAATAAGGCAAAGAATGGAGAATTTAAAAAAGAGGTACGGAGGCAAGGTTCAAAAAATAAGTGTCGAAACTACAAAAAAAAATCGTCAGACTTTTGTCTTGCCAACCAGGCACAAAGTAAAATATTAAACCTAACCAACCAAAAAACAAAATGAAAAAGTTATTCTACATCCTAGCCCTCACACTGGTCGTCTGCTTCTCTCTGTCTTCATGCACTGAAGAAGTAGTAAAACCTAAGGACACCAATGGCGGTGGCGAAGGAAGCCCAATCAAAGAATAAGTAAAATTTTAAACCATATAGTTATGAAGACCAAAACATTCATCATCGCTATTATAGCAATCTCGTTGCTTTCATTCACTTTGATCAAAACTTCAAAATCCAACAAAGAGACTGCGAAGCAGGAGCAGAA
The DNA here is from genome assembly GCA_015472025.1 of Cytophagales bacterium WSM2-2. Taxonomy (NCBI): domain Bacteria; kingdom Pseudomonadati; phylum Bacteroidota; class Cytophagia; order Cytophagales; species Cytophagales bacterium WSM2-2. The sequence continues at coordinate 5,338,478 of BNHL01000001.1, forward strand.
AGCGCACTCGGGTTTTGCAATGCAAGACAGCGATCAGTTCTAATCCGCTTTTTACGAGAGCGCAATTTTGAACAAAAAGCAAAAAGGCAGGCCTGCTGCGGGTACTGCCTTTAAGCATTTGCTAAACTCAAAACGGCATTTACTCAGGATTTCAGGCTCTTAGATAAAGTGAGGAATTAGAAAAGTTCTCGTGAAGTAATTTTTTTGCTGAATCTCACGGGTTACTTAGTCCTATTCAGAGGCGATACGCTCAAATTACCGCAAGTCTACGTGAAAAAAGTCGTGTACTTTTAGTGCACAAATATGTCACAAAAGGCAATGTCTATTCACTATTCGTGAAGAATATTACATGCCGTAATTAAGACTTTCAGCTGTTTTTCTTACAAAACTGACATGGCTTTCTCCATGCCCTTGTAAGCCTTTCTTGGCTTCAAATTGAGTGTTTGAAACATGGCCTGATCCTGAACTGCACCCGGATTTGGTGTTGTCAAAAGTTTGTCTCCTGCGAAAATACTATTGGCTCCAGCCATAAAGCAAAGCGCTTGTTCTTCGAGTGTCATTCGTACACGGCCGGCAGACAGGCGCACCATTGCTTTCGGCATAATGATCCTTGCTGTTGCAATCATGCGGATCATCTCCCACACCGATACTTTTTCCTGGTCTTCCAAAGGTGTCCCTTCGACGGGCACCAATGCATTAACCGGAACAGACTCCGGATGTTGTGGGAGAGTAGATAGTGTCAATAGCATTCCAATGCGGTCCTGGTCTCCCTCGCCCATTCCGATAATTCCACCAGAGCAAACAGATATCTTCGCTTTCCTCACATTGTCCAGCGTTTCAAGGCGGTCTTTGTATGTACGTGTGGTGATGATATCTCCATAGAATTCCTCGCTGGTATCGAGGTTGTGATTGTAAGCATAGAGACCTGCTGCTTTGAGTTTTTCGGCTTGCTCCGGTGAGAGCATACCCAGCGTACAGCACACTTCCATGTCCAGCTGGCTTACGCCTTTCACCATTGAGATGACTTTGTCAAAATCCTTGTTATCGCGTACCTCTCGCCAAGCGGCTCCCATACAAAAACGAGTGCTTCCTGCCTCTTTAGCTTCGATGGCCTTTTGCATAACCTCACTCACCTCCATCAACTTGTGAACCTTCACATCCGTATGGTAGCGTGCTGCCTGCGGGCAATAGGCGCAATCTTCCGGGCATCCGCCCGTTTTCACCGACAGCAGTGTACACACCTGAACTTCCTGCGCATCATGGTGCTGACGATGCACGGTAGCCGCACGATAAATTAGGTCTAAAACCGGAGCGTTATAAATAGCGGTGATCTCTTCGCGAGTCCAATCTGTTCTGATCATAAAAAAAATAAGTCTGTTAAAAATGCCTTCTACTTCCATTGAAAATCGAATGGCATACGCGCCTGGGTGCCTTGCAGCTGTTGTACCCTCTTCAATTGCTCGTATGTCGCATAACCTTCGCCCAGTTCGTTTTTCAACGCATTCATCTTTGAATTCTCTTCTACTCCCTGTAACCAGTTTGTAAGCCAGTTCTTTTGCTTTGGATAAAACTTCAATTTATAATCCTTTTCGATGCCAGCTTTCTTTGCTGCAATAGCTACTGCATCGTCGAAGCCTCCAACCACATCCACCAGCCCCTTTTCTTTGGCTTGAGTACCGCTCCACACGCGACCGGAGGCTACGCTACGCAATTTCTCCACCGCCATGTGCCTGCCTTCTGCTGCCTTTGTCGTAAAGCCTTCATAAATCTTATTGGTTCTTTTTTGCCAGACTGATTTTTCTACATCCGTCAAAGGACGTGTGAACGTGATCAGTTCACCTACATCACCTGTTTTTACTTCATCAAACGTGATACCCACTTTCTTGTCGAGGAATCCGCTCATGTCGAAGAGCACACTAAACACGCCAATAGAACCTGTAATTGTGCTTGCTTGAGCCACGATGGTGTCGCAGCCCATCGCCATGTAGTAGCCACCTGAAGCCGCCAGGTGCGACATCGATGCAATAATTGGTTTTGCTTTGGATGCTAACTGTACCTCACGCCACATCACATCTGAAGCAAGGGCGCTGCCACCTGGTGAATTGATGCGCAACACGATAGCCTTCACTTTATCGTTGGTGCGGGCTTTTCGCAACTCTTCGGCAAAGGTTTCTGAACCGATCATTCCTTCTTGTGCTCTGCCGGAAATGATATCTCCTTCAGCCACAATAACCGCTATTTCATTCTTAGATGTGCCTGACGAAGTGAAGCTCTTCTTGTACTTGTTGTATTTGACATAGGTGATTTTCTGGTTCTTCTTCAACCCAAGTCTTCCACGAAGCTCTCCTTGTACCTGATCGAAATAATAGAGTGAATCAACCAGTTTATGTTGCATGGCTTCTTGCGGATTGGTGACAAGCATACGGTCAGCAATCCTCTTAATTTCAGCATTCTCGATTTTCCGGCTCTCTGCGATTTCATTTTTCGTGGAGAGGTTAATATCATCGATCAATTCTTTTAATTGCAAGCGATTTGCGTCACTCATTTTATCGAGAAAGAATGGCTCGACAGCGCTTTTGAAATCGCCTACGCGGAAGATTTCAGGTTTAATATCAAGCTTATCAAATAATTTCTTGAAGAATGTTGTCTCGATCGCCAAACCGTTAAATTCCAAATCACCTTCCGGATTCAAATAGACTTTATCAGCAGCTGAGGCCAGATAATATGACAATTCCGAATACATTTCGCTGTAGGCTACAACCCATTTTCCGGATTTTTTAAAATCAAGAATCGACTCGCGAATCTCTTTCGCCACAGCATAACCACCCTGGAAGAAGCTTACTTCAAGATAAATCCCTTTAATGGCCGGATCTGTTTTTGCATTCGCAATCGATGTTTTCAGCGACAGCAAACCGATGGACGACTCTTCTGCTCCCGGAATGGGCAGCCCTTCGAAAGGATTCTCAACTTCCAATTCCGTCATTGGATTATCAAGTTTGAGGTGAAGTACAGAGTTATCCTCGACAGACACAACAGTGTTATCACTGGAGAAGCTTGACACGGCAGCGGAGAAAAATCCAAAAAGTAAAATGGTGGCCACCACCAGGGCAACCAACGATCCCAGGCAAGAAGCAAGAAATGCTTTCAAGAAGTTCATTTTCAAATTAATTAAGGTTCAAAAGTAAGGAAACCTAAACGCTAAATAAAGGGTGATCGTTACCTTTCGGGAACTTTATGATCTACGGGGATATCTTTCTTTTGCTGGGCACCAACCAGGGTGATCGTGCTCAAAATTTAAATCTTTGCACTCAGCATCTCCGTAAAGATGCCGGTGAAATTATCAAGCTATCTTCTGTTTACGAGACTGCCCCGTGGGGAAAAGAAGACCAGCCTGGTTTTCTAAATCAAGCTCTCCAACTGGAGTCGGGGCTTCACCCGGAAGAGTTGCTTTCTGTGTGCTTGAATATCGAACAGAAAATGGGAAGACTGCGCCTTGAAAAATGGGGTGCAAGAATAATTGACATTGACATCATTTATTTCGGCACTCAGGTTGTCACAACATCAACTTTGGTCATTCCCCACCCGCGTCTCACTGAACGTAAATTTGTCCTTGTTCCCTTGAGTGAAATAGCTCCGGATTTTGCGCATCCCATCCTTCAGAAAACCAACGAAGTACTTCTGAAAGAATGTACTGACAAGCTTGGAGTAACAGTTTTTAAAGGCTGATTGCTTCTACCGCAGGTGCTATTTTTTTGACGAGCCCTTGCAGCACTTTTCCGGGGCCACATTCCATAAATGTAGCTCCTCCGTCTTTCACTATATTTTGCACGGACTGTGTCCAACGAACCGGTGCCGTAAGCTGATCAATGAGGTTTTTTTTGATGGCGGATACGTCCGTAAACGGCAACGCATTCACGTTCTGATATACCGGGCAAAATGGCTTGCTGAAAAGTGTCGACTCAATTGCCGAAGCTAGCTCTTCACGGGCAGGCTCCATCAGCGGAGAATGAAATGCTCCTCCTACCTGCAGTGGAAGTGCCCGCTTCGCTCCTGCGGTTTTCATTTTTTCACAGGCAATCTCAATTCCTTTCATCGAACCTGAAATTACAAGCTGCCCGGGGCAATTATAGTTTGCAGCAACCACCACTTCGTCTTTTATTGACGCACATATTTCCTCCACTACCTTGTCATCCAGACCAAGTATCGCTGCCATTGTGGAGGGGTTTTGCTCACACGCTTTCTGCATTGCGGTGGCACGCTTCGATACCAGTTTTAATCCATCTTCGAATGTCAATGTGCCATTAACAACCAGCGCTGAAAACTCTCCCAGTGAGTGCCCGGCTACCATTGAAGGTTTCTGTTGATCATTATTTAATGCTACCAATACGGAGTGAATGAACACTGCAGGCTGTGTTACTTTGGTCTGCTTGAGCTCATCTGCTGAGCCGGAAAACATCACATCTGTAATCTGGAATCCCAGGATCTTATTGGCTGACTCGAATAACGATTTTGCCTTTTCATTACTGTCGAAAAGGTCTTTGCCCATTCCTGTAAATTGTGCGCCTTGTCCCGGAAAAATAAAAGCCTTCATATCGTTTGGATTAATTCAATAGCCCCAAAAATAAGAGATTGTTGATATTTATTGAACAAATTCAACCTAAGCGATAAATCGCCTGGTGAACTCGGGGGTCGGCAACCAGCATTCATTTTTCTTACCAAACCACTGATAACGATGCCTGGCAATAAAATCATAAATGCCGTCACGAATGAAAGGCGGAATAACTTTGTAAACGTAGAGCACGGGATACAGCCCATCAAGCTCGCGGCAGATTTCAAGAATAGCACTACTCCTCACAAAGACTTTGTCGCCTTTGACAAACAGAATCGTCTTCAGTTCTGAAGGCATCTGGAAATTCTTCAATTGCTGTTGACCGTAATCAGACTGCAACGATGCAAAACGGAGATTTTGCTTTTTGTTATGTCTTAAAATAAACTGTACAGATGAACTACAGAGATTGCAAACGCCATCAAAAAGTACAATTTGGTCTACCGGACTATCTGAACCCATCCTTTGATTGTGCGATTTCGTTTTTTCGGATCAACTACATCGAATCCAACAACAGCAGCATAGTAATAAGTTCCGGCATCCAGGTCGCGGCCATCATTGTCTTTTCCATTCCAATCAATGTAAATGGTCTTCTCACCGCCCGATTGATAGTTATAGATTTCCCTTCCCCACCGGTTGTAGACAGTGAAGGTTACAGCAGTAACAAATCTGGCGCATTTCGGACTAATGTCATTCACAAAGTGAGTACTGTCCCGTTTGAAGTCGCCTGCACAAGGAAAATGATAGCCACTTTCATCAACAGTATATTGGCGAACGCTGAACGCACTGAATTTATCATTGCATCCATCTCCATTTGGAGTGAAAACATTGGGAAGTTCGTAATAGGGGCAATTATCGAAACAGAATTGATTACTCGGATCACTTTCAAGACCAGTACGATCAACAGCCGTAACCTGGTAACATTGAGCGAAGGATGGCAAGTTGGAGTGGACATAGAACGTATCCGTCACCATTTCTGCAATCTTGATGAATTGCCCTCCCATCTGTGGAGATGCATAAATGTTGTATCCGCGTACGTTTTTCTTACACTCATCCGATGGCGGCTTTTTCCAACGAATAGTATTCGTGTAGGTCGTGGTTGCACCTGGTGTCGGACATTGGTTGAATTGACTGCAATCAATGCCGGTAATTGCAAGTTCTGGTGTGCACGGAGGACTGCCCTTCCCGTTAGGTACTGCGCATGTAATCTCAGAGAAATTATTTAAAGGTGCTTTAATCTTGGGATTTCCATACGAACCCCTCGTCATCACTGCATAGCAGTAATTCTGAGCTGTGTCAAGCGGCTTGCTGTTATACTGACCTGAATCCAGGTAAATGAGCTGCCTTTGATTCACATTGACGCTGTCGATGAGCACAAGATCCGTGAGCACTTTACTGTTTGAATTTGTTGACCGGTAGATTCGGTGCCACGGGTATTTGAAAGAATTATTCGACCAAGGCACTACTGCAGCCCAATTGAGTTGAACTTGTTTATACGATGGTTTCAAATCCAGCCGGACAGTTGACGCTACGGCAGAAGTATCTATAAGATTTCCACCATTGTCATAAGCTTTGACTCTGTAGTTATAGATTGTAAACGATGTATTCAATCCATTATCGACAAAAACAGTGTCTGGTATTTTTGCTCCGCTGTTGACTTTTGTCAGTTTAATATTTCCACTAAAACCTTCTGCCCGGTATACTTCATACGAATAAGGGAGAGGGAACTGTGTTTTGCTTACTTCAAATGGCGGTCTCCATTTTACCGTTACCTGCCCTACCAGAGGATCAGTTACATCTATTGTTACATTGGTTATCACCGGGCCGCTTGCGATAATCGGTGGGATGCAAATCTCTGAGGAGACTACACTTTCTCCTCCGACTGGTGCCGGGAAAATCGCCAATAGCCGATAGCAATACTTTGCCCCTACTGCGAGACTTTTGTCAGTGTATGCCGTGGTTCCAATGGGTAATGATGCTATCAAGCTATAGCCAAGAGAATCAGGTATACCTGTAACACAAGGTGGTGGTGTGTAAGGTGCGCTGTCTACCCTGCGCCAGACCTGGATGATAGACGCATTTGAACACGTATAATTTTGCCACGTCAACTGAGCTGCGCGCTGGCCCGGATTCAGGACGGCAGAAACCCACATCGGTGGAGGGGCAACAACGCGGATATTCCATGTCTTAAAAGATGCTAATGGTGGAGCACCGTTGTCAGTAGCTTTAAAGGTCACCGTATATGGCTGCTCTTTAACATGCAGGCAGTTAGTCAGCCAGTCAAATTCAATTTGTGCTTTTGCAGTAGGGCTTGACAAGTATTGCCAGGTAGCCACAGGTTTGTAAGTGGCTGGAGAAGGATTGATAGTAAATACCTGTGAGAATGCTTCAATTTTTACGCTGTCACCCAGTCCTCTGGCCCCTCCTTTCGGGCCGCCATCTGCATCAGTGGCTGTAATAAACTCCGTGATCTTCGTTCCTGCTACTACGCAAAGATCTGCCGGTGTCTGCAATTGAGGTCGGTCATTTTTACAGCTTTCAATAATAATCTGCATATCCCGTTCCACATAGCCAAGTGGAACCCAGGTGCCACCTATCTTTCGCCACTCTCGAATGATGAATGCGATGTTGAATTCGCCTGCTACACCGGGAGCATCCCACGTCACAGTACCGGTCACCGGATCTATCTTAAAAATCGGTGGACCATTGCCGTCTTCGTTTGCTTTCGAATAGTCGGTGCTGTAGAATTTTTTTGAATTAGGATCAGCGTAACCATTGACATCAATGCCTGCGATATAGATTCCATTGGCGTCATAAACTGCACCTTGCTTGGGTACGTACAAATCGTAGGACAAGCTATCACCATCGGGGTCGTATGCACCAGCATTATGTGTCCATTTTACTCCTGTACAGCCATGATCAATTGGGGGAACCAGCAGTTGAGGGGAATTATCACAACCCAGAAAAGGGTCGATAACAATTTGTGTTTGCACATAAAATGGAGTTTCAACGGATGCATTGATGTTGTTGATGCCCTCGTTTCTGTTAGGCTCATAATAAGATATAATGTAAACCCCTGGTCCGGGGTAGACGTGTTCGATCGGATATGTAACTTCTCCAACGTTTCCGTCTTTAGTATAGGCAATGATGGGAGGATTGTCGACCTGGTCGGGGTGAAATGCTTTACTGCCGTCCCCGAAATTTACCGTACCGCCCTTGCTCATACTGAATTTTACGGGTCTGTCCCAACGCGTGTAGATGTGAAGGATAATCCTGTACTTGTAGCCACCGCAATCTCCAATCCGTTCAACGGTTATGTCTCCGGCCCGCAAGTGGGTGGCTTCAGATCTCAGAAAGGAAACCAGCATTAGAATCCCAACCAAATAGTACCTCACCAATTTCAACATCATATAGAGATTAATCCTCATTCAAAAATACAACATTAATGAAAGAAGTGGCTTTCCAGTAACTATGTTTTATGCCACACAATCATTGTTCTGTCAACGCAAAATCGCAATTATTATTTGGCCGGTTGTTAACAATCGGGTGATAAAGTCTTTTTAAGTTAAGTTTGCACTAACTTAGCCTATGCGTGTTGTTGGAGAAATACCACATCCTGTATTAAAAATCACCCTATTCCATTGGAACAACCGGTACCTGATCAAATTGGAAGCCGGCTTGCTGGAGCAAACCTATAAGATTCACGAATACGATGTCTCTTCCGAGGAAGAAGCAAAAAAGATGGTGGATGAACGTTTCATTAGAAATGCATTAGAGTGCTTCGACCGTATGGCTGAAAACATGCAGCAATCCCTGACCAATTCCTGAACCCTGTCTATGAAGTTTTGTGTTTGTATCCTCATGGGTTAACTTTGACCTCTTGTCTAATTACAGTTGATGGAAATCATTGAAGAAAAGAAGAATAAAAACAAGAAGTACAAGCCGATCCTGGAAAGCATCCCAGACTGGCCTGTCTACCAGTTGAGTAAAAACAGGAAGGATTTCATACAGGAGGTAACCCAGAAATCAATTGATCGCATTCACGAGATGCGACCTTCATACAAACAATTGATTGAAGACCTTCAGGCAACGGCTTATCGTGAACAAAACCGCATCAAAAGAAACCGTTGGCGCGTAGACCCAAAAGACGACTCCAGTTTTTGGTCTGCCGTAAAAAATGAATTGGCTGAACTAAGTGCCAAGAATCCGGAGGAAGTAAAACCGAGGGTAGACGAACTACTCGAAAGAATTGTTTACCGCTACGCATCTGAAATCGCGGGCAACTTCAAACCAACAAGCTATAGATTTGCCCGCGAAGTAGTTAAATTCTGGTTTTCTCGTCTGCTCAACGGTGCTCGGGTAAAAAAATTTGGTGCCTTTTTCAGAAATCAATACACACTTCGTGACAAAATACATATTGTTGGAAAAGTAAAGATGCTTCGCAAACTGGCGCGTCAAGGTACTGTAGTCATGGTACCAACGCACTTCAGTAACCTCGACTCTATTCTGATCGGCTGGATAGTTCACGCGATGGGTTTACCCGCATTCATTTATGGTGCAGGCCTCAATCTTTTTAATATTAAGATCATCGCGTACTTCATGAATAGTCTTGGTGCCTACAAAATCGATAGACGCAAAAAAAATCTTCCTTACCTGGAGACGCTGAAGATGTATTCCAACTTGGCCATCCAGAATGGAGCACACAGTTTGTTTTTTCCCGGTGGTACCCGCTCCCGTTCGGGAATGATTGAAAAACAATTGAAACTGGGTTTGCTAAGCACGGCAATCGAAGCACAACGCAATCTGTATAACAATACGACTGAAGGTGAGGCACGGAAAATTTTTGTAGTGCCCGTTACGCTGAATTACCATTTTGTGCTTGAGGCTCCTGATTTGATCGAGGATTATCTTTCTAAAAAAGGGCAGGATCGGTATTTCCCCGAGCAGGATAAGTACGGAAGTTTTCAGCTGATCAAATTCCTCATCAAGTTTTTCGGCAATCGGTCTAATATTTCCGTCTCCATCGGCCCCGGCCTGGATGTCATGGGCAACTATGTGGATGAGAACGGCAATAGCCTTGATGCACAGGGACGAATTATAGACACGAAAGATTATTTCATCAGTAGCGGACAACTCACGGTCGACCGGCAACGCGAGGATGAGTACACCCGCATGCTCAGCCAGCGTATCGTATCCGAATACCACAAGATCAATCGTGTATTCTCCAGTCACCTGGTTTCGTTTGTAGCCTTCGAAATGTGGCAAAAGAAATTCAGTCAGTTGGATCTGTTCAATCTTTTGCGATTACCCGAAGAAGATTTAGAGATCGACTACGAAGAATTCAAGACGGTGTTCAAGCGAGTTCGCAAACAGATTTATACGCTGAAGGAAGAAGGCAAGATCAACATTGCTTCACACCTCAAAGGAAAGGTAGACATCGTGATCAAACGTGGTGTTGACAATTCAGGCGTCTTCCATTTGAACAGGCCTCTGCTCAGGAATAAAAAAGGGAATATCATTACAAAGGATTTGTCACTTCTCTACTATTATCACAACCGCCTGGTCGGCTATGATCTCGAACAATTCATCTGAAAAACCAGTCGGAGTAATCGGGGCGGGGAATTTTGGTACCGTCATCGCCAATATGCTGGCCCAAAACCGCAAAGTCCTTCTCTATGCGAGAGACCCGGAGATGGTGAAGCGCATCAATTCAAAAAAAGAACATCGGGGCTACCCCGTCCACGACCAGGTCGAAGCAGTCAATGACTTAGCAATCCTTGGTCACGAATGTGAGGTGATCTTCCCCATGGTTCCTTCCTCGGGTTTCCGAGCGATGATGAAACAGCTGGCGCCCTACTTGCATCCTTATCACATGCTTATCCACGGCACCAAAGGATTTGATATCACTTTACCGAAAGGCGAAACGATTGAGACTGCCAAACGATTTGATCGTAGTGTTGTGAAGACAATGAGCGAGGTGATCCGTGAAGAGAGTGTTGCTGTTCGCATCGGTTGCCTGGCAGGGCCTAATCTTAGTCAGGAGCTTGCTCAACGTCAGCCTGCCGCAACTGTAGTGGCTAGTCATTTCAATGAAGTGATTCAGACTGGAAAAAAACTGTTAAAAAGCGACCGGTTCCAGGTCTATGAAAATAGTGACATCGTTGGAGTTGAAATCGCGGGTGTGCTTAAAAATATTATAGCTATTGCTTCCGGTGCCCTCAGCGGCTTAGGCTTCGGTGACAATGCGAAAGGATTACTGATCAGTCGTGGGGCCGTTGAAATGGTATACCTGGGGCGAGCTCTTGGCGGTGACACTAAAGCATTCCTTGGTGTAGCCGGCATCGGTGACCTCGTGACAACGTGCAATAGTCCCAAAAGCAGAAATTTTACTGTTGGCTACCGTTTGGCTAAAGGGGAAAAATTGCAACAGATCGTGGACGAAATGAAAGAAGTAGCAGAAGGTATCAATACTGTTCGTATCGCGAAAAAATGTGCTGATCACTACAAAGTAAGGGCACTAATCACCGACCGGTTGTACAAGGTTTTATTTGAAGGTCACACGGTAGAAGACGCGCTCGACTTCCTGATGCGTTATCCATTGAACATGGATATTGATTTTATTTAAGATTCTTTTTGATGTCACCTGCGACTTGTTCAAACTCCTCTTTTGAAAGTTTGAGCTTGGGGTTCGCAAAATTGATATCGCCCATGTGATTCATGGGAACCAAGTGAAGGTGTGCGTGAGGAACCTCGAAGCCAATCACGGCCACTCCTACCCTTTTGCAGTTCACTGACTTCTTGATAGCAAATGAAACTCTTTTCGCAAAGACCATTAGATGGGCCAATGACTCGTCTTCCACATCAAAAAAATAGTCCACTTCCTTTTTGGGAACGATGAGTGTATGACCAGCAGTCAGCGGATTGATATCCAAAAAAGCAATGAAACGATCATCTTCCGCTACGATATAGCCCGGAATTTCGCGATTGATAATTCGGGTAAAAATGGAAGGCATTGTTACGCACCAATATTGAGAATCTCAAACTCCATATCTCCCGCAGGAGTTTTCACTTTGGCAACATCACCTTTCTTTTTGCCAAGTAGCCCTTTACCAATTGGAGACTGAGTTGAAATTTTTCCGGCTTTCAAATCCGCTTCCTCCTCACTTACCAATGTATACGTAACAGACGCTCCGTTCTTCTTATTCTTGATTGTAACTTTTGAAAGAATGGAAACAGAGGATGTATCGATTTTTGTTTCATCAATCAGGCGTGCATTGCCAACAAGATCTTCGAGCTTGGCAATTTTTGCTTCCAGGTGACCTTGAGCATCTTTCGCTGCATCGTATTCGGCATTTTCACTCAGGTCTCCTTTATCGCGTGCTTCTGCAATCTGCTTTGCAATATCTGAACGTCCCTTAGTTTTGAGGGTATTTAATTCCGAAGTCAGTCTATCCAGTCCTTCTTTTGTATAGTATGAAATCTTTTTACTCATAACTCACAGTTTAAAACCAATTTGGCACATCATTTAAAAAACAAAAACAACGGCTTCGATGCAGAAGCCGTTGTCCTTTCAATGCAAAGATACTTCTTTTTAAGGCACAACAAAAAATTTAGCTACCCACTAATTCCGGGATATGCGATTTCACTTGTTCAAACAATTCATCATCGAACTTAGCGAGGTACAACGTCTTTGCCTTCGTTAATTGTTCAATCGTTAATCCTTTGGCTCCACGAAGATCAGCTTTGTATAAACTCGCATTTTCAAAGTCAGCACCCATCAGGTAACTGTTTTGAAGATTTGACTCCATCAGGTAGGAATTTTTAAAGCATGTCTTGATCAGGAATGCACCTTCAAAATTTGCTTTAATAAGGAATGCGTCTTTGAAGTTTGCACCACTGGCATACGCGCCCTTGAGGTTTGCCTGGTTCAGATTGGAGTTCTCAAGATTGGTTTGATTCAGACGGGTATTCTCAAGGTTAGTTTCAATCAATGAAGAATTAGAAACGTTGGCAGAGTTCAGATTTGATGCTTTGAGATTCACGTGACTTAGATTCGTCCTCGATAAGTGGCAATTCACCAAATTAATTTCATTGATCTTATGACGGTTCAAACGTTTGATGTTACCCACTGTCCGAAATGCAGCCTCTTCGGATTCCCACAAACGGAAGTCATCTATTTCATCTTTATAAGTTCGAATGCGTTGGCGCGTTTCTCCATTTTGGTTTAGCCAAAACAACAGAATACCGATCACGGCAATGTCGAAGATCATGCCATGAGCTTCAGCCAGTATCTGGCCCCAGAAACTATGGAAATCATTGATGTAATAACTAAGGCTAAGGCTCAAGACCAGAACAGCCACACCTACTAAGACCAGTGAGCTGGTCAGTAATGGCTTCTCGACAATCTCATCAAACTTGTCTCTTAGTTTTTGTTTAAAATCTTTCTGAGCCATTACGGGATATTGCTAACGGAATTTATACATTTTCCTCTCCACAAACAAAACAAAAGAAATTATCATCTCTTAATCAAATTATCACTGATCACAACAAGAACTTACATCCGTTTTATTTGATGATCAAATCAGAACCTGGACCGTAAGAAAATAAATCGTGAGGCCCAACAAGTCGCTTGTAGTAGTAATAAATGGTCCGGATGCCAGAGCAGGATTGAACCCAAGCCGGTTGATCAATATTGGTGTGATGGTGCCCACAAAAGAAGAGAACATCACCACACAAAAGAGTGCAAATGAAACGATGATAGAGAGCCGATCGTTATTGAAGAAAACGTAAGTAGATACGAGCACGATCAGCGACAACAAGATACCATTCATCAGTGCCACCATAAAAACTTTCATCAATCGTTTCCAAAGACCTTCGTCCATATAATCAGGACTCGCCAAACTTTGCACAACCAATCCGGAAGATTGGATACCGACATTCCCTCCGGTAGCCTGAATAAGTGGCACGAAAAAGGCAATCGCTGTAACTTTTGCAAGTTCTTGTTCAAAAAATCCCATAAACCTTGCACTGAGCATGCCTCCGAAAATACCGATCAGGAGCCAGGGCAAACGTGCGCGGACATTGCGCCACAAGCTGTCGTCTTCTTCAACGTCTTCTGTGATACCACTCATTAACTGACGTTCTTCTTCGGCCTGTTCGGTAATCACATCAAGAACATCATCAATTGTAATTCTTCCCACGAGCTGTCCCTGCACATTGACTACGGGAACAGATTCAAGGTCATACTTCTTCATGATGTCCGCCACCTCAGTGTCTTCCATGTAGGTCTCCACCGAAACAACCTCATCGTCATAAATATCCTTTACCAAAGTCTTGGAGTCTGTAAGGATGAGTTTCTGCAGCTCCACCCGACCGAGTAACTTATTGTGTTCATCGATTACCCAAACGCTGTAAAACTTCGTCACGTTCTCTGCTTGCTTCCGGATTTCATCAATACATTCCACCACAGTCCACGTATCACGGACACAAATCAATTCCTTGGCCATCAAACCACCAGCCACATTGGCATCGTAGCGCAGCAGGTCGATTACTTGCGACTTCAGGTCCGAATCAAGCGATGCAATAATCTCTTCACTGGTTTTAATAGGTAGTTCATTGAGAATATCGGCTGCATCATCAGAGTCCAGCTGGTTGACAATTTGAGTAAGTTCATCAACTGAATAAACTGCCAGGAATAACTTTCGAGTATCGGGGTCGAGGTCGTTGATAATCCGGGCACGGATCTGAAGCGAGAGTAAATCAAGGACGAATTTTGACTCTTCGCTGCTGAACTCATACAACAGAGCCGTGATATCTGCGGGATTAACTTCTTCCAGGCTGGACTTAATAAATGCACCATCGCGCTCGTCCAGCGCCCGTTGAAAGCGGTCGCGAAACTCCTTCGTCAATTCAAACTCTGCGAACTGCTCCACCGGCTTGCTCAATTTGTAATGTAAGGGAAATAAACTCTTCTACGCTCAGCTGCTCGGCTCGCAAATCCATCTGAGGCAGAGACAATATCTGGGCCGGCAAATTTAGCGGTTTGAGTGCGTTGCGCAATGTTTTCCTCCGATTTTGAAACCCCTGCTTCACGACTTTCTGAAAAAATGCTTCATCGCACGGAAGATGTTCCCGTTTATTCCGGGTCATTCGTATCACGGCCGACATCACCTTGGGCGGAGGTTGAAAAACTCCAGGCGGTACTTTAAAAAGATACTCCACATCATAAAATGCCTGTAGCAGCACGCTCAATATCCCGTACGTTTTACTTCCTTCTTTCTCGGCAATGCGGTCGGCAACTTCCTTTTGCAGCATCCCGACCACTTGCTTCACCTGGCTCCTGTACATCAGGACTCTAAAAAAAATTTGAGAGGAGATGTTATATGGAAAATTGCCGATCACATGAATATCCGATGTCGTGAGTTGGCTCAAATCCATTTCAAGAAAGTCGCCCTGTGTGATTTTTTCCCTCAAAGCGGGATAGTGTTCTTTAAGATAAGGCACTGACTCACGGTCAATTTCCACCAGGTGCAGATCGATATTTTCTTTTTTGATAAGAAATTGAGTGAGTACTCCCGTGCCTGGTCCGATCTCCAGCACAAAATTCTTTTGAGAAGGCAAAGACAAGGCTTCTACAATTTTAGAAGCGATGTTTTGATCTTTAAGAAAATGCTGACCGAGAAATTTTTTAGGCCGAATCAAAGGAGTTATCGATTTAGCGGCAAAGATGCGCTAATAAATGATACGTTTGCCATCTTTCGTTATGCATTCCACACGAACATGGTTCGTTATCGAGTTTTCAAGAATCCAAAAATCCCCATTGGGCGCGAGTAAACTTCCGCTGGGTGACCATGGTGTATTTGTCTCCGCCAGCACTGAGACTTGCTTCGAAGGTGTGATCTTTTTTACTTGTTTTGCACTGTAGTCCGCCACATAAACATTCTCATGGCTATCCACGCTTATTCCGCTTAGGAAATGAGTAGGGTCTACGAAAAGACTGAGTATCTTCTTACCCGGAACGTCCTCAGTCAAAGTGATGATATGTCCGTGTAGATCCATTTTTTTTATATCGTGAAGGTCAACTATATAAACGACACCTTCCGGTGTGCAAGTCATCCAGCGTATGTTTTCCATGCACGCGTCTCCCATTTTTGTAAGTGATCCATCTTTATTTTTTCGAATCACTTTTTGACATTTATCCGTGCGATCGGCCCAATACATATTGCCATTCTTATCACGCACAAAGCTGTAGTCGTTCGGAATTCCAGTCGTGGAAGGTTTTATCCGATCCAGTTTTCCTGCGGGCGAGAGCTTCCAGACATAATGTCCCCAAGTATCCGCTTTCTCACCGTTGTACCAGAGGTGTTCGCCATAGAGATTGTCGGTATCATCCATGAATAGTTCATGAGTATGCACACCACTCACAACTACTGTTTTCTTTCCCTGAGTATCAATCTTCCAAACCTGCTTGAGATCGCTGTAGTACACACTCCCTTTCTTGTCCATGACGATACTCACTCCCGGGTGCGCCATCACCGATGAAACGAGAGTCGCACAAAGAATAAATGCGATTGAATTTTTCATAGTGCCGCGTTAATTAAAACTTTGACCCCTATTGACGGAATATCTATTACATCTTATAACTTGCACCAATCTGACCATCAAATAAATGACATCAACTTCAACAGACAAGCCTCGTATCGGTATAACTCTTGGCGACCTTAACGGGATTGGTCCCGAGGTAGTGATCAAGGCGTTGTCTGACAACAGGCTTCTCAATATTTTAACGCCAGTAGTCTACGGATCTACCCGCGTACTCTCCTATTACCGTAAGTTAATGAACCTGGAGGAGTTCAACTACAGCCAGGTGAAAACCAAAGGCCAGGTCTATCCTAAAGCTGTTAACGTAGTCAATTGTTGGGAGGATATGATTGAAATTACACCAGGACAGCCATCGCGAAATTCTGGAAAGGCTGCTCTTCTCTGCTTAAAGAGATCTGTCGAAGAAATGAAGGAAGGGCTGATTGATGCAATTGTCACTGGGCCTATTGACAAGAATACAATTCACGGAGATGATTTTCCATTTCGTGGCCATACGGAATTTCTTACGCAGGAATTCAATGCTGGTGAAAGCCTGATGATGCTGACAGGCTCTAGTATGCGTGTTGGTCTTGTTACAGAGCATGTGCCTTTAAAAGATGTCGCAGCTCTGATTACCAAAGATCGCGTGGAGCTCAAAATCCGGTTATTCGAGCTCTCGCTCAAAAAGGATTTTAATATTGGTAAACCAAAGATTGCTGTGCTCGGCTTGAATCCGCATGCAGGAGACGAAGGATTGCTTGGCACTGAAGAACAAGAAGTCATCAAGCCAGTCATAGCCGATTTAAAATCCAAAGGTAAACTGGTGATGGGGCCCTTTGCAGCAGATGGTTTTTTCGCTACAGGTCAGCACACCAAATATGACGGCATACTCGCCATGTACCACGATCAGGGATTGGTGGCATTTAAAGCTATTGACTTTAATTCCGGAGTGAACTTTACGGCTGGATTGCCCATCGTGCGCACATCTCCAGATCATGGCACAGCATATACAATTGCCGGAAAGAACCTGGCAGATGAAAGTTCTATGCGTCAGGCTATCTACACAGCCTGCGATATCATCAAAAGCAGAATAGAAGGAAATAAACCGGCCAGACCGGAATGAGATGCCGTTTATCCTGAAATACGCTATGTGGCCCGCAATTAGTTGCTAACTTTAGCGCAATTACCCTTGAAATGGACATAGTTACTGAAAAGCAACTTAATATTCTGATACAACTCGCAGAGGCTGATAAGCATTTTGCACAATCGGAGCGGGAAATGATCATGCGTATTGCGAAGGAACGCAATTTTTCAGAAGAAGCTGTAAATCAACTAATTCGGAATCCTAAGCCAATCGATTCGCTGGGTGCACTCACCAATGACCAGAAATTTGACTACCTCTACGCATGCATCCAGCTGGTCTATATTGATCACAAAATCTTTGAAAGCGAGCTGATCTTTGTGAAAAGCATAGCTATCAAGCTTGGATTCAAGAAAAGCGTGATTGAATATATGATTCAGAATTTTGACAAAAAGAGCCAGGCTGAGCTAAAATCAACGGTTTTCATAGACTATATCTAGTCTTTTCTTTCTTTTTGCCCTTATTCCCTTAAAAATCCCACTCCATTTGCCATAAATCCGGCAAAACGTGATAAATTTGCGGTCTTATTTTAAAAACCGGGATGGCAAAGGATTACAGTGTCAACGTTCTCGGCCTTTCTAAAAGCGTTCACCAGTTCGATTTTCAATTGAGTGAAGACTTTTTTAAAAAGTATGGCCAGGAAGTAGTTGCCAACGGCAATTTTGAAGCCCGGGTGTCCCTCGATAAGCGGGAGACGTTCATTGAAGCTGATTTTACTGTTAAGGGTAGCGCGCACCTCGTTTGCGACCGAAGCCTGGATGAATTCGATTTTCCAGTCTCGATTCACAAAAAGGTTGTATTCAAATATGGCGAGGTACCCCAGGAAGTCAGCGATGAGATTGTCATCATCACTCCCGATCAGGATAAACTTGATCTGGGGCAATTGATGTATGAGTTTATTGCACTGCAGATACCGATGAAAAAACTGCATCCAAGGTATAGTAGTGACGATAAAGATAAAGAAGGGTTGGTTTATACGTCAGCAAACAAGGCTGATGATGAGACCATTGACCCGAGATGGGAAGTGTTAAAAAAGTTAAAAAAATAGAACAATAAATTTTAGGTTATGCCAAATCCGAAACGAAAGACCTCGAAGACTCGCAGAGATAAGAGAAGAACACATTATAAGGCTGTTGCAAAAGCATCTGCCATATGCCCTACTACAGGTGAGCACCACTTACCTCACCGCGCTTTCTGGCACGAAGGCAAATTGTATTTCAAAGGAAACGTGGTAATGGAGAAAGAAGTACTGGCCTAATCGCCATGACTGACTTTACCAAGCATCTTTTATCAGCGTTTACCAATTGTGGCATAAAGCTGCAATCGAATTAATTATTATCCCATAATTGCCCGATCAGAACTTGATCGGGCATTTTATTTTAAGAGGTCATAAAACTTATGAGCAATATCAGGGCAGCAATTACTGGTGTAGGAGGATACGTTCCAGACTATGTACTTACAAATAAAGAGCTGGAGACCATGGTAGACACCACCGATGAGTGGATAACCTCTCGCACCGGCATCAAGGAGCGCAGAATACTGAAAGGGGAAAATGTGGGCGTTTCTGTGATGGGGATTGCTGCTGTGAAAGACATGATCGAGAAAACAAAAATCGATCCCAAGGAAATTGATTGCATCATTTTTGCCACCATTACTCCTGATCTTACTTTCCCTGCTACGGCAAATTTAGTCGCCACAGCTGTGGGAGCAACCAACGCATTTAGTTATGATTTGGCAGCTGCTTGCTCCGGTTTCATTTATGGATTAAATACGGGCGCCAGTTTCATCCAGTCCGGCATGTACAAAAAAGTAGTTGTGATCGGTGGCGATAAAATGTCTGCCATCCTGGACTACCAGGATCGCACTACGTGCATTATCTTCGGTGATGGCGCTGGTTGCGTATTGCTAGAACCTACCACTGAAGATGTCGGAATAATTGACTCAACCTTACGAAGTGACGGATCTGGCGAAGCATACCTTCACATGAAAGCCGGAGGAAGTCGCATGAGACCTACTCACGAAACTGTTGACAAGCGTTTGCACTATGTTTACCAGGAGGGCTCAGCTGTTTTCAAATTTGCAGTGACTAATATGGCCGAGGTGGCAGCCCAGGTTGCCGAACGCAACAAACTGACTTCTGAAACAATTACCTGGCTTGTTCCGCACCAGGCTAACAAACGGATCATAGATGCCACTGCGAATCGTGTGGGCATCAGTGAAGACAAGGTGATGATGAATATTGAGCGGTATGGGAATACCACTGGTGGAACAATCCCCCTGTTATTGTGGGATTATGAAAAGCAACTCAAAAAAGGTGATAACCTGATCATCGCAGCTTTTGGTGGCGGATTCACCTGGGGTGCCATTTATGTAAAGTGGGCCTACGATGGAAGCAAAGTGAAAAAATAGAACAGAATTAAAGTAGTATAATTGAATTTAAATTTTGAAGTGAATGGCAACTGTATCCGATCTTAGCAAAGGAAACTTTATCCGCTACAATGGTGAGGTAGTGCAAATCGAAGAATTACAACATCGCACCCCTGGCAACCTTCGTGCATTTTATCAAATTAAAATGCGCAACGTGCGCAACGGAAAAGTTGTGGAAAACCGTTTTCGCCCTGGCGATGCCGTTGACCAATTGCGTGTAGAAACCAAAGAATACCAATACCTCTACCAGGATGGCGATAGTCTGGTATGCATGGATAACCAGACTTACGAACAAATTTATCTTGATAAAGTTTTGCTGGGTGAATCTGTGAGCTATATCAAAGAAGGCGTTACCCTGCTCATCGCATTTGAAAATGGAACTCAGCCCATTACTGCAGAAGCTCCGGCACACGTGGTAGTGAATGTAACTTATACTGAGCCCGGCCTGCAAGGTGATACAGCCACCCGCACGCTGAAAGCTGCTACGATTGATACCGGCGCAGAAATTCGTGTACCCCTATTTGTCAACACCGGTGACAACATCAAAATCAAGACGGCTAATGGTGAATATGTTGAACGTGTAAAATAAATTTTCATGGCATCAAGTAAAACCGGCGGAACAAAAAATAAAAAGAATGCCCGCCCATCTTCTGAATCGCAAAACCACAACGAAATGAAAACTACTGAAATCCGTGACCTTATCGACTTCATTGCGCAATCCGGTTTGAACGAAGTGGATATTGAGACCAAAGAGTTGAAGCTGCACGTGAAACGTGAGCCTGATCAAAAGGTAATGAAGTCTCCTGTAATGGCTGCTGCTCCAATGGCTATGGCTGCTCCTGCTCCTGTGGCCGCGGCTCCTGCCGCAGCACCAAAGGCGGAAAAAGCTGCACCGGCACCAGTCGGAAAAAATACGGTGGAAATAAAATCTCCGATGATCGGAACGTTCTATCGTTCTTCAAATCCTGACTCTCCTCCATTTGCATCCGTTGGTGACAAAGTCACGAAAGGACAGGTAGTATGCATCATCGAGGCGATGAAGTTGTTCAATGAAATCGAATCTGAAGTTTCAGGAACGATCGTAAAAGCAATGATAGAGAACTCCTCCCCTGTCGAATACGATCAGGTGTTGTTTGTTGTTGAGCCGGATTAAATAATTGTCTGTTTCAGGTTGTCATTATAAACAATATTGAAATAGGTAATCTGTAATTTTTCAATTGCTAAACTATGTTTAAAAAAATATTAATAGCCAACCGTGGAGAAATCGCTTTGCGTATCATTCGTACGTGCAAGGAGATGGATATCAAAACAGTGGCAGTTTATTCTACAGCTGATCGCGAAAGCCTTCACGTGCGCTTTGCCGATGAAGCCGTTTGCATTGGCGATGCACCAAGTAAAGACTCTTACCTGAACATTCCCCGGATTATTTCGGCAGCCGAAATTACCGGTGCAGATGCTATCCACCCGGGGTATGGTTTCTTGTCAGAGCGCGCGGAATTTTCCGCTATCTGTCATGAATACGGAATCAAATTCATCGGCCCAAGCCCGGCCATGATCAACTCCATGGGCGATAAGTCGACAGCTAAGGACACGATGAAGAAGGCTGGCGTACCAACTATTCCCGGTTCAGAAGGTTTATTGAGCTCGATTGAAGAAGGGCTGGAACTCGCGAAAGCAGTAAAATATCCGGTCATTCTTAAAGCTACTGCCGGTGGTGGTGGTAAAGGAATGCGCGTGGTAAACGATCCAAGCGAATTTAAAAAGGCATGGGATGATGCGAAGCGTGAAGCAGGTGCCGCTTTCGGAAATGATGGCTTGTACCTGGAGAAATTTGTTGAAGAACCTCGCCATATTGAAATTCAAATTGTTGGAGACCAATATGGAAAAGCGTGCCACCTTTCGGAACGCGATTGCTCCATACAGCGCAGGCACCAAAAGTTAGTGGAAGAGACTCCATCACCCATCGTGTCACAAGAGTTACGCGAACGCATGGGCGAGGCAGCCATCAAAGGTGCAAAAGCCATCAACTACGAAGGTGCCGGAACTATCGAATTCCTCGTAGATAAGCACGGTGACTTCTACTTCATGGAAATGAATACACGTATCCAGGTAGAGCACCCGATAACTGAGGAAGTGACGAATTACGATTTGATTAAAGAACAAATCAAAGTGGCTGCCGGTGTACCTATTTCGGGGAACAACTATTTCCCTACCCTGTTTGCAATGGAGTGCCGTATCAATGCGGAAGATCCGGCTAACGGATTCCGTCCTTCTCCGGGAAAGATCATTAACCTGCATAAGCCCGGTGGACATGGTATTCGTATTGACAGCCACGTTTACGCTGGCTATACGATTCCTCCAAACTATGATTCCATGATTGGAAAACTGATTGCTACAGGTCAGTCACGTGATGAGGTAATTACACGTATGAAACGTGCGTTGAGCGAATTTATAATTGAAGGTGTGAAGACTACTATTCCTTTCCACTTGAAATTGATGGACAACCCTGTATTCCGCTCAGGCAAGTTTACAACTAAGTTTTTGGAGACGTCTTTTGATTTCTCACAATTGAAGTAACATTAACTATTCAAACATAAAGCCTCCACGACCAACGGAGGCTTTTTTATTAAATTCGTACCCGTCAAATTCAATTCTTATGAAGACAGTGAAAGACATCAATTTCAAAAACAAAAGAGCTCTCATCCGTGTTGACTTCAATGCCCCACTCGACAAGAGCTTCAATGTAACCGATGCCAATCGTATTCGGGCTACCATCCCAACATTAAAGAAAATACTGGGTGATGGCGGGAGCTGTGTTTTGATGTCTCATTTGGGAAGGCCCAAGGAAGGTCCGGAAGAAAAGTATTCATTGAAGCACACCATCAAGACCACAGAACAATTGCTTGGTGTTAAAATTAAATTCGCTGGAGATTGTATCAGTGATGAGGCATTTAAATTGTCTGCCGACTTGAAACCGGGTGAAGTGCTGCTGTTGGAAAACCTGCGCTTCTACAAGCAAGAAGAAAAGGGCGATCTCGGATTTGCAGAAAAACTTTCCAAACACGGAGATATCTACGTTAATGATGCTTTCGGTACCGCTCACCGGGCACACGCCAGTACAACGATCGTAGCGCAATTCATCAAGGAAAAATGCGCAGGCTTTGTAATGGCTGCTGAACTTGATAATGCGAAGAAGGTGCTGGAAAATGCCGCGAAACCCTTTACTGCAATCATGGGTGGAGCAAAAATCTCCGACAAGATTTTGATCATCGAAAAACTGCTGGATAAAGTCAATCACCTCATCATAGGCGGTGGCATGGCCTATACTTTCTTCAAAGCATTAGGTGGCAATATCGGTAAGTCACTTGTTGAAGAAGACAAACTGGAGCTGGCTAAAGAATTAATTCAAAAAGCTAAGAGCAAAGGAGTTGAACTTCACTTACCGATGGATTCCATCATTGCTGACAAGTTCGATGCACAGGCAAACACAGACATAGCAAACAACAACTCCATCAAAGCGGACTGGATGGGTTTAGATATTGGCCCACAGGCACGTGAAGTTTTTGCTAAAGTAATTGAAGATTCAAAAACCATTTTATGGAATGGCCCCATGGGTGTTTTTGAGATGGAGAAATTTGAAAAAGGGACCAAGTCTGTTGCCGAAGCCGTAGTGCGGGCTACAAGCAAAGGGGCATTTTCACTCATTGGTGGTGGAGATTCAGCAGCAGCGGTTGCGAAATTCGGCTTCGAAGAAAAAGTCAGTTACGTATCTACAGGAGGTGGCGCTCTTCTCGAATATTTTGAAGGGAAGGTTTTACCAGGTGTGAAAGCGTTGGAGTAAGAGGACTAAATGTCCCCGAGTTGTGGGCGGATAATCACCTCCTCCACTACGCTCCTTTCTGAAATTGTATAAGCGTTAAAAATCACTTCCGCTACATCTTCTGTTTTCATGAAACGGCTCTCAGGTAAATCTACACCGTCCCAGCTGGCTGTTCGGGTAGCTCCAGGCATCACCGCAGTGACACGGATATTAAAAGATTTCAGTTCTTCCCGAAGGACTTTAGTGAATCCCAATAAAGCAAACTTTGAAATTGCATAAGAGCCTCCGTTGGGATACGCTTTGATGCTGGCGATGGAGCACATATTAAAAATGTGGCCGCTCTTCTTTTCCTTCATTCCGGCAATCAGACCGCGAGTGGTATAATAAGCACTATACACATTAGATTCGACCATGCTTTCCATTGCGCCATCAGCCTCGAGCATAGTCTCCCCGGGAATAAAGTGACCTGCATTGTTGATCAGTACATTAACCGGGCGTTTGAGCTGCAGGACAAAGGCAGTAAAATCCGATACCTGGTCCTTCTTCGATGTATCGGTCGACTTCACAAAAACCTGTACTTTGAATTCCGTCTCCAGGTCTGATTTAAATTGCTGTAAGTCTTTCTCATTCCGGGCACAAGCCGCGATATCAAAGCCAGCTTTTGCAAAACGCTCTGCCACGGCCCTGCCGATTCCCTTTGTAGCCCCCGTGATTACTGCCAGTTGGTTCATGAATTTATTTTATCTTTGAAGCAATATACTATTTCCGTTTCCATGATTTGGCATTCACATAAGCCGACCTTAAAAGCCTCAACCAGATGAGTGGATTTGGCCGTTACGTCATTTTCCTGGGATCACTATTTGTACGAAGGGAATCTTTCTCTACCTACTATAAACTCGTATTGGATGAGTGTGTCCAAATCGGGGTAAACTCTGCTTTTCTCTTCATCCTTGTTTCTTCATTTATCGGGGCAGTGACAACAGTCCAGACTGCCTTTAACATGGTTAGCCCATTGATTCCTCGGTTTGTTATCTCACAAGTTGTTCGCGAAATGACGGTGTTAGAGCTAGCTCCAACGGTAATGTCATTGATCTATGCCGGGAAAATCGGGTCAAGCATGGCTGGCGGGATTGGCACGATGCGGATCACGGAACAAATTGATGCCCTCGAGGTGATGGGTATTAACTCATCTTCGTACCTGGTCCTTCCAAAGATCATTGCTTCCATGCTGATGTACCCCATGCTCGTTGTCATTTCAGGCGTATGTTCTCTGATCGGGGGATATTTAATTGGCACATTAATTCACATCATCACACCTACGGAGTATGTAGCTGGCATTCGATTTAGTTTCAATTCTCAGGAAATATTTGTAGCTATCGTTAAGGCACTCGTATTTGCATTTCTGATTTCATCGATCTCTTCTTTTAAGGGATATTTTACTAAAGGCGGAGCTCTCGAGGTTGGTATAGCAACTACAGAGGCCGTAACCACCAGCGTGATTGCCATTCTGATTGCTGACTATTTCATCGTTGACCTGTTGCTGTAATGATCAAAGTCAAAGATATTTCAAAGTCTTTCAGCGGCAAGATGGTGCTCGATGGCATTAATGCCGAATTTGAAAAGGGGAAGACGAACCTGATTATC
Source organism: Cytophagales bacterium WSM2-2 (assembly GCA_015472025.1). Lineage (NCBI taxonomy): Bacteria > Pseudomonadati > Bacteroidota > Cytophagia > Cytophagales > Cytophagales bacterium WSM2-2. The sequence continues at coordinate 5,363,696 of BNHL01000001.1, forward strand.
GGCTCAAGCGGTACCGGAAAAAGCGTGCTGTTAAAATGCATTGTCGGGCTAATTACTCCGGATGATGGACGTGTGTTCTATGACCTGCGGAATTTTACCGAAGCAGATAAGGAAATGAAATCCGACATTCGCCGGGAGATCGGAATGCTCTTCCAAGGCGGGGCATTATTTGATTCCAAAAATGTGGAAGCTAATGTGATGTTTCCCCTGGACGTCCTGACCAAAATGCCGTTAAGCGAAAAAAGAGATCGCGCCAATCTTTGCCTTAAGCGTGTAGGGCTTGAAGGATCTAATAAAAAAGCCGTTTCAGAAATTAGTGGTGGCATGAAAAAACGCGTAGGTATCGCCCGTGCCATCGTCAATAACCCGAACTATTTATTCTGTGATGAGCCAAACTCAGGCCTCGATCCACAAACCTCCATCTTAATTGATGAATTGATCCACGAAATTACTCACGAACTTGATATTACCACAGTTGTTGTAACTCACGATATGAATTCCGTAATGGGTATCGGTGAGAATATCATCTTCCTGTACAAAGGCCACAAGCTGTGGGAAGGCAACTCTGCCGACATTACTCATTCAGGTGTTGAGGAACTTGATGACTTTGTCTTTGCCAACAAAGTCATGAGCAAAATGAGAGATCGTCAATAGTCAGTTACTCGTATCTCAGACTCCTTACGGGATTTACCATTGCCGCTTTGGCTGAATGATAGCTCACGGTCAGCATCGATACTGCGAGGCATATGATAGCGGCTACGATAAGAGTAAAGCTTCCTACTTCAACATGATAAGCATATGATTTAAGCCACCAGTCCATGGCATACCATCCTAGCGGGCATCCAATCAGTGCCGCTATTAATACGAGCCATGCAAATTCGCGCGCCATTAGTTGCATTAGTCCCGGAACGCTTGCACCCATCACTTTGCGTACGCCCAATTCTTTAGTTCGTTGCTCTGCGGAAAATGCCGATAATCCAAACAATCCAAGGCATGATATGATAATCGAGAGTACTGAAAAATAGTTGAAGAGCTTTCCGAAGCGATCTTCCGTCTTATACAAATTTTCCCAGTCCTGATCCAGTTGATGCGATTCGAAAGGATAGGAAGCTGCATATCGCTTGTTGATTTTCTCCAAGGCAGCTTGGGCACCCGTCATCTGTCCTGGTTTGTATTTCACAAAAATGACATTGAACCAACCGCTGTCATAAAGCATAAACAAAGGGTCAACCTTAGCGTGTACCGACTGGAAATGGAAGTCCTTTACAACACCAATGATCTTTCCCTTCTTGTTTCCCCACAATGTCAAAGGCTGGTCAATCGCGTTCTCTTCGAACCCCATTGCTTTCGCTCCTGCTTCGTTCACAATAAAATTGGCTGTATCTGAAGTAAACTCTTGCTTAAATGAGCGTCCAAATTTCATCTGCATACCCAGGGTTTTGATGAAGTTGTAATCCACTGAAAAATTGGAGAACAGTATTTTCTCTTTCGGATCCTTACCCGTCCATTCAAGCCCGGATGTTGAATTCCCAAAATCAATCGGGTTGGCACTTGATAATGAGGCCGATTCAATAGCAGGATCTTGTAGTAACTCCTGGCGAATAGCTTCAGAATGTTTACGCATGTCGCTCTTCATCCACATATAGGTCACACCATTTCGTTCCAGCCCTATGTCCTTGCTCCGGATAAAATTCAACTGGCGGAGCACGACCAATGTGCTGATGATCAAAATAATTGAAAGTGAGAATTGAGTTACAACTAAAATCTTACGGAACATGGACGCGTTGCCTCCGCTTTTGATCTGCCCCTTTAAAACACTCGCCGGGTTAAAACCAGAGATGTACAATGCCGGATAACTTCCTGATATGATTCCTGTGAAAAAAATCACTGACACCAGAATGATCAACGGTTGTCCCGTCAGTAAATCAAGTGAAATGCTTTTCCCCGCAATGTCATTGAAAAGTGGCAGCATCAGATAACTGATTCCGATAGCCAGGATAGCAGAAAAGACAACCATCATCATTGACTCGGTCATGAACTGGAAAGTCAACTGGGTTTTAACCGCCCCAACCGTTTTACGCAGCCCGACTTCCTTTGCCCGCTTGGTCGATCGTGCTGTAGTCAAGTTCATGAAGTTGATACTCGCAATAACCAGCACCAAAATTCCAACCCCGAAAAATATCCTCACCTGTTCGATTCTTCCACCTGTCAGTTTCCCGTTTTCATACTTTCCATAGAGATATGCATCTTTCAGAGGTGTGATAAAAAGATCTGTGTTTTTGCTGTCTTGTGTATGGTTATTGATTTCATGTCTTAGTTTTTCATCCACCAATTTCCAGTCTGCTTTCTCTGTGAGAAGAATATTTGTTCGGATGTTATTATTGCCCCATTGGCCAAGCCAGTTCTTATTTTTGTTGAAATACCACTCAAAAGGCAATAGGAAATCGAATTTCAAGGACGAAGTAGGTGGAATCTCCGCTAGTATCCCTGTAACTGTAAAACTTTCTCCTGCATCCATGACAAAAGTCTTTCCCATTGCGTCATCATCACCGAAGAATTTCTGCGCCATTTTTTGACTAATGACAATCGAGTGAATGTCTTTTAAACAAGTTTTGCTATCTCCCTTTATCAGGGGATAGGAATGCATCATCGTAAAATCCTGATCGACAAACCGACCCTTCTCATAAAAATTCTTTTCACCAACCTGAAACAGGCGTGTTTCTTCCCATGTGATGCGCGTTGCCATTTCAATTTCCGGGAAGCGTTCTTTCAGCACTGGAGCCATTGGGCCAGGAGTTGAACTAAAAGTATAAATCTGACCTCCTGAATAGGTTTGGTTCTCCATGATTTTGTACAAGCGGTCCTTGTCTGCATGGAAAGCATCCATCTTCAATTCATCATTCACCCACAGGAAAATGATGAGGCTACACGATATACCAAAAGCGAGCCCAACAATATTGATGAATGAAAATGCCTTGTTCCTCAATAGATTTCGGAACGTAATGAGAAGGTAATTTTTGATCATGGCCTGGGATTTTTAGTGATGGACATTTAACACTGGGAAAGGTTGCATTAGACATACCCCCTTCCAGTCAAAAGGTTACACTAAGCCCTGCTGGCCCTTAGTCTTATGAAAAAAGACGTTCCGATTCCGGACGATTCAAATCCAATCGTTCCACCCATTTGCTCTATTCCCTGTTTGGCAATGGCTAGACCAAGGCCGGAACCAGTTTCCTTAGTACTGAAATGCGGCAGGAAAATCTTGTCTTTAAGCTCCGCAGGAATCCCCAGCCCGTTGTCTCGAAAAGTAACTGTTATATCTTTTTCCTCACGGCTAACATTGATATTGACTTTCACACGTTCGCCTTTAGCTGATTGCAAGCCATTAAGAATAATATTTGAAAAAATTCTCCCCAGTAGCTGCTCATCTCCTTCTGCAAAAATCAAATCAGTTTTGCTATCCAGGCTGACAATACCAAGAGTATGATTTTCGAAAAGTGAAACTGTCTTCCTTAAAATACTATTGACCTCTACTCTTGCAATCAATGGAGCCGGCATTGTCGCAAAGGCACTAAACGAACCCGCAATACCGTTTAGTGTTTCGACTTGTGCCAGGAGCGTCTGAACTGAGTTCTCGGTCTTTTCTTTCGTAAGCTCGCCTTTAATCATTGAACGTTCCATTTGCTGAAGGGTGAGCTTCATAGGCGTCAGTGGATTTTTGATTTCATGCGCCACCTGTTTGGCTATTTCTCGCCAGGCACTCTCCTTCTCTTTTCGCGCCAATTCCGTTTTGCTTTGATCCAGGTTAGCAAGCATCCGGTTATATTCTCTTACCATACGACCAATTTCATCGTTGGCAGTCCACTCGATCGGTTGATTGCTGGCAAGTGATGTAGTATTCAGTTTTCTTGCAATGAACCGCAGCGGTGATGTCAGCTTACCAATGGCATTAGCTGCAAAAAGTGAAAACAAAATAAATACTACTGTAAAAGTGACGAGTATATTCGAAATGACTCCTGATTTTAGTCCCTCTGTTGTTGAATTAAAAAAAGGAAGTTCTAGGATACCCAATAATTTTCCTGCACTTGATTTAATTGCAAATAAAGAATTGTTGTATTGAAGTGCCCCGATTTCGCTCGTCACCCGCACAGCATTATAATTCTCAGTATTTATTTTTTCCCACGCACTCCGAGCAGGCAACGGCATAATTAACTTGTTTTTAAAAATGGCAGGTTGACTGGAAACGACTTGCTCACCGGCAGGGCTATACAAATTCACATCCAGGCTTGTTGCCTGGGTAATTTCCCTAACCCGGTCCTTGATCAAGTTATTAATGTTTAGTGAATCTGATCTCACTTGTTCCATCTCGGCCGACAAACTTTCTGCAATTGCCAGGCCTTTACCCTCAATCTCCCTTTCAGATTGCGTGTCATTCGAGACCGTAATCATTCTCATGGCAATAACGCTCACAGCGATCAACGGAAGAACAAAGGCCATGTAAGCAAAGACCTGGATACGTGCCGAATAATTCAGTGTACTCCTTTGCGCTAAGTGGCGGAGTAAGTAAAAAGTCAAAAAACCAAAAATCAAAATAATACCAAGCACGAAGAGAAATGAGAAATTAGCAAGCACTCCAAACCACGGGTAAGTTCTAGTCGCTAAAACGATACGTTTATCCGTTTCATCCGATGCTCCTACTAATAAATAATCACTTTTTTTAATGCCAGAAGTATAGAGTAAGTTGTCGCGAAGTAGTCCCACTTCAAAATCACGATCGTAATTGAAGCTGCCATACTGATCGATAATTCTGTTCTCACTGAATGCAGCATAGCTGACGTCTTTACTACGCAACGACTGCGCAAACCGATTGTCAGACAACAGTTCCGGGTACACTTGATGAGGAACAATTCGCTTCAGTGAAAGATCAAGAACAACATAACCGCGTACCGAAGCATTACTCTTTACTGGGATCACAGCCAGATATCTCTTGAGTGCTTTTACGTTAGCATTCCTGATCAGGTAAACACCTTCTGAGCCCGTTTTGCTGGCTTCCGCCTGAAATGATTTTATTGTAGTGGCAAAGTCGATCGTTGACTCCGCATCTGCCGGGCTACCATCAGCATGATACAGGTTAATAGTGATAGAATACCGGTCGAAGTAATCACTCAAATAGACTTGCCTCACTTTCTGTCTGGCTTGATTTTTAGAAAGTAACGGACTCTCAATACTAGCAACGAGAAACAAATCATTTGATACCTTACGTCCGGCTTGCTCAAGCAAATATTCACCTAGCACATCATTGCTGATCAATGCGGCAGCAGTGCGCAACATCGATTTCAATTTTCGTTCTTCCGAAAATCTCCAGATTCCCCAAGTCGCCTGGCTAGAATAGGCGATGATACCAATCATAATAAACGGAAAAGTACGATAGCCGATCCGGGCCAATGAGCGATAGTAGTTCGTAAAAAAAAGGATGATAAAATAGCTGGTTCCGACAAGTATTGTTGGCCAGTAGTTAAGTTCCGAAAACAAGAAATACACAATAAAAATCAAGGCAGCAGCAGTCAGGCAGAAGATAAATTCCTTTGGTCTAACAAGCAGCTTTGCCAATCGAATAAAGCTATGAACGAAGAAAAAAGAGGCAAGGCAACCGAGCAACAACGCCCCAAGAGCAATCGATCGAATCCCATCAAAATTCACACTAGCTGTAATATCAATTGGAATTATTGAATCGTGAAAAATAGCTTCAACAAATAGGTGAGGAAACAGAAAAGAGAAATAAGAAGCCGTTAGAAAAAAAACTCCGGCAAGCCATCGGTTCCTCTTCGACCGCCAAACGGGAAACCTAATGAAATCCATGCGTGAATAGACTCGGAAGAAATAAGCGCAGGAGACTGCTACTATTAACGAGTTGAGGAAAAAATCTCCAACAGAGGCATTAAACGAAGAAGACGCAAAGTGCTTTGGGTCAAAATAGCCCGAATAAATCCATCTTGCAGGAAACGTGAGTTGCACCATAGCAATCCTCATGAGAGCCAATACGCCAAACAGGCTAATGAATGCAGTGAGATATTTTTTTTGTTCATGAAGTCTCCTAATCCAAACCCACACACCAGCGATCGCAAGTAATATAGACGTTGTCGCGAGAATAACTGAGACAGGATTCGTTATGAATGCATCTCTCTCTTTCTGAATCTTGAAGAGGCAAGTGCCGCTGGTAGTCGTGACCGGGGTTCCATCCGGATGCTGAGCATTTAAAATTTTGATTCCGTCATATGGAAAAATCCTTTTATTCCATGAGGATGTCAAATATTGATTCACCAGATCATAACCAGTCTGCAATGGAATAACACCAATCAGGAAAACGTCACTTGAAATACTTTTTTTATACACCAACAAGTCGCTGCGTGAGGACTGGATTAATTTCCAATCAAATACTCCTTCGCAATCGCGGACTTCGATGACCGGATATACTTTACTCCAACGAGTAATTTTTCCTTTCTCTACAAGGTAAAAAGCATGAGATCGCTCCGACCACTTTGAAGATTCCATCCGCTCAGATTCTTTCAATAAAGAAATTATTTCTATCGAAAGATTTGAGCTTACCTCGTGAGCCAAAGACTCATCCGAAAAGGCACTTCGTTTACTAGTGTCCCATCCGATGGCAGCTACCAGAAATAAAGCTGATGTAATAAGAAGAATCAAATATTTCATGAGGGCAACAAGTTAAACCTACATGAATTTCGGGAGAGAAAAAACGGTTAATCCTGATTTTGAAGGCCGCCAAACCAATAAAGAAACAAGATTCGCGAATAGCGGAAGGTGACGGGTATAAAAAGTATGGCTGAGATAATAACGGCTACAATGTAAACCCATTCCGGTGGATCAAATCCAAAGTACAGTATCAATGATACGGCCGCAAAAATCGTTACTGTAAATGCGTAGCTGACATACAATGCTCCAAAATAAAATCCAGGCTCGGGTTCAAAACTTGCTTCACATTTTTCACATACTTGGTTCATCTCCGTGAACCTGTTGAATTGTCGAAGGGGATGCTTGAAGATATAACCTTCCCGGCAGCGTGGACACCTACCCTGCCAGATTGCTTTCAACCGATTTCTCTGCATTGCGTTTGCTGGTTCGATACCAAAGGAAGGCCAGAAGGCTAATAAAAAGATATGGCGCAAAGAATAAATACAATATGCCAAAATTGATTCCGGCCGCTATGCCAATATTTCCATTACTAATATTATTCTCCAATGTTGCACGGCACATAGCGCATTGCGCCAAAACATCGGCATTGCTCAGAGCCATTACGACAATTAAAACGGCTACTTTTTTCATTGATAGTATGGGCTTATCATCAAATAGACGATCACACCGGTGACCGCAACATATAACCACAATGGGAAAGTAAATTTAGCCAATCGCTTGTGCCTTTCAAAGTTGCCCGCGATGGCGCGCGAAAAGGTGAAAAGCACAAATGGAATCACGACCACTGACAAAGCGATATGTGTAACTAGGATGAAATAATAGACATACCGGATGAAGCCCTCTCCACCGTAATGCGTTTCATCACTGGTAACATGATAAAGGATATACATGACCAGGAAGGATGCCGACAAGCCAATACATATTTTATTCAGTAATTCATGTCTTGCCCGGTTTCCGTTCTTAATCGCAAAGAAAGAGGTGGTAAGCAAGATTGCCGTCAACCCATTAATAGTTGCATAGACTGGTGGCAGGAATGAAAGGTCATAACCCGGAACCTTCAACCGGAACAGCGCAGCAACAGCGACAGGGATGACAACTGAAAGAACGATAATCAGTTTCTTGTAAGGCTCAGGTTTTTCCGTCATATCAGTATTTCTTCAATAGAATTTTAAGTTCAACTTCCAGGCGATCCATTTCTTCACGATTGCCCGTTTTATAATATCCGCGAATTCTTCTTTGCTCGTCAATCAATACAACATTCCATGGGTTTTTCAGGAGAAGGATACATTTTTTATCCGCCCGGGTCCAGTCTTTAACAGAAACCAATTCAAAACGAACGCCAATATTTGCTGAAATTTTTTGAATCTCTGCAACATCAGTCACCAAGCTGTCATTAATCAATACTCCAGAGCTTCCTCCCCAACCCGCTTTCGAAAGCTGATCCTTTGATATAGAATACTGACCATCTGCTGGCAGGTTGCAATCAGCGGGCACTTCTTTAACTCCATCACTATAATAAACCGGAATATCGAAATGGTTCTTTCCAAAGAGTTTCAGAAATACAAAGACCAATACAGGAAGCAATAATGCCAGAAAAAGGTAGATGATCTTTTTGTTCATGTCTTAACAATAAAGAAGGCTAAAGTTCTGCAACCTTAGCCTTCTTGCAATGGAGTTCAAATTTTTCTTAGAAGTGAAGAAAGTTGATGTCGGACATTTTCATTCCTTCATACACAAATGCTACCAGCATCCAAATAATAAAGATGGTAGGAATCAGCACAGACCAAAGTAAAACTTTAGCCTCATACTTCAAGTGCATAAATTCACCTACGATATAACCTGCCTTGACAATAGTCATCACCACGAATATGGAGGTCTTCATTGTACCGGGAGCGAGCGTGAAAGCAACAATGAATTCAACAATCGTCACGGCAAGGAGAATGCCTGCCACCTTCCACAGATGAGCAATCTTTTCCTTGTTGGGGGGTAATACAATTACCTTGGGTTCATTAGAGTGGTGCGCCATGATTTTGAAATTTATACGAGATAGTAGAATGTGAATACAAATACCCAAACCAGATCAACGAAGTGCCAGTACAAACCGACTTTCTCAACCATCTCGTAGCTTCCTCTACGATCGTACATACCAGTCACCGTTCTGTAATAAATCAGGAAGTTCAACATCACACCACTGAACACGTGGAATCCGTGGAAACCTGTAATGAAGAAAAAGAAGTCTGCAAAAGCGTGCGGCCCGTATTGGTTTTCATGAAGGGTTGCTCCATGAATTACTCTAGTTGTCCATTGACCATTGATAAATTCTTTTATTGTCGTTCCACCTTCTGTTCCAACAATGAAGTGTGTCCACTCCCAAGCCTGGCAGCTCAAGAAAGTGATACCACCGAGTATTGTCCAAAGCATCCATTTTTCAACTGCAGGGCGATCCATCCGATGACCAGCTTCCACAGCCAACACCATCGTCACACTGGACATGATCAACACGAATGTCATAATACCCACAAACACGAGTGGTAATTCAACACCATGCAAAAATGGAACTGCTTCAAATACTTTTTCAGGTACCGGCCAGTAGCTCTGTGAGAAGACAAATGCATGATGGTCTCCTGTAAAAGCTGGATGTTGAGAACGGATTAAACCGTAGGTAATCAATAGTCCTGAAAAAGTAAACGCATCTGAAAGTAAGAAGAACCACATCATGAGTTTGCCGTAGCTTACTCCCATAGGTGATACTCCGCCATCCCAAACGCTTCTTCCCGGAACTGTTGTTGCTGTTGAATGTGACATGTTGGTGAATTTACCTGTACAATAATAAGAAGATGAACAAATATAGCCAAAGGCCTCCTAAAAAATGCCAATAAGTTGCGCACATTTCCATTTTGGTCATGTTCCCTGCGTGCGCTTTACCACTGAAAATTGCGCTCACCATCAACAATAAAAAGATGACTGCGCTGATCACGTGAAGTCCGTGTAAACCTGTCAAAATATAAAGAAATGAACCTGACGGATTTCCCACGAGGTAAATACTGTTGCCAACCAACTGCATCCATCCTATAAACTGCCCCACTAAAAAACCGAGCCCAAGTAATGCCGTGATCGACATCATCATTTTAGCTGCGGCAGCATTGCCTTTCTTCAGAGCGAAATATGCCCATTGCATTGTTATACTACTTACCACAATAACTACAGTAGTAACATAGAACAAAGACGGCAGATCGAAGTAAACCCAGTTACCCTCTGCCTGCCTCACAATATACGCTGACGTAAGCGCCATGAAGAGCATCATCACTGTAGCAAGGAAAAGCCACATACCAAATTTCTTCGGGTTCATGGCCAACGGCTTTTTAGGCTCCTCTACAAGTCTCAAATCAATAGTTTTATCTATACTCATACTTTATCCAACAAATAAGCTATTTGCACAATCGGCAAATACAAAAATGATCCAAACATAATCCGAAGTGCCGACTGGCGGTTGCCGGTTTTCATTAGTGAAAATGTCTGTGCAAAGAAAGCCACGCCACAAACTGTTGCTACGATGGCGGAGTTCAAGCCAGTGATTCCAAATTTTGCAGGTAACAATCCCAACGGAATCAGGAACATGGTATAAACCATAATTTGAATTGCCGTATTCAAGTCCTTACCCCCACCCGATGGAAGTAATTTAAACCCCGCCCGTTTGTAGTCGTCATCTGCAACCCAGGCGATGGCCCAGAAATGAGGAAATTGCCAAATGAACTGAATACCAAAAATGATCATCGCTTCATGGCTAATGGAACCGGTAGCCGCAATCCATCCCAATAAAGGTGGCAATGCGCCAGGAATAGCACCGACAAAAACTGCAATAGGTCCTACTCTCTTCAACGGGGTGTAAACAAAACTATATAGCACCATCGATACGAGTGACAGCACTACGGTGAGTGGATTGGTATAAATGGCAAGCACGATCACACTGATGAGTAAGCAGAATGCTGAGAAAATCCTGGCTTCGTTAACAGAAATTCTTCCTGTTGGAATCGGACGTCCCATCGTCCGCGTCATGATTTTATCCAGATCCCGTTCAATGATTTGGTTAATGCAAACCGATGCTCCGGAAAGAAGAAATCCTCCGAGCGTGAGCATCACAAGGACTGTCCAATTGGCGTTACCCTGAGTAGCCAATCCGTAACCGAAGGCGCAAGAAAAAGCTACCAAAAAAGAAAGGCGCGGTTTAAGAAGTTCGAAGTAGGCTCTCGCTTTAGAAGAGACCAAAGGTCTTTCAGAAAGTGCTTGTGCCGAACCTGAAATCATCTCACTCATTGACTAATTTTTCGCTTGTCTGTCATTCTAAAAAACAAACTCAATTGCAGTCCAAAAGCAACCGTTGCAAGAAGCAAATGTACGGGCTGCATAGCTGCCGGCACATCAAAATAGCCCAATACAACACCTGTCATTAAGGACGACAAAATTAACACGAACAAGGCAAGTGATAAAGCTTTAAGACCAATTGTTTTGCGTGTTTGCCAAAAGAAAATACCGTTTAAAATCAAAACCAGCCACGAGAAAGATCTGTGGGTAAAAAACTCACCGCCCAACTCCCCTACCCAACTTTCGCGAGGCAACTTAGCCGCCAGAACATCAATTGCAGACCGTACTTCTGTCCCCAGAAACACCTGTACCAGGAGTGTGAGCATTGCCCCTAGTAAAAGCCAAAGGCTAAGTCCCGGTGACTGGATATTTGCCGGCCCTTCGCTCTGATTTAAGAGATAAACCAGAAATCCGACCAGCAGCAGGGCAAGGAAAAAATGTAGGGTAATAGTCCATGTCGTCAGGTTTGTTGAAACAACGATGGATCCAAACCATCCCTGAATAATTACGGCAATCAAGGTTGCCGCAGAGAGCCAAAACAATACTGGTTTGTCTTTTCTAAAAGGAAAAGATTTGTAAAAAAGGATTATAATGAGGAACCCAATAATGACACCTACCAGCCGATTCGCATATTCTATCCATGTCTTCACCGGGTTGAATTCAGCTTCGGCTAGAATCGATTTGTCAGAAGTAATCTTATCCGCTGTTTCGCTCATCCCAAGAAGCCGGAGGTACTTTGCAAATTTTTGATTCTTCTTGTCGCGATAGGTGGAATAGTTCTCCTTGTAATTGGCAGGCAGTTGATCAACTGATGTTGGAGGCGCCCATGATCCAAAACATCTCGGCCAATCAGGGCAGCCCATGCCAGAGCCTGTACTTCTGACGATTCCTCCCACCATGATCAAAAAATAAACAGCGATCAGGGTAGTGAGGCAAAGCCTTCGAAATCCCCTGATCGCTGTTAAGGTCAATTTCTCTCTCTTAGTGGTGCTTCTTTTCCTCCACTATGATTGTACCATCCATGCCTTCCAGTTTAATCTGCTCATTTTCATGAGGTAGGTTTGACTCAGGAGTTTCCGAAAAAGGAATATGTTGAGGAATGAAATCCTCTTTAGCGCCAGGCTTGCTGTAGTCGTATGGCCAGCGATATACTGTTGGAATCTCTCCAGGCCAGTTGCCATGTTGAGGATGTCTTGGAGTTGTCCATTCCAACGTGTTAGAATCCCAAGGGTTGGCCGGAGCCAGGCGTCCACGGAAGATGCTATAGATGAAGTTGAATAAGAAAATCATCTGAGCTCCAAAAGTCACAATTGCGGCTATGGTCACCAGCGAGTTCAGGTCTGCAAACCCACTGAAGGTTTCGAAGTTTGTCCATGTATAGTATCTGCGAGGGAAACCTGCAATACCGATGTAGTGCATAGGGAAGAATACCAAGTATACGCCAACGAAAGTCAGCCAGAAATGAATGTATCCAAGTTTGTCGTTCATCATGCGGCCAAACATCTTCGGGAACCAGTGGTAAATACCCGCCACCATTCCGAAGAACGAGGCGCTACCCATTACCAGGTGAAAGTGCGCTACAACGAAATAAGTATCATGCAATTGAATATCAATGGCCGAGTTACCAAGAAAGATACCTGTGATACCTCCTGAGAGAAAGAACGATACCAGACCGATGGAGAATAACATTGCCGGGGTAAACTTGATGTTACCCTTCCACATCGTGGTTACATAGTTAAATATCTTCACAGCAGATGGCACTGCAATAATCAGTGTCAAAAGTGTAAAGATCGACCCAAGGAACGGGTTCATACCCGTAACAAACATGTGATGCGCCCAAACTACGAATGAAAGGATTGCAATAAATAGCATAGAACCCACCATTGCCTTGTAGCCGAAGATCGGTTTACGCGAGTTGGTCGCAATAATTTCTGAAGTAATCCCTAAAGCAGGTAACAACACGATGTACACTTCGGGGTGACCGAGGAACCAAAATAAGTGCTGGAACAAAATCGGGCTACCACCCTGGTTCGGCAATGCCTCACCACCAATATAGATGTCTGACAGGTAGAAGCTCGTTCCAAAGCTTCTATCAAAAATTAACAACAATGCTGCAGCGAAAAGTACAGGGAAGGAAAGAATACCAATTACTGCTGTCAGGAAAAATGCCCAAATCGTCAGAGGCAGTTTAGTGAAAGACATGCCATTGGTACGCATGTTGATAACTGTTGTGATGTAGTTGATACTTCCTAACAGCGAGCTCACGATGAACAACGCCATTGAAACCAACCACAATGTCATACCAAGTCCTGAACCTTGAATAGCTTGAGGAAGCGCACTCAACGGAGGATAAATTACCCAACCACCTGCTGCAGGTCCTGTAGAAATGAAAAGCGACGTAAACATCACACAGCTGGATGCAAAGAAGAACCAGTAAGAAAGCATGTTCATGAAACCAGAGGCCATGTCGCGTGCTCCAACCTGCAATGGAATCAAGAAATTACTGAATGTACCACTCAATCCGGCAGTCAATACGAAGAACACCATGATCGTACCATGCATGGTTACTAATGCGAGATAAAACTCAGGATCTATTTTTCCTTCCGCAGTGAGCCATCCCCCAAGAAGAGGCTTCAGCCAGGAAAGATTGGCATCAGGAAAACCTAATTGAAGACGGAACAGTACTGACAGGATACCACCAATCAGAGCCCATGCCATACCGGTAATCAGGAATTGCTTCGCGATTACTTTATGATCCTCACTGAATACATACTTCGTCCAAAAATTTCCATGATGTTCATGTTCGTGACCATGTTCATCGTGTGCATGATTATCCATTGTTGCCATTTTGTTTTCTTATTTCAGAGTTACTGAATTTGCTGTTTGAACAGGAGCGCTCACTGGCAAACCTGCCTTGATCATCGCGGCTTCCTTGAGGTTTTCCGGAACATACTTCATGTAATCCGGATTCTGCTTCAACCATGACTCCTGGGAAGCTAACCATTTGTCATACTCTTCCGGCTCAACCACCACTACAGGGAACTTCATTGAGAAGTGACCCTTTCCGCAAACTTCAGTACATGCGAGTTCATAGTTATAGTTCGGATTGTTCATCTCCTCGCGAATCTCTTCTGTAGTTTTAGTCGGAATGAATTTGAAATGCGTTTCCATTCCCGGAACAGCATCCATTTTCAAACGGAAGTGAGGAAGAAATACACTATGCAAAACATCTTTTGCACGGATCTTCAGCAACACTTCTTTACCCTTTGGCAAATACAATGTTCCTGATTTAAAATCGTCAAATGAGTTTTTGTCGGTAAGGTCAAGACCAAATTCATTGGAAGCGTCAATCAATTTATAGTTGTGGTGGCCCAATACACCATCCTTGGCTCCAGGGTAGCGCACTGTCCAGAAGAATTGCTGTCCTATAACTTCTACAACCACAGCTTCTTTTGAAGCTGGCCCGGTGATATCATTCCAAACGCGAAGACCCTTAAAGATCAAAAGTGCCAATACAATAGCAGGAACCACTGTCCATGTAATTTCCAAATAATGATTGTCAGCGAAGAAAGTTGCCTTACGGTTTTTATCATACCTATATGCGTAGGTAAACCAGAACATTGCTATGAAAATGATTACAAAAGCTACTACAGTAACCCACATCGTGATCCAGAATAAATCATCTGTCACCTGACCATGTACGGATGCTACCGGTGGTTCATAAGTACCCATGTGCTTGATCGAATACCAAAAAAAACCGCCGAGGCCCACTATCATGAAAAGCATGAACAAAATGGCGTTGATATTATTCCAGGGATCTTCCTGGTTTTTGTCCTTGGCAACATCCATGAGCCCTCCTATCCGGAAGATCATGAACAGGATTCCCAGTACTAAAACAACACCCAAACCAATGATCATATTCATATACAGTCCTTTAAATCGTTAGAATCAAATGTGATGGTTCATACTTTCTTCCATAAACGGGTGGTGCTTGGCCACCAACTGAACTTTAGAGAGCGCGTTCAGTGCAACATAAAAGAAGGCGGAGGCGAATACCAATCCCAATCCTATTTCGAGAAACCCGATTCCTCCCTCATTCTTCATAACACCAGGAGTAACCATGTTGTAGAAATCAAACCAGTGCCCGATGATTACTATTACACAAACTACTTTCAGCATTGAGCCGAAACGCTTGGCATCACGAGTCATCAGCAAGAGGAACGGGAACACAAAGTTCAGAAATAAATTGGCATAAAAAATCCAATTGTAAGGAGCCGTTTTCATCCTCGAAATGAAGTAGACTGTTTCCTCAGGAATATTAGCATAGTAAATCAGCAGGAATTGACCAAACCAGATATAGGTCCAGAAGATACTGAATGCAAAGACGAACTTTCCAAGATCATGAAGGTGATTAGGAGTAACCATTTTCAGGTAGCCTGCTTCTTTCAGGCTCACCACGATCAAAGTGATCACAGACAAACCAGTCACCCACCAGCTGGCAAATACATACCAACCGAACATTGTGCTGAACCAGTGTGTGTCAATGCTCATCACCCAGTCCCACGCAGAAACTGAAGATGATACAGCAAAGATGATCAGGAAAACAGCCGACAACTTACGTGCGGAATACCAATGTTCCGGTGCTCCGTCAATATCTTCGGCAAGCATCTCTTTCTTTATTTTGGTCAAGAACAGATACCACAAGCCAAAAAATACAACCATCCTTAATACAAAGAAGATTGGAAATCCACTTCCATTAAGTGGCCAGTAGAAGAAACCAGCTTTACCGGCAATTACCTTATCATAGTCCTTGCTATTCGGATCAAACAGGTCGTGATGTGTCCAGTGGAAAATATCTCCTTTCACTACAAACCACAATACAAGCATCAAAACACCGGAAATCGGAATCCAGCTACCCATAGAGATCGGAATTCTTTTGATTGGAGCGGACCATCCTGCCTGGGCAGCATACTGAATAGCTACGAAGAACAATCCAATGATACCGATACCCGCAAAGAATACATTGTTTTGCCACAAGGAAGCGTAAATTCTTTTCAGCCATGTTGGACTTCCATGATGCTCTTCTTTTGCTTCAGCTGTTTTCTCCTCATGAGCCTCTTGTGGAGCAACACTCGCCGTCAATGATTTTGAAATTTCAGCAGATGCTTTTTTCTCGTGGCCGCCTTCGTGACCACCTGAGCGCATGGCCATGAAAACACCCAGCGCAAACAGCAGAAGTCCTACTGCTCCCATGATTAAAATGCTTCGCTTGGTCTCTGGCTTAAATTCGTATTTTTCGTCGGCTATCATTGAATGGTGCGTTTAAATCAATTCTTCTGAAGTTCTTTCACATATTTGGCAATCTTCCAACGGTCTTCTTCACTCACTTGTGAACCGTGAGCCCCCATCAGGCCTTTGCCATACGTAATGACATGGAAGATGTGTCCTTCTGTAACATTTTTTATAGCATCACCTTTGAGGTTAGCTACACCAGGGTATGAACTGTGCTCCACATTATCAATCTTAGCACCCTGTGCTACCTTTCCATCACCAGTGCCTTTTGCACCGTGGCAATGCTTGCAATAGGTTTCAAACAATACTTTTCCCTGCTCCAATATGATTGGAGTTGCTTCAATTGGATTCACCAGCCTATCGGCTTTTCTCAAACCTGTACTATCGTTCGTGCCACGGTATGGAAGCCAGCCCTGAGAAGTACGTCTTACCGTATTCTTGGGAGGCAGGCGCAAATTCATCTTGTGCATATTGTACGGGTTAGAATTGTAAAATTCCCCGCTACGTGCATCCAGTGAATTAAAATACCACCCAGCATCAGGATCTGTAATCTGCGTCAGCGGCTCATAAGCCACAGAGTGATACATGTTGGGAGCATATTCCAAACCTGGATTGTCACCACCAGCTTGGCAGCCAGCAAGAACAACCGCAGCTGAAACTCCTATCACCAAATTCGTTATCAATCGCATATGCACGAATTAAAAATTCTTTTCATTTACTTCTGACGCACCGTTGTCCTTAAGGATACGGCCAATTTCATCTTTGCTCATTTTATTAAGAGCCAAATCAACCGCCATCACGTGTTTGTCATCGGTACTCCGAAGATCAAACTGACGTGGCCAGCTGTAGGGCTTCATGTTGCTCACAATAAGGAAAGTGATCACCATTCCAAAAGCTGACAGCAATACAGTGAATTCAAATGTCACTGGAATAAATGGAGGCAATGAAGCGTGGTTCTTTCCACCAATGTCCATTGGCCAATCATAGCCGAGCATCCAGGTCTGGGTGAAAAGCGCCAAGATAGTTCCTGTGATACCAAACATAAATGCAGCAATTGGCAAACGGGTCCTTTTGTATCCTAGTGCTTCGTCCAATCCGTGTACTGGGAATGGAGAATAGACTTCGTGGATACGGACGCCTTTTTCACGCACATTTTCCACTGCGTGAATCAGTACATCCTCATCATCAAAAATTCCTACAACAAAATTTTTATTGCTCTCCATAATTAACGTTTCTTTTCAGAAGTTGCTTTTACAATACTTTTAACCTCCGCCATGTTGATCACCGGGAAGAACTTGGCGAACAGTAAGAATGCTGTGAAGAATACCCCAAAGGTGAACACGTACTCACCCACATCATACTTCGTAGGGTGAAACATTGACCAGCTTGATGGCAGGTAATCGCGGTGAAGTGACGTAACAATGATCACAAATCGCTCAAACCACATTCCGATATTCACAATAATTGAGATGATAAAAGTAGCAACCAGGTTGGTCCTGATTTTCTTAAACCAGAACAACTGAGGAGAGATCACATTACAAGTCATCATTGACCAGTATGCCCACCAGTAAGGACCTTGCATACGGTTAAAGAAAGCATACTGTTCCGCTGGAACCTGGCCATACCAGGCGATAAAGAACTCAGTGATATACGCAATACCTACGATCGAGCCTGTGATGATGATAACGATGTTCATCAACTCCACGTGATAGATCGTGATGTAATCTTCAAGCTTGAATACTTTACGTGTTACTAACAGAAGGGTCAACACCATGGCAAAGCCTGAGAAGATCGCACCCGCAACAAAGTAAGGCGGGAAGATCGTAGTGTGCCATCCTGGAATCACCGAGGTCGCAAAGTCCATGGATACAATCGTGTGAACGGAAAGTACCAACGGTGTTGAAAGACCAGCCAGAATCAATGCTACAGATTCGTAACGCATCCACGTTTTAGCGCCACCCTGCCATCCGAAACTCAACGCATTGTAGATCGTTGCGCGGGTTTTATTTCCCATGCGAACAGCACGGTCGCGGATCACAGCAAAGTCAGGGATCAGACCCATGTACCAGAATACAAGAGAAACCGAGAAATAAGTTGAGATCGCAAATACGTCCCAGAGCAGCGGTGAGTTGAAGTTCACCCACAACGATCCATAGGCATTAGGGAGCGGAAGAGACCAAATCGGTCCGATCCACAAGCGACCCATGTGTGCCAACGGGAAACTCGCAGCACAGATCACGGCAAAGATTGTCATCGCTTCAGCAGCACGGTTGATAGACATCCTCCAGCGCTGACGGAATAACAAAAGGATAGCAGAAATCAGTGTACCTGCGTGACCAATACCGACCCACCATACGAAGTTGGTGATGTCCCATGCCCAACCTACGGTTTTGTTCAATCCCCAAACCCCAACACCGTTCCAGAGCAACATCCAGAAGCAATAAGCACCATAGAGCAGCAACACCAGGGAGACTCCAAATGCCATCCACCAAAGTTTGGTTGGCTTTCCTTCTACCTGCCTGCTAATGTCCTCCGAAACATCTCTGACGGTCTTGCCACCGGTTACCAGAGGTTCGCGCATCGATGAAGTTACTTGCATTTTCGTTGATCGTTATTCGTTTTTCCTTAGTTCGATTTCAATTATGCGTGTTCTGTTGTTGCCTTGTCTTTGTTCCTGATCTTGGTCAGGTAGAAGATGTTAGGCTTCACTCCGATGTCTTCCAACACACGGTACGCGCGCGGGTTACCGATCTTTTTGTCGAAGCTGTAGTTGAATTCTTTCACAGTTTCACCCTTTTCGTTCTTCTTCTCAATCCAATGATCGATCTTCAACAGTTTGCTGAGTTTGCTTTCAGGATTGTTCATGTCACCGAACAGGATAGCTCCGGTTGAACATGCTGCCTGGCATGCGGTAACTACTTCTCCGTCTTTCAATGTCCTGCGTTCGCGCTTGGCAGTCAGCTTACCTGATTGAATGCGCTGTACGCAGAATGAGCATTTCTCCATCACACCACGTGAACGTACAGTCACCTCAGGGTTCAACACCATACGACCGAGGTCGGTATTCATTGCCGGATTGGACTGATAGAATTGCTGGTTATCATGGTATTTAAACCAGTTGAACCTGCGTACTTTATAAGGACAGTTGTTGGCACAATAACGTGTACCAATGCAACGATTATAAGTCATTTGATTGAGACCTTCTGTGCTATGTGTAGTCGCAGCAACAGGACACACCGTTTCGCAAGATGCGTTGTTGCAATGCTGGCAAAGCATCGGTTGGAAAGTAACTTCAGGGTTTTCTGCAGCTTTCTCCAGGCCTTTATAATCTCCGTGATCGGTGCCTTCCGGACTGCTGTAATAGCGGTCAATACGCAACCAGTGCATCTCGCGTCTGTTAATCACTTCCTGCTTGCCCACGAGAGACACGTTGTTCTCCACGTTACAAGCCACTACGCATGATCCGCAACCGGTACACGTGTTCATGTCGATAGCCATACCCCAATGATGATTATTGTAGGCGTGACCTTTCCACATACTCAATGAGCCAGCAGGAACTTTTTCATCCCATTTCGTAACCATAGGATTTTCTCTTCCCGCAGACGGATTCTCTTTAAACTCAGCCAGTGTAGATTCCTGGATCACACTCTCACGCCCCATGTAAGTCTGGTGAATCTGAGTCTGAGCTATCTGGAAATCTTCTGTAGTCTTCTCAACTGTTACTCCTGTGGTTGCACTGTAGTTCCATGAACCATTCACTACAGTTGCCATCGGGTATACATTCACGCCAAGGTTCTCGGCAACAATGCCAACCTTAGTACGACCGTAACCTAATGCAAGACCAATTGTTCCTTCAGCCTGACCCGGTTGAACCAACGCTCCCAGTGTAACTGTCTTGCCGTTAGCTGTGATTTTTAGTTTCTGTGTATTGCCTTCCGCATCGTTATTAATTCCCCACTTAACTGCATCTTTTTGTGAGATGGTAACATAGTGATCCCACACGGCTTTAGTGATCGGATCAGGAAGTTCCTGCAACAATGGATTGTTCGCCATAGAACCATTTCCTACGCCATAACTTTCGTAGATGCAAATTTCAGCTCCGTCATTGGATGCTTTGTAGCCTGCAGCAATCGAAGAGGCAGCGCCATCTACATTACCAGCAAACGAAAGGGCTTTAGGCTCTTTTGCTTTGCTATCCTTTGCCTTGCCGTCTTTTGCTTTCACTTCTTTCGCAACGGGCAGGTAAACTCCGTCATACAGGCACTTATCCCAGAATGACTGGAAGTCCATGTCTTTCTCATTGAACCAGCTCTTCCAGTTAGACTGAATCACGCTGAAATAATCTTCTACATTTTCACCGGCCCACGTGAGTAAACTCACTTGCGCCTGGCGTGTCTTGAAGATTGGTGTGATAGCAGGTTGTGATAAACTGAACGAATTATTCTTAGGTTCGAAGTCGTTCCATGACTCAAGGTAATGATGATCCGGAGCCATGTAAGCGCTCGCAGAAGCTGTCTCATCAGGAGTGTAGGAAGTAGATACGGACAATGCGATATTCTTCAACGCATTCGCCAACGTCTCCCCCATCGGATGATCATAAACCGGGTTGCAATTATAGAAAATCACTGCACCGATCTTGCCGTCCTTTGCATCGTTTACAAAGGCAGACATTTTCTCGTCATTTCCTTTACGGAAATTGATTGGCAACATCATATTAATAGTGCTGCCATAGCTTCCGAGCATATCATTAATACCGTTGATCAACACCTGAACTGCACTGTCATTTGATCCGCAGACCACAAGAGCGCTTCCTTTGTTAGACCAAAGTTCTTCTGCCGCCTTCTCGAGGTTTGCCACTTTGTCGATACTTGCCGACAAGCTTGACTTGCCTGCTTTTGCAGCAATCAAATTATAAAGTTGTGCAACAACCAAACCCAATTGTGAAGGCTTGATCATCGTGCGATAGTCCGCGTTGGCACCTGTAAGCGACAAGTTGGACTCAAATTGATAGTGACGGGACATCTCACGCTTGTCTTCGCTCACCTCGCGGTTCACTGCATACTGCTTGGTGAATTCGATTGGCGAAAGCCAGGTGCCGAGAAAGTCCGCATCTATACTTACAATTGTTTTCGCTTTGCTAAAATCATATGACGGGATAACAGACGCTCCAAATGATTCGTTATTGGCTTTGCTGATTCCATAAGCAGAGATCGCATCGTACTCGATGTGTTCTGTCGTAGGGTATTTCGCTTTGAATTTATCAATGGTATTCAGCGTGCTTGGGCTAATGATAGTGCTGCTCACAATGCGGATAGCTCCACCTTTGCCCGCAACTTCATTCAGCTTGGCTGTAATTTCTTTGTCGATGGTTTCCCAGTCGGTCTTCTTCTCTCCTATTTGCGGCCAGCGCAAACGGTAATTATCATAGAGCGAAAGAACGGATGCTTCTACTTGTGCGTTGGTTCCGCCCATCGTCACCGGGGAAAGGCTGTTACCCTCTACTTTAATAGGGCGGCCATCGCGAACCTTTACTACAATACTGCAGTAGTCACCACCATTAATATAGGATGATGCGTAATAGTTAGGAATGCCTGCATCGGCATCCACCGGTTTCATCACATATGGAATCGCCTTACGAACAGGTGCCTCGCAGGCTGCGAGAGATGCTGCCGCAACGCTAAAGCCCATCATCTTGAGGAAATCCCTTCGCTTATGCGTAGGATTTTCTTCTACGCTAAGGTCAACAAATTCCTTGTCGGCATGCTTTACGTAGTTCGGGTCGTTTTTCAGTTGGGCTAACCCTTTCCAATATGTCTTCTTTGTTTCGCTCATATCTTGTTCAGATCGAATGGATTAGATGCTCTATTAATAGTGACACTTCGAACACTCAAGTCCGCCAATGTCTTCCACTTTCATTTTTGAATTTGCTCCTTTAGATGCGTTGTGGATTTCCACAAGCTTGTCATAGTAAGCATTGTTTTCGGTGTTCACGTCTGTCTTTCTGTGACAATCGATACACCAGCCCATGGTGAGCAGTGAATATTGCTTCACTACATCCATTTCTTCAATCGGGCCGTGGCACGTCTGGCACTTCACTCCCGCTACATTATAGTGTTGTGAGTGATTGAAGTACGCGAGGTCTGGCAAGTTGTGGATACGTACCCACTCAATCGGCTTTTGCTTGCCGGTGTAAGAGGCCGTCTTCACATCATAACCGATGGCTGCATAAATCTTTTGGATCTCCGGTGACTCTTGTTTGATCTGCGAGTGGCAGTTCATACAAATATTAGGAGAAGGGATATTGGCTTGCTTGCCTTTGGCTGCACCAGTATGGCAGTATACGCAATTGATCTCGTAAGCGCCCGCATGAAGCTTGTGCGAGAACGCGATCGGCTGCTTAGGCTGATAGCCTTGTTGTACACCTATAGAGTAGAGTCCGTCAATTAATGTCTTGAACGTGATTGCAGTCACTACGAACATCACCAGGAAGATGAAGCCCGAGCTCCGCATGAATACAGACAATGTATATGGGTTGTTAACTACGTCACTGTCTTCTTCACTTAACTTCTTGTCATTCAAATATTTCTTAAGTGCATTGACGATCAAACCGAGGATCACCAACATGAGGATCAGGATGATCACCATCCCAATAAATATAGCATCGATGTAACCGGTAGGAATTGAACTTCCACCACCATTTCCTCCAGCGGTAACGTTTCCAGGACCAGGTGTTGGTGCATCTGGCTTATCCGCTTCAGCTTTCACATAAGCCATGATGCTCATGATCTGATCATCAGTATAGCTGGTGAAAGCCGTCATCTGGCTCTTGTTGTTGTCCGCATACAACTGCACCGCATACTTGTCACCGCTGGCGATCACTTTAGCCGGGTTCCGCACCCAGTTCTTGATCCATGCAATGGATGGGGCGCGGTCGTAGACACCTGCAAGTGCAGGGCCGACCACTTTTTGTTTCACCTTATGGCAAGACTTACAATTGCCATTGAATAGTTCTTCACCTGCCTTGATCACGGCAGCATCTTTAGAGATGTCTTGCGAAAATGATACGAAACTTGTAAGTATTAACAGAGCGAGAGCGGAGAACTTGAGAAGACCAGATATTTTTTCGTTCATCATGGTACGTTTAGGTAACCTCTTTTTAGCGGAATTGCAGCAAATCTACACCTCGATCGCATTTTTTCAAATTTATTTTATCAACACTGAGATTTTTTCTTGAGCGGTAATCGTGCTCGGAGGGGAAATAGCAAGTAATGTCATGACGGCTACCAAGTGAGTGCCTGATCATGAAGACATTTGTTACAATATAGTCCTAATTTAGAATTAATTTTAATTAGATACCCATGATCAATGCATTTGAATATGTCACCGTCTTCATATCCATCATCCTCGGCTTGGGTGTTACTCAGATATTAACGGGCATTGCAGATCTCGTCCATCAAAAAGAGCGGGTGAAAGTCTACTGGCCGCACACCGTTTGGGTCTTGCTGGCATTGATCCTACACGTTCAGGAATGGTGGGTGATCTTTGAGCTTCGCACTTTTGAGCGTTGGCGACTGCCTACGTTTTTGTTTATTATGCTGTACCCTACCGTGTTGTTCATTTTAGCCCGATTGCTTTTCCCTTTTGGTTATAGCGAAGGAGCCATCGACCTTAAAGAATTCTACTACAAAAACTACCGTAAGATTTTCCTTTTCGTTTCAATCCTCGCCATGCTGTCCATATTAGATAACCTGATCATGAGACAATATGTAATTGAAGACCTTGTCGGACCATCGGTCGTATTTATCTCTTTCTCTTCCGTAGCATTGATAAAAAGCAAGAAGCAGTGGGTTCACCAGTTGATGGCTGCACTCATGCTCTCCATGCTCACGCTTACCATCATTATTCAATGGGATGAGTGGCTTATTGCGAACTAGTCATGGCCAATACGAATACGTTTGCTCCCGCCTCTATCCGGATTGACACCGCCGGGATTGGCTTGCCAAAAAATTCCAAGGTAGTTGTTGTGGGTGCCGGTGCTTTTGGCGGGTGGACCTCGCTCTACTTATTAAGGAGTGGATATCGCGTCACCTTAATTGACGCCTGGGGACCTGGTAACTCCCGGAGCAGTTCCGGAGACGAGACTCGTGTGATCCGCTCTACCTATGGTGATAACGAATTCTACTTTAGCCTGAACGTCCGTGCGCTTGAACTATGGAAGGAGAACCAGCAGCAGTGGAACAAGCAGCTCTTCTTCAACACTGGAGTGATCTGGTTCTGCTACCAGGAGAAAAGTCCGCTGGTAGATGATTCTATTCCTTTTTCCAAAAAATATAATATGGAATACGAGTACCTGGATCGGAAGGACATAAAGAAGAAATACCCGGTTGTAAACGTTGACGACCTGCACCACGCCTGGTTCGATCCTTACGGTGGGTTTCTCAAAGCGCGCGAAAGTTGTCAGGCAGTGAACGAGGCGTTCGTTCGCGAAGGCGGTACTTTTATTCAGGCATACGCCAAACCCGGCACAACCTCTCCCTCAGGAATCGATTGCGTGTCGCTGTCAAATGGAGAAAAAATCTCTGCTGATATTTATCTTTTCGCCTGCGGACCATGGCTTGGTCAACTCTTCCCGGAAGTACTGGGCGGCAAGATCACCTGCACAAAACAGGAAGCATACTACTTCGGTGTGCCTCAAGTGCAGTCGGTTGCTTTTGACAAGATGCCTGTATGGATCGACCTCGATGGACATGACTTCTATTATGGAATACCTGGCAATTCACATCGTGGTTTTAAAATTGGCGTGGACTTACGCGGGGAAGTTTTCGATCCGACCCTCGGTGAGCGAACGTACAATCCCGACACACTCCTGCATGCACGCAAATTCATCGGCCACCGTTTCCCTGATTTGAAAAACGCTCCGGTGGTAGAAAGCCGCGTTTGCCCATATGAAAACTCTCCCGACGGCAACTTCATTTTTGAGCAACATCCTCACATAAAAAACACATGGTTTCTGGGAGGCGGATCAGGCCATGGTTTCAAACACGGACCTGCTTTGGGAGAAATGGTTTCCCGCGCATTTTCCATGTAATTCTAACTAGGAAAATTCTGAGGATTTCTCATCTTTGTGGCTTCCTCATTCCGGCTTTAATCACTATCCATCAAAACACCCCAAGTAACCATCGGAAATAATCATTGAAGACGATACGTTTTCTCTTTTTAGTGCTCATGGCTCACGGACTGTTTTCCCAAAGCAATCAGTCCGTCAATTCAAGTGGGATAATTGATTTGCATCACTCACGCTTAGCCGAATCTTCACAGCCTCTTAATGGCTCGTGTCTGTTCTTTGCCGATCAACTTCTTACACCGGAGGAATGTAAGAGCACACCAGGTCAGGTCACTGATTTCCCTCATCTTATTAAAGAGAACCAAACCAAAGAAGCCGGGTTAGGCTATGCCACTTTTCTGTTAACTGTTCTTCTTCCCCCCGATCAGAAAGAGCTGGGGATTGCGATCCCTCAAATGTATTCGGCTTATAAACTTTGGGCCAACGGAAAAGTAATTGCGCAGAACGGAACAGTAGGTAAAACGAAAGAAGAATACACTCCGCAGTGGCGGCCACAAACAGTTTCATTCAAAGTGAACTCCGATACGCTTTCACTTGTATTGCAGATCGCCAACTTCGATCATATCAAAGGCGGGATCAAAGAGCCCATCTACCTCGGCAAATCATCCGTGATGCAGTTCAAACGAAATGTGTCAGAGATCAGCAAACTGGTAGAAGCTACAGCCTTGTCGTTGATCGGCTTTTTCTTTCTCTTGATTTTCATCTTCTCTCGCAACAAGAAAGTAGCTCTTTATTTCGCATTGCTCTGCCTCACGTGGGCGGTGCGATCCCTGTTTTCGAACCTTTATCTTTTCATCTATTACTTCCCTGACTTCAACTGGATGGTCATGATCCGCGTAGAGTACATATCACTTTACCTTACCATGATTTGGGCTATTCTTTTTCTAAGCAGTCTATTTCAGAGTGAGTCCAATGTCATAATCAAATACGGATTAGTTATTTGTAATATCCTGTTTGTATTGTTTACCATGTCTTCAGGGCCACGCGCTTTTACTCAAGGTCTCACGGTTTACCTGATCACTTCCGGGATACTTATCATCTATGGAATTTATATTATTGTACGTGCCTGGGTGAACGAACGCACCGGCTCTGGATTGATCACGATTTCGATCGTACTCGGATTGAATATTTTCGGCTACGACATCTTTGTATTCGAAGGGTTTTCCTCTTACGATCCCGTCATCTTCAGCGCGGGTTATATTTTTATTTTCCTTCTCATGGCATTAGGGCTTGCCTCCCATCTCAACCTGATCAAAAGTAAGCCGGGAGTCACCACGCTCCTCACCTACGATGATCTTTACAAAAACCAATGACAGTTGCGGATTTATTCCGCAACCTCTCTTACATTATTTCCCCGGCCCCTCTCTCACTTTTCCCTTTGCACTCTAAAATTTTAGTCTTAGGTTCACAGCCTTATTAATTTACCTCTATGAAAAAAATTATTCTTCTGCTTCTCGTGGCCTCATTTACATATGGGCAAAAAGTAGACAAGTACATCAAGGAAAAGGACGTGACCAGGATCATCAAGACCCTGGCTGCTGACGATATGAATGGCCGTCATTCGCTCGATGAGAAAAGCATCTTCAAAGCTGCAGCTTTCATCGAAAAAGAATTTAACAACATCGGATTGAAACCGCTGCCCGGTGCTAAAGGGTTCTTGCAAGAGTTCACTCGCGACAGAATCGCCCCCGGAACCATGGAAGTCATCGTTGATGGAGAAAAGATATCCAACAACAATGTGGTGATTGTATCCGAGAAGAAGGATCTATTTCTAAAGAACAACCTGAAAGTAAAAAGCATTGACGCCAACGATACTGTTAAAAAGAAAGATCAATACTTCCAGGGAAAGGCATTTGCAATGCTGAGCGACACCTCCGCTAGCATCATATTTGTGTCACCACAGTTTGCCGATGGATTCAAACAATTGAAGGCGCGTTACGGAGCGCGATTTGTTACCGGTCGTAAGGCAGGGCCTCGCATTTTTGTTTTGCGCGAAGGGCAAGTCACAAACTATTCAATCACCGCATCACAAAAAATCGATCAGCTGCGAATGGCTAACGTAGTTGGCATCATTGAAGGAAAGACTAAGAGCGATGAAATGGTCGTTTTTGGTGGTCATTATGATCATATCGGCATTCGGCCTAAAGTAGATGGCGACTCAATCGCCAATGGCGCTGATGATGACGCCTCCGGAACAACCGCGGTGATCGCCCTCGCCCGTTATTATCAGAAAATGAAAAACAATAACCGCACTCTTGTTTTTGTGGCTTTCACTGCCGAAGAAGTGGGTGGTTATGGCTCACGTCATTTCTCGCAACAACTGAATGCAGACAAGGTTGTAGCCATGTTCAATATCGAGATGATCGGCAAGGCTTCGAAGTGGGGACAAAACAGCGCTTTTATCACCGGCTACGAACGCTCTGACTTTGGTGAGATCTTGCAGAAGAATCTCGTGGGAACTCAATTCCAGTTCAAGCCCGATCCTTACCCAGAACAAAATTTGTTTTACCGTTCCGACAATGCCACTCTCGCAAGACTCGGTGTTCCTGCTCACACGGTTTCTACCGACCAGATTGACATCGATAAGTTTTATCACACTGTGAATGACGAAGTCGAAACGTTGGATATGAAAAACATCACTTCTACTATTAAAGCGATCGCGCTAAGTTCAAGAACGATCATTGATGGAACCGATACTCCCAAACGTATCGACAAATCTAAAGTGAGATAAAAAATGGGGACAGTGTCGGGCTCAGTCCCGACACCTCACTCCTCGCCCATCACTTACCCTAAATACCCTCATAACAGTTGATCATCTCTAGCCGGAGACGTTAGCACACACTCCGTCCGTATCCGATCATTCCTGATCGTGATTGGACAAACCCCGTCAGACACCATTGGAAAAACCGGTCCAATACCCGCTTTTCATCTCTGGCACAATTATTATTCCTACATTTAGATAATAATACTTCTATGCAGGATGGAAGTCTACATGTGACCTCACGGCTAACTGGTAATGAATAATAAAATCCCTTCTCCTCCCCCGCTTTTCTTGCGCCTATTCAGGTGGTACTGCCATCCCCGGTTGCAAGACTACATTGAAGGAGACCTCATGGAAGTATATCACTCGCGCGTGCAACGACTTGGCAAGCGTAAAGCAGATTTCAAATTCATGATCGATGTACTCCTCCTCTTCCGACCGGGCATCATCAGGTCAAAATCGAAACCGGTATACGCAAATTCAAACTACAACGATATGTTCAAAAGCTATTTAAAGATCGGTTTTCGTAACCTGGCGAAAAGCAAGCTTTTCAGTTCCATCAACATCAGCGGAATGGCCGTGAGTATCACCTCCGTCATCGTCATATCCCTTTTTATTTATGACGAGCTGCAGTTCGATAAGCACGTTAAAGATTATCAGTTCAAGTACCGGCTGTACACGGAAGTCATTGCCGACAACGGGAGCTTGAGAAACCGCTCGATGATTGCCCCTGCAATCGCGCCTGCTGCTGCATCCGAATTTCCGGAAGTAGAAGCTTATGCGCGATTTCTGAATTTCAATTATCCCATCCTGTTTAAAGCAGGAAACAAAAACCTTACGGAGCGTGGCGGTGGCTATGCCGATGCCTCCTTTCTCGACATGTTCAGCCTTACACTTGCTGAAGGCAACCCCACTACCGCTTTGCAAGAACCCCGCACCATAGCCATCAGCCAAACGCTGAAAGAAAAATACTTTGGCAACAAACCTGCATTGGGAGAAATAATTAACGTAGACAACGATGACTACAAAGTAACTGCCGTCTTCGAAGACTTCAATTCACACTCGCATCTCCGCCTTAATTTCTTTCTGCCTATGGCCGAGTTTGCCAGAGATCAGCCGAAGCGAATGCAACGCTGGACCTGGAACCAGTTTCATACTTATGTAAAACTGAAAGACGGCACCAACATTCCCGCTCTTGAGTCCAAGTTGAAAGCGATGGTTGCGCGCAATACTGAAAGGGAACAAAACAACGCTACACCACGTCTCATGCGCATGCAAGACGTACACCTTTACGCGTATGACCATCTGTGGGACATCGCTGTCAAAGGAAATGTGCAGACTGTCTACATCCTTTCGGGAACAGCCATTTTTATTCTGATCATCGCCATTCTCAATTTCGTCAATCTCTCCACTGCGCGGGCCGTCAACCGGGTGAAAGAAGTGGGTGTACGCAAAGTGATTGGCGCCTTCCGTTCTCATCTCGTCAATCAATTTATTATGGAGTCGGTGGTCATTGCTTTGATTGCTATGTTTATCGGCCTTACGTTAGTCTCATTAGTCTTACCCTACCTCAACGCATTCACCGAGAAGAGTATTCCGATGAGTTGGTTTACAAGCCCAATAATTCTGTTGGCATTAGTTGGCGCTGCGTTACTTATCGGGATAGCAGCAGGCGCTTATCCTGCCTTTTATATTTCCGGGCACAAGCCAGCCGAAGTACTCGCAGGTAAAGGTTCCACTCATTCCGGCAAAACCTTGTTGCGTAAAGGCCTCGTAGTTTTTCAATTCATGCTTTCATTCTTCCTAATCATCGCAGCTTACGTCATTTCCGGTCAGCACACGTACATGCGCAATGCGAAAATGGGCTTTGATAAAGACAACCTGTTGGTCATTCAGCTTCGC
This sequence comes from Cytophagales bacterium WSM2-2, assembly GCA_015472025.1. Classification (NCBI taxonomy): domain Bacteria; kingdom Pseudomonadati; phylum Bacteroidota; class Cytophagia; order Cytophagales; species Cytophagales bacterium WSM2-2. Next base: position 5,393,851 of record BNHL01000001.1, read on the forward strand.
GGCAAAATGTCTTCCAACCTTGAGTCCACGAAGCAACAATTCTTAAACCATCCCAACATCATCAGCGGGTCCATGGGCTACGGGTTGCCGGGTGAAGCCTTTGCCGGAGACGGCATCATCGACAAGATCACCAACAAAGAACTGGGGATAAGCATGCTCACAGTCGATCACGATTATGTAAAAACACTGGGACTGGAAATTCTCGAAGGCCGTGATTTCTCAAAAGAATTCCCGTCCGATGAAAAACATTCATTCATTGTAAGCGAGCAAGCGGCAAAATTATTGGGCCACACCAACAGCAAAGACGCGCTGGAGCACGAGCTCGCCTGGAATCGCTGGGATGCCCCCGATTCACTAAAGACAGGCAAAGTCATTGGCGTGGTCAAAGACATTCAGCTCAACAGCATGCGCGAGACAATTAACCCTGTCGTACTTCATGTATATCCGTATGCCTACAATACCCTCACCATGAAAGTCAAGCCTGCCGATGTTCCTTCTACCATTGCACACCTTGAGAAAACGTGGAAATCATTCAACACCGACTGGCCATTCGAATACCGCTTTCTCGATGAGAATTTTGACCGCATGTACAAGTCCGAGGAGAAGCTCGCGACCCTCTTCGCCTGGTTTACTTCGTTCACCATATTCGTAGCGTGTCTCGGGTTGTTCGGGCTGGTCGTGTACAGCACATCGCAGAAGTACAGAGAGATCAGCATCCGCAAAGTATTGGGAGCCGGAGAAGGAGGCCTCGTACTGCAACTCAGCAAAAGTTATTTAGTATTAATCGCCATCGCATTCACCATAGCCGTGCCGCTCAGCTATTTCGCTGCGAACGAGTGGCTTCAAAAGTTTGCCTTCCGCATTCCTGTTTCGGCTATGCTCTTTATAAAAGCAGCATTGTTGATCGCAGGCATCGCACTCATCACAGTAATGTTACAGGCATTTAAAGCCGCACGTACTAATCCCGTCAACGCATTGAAAGAACAGTAACTATGAAAAAATATCAACTCGGAGAGTTTGAAGAAGTCGTCCTTCTCACCATTTGCATACTCAACAATGATGCTTACAGCATCGCTATCAAAGACGAGATCGAGTCGCGGCTTGCACGCACCGTGAGCATGGGCGCGCTTCACACCGCTCTAGTACGGCTGGAAGACAAAGGTTATCTCAAATCCTTTGCCGGTGAGTCTACCGAGGAGAGAGCTGGCCGTCCGAAGCGTTATTTTAAAATAACATCGCTCGGCAAAAAAGCCATGCAGCATGCCAAGTCCACCCGCGATGAACTCTGGCAGGCGATACCGCAAACCGTTTGGCAAGCCAACCTCGCTACCAACTAGAGTGAAGAACCAAAGCACATCTCCTCCCCTGCTTTTCCTGCGCCTCTTCCGGTGGTACTGCCACCCGCGGTTGCAAGATTACATTGAAGGAGATCTGATGGAAGTATACTACTTGCGCGTGAAGCAATTCGGGAAGCGCAAAGCAGATCTCAAATTCATGATCGATGTACTGCTCCTGCTCAGGCCGGGCATCATCAGGCCAAAAACTGAATACGAAAAAATAAACAACTACGATATGTTCAAAAACTATTTCAAGATCGGGGTACGCAGCCTGGTCCGCAACAAAATATTTTATTTCATCAACATCTTCGGTCTCTCGGTAGGGCTCGCTTGCTGCTTGCTGATCGGGGCTTACGTTTACTCCGCCCTCACCTACGACACCTATGCCGAAAATGCGAAAGACATCTATCGCGTAGAGATCGATGCACTCGGCAATGGAACGTGGGCACATTATCCATCCGTTGATTTTGGTGTAGGTTCCGGAATGAGCAGTACCTATCCTGAAATAGTTTCTTTTACCCGCCTCTCCACGTTCTTTCAACCTTATCTGCGCTATAAGGAAACCATCTTTAAAGAAAAGCACCTCGCTATCGTAGATTCTAATTTTCTAAAGTTCTTCTCCATACCCCTGCTCGCGGGCAACGAAAAAACCGCGCTCACGCAACCCAACACTATCGTGGTCTCCAGAGTATTCGCAGAAAAGTACTTTGGCAACGAAGACCCGATGGGAAAGTCGCTCACCTTCGGGCAAAACGGAGAGTTTAAAGTGACAGGTCTCTTCGACCGCATACCCGAAAAATCACATTTTCAGTTCGATGCTCTCGTGAGCGGCTCTACACTCAAAGGAAGACGTGAAAGCTGGAGCAACATTGGCGACTACACCTATTTGCAACTCAGCGAAACAGCCAACCCGTTGCAACTCCAAAACAAATTTCCGGACCTCGTCATGAAGTACGTGGTGCCCGAGGTCCAGGCCGACATGGGTGTGTCGCTCGCTGAAGCGCAGAAAGCCGTGAGCACATTTGTATTCACCTTGCAGCCGCTCTCCAAGATTCACCTGTACTCACACAGCAACTTTGAGCTCGGAGTAAATTCCGATATCAAATACGTCTACATCTTCGGGGCGCTGGCCATATTCATCCTGCTGCTCGCTTGTGTCAACTTTGTCAACCTGTCTACAGCTACCAGTACAAGGCGTGCACGCGAGGTGGGCATCCGCAAAGTGATGGGCTCCATAAAGAAGCAGTTGATCTACCAGTTCCTTACCGAATCAATATTGTTAGCCGGCTGCGCGTTGATCTTCGCCTATGGCATCGTGCTGCTCGTCTTGCCGTTCTTCAACCAGCTCACCGGAAGTGCAACCTCATTTAGTTTGTTCTTACAACCACTTACACTGCTGGGCATCGCAGGCACTGTCATCTTCATCGGAATCCTTGCGGGCATCTATCCTTCTTTCATCCTTTCCTCTTTCAATACCATCCGCGTGTTGAAGGGCAACACGTCATTCACTTCACGCAAAAAAGACGGACTGCGAAGCGGCCTGGTCGTATTCCAGTTTGCCGTCTCCACCGCACTTATCATCGCCACGTTCATTGTTTACCAGCAACTCCATTTTCTTCAAAACAAGAACCTCGGTTTCAACAAAGACCAGGTGATTATTTTTCAGGACACCAATCAGCTGCGCGGCAACGAAAAGGTTTTCAAAGAGCAGTTGCTCAAAGACAGCCGTGTCATCAGCGCTACTGTAGCACGCCAAGTGCCAGGCCAGACAGACGTTGACGGCACGCAGGCCTATCCGAAAGACAAAAAAGCCGGTGACAACGATGCCGAAATACACATTACCAAATTTCATGTGGATTATGATTATCTCACTACGCTTGGTATCGATGTACTCTATGGCAGAAATCTTTCGCTGGATTTCCCTTCCGACTCTTCCGCTATCGTCATCAATGAGACAGCCGCCAATGAGTTCGGGTGGACTCCCGAAACCGCGCTCGACAAACGCATCATCGCTTCCGGCCAGCTGGAATACCACGTAGTAGGCGTAGTCAAAGATTTCAACTTCACTTCCGTGCGGCAAAAGATCGGTCCGCTGGTGATGATGCTCGGAGGCAACCGGGGGCTCACCATCGTGAAGATAAACCCCACCGACATCAGGAATTTCCTGAAAGACGCACAGGCCCAATGGGAAAAATTCAGCCCCGATGCAGGCTTCTCCTATGCATTCCTCGACACCCAGTTCGCTTCTCTGTATTTTGCCGAGGAGCGCACCGGGCGCATCTTCACCACCTTCGCAATCATTGCCTTGCTCATTGCCGGGTTGGGCCTCTTCGGACTCAGCACCTACTCGGCACAGCAGCGCACAAAAGAAGTGAGCATACGCAAAGTGCTTGGCGCCTCCGCCTCCGAAGTGTTGTTCATGCTCTCAAAGCAATTTCTCGTGTTGGTGTTGATCGCCTTCGTGATAGCCGTGCCGGTCATCACCTGGGTTATGAACCAATGGCTCCAGGACTTTGCTTATCGCATCAATATCAGTTGGTGGATTTTCCTGGCGGCAGGAGTAGTCTCGCTCGCCATTGCGTTTCTCTCCATAAGCTTCCAGATATTGCGGGCAGCGGTAGCCAATCCCGTCAATAGCCTGAGAGCGGAGTAGTTTTACTTAACCAGTATTTCGCTGAACGGAGACAGTTGCAAGTGCCCCCCTGCGAGTTACACGCTGTGCGGTGTACTTAGACATGGGTACAAGGGCAGTTGCAACTGTTACTTACTATTTTGCAAGCGTTACTTAGGCAGTTGCCAATGGTACGGTCACCGTTGACAGCACTACAACGCCAGTTACAAGCGTTACTTAGAGCTTTGCATATGCTACATCGCCAGTTGCAACCCGTACAGTGCTCTTGACCACCGTTACGGAGCACGTTGCGCAAAATATCTTGAGCTCGTACGCCAACACACTCCTATTTGCACTTCAGAGCTATAGGGTACAAAGCGCCAGTTTGTTGATTTTATATTGCGGGGTGAGCCTCTCAGCTCAAATCTCGTAACTCACAGCTTACAACTCGTAACCAGCTACTCATATCTACACATTTTGTATTTCAACTTTGCACATCTCCGCGTTCTTTTCCGTTAAAATATTTCTCAACACAAAAAAAGCAGGACATCTACGTCCTGCCTTGTACTTCACTTTGCGCTCTTCGCGCCTTTGCGTGAAAAAAATGTATTCCTCCTACTTCTTCTTCCTGTCTACAAATTTAATCTTACTCACCTGCTTGTACTGGGCACTCTCAGGCTTGAATGCCGACATCACGTAGTTCTTCACCCCTTGTGCTATATCCAGCATCCCGGTATATGGAGCATAAAGGATCACATCTCTTTCTATGCGGGCGTTGTTCAGTGCCACAGCAGCTGCGATCGCTTCTGCATTTTTAGTGGAGAGGTCTACCACCAAACCTCTAAGGTACCCTGGTTGCAATTCTGGTTCGTTAGGTGAATAAGCAGACTCAGCCTCAACAATCTCTACCAATTGTGAAAAATGCTCCACCATATTGTCAAAGCTCATTTGCGATACCGAAATAGTCTTAGCTGGTGCGGGAGTAGGCTGTTGTCCTTCTGTTCCCGGCTTCTTTATTGCTTTCGCCCTTCTGCCCATAATCTTGCGGTACACGGCCAGCGCATTCTCTATCGTTTCCTTGGGAGCGCCTGAAGATTTCAGTGCATTCACTATTCTCCGAGATAGCTTCCTGGCTTCTCTAAAAGAGACTCTGCGTATACCTCCCTTGTTTTTATTCGATGTGTCTCTGTTTTTCACATTCTGTAGTGAAGATTTTCCCGTAGTATACGTACTCGAGATTGAAGATATCTTTTGCAGATCATTAAAGGGTTTGTAGTCCGAGCCAAAACCAATGCAGGTCAATTCCAGTTTTTTGAATGCTCCTACATTTTTAGCGTGGCCGGTTTCTGATTGATTTCCCATGATATAAGATTTAATTGTTTAGAATTTCACTCAGCAGCCTTTGTGACTGCCCGGAACGAAATACAAGACATCCCAAACAATGGAGGATCTTAAACTATTGGATAGAGCAGTTTATTTACTAGTAGGTCGTATTTTTTTACCCGACTAGCTAAGCACTTTGATGAAGCGGGGAACGATACGGGAAAAATCCCGGTAGCAGACGGGGTTTTTCCCGTGGTTTCGCGTAGATCTACGGTTTACATTTATTCATCCAAATAACTAAACCCTAACCAGTAAGCCCTATGATTACCGCAAGCAAATCCGATAAAATGCTACTCGCATTAAAGGACTATAAGAAAAGATACCTGACAAAGAATATCGCAGACCTGGACGAGTCCGGTACCAGGATCATGATTAACAATTTCCTGACTTCCATTCTTGGCTATCTCGAGCTGGAGGAAATAAAGACTGAATACATGATCAAAGGAACATATGCAGACTATATCGTACAAATCGGTGGCAAGCGGCACTTCTTGGTTGAGGTCAAAGCATTTTCAATTGATCTGTCAGACAAGCACCTGAGGCAGGCCGTTAATTACGGAGCCAATGAAGGAATTGAATGGGCCATCTTAACTAATGGCAGGCAATTTCAACTTTACAAGATCATTTTTGAAAAACCGATTGGCGAAAAACTGGTTTTTGAAATTGATTTTGAGTCAGAAGAGTTCAGCGCTAAAGATGCTTTAGAACAATTGGTTTACTTACATAAGGAAGCAGTTATAAAAAAGAGCCTGGCCGATCTATGGTCAAGACATTCAGCACTCGATCCACTGAACATCGCAGGCCTTCTCTTTTCACCCCAGGTAGTTGCATTCTTAAAGAAGGAGCTGAAGAGCAAGTACGACTCGAAGTTCGAGGATGACGAGATCATTGAGTCGTTAAACGAAGTTGTCTGTGGGGAAATCCCGATGGAAAAGCTTAAAATCCCAAGATTCAAGTCAACAAAGAAGAAGGCGAAAAAGGTAAGCGAAAAACCGGCTGAGATATCAGAGACAACTGTGGAAGAAACTTCGGCACAAGCGTAAGAATAAGCGCAACTTAGTGCATAGATTCTTTAATTTTAGAGGAATACATGCAATGGCAATGCTTATGTCCTAATGTTAAGTGCAATTACAAAGTAGAAAAGACAACAAAAAAATGGATATAAACGAAGATTGGTTCGAAGATTTTACTGGTGAAGACGAAGAGTATTTTTTTAGAGAATACGAAGTGACATCTTCTCCAAACGACTTTAACATAAAGACGCTGTTTGATTTTATTGAGTCAGGTGTAGTAAAAATACCAGCATTTCAGAGAAATTTTGTTTGGGATATCAAAAGATCTTCCAAGCTAATTGAGTCGCTAATCATTGGATTGCCAATCCCGCAGATATTCCTATACGAAGAATCCAAAAATTCTTTTTTAGTCATTGATGGTCAGCAAAGATTAATGTCAATTTACTACTTCATAAAAAGGAGATTCCCTAAAAAGGAAAAAAGAATTGAATTAAGACGAGTGTTTGATACAGAAGGGAGAATACCAGACGAGGTTTTATTCGACAATGACTATTTCACTGACTTTAATTTAATGCTAGCAGGTCAATTACCAGACCGACCCAACAAATTGAGTAAGTTGAACTACTCGACTTTAGGCGACAATAAAACGTCATTCGATTTAAGGACAATAAGAAATGTAATTATTAAGCAGAACTTACCTGAGGGAGATGACAGTGCAATGTTTGAAATATTCAATAGACTTAACACCGGTGGAGTAAACTTAAAACCTCAGGAGATAAGGACCAGTATGTATCATTCTCCATTTTATCAAATGTTATATAGGATTAATCTAAATGACAACTGGAGAAAAATGATTAATAGGTCTGAAGCAGATTTAAACATGGGGGATATTGAAATTCTTCTGAGAGGATTTGCAATGCTAATAGAGAGCGAGAATTACAAACCATCAATGACAAAGTTCTTGAACAATTTCTCTAAGAATGCCAGAAGTATGAAGGCTGATTCAATCGAGTATCTTGAGAATCTTTTTAATGAGTTTTGTAAAATTTCAATACGATTCGGCGAAGAAGCATTCATTTCCAAGAGTAACAAAGTTAACATATCAATATTTGAATCAATATTTTGTGCGATGTGCAAGACTGCATCTGAAGAAAAAAGTCTTGATATTAAGATCCCAGAAACACCCAAGGTGTTTGCCCTCAAAGAAAATCCTGAATTTACGAAAGCAATTCAGCGTGACACAGCCAGTAAGAAGAATGTAGATTTAAGACTTGAACTTGCCAACAGAGTACTTTTCAATTAAATCAAATGACAACAGTTGTAGACAAACTCTTTGTAGAGCATGGCGAATTGATTAAATATCTAGAAGAAAAAAAAGAGATATCGATGAAAGTGTTTGTCGAAGAAAATTTTAAGAAGAATATCTTATTGTGTATCGCTAGTCTTTTTGAATATCGTATTACCAGCATATTGACAAATTTCGTTGATCGAATTGGAAACAAATCTATTAAGTTGAACAATTTTGTGTACAGTGGAGCGATAAGTAGAAAATACCATACTTTATTCGAATGGGAAACTCCTAACGCTAATAAATTCTTTGCTTTTTTTGGAGATGAATTTAAAGTCGACATGAAGCAAAAGGTGAAGACAAGTGAGGAGTTAGATAAATCAATTAAAGCGTTTCTGCAGTTGGGGCAGCAAAGAAACTTATTAGTGCATCAAAATTTTGGAGAACAATTTATCGAAAAAACTGCAGACGAACTTTACAAAGAATATAAGACTGCTGACAATTTTATCAAGTTTATCGAAGAAGAAATCAATAAATAATCGTGATCGCAAATCCGCCCTTGCCGCTCCCCCTTTGACGGTGTTCTTCACGGTCAAATTTTAAAAGAATAAGACTTCCTTTATTTATTGAAAAGGCATTATAAAAATAATATGGCGATCTTTATTAAGACAGAACTACTCAAACTAGCGCAAGTCTTCTCCATGCGCGAGGAATAGCGCGAGACTTGTGCGGCATTAGTAGCTCGCTTTTTAATCCTACCCGTTATTTGGAATTTACTTCGTAATAAATTACAGGATGGATAAAGTTTGATTGAATTAAGCTATGCTTGAGTCGCGCAAGTCAGCCATCACACCATGCACGCGCACAAGACTTGCGCTAGTTTGGGGTACTACCGCCAACAAAATGTGTAATCCATGGCGGCCGATGAGGACATTTTTTTATTTTTGATCAACGCCACGGCTTATACATTTTGTTGGCGGCAAGCTTTACAGGACAATGTTACAGAACTCAATTATAGTTAAACAAAGACACGAACGCTTTTTAAAGAAAGTGTGTGAGACCGCGGTTGTTTGGGGACTAGAAAGCAGTGAAGGATTTGCTACTTCAAGCTCTAATGGCTACGAGGACAGCGAAGGTGAGCCTGTTGGACTAATATGTTTTTGGTCTGAGAGAGCACTTGCCAAATCATGTATGAAAGACGACTGGTCAGATTATAAACTTGTAGAAGTTTCACTTGGGGACTTTATTGAAAATTGGTGTGTGGGTATGTCTGGCGATGACTTAATGGTTGGGACAAACTTTGACAGTAACATGTTTGGATTCGAAGCTGACCCTCTAGACGTAATTATTGAGTTGAGTAAGGAGCTTAACAATCAAGGAAAAGGAATTGAACTTCAAAAGTATAAACTACTGGACGATTTAGTAAATGAGATTATTAATATTAAGAGTGCTAAGTAAAGCCAGCTGCCAACAAAGTGCATGATCAATGGCGGAGTTAAGAGTAAATTCGTAGTTTAGTTTTTCAAAATACGTTTGGTGTCGTGCGACAGACGCGCTCGTTGTAGGTAATGCCGCTGGAAAGAGTAATGATTAATCAATTCAACTTTAGTGGAATTCAAATTAAGAATAGTGACAACGAGACCATTGACCGAGCTCTGGACAGACGAAGGGCCGGTTGATGCTAAGAGAGGACGTAAACTGACATTAACGACATAAAGATAATTTTGACAGATGCCGTTTTTGTAGTGGCTGAAGTAGGACAAAAATTGAATTGGATAAGGCAGGACAACGTCTTCGATTTTTGGAAAACAGACTTACAAAAGCATTTGTGGGACACTGGTGACAAACTTTACCTGGACAAGGCTTCTGACGGCTACGCATATTTGGCGACAGAGTGGGTTGACAACGCTAACAGGAAATAGTTTTGTTAGAGAAGTTTCATTGAATGTGGCACTACCCACAACACCGCATATGCATCATTGCCTAAAACTAGGGCAAGTCTTCCACCTACGCGAGGAAATGGCGCGAGAGTTGTGCGGCATTAGTAGCTCACTTTTTAATGCTACCCGCTATTTCGAATTTACTTCGCAGTAGATTACAGGATGGATAAGGTTTGATTGAATTAAGCTATGCTTGAGTCGCGCAAAGTCAGCCATCACACCATGCACGTGCACAAGACTGGGGCTAGCTTGAGACCTGTGCGGCATTAGTAGTCACTTTTTATGCTATCCGTTATCTCAAATTTACCTCGCAATAAATTCACAGGTTGGATAAGGCTCAACCCAACTACATTGGGATCATGAGCAACAAATACAAATTCAATGATCCGGCTGCTGTCTACTTTATAACTTTTACGGTAGTCGATTGGATTGATCTTTTCACCAGGAATGCGTACAAAGACATTCTTGAGCCGCGCAAGTCAGCCATCACACAATGCACGCGCACAAGACTTGCGCCAGTTTGGATTGGGCTTGCCTTCGCGTTGGCAAGCTGTTTACAAGTGAATGCACAAAATACCAAACAAGACAATACTTATAAAAAGTGGTTTGTTGGGAGTACCCTTTATTTGTTAGGTAATTTTACTAAAACACACAATCCTGAGTATATACAATTAAATGCTGGCTATAGGATAACCCCTAACGATGTTGTTCATTTTAGGTTTAAAAGATCCGTTTATGATTGGCCTTTGGGCACACCTTGGGGGAAAATATTTGATGGGACGGAAGACGCCTATCCAGGACATGCACGCATACTTGCACCTACATTAGGATACCAGCGATTTTGGTGGAAAGGAGTCTATACATCCGTTTATGCATTAAATGCTTTTGAAAAATATATGGATGAGAATAATAAAAAGATTGGAAATGGATACACGTTATATCTGGACTTCTATTTGGGTTACCAGTTTAAGTTCTTTAAAGACCGCTTCTTTTTTGAACCAGCAATTGGAATTAGTTATTGGCCTGTAAGAACCAATGTTCCTGAATCTTTTAAAGCAATAGAACAAAAATGGCCTAACTACTTTATTCAACCTGGGTTTGATTTTGGATTTAAGTTTTAAAAACATTAGAAAAAAAAATTATGAACACACAAAAAACACCACAAAATACACTGGAAGATATCACAGTGAGTATTAAACTGAAGCTAGCTACACTATGGGCTAGTTTTATGTTTCTTTATATCTATGTTGATTATTTCCACTTATATATGCCAGGCTCCTTAAAAGATATTTTGGCAGGAAAAGTATTTGTATTTGACATTTCATATGTGTTTTTACTGATAGCAATGATTTTTGTAGCCATTCCAACTCTTATGATTTTCCTTTCTGTTGTCCTGCCGGCTAAAGTAAATCGTTGGACAAACATAATCGTGGCTACGGTATTTATTCCTTATATGTTGTTTAATTTGGCAGGAGAGGCTTGGGTGCATATGTATTTTGCTGCAGCTTTAGAAGTTGTTCTTCTTTGTCTAATTATCCGTTATGCGTGGAAATGGCCTCGTATTGAAACATGAAAAACCTAACAAAATGTCTTTAACAAATAATAGAGACATATAGAACACCAGCCACCAACAATGTGTTTGCGTCAGGCGGGGGTTCAGTGTCCTCATAAAGTTTCTCTCGCCCTTGACGGTGTTCTTCACCGCCAAGACTTGTGCGGCATTAGTAGTTCACTTTTTAATGCTACCCGTTATTTCGAATTTACTTCGTAATAAATTCACAGGTTGGATAAGGTTTGATTGAATTAAGCTACGCTTGAGTCGCGCAAGTCAGCCATCACACCATGCGCGCACACAAGACTTGCGCCAGTTTGGGTAATTTATTAAGTCCACTATATATAGTAGAAATAGGAGCAACTGGATTGCGCCTATTTCCTAAATTTGAGAGTAAAGACGCAACTCAGTTGCACATGTACAAATGTTAGCGGCAAGCCCAGAAAAAAATGAGATACATATTCATTCTATTGGCTCTGACAATTTGCTCTTGTACAAAAGAGCATGACGACCACTTATACATCGGAGAGTTATATTTCAATGCATTTCAATTGGGCAGTTACTACAATTTAGACGACAGCACGCGGATAAAGTTTGAGTATTCGATGGACACACCAGACTTAAGCAAGGCCGACAGCTCTCAACTAAAATTCATTGCGCTTTATAAAAAAATTAAAGGCGAGGGACTGTTGTACAAGCCTTTCATTGATTTGAGGCTAAACGACTCTTCATATGTAAAGCTATACTTGGACTCTGCGGACTACGATAAAATAAAGGTTCATAAATGGCGAGATCTTTTGGACAAACAAAAAAAGGTTATCATTTGGGGACGAACAAAAGAAATAGGCAGACTGGACTTCCCACTTCTTTATTGCACAGAGCTCGTTGACGTTGAAGTAAAAGATGGACAGACATTTCCTGTGAGACAAGGAAAATTTAAGATTAACGACTACGAATAGTTCACTTTTAATGCTACCCGTTATTTCGAATTTACTTCGTAATAAATTCACAGGTTGGATAAGGTTTGATTGAATTAAGCTACGCTTGAGTCGCGCAAGTCAGCCATCACACCATGCGCGCGCACAAGACTTGCGCCAGTTTGGGTAATTTATTAAGTCCACTATATATAGTAGAAATAGGCGCAACTGGGGTTTGCTCCTATTCCTTAAATTTGAGTGTAAAGACGCAACTCAGTTGCGCTTATACGGATGTTATCTGCCGTTAAAAGACCGACAGTGAATCATATTGACAAAATAAGAACGGAAATTATAAAGGACTTCAACGAAAAGACTTTTAAAAAAGGCGACTTTGAAACTTTCTTATCGCCTTCAAAACAATTTCGTTTGGACGCAACAAACTATTGGCTCAGAGAACCAAATTGGGATTTGACTAAGGTAGAAATTTACGACCAGGAATTAAACGAAAAAATATTCGACTTCTTTGTAAATGAAAGTCGTTTTTTTCATGGCTGGGTGACCGCAAATAAAATTGACTTTTTAATTTGTGCCGAGGATATTTTTGGAGGACAAACTGTTGTTGATTTGACGAATCGAAAAATGGCTGGTTACTCTCCAAATGAAGACGGTTTTATTTGGACCGACTTTCATTTATCACCAGACAGCAAGACTCTTGCGACAATTGGTTGCTATTGGGCTTGTCCTTATGTTATCAAATTGTTCGATTTTTCAGACCCGTTAAATTTACCTTTAGCAGAAATAAGGGAAATCGAGCTGCTCGACAATGACGAAATAATTTTAGGGTGGCTAGACAATGAGACTTTACAAATGAAAGGAGTTCAAAGAGAACGAGAGTCTGAATATTTTGAAGATGGAAGTTTTAGAATGAAAACAATAACTGAGACAAATGTTGAACGACAAATCAAAATTAACGGTACGTAACAGCACCAACCCAAAAGGCGGGGCTTCGTATTCCAAAGACAGTTTTGGGGTTAATCAAACATTAATTTTTCAAATCGAGCTTGGTGGAAAAAGTCCCGCCCTTCGGGTAGCCGCAAAACGTTAGCGGCAATTGATAAGCAAATGAAAATTACATTGACACTTCTTTGTATTGTTCTCGTTGAACAATTAGCTTATTCTCAGTCACAACCGTCATCGGAACCGCATTTCGCTTATTGCGTTAAGACTAAATCCCTAACTCGGACAAAACTGAAAAACACTTATCCTTTCGACAGGACGAAAAAGATTCAACTCGTTTCCTTCAAACCTGACTACGAATCTGGGCCAATGAAAAACGGGACTCTGGACTCCACTAAATTTATTGAAAGCAAAACATTGAGACGTAAAGACGAGAACAACCTGGTTGACATTCTTTATAATTACAATTTCGATCCAAAGGTTAACAAGGACTCAATAGTTACAGAAGCAATGATGTGCTATGAACCCAGGAACGCAGTCCTATTCAAAAACAATAAAAATGAAATCGTTGCCTACCTGGAAATTTGCTTTGAATGTCTTAGGCACAAAGAGTCAGAAGGCTTGCTCCTCGGAGAATTTTGTCAGGACAAATATTCTCGACTTAAAGACTTTTTCGGGCAAATTGGAATTAAGTATGGGTTAACGGAATTGGAGTAGACTTCCTTTATTTATGAGCGAGGGTTTCTTCCAAACGCTATGAAGGGATTAGCAAATGATAAGGCTTAGTTATCTTTACAAAGTAAGGCTTGCTAATGAAGACCTCGCCTGTAGATAGTTTGCTTCGCCTCAAAGGACAACATACGACCCCTTCCTTACCGGCAGGCAAGCCTCTGGGGTTGGAATTTATTTCATGAACTTGTTTCTATAGACATATGATCCCTGTGGGATCAAGAATTCCGTTACGTCAAAATCTTGCGAGCGAACCAGACCCCAGAGGGGTCAAATGTTTATAGCTATTATAGTCGCAAATAATAGGTTCGACCCCAGAGGGGTCGTATGTTCTTCTTCTGAGTCGATATAGGTTTTCTATTTTCTTAAGTTAATGACTATGGTGAACAGCACCAGTTTTGCTGTTGGGCTTCTGACTAACGCTCAATAATTAACGTACATCCTTTTACAAAATATCTTTGCCCTACCATCGTTTAACTGCAAAACCATCCTCATGAAAAATCTTATCGTCATTTTAGTTGTCCTTTCGCTTGCTACCGGATGTTCCCAGCGGTCACAAAAAGAAATTGAAATTACCGGCTTTGCTTCAGTCAAAGTAGATCCGGATGTTGTTAAGGTGCGTATTGAAAGTTTTGCACAAGAAATGGCCTACACTGATGCGGTAGCAAAAGTCAATCTGAATACAGACAAAATAGTCAATACACTAAAGTCAAATGGGTTCACCAATTTGAAGAGCGTAAACTTCCAGGTACAGAAGCTCACGGACTACAGCCGCAACTACGCGGACAAAGGCCACCGGGCCGTACAAACCATTACTCTAGAGTTTCCGGTGGATAAGGACGTGATCAACAAGATCATCAACTTGCTTTCAGACAAAGACCTTACGGCAGAATATGATTTCAGGTTTGAACTTACTGAGCAGCGCAGGGCGGAAGCGCGAAACAGCCTGGTGAAAGAGGCTGTGAAGAACGCCACAGGTAAAATGGAACTGCTGGCAAAAGTTGGCAGTTTTAAGGTTGGTAAGATTCTCAAAGTAAATTATAAAGAGATGGAGCTGGTTTATGACAGGGATAAAGGTGTGGCTTATCAAGTTGATCAAATTGATAGACCAAAGAATGCGTTTTCAGGGCTACAAATTTCTCCTGTTGAGATAACAGATGACGTATCGGTCGTTTGGGAGATAAAGTAATTTGTGCATGAATCTTTAAATCTTCGTTTACACAACAAAAAACACTTTCGCTCCTATGAAGTAATTTTGAACACCGGATTTTCCATTCTATTTCAACGAATTCAAAATAGACTCAACCAGCACGTCATATATCTTTCTGTCTTCCTCGGCATAAGACAATTTACAGGTAACAAGCAGGCCATCTTTCGTAAAAGCTGTTTTACGGTAGTAAATCTTACCTGCTTCAATACCCGAGATCACGTAAAACGTTTTCTCCAGCTTCTTATAGGTTACCGTCTTCTTCACGCTTGAAAAAGAAGTATCAATGTCTTCCTCGTAAGCAGTGCTGATATCGAATTTTACGGCCGGATTAAGTTTGTCGCGGAGATCACGAAAAATCATCAATGTACTTCGCTGGTCTTTAGACTCAAAAACCTGAGAGTTCTGAGTAGCAGTTTCAGGTTGTGGCGAGAGAATGTCCGAAGGATAATCAATGCAGTATCCATGTGTTGCATTACAATAAGTTTTATACATCGCAGTAGACATTGTTTGCGCCCGGCTGTCAACGGCACAGCAGCCGGTCAATAAACTGACAGCGATAAGGAAGAATAGTGTTTTTATAAAATAGAGTTTATGTGAATGACAAGATTACGAATTTAATCCTTTAACCGGCAACACTGTTTGTTATAAGCATTGTCGTCATTGATAAAAGGCGAGAAGATGCGTAACGTTATTTCTTTGTAATTTGAAATTCATTTTTAATGATGATTGTCTCTAAAACAAATTGCCGATGAAAAAAGTCCTGATGATCTCCTCCATTTTTGCTTTGAGCGCCTGCGTTTCCTGGCCGGACGAGTGGAGTAATGACTACGAGATAGACGTCAGGCAATACGGAGGTTCTTTACCCGAATCCTGGCAAATGCAAATCAAGGGTGACAGTGCCATTTACAAGAACATACATATGGGAAAGGAAGAAGTGGTCCGCTTTACACCCAAACGCAACGAACTTAACAGTTTGGCTCAGATTATTAAAAATGCACACCCCGAAGAAATTCATATGAAGCAACATGCTGTTACTTACGACAAGAGTACAGCCTTCATGCGTATCCGTTACAAAAATCATTCTATCGAACTGGAAGAAAGTGCGAACAAATCTATCAGCAACCGGGAAAGGTTCAATTTAATTTATGATTTTGTCGCGGCCATGAGGCCGAAGAAAAACGACTAGCGTTCCGGTTACTCACCCTCCTGATTCTCCCCCGCGTGTTCTCCACCAGCTAATTTTGAAAGCTAAAGACTTCTACCGCAGTTGGGGGTGTAGCTAATCGTTGTGGCATCAGCGAAAGTCAATTTCAACATGTTCGGTTTTTCAATTGTGCCGCTTACATTTTTTTCACAAAAAGCATCTATCGCATTATATGAAAAAGACTACGAACATTGAGCTTTGGTTATTGATCAACCTGGTTTCACTTCTGATTTTGTACAATCAGCCCGCTGTTGCGCAATCCGCTAAGGCGTCAGACTCACTCGTGAAACAGTCTACTCCGAAGCTCGAATATGATTCAACAAAAGTGCCGGGGCGTGCCACAAAAAAATTAGGAAATAAATTTATGTACATCGGTGGTGCGTTGTTTCTTGGCGGCACCATTGCCCTCAATCTTGGTGCTGATGAAGACATTGCCGGAAGATTTGCCGGACCGGGATTTTTACTTCTGGCGGCAGGCATACCCATGACGATTTTTGGGTCTGCCGCTGAGCGCAGATTTTTGCACAAGAAATATGTACCTGGCAGGGATTTAAAAATTATTGGGCCCCTACTTACAGCAGCCGGAGTGACTTGGATTTGGTGGGTGGGAACAATTGCATTTGATCCTCAAGTTGGCGAAGCCTTGCTTGTGGTTCCGGAATTAGCACTTCTTGGTGCAGCACTAACTTGTGGAGGTATTGTTCTTTGGAAAAAAGGAATAAAACAAGTAAATAATTTTAAAAGGGAGCATTCACTCAGTATGGAAATTCGCCCCACGATGAATGGCGCTGCTATTAGAATTAAGTTTTGAAAAAAAACTAGTCTTCTGCATGCGCGAGGAATAGCACGAGAGTTGAGCGGCATTAGTAGTTTACCTTTTAATGCTTCTCGTTATTTCGAATCAAAAAGCCTGGAGTGATTCGGGCTTTGTTTTAGGTCATTGTTTGTCACACCAGGTGGAGGAGAAATTTGGCCGACTCGCAATTCTTCATGGATCAAAACCGCTTGATCTTAATCACACTCCGGAAACAGGGTAATTTAGTCTCCAATGGTGACTGCTTCACTTCCTGGTGAGTACAAATAAATTACTAGCGAAGTAGTAATAAGTTGAGTCGGTACGAGATTACTTTTTTTTGACAGACAATTACCAGATCAACGATCAGCTAACAGGTTATGTTTGCCTGAGCAATTTTCACGAACAAACATAAACCACGAACTGAAATGAAAAAACACATTTTATTGTTTCTTATCATGTTGGCGTGTTGCCGATTATTAAAGTCTCAGGACGATCCTTATTTGCGGTTGGAAGAGATAAAAGGCAAAAAGGCACTTGAATTTGTTGAGCAGCAAAACAAACTTACGTTTGACAAACTCAGGGCTACAAAAACATATCAGGGCATCTATGACAAAAGCCTCGAGATTGTTAATTCCACCGATCGTATTGTTTTCCCAACTATCTATGGAGATTTCGTCTATAATTTTTGGCAGGACAAAGAGCACGTGAGGGGTATCTGGAGAAGGACTTCTAAAGCAAGTTACGCCAGTGGTAACCCAGACTGGAACATCCTCCTGGATTTAGATGAGATGTCTAAAAAAGAGGGTATAAAATGGGCGTATAAGGGAGCGATTGGTTTGCATCCGAAGTACGATCGATTTATTGTGCTTCTCTCCAAAGGCGGGGGAGATGCCACAGTAAAAAGAGAATTTGATGTTGCCACAAAATCTTTTATCGAAAGCGGATTTAACATTAGCGAAGCGAAGGGCGCAGTTGACTACATCGATGAGAACACCTTGATTGTTTATACCGATTTTGGCAAGGGTAGTATGACTACCTCTGGCTATGCCAGGCAAGTTAAGCTCTGGAAAAGAGGTACCCCGCTAAAAGACGCTCAACTCATTTTTGAAAGTGACTCTACCGATGTTGGTGTTGGTGGTTTTGTGTGGAGAGATGGCCCGGCCAGTTATAACGTGGTGAGAAGAGGAATTACGTTCTACACACGCCAAATGTTTATTTGGCAGGATAATAAACTGATTAAACTCGACATACCCGTTGATAGCAGAGCTATTGGTCTATTGAATAATCAACTGATTGTTGATTTGAAATCGGATTGGACGACCGGTGGGAAAACCTTTAAACAGGGTTCTTTAGTTGGCTTGAATTTTACATCATTACTAACTGGACAAAAGGAAATAGCGTTAATATTTCAGCCGGACGAATTTACAAGTGTAGAAAGTATATCGCTAACCCGGAACAAGCTCCTGGTAAATCAGCTAAACAATGTAAGGAGTGAATTATATATCTATTCGTTCGACAACGGAAAGTGGAAAAAAGAAAAAGTAAAGGCTCCTGATTTCGGGGCTATTAATATCACCACAACAGATAAACTCACGGACCAATATTACTTTACCTTCGCCAATTTTCTGACTCCGTCCACATTATATGTGGCCGATGCGAAGGACAACAGCTTAAAGATTCACAAGGTACTTCCGGCCTATTTTGATGCCAGTAAGTTCAAGGTTGATCAATACAAAGCTAAATCCGCAGATGGCACTATGATTCCTTATTTTGTAGTATCATCAAAAGCGATGGTATACAATGGAAAGAATCCCACGGTGCTAAATGCGTATGGTGGATTTGAATCATCGTCCACGGCTTTTTATTCAAGCACTATAGGCACGGCATGGTTAGAAAATGGCGGTGTTTATGTCCTGGCCAATATTCGTGGCGGAGGAGAGTTCGGGCCGAAGTGGCATCTGGCTGGTCTTAAAGAAAAAAGGCAAAACATTTATAATGACTTCCATGCGGTAGCCGAAGATCTGATTTCGAGAAAAATAACTTCAAATATGAATTTAGGCATCTTGGGCGGAAGCAATGGAGGGTTGCTGGTAGGAGTTGCCTTTACGCAACGTCCTGACCTGTATAACGCAGTGGCTTGTGCCGCACCGTTGCTGGACATGAAGCGTTACAGTAAACTGTCGGCTGGTGCAAGTTGGATAGGTGAATATGGTGACCCTGATAAACCTGAAGAATGGGAATACATTAAAAAGTATTCTCCCTACCAAAACCTGAAAAAGGATGCAAAATATCCAGAGGTGCTCTTCACCACAGCAACAAGCGATGACCGTGTTCATCCGGGGCATGCACGCAAAATGGCAGCCAAAATGATTGATATGGGATACCCTGTGTATTTCTATGAAAATACCGAAGGAGGTCATGCAGGTTCTTCAACAAATGAGCAGCTGGCAAAGGCTATTGCCTTGCAGTATTCCTATTTTCTGATGAAGTTGAAAAATTGATATTTTCTATTTTAACTCTTCCCTATTTTTTTAACCGCAAAAGAGCACAGAGGTGCGCAAAGGGTTCGCGAAGAATAATAGAATACAATCTATCTTGCTCCTCAGCAATTTTTTCTTGCGTTAGAATCTTTGCATACTCAGCGACTTTGCGGTTAATAAATGAATCTCACAGTTGATGAAGGACGTACTGGCCTTCGACAGGCTCAGTCTGACAAATGTTCGGTCTGACATGAATATGATAAAATGCTACATTGCATAAGCAAATTCCATGATTGAATTTTGGAAATCTCTTTCGGGTAATGTCAGATTTTCGGTGATCGCCTTCTTTGTGTGCGGTGTACTGGGGCTGATCAGCATGGGTGCCCTTGGCGCTGCGCTCTACTACCCTGCCGCTTTTCTGTTGAAGAAATTTCCTGCGTTCAGCGACTGGCATGGTGACTGGGTCTGGCCTACGGTGATCATGGTTGGTATGCTGTGGTCGTTCGGGTTCTGCTGGGGGCAGTGGCCTGGCACTATGTTACTAAAATCACATCTTCGAAACCCGCTTTCTATGCAGTTTATGCTTTTGCGCTCTGGCTTTGGGCGGTGGTACTCTGGTATGTGGCGTTGAGTATGCGAAAGGAATTTTGATCTCGGCCTAATTTAATTTTCACGCAGAGGCGCAAAGAAAAACTGCATTCGCTTAGCGGCTTGGCGTCTTTGCGTTAAATAACCTTTTCTATCGACTACTTACCGGGAAAAGCAACTCTTCAAATCCGAATCAGTTCCTGCTGCTTTCTTTATCTTATCAAATGCGCATATCTTAGCAAACCGGTTACACGGTTGTGTTTGTTCAATAAAACCAAAGATCTATGGAATTGTTAGCAGTCTTGATTGTAGGTGGTGCAGCGGGTTGGCTGGGCAGTATGATTTTCAGAGGCAGTGGCCTTGGCCTGTTTGGCAATATCGTTGTCGGCATTCTCGGAGGATGGCTGGGCTATTGGCTCCTCGGCAAACTGGGCATCTACCTGGGCCATGGTATACTCGGCACTATCTTTACAAGCGCGATCGGGGCGATTGTTATTCTGTTTTTGGTGAGGGTGATTTTTAATAAGAGGTGAACTACTAAAGCCGCACAAGTCGCGCGCTGTGCCTCACGCTTGCTGAGACTTGCACTAGTTTGGGTAAAAAGAACTGGCATTCATCTCAAGAAGCGCAGCACTTGGATAATGTATTCCTTCTGGCTAAGGACATCGTCTAAGTCATGTTGGACAATGCTCAACACTATTCGTTGGTCAAGAAGACCAACGAAGGCGGAAGAATGTTTGGCAAGTACTTTTCGATATTCCAAGGAAAACTGAAATCGCTAAAATAAACGATGATATAATAATCTTGATTTTCAGCTTTCCCTTCTCAAACTAGGCAAGTCTTGAGCGCGTGTATTGTGTGATGGCTGACCCGCCCTAGTTTGGGTGAAGAACACCGTCTTTGTTCATACAAGAATTTCAATTCAGATCATTGTTAACTAGATCGATTTTCTTGTATAATGAGTATGATATAACAAAACCCACTAATACAACTATTGAAAGGATTAGAGCTATCGTAGCAAAATCTCCGATATTTCTAACCTGTAACCCCAACTGAAATAACAATAGAGGAAATAAGTAAGTCAGGAGATTCCATGCAAAATGCATAAACATTACAAAGCCAATATTTTTAGTGTTTAAATAAATCCAGCCATAAAGCAAGCCACTCAAAAAAGAATAAATAATGGATGACAAGAATGTCTCATCAAGTCTGATATGCACCAGGCTGAATACAAGGGATGAATAAATGAGCGCTTTTTGATAGCTATATGTTTTTCTAAAAGAGCCTAGTATTAATCCTCGAAAAAATAATTCTTCAACTATTGGGCCTATAATCAAAATAGTAATGAAATACTTTGCTCCACTCCCTAAACTGAAAATTTTATAGTATTTGGAAAAATATTCAGCTTGTCCCATTTTTAGCAATGCCTCCATTTCAGTTACCAGGCTTGTAAATAGGAATAAGGGTAGAATAAAAACCAAAGCAAATTGAACCGTCCTTGTTTCATTAATCTTTTGATTAATGAATAACTCATTACTATCTAATTTCAGTTGACGAATCACGCCAAAAATTACCGCTAGAAATATACAGGTACGAATAATTGCATTACCAATTATATTGTGATAATAATCGATATACTCGTTAGCTGCGGATAGTAAAACTACTACACCAATTGCTATTTTACACGCAAATAAAAAATCGATCTGTTTTCTCATCCACCTCGCTCAATTTGCTCACCGGACAGTTCTTTGAGTAGATTGTTATATGGAATAAATATACCTGGCCACCCCTCCAGGAAGAACTGGCCCTGGTGTCGGTGTATTATTAAAGTACTTCTCCGCCCTTGTTGGTCTTCTTGACCAACAAGCCCTCGTGTTGAAAGATAACAACGTTTCATCAGTTACTCCTAATAACTTAAGAGCCCAACGTGTTGTCGTTCGTCTCATAAAACGCAGCACTTGGATAGCGTACTCTTCGGGCCACCAACACCCGCTTATGCTCTAATTAAAATCCTGTTGGACATTGCTCGACACTACTACTCGTTGGTCAAGAAGACCAACGAGGGCGAGGATTTCCCCCCAGTATCGCGGTTTTGATGCAAGCCTATTTCATGACTAGGCAACTTGTCTTAAGTTGCACTTATACTTACTTATAATCCACTAAAAAATTTTCCAGATCAATTTTAGCGTTGGAAAATGTAAGATCAACGCTTCCGTTTGGTTGATAAAAATAACTAAAGTATCTCCCTTGGTCTTTGTAGGCACTTCCATTGACCGGTCCGCTAATCTCCATTGTTCCTTTTGTTAGAATAATTTTAGCGAACGTTTTCCCGTCACGACACTTAATGAAAAAACCCTCTTCTTCTCCATTAATGACGTAGCTTTTTCGATAACCAGTTGTAGGGGCTTGCTCCATTTCGTACAGTAAAGAAGATTTTATCTCGCTCTTCATAATAGGAAGGATTCCACCAGATTTATTTGTCACTAATGTTGCTGGTTTAGTTTCAATCTTAAACCAAAGGTCACAATTTAAAGTATCCAGTTTGGTTGTTAATGTTTTGAAGTCAAAACCATATGTCGTGACTTTATTATCAAGAGTTCTTAGTCGAAGGAATGGAGTCTTATCTGCTAATGTAATAAAATCAGTCTCTGTCATAAGATAAGAAATAAGAGTTTCGTTCTTCTTGTCCCTTTTTAGTTTAAAGTCCAGATTAATCTCGTTCGATTCCAGCTTGGTATATTTTTTTGCTGGGAGAAAGCCGATCCCTTGTGTGGCTACATCAATTTTGTGGCCTTTCTCAAACGTGGCTATAAAGTTTCCAGATTTGTCTGTTGTTACAATCTTTTTTTTGAATGAAGCATCATCCACATTATGCATGTACCAACAGAGTACTACAACTTCAGCATTCTGAATCGGGCCCCCGGTCAGGTCATCTTTGACTTGACCTGTCACTTTTATGTTTTGTTTGTCCTGACATGAGATTGCGAAACTCATCGTCATTAGGGCTAAAAAGGCAAAAAGGATTCTCATAAGTCAATTTATAAGTTAAAAATTTACGATATCGAAAAATCAACTGTCAATTAAAATCTACAACATGATGATGCAATGACGCTAACTATCTTGTAATAAAATAAATTTGGCTTCCGTACTTTAATGTTTTAATAAAAAAATTGCAGTATTCATTACAGCTTCATCTATATTTCCGTGAGTCATGTTAGGGCTTGTGAGATTGTAATTAAATATTAACCCTGTTCCAGTATTATAATCACCATGAGACTTAATGCTACTTGGAGTAGTTTGAAAGAAATTGTAATTCACAGATACATTTGAGGAAACTGTCCTGTCTATGTAATTCGACATCCAGGCGTCTGCCGCATCAACTGTTACTAATATCGAAACAGGAATATTTGACTCCTTCAAAGCAGTTGCTACTTGCATAGCAATCCTACCGCCCTTACTGTAACCGTAAATTTGAACATTTTGGCCAGGAGAATAGGCTGCAGTTATGTCAGCAACTATTCTATTAGTGAGTATCCCAGCGTTTGCTAAGGTCACATTGTACCCTGTACCATTGGTAGCACTAATAATTGTTTGGGTCGTTGATGACAGTCCGCCTGAATTTAGATCCGCTCCACCGATGATATATGTACGAGTATCCGTTTGCGACTGAACTTCAGCTGATGCAAGTAACATCCCTTGACTAATATCAAAGGAACCATTAGAATTTTGCAAAGCAGTATAATCATCACCACTAGTATCAATCCCGTAAGCTCCATCTTCTCCAGACACAGTTACAGTATATTGATTGCCGTCTTTTGCCTCAAGTGTCATGGTTACTGACCCATCCTCGTTAATCTGAGCACTCATAACACGGAATTGCTTCTCTTTTTCATCATTTTCTTCGTCACTGCCGGTCCCCCCCTCAGATTCACTATCCTCGCTCCAGCCGCCTCCCTGACCTCCTCCTTCCTCAGTACCATAAGCTGCCAGACCGTTTCCTCCATCCCCACCATTTTGGGTTTCCGGTGAAAGATTGCCAGGTTTTACAGGGTATAACCCACTCGGATCATTCCGCCCGATAGGATTGTTCATTGCATAATGATAGGGTGAAAGATGATGTGTTCGTTTCGCTAGTGGATCCACCTGGAAGAACCTTCCCAAGCTCGCATCGTAATTCCTATACGGCAAATCGTAGAAGCCGCTTGTAGTATTTATCTCCGAACCCTGATTGTACAGGAAATTATTGCTGCTATTCTCTCTCGTCCAGCTCTGTGCCGTTTGTAAACCAAACGGATAATACTCGTTGCTCTGAATGATGTTCGTAGGCGTGATCGTCACTTTGAAATCATCGAAGTACACGTAGTTATTGCTTTGGTCTTCGTAGCTAAGGTACGCAAAAATGTAGCCAGGTTCTTTCACCGTGATCTGTGGCAGT
The DNA here is from genome assembly GCA_015472025.1 of Cytophagales bacterium WSM2-2. Taxonomy (NCBI): domain Bacteria; kingdom Pseudomonadati; phylum Bacteroidota; class Cytophagia; order Cytophagales; species Cytophagales bacterium WSM2-2. Next base: position 5,418,291 of record BNHL01000001.1, read on the forward strand.
GTCACCTGGTGCTGGCTGAAACTGCCCGAGGAAATTACTTGCCAGCCGGCATCCATTACTTTGTAGTTGGTATCAAACAAAATATAGTTGAGGAACGCAGCCGGTTGAGTGTCGCCCTGGTTTGCGCCTATGCCGAATCCGTTGAGTGCGTTGTTTACTCCGGCCGCTTTCAATCCGCCTGCATCGGGTCCTCCGTTTATCAACGCTCCTGACACCGCGGTGATGATGCTGGCAAGAGATGCATTGCTTGTGCCGTAGCCACTGGTGGATTCGTAGTAAGACCATACTTCCAAATCTACTTTATCGCCGGGGTAAACTTTCTTGCTGAGCGAAGGCCCCACGGGGTTGAGTTGGTTCATGCGCGATACTTTGCTGCCGCCAGAAGTATGGTTAGCCGCACTGTACGTGGTGCGTGCAGCGTTGGCAAATTGCGGTGACTGGTCGTTGGCATCCAGTTCGAAGGTAGCCGTAGTTACAACCGGTGGTGGTGTTATGCTGCTGAACAACACCCTGGTATTTCCCTGGTGGTCGGCAATGGAGAACTGGTACTCGTCAGAGAGTTTCACCAATTCTATTTTGTTGATGTAAGCTTCATCGCCCGGCACGGTGCTACTCCACAGCAATCCAAACTGTACATAGGTGGTACCGGGCTGTATTGTGAACTCGGTAGTGATCCATTTTTCAGTAGTGGTATTGAAGAAGTCGGGCGAGTTCATATAAACACCCGAATTCGTATACACTTTCAGGCGCAGGGGTACACCCGAGCCACTCACGTAGCCTTTCACGCGAAAACTGTAGCGCTCGCCTGGCGTCACCGGGAAACTACCCCCTCCTATGGGTTGCGCTCCACTGTTGCCTCCGTTTTGGAGCGAAACAATCTTCACATAGTTTTCACCATTAAGTGTTACCGCACTAAGCGTAACAGGGCCAGTACCAAAATAAGAAGTGAAGCCGGCAGTGCTGCTGCAATCACCGTTGGCTATAAGGTTAGCACCATTGCGGATCATGCGCCCACCGGGAGCCGGAACATACGCGAGGCGGGTATTCTCATAGAGAATGCCACCGGCATAATCGGTCTGCGATTGTGTTGTGCCGCTCAGTGCTGTTTTCATCGTGAGCTTGGCACCCGAAGCATCGTATGTATAAGTGATGGTGCGTCCATCAGTAAACGTAATCTGCTGCGCTTTGCCGAGTGCATTATAGGTAATGCTGCTGATACCTTTGTTCTGATCGGAAGTCGCATTACCGTGAATGTCATAAGTGTAGTCATCACCGGAGTTTGCTCCATTATTGAAACCGCCTGCAGGAGTAGCGCTGTCATCTACTTTGCTAAGCTGGTTTGCATTGTTGAGGTAGGTGTAGTTGAGGTTATCTATTTGCTGGGCCGTGCTGGTAACGGTTATGCCACTGAGCCCGTGCAGGTTCTGGTTGCGCTGCAGGGTGAGAATATTCCCGTTGTTATCGTAAGTCATTGATTCGTTGAGCGTGTTCAGCTCCTGGTCCCACGCGGCAACTCCGTACTTCTTAAAGGTAGCGCCCAGCAACCTGTCGGTGCCATCGTAGTTATAAGTATAACTGCGCTGACCGGAAGCACCTGTTCCTGTATTCGGGTTTCTCCATTTCACTGCAGAAACATTTCCGTTGAAATAAAGATTGTTGCTTGTGCCGGCATCGGTGTTGTAGTTCAGCTCCATGCCGAAATAGTCCCCGGTGTCGTTGTTGGTTACTCCATCGTTTGTCAACTGTGCGTTGTTAATGGATGTAAGCCAGCCACGGATGTTGAAGCGGTAGTCTACATTTTGCAATAGCAGGTTGCGGCTGTCGCCCGTGTATATTTTCTTGTCGGTGACCTGGCTCAATTCATTATAAACAAGTTCATTGATGAGCATGCGACCGCGGCTTATGCGTACATCTTTTACAGTACCGCCATTGGTCGCGATTGAGGCATCTACCATCAGTGCTGTGGCGGAAGATGTAGCACTGGTATAAATTACCTGGCCATTTACTTTATAATAGATAATACCGTTGACCCGCTCCACGCGCAGTCTGTCTCCACGGGTCACCGTACCGAAGAAAAACTTACTAACGCCTTTCTCATATACACGTAGCGTATAGCTCTGGAGGTAGAAGGCGTAGTCAATACTGACCATGCCCGCATCGGGATTGGTAATCGCCAGCCCAAATATCCTGTCGGTGGTTGTTTCATCCACTGTACTTTCCATGAAACCATCTGCAGAAGCTGGAATCAGATCTGAAGATGCTGCCCCGCTTATTCCCCAAGGTGCAGTGAGGCCGGTAGAGGTGATGCTGTTGCCGCTCACCGATACGTTGACTGCACTTGTCCAGGTGACAGGATCAGAAATATCACTTCCCCGCTGATAGGTCTTTAACAAGCGGCCAGTTGCATCGTACTCAAACTCATTGGTCAGATCCACGAGCGCACTGCCTTTGTGCAACGAACGTTTTCTAAGGATTTTCCCTTCGAAGTCATAGGCAACACTGCTCTTGTCTTCCACTACGAGGTTGAGGTGATTGTTGCTTTGGGTTTGGATGACCCGGCCAAAGCTGTCATAGAAGACTGCCGAGATCAACCAGTTGCTTGTTCCCAATATAAGCTTGCGACTGCCGGTTGCATACCCGCGCGAGCTTGCGCAGGTGGATGCGGGCAGTCCTGCGAGGTGCGTGTTGTCGTACGTATAGTCAGCGGTGCCGTTGTTGTCAAAATCGTAATTGTCGAAATAGCCAACTGATAATATTTCCAGTGCGCCATTGTCGGCATTCACTGTTGGAAAGCTCTGATTGGTGTAGCCGTAGATCGCACTTCCCTTCGATTCATAATAAACTCCCGTGGCATACTGACTGCTCACAATACTTTGCACCGATGCCCGGTCAGTCTGTGTTGCATTGGTATAAAGGCCCGACATCACCATCCGTCCCTGGCGGTCATACTTCACGAACGCCCATTTGTTGAGCGGCCGCAGGTTGCCGTCCTGTGTTAGAACGAGACGGTTGAGGTCATCGTACACCAGATAGCTCCACGCCTGGCCCGGAGTCTTCTTCTGCACCAGACGTCCGCGGTTGTCATACACGAACTGGTGCAGGTGGTCATCGATAATGGTTTGTGTCAATGTCCAGCTGTTGTTCTTTAATGCCACCAATCCTGCCGGAGGCAATATGTATTTCAGGCGGTTGAAATCATCGTAGATATAATACGTCTGTAAATAAGACGAGCCGTTCACTTGTTGCTTGCGCGAAATAGTCTTGCCGGTGCCGTTCTTGAACACGATGTCGAAGTTGCCGTTCTCGTCTCTCGTTTGCATACGTGAAAGTTTGTTAGCTGCAAAGAAGCCCGATGATGATCCATCGCTGGCAAACAAGCGTACTTCTTCGGATTCGCTGTTGCTTGAACCGGTATTAAAACTGTAGGTAGCCTGTTTTGTATGCTGCGTACCTGGCTGCCATGCAGCCCCAACGTTACCTTGCTCCAGCGTGCGGCCCAAAGGCGATTGTTCATAAACAGCCAGTGCATAAGGGTTGGCATCATCTGCTACCTTATCGCCGGAGTTGTTATAGAACGAAGCCTGGTTGGCAACGTAAGAATTTTGAAATGCACCATTCGTGGTTGCTGAATACGGGAGATAGTCTTTGGCTGTTCGCCCATAGCTGTCGTACTCTACCGGCTGCACCATGTCTTTGCTTCCAGGGGTTGCACTGAGTGCAAGTACCTGTGTTGGTCGTGAAAGGCCATCGATGTACGAGACAGTCACTCCTTTTTGTGTGGTCGTGCTGAGTGGTATAATGTCTTCTTCGACCGTCTTACCTGCAACGCGCACAATTTCCTGCGTGACACTGGCCGGAGAAATGAGAGACACGTACGTTGCGGTGAGTGCTGTACGCGAAGTTTCACATGCAGAGCCAAGATCTTTTAGCGAGACGAAGTAGGTAGGGAAATTATTATTGCCATCGGCTGTGATCGCATAGGTGGAATTTGTGCTTAACACCGTGGACGTCACGTTGTCGGCATACCAGCGCGCCTGACCTGTCGGAGGTACTGTTACTTTTAATATAGCGCTTGTCTGGCCGTAGGCTAAGAATGTTTGTTGTGTCGGTGCCACGAGGGCAGGACTTACTGTGATTGTAGCCGTTACCGGTATACCTGTGCAAAGAGCTGTGTGAGGTGTCACAGTGTAGACACCCGTGCCGGCATTCACTCCATCCACATTGTAATAATTACCTGTGAACGTAGTGCCTACCGCATCTGTAAAATCCGGTATCATCGCATTCGTTGATGTCTGCGCTATAGAATAAGTAGTACCGCTTACGCTATTAGGGTTGGATAACGTAATGGTGGTTGAGTTTCCGGAGCACAGTGTCGATTGCCCTACGGCAGCAGCAGCTGTGGGTGTCGGGTTCACGTTTACCGTTGTAGTTGCTGGTGTACCGTTACAACCACCGGCCGAAGGAGTGACAGCGTAAACAACTGATCCGGTATTTCCTGTAACACTTACCAGCGTCTGGGCAATGACAGCGCCATTTGATCCACTGCCTGAAGCAGAACCCGAAATATTGGTAGGTGAAGCTGTCCAGTTCAATACAGTTCCACTCACGGAATTGGGATTAGTCACCATGAGGTTAGTCATCGTGCCCGAACAAATGGGCGACTGCGAAGTAATTGCTGCCGTGGGTATCGGATTTACATTGACAGTTGTATTTGTTGAAGCCCCGGTACATCCCGCTGTTGAGGGGGTAATGTTATAGACCACGTTACCTGCAATATTACCAGCATTGCCAAGCGTCTGTGTTATGCTTGTAGACGAAGTGTTGCTGACTGCGGTAGCTCCCGAAACGTTAGTCGGAGTTACTGTCCATGAGTACGTAGTACCGGACAATCCATTGGTGGTACTTAACACGATATTGGTTGACTGTGCTGAGCAAATCGTTGTTGCATCGTTAGTCACGAAAATCAAAGGAAGTGCTTTCACCGTTACGCTTGTATTTGTCGTAGTGGTGCCGCATCCATTCGCGGAAGCAGAAAATCCATAGGTAACTGTCCCTGAACTTCCGGTTGATACCGTAGCGAGCGATTGAACAACAGAGGTAGTTGACGTATTACTTGCCGCGCTTGCACCGGTCGCATTGCTCGGAGACACAGTCCATGAATAAGTGGTGCCTGTTACACTATTTGGATTGGAGATCGTAATACTTGTGGATTGACCCGGACAAATCGATGACGCGTTGTTGGTCACTGATAATGTCGGGTTTGGTTTAACGGTTACCACGGGGCTGTTAGTACCGCTCGTACATCCGCTGGCGGAAGCCGTGATATTGTAAGTAACTGTACCCGAAGTGTTGCCCGATGCACTGGAGAGAGTTTGCGCAATAGAAGTTGATGACGTATTGCTTACAGCGCTGGCCCCGGTAGCGTTACTTGGCGAGACGGTCCATGAATAAGTTGTTCCGCTAACTCCATTGGGGTTCGAGAGGGAGATGCTCGTAGAAGATCCCGAACAAAAAGAAGCTGCGTTGTTCGTAACAGAAAGTGTAGGCACCGGGTTTATCGTTACTGTTGCAGAAGACGCACCACTCGTACAACTTCCGGCTGTAGCCGTGACTGTATAAGTGGCCCATCCCGAAGAACCAGAGGATGGAGTTGACAGTGCCTGCGAAATGGTTGTGGCGGAAGTATTGCTCACCGAACTTGTCCCGGAAACATTGCTCCCTGACGTTGTCCACGAATAGGTGGTACCCGAAGTCCCATTGGGATTGGACAAAGAAATATTAGTCGACTGACCCGAGCAGAACACAGGTACATTGCTAACGACCGAAAGCGTAGGCACGGGGTTTACTGTTACCGATGCCGTGGTTACTCCACTCGTACAACCACCTGCTGATGCGGTAATTGAATAAGTGACCGAGCCCGAAGAATTGGAAGTAGGTGTAGTCAGCGTCTGGGCAATTGTAGTTGCCGAAGTGTTGCTCACCGAACTTGCCCCGGAAATATTGCTGCTTGAAGTTGTCCACGAATAGGTTGTACCTGAAACTCCATTGGGATTGGACAAGGAAATGTTAGTCGACTGACCTGAACAAAACGTAGAGGCATTATTAGAAACAGAAAGCGTGGGTACGGTTTGTACATTTACCAGCCCTCCATTTCCATTGACCGGTATAGCAGTACTCCAGACAGCACAGCTCACCGCGCGCAAATAAAAGTTGCCGCTGGTTGCTGAAGACATCGATGAAGTAGAATTTGTTAAAGATGTGCCCGTGGGTGAGGTCTGCCAAAACCAGCCTGTACCACTGGGAGGCGCCCCGGAATAACTGATGCTGATACTTCCGCAGTTGGTAATTGTAAAAGAGGAAGGGTTCGGGGCAGGCACTGAAGCCGGGCAAATCTGTACGCCCAAGTTGTAAAGCGTGATGCCGTTATTTCTGAAATTGACGCTACCGGATACACCTGAGCCCCAAGTGATATGGACAGTGTAAGTATAAGAGGTACATATCGGGGGAGCATTGTTCGCTATCACACCACCGCTCTTCTTTTTCTGTTGTTGCTGTGCTACGAACTCCGGGTTACCATCGTTGCAGGTCCTGTTGCTGTTTGTAATTGTACCCCCTGGTGCGGAGAAGTCCCAACCAGCATAGTCCACATCGGTGACCTGATAAATCTGCGAACTGCCCGCAGTTACCACACCGGGGCCAATGATCGACTGACCATGAGCTCCAAAAGAAGCCAGGGCAAAAATAATGACTACAGAAAATCGCTTGATAAGCATATGACTGAGACTAGGGTTGATATTGGTTTTGAAATAATGCATGGCGATCGCGGTTATCAATTACTGTTTACCGTGACTAGTACAGGCGAAGTAGATGCAGTCCTTCCATCGGAAGTAGTGACGGTACACTTGATCTCAAAGCTTCCTTCACGCCATAACACCAGGCGACCGTAGGTGGCAGTGTTATTGTTGGAAACATCCGTCCATGTGGATGTGCCAATTCGATGCTCCTGCCATTGGTACGTGATGGCCCCCTGGAAGTCACCGATCTGCGCTTTAACAGTAATCCAGTTGGCCGGATTTGGATTGGTATAACAACTATAGGTTTGTGTCACTACCATGTTATCCATTTGCTGAACACCCGTAGGGCATGCTGTTACAGACAGTGGCGCATAGACTGTGAAATCAAATGTTGTGGTCTTAGACCCATACGTTGGATGGCTTACTCTTAATCGTACCGTGTAATTCCCCGGAGTTGTATAATAAGGTGGCGGTGTCGCGGGCGGTGTAGGGTTGTAATTTGGCGTGAACGTGTTGTCAGTGGTGGGGCTACCAAATGGATCATTCCCTATCGCCCATTCATAGGTTTCCCCGGAAAGGCAATTCAGAGCCCTGGCAACAAAAGTAATTGGAGAGCCCGTCTCATATTTTCCCTGAATGGATTCAACAGCCGCAATAATTGTGGTAGGTAATATCTGCCCGTCAGCCGCATACGTCATCCGCTTGCGGATATTATGATTCTGATCTATTTGTAATTTGGTTCTCCCCAGTCCGTCATAAGTGGTAAACACGGTTATACCTGATGGACTGGTAACAGAACTTGCACCAAACGGAATGTCATATGTAGTTGATGCGATGGAAGCAAAATCAGGATAAAAACCTACATCGTCGATCAGCGGAGTAAGACTTGGGATCATAGAACCAACGGAGTATGGCGGTTGTGTGATATTATACCCTGCTACCTTGAGCGTGAATGGAGACGACACAGCTGATACATCAATCACCTGGGTGAAATATTGGTAATCATTGACTGATTGATTGAAGGAGAACGTATAATTAGTCGTGTGATCACTGCCACCGTAGTTAAGTGTGATAGCCAGAGTCATAGTCTGCGGAGTAGTTTGTGGCAGTGGTGGCATTGCCCAGAAGGATAGAACATATTTAGATGCGCTTGCCGGTTTTATCAATCCGCTGCGTGTCAGGGTAGCATACGGATGGATACCTTTTGCCCCGGTCCTACCCGTACCGTAATAACTATTTGCTTCCGTAAATGTTGCGGTTGTGACTGCTTCAAAATCGGTAAACCCGATGCTGATACTCCGGGCCTGGCTGAAACTTGCCACTGGCAGGCGTGCACCATAACTCCACAGTGTTCCGGAGGTATTGCGGTCTTCACCCGTAGCGCTCACTGGAAGCTCGAAGGCATCGTATTCATGGACGGTACTTACTATCTCATAGCGTGGGTCGTTGGAGAATGAATTTACCCCGTCTGATGCAGAAGGTGTAAAATCGGTCACCGGTGCCGCGGGCCTGAATGCCATCTGGTAACGCAACAAAGGTTTGTTATAATTGAATGGTCTGAAGACAGCGAGTGAAGCACCAGTCACTTTCTCTGCACCTCCGGAAGGAAGAATTGTACTGACCTGCTCGATTTTTTCAGCCGTGCGATTTTGCTTCTTCAACAGCCATATCATCCATAGTGTGCTGTCAGTGGGCTGAGTATTATCATCTACCGGGTAATCGAGCGTGTACCTGAATGAAGTGCCGTAAACCGTTCCATCATTCGTAGTTCTGTCAATCCGGCTCACCAGGCGGTGATAAGTACTTCCAAAAGTATAGCCCGTTACTTCCGTGGAGAATTTTGCGGCATTATTTTCATCATAGGTTTTTACTACCTCAGTGGCCATCACTTTCGCCACGTTCGTCACGAGTTGGTAACGACCGAACAAATAACTTGTGCCATTAGCGAAGATATCATAGGCAAGAGAAGTCACCAGTGTGGGTTGCATTCCTGGTCCAAAAAGATATTGATAGGTGTTCTCTGTCGTACGTACCAGTGTTCCAGTTTCGTTGTATTCCCATTTTTTGGTCAGAAGCCCGCGCTCGTAGTCATAATAAGGGCTGGCAAATGCAGGATAACCCCATGTCTCTGCTCCCACGACTTCATTCATAGATGACGATGAGCAGCCGACAGATGTCCGTGCAAATTTCATCAAGGTAGGTTTCCAGTCCGTTGAGCCTACACCGGTAGCAGCATCGCCATAAGCAGCTGGTACATTGTAATCAAACACAGCAGAACCTCCTCCGGGCCTTGACACCTTGACGCGTGTATAGCCCACAGTAGAACCACTGGTACTCTCTGTCGGATTCAGGTCCTCCTGACTTACCGCAGTAATACCACTCCACAACTTGGCGGTTCCCTGAGATGATAAAGTAGAATAACTGATCGTAGTATTTGTACTATTTTTAAACTGCCACGTAGGAATAGCAAACACCGGCATGTCGATCATCTTTCCGGAGGAATGCCCACTGGCATCTACGTATGAAAAAGTCTTCACAATGTTAGCCGCAGGATTCACTCCATCGTAGTACGTTGCCGACTTGATGCGGAGTCCTCCTCCAAGCTGGTCTTTTCCTGCTTTTACGTCATAGTACTGCTGTGGCTCAAATACCAAATCAGTTTCACCGCCGGTGGGATACACCACCCGCGACAACGAACCTGTTAGCATCGCATCGGGATTAGGCGTCCGGTTGCCTGTGCCTGGCAGGATTACTTCAGTTCCTGAATAACCGGGAATCTGGTAGATGCGATAACGCTCATTGCCTGCTTCGTTCGGATAAACATAGATCGTTGGTGTGTAAGATGTAAGACTGTTGGAGGCACCATTATAAAAACCCCAAAAATCCTGGCTTGTAGATCCAACTGCCGGATAATTCCACATGTTGTTATAATAGAATTTATAGGGAGGCATTTGCGTGCAAAGGCTGTTGTCCGATTCCGTAATCGATGTCAGAAACCCGTTAGTATAGGCCAGACTAAATTTTTTGAAGCTGTCGGTATATGATCTGTCAATGTCAAAAAACGAAATTTCTTTATTGCCATTAAATGCCACACTCATCTTGCTTCCCGAAGTAGCGATGGACGCTATCTGCTTAAGAGTTGACGAAGTGTATTCCATCATCAGGAACAGACTGGTCCTAGCTGCTATACCACTGGCATCCAGAATGGAAAAGACCTTCCACCCTGCTGAGCCCCCAGAAACAGTCGTGTAAGTGTAAGTCAGGCTTGCTCCAGTGTATGAAACCGTTGTGCCCAGCATCCATGCAGCATTGTATGAAACTACCGGGTTCGATCCGTCTATGCTATAGAGATTAAAGTCACGATTGAGGATCGTTACGCTGTTCTGATTGCCTTGCTTGGTTAACGCCCTCGAAGCAGGACACAATACATTGAATGTGTAAGTAATACCATCGTTAGTTTTGATTGTCCAGCCAGTAATAGATGTACCCGTATAGCTGGGGGTAATCTGAATATCCTGATATGGAATTAAACTTAATGCTCCGGTATTATCGAAAACAAAATGCCCGGAAATACCACCTACCGAAAAACTGAAGAGGTCGGGTTCGGAGTCAAGTAAATAGCTGACACCATTGATGAAATTAAAATCTGCCTGCTCGTCACATGTAGATGTACTTTGATCGGAAGAGTTAGGAAAATTGTTTGGTCTGGAACCATGATACAGCCACCCCCTACGCATATCAGATCCAGTTCCATAGAAATCATCCGGAAGTCCGCGTACCTCGCGTGAAACCTGTCCACCTACATCTACATTCCATCCCACTCCGTAGGTGCGTGGTGAATTAAGGTTAAGCCCGTTGATATTATACGACAACGAAACCGTCTCACTCAAGTCATGATCAGTCAATGTATAGAGTTTTACAAAAACTCCGGGGGTGCCCGTATACATATTCACCGGAAGTTCTCCCTGTGAGAAGCACCGAATGGTAAGAATGGCGAATAAGACTAAAAGTGATGAATTCTTCATTTTAAATTCCATAAGTGTATCTGTTCGAGATAAATCAAAGAGTGGCGTTGGGTTGCAAACATAACTTTTCAACTCTTCCAGTCAAGAATTTTTGAGTCAATTGTGGAATATTTTAGCGTATCTATTTCTTCATATGGGGAAAATCCCATGTGGCGTACGGGGTTTTCCCCATTGTATAAATCATATTTTTTTATAAGCACTATTTTTTCTTACCTGATTTCGCGTCTTCGGTTATATTTGCTTCTTGGTCAAATGAACAAACGAGTCCTTTATATTGCCTTAACACTAGCGCTGCTTACGATGCAAAAAACGTACGCGCAAGACTCGTTGGCCCGCAAGGCGAATGCTGCTTATAAAGCGCAGTCGCAAAAACTCGATTCCATCAAGAAGAAAGTTAACCTTCCTGGTGACTCCGTTAGAAAAACAGCCCAAACCGTTGATAGTGTTTATCATTCCAAATACAAATCACTCGATTCGTTACAACAGAATTTTAATCACCGTACCGACAGTATTCAAAAGGCTTTTGCCGGGCCGATGAAGGATATCGATTCGCGGATAGCGAAACTTAAACACAAGCAAGACAGCCTTACCAAGCTGAACCTTCCTACGACTTCGTACACACACAAAATCGACAGCCTTCAACAAGTTCAATCCAAGAAGCTCAATGAGCTAAATTCCAAAGTGGAGAAGGTCAAGAAGGAGACGTTAGGTAAAGTGTCTTCGCTGAAGCTGCCACCTGAAGCACAGAAAGAAGTTACCGCACTTACCAAGAACGTTCAGGGTTTTTCCGTGCCCAACAATTTCTTCAAGATGCCCAACATGAACCTGAAGATGCCCGGACTGGATGGTTCCTCATTGAAGCTTCCCTCCGATCTGTCGTTGTCTTCTGTTAAGCTGCCAAAAGATCTTTCTATTCCTTCCGCGAAGATTCCATCGCTGCAAAAACTCGAGGTGGGCTCACTTCAAATACCTTCGCTGTCGCAAATGCAAGGATCGCTCAAAGAACTAAGCCAGGTGAAATCGCTGAGTAAAATGGCCAACTCAGAAGGGCTGCAAAAAGAAGCGTTGAGTGTGGCAAGTCAAAACTCAGAAGTGAAGTCGGTACTCCAGGATGAAGCAAAAGTAAAGCAGATGAAGGACCAGCTTTCAAAAATGAAAGACACCAAGAAAGCAGACTCGATGGCGATGCAACAACTGCAGCCGGCTGTCAATCACTTCGCTGGCAAAGAGCAAGAACTGAAAGCTGCGATGGACCAGGTGTCGAAACTCAAGCAAAAATACAGCAGTGTAAAAAGCCTGGCGGACTTACCTAAGCGTGCACCCAATCCATTGAAAGATAAACCATGGATTGAACGCGTGGTACCCGGACTCAATTATTTTATTCAAAGCAGACAATACACGATGGTCGACTTCAATCCTTACGTTGGATGGAGGTTTACGCCAAGGCTCACAGCCTCCATCGGCTGGAACCAGCGCATCGGAATTTCGCATGGACACTTCCGCACGCGTATGTATGATCGTGTGCATGGCATCCGCACGTCAGTCACGATGGCATGGACTCATGGTATCGTCTTCACCTTAGCACCGGAAGTCATGAGCGCTTATATCCCTACCAATAGCTCGCTTGATGAAAAGCACCAAGCGCTGGTGTGGGGGATCTACGCGGGAATCCGAAAGGATTTTCCCATCTACAAAAGACTCAAAGGCTACTCGGAAGTGATGTATAATTTCACTCAGCAACCCGGTCGTAATGTCTACGGAGACCCTGTTTCCTTCCGTTTCGGAATGGAATTGATGTTGAAGAAGAAAGCAAAGAGTTCAAAAGCCCCCGCAAACAAGTAATTGAGGCGATCTGTCAAGCACCTGACTTTTTAGTTTCCTGGTCGGAACTATTTTCATCTATATTTGCGTTGAATTAACAGACACAAAAAAAGATAGTAAATATTTAAACTAAGTATCAGCCATGGGAAAAACAATGGAACTCACCGACTCAAACTTTGACGAAATAATTAAAAGCGAAAAACCAGTATTGGTTGACTTCTGGGCTGAATGGTGCGGTCCTTGTAAGATGATCGGCCCGGTGGTAGAAGAGCTGGCAGGCGATTACGAAGGTAAAGCGGTAGTTGCAAAATTGAACGTTGATGAAAACCCCCAGGTAACGGCTCGTTTTGGCGTTCGGTCAATTCCTACGCTTTTGGTCTTCAAAAATGGCCAGATCGTTGACAAACAAATCGGTGCAGTACATAAATCAGTGCTTGCTTCCAAGTTGCAAGCTCACGTAGCTTAACGTAATAAAGTATAAAGTCAGGTTTTCAAGAACCTGACTAAATAAAGAAGGCTGCCTTTTCAGGGCAGCCTTTCTTATTTGAATTGATCGATAATTATTTTCTCGGGAATGCTCCATCGCGGTTCGCAGCCATCCATGCGAAAGCTGCTGTAATTACTGCATTCTGTTTCAGATCAGCCTCAATAGCTTTGTCATACACATCCATGCTGGTATGGTGCGTGCGTGAGCTATATTCAATCGGATCCTGAATGAACTGGAATCCAGGAAGGTTAATGGCATCGTACGATTGGTGATCTGTACCACCAGTGTTATCAACTGTAATAGTGGATGCACCCATTTTTTCGAATGGCCTGAACCACGCTCTGAATATAGGACCGGCAGCCTCATTGTTTTGCAGATAGATTCCGCGGTATTTTCCAGTACCATTGTCCATATTAAAATAGACGTAGAATTTCTCTCCTGCAGGTTTCAACCTTATAGAATCATAAGGGCGGGTTTTGTCAAGGCGTTCGCCAAAGGTTCTCTTCACATAGTTGCGTGAACCGATCAAACCTTGCTCTTCACCTCCCCACAAACCGATGCGGATTGTTCTGCGAGGATTCACACCCATTGACTTAATAATGCGCATGGCCTCCATCATTACGGCAGAGCCCGCAGCGTTGTCGGTAGCTCCGGTTCCGGCATGCCATGAGTCGAGGTGGGCTCCGATCATTACCACTTCATCTTTAAGATCAGTTCCAGGAATCTCAGCGATTACGTTGAAGCCGGGAGCTGCAGGAGTAAATTCAGTCTCTAACGCAAACTCCATCTTCACCGGAATTCCCTTTTGAAGAAGGCGTACCAGACGGTTGTACTGCTCATCAGCAACTACAATCTGGGGAAGTATCTTAGGAACGTTGGTTGCGCGTGAAGACACTCTTTTATCAAAAGGAACTGAAGGAGGGTACGGAACGGTAGCTGCACTCACGAGGATCGTTCCATCTTCAAGACGTGCTGCAGGACTCGCTTCGAGAACGGCAATAGCACCTTCTTTGTCGCACAAATCCCACTTGGCAAATGTGAATTTTTGTTGCTGTTGGAAGTTGTTGTTTCCACCTCCTCGTGGACCGCCACCGCCACGTGCTTCGAACGGTTCCAATGAAGCATTAGACATTTTCAATAATGTAGAGTCGTTGAAACGGGAAGCATCGGGCTTGAAGCCTGGCTTCACCGGAACGGGTGCGCTGAAAAGAACAATTTTGCCTTTCAGTTTTCCCTTATATTTCTCGAGGTCTTTTTCATCTTTCGCGTCAAGGTAAACAGCTTCCGCCTGCACAATTCCTTTGATACCTGGTGACCAGGCCTTTGGATGGGCAATCACCTGGAAAGCCGAAGGCTCGATGGTTTGCAAATTGAATTTCTTCAACTGCCAGCCACGGCCGAATTCTTCGTCCCACTGATCGATTACAGCATTCTGAAGTCCCCAGGACTCCAGTGTTGTCCGGGCATAGTCAGCTGCTTTTTTATGGCCTGGAGAATTGCTCAGTCGCGGGCCGTGAACATCGGTGAGTACGCTGAGGATTTCCATCACCTTGGAACGATTTAATCCTTCACTTTTGATTTTTGAGATCGCTGCTGTATCTACTTTTTCTACTTTCTGCGCAAACAGAAAAACAGGGGCCAGCAACAGAACTAAGAGTTGGGGTAGCTTCTTTTTCATAATTGACGATTAGGTTAAAAACTTTAATCAAAGTTATCAGCGGAACAAAACGAGGACGCACCGCTTATGTAAATATAAACGCAAAACCGCCAGTATGTCGAAAGCTAAGCCTGTTGATATACCATCAGGCTAATAAACCCGACCAGTCCCTTAAATCGTCATATTGTTGGGTCGGGTGTAAATCAGCTGCACCACTGAAATATGGCGTTCCTTGAAAATGGCTTCGCAGTATTGCAAGTAATAGTTCCATTTGCGGATGAACCGGTCATCCATTCCAAGTTTTTTTACTTCAGCCAGTTTCTCATTGAATGAGTCGAACCACAACCGGAGTGTCCGGGCATAATGAAGCCCGATATCTTTCATGTCAAACAAACCGAAATCGGAAACCTTATTTACAGCCGCATGAATGGCAGCTAACGAAGGAGTTTGGGAACCGGGGAAAATATGCTTTTGGATGAAGTCAACATCCTTACGGAATTCTGCGTAACGCTTATCTTGTGAAGTAATCACTTGTAGTGCCAGGCTTCCGTTTTCTTTCAGAAGTTCATTGCACTTACTGAAGAACACAGGCAAGTATTTGTGCCCTACTGCTTCCAGCATTTCAATCGACACAATTTTGTCATAACGACCGGTAATCATCCGGTAGTCCTGGAGCAGAATTTCAACGCGGTTGGTCAATCCCTCTTTTTCAAAAAGTGATTTCGCATACTTGAACTGTTCCTCCGAGATCGTCACCGTAGTCACTTTACACCCATAGTTTTTGGCCGCATGCAGAGCCATACCTCCCCACCCGCTACCGATCTCAAGAAGGTGATCTGTGGATTGCAGTTTCAAGCTCCTGCAAAGACGGTCGTACTTCTCCGCTTGCGCTTCTTCGAGTGAACTTTCCGGAGATCTAAAAATCGCACTGGAATAGGTCATGGTCTTGTCCAGGAAAAGGTGATAAAAATCATTTCCCAGATCGTAGTGCTCGGTTATGTTTTTCTTTGATCCGGAGATAGTGTTCTCCCGGGTGGTGTGGTAAATTTTATTAATGAACTTAAAAAAATTGGAGCTGTACTTGCTCAGTCCTTTGCCTGTGAGAACAGGATTACTATTGAGATTGAGAATAAACCAGGTGATCACGTTGGAAATGCTGTCGGTATGCCAGTCTCCATCGATGTATGATTCGGCAAAACCGATGTCACCATAAAGGGCGCATTTGGTAAAGAATGAGGAATTGGTGATGCGAATGTTTGCTTTCACTTCATTTCCTTCGCCAAAGTAAAAATCACGGCCGTCATATCTTTGTACTTCGAGGCGTCCTTTTTTCATTTGGCTAAACAAGTTGACAAAGACTGTTTCGTAGAACGATTGGCGTTTGGTTAATGAAAGTGTTACTGAAGACATATGGTTTATTTGTAATGATAGGTTTCTCTCTGCAAGTGCACGTTGAAATTCTTGCGTTGGAACGGCACTCGTTTCAAGTACAACAAGAACGCTTGCCAATAGATTAACATGATTATTCTTAAAGGGATCAACGGAAAACGGATTCCATACCAAAACAAGTATGAGTCTTTAAACTCCTTTCTCTTTCCCGTCAGTGAGCTCAGTAAAAACCGCTTTCCATCTTGGTAGTCATCCACACGCATATGCATGAACTCCCCTGGTATTTTGAAGATGAAGTCGAATGTGGAGTCAAGTCCGGCAAATGGAGATACATAAAAGTATTTTGCCACCATCCGGCGAAATACTCCATCGTTGAGCGTGGTTGAGTTCAACAAATACAATTTCATTTCTCCATGCGTGTTGCAAACTTCTGCTACGGAACAAACGGGTTGATCATTCTCTCCGAAGCACAGATAAAATGAAATCGGGTTGAACGAATAGCCGAATACCGCCACATTGGTCAACAGCATGATGCGTTTTATGGGTTGAGTCACACCCTGGTCCGAGAGATATGCCTCGATATTTTTGCGAGTCGGTTTTTGATTTCGTCCATTTTCCACCGGCCAGTGTAAATGATCTTTGTCACGAAAGGCGAACCAGTTGAGTCTGTTGCGGCTAAATAATTTGAATTTTCTGTTAAGAAGAGCTACTTCATCCAGGTCTAAATAGAACATGAAAATTCTATAATTAAACCGGTGCTTGCACGGAGCGAGCCGCTCGTGCAGAACCTCACATTCGTACAAACAGGAATTCAGGTTGCCAACCACCATAAACCCATTTACGAAACAAGTTCCAATTTTGGATTCCTGACTTCCCAGGGACTTCTTTTCAGTAGTTTTCCGCAAAGATTCGCGGCACTGGTGAATGCATCTTCATGAAACCCGAAACGGAAATAGCTTCCACAGAAATAAGTTGTACCATTATCATTGAGCGAATGAAGATCGCCCTGCGCCCTGGCGGTGGCAGGTGTGAATATCGGATGTTCGTACTCAATCATCTTGATGATCTTCGTTAGATCTACTTTGCCCGGGTCATTGATCGACACGAAGTAATTTTTCTTTTGTGAAACATTCTGCAAAATGTTCATGTCATAGATGGTGGTCGCAGTGATCTCTCCTTTCACATTTTCCACCCGATAATTCCAGGCAGACCATACCGGTCGGATCTTCGGCATAATGCTTTCATCTGAATGAAGTGTAGCTATGTTCTTTTGATATTGGAAATTCCGGAGCAGTTGACTCTCCTGGTGCGTTGGATCTGCAATGATCCGAAGGGCCTGGTCAGCATGGCATGCCAGAATTACTTTGTCAAAGGTTTTTTCCGATCCGTCTGAAGCAACAACTCTCACACCATCATTTTCCCTGTAAATTCTTTTCACACCTCTTCGTGTGTGAATCTTATGCTTGAAAGGTGCGACAAGCTTGTCGCGGTATTGCCAGCTTCCGTTGTGAACAGTATACCATTGAACTTGTGTATTGATGCCAAGCAATCCATGATTCTTAAAAAATTGAACTAGTGCACGAACAGGATATTGCAAAGTGATATCCGTTGGTGTAGACCAAAGTGCAGAGCTCATCGGCACGATGTACTTATAAACAAAGGCCTCGCTGTATTTCCTTTCTTTGATGTAATCGCTAAGGGAATACGAGGCAAATCGTTCGTCCATTAGTACTTCTTCTGCCTCGCGATAAAATCGTTTGATTTGAAAAAGCATTTTCACATAAGCCGGGCTGAAGTAGTTCTTCCGTTGAGCAAACAAATGCTGACTCCCATATTCAAGTCCGGTGGGAACATGCTGCACACTGAATGACATGTTTGTCGGTTTAACTTCCACATTCAATTTATTGAAGAGCTTCACCAGGTTGGGATAGGTCTCATTGTTGAACACGATAAACCCGGTATCGATAGGAATGGACTTCCCGTCTTCTTCCACATACACCGTGTTTGTGTGTCCACCGATATAATCGTTTTGTTCATAAAACTCGATGTCATATTCTCTGTGCAGAAAATGTCCGCAGCCCATGCCGGCTATTCCGGTTCCGATGATCGCAATTGATTCCATCCTTATCTTTTTTGAAATAAATAATGACTTACAAACCATTCATTGCCATTCCTGAAACCCCACAGTTCCGCACAAGCCATAAAAAACACTCTCCAATAAACCCACCACTTAATCTTGTTCTCCTCGCCATACGTCCCGGAGAATAAATTCAGTATCTCGGTCTTGTTTTTATCCATATTCGAAAGCCAGGCCTCTGAAGTCCTTTGGTAATGCTGGCCATTGACACGCCAATGCTTCTCAATTTTGAAGTGATCGGAGAAGTAAAGCAGCAGGTGATCGCTCGGCATAATGCCACCGGTAAAAAAATACTTCGACATCCAGTCACTCTCGTCTTTCACTTCATAGAAATAGCTCAGGTATTGATGAGTGAATATGTGAATGAACATTTTCCCACTGTGATTCAGAAAACCGGACAGCCGCTGCATCAGAGACTGGTAATTGCGCATGTGTTCAAACATTTCTACGGAAACAATGCGATCAAACTTCTCTTCCGTTTGAAACATATTCATGTCAGAGGTGATAATCGTCAGGTTGGTCAGTCCGCGTTTCCTTGCTTCTTCGTCAATGAATATTTTTTGAGTCTTGGAATTGGAAACACCGGTGATATTACTTTTTGGATAACGGGCAGCCATATACAAAGACAACGATCCCCAACCACAACCGCACTCCAGTATACGCTGCCCATCTTTCAGCTCCGCCCTGTCGCAGGTCAACTGAAGCATCTCGTCCTCTGACTGGTCGAAAGAAACACCAGAGTGGCGCCAGTAACCACTGCTATACTTTAAGTTTTTGCCCAACACCAATTGAAAAAATCGCGTTGGCACTTCGTAGTGCTGTTCGTTAGCAGCTTTTGTCTCCACAGCCACCGGGCTTGCTTTCAATTCATCGACAAATGCCATCAGTTTTCCGTGCTGGAGTTCGAGATTATCCAAACGTTCCTCGTTCAAGCGCCTCTCGCAGTTTTGACGAATACCGTACCGGATAAGGAAGTCAGGAAGTAAATTTTTTTCAAGAAGCGGTGTATACCACATAGTCAAATCTGTTTTTTTGTGTTGGCAATGCTTATAATTTCTTTTTCGGTAAAGGAATAAATGCCGAGGTCGACTTCTGGTACTCTACAAAAACCTGCCCTCGTGATTTTAACATCTGTTGTTCCGTGTATGGGATTCCTGTCACTTTCAAAAGAAAAAATAAAATAAGGATGACACTGCTAATACTTATCCACCCCCATGGAGAGCCAACAGCAAAAATGAAATACGATACCCACACAAGCCATTCGAAAAAATAATTCGGGTGGCGTGAATAATTCCATAGACCGTCCTGGCAGATCTTCCCCTTGCTTGCAGGATTTTCTTTAAATTTTTTGAGCTGGGTATCGGCTATACTCTCTCCGATGACCGCGATGAACCAAAGTCCGGTACCGCTGATTTCAAAGAGACTGATTTCAGCGGAAGGGTTAAGCATCACTACCGCGAAAGGAAACGACAACAGTAATGCGAGGATAGCCTGGAAATAAAAAAAACGGAGCATCAGCCAATGCTGGCGGCTACCCCACTGCTCGCGAAGAGCTGTATATCGAACATCTTCCGGGTGATGTAATGTGCGAACAAATAAATAGGAAGCGAGGCGCATCCCCCAAACCAGCACCATGATCAGAAGCATACCATTCCGTAGTGGATTCGATTCTGTCTTAATAAAATAGATAACTGCAAGAAGTGGAAAGCTCAACGCCCAAACGCTGTCCACGATAGCTGCATTTTTTGTTTTCAATTGAATCAACCAGGTTACCGTGAATAGTACCAGTAATAGCACAGCACCGGTGGTCATCAGGGAAAAGAGTTTTGCAAAAAACATGTTACGGTTTGGGTTGAAGAATTCTTTGAATACTCTCTCCCTCTTTCAATCCGAATAGTTGAATCAGTGTGTAGGCAATGGTGCCGATACTTCCCAGGCAAAAGAAGATCACCACCCAGGCGATTTTTACCGTCCAACTTTTTTCCCGGTAAACCACCCAAAGGAAAATCACCAACACGTTAGCATAGAAATCCCACAAGGTTGCACGCATCCATGGAATGGAGCCAAGGAAATCCCACTCCTTAAACAGGCTGCTCTCCAGGCTGGTAGACACCACTATATATACCATGAATACCCACACCAGGCTTAAAAAGACTTTCAGGAAAGAGACCATTTACCTTTTACAATAATATACGGAACCCGTTATCCGGCTGGATTTCATAGAATTCAAATCATTTTAGTCAGGGGCGGCCAACCGTAAATCTTTATCGGTGAACAAAAGATTTTCTCTATTTTTGCCGCTTAATTTTTAAAGTGTTTTGATACTTCGTACTCTGCTCTTTACAGTGTCTTTTCTCGGGTTGATCGGACTTTCTGTGGCACAAAATTCAGCCGACATTAAGCCGCGCAAGCGTGGCGAAATCTATTTTTCATGGGGCTATAACCGCGATTGGTATTCCAAGAGCGACATCCATGTGTTCAGAAATGATCCTGACCCATCCAAGAGCTACGACTTCATGTTATTTGATGCTACGGCTCACGACAAACCTGATTTCTGGCGCTACTGGTACCTGGACCGATTGACCATCCCACAGTATGACATGACATTCGGTTATTTTTTGGGGAACAAAAAAGACATCGGGTTTGAAATATCCTGGAATCACCTGAAGTATGTGGTCACGGACTGGCAGAATGTGCACATGAAAGGGCAAATTCACGGAACACCTATCGACCGCGTGGCACCTTTGGATCCTGACACGCTACACCTGCAACATACGAATGGAAATAATTATCTGCTCTTTAATGTGGTGAAGCGGCAAAATCTCATCAACTACCATAATATACAGTTAAGTGCCATTGGCAAAGTAGGTGCTGGCCCCTTGATCTCATACACTATCGACACTATCCTTGGAGATAATGACCCCGGCTACTTCCACTACCACGGTTGGGTGGCTGCTGTTGGTATTGGCGTAAGAGCTACTTTTCTTAAATACGCATTTATCCAAACCGACATGCAGGGAGCTTTTGCCAATTACACTAATACCAAAATTGGCCACGAGCATTTAGGCAATGTGAGGCATCACTTCTATTCGCTGCAATGGACGTGGGAAGCCGGATTCCTTATTCCCGTTGGCAAGCGCTAAACTTACTCGTACTTCAGGTTTTTCACCGGGTTAGTCCAAACCGTTTTGAATAATTGATAGCTTATCGTTGATAAAGCAATCAGAAGTGAAATTATTCCTGCTAACACAAAGACACTCGCAGTAATATTCACGCGATACACAAACGTAGACAGCCAGCTGGACATCAGGTACCACGTGATCGGTACAGAAACCGCCAGACACAGAACCACCAGCAATAAATATTCTTTTGACAGCAAGTAGAAAAGCGATTGCTCTGAAGCACCCATCACCTTTCGAATGCTGATCTCTTTCGTGCGATTCTGCATCGCAAGAGAGGCAAGAGCATATAATCCAAGACTTCCTATAACAACGGCCAGCAACGCTGCAATACTTACCATCTTACCCAGGTTCTGATCATTGCGATATTGCTTTGCCATGGTTTGATCAACGAAAGAAATCGAAAATTCTTCTTCTCCATTAATCTTGTTCCAGACAGTCTTTAGCTGATCCAAAGTGGCGGCCATATTACCGGGTTTAATGCGGACCATCAGTTTCGGAATAGGCGGGGCATCAAAGTCAATGTTTTCAATTCCTTTAAGAATAATGGAAGCGTCTTCAACCATGACCAATGGATCAACCTTATTGTAAAGTGAAGCGTAATTAAAATCCTTTACAACCCCGATGATCTCATGATCCGGGAAATCCTTCCCTGGAATTTTCTTTCCGATAGGATCTGCCCAGCCATACGCTTTAACAAAAGCCTCGTTTACCAATACTGATCTTCTTTTATCGGATGGGTTAGCGTCAGAGAAATTTCTTCCGGCTACCATATCAAGTTTCATCGTAGGAACGTACTTGTCATCGATGACATTAATGTTAAATGTGCGGTACACTTTTTTGTCATCAGTATAGCCTACGTTCACCCAATTGCCGTTTCCAAAATCATGAATAGTCGCACAAGCACCGATGATGTCCGGAAATTTGCCAAGCTCCGCTTTAAATCTTTCCGCTTTCTCAAATCCTGCAGATACTCTGGCAGCAAGTCCACCCGAGGCTCTTGGCACATTGAGCTGCATACAAGCGAGTTGTTCTTTATCAAAGCCCATATCTTTATTTTGCAAATACTGAAGCTGTTGACGCATAAGTAACGTGCTCGAAATCAGAAACACAGACAACACCAGTTGCGTGCCTACTAAAATCTTCCGCACACCCTGTTTTGAACTTCCGGCTTGTCCTGATTTCAAAATGGCAGCCGGTTTGAACGCAGAAAGTACAAATGCCGGATAGCTTCCGGAGATCATCCCAACGATCAACAACAGGGCGCCAATCACCAACCATAAGAATTGGTCCATTTTAAAGGCGAGCTGCTTTCCTGCGAGGTCGTTGAAGATCGGCAGGTTAAGAGCACTCAAGCCAAGCCCTATTAAAAGAGCGATCAACGTCACTATAACAGCCTCGCCAATGAACTGGGTAACAAGTTGTCTGCGCATGGCTCCAACCACTTTACGAATACCAACTTCCTTGGCACGTTGTATTGACCTGCCCACTGAAAGTGTCACAAAATTGATGCATGCTATGAGTAGAATCAATACTGCAATTGCCGCGAGGATGTACGAGTACTTCGGGTTGCTTACCGGAACATTGCCTCGAGGAAAATTTGTATCCAGGTGAATGTCTGTTAGCGGCTGAAGTCCGGGGGCATACTTACTCTTGGTAAAATCTTCTTCGCCAAGCAAGGTCCGGAATATGGCAGGGAATTTTTTTTCAACTGACGATCCGGTCGATCCTTTTTGAAGGAGAAGATAAGTCGCTGGACCGATATTGAACCATGCGGAAGTAAGGATACGTTCGTTGTAAAGCTTGGGATAATTAAGATCAGATATGAGAATATCAAATTGAATACTGGAATTGGTAGGAATGTTCTTGACCACCGTCTTTACAGTAAAATCTTCGAACTTCTCCCCGAGCTGAATCGATATCGTTTTGTTGATAGGGTCTGCATCACCAAAATATTTTTTTGCCATCTGTTCGCTCAGAACTACATGGCTCTGTCCTTTCAGTGCTTCACGGTTTCCGGAAATAATTTCAAAATCAAAGACGTCAAAGAAAGACTGCCCTCCAATAGTGACATTTTCATTAAACTGACTTTGCCCGATTTTCACCTGCGTACCAAGGGCATTGATTCTGACGTAAGCCTCCACTTCAGGTAAATTACTCTTTAATGCCGGACCCATCGGAAATGGTGTGGTCGTATAAAAGAATTGTTGCTTTTCACCCCAATCTTCCCGACCGTAGACGCGATAGATGCGGTCTGCTTTTGTATGGAATCGATCAAAGGTCATTTCATCACGGACAAACAATGAAATGAGGACACAGCAACCTATCCCTAGTGCAAGTCCAAACACATTAATAGATGTGTGAGCCTTGGCCCGCCAAAGCGAACGGAAAGCGGTCTTCAAATAATTCTTCAGCATAAAATTCTGGAATAATGGATTTCTAAATTTGTTTCTTAAAATAATTCCTGGGCGGAAAAACCGGATCACGTTTCCCCAATAATTCAGTTGCGCTCTACGCTTGCTCATTTCTGATCGATCGGCTTCAAATTTTTCAAACAGGTCGCCCTCAATGCCTTCTCTCAACGATGCCGGGCAATACCATGCTAAAAAACGCGAAGCCAGCTTTGGGGGCTCATTCATATTTTAAAGTATCTGCAGGATTAATCATGGCTGTTTTGATAGCGTGATAACTTACCGTCAGCAACGCCACGGTTAGTCCCGCAATCATGCTTCCGACAAATAACTCCCACCCTATCGCTACTTTATATTCAAAGTCTTTCAGCCACCAATTCGTCATCATGTACCACGACAAAGGTGTCGCCAGGACAAATGCGATCACCGCCAGCCAAACGAATTGCTTGTTGAGCAAAACGAAAATATTGCTGAGCCCGGCTCCCATCACTTTTCTTATTCCAATTTCTTTTGTCCGGTTGATAGCGTTGATACCGGCAAGACCAAACAAACCCAGGCAGGAAATTAAAATAGCAAATGAAGTCGATAACCCTGTGATACTCATCCAACGCTGGTATGATTGATACTGTTTTGCTACGTCCTGATCCAAAAAAGTGTAGTCAAAGGGAGCATCCGGATACATCTCCTTCCATATGGTTCTTAATTTATCTACCACGTTCGGAATATTGTCTGCTTTAATGCGAACGATCATGTGAGTCAGGTAACCGATGCCCTTCTTATCCATACTGAGGAACATTGGCTCAACAGTTGACTCTAACGATCTGAAATTATAGTCTTTTACCACACCGATCACTTTCGCACCCATGCCAACAGTATCTTCTTTCCAATTGAGATAAGAGTTCAACGGATCTTTCCATTTCATATCCCGCGCCAATGCCTCATTGACAACGACCGCATTACTGTCACTTGGGATTTTCTCGTCAAAATTTCTGCCCATAGTAAGTTGAATCTCCAGCGTAGGTAAGTAATGCGGATCAACTGCATAGACATAAGCGGCCCTTTGTTCTCCGTCAATTTTGTATCCATAGCGGGAGAAACCTTGATTGAATGAAGTACTGGTTCCTGTCAAGGACAAAATTTCTTGTTCCTGTGACAATCTGTTTCGAAACTGGGCGACTACTTTATCAGACTCTTTATTCCACCCCTTTTGTGTTGGCATAACAATCAGTTGATTTTGATTGTAACCAAGGTTTTTAGTGGCGATGTATTTCATTTGCCGATACATGATCACAGAGCTGACAATCAACGAAGCAGATAGAAAAAATTGTAAGACAACCAATGGACGTGTGAAACCGGTCTGAAACTTGGATGTAAAATTTCCTTTCAACACTTGTGCCGGGCGGAAACTTGAAAGAAATAGCGATGGATAACTTCCTGCTGCAATCCCCACAAAAAAAGTGATCACAAGGCTGACCATCAAAACAGGTGCAAAGTCATTGAAATTAATAGTGATGCCTTTCCCGGTAAACTCGTTAAAGGATGGAAGGAACAATATCACCAAACCAATCCCGATGACCATTGAAGTCATCGCCAGCAAAAGAGATTCAAAACCAAATTGATAGACGAGTTGTCGCTTGTATGCTCCTACCACCTTGCGAATACCAACTTCGGTTTTCCGGGAAGCTGAAGTGGTCAGGGCGAGTGAGATGTAATTAATACATGCAATCAGCAAAATCAAAATGGCAATACAGCCCAGGATATAAGAGTATTTCTGGTCACTTACTTTATGCCAGTTGATTTCTTTTTTCAGGTGTATATTCGGCAATGGTGTATACTCATATTCGAGCATCTTCACACCGGGAGGTACGGGAATAGCCGATTCCTTCCTCCACTTCTCCAGTTTCTCACCGACATATTTATTAATCAGCTTATCCAGATTAGAGCTGAATTTCTTCATGTCTGTATTGGGCAGAAGTTGCACAAACGTGGGTGTATTGAAATTGCCCCACTGCTTCAAGTTGGCGTCATAGTAACCTCTGTTTTCCTGAGGTATCAGAATCTGAAAGTCAAAACTGGAATTGGCTGGAGGTGCTTCGATTACTCCGGCAATGGAAAAAGTTTTTACCCCTAAGCGGTCAATGTTCACAATTTTGCCGATCGGGTCTTCATTTCCGAAATACTTTTCGGCTACAGCCGGAGTAATAACGATGTCCGATTTATTTAGAAACAGTTTGTCCGGGTTACCCTTAAGCAGGCGAAAGGAAAACATCTTAAAAAAATCAGCATCTGTGAAAGCTATTTTCTCGGTGAAAACTTTATCCTCATATCTGAACACTCCCGAATTGTCAGGGTTAAACCGGGTCGAGTATTGAACTTCAGCAAGATCTTCTTTCAATGCTACTTTCAAACCTGTCTGTACCCAGGCCGACCTGTCGTAAGGTTCTTTTTTCTGCTGCCAGGTATCAAAGCTCTTTCCTTCGATCCGGTAAATTAAATTTTTGTTCGCATGGAATTGATCGAAACTTCTTTCGTCCTGAATGTACAGATAAATGAGAACGCAGAAAGCAATCCCCACACTTAACCCGAACGCGTTAATGAACGAATACAACTTCCGTTTTGCCATGTTGCGAGCTGCAACTTTAAAATAATTTCCAAGCATAAATGAGTTGATTTTTATGATGACCTTGTTTCTGAGTACAATTCCCGGTCTGAAGAACCTGACAGTATTCAGTACAAATCTTTTTCGCGCCAGGTTGTTTCCACTTTCTTTTTTATCTGCTTCAAACTGTTCCATCAAATCCCCCTCGATGCCTTCCAACAACTCAGGAGGACAATACCACTTCAAAAATCCGATGGCCAGTTTGGGTGGCTTCATCATTCGTACTTGAGTGTTTTGGCAGGGTTAGTCATTGCTGCCTTTACCACCTGAAAGCTGATGGTGAATGCTGCGATAAACAGAATCACTACGACCGGAGTCAGAAACAGCAGCCACCCCAGTGAAATATGGTAAGCATAAGCCGTGAGCCAGTTTTGCATTGCCCAATAGGCAATCGGCAATGAAACCAACGCGGAGATCAATACGAGTTTTATGAAATCCAATGACAACAATGAAACAATACTGTAAAGTGAAGCGCCCATCACTTTGCGAATACCAATCTCCTTAGTGCGCTGAACCGCGGTGTAGGACGAGAGTCCAATAAGCCCGAGACAGGAAATAATAATGGCCAGCCCGGTGAAAATGCTGATCACTTTTCCAAAACGTGTGTCATCACTGTATTGACGCCTGTAGTTATCCTCAAGGAATGAATACTCGAATGAATTACCTGGAAAGAACTTCTTGTACACGGATTCAATCCTGGCGATGATTTCCTGTTTGTTATCAGGCTCTATGCGAATAGACGTAGGAGAATAGGTGCTGTAAGATGGCCGGAAGATCATCGGCTCCATCGGGTTTCTTAATGCTTCCTGATGATAGTCTTTCACCACGCCCACAATTCGCCACTTACGCGGTTGGCCATTTACTTGGCCCCAAGCTACTTCCTTGCCAATGGCCTCCTGTGCATTTGAAATACCAAGAAGCTTCACTGCATTAAGATTCAGAATTACTGTGTTCAGATCTTCCCATTTCACTTTGTGATCAGTCGGGAGGAATTTTCTCCCGGCAACTATTGAAATCTGGTAGGTATCGAAGAAACTGTAATCTACATTCAGTTGGCTCATCGTAAATCGAAGCGTGGCTGGCTGATCGCTAAGCCTGATCCCAAAAGAACGGCCTAGTCGCGCGCCAGGTGTCTTTCCTGAAGTAGTTGCATTTATAACTCCATTGATTTTTGTTAGTTCCTGTTTATAGTTTTCCACACGTTGTATAAAAGTAGAATCCCAGGCAGTCAACTCCGGGCTGCTAACAATTAGAGTATCATCAATCTTGATCCCCAAGTCAGCTTCGTTCATGAATTTCAATTGCTTTGAGACAATAATCGCACTCGTGATCAACGCTGCCGAAGCTGTGAACTGAAATATCACGAGCCCTTTGCGCAGAAATCCCCCCGACGATGAGCGCTGAAACTTGCCTTTCAGAACCGTCACTGGTTGATAAGAAGACAGGACGAAGGCCGGGTAAAATCCTGAAAGCAGTACGCCACTCAACAGAATAGCTGCTGCAATAGCCAGCTTTGACGGCTCCACGCTCATGATGACACTCCAAAGTGAAAGATTATTTTCTGTGATAAAATTGAATGGAGATTGTAGCACTTGCACCATCACAAGTGCAAACGCAAAAGCGAAAAGACTAATCAATATCGATTCAAAAATAAATTGCTTTACCAGTTGCGATTTGAGTGCGCCCATTACTTTCCGAAGACCAACTTCCTTGGCTCTTTCCAGTGCACGCGAAGTCGTCAAATTGATATAATTGATCCACGCGATGAATAGGATGAAAATCGCAACAATGAGCATCGCCCATACTGCTTTTCCACTGGCACGCTTGGCAATATCATATTCGTAGTCCGAATAGAGATGAGCATCTTTTACTGGTTGCAAGTAAAATTTCTCTATACTTCCTGAAACCTTGTCACCTTGAAAATAGCGTTCGCTAAAAGCCGGGAACTTCGCTTCCAATTGCTTGTAATCTGCCCCCGGTTTCAGCACGAGATAGTGTCGCATATCAGACCATGTCCAGCTGTTATCAGCCTCCTGATTGTCCGGACGGATTAGTGTGGCATAAGACATAAGCGCATCAAACTGAATGTGGGAGTTGGCCGGCACGTCAGCGCATACGCCTTTCACCGTGAAGGGCTGCGGGTCAAGCTCCCAGTAAATAACTTTTCCAACTGCATCTGCAACGTTAGTGTCGGACAGTCTGAAATATTTTTTTGCAAGTTTAGCTGTCAACACTGTCGTGTATGGAGTCTTGAGCGAACTAAGAGGGTCACCAGCAATCATGGGGAAACTGAAAACCGTCAGGAAATGATCATCAACAAAATGACATTGATCGCCCCGGTAATTTTTATCATCGATTTTCAAGTTCATGTCACCGTAAGGCATCATCCGCGTATATTCTTCAATTTCCGGGAAATCCTTGGCCATGGTTGGACCGATGGTCGGATACATGATTGTTCCGTGCTGAATGAGTTTCCCATTCTGAAACCGGTCGTTGGTGACTCTATACAGCCTGTCAAATTTTGAATGGAACTTATCATAGCTCAATTCAAAAGTCACGAACTGAAAAATCAGCAGGCACGCTGCCAACCCGATACCCAAACCAAAAATATTGATAGCCGAGAAAGCTTTGTTCTTCAAAACATTCCGGTAAGCGATAATGATGTAGTTGCTTAGCATATTCGTGTTGACTAATGTGAATGAAAATTTATTTCTCAAAATAATCCCTGGCCTGAAAAACCGGATTGTGTTCTTTACAAAATTCCTTCGAGCTCTTCGTTCTCCTTTAGTTTTACAATCCTCTTCAAACTGTTCGATCAAATCCCCTTCAATCCCTTCGTACAATGCGGCCGGGCAAAACCATCGCAGGAACCTTACAACCGCTTTGGGTGGCAAAGTGTCTTTCACCGGTTTATCTAACTCATTCATACTTCAACGAATCCGCCGGGTTTGTCAAGGCCGCTTTTACTGAATGATAACTTACAGTCAACCATGCAATCGCGAGAGAGGAAACAGCCGCAATCACAAAAACCGGAATCCCTAACGGAATACGATATGCAAATTCATTGAGCCACTGCTGCGCAATAAATACCGAAAGAGGAATACTGATCAGCAACGCTATACCCACAAGTATTGCAAATTGCTTGTTGAGCATAAGCACAATGGTAGAAGACGAAGCTCCCATGACTTTCCGTATCCCGATTTCTTTTGTGCGTTGCTCGGCCGTGAACGCGGAGAGTCCATACAACCCAAGGCAAGAAATAAAAATGGCGAGTAGCGTAAAGAAGCCAACTGCTTTGCCGAAAACAGCTTCCTTCTCCACTAACTCTCCAAAATTGGAATCCAGGAAATGATATTGAAATGGTTCATTGGGTACCATTTCTTTCCATTTTAATTCAGCTGTCTTCAAAAAAGATGAGGTTGTTGAAGGGTCGAGCTTAAAGCTGAGTTCTGATTTTTCCTTACCCAACACAATGGCGAGCGGAGCAATCGTATTTCTCAAGGATTCCCAATGAAAATCACTTACTACCCCAATAATTTTCTGTTTGTCATTGACCGTAGCTCCAATAGGATCCGAACCAAGGTCAAGTGCTTTTACGGCTGCTTCATTCAGGATAACGGAAGACGAATCTGAGGCAAGGTCTTTATTTAAATTCCTCCCTTTAATTAACCGCATGCCACTCAATGGCAGGTATTCGTCATCACCAAAATAAGTACTGATCGAGACCGGGTGATCCATCTTAGGAGTTTGGAAAGTGTAGAATGACATGATACGTTTACTTCCGGGTTGCCCCATATGAAAACTCGAACGAGACACTCCTTGCTGCCGCATCAATTCATCCCGAAAAGTCGATGCCTTTGTTTTCAATAAGTCAATACGGTCAATCGTCAAAACGTTGTTCTGATCAAACCCTAAATCCTTCTTACTCATGAATTGAAGTTGGCTCTGAACGACAATCGCGCAAGTGATCAATAAAATTGAGACCGTGAACTGAAAAACCACCAGGAAATTCCGGAAACCCTTTCCCCCGATAGAAAAATTCCCCTTCAAGACTTTGGCAGGAATGAAAGACGTGAGATAAAATGCAGGATACAGGCCTGAGAGAATTCCTACGACAAACGAAAATGCGAAAAACATTCCGACAGTAGCGGGATTTCTCCAAATCGTATCCAGAAGTACTGCGCCCGTCACATATTCAAAAACTCGCAGGAAAAATTCTGCTAATAGAATGGCGAAGATCATGGCAATGCCGCTCGTCATTAGCGACTCCAGGAGAAACTGACCGATCAGTTTGCTGCGCAAGTTGCCCATGGTCTTACGGATACCAACTTCTTTGGCCCTTCGTGATGCCCGTGCCGTTGTGAGATTGATAAAATTCACAGACGCCAAAATCAGGATGACAAATGAAACGATCGAAAAGATATAAATGTTAGACTCGTTTCCTCCGGGAGAAATTTCAAAATTTAGTTTTGACTTCAGGTAAATGTCAGGGAGCTTGTGAACATAAAATTTGATGGCCATATCGTTGGCCCGGTAGTCTTCCAGCGTTTTGAAACCCATCGGTTTGCCCGACTCAGGAAAGACGTGATTATCGAAGATCGAATTTAATGCCTGCCACAAATCAGCCTCGGTGTTGTTTTCTTTGAGCAGAACATAATTGTAAAAAGCAGCCGAGGACCAGATGGGCGAGCCCGTGATCTTGCTTTGGTTTGACAACCAAAGACCGGACTTCAAGTGTGTATTAAAATCAAGGTCATCCACCACTCCCGCAATGGTAAATTGCAGCTTCTCTTTCCCTGCTTCAATGGCCTCTCCAATCACATCAATTTTACCAAAATATTTCAGCGCATTAGTTCTGGAAATGATTGCATCCTGCGGACCCGATAATGCATTTTTCTTATCACCGGCAATAAAATTGTAGTCAAACATTTTGAAATAGGCCGTATCGGCAAAATAGACCGAGTTCTCTGTAAACGTCTGGTCTTTTATTTTTATCGGGAGCGTCTCTTTTCGAATACGCGTTGCAGTCTCAATCCCGGCGAATTCTTTAGGCAAAACATCCAACAATTTTTCCGGTCCGTTTGCAAATTGACCTATGTTGAAAAAAGAAATTCCAATTCTGTAAATACGGTCAGCTTTCGAAAAACCTTTATCGTAACTCCATTCTCCATAAACGAAAAGAAAAATGACAAGACTGCAGGCGATACCAATGGCCAACCCACCAATGGTTATAGCAGAATATGCTTTGCTCCTTAATAGATTTCTGAACGCTACTTTAATATAATTATTCAACATAGATGTGTTCATGAATTGTATTTTGAATTTGTTCCTTAACAATATTCCTGGTCTGAAAAACTGGAATGTTCGAATGACAAAGTTCCATCGCGCCATGCGCTGTCCTTTCCCCTGAACATCCTCTCGAAATTCTTCTACTAAATCTCCTGCGATACCTTCTGCTAGCTCTGTTGGGCAAAACCAACTTAGAAACCTCAAGGCTAGTTCGGGCGGATTAATTTCTTCTTTCATACTAAGCCAACTTCAACGGATATCAATTGTTACCTGACTCTCGTCTTTCCAAACGGGTAAACTTTTCTGACGTCTAACTGCCAACGATCTTTAGCTGAGGCACAAGCTTCCACAATTGCATTTGCTGTTCTTTCCTGGCACGCAGCATTGCCAGGCCTGCATTGGTCACTGTAAAAATCCGCTTGCGTCTCCCCCCCCTGGCATTGGTGGCTCCCCCCATTCCTGATTTCACATACCCCTTGTCCTCCAGTCTATAGAGTGTAACGTGCACTGCACTTAGATTTACATCCCGTCCTACGCGTGCTTTTATCTCGTTAACAATCGCATTGCCGTAGGCGTCATCCTGCAGAATTCCGACCATCGTCAATATCAATTCTTCAAATTCTCCCAAGTATTCTTTTTGCATTTGTATATACTTTGTAAGACTAATGTACGGATTATTCTATATTTTGTTAAAGAAATCAGTAAAAAATTTAGCTCACCGGTTACAAATGAGTACCAACGAATAAATACCCATGTAGCAATTCAGGTATTTCTTATACACTCGCCCTCTGAAAGAATTGTTTGATTTGATGAAAGCATTGATATCCATAATGATAATAACTCTCAGTATGTATGAAATTAATCAAGACAGTGATAGCGCCAAGATTGACGGCAAATGGGAAACAATAGACGATTTTCTCTATGAAAAACGTACAGGAATAGGTGACAAGGAAGTCGGACGGTATTGCTTTAATAGCATTGGCCAATTTGCTTACGAAAACTATATTTTACGAGAGCAGGACAAAAAAGGTCTGGTAAAAGGCGATTTTATAGTTGACAGTGAAAGTAAATTGCTTTTCTTAAAGTTTTTGAAAATCGAAAACTCAGCCAATAAATCATGCAAACAAATAATCATGTCAGTTCCTTTTGAAACTGTTTTACAATATAGATTCATCGAAAATGATAGCACTCACGGCTGGTTTAAAGGTGTAAACCTGGAGATAAAATACTTACCCATTTCAGATTTAGACACAAAAAACTTCTCAATTTCTGACTTGAAAACGTTAAAGTGGAATACAGAGAGAAGAGAAATAATATCTCTGCTTGAGAAATATGGAAACACTGTGCAAATGATTAAAGAAAAATACTAGAGGCCTATTCTCAAATTCTTTTTCTAGTGCAGACGATCTCCCCTCACACGTAGGGACTTGATGACCTCCGCTTCCTGAGTAAGAAGCTCATGCCAGCGTGCATGTACACGCTGTGGATCATCGTATTCTTTGGCCAACAAAAGGAAGTTTTTATAATGACCTGCCTCCGAAACCATCAATTCATAGTAAAATTCACTCAACGCCTTATCGCTGATTTCTTTCCAGAGCAGTCGGAATCGCTCACAACTCCGGGCCTCGATCATGGCATTCATCAGAAGTTTTTCAACCAACTGTTGTTCCCGGTTTCCTCCTTTTTTTACAAGCTTTCCCAATTGCTCTACATATTCATCTTTTCGTTGCGGCCCCAACAGTAAGTTTCTTTTCTTTAATTCAGCAATTACTCTTCCGAAGTGGTCCCATTCCTCGGTAACAACGGGGGTGAGCATGTCAACCAGTTTTTCTTTGTCATGAAACTGAACGATAAGGGAAATGCAGGATGTAGCTGCCTTTTGTTCACAATAAGCATGATCTGTTAGAATGTCGCCAATGTTTTTCTCGGCAATATCCACCCACCGCGGGTCGGTAGGCAATTCCAGGCCAAGCACGTGCTTTTCCATAATTAATCAAACAAAATCAATTCAAATCCAAAGTCAATGTTGCTCCTCACGTTGGGATATCCCGGTGTTGGCATATACCCTTGCAATGTGAATTGCTGTAT
Source organism: Cytophagales bacterium WSM2-2 (assembly GCA_015472025.1). NCBI lineage: Bacteria > Pseudomonadati > Bacteroidota > Cytophagia > Cytophagales > Cytophagales bacterium WSM2-2. The sequence goes on from BNHL01000001.1 coordinate 5,452,227, forward strand.
TAAGTTAATGTATTTCACAAAAAAGCGTCCACGCTTGATACGGCCATCCAAAAAGAAATCGGTCGTCCAATATGAAGGGCTTGTAAATTTGTCCTGAACGTAAAATTGCTGGATAGCCGGGGCGTAACCCAACGCCCGGTAAGCGGAGTTGGAATGCGCATCTACTCCGACATGAAGTTGCAGTGCCCCATTAAATATGGTGTTCTCATAACTGAGTTGCACACTGCTAAACCAGGTAGGGATGCTAACCGCGTGATCATCATTATTCAAGATGGTCGTATAGGTAATCTGAGGGCGGAAATGAAAATGTTTCAAAAAATGAACATCCATCCTCAGTTCAGGTGAAATGGTTTGTTGATTCCCGGTCGATTGGCGTGGCTTAGCCTGCTGCACACTGTCTTGCTGGAAGAAGACAAAATTGTGTAGCGCGGTGTAAGTAACTCCGGGCGACACAAATACTGGCCCCAGTTTCGCCTTGATACGTCCGCTGAGCTGGTTTGAAAAAATGTCGGTGAATTCTCTGACCCAATAGTTAAATGGCCCGAGATATGCCTGTTGTATAAAACCCGGTTTTGAAAGCGAGCTTCGTAAATCTGCATCGAGCCATGGTGTCCGCAGTGAACCATTAATTTTATAGTGACCATCCAGAAGATACTCAGCCTGCCCCGAGAGAAAACTCAGTGAGTCAAATTTAAAAGCAATACGGCTTCCGATGTAGTTTTCGATACCTATAGCACCGGGGGCCTGCAATGAAAGTCCAGACATGGTGTTTGAGTACGAACGTAACTTGTAATAGAAATCATAAAACAAGAATGCAGCATTACCCTTAAAACCAATTTCATTCTGCATGAATTGAAACGTATTGGTACTCCCCACTAGTTTAACTCCAACTTTCGTGGTGTCAAGGGTTTGGTATAGAAAATAGGCATTCTTTTCCTGTGTTTTGTCGTCAGTGAATGAATTGATTTGGCGTCCAAGGTCCAACGTATGATAAAACTGTGCTGCCTTCGCCAACTGGTATTGATGAAACAGGTGAAAATTATTTCGCAGTTCTTCCGTTGTCGCGCCCGCAAGGTAAGTCTTGGCATTGGGATCAAAATAACCTGCGTATGTTGTATCGATTGTAGTCAGTAGTACTCCTCCAATTTCCTTCACCTGGTGGCGGATTCTCCGATAGCTCATCAGCAACTTATACTTACTGTTCTTTGATTCATACGAAGTATAAAAATCATAATACTGACTCTTCACCTGGTAATCGTTCTTGCCCTGAGATTGAATTTGTCGTACAGAAAGTATCGGACGGTAGTTAAACCCGAAATTCCACCGGGGAGTAATGTTGCGGGTGAATTCAATATGGGTCATTGCCCGTCCACCACCACCCCAGATTACATTGATTCGTGAAAACGGAGATTTGGTGTTGTAATACTTCGGTTCGGCTGACTCGTAGTACAAATCATAAACTTTAAAACCGGAGGTTGCCCCTATGATTTCAGGAAGCTTTGGAAAAATAGGATTAAGTGCGGTCCCCACATTCCCCAGATCCTGATATTTGTTTTCATACTTGCGTACAAAATCCCAGCGATGCAAATTATAGATCGAAGTGTCAAGCGGGATGTAAGTCTTTTTATTTTCGAATATCTCCTGTTCGGTGATAGAGAGTGTTGTCTTTGGTCCGTAGACATTTTTTACAGAATCGTTGACAATTTTAGATCGCGTTCTTTTGACGGGACCATCGTCATTTTTTGTCGTTTGCACCACTTTCCTTCTTCCGGGAATCTGGCCATATCCATTGCTCAAAACCCCAATACCTATAAATATGATGAAAACGAAACGCACAATTCAGTTTTTTGAATTCCCTAAATGACTTTTTATTCTTTCGGTCACAATTCTATCAAATTCCGAACCATTATCGATGAACCGGGTCTCAATGGGCAAATAAAACCAGTTTTCTCTTTTTATTGCCTGGCTTAACTCTAGGGAAATAAGTTTGACCATGTCCTTTTCTGTAGTCAGAATTGAAGCATTAAAACCCGCAGCTTTCTGCTGAATATCCTCTATTTCCCGAGGTGAATAAAAGTGATGGTCTCCGAATTCAAAGTGAAACTTCAAATTGACTTTTTTCGAAATGTGCTCGACCAAAGGCTTGCTGTTCGCAATACCCGTAACCAGAACAACCTCTTTACCAATAGTAGCATCGCTCAATGAAACAGGCTTAATGTATCCGATCTCCGAAAAGAAAACAGGAACGTCTCCTGAGTACGATTGAATTTTCGCATTGTACTCTGACTTTACCTGATCAGGTATTGCATTACATTTCGTTACTACCACAAGATTAGCGCGCTTACTTCCCCTTCGTGCCTCACGCAACCGTCCTTTCGGCAAAACATAGTCCCTAAAAAACGGTTTTGAAAAATCTGTCAATAAAATCGAGAACATCGGTTTTGCCCGTCGGTGTTGAAACGCATCATCCAGGAGAATCACCTGGGGCGCTTTGGCAACCATCAACGCTCTGATTCCCGCAACACGATCTTCGCAAACACAAACAGAAACTTTGTCTTTGAATTTTTGATGAAATTGAAACGGTTCATCTCCAATTGATGCGGCATCGTCTCCATCACTTGCCAACCGGAACCCGCTTGTTTTTCGTCCATACCCACGGCTTAAAATTGCTATAGAATACTCGCCCGAAAGAAGTCGCACCAGGTATTCAATCATTGGGCTTTTTCCTGTTCCACCTACATTCAGATTTCCCACACTTAAGACCGCTGGTTCGAACGAATACGATCTTTTAAGTCCGAGATCGTATAAAAAATTACGAAAAGATGTCACCGCTCCGTAAAGCCAGGAGAATGGAGCAAGGAAAATGAGAAGCATTCGGGTTGGTGTCTTTTTCTAAATTTGGCTTCAAAATTAATGATTCGATGGCAACCGCAACGATAAAAGATGTAACAGATCACCTGGAGGCACTAGCTCCACGATCTTACCAGGAAGACTACGATAACAGTGGATTGCTTATCGGCGATTCTGGCGCGATCGTAAAGGGAGTTTTAGTTACACTGGATTGTACCGAAGCTGTTATTGAAGAAGCAATTCAAACTAACTGCAATCTGGTGGTCGCACATCATCCGATAATTTTCCGGGGACTTAAGAAAATCACAGGACAAAACTACGTGGAGCGCACCGTCATCAAGGCTATTAAAAACGACATTGCCATATACGCCATTCACACTAACCTGGACAATGTGCACACAGGCGTGAATAAAAAAATTGCCGAAAAAATCGGATTGAAGAACCTGAGAATCTTAAAACCAAGAAGTGGAACACTAACCAAATTAGTCACTTTCATTCCGCGTGAAAACGCAGGTAACGTTCTCAACGCATTGCACAAAGCCGGAGCAGGAAATATCGGGGAATATAAAAACTGTAGCTTTCAGGTAATTGGTGAAGGAACATACATGCCTACTGGAAATGCACAGCCGTACATTGGTCAGGCCAACCAACTGGAGCGTGTTGAGGAAGTGCGGGCGGAAGTGATTTTTCCTTCGCATATCTCTTCCAGGGTTTTGCGCGCTTTGAATGAATCACATCCTTACGAGGAAGTGGCCTATTATCTTTCTCAATTGGAAAACACCAACCAGGAAATTGGGTCTGGAATGATCGGTGAATTGGAAATGCCAATTGAACCTTTTGAATTCCTTACGGGTTTGAAATTAAAGATGAACGCAAAAATGATCCGACATACTAAACCGGTGAGGCCAATAAAGACGGTAGCAGTATGCGGGGGTGCGGGGAGCTTTCTCTTATCCACAGCTATTGCCCAAGGTGCTGACGCTTTCGTTTCAGCCGACTTCAAATACCACGAATTCTTTGATGCGGATGGAAAAACCATGATTGCCGACCTGGGGCACTATGAAAGCGAACAATTCACAAAAGACCTCCTGGCCGAGGTTTTAAAGGAAAAATTCACTACTTTTGCGATCATTTTTTCAAATACAGTCACAAATCCTTTAAGCTATATCTAAGTAATGGAAAATCAGACAGTTGCACAAAAGCTGGAAGCGTTAGTAAAGCTACAATTCATTGATTCAAAACTAGACGAACTGAAGAAACTAAGGGGTGACCTTCCTGACGAAGTTCAGGACTTGGAAGATGAAATGGAGGGTTACAAAGTGCGCCAGGGCCGTTTTGAGGCTGAACAGAAGGAACTTGAGGACACGATTAAGAAGAATAAGGAAGGTATCAAGGAAGCTGAAAAGCTGGTAAAGAAATACACTGATCAGCAAAAGAATGTCAAAAACAACCGTGAATTTGACGCGATCACTAAAGAAATAGAACTCCAGGAACTGGAAGTTCAGATTTGCGAGAAGAGAATTAAAGAAGCGAAAGAGAAAATTGAGGCGAAAAAAGTAGAGATCGCCAGCATCGAAACTTTGATCAACGATCGCGTTCAGGACCTGGATAACAAGAAAAATGAATTAAAAGGTATTCTCGGCGAAAACCAGGAAGAAGAAAAGAAACTTCTTGCTGACCGTGAAAAAGCTGCCAAGAAAATCGAGGACAAGCTGTTGAAACACTATGACAGGCTTCGCAGCAGCTTGACCAACGGATTAGCCGTAGTACGTGTGGTTCGTGGTGCCGCTGAAGGATGTAACATTATCATCCCTCCTCAAAAAATCGCTGAAATCCGCGAAAAGAAGAAGATTGTCATTGACGAACATTCTGGCCGTATTCTTGCTGATGTTGATGTTGAGTCGATGGAGGAGGAGAAACCCAAGAAGGCTGCTCCCGTTAAAAGGACAAAAAAGGTTGGCTAAAATTTCTGAGATAAGAATATTAAAAAAAGCAGGCCTCATCGTCTGCTTTTTTTTGTCCGTGGCAAATGCTTTTGCTGCCCCTGATCCTGTATGGAAATTCAGCGAGGAAATGCAGAAGGCATATCGCCTTGTGCTCAATCTCCAACCCGACAAGGCCCAGGAGGTTTTGAGCAAAATCGCTTCTCCTGCCGAAGAACTCCATAAAATCTACGTACTCAGCCTGAGTGAAACAGTAGACATTCTCATCACCGAAGACCAGAAGAGGTTCGATCAACTGGAAATCAATTTTCGTCAGCGTCTTCAGCGAGTAGGCGACCTTCCAGAAAGCGCAGAGAAGGTTTTTCTTGAAGCCGAACTAAATCTGCAAAAAGGCTTCAATTTGCTGAACATGGGCCAGAACATTAATGCAGTGCTGGCCATTCGCAGAGCATACAATTCGGCACAAGAGTGCATTAAAAAATATCCTTCCTTCATTCCTATCAAGAAAACTTATGGGGTGATTCAGGTGATGCTCGGCTCTGTGCCTGATAAATATCACTGGTTCATCAGCTTGCTAGGTATGAGAGGATCCGTTGCCACCGGGCAAAAATATCTCCAGGAACTTCGAGATTCCAATTCATCTCTGAATACCGAAGCCACTGTTCTCTATTTCTGCATTAAAGGGTTTATCAACCAGCAATTTGGTGAGGCTGCCACTGGCCTGGACGAATGTTTGAAAGAGCAGCCCGAAAATCGTCTCTTGCTTTTTATTGCGATCAATATGGTCATGAAAGACGCCCAGAGTGAAAAAGCGCTGGGATACATGGCAACACTCGATCAGCATAACCAGGGACTGCAAATGTACTATGTGGACTACCTCCATGCAGAAGCATTGCTAAACAAAGGTGATTATCCGAACGCGATTACTTACTATCAAAAATTTCTAAAGGGCTATCGCAGTCAAAGCTTTAGGAAAGATGCTCACTACAAAATCGCACTCTGTTATTGGCTGCAAAACAATGAACCTGAAGCAAAGACTTATTTTGAAAAAGCTAAGACCATTGGACGCGACCAGGCAGACCCGGATAAAAATGCCGCAATGCAATTGGAGGAGAATAAATTTCCAAATGCAAAGCTATTAAAAGTCCGTTTCGCCACCGATGGAGGGTATTACAAAGAGGCACAGCAGTTCGTCAAGTCAATTCAGTTTAGTGAACTACATTCTTTAAAAGAACAGACAGAATACTTTTATCGCTTGGCACGGCTGGCACATAAAACAGAAGAATTATCGGTAGCTAAAATATATTACGAAGAGACCATAAAAGTGGCCAAGGAAAATACATGGTATTTTGCTCCCAATGCGGCTCTGCAGTTGGGATACATTTACCGCGATCAAAAGGATTTTGAAAAGGCCAGGAAATATTTTGAGCTCGCTCTAAGCTACCGGAAGCACGAATACAAAAGTTCTATTGATACTAAGTCCAAATCAGCGCTGGATCAGCTGAAAGCGACTAAAGTATAGTCCGTTCAACCATTTCTTCTTTCAATGGCCGTACATTCTTCAAGTGAGCCGTGTCGTTGTATTGACTCACGCGAAATGCGCTCCCACTATGCTCCAATGCATATACACAGAGGTTCGAATGCTCAAACATATCCATACTTTTTAGCGGATAGTGCAGCAGCTGACAGAGTATAATCCGGATAGCACGGCCGTGCATACAAACGAGAATATTTTTACCACTTTCCGTCAATAGTTTTTCAATGACAGGCTGCTGACGCAAAGCAACTTCATCCGGGCTCTCACCGCCTTTTATGCGAAGTGAGGTATTTCCGGTTTGCCATTGCTGCAACATCCAGTGGTAATAAGCATCTTCATCCTGTGTGATGCGCTGGCCTTCATTTACTCCCCAACTGATCTCATTGAGGCCTGCGTACGACTCATGCGGAATTCCATTCCGGATGAACTCTGCAACCGTCTCCTGTGTTCTCTTGAGAGTTGAGGTGTAGATTTTATCAAATGGCACAGCACGGTATGCTTGGAAAAAGGCCTGAGCCTGAGCACGTCCAGTGGCGTTCAGTGATGAATCAACACCACTGCCTTGTACAATGCCTTGCAGATTAAAATCAGTCTGACCATGACGAACGATATATATTTTTTTGCTGCTCAATTTCCGCTAATTTGGGCGCAAAAATAGGGAAATAGTTTGATCGCCAACATTTCACTTTGCTCACATTATCATGTCAGTTTTTAATTCCGGTGTCTCCCTTGAAATGCTTAACAAGATGTCAGCTAATACTATGCTGGAGCATTTGGGTATTCAATTCACCGAAATTGGATCGGACAGTATAGAGGCAAGGATGCCGGTGGACCATCGCACTCATCAACCATTCGGAATTTTGCATGGCGGAGCCTCCGTAGCATTGGCGGAGACTCTGGGTAGTGTAGCCGCCATGTGTTGCCTGGACCCTGCTCTGCAGTTATGTGTTGGGCTTGACATCAATGCAAATCATATCAAGAGCGTCCGCGATGGCTTTGTCATCGGACGGGTGAGTCCGGTTCATATCGGAAAGAAGACACATGTTTGGGAGATCCGGATTACTACAGAAAAAAAAGAACTGGTGTGCATCAGTCGCATCACGATGGCTATACTTGATAAAAAAGCATGAGTACGACAAACGAAATTTCCATTCGCCACCAACTCCATGTTAAAAATCTGGTTGATCAAATCCTTGGGCTCGGGGGCTCACTCATGTATTGGCGAATGCCAAACAGTAACGAAAAAACATTAATTGTTTGCAACAGCGGAGCCTCCGTTCAGGATGAAATTTCTATTGAAGGTTCGAAACCAGGGTTTGCATTTTCTCCTTTCAACCCTAAAAAGGAAAAATACTTCTTCAACGCTGATCTTGTGTTCAAATTCAGAGGAGATGAAATAGTTGAGGGGCCTGATTTAAATAACACTCCTTTTTTTTCCGCCTCAGGAAAAAGCTCAGAAGAAAAGAGTCCAAAATATTTTTACTCCGCCTGTGGCCCAAGACCTAACACAGGTGATTTTACAGACTTGGTGAGTGCCTGTATTCAGATGACGGAAGCAGGCTCGTTAGAAAAAATCGTTCCATCACGATCTGTGGATGTTGACCTGCCCGAAAATTTTGATCTGATAAAACTATTCAACAGTTTTTGCGAAAAGCACCCCAACGCTTTTGTTTCACTTGTTACTTCTCCTGAAACAGGAACGTGGATCGGTGCTTCTCCTGAACTCCTGGTAAGTGTTGATGCCCAGGAAAAATTCAGGACAATTGCCCTGGCTGGTACTCAGAAGTATCAGCAAGGAGTTAATCTGAAATCAGTAGCCTGGACTCAAAAAGAAATCGAGGAACAAGCACTGGTAAGCCGTTACATTATCAATTGCTTCAAAAAAATAAGAGTCCGGGAATATGCAGAACACGGACCTCACACTGTTGTAGCAGGAAGTCTCCTGCACTTACGCACCGACTACGAGGTGGATATGAAAGAAGTTAACTTTCCTCAATTGGGTTCGGTGATGCTGAAACTCCTCCACCCTACTTCTGCAGTATGTGGTATGCCCCACGAACCTGCTATTGATTTCCTCATCAAAAATGAAAATCATGATCGTGAGTTCTATAGCGGATTTCTTGGCCCTGTTAATTTCGAAGGTGAAAGCAAATTGTATGTGAACCTGCGCTGCATGCAGATTTTTGAAAAGTCTGCGCGAATTTATGCTGGCGCAGGTGTGACTGCAGATTCTGATACTGATAAAGAAGTGGAGGAAGTGGAAATGAAAATCAGAACGCTTACTCAAATTATCAACTCTTAAGTTTTGCGCTATCAACCCATCTTCGACATTGCCGAACTATGCGCACAGAAGGGCGTAACGCAAGCCATTCTTTGCCCCGGCAGTCGTTGCGCTCCATTGACCATTGCATTCTCCAGGCATGACGATATCACAGTCCGCACATTCAGTGATGAGCGCAGTGCTGCATTCATAGCTACAGGTATCGCTCATCAAACACAGTCTCCGGCTATTTTGGTTTGCACTTCTGGTTCTGCATCATTCAATTTTGCTCCTGCGGTTGCGGAGGCTTTCTTCCAGGAAATCCCTTTGATCGTTTTTACTGCGGATCGTCCCAAGGAATGGGTTGACCAATTGGATGGGCAAACCATAAGACAAAATAACATTTTTGGGGAACATGTAAAAAAATCTTTTACGCTGCCCGAAGATTACGAGCATCCCGATGCAGTTTGGTATATACATCGTGTAGTTAACGAAGCAATCAATTTATCCCAGGAGTTTCCAAAAGGCCCTGTACATATCAATGCGCCTTTTCGCGAGCCCCTGTATCCTTCCAAAGAAGAAAAAATATCATTCAATAAGAATGTCAAAATAATTCAATCGAATTCAGTTGCTGGTGCCTTAACCGATTTAAAGGCGAAAGAACTCAGCGAGCGAATGAATGATTTCTCCAAAGTGCTGGTCCTGTCCGGGCAAAATGATTTCGATGATGAGTTAGCCAAAGCCGTTGAAAAATTTTCGGCAACACGACACGCCCCAGTGGTCGGAGATATTTTATCTAACCTGCATTCCCGTCAAGGCGTAGTCAGGTATTCAGACACATTTTTGGGAGCTTGTGGTGAAGATGTGAAGGCATCACTGCAACCGGAATTGTTGATCACGTTTGGAAAATCAATCATTTCAAAAAATACCAAGTTGTTCCTTCGCAAATACAAACCAACGGAGCACTGGCATTTACAAACTTCCGGTACTGCGGCTGACACTTTTCAATCATTGACAGAAGTCATTCATTGTGTCCCTAAAGATTTCTTCAAGACGCTGGTGATGGCTGACAGTGAAAATAATTTTTCTTCTCAGAAAAAAGAGAACTTCAGGCGTTTGTGGGAGGCAGAAGAACACCGGACAACTAATTCGATGGGGCCGTATTTTGAGGAATCTACTTTTTCTGAGCTCCTTGCGGTGAAAGAGTTCATTTCTCAGTTACCTCAGCGTTGCAACATCCATCTCGCGAATAGCATGGCTGTACGCTACGCTAATCTCATCGGTATCGAAGCAGGAAAAAAAGGGATTCACGTTTATTCCAACCGGGGTGCCAGTGGGATCGATGGCTGCTCAAGTACGGCAGTGGGACATGCGCTGTGCCATGAAACACCCAACTTTCTTATCACCGGAGACATGGCATTCTTTTATGATCGAAACGCATTTTGGCACAACTACCCTATTCCGAATTTACATGTGCTTTTGTTAAACAATCATGGTGGGATCATTTTCAACATGATTGATGGTCCGGGGAACGTGCCTGAATTGGAAGAGTTTTTTGTCACACGTCAAAAATTAACAGCGAGGCATTTGTGTTCCGAATATGGCTTTGATTATTTGCATGTGGATTCGCTCAAGAAAATGAAGAATAGCTTAAAAGACTTTTTAGTATTTGACGGAAAGACGAAAATTCTAGAATTGGAAAGCGAGCAAGAAGGAAACAAAGAGGCCTATAAAAATTTTAAACAACAAATCAAGAAAGGATATGGAGCTTAAGTACGATTGGAAACCAATTAAACAATACCAGGAAATTCTATTTCATAAATTCAACGGAATCGCGCGTATCAGCATCAATCGGCCCAAGATGCATAATGCGTTCACTCCGCTAACGGTAAACGAAATGATCGATGCCATGAACATTTGCCGTGAAGATGTATCGATTGGTGTTATTATTCTTACCGGTGAAGGAGGCAAAGCATTTTGCAGCGGTGGCGATCAAAGCGTGCGTGGTCATGGCGGCTACGTTGGAACAGACGCAGTACCCAGGTTAAATGTACTCGACCTTCAAAAAATGATTCGCTCCATTCCAAAGCCGGTAATTGCGGCAGTGGCCGGTTGGGCCATCGGTGGCGGGCACGTATTACATGTAGTGTGTGACCTCACCATTGCAGCAGAGAATGCACGATTCGGTCAGACAGGTCCGAAAGTCGGAAGTTTTGACGGAGGATTCGGCTCCTCTTACCTGGCTCGGATTGTCGGGCAAAAGAAGGCACGTGAAATCTGGTTTCTGTGTGACCAGTACGATGCCAAAGAAGCTATCGACATGGGTTTGGTAAATAAAGTAGTGCCGCTCGAAAAACTGGAAGAGACATACGTAGAATGGGCAAATAAAATTCTTAAGAAAAGTCCGCTGGCCATTCGCATGTTGAAATGTGCCTTCAATGCTGAACTCGACGGGCAAGCTGGTATCCAGGAACTGGCAGGTAATGCCACATTACTCTACTATTTAAGTGATGAAGCAAAAGAAGGTAAAAACGCATTCCTGGAGAAGCGTGAGCCTGACTTCTCAAAATTTCCAAAATTCCCCTGATTCATGAAGTCAATGAATTCGAGAGTTGACTTTCACGCTTTCAGACTAACACCTAAAAGTGATTTAAGAAAGTCAATTCTTGAATTTGCTAAGACACACAACATCAAAGCTGGAGCCATTGTTACATGTGTCGGGAGCCTGGAGCAATTTCACATCCGTTTTGCCAACAAAGAAAAAGGATCCATACAAAAAGGGTTCTTTGAAATCGTCTCACTGACCGGCACGTTTTCTGACTCCTCCTGTCATCTCCACATTGCCTTGGCTGACCCGGATGGAAAAACAACCGGAGGTCATCTACTGGATGACAATTTAATTTACACCACGGTTGAGCTTGTAGTTGCTGAACTTTTCGATCTCGAATTCAAAAGAGAACTTGACAAAACGTATGGCTTCCCCGAGCTTGTTGTCACGTCAAAAAAGTAACAATGGCCTGGTTAAACCTCAACGGCAATTTATACTCCATCAGCGATCTGAAAAATAGTACTCCGACAGGTAGTAGTGACTTTGAAAGATCAACACTCGGCTTTTGCAAGTCCTGGCTTAATGGCCAACAGGAGTTCGTCATTCAAACTTCAGGGTCGACAGGTACTCCAAAAAAAATTACGCTGAGCAGAGCAGCGATGGAGGCCAGCGCTCAACAAACTATTCATGCACTTCATCTTTCGAAAGAAGGAACTGCTCTCGTCTGCCTTGACACCAAATACATCGCCGGGCAAATGATGTTGGTGCGCTGCTTGACTCTTGGAATGAACATCATAGCTAACGAGCCTTCAGGGAATCCGCTGGAGAACATCACATCTCGGATTGAGTTTACTGCGCTTGTTCCCTACCAGCTTGAAAATATACTGGATCATACACCAGGGCAGCTGAATATGGTTCATCGTGCAATTATTGGCGGGGCAACCGTTAGTCAGTCGTTGAAAGAAAAAATGCAAAAGACGTCCTGCCTGCTGCTCGCCACTTACGGGATGACGGAGACTATCTCTCATGTCGCACTCCAGAAACTCAATGGTCCTGATTCACAGGATTATTTTGAGACGCTCAAGAATATTCATTTGCGGCTGGACGATAGGGGTTGCCTTTGCATCAAAGTCGACTACCTTGAGGGCGAAATTGTCACCAACGACCTTGTAGAACTGGTATCGAGTAACAAATTCAAATGGCTTGGCAGAATCGACAATGTCATTAATTCCGGAGGAGTAAAAGTAATTCCAGAGAAGGTGGAAGCCGCAATTGAGAAAGCGTTAGTTAAACTCCAAATTAAAGCCCGATTTTTCGTGGCAGGATTGCCCGATGAAAAAATGGGGCAACGCGTAGTAACTATTGTAGAAGGACTGCCTGATCAATGGCCTTCAGATAAAATCATGAGCGACATTGTCTCCAACCTAACTAAATATGAGCTCCCGAAAGAGGTTAAGTTTGTGCCAAAATTTATTGAAACACCTACTGGAAAAATTAATAGAGCGCAGACAATCGCTACTCATCTTCAGCAAAAGTGAGCACGTAGCCGTTGTTATCTATGATTGAAAATTCTGTTGCTCCGTAGAATGTCTTGTTTATTTCCGCGGCTACTTTCGCCTTGCCTTTGATCTTTTCAAAAAGAGCACGAAGTCCCTTCATCTTAATGTAAAACAACAGTGAGCCGCCATCCTTCCTGCTGATTTCAGGCAATGCATCTCCAAGGCTGGAATAGGTCTGAAACATAAACGTGACATTTCCATTGCCAAGCATTGCCCAGTCGTAATTTCCTGTCTCCGGCATTGACATCAGTACTTCAAATCCGAGGTTTTTATAGAACTCCAGTGTGGCGTTCATGTCTTTAACAAAAATATTTGGCGATAGCGTATCCATAGTTATTTTTTTAGCGAACTGACTTAATCACCTCACCCTTGACCCTTTCTCCTGACGTATCAGGATGAAGGGCTTTGGGATTGGCTAACCGCTAAGTCATTTCTTTTGTTTTTCTGATTTTAATTGAAACAGTTCTTTCTGCAAGTCCAGCACTACGCTTGCCAGCTGATCTACGGAAGCTTCAGGCTTGTTTTCCACTTCTGGGAATTGCACACTGATGTACGCCTTGGCAGACCAAGCTTCCATTACATCTTCACCATCCACCTGGTAAGGTGCATACTGCCGATTGTCTGAAACCAGGAAAAGCTTGCCGTTCTCGTCGAGATAATTGAATACTCTTTTGTAAACCACACCTTCATGTTGTGTCACCAGAATGTAGGTCTTACCACTTTTGATATCATTGAGCTTTTCAACATACTCACCCACTACGATAGACCCAGGCATGAGCGGCAGCATAGAATCTCCTTTGATCTCGAAAGCCCGATAAGTTCCTTGTTTTAAAATAGGGAGATTAAACCGGGGCAATTCTTTCACATATTCCGGGTCGGCATATCCGTTCAGATACCCTGCAGAAGCTTTGACTGGAACAAATTCAATATTCTCTTTTCTATGCTGATCAATAGTGACAACCAGCACATCACGGCCGCGGCTAAAAGATGCAGGTGGTTTGGGCTCCGACTTTGTCAGGTCCGTCCCGATGAGAGATTCCATCGATACTCCGAAAAGTGCTGCCATCTTTTGTAGCAGCTCAGCCCGAGGCTCGGCCCTGCCTTCTTCATAAGCACCAACCAGTGAGCGCTTGATACCCAGTTTTTGAGCAAACTCATCTTGCGTGAGTTGAAGTTTCTTGCGCAACGCGCGAAGGTTTTCATTGAGGCTTATCATAATTTATTTCTTAAAAATTAAGATTCTTCCTGAGTTAAGCTGACGACTGCCAAAGGAGAAAAGGTTACGTTGCAAATACCTTTGGCTGTCACCCATCGCACGGATGTGGCGATCAATTTTCTCAATCACTTCCGTAACTGATGTGTGTGGTTCGGCCAATAAATAGCCATAGTATCCATTGGCAAAACCTTCAGTTGAGAAGCCGATTTGAAATTTGCCCGATTGTAATTTTTTGCTTTTCAGCTTTAGCTTAATTGCGTCCATTGGCTAAAAATTTTAGCTAAATAAATACTCAAATCAATCGGATGCAAGTTTTTAACTAAATATTTTAGTTTTTATAAGCGTTGAATGCTCAGAATGGGCTAAAATGAGGGTTTTGCAAATCTATTTCCATCTTCGATCCAGCTCAACTGCTTCTTTTAACAGCTTTACAATGGCCTTTTCATTGATTTCTTGGACAGATCGATAGATTTTATAGAATACCCGCTTGTTAGTGCCATGGGTAAGATACTTGTCAACATCTTTCAGTCTGCTGCCATACCAATAGCCCAACAATACTCCCTCTTTGATGCCTCCACGTGGAATCGTGGCGGGCCAGACTATACACAGTCCTTTCTTTCCATAGAAATACGGAACATTAAATGATATCTTTTCTTTCACGGAAGTGGGAACGTTTTCTTTAATGATTTGCCTGAGCACATCAACGGTCAGTCGTTCGTGTTCCGGCAACAGTTCGTACAACTGCAGCAAGGAAGTGATTTTAACTGGACTGCGATCCATCAGAGCAACATTAAATCAAGCGACAGCAAAGAAATTGAACACAAGTATTTGTGTAAAAGTGATTCTTTTTTCATTTCGTTACATCCCCTAGTTTGGTGCAAAAATTATGAAGCAAATCAATTGGTTTGATCGCAAGTTCGATTTTTCATCGAATCAAAATACAATGCCTTCCCTCATCGAGCGGCTGGAAGGCACTCCTATCCGACTCATTGAAAAGATGAAGCACATCTCTCCTTCACTCTACAAAATTCAGCCCGGAGGCAATTGGTCCATGTTTGAGCACATAGGCCACCTGGCAGACCTTGAAACTCTTTGGCAAGAGCGCCTCGATGACATCCTGAATGGCAATACTGAACTGCGACCTGCCGATCTCGCCAATCGAAAAACAACGGAAGCCAACCACAACAGCAAATCGCTTGAACGACTTCTTGACGATTTTAGCAGTTTGAGAATAATAACCCTCGAGCGATTGAAAAACCTGAAAGATGAAGATGTTTTCAAATCAGCGCTGCACCCCAGGTTAAAAACTCCAATGCGAACTCTCGATCATTTCACATTCGTTGCTGAACACGATGATCATCACCTGGCTAAGATCACTGAATTGATAAATTACCGGCCTTGATCTTTTAAGAAATCATTAAGAATTAATTTTAAGGATACGGCTAAATTCGTTTCAATTTTACGAATTGAAATTCAATGTATAAGATCCTTCTCCTTCTTTCCTGTGCACTATCCTTTGGTGGATGCCTTGCACAGGGAAGTTGCAAAACATTCTCCTTCCGGGAATTTTATGATATGTCGCTAGCTGCAGACGTAACGCGAGCAGAGCCACTGACTTTTAAAAAATACCCAGGTTTCAACTTTAATGAATTCAAGCCTGTGGAAGGCACGCTTACTACCGGTGAGAGTTATTATAGGGTGGGTCTCAATTCCAAAAATGATATTCGTGAGTTAATTTATTTTGACAAAGACAGCCTGAGCACTTACCGGATGGTTGTTTTCAATTACGAAGACCGTAGAGTTCTCGGTATTGGTACGTTAAAGAATAGTCAGGGCTATTTCTTTTGGTCAGTAGTCATCATCATGGACAAAAGAACAAACTTTAATTACCTGATGAGTACGTCTGCCAACATTAATCACAAATTTGGAGGCCGGATCTGGATTGATCATTTCGATAAGATAAGCAACATCATGATCCTCGATGAAAACCTGCTGCCCAGGGATTTGTTTAGGATAAAAAACGGGCAAGTAGTTGTCCACTCTGAACTGAAATGCGAAGGAGACAGAGTGGTCAGCGAGACGGCTAATCTCTTTTCGATTCAGGACATCCATGATTTAAAAATTGATTTCTCTACCTGTCCTGAAATTCTGAAAAGAACCTGCAGGGATGAAACACCAGACCTCACATTCCGTGTCCGAGCATCTCCCGAAAAGAAACAGCACCTTCCGATTTGGGTTCGTGTGATTGCCAACAATGTGGAGTGATCAGTTTTTCAGGTAGAGTGATTCCTCTGCCTCATCGGGAAACAAAGCGGTCAAATCCCATTTCTCCTTCGGCTGATACATCAATACTCCTTTATCCGCCAGCAGAGGTGACGGAAAGTTATTTGTATAAATCTGGCCAGTGCCAAGTCCGTGATGCAATGAAGAATTGTATTGCGAGGTAAATTGGGCAATCGCATTGAGGCCGATGTTGGATTCAAGCGCAGAGGTTACCCACCAACCAATGTTTTGCTTTTCGGCAATGCGTATCCATTCATCGCTCCCCATCATTCCTCCATGCAATGTCGGTTTCAAAATAATATACTGCGGCTTCAATCTTTTGAGCAGCTTTTCTTTTTCATCGGAAGCGATTCCAATAAGTTCTTCATCAAAGGCGATAGGTATGGGTGACTTAGCACAAATCTCTTCCATCTCGGGCAAGCCGGGCTTAATCGGCTGCTCAAGCGAGTGAACGTTGAACCGCTTCAATGAATTAATTTTATCGAGTGCATCTTCTTTCTTAAATGCACCATTGGCATCTAGCCTGATTTCGATATTGTCGCGAAAATATTTTCTGCGGATATATTGAAGTACATCGCACTCCTTTTCGAAATCAAGACCTCCCACTTTCAATTTCACGCACTTAAATCCATCCCGGATTTTAATTTCCACTTGTTGCAGCATAAAGTCGAGACCGCCCATCCACACCAGACCATTGATCGGCACCGGGGTTTCCGTGAATTTATTTTTAAAAACTACCTTCTTACCTCCTTGCATTAAATCCAGGAGAGCTGTTTCAAGTGCGAATACGATGGACGAATTCTCGCGGTCAATTTTATTCGACTGAAAGAAGTCACTCAATGCTGCGATCCCTTCTTTACCTGAAGGCAATGACAAATTTTTATTTTGAAATGCCTGGATTGCATTGATAAGTGTTGCTTCAAATTCAGGACCTGATTCTTTGCTTAATCCTTGCAAAGGACCACACTCACCGAGTCCATAAACTTCCGGTTTACTATCATCCCAGAGCCTGACAAACCAGGAAGTCTTTTCCGTCATTGGCCCGCGTGATGTACGGGCAGCAAAAGCAAAATTCAGAACGTACGGGTGAACACTGGCACGAAGCATTTGGTTTGTTAGTTGTGTACCGACAAGTTACAAATTACGACTAATCTGTAGCCTGAAATCCGTAATTTTGAACCGAAATATGACCGTTGCGAAAATTTATGAATGGCTGGAAGAAGTAAAGGATCCGGAGATCCCTGTACTTTCTTTGGTTGACCTGGGGGTTATCACCGAGGTTGCAGTAGAAAATGACGGGGTCAAAGTTGAAATGACGCCCACATTCGTGGGATGTCCCGCAATGGATTATATGAAATCGGAAGTAGAAGTTCTCCTGAAAAACAAAGGAGTTAGCAATGTGACAGTAGAAGTTACATTCAAAAAAGCCTGGACTTCCGACTTGATCACGGAAAAAGGGAAAGCCGCCCTGAAAAAATACGGCCTTGCTCCTCCGCCTGCCGCTCATGTATTTGCTGACCTTGAAATTCTTGAGCAGGCCATCTGTCCGCGGTGCAACAATTCCAACACAGAATTAAAATCTCCCTTCGGCCCCACACTTTGCCGGTCGATCTACTATTGTAACGACTGCCGCGAAGCTTTTGAACAATTCAAACCTCTGTAATATTGTTTGCAGGCAATTGCATTCATCATTACTTTTACCACACATGCTCATGGGGTGCTTATTTTGATCGGGATTGATCAAACTCGAAAGCTGAGATTATACCCATTGGAAAAATCCAAGAACCTGATCTGGATAATACCAGCGTAGGGAAAGAGTTTAGCCAAGGCCCGTCTGCCACTCCGGAGCACGAGAAATCTAATTTTCATTTCGTATGAATAGTCATGACTGGCAGGACTTTTTATTAACTCAACTTTCGCACATCGATGCTTTGCAATGGGTGATCCTTCTTCTTGGTGTCACTGAAGTTCTGCTCGCCAAGGCAAACAACATATTACTTTATCCCGCAGGTATTGTTGCCACTACATTAGCCATCTACAGTTTGTTTACGGCACAGCTATACGCTGAGTGCGTGCTCCATCTCTATTATATCGTCATGAGTGTCTACGGTTGGTGGCATTGGGCCTCGCGACAAAATGCTCCGCCAGTCAGTGTGTCATTTACCAATAGAAATGAATGGCTCGTAGCGTTGGGAATTACGTTTGGTGGTTGGGCTTTGCTTTACACCGCTCTTGTAACGCTCACACCTTCAACAGTTCCCGTGTGGGACTCATGGGTAAGCGCAACCGCCTGGGCTGGCACGTGGCTACTCGCAAGGCGAAAAGTTGAAAACTGGATATTGCTGAATGTTTCCAACGCCTTCGCTGTCCCTCTCCTCCTTTACAAAGAATTACCCCTGTTTGCAGTCCTCACATTCATACTTTTTGTTGTGGCTTGTCTTGGCTATATCGATTGGAGGAAATTGGCAAAAAAACAATTGGCTTAATCTGTTCAGATCAAAATGAAAATCATCGAGCATCCATCTCATGTCCTCAACCATCTCACAGTCGATGTTATCAGGCAAGCCGCTGCCGAAGCGGAATCAATGCGAAGATTGCATCCGGATCAATTGGAGATGATTTACAAGCAACGATGGCTAAATATGTATGTACCGAAAAAATCCGGTGGGCTTGAGCTATCTCTTCCTGAAATCCTGAGAATTGAAGAAAGCCTCGCATGGGCCGATGGCAGCACTGCATGGCTTGTGACTTTGTGTTCAGGAGCTGCGTGGTTCATTGGGTTTCTTGACCCCCGATTGGCAAAAGAAGTATTTGCTGATGAAAAAGTATGTTTCGCGGGAAGCGGAGCCGCTACAGGCACAGCCGAAGTCACAGCTGACGGTTATTTAATAAACGGGGCCTGGAGATACGCCAGTGGTTCACTCCAGGCAACTGTCTTCACGGCCAACTGTCTCATTCGTGAAAACGGAAAACAACTTTATAACGAAGACGGAAGCCCTGTGATTCAGCCTTTTCTGATGAAGCGCAATGAAGTTAAGGTACTCGAAACCTGGAACAGCATGGGGATGATTGCCACCGGGAGCCATTCGTTCGAAGTAAAAAACCTGAAACTTTCGAAACAGCGGATTTTCAAGATTGATGGAAATGCTGTCGTCATTGACAATCCTGTTTTCCGTTTTCCATTCTTGCAGTTAGCGGAAACTACTCTTGCGGTAAACCTCTCCGGGCTGGCCTTGCGATTTCATGACCTTTCCAAAGAAATCATCCTGAGAAAGATGACCAACGTTTCACAGCGTTCTATGAAACACGTGCATCGGATGGGAACAAAAATCAACGATTCGCGGGATGAATTTTACCGTGCAGTGAATGTATCCTGGAATAGTTGCCGCAAGAAGAAAAACATACCCAAGGCCGAACTTAATAAAGTCAGCAAAGCCAGTCATGCATTGGTCAAACAATCGCGCATCCTGGTTGACACACTTTATCCGCACTGCGGACTGATTGCGGCCGATACCCGTCAGGAAATAAACCGGGTCTGGAGAAACTTTCATACTGCCACTCAACACAGTTTGTTCAGGGCTTAACAAATAATTGGCAACTGAATTTGTATTTTGTTCGTTAAAAAAGCCTGTTGGTTTTTGTAACCCCTTCCATCATTGGGGAGTATTCCTTTGAGTCAGATCGTCAAAACTTCAAAAATTGTAAGCCATGATCATCAATTATCTCAAAACCGCCCTCCGCAATTTTCAGAAGCACAAATCTTTTACATTTCTTAATGTGCTAGGCCTGGCCCTGGGTACTGCTGCCAGTTTGCTCATTTTGCAATATGTCAAATACGAGCGCAGCTTCGATACATTCAATACCAAAGCCCAAGATATTTATCGCATCCAATACAACAGTTACTCTAACGGTAAACAAAATTTTGAGTGTGCAGCAGCTGTGCCTGCAGTTGGTCCTGCTTTGAAAAACAATTTTCCGGAAGTAAAACGATTCACAAGACTCTACCCGGTGAGCGGAATCGTTAGCTATGAAGGTCCAACAGGGCTCATTGCCTTCCGCGAAGAAAAAATGCAGATAACGGACACTTCTGTTTTCGAAGTGTTTGATTTCAAATTAGTCAAAGGCGACCCGAAGACCGCTTTGAAAGGGCCGGATAAAGTAGTGATCAGTGAAAAAGCTGCCAAAAAATATTTTGGTAATGTAGACCCTATCGGGAAAATCATCGGATGGGATGGCCAACGGAAATACGAAGTGACTGCCATTCACCAGGATGTTCCATCCAACTCGCATATCAAATTTGACTTTCTCTTTTCCTATGAAACGCTGAACCGTGATACGAAGAACCAATCGGAGACAAATTGGGGTTGGTATGACTTTAACACCTACGTGTTGCTGGAACCGGGAACTGATGCCGCGGCCTTGCAGCTGAAGTGGAATGAATATCTCGAAAAAACAAGGGCAGAAGATTGGAAGAAGTACAACTTCAAGCAAGCGTTTCTGCTTCAGCCTTTGCTGAGCATTCATTTGTACAGCAAGTTGCTCCAGGAGTCTAACCCCGAAGAACAAGGTGATGGCAAATCCATTTACGCATTGACACTCATCGCGTTTTTCATACTCATCATTGCCTGGGTAAACTACATTAATCTTGCAACCGCAAAATCCTTTGACCGCGCCAACGAGGTTGGTGTACGAAAAGTGATGGGTGCGCAAAAAGGTCAGCTCATCTACCAATTCCTCTCTGAATCATTCCTGGTCAATTTATTGGCAACCTCATTGGCAATACTTATTGTCCGTTTAGCCTGGCCCGCGTTCTCTGCACTGTCTGGCCGTGAGGTACCGCTTTCATTTATGATGCAGACAGACTTCTGGACTCTGGTGGGATTATTATTTGCCGGGGGTGCCGTGCTTTCCGGATTCTATCCAGCGATTATCCTCTCCTCGTTCAAGCCGGTCTCTGTATTGAAAGGAAAAGTCATGCGTACTGCACAAGGAAATGTCCTGCGAAAATCATTGGTCGTTTTTCAATTCGTTTCCTCTATTGTATTGATCATCGGTTCGATTGTAGTCTACCAGCAATTGAATTTCATGAACAAGCAGGATTTGGGGATAGATATTAATAAGACGCTTGTCATTAAAGGCCCGGGAGCTGTCGATTCATTGTACAATAAAAATTTTGAAAGTTTTAAAACAGAGGCGTTGCGAATTTCCGGGGTAAAAAATATGACTGCCTCCAGTAATGTACCGGGAGATGAAATCTTCTGGACACGCGGAATCAAGCGCTTATCAGGTGGGCCTGAAAGCCGGTACACGACTTACATCGCAGGCATTGATGAAGATTACGTCTCTTCCTACGACTTAAAAATCCTGGCCGGAAGAAATTTCAGTAAAGATTTCAAAAGCGACAGGAAAGCAATCATTTTGAACCAGAGCCTGATGAAGCAGCTGGAATTCAAAACTCCTCAGGAGGCCATAGGGCAAAAAGTGAACCTGGGTGATACACTGGAAATTATAGGCATCCTTGAAGACTATCACCAGATGTCGCTCAAGAATAGCGTCACTCCGATTGCGTTCAGGTCTGTAAATACTTCGTCATTCTACTCTTTTAAAATAGAAGGTGACAATCACAAGGCGGTTCTGGCAGCAATCGAAGGGCCATGGAAAACTTTCTTTCCCGGCAACCCGATCGATTATTTCTTCCTTGACCAATTCTTCAATCGTCAGTACAAGTCCGATATCCAGTTCGCTAATGTCTTTACCATTTTTACGGGACTCGCCATCTTTGTGGCTTGCATGGGACTGTTCGGGTTGGCTTCGTTCATGACCATACAACGGACCAAAGAAATCGGTGTGAGAAAAGTCCTTGGTTCTTCAGTAACAGGAATTGTAATATTACTTTCAAGAGGATTTGTCCAATTGGTGCTCGTAGCAAATCTAATCGCGTGGCCACTAGCCTGGTGGGTTATGGACCGGTGGCTCGGTACGTTTCCTTACCGGATTGACATCAACCCGTTTGTTTTCGTTGGTGCAGGACTTGCTGTGGTTGTCATAGCTTTCCTCTCTGTAGGCTTCCAGACGCTGAAATCGGCAAGAGTAAACCCTGCACAAACCCTGAAATACGAGTAGCTAAATTATTTACACTGCTTCCATTTGGGCAGATTAAAAACTTCACTAGATTTACTTAACAAAATATAAGTATATATTATGCCAAAAGAGTATCTCGGAGAATTTGAAGAGCTGGTTTTGACGCTGGTAGCTGCTTTGCAAGAAGATGCTTATGGTGCCGCCATCACAGATGAAATAGAAAATCGCCTCAAGAGGGAAGTAAATCTCAGCGCAGTTCATGTTACGCTTTACCGCTTGCAAGACAAGGGCTTTATCAAGTCTGCACTTGGAGGAGCCACTGGCGAACGTGGAGGACGAAGAAAAAGAATCTACACTGTTACCAGTGCCGGTATGGCCATGTTGCGTGCGATGAAAGAAGCACGCCTCGATTTGTGGAAAATGATTCCGCAATTAAAGACATCGGGGGCATGAACCGGCTCCAAAATATAGCACTCAGGTTCCTTCATAGTTTTTGTCCACCGGATTTACTAGAAGAAATTGAAGGAGACATCCTTCAAAGATTCAAGCGGGATACGGTTCGGTACAATGATAAAAGAGCCGCCCGAAGAATGCTATGGAACACCATCCGTTTTTTCCGTCCCGGAATTCTCATTCGAAATAAAACCAATCTCTCACTAAACTCCTGGTATATGATCGGTAACTACTTCAAAGTCGCTTCGCGCGTCATGCTGCGGAACAAATCCTATTCAACGATTAACATCTTTGGCCTTGCGATGGGCATTACAGGTGCAATCCTTCTTTTCCTTTGGATTCAGAAAGAATTCAGCTACGATCAGTTTCATGCGGACAAAGAAAGAATATACAAGGCATGGAACCGGAATACCATTGAAGGCCAACTGCAGTGCTGGGACCGCACTCCTCGAGTACTCGCTCCAACGCTAACTCACGACTATGCCTCTGTACAAGAAGCGATAAGTTATGCCGATTACAAGGCTGCTTATTTATTCACCTATGGCACCACGCGGCTCATGAAAAACTCCGGAGCTTTTACGGACGCGGGCTTCTTCACGATGTTTTCTTTTCCCTTAGTGAAAGGCGATCCTGCAAAGGTCTTTGATAATCCTGCCTCTGTTGTTTTGAGCGAATCTTTCGCTAAAGAACTTTTCGGAGATAAAGAAGCCTTTGGCGAAACAATCACTATTGGTGAAAGTGATCAAAATTTTCCTGTCACTGTAACCGGAATTGTTAAAAACCCTCCTTCCAATACCGACTTTCATTTTGACTACCTGATCCCATTCAAGTTTATGGAAAGCCTGGAAGGCCCGGACACGAACTGGGAAAATAATTCTGTAAGTACTTATGTGAAACTAAAAAGCGGAGCAGCAGTAGAAAGCTTCAACAGTGAGATAAGTGCCATCACCAAAAAACATTCGAAAGCAGGGAGTACTACAGAGGTGTTCCTCTACCCATTAACGAAGATGAGGCTTTACTCACGCTTCGAAAACGGAGTTCCTGCTGGCGGACGAATTGAAATCATGCGGATCATGGGCATTCTCGGTATCTGCCTGATTGCTATTGCCTGTATCAACTTTGTAAACCTGAGTACGGCACGGGCACAAAAGCGATCAAAAGAAGTAGGCATTCGCAAGGTAACGGGAGCTTACCGCAGCTCACTGATTGTTCAGTTTATTTGTGAATCAGTGTTGGTAGGGCTAAGCGCAGGAGTTTTGTCAATACTTGCGGTATATCTGAGTTTGCCCATGTTCAGCTCCCTGGTCAGGCAGCAGCTTTCTCTCGATTTTCAGAATATTACTTTTTGGGCAGCCGCTATAACAGGCATTGTGTTTGTCGGAATACTTGCCGGAGGATACCCGGCTTTTTATTTATCCTCCTTTAATCCTGCTACCGTGCTGAAGGGATCCACAGTGAATTTTAGCAGTCGCGATTTGCTGCGCAAGCTTTTGGTTGTAATGCAATTCGGTTTTGCCGTCACTTTAATTTTCTCGGTAGTTGTCATCAATCGTCAAATCAACTATGTTCAAAATCGTGAAGCGGGTTACGCCAAAGACAATCTCGTCTATCATTTTATGACGGGAGATATCGGCAAGAATTACGGGGCATACAAAACTGATCTCCTTCAATCCGGTGCCGCAGAGTCCGTGACGAAAACCAACTCGCCTATAACTGAAGTTTGGAGCAATACATGGGCAGTGGGCTGGCGCGGCAAAGATCCGCAAAGTCGTATTGTGATCGACCGCTTTTATATCGATGAGGACATCTCCAAAACGACAGGAGTAAAAATTGTAACCGGAAGAGATATGAATCTCGCCAGATACCCCTCCGATTCCACCGCAGTGCTCCTCAATGAATCCGCAGTAAAAGCGATGGGCTTTGACAACCCGATCAATGAAATTATCGAAGACTCTGGCAGGAAGTGGCATGTCGTTGGTGTTGTAAACGATTTTATTCTCTCCTCACCTTTCCAAAAAGTACGACCCATGATTATTCTTGGGAGCAAAGGATGGTTTACGGTTGTGCACATTAAACTGAATCAGAATCGGCCGGTTCAGGAAAGTTTAGATGCCATATCAAAATTGTTCACCAAACATAACCCTGCTTACCCGTTTGACTACTACTTCGTTGACCAGGCATACAATCGCAAATTTTCGGATGTAAAATCTACATTGACAATCACCACCGTGTTCAGTTCGTTGGCTATCGGTATTGCCTGCCTTGGACTCCTCGGACTATCTACTTACATGATCGAATCACGAGTGAAAGAAATTGGTATTCGGAAAGTGATGGGCGGTTCCGTTGTTGCAATCACCAGGCTTTTGTGCTGGCATTCGCTCAAGCCAATACTAATAGCAATTGTCATATTTAGTCCAATGGGTTGGCTTTCCATGAACTGGTGGCTTCAATCCTTTGAGTATAAGATTCTGCTAAGTCCATACTATATGCTGATACCTGCTGCCGCGATCATTGGTATGGCACTCCTTACTGTCATTTCACAAACGATAACAGCGGCTAACATAAGCCCGGTGAAGAGTCTTAAGAGTGAGTAGAAGATAAAGTTGAATATTTGAATAGCACCGAGAAAAATAGTACCGACAATGAATGGATGCTGCGGCTTCTCGGGAGCTACTGCCCCCCACAGCTTCGCGAGGAGATTGAAGGCGATCTGCTTTATCGGTTTGAACGGGACGCGAAAAAACTGGGCGAAAGAAGGGCGAGCCTAAAAATGTTTTGGAATGTAGTTCGCTTCTTCAGACCCGGTATCATTTTAAGAAATAAGTTTTCACCATTAATCAGAAATTTTATGTTCCGCAATAACATCAAGATTGCGTTTCGCAATTTCGCCAGGCAAAAATCATACACCTTCCTGAACATTATCGGACTGTCGTTGGGGATGGCAGCTAGTTTGCTGATCATTCAATATGTGAAGTTCGAAAGGAGTTTTGACACATTCCATTCTAGAGCGAATGACATTTATCGCATTCAATACAATGGCTGGCAAAACGGCAAACTTAATTTTGAAAGTGCAGTTGCAGTGCCGGCAGTTGGTCCTGCACTAAAGAATAATTTTCCTGAAGTCGAAGAATACACGCGATTTCTACCTGTCAGCGGGGTCATTCGCTATGAAAAACAAGGCCAGGAGCCAATCGCGTTCCGTGAAGAACGGGCGCAATTTGCCGACACGCTGATCTTCAAAGTTTTTGATTTTAAACTGGTTCATGGCGACTCCCGCACGTGTTTAAAAGGCGTCAACAAAGTCATTATCTCCGAAAGTCTGGCCACAAAATATTTTCAAAAAGAAGAACCTATTGGCAAGCGATTTACACTTGATGGCGACCAATCTATGGAGGTAACAGGCGTTTTCAAAGACGTTCCGGACAATTCGCATCTCAAATTTGATTTTCTTGTTTCTTATGAAACGATCAATGCTCAAACCAAAGATCAATCTGCTACTTCCTGGGGATGGTATGATTTTTACTGCTTCGTACTGCTAAAACCCGGGACCGATGTGAAAGTTTTACAAGCTAAATGGGATCAGTTCGTTTTCAACACACGTAATGAAGAGTGGAAGAAATACAATCAAAAGCAGGAGTTCATTCTGCGTCCACTTACCGACATTCATTTGTATTCAAAATTACTCTATGAAACTTCTCCCGAAGAACTCCGCGATGGTGATTCGGTCTATGCTGTCAGTGTGATCGCCATCTTCATTCTTATCATTGCCTGGGTGAACTATGTGAATCTCGCTACAGCCCGTTCGTTCAAAAGAGCAAATGAGGTTGGTGTTAGAAAAGTAGTTGGCGCCTTTCGAGGTCAATTGATAAGCCAGTTCATTACAGAATCATTTCTTCTCAACATCATCGCAGCTATCCTGGCGATCACGATTGTCCGTTTGTCATGGTCTTCTTTTTCATCCCTCACAGGATGGCGCATTCCGTTGGAATACATGATGCAAAAAGAATTTTGGTTGCTCGTACTGTTTCTCTTCCTGCTGGGTGCGTTGCTCTCTGGATTTTACCCGGCCATTATACTTTCGTCTTTCAAACCGGTGTCCGTACTGAAGGGGCATGTCATACGCTCTTCCGGGGGAAATTACCTTCGTAAAGGGCTTGTTGTATTTCAATTTGTGGCTTCTGTATTCCTCATCAGCGGATCGCTGATTGTTTATCAGCAGCTTAGCTACATGAAGAATCAGAATCTTGGTGTTGATATCAATCAAACACTTGTCATGAAGGGACCTAGTATTGTAGTTGATTCATTGTATCGCAAAAATGTAGAGGCATTCAAAAACGAAATCCTGCGAATACCGGGGGTAAAAAGCATCACAGCATCTTCCAATATTCCAGGTGTGGAGAACTATTGGACGAACAACATTAAGCGATTGTCTGGCGGCCCTGAAGGAAGTAACGTGGTAACCAATATGGCGGTCGACTACGATTTCATTCCGCAATACAATATTAAAATGATCGCAGGAAAAAACTTCGATCGCTCTGCCCCGGCAGATAGAAGGCGAATCATGATCAATCAGTCACTGGCCAAGGAACTTGAATTCACTGACCCGAAACTTGCACCGGGTGAAAAAGTACTGAGTGGCAGAGACACGCTGGAGATCGTGGGAGTGATTGAAGATTTTCATCAGATGTCGTTGAAGACACCAATCATCCCGCTCGTCTGCAGACTTGGAGTACCAGGATCGTATTACTCCATCAAACTGGAGACGGCTAATTTCAAGGATGTCATCAGTTCATTGGAAAAACAATGGGGAGAATTCTTTCCAGGAAACCCGATCGACTATTTCTTTCTTGATGAGTTTTTTAATCGCCAGTACGAAAGAGACGATCGTTTTGGAGAAGTATTTACCCTGTTTACATTCCTTGCCATCTTTATTGCATCTCTCGGGCTTGTGGGCCTGGCCTCTTTCATGGCCATGCAACGCACACGGGAAATCGGGATCCGGAAAGTAATGGGCTCCAGTGTGTCAGGTATTATTGTTCTGCTTTCAAAAGGGTTTATGCAACCTGTGCTCATTGCCATACTTCTTGCCTGCCCGCTCGGCTGGTGGCTAATGGATCGTTGGCTGCAATCATTTCCCTATCACACCACCGTCAATCCTTGGGTGTTTGTTATCTCGGGAGGATTAGTATTGGTTATCGCATTCGTTTCCGTTTCATCGCAAACGCTAAAAGCGGCAATGACAAAACCGGCCGATACATTAAAATATGAATAGACTTGTCCGCTGGTCATTTCATTTTCTTCGGTGGATTTGCCCTCGTCATCTCCTGGAAGAAATCGAGGGTGATCTTATTCAAAGGTATGATCGCGATATTCTCCGCATTGGAGAAAAGAGGGCAAAGCGAAGAATGCTTTGGAATACCATTCGGTTCTGCCGGTCAGAGATTATTCTTAGAAACAGATTTTCAGTCGAACTAAATCAAATGAATATGATTAAAAGTTATTTCACCGTGATGCTTCGCAATATCATCAAACAAAAGTTTTATGCCGCGATAAATATCTTGTGTTTGACCGTAGGTATCACATTTGCCTTGCTTATCGGAACGTTTGTGTGGGGCGAGCTACAGGTAAACAAAAGCCTGAAAGATGTTGACCGGTTATACCTGATGGAAAATAATCTGAAGTCGAGTGTGAGTGATTTTGCTTGGTTTGTACCTGGTCACCTAAGCAGGCAAGCCATTGAAACCTATCCCTCCCTTTTCGAAGACTACTACCGGTTCTGGGATCGCAACATAACCGTATCCAAAGGTGATAAGCATTTTCGTATTCAAAGCATGATCGGTGATCCTTCATTCCTGACCATCTTCGGATTTCCCGTACTGCATGGTGATGCCAACACTTCATTGCGTGAACCTAATTCTATCGTGATCACACAAAAAACTGCCATTCAATTCTTTAACAAGACCGATGTTGTTGGTGAAACACTTTCATTGTCCACGGAGAAAAACGGAGTCCGAGAGTACAAGATCACTGCGGTGGTCGACAACCCACAAGGCAAAAATTCGGTTTCCGATTTTATGAATATGGATGCCCGCATATTCTTATCGTTAGAAAACATAGATGATTTTTTAGGACGAGTTGATCCCGATCAATGGCAATCCGACATCATTTCATACATCAAACTGAAGAAGGGCGCTTCGGCTGACGAAGCCACTATTACTTTAAACCGGATATTCCAAAAGGATGCGCCCAAGAGCATTTCCGAAAACCGGGTCATCTCACTTAGCCCGTTAAAAGATTATTACCGTCTTACCAATCATGGCGCAGTTCAAAAGCTGGTTGTGTCTCTCAGCGTTGTAGTTCTTTTCATTGTATTACTGGCAATGACAAACTTCATCAACATCTCCATCGCCAGTTCTTTTTCAAGGTTCAAAGAAGTGGGTATCCGCAAAGTCATTGGCGGTGTAAGTAAACAGGTAGTAATTCAATTCATCCTTGAATCGGTGATGCTGGCATTTTTTTCCGGAGTAGTTTCGCTGCTGTTGTATGAAAGTCTTCATTCCTATTTCTCGCAAGTATTGAACAGTCCGCTTCCTTCTGTTGTGCAATTCAGTTTGTGGTTCTGGCTCTCCATCCTGGCAGGTATACTTTTAATTGGAATACTCGCAGGACTATATCCTGCCATCTATCAATCGCTTGCAAAACCGATCGAGTCGTTGAAGGGAAAATTCAAATCGGTAAAAGGCAGCATCCAATTTTCGCGGGTTTTGGTAGGTACGCAATTCCTGATCACCATTTTCATTTTTGTTGGCGCGGTGATTTTATCCAGCCAGGTATCCTACTTCCTGGGAAAAGATTTGGGTTATGATAAATCACATGTATTGATTGTGAGTTCTGTTCCACGTCTGTGGGACGAGGCAGGCTTCCAACGCGTGGAGTCTGCCAAGCAGGAGTTTTTAAAATCATCCAAAATCAATTCTGTGAGTTTGTCATGGGGAGCGCCTGCATGGAACTTGAGTCCGACTGAAGGAAGGATGTTCCATGCCGGTGGCTCCATTGACACTGGTGTCCGCACAACAGTCACTTGTTCCGATGAAGATTATCTGAAAGTATTCGACATTAAGTTACTTGAAGGAAGTTACCTGAATGCAGAATCTCCTTCACGCCAGGCGAACACTATTGTCATTAACGAAACTGCTCAAAAGGCACTGGATATTACTATTGGTGACAAGATGCAAATCGAAGGAGGAAAGCCTGTAACCGTAATTGGTGTCATCAAAGATTTCAATTTCGAATCATTGCAGCAGAAAGTGAAGCCACTTGCCATGATGCACAATCGTGACTTTCAGGCCTATCGTTATTACTCTTTCCGGCTGACCTCGGGCAATTTAACCGAATCCGTAGCTGAGGTCGAACGACTTTGGAAAAAGGTTTTCCCAAATGATCCGTGCGACTTTTCATTTGCGGATGAGCGTCTCGAGAAACTATATGCTACTGAACTTCAAATGAGAAAGGCGGCTACGATTGCTACCGTCCTGATGATGGTCATTGTGTTTACGGGTGTACTTGGACTCGTATCGCTGAGTGTTTCTAAACGGAATAAGGAAATCGGTATTCGCAAAGTACTGGGCGCTTCAGTCAGTAATATACTTGCACTCCTTTCACGGGAATATGTTATGCTCGTGACAAGCTCTTTTGTTGTGGCTATGCCACTGATCTACTTTGTCTCCAACCGCTGGCTTGAGGGCTTTGCCTACCGTATCGAACTCAGCTGGTGGATGTTCGCCCTGCCTGTAGCCGTTCTGTTCGTTGTTATTGTGCTGATCGTCTGTGTGCAAAGCTTAAAAACAGCCTTAGCAAATCCGGTCAAGTCTTTGCGGTACGAATAAAAACCAAGCCTGGTCAATATCCCCGGTTTACATTTTTCATTTTGACATGGAAGAAATATGTGCGATTTTGCGCACCCGCTCAAAACGTTGAACAAATGTTGGCTTTGGGCAGAATTATTAACCGTGAACCCAGGAAAAGAAAATGTCAGCTGAAGCGGAATTTAGACTTATTGAAAAATCGTGGCTAGATGAACTTCTCGATCACGCCAAAATTAAAACTGAAAAAAAACTATTTCGCAAGAAAGGACCGGATCGCTATAAAAGTTTCCTTAACTCTCATTCAAAGAAATTAAAAGACGGTACGCAAACCGGTTCAGATTTAACTCATGCCCTTGAGTTTCTCGCTAAGAAAAAAGGAGTCAATCTGTTAAGCGGAAAGTACGACAGCATTGCGCATACGATTGGTGAAGAGCGACAGGCTTCTACGTTTATTCTTACTTACGAACATCGCCAAAACTATGTGGATAAACTAAACGTAGCCAACTTCACCAAAGAGGAGTTAGTTGCTTTCAACAAAACATTTTCCGAAGATGACGACCCGGAGTTGGCCAATGCCGAGATCGAATGCATCAGGACTTTAAAAGATAATCTCGAAGCCCTCCCCGATGATAACCATGTCATTGTCGTAAGTATTGGATAGAAAAAATCGCCTGACAATTCTCATCATCAGGCGACTTTCGTTTAGAACTCAATTCGATAGCTGATCACCGGCAAAAGCCCTAACTGATAGGCAGTCTTTATTACTCCTGTGTGAGGATCAAAATAGCTTCCCCAAACATTTTGATGATTCGTAGCATTCATTAAATCCAGAGCAAGCGTTGTCGTAGTCCTGGCGCGGTTACGTTTCAGGCTCACGCGCAAATCGGCACGCAAGTAGTCAGGCATTTGCTGAGAGAACAATTGATTCTCATAATACTCTGTTTTCTGGGTTTGCATTGACTTCGCAACATCAATAGGCGAAGATCGGAATCCACCAGTCCAAATGGTGCGGATATTAAGTCCGAAGACACGGTTTTTGCGCCACATGAAATCTTTACCCGCGGTGAAACTCATTCCATGTCCTGCATCAAAGCGCGTGCTACGCCAGATATTATCCAAAGCTTTGTATTCCGATTTAAACAATGAAGCCGACAGCAGGAAATACATGTTGTTGTGAGTGAATTGTTCTACTGTTAACTCCGTGCCATAGTTTCTGCCAATACCCTTGTTCACCAATGGATCAGTCATGTAGCCCTCAACTGAATTGAGTGTTGAGATCGGGCTCGTCACATCGTTCTTTACAGCAATGTTGTAGAGATGCTGATAGTACGTTTCCGCTTTCACACGTAAATATTTGCTGATTGACCTGTCATAACCCACAACAAAATGGTGCGCTTTGTTAAGTCCGATGTTAGCGTTTGGTTTAGTGATGCTGCCATCGGTCTGTGTCACCTGCGCTTCGTAAATACCAACCGGCTGCATCTGGCTGTGCAAACCATAACCGAGGCTCACGGACTGCTGTTCGGTGAAATTGTATTTCACCGAAGCTCTTGGCTCAACAGATGATGTATTGTTGCTCAGCAATTGAAGGTAATGTACTCCGGCATTAAAAGTTAATTGTTCAGTAGCACGGTAATTCCATTGACTGAACAGCTGAATCGTTGCCACTGATCCTGACGTATTCAAATGATCCTCTACAATATTCGTTTCGTGGTTTAATCCTTTTTGCTGGAGTGTGAAATAGTAGCGGTTAAAATACGCTCCCGACCTCAGGCTATGCTGAGCATTGAATTTGTGATTTAAAACTGAGCTGATCGTCATTTTAGTATTCACGAATTTTTGCATGTAATCGAACCGGGGTATGTAAGTATTGTCAAGCTTTTTCTCATCATCACCGTTGTCATTGCCAGAAACCATGAAAGAAGATTGCAAGTACGTTTTGGGAGTAAGCGTGATCGAATGCTTCAGTCCCGCAGCCCCCGTATTCGAATGATAAAGCGTGTTAAACCGGTCGAATTCGTTTTTCCATTGTAAAGAATCCTTTTTTGCACTCACCCGCTGATCGCTCAGTCCTCCAAAGCCGAACAGCGAAAAATTACCCAGCTTCTTTGACGGAAAATAAAAGTTGTATGACAAGTCCTGGTAGTTGGTAATTCCATCGCCCACACTTACACCCAGGTTATTCAGGATAGACAAAGTTGAGTAGCGATAGTTGACCAGGTAAGAGCCACGATAGTTTTTGGAGAAGGGGCCCTCTACCGCTACATCAGTTCCAAGCAAGCTCGCCTGGACCGTATACTCTCTCTTCTCATTATTTCCTTTACGAAGATTTACATCAAATACTCCCGCTAGTGCATTTCCATATTCCGCCGGGAAAGCTCCCGTAATAAAATCTGAATTGGTAAGCATTTGCGAACTGAGGATAGAAATACCTCCACCTGAGGTACCCACATTGGCGAAATGGTTAGGATTCGGGATATCTACCCCTTCCATTCTCCAAAGCAATCCGTAAGGCGAATTACCACGAATAGAAATCGCGTTGTTCATGTCTCCTGCGCCAATTACTCCAGCGAAGGAAGTAACCATACGCAATGGATCGTTAACAGCAGCTGCAAACTTGCGCGTTTCTTCTACTGAAAACGTTCTTGCACTTACGGTTGCCATATCATTAAGAGGTTTATTCTTTTCAAAATCGGGCCTCACCACAACCTCCTGCATCATTATGATATCCTCATCCATCGGAACTGCGAGGACCGTTTCTTTTCCGGAATTAACGACTACGTTGGGAAGGACAGCGTCTTTGTAGCCGATAAAAGAAATTTTGATCGTTTGATTTCCCACAGGAACGCTGCTAAGTTTAAAATTGCCGTCCGCGTCAGTCGTTACACCGATCATCGGGTCGGAATTTTGCACGATTACCGTAGCTCCGGGAAGAGGCGTTTTAGAGATTTTGTCCGTGACAGTACCTCGCACAGTTTGCGTGAGTGTTTGAGCATTTGCTCCCAGCGCACCAATCAGAAGAAGAGCAAGAGTTTTAAAAGATAATTTCATTTGGGTTGTATGTTTTACTGAATACATGACAACCGCTTTAAACTTATCCCCTATGCTGCACAAAGATTTTTTTTAGAAAAACCTCAAACCGACTTTCCACCCCAGCCACATTTTAAGATTGTGGTTGTCACCAATGGAGTGATCGTAGAATATCGATGGTGTCTGGTTTGAGAACAATACAGGGTAATCTGTAAATGAGTTCTCGGTTAAGTAACCATTTAACGTAGCACCACCATAGATTGAAAATTCTTTGCTGATCCGGAAGTCAAGGCCGGCATGAACTTTATTCAGCAAGTCAGTGGCATGAGTGAACCCGCCTTTGTTGATCTGTTGTGAAGTGATGTCCAGGTTAACGTGCAACCATCTTGTGATCTTTCGTTCAGTACCTACTCCATAACCGAAAGTCCACACGTTGGCGTTGTCAGGAGAAGGATCAGGTTTGATCCCGGCAAAAAGAATGTTGTAAAAATCTTTTACCCCTGTTCTGAAAGACATATTTGCATGAAATACTTCGTCAGCCGAAAGTTCCAGTTTGTGATAGCCATGCTTCACAAAGCTTACCAGTCCAATCGGCACTCCTCCAAGCGTATCTGCTACGTTGATCAGTCCCAGCTGGGTGCCTTTCACTTTCTTTCCATAATTGAATAAACCGGCCACTTGCGATCCCCCTACTTTTCCTGAAGCAATGTTTGCGAAGCCTGCAACCTGAACTCCGTGAATCTCTTTTGTATTCACGTTAACAAAGCCTGCAAACTGTGAACCTCGGTATTCTCCCAACTGCACGTTGGTATAACCAGCTATTTGAACCCCAACACCCGGGCCTTTTGAAAAATTAAAAAAACCGGCCAGTTGTACGGCATGTGATGAATTCAAGTTTGTATTTCCGAATCCCGCCAGTTGTACTCCCCGCGTCTCTCCGAAGTTAACATTCGCAAAGCCTGCCATCTGCCACGCTTTCGTCTCGCCACCGTTGAGGTTAAAAAAACCTGCTGCCTGTACGCCATAAACATTGCGCCCTACCATGTTTCCAAAGCCAGCGAGTTGAAGCCAGCTCACATCACCGCGATCAATATTTACGAATCCACCAAATTCCATCTGGCGTGTTCCAAGCGAATAGCCACTGAATACGTTGAATGAATAATTATTAATGACGTTACCACTCAGCTTGCCGTTCGATCCTACAAAGGGAGCAAATGAAATCTGTGCCTGACGGTATAACGTATCGTGGATGTTTTGAATATTCGCATCCTGCATATACGGGAGTCCGAATTTCTCTTTCTTCACTTCTGTTATAGATTCATTCTCCTGCCTTGTTGTGTCCGTAGATTCTGCTTGAGCAATGATTACCACACTATCCTTAGTAATGGGCCTGATGGATATATTCAGTGTATTGTTCCCCGGTGTTGTAATAGCAATTACTGTGTCGCGATAATTCCTTTTGCGGATGTTAAGTTCAACCTTGCCTTTGGTATCATCCAGTTTGATTGTGTAATATCCATATTGGTCGGTGACTGATGAAGCCAGTGTTTCTTTTTCAAAGAGGCTCACGTCCGGTACTTTCTCGCCCGACTTCTCATCTTCCACGTAGCCACTCAAAACAATAACCGTAGTTCTGCTCACTTTTGATTGCACAGGGGTTTGTGTCAGGATCACATGTTTCGCTTTTTCCTTGTACTGCATTGATCCTTTGAATATCATCTCCAGTACCTCGCGGATAGTTTTACCCGATACTTTGATCGTAACAACTTGTGTCGTTGAAATGATAGCCGAATTATACGAGAAGGAAAATCCTCCTTGCCTTCCGATACGCTCCAGTGCAACCGGCAGTTTTTCATTTACGAGCTCAATAGATATTTTTCTTTCGAGGATAGGTGTCGTTGACTGTGCAACTCCATTGCAGCAGCCAATCAGAAATACAAAAAGTAAAAGTGCTCTCATAATAATTCTATTTTAAGCACCCTGCTCCATTCAGAATAAAGCCATCACCTTTCTTCTCCATCTTCAGCCCAAGCGTTTCAGCAATGATATCGGCAATATCTTCCACTTTATCGTTATTGAAATTCACCGTGAGCCTGCAAGCACCTATGGCAGAGTTGCCCAGCTTGATCTTGGAGTCGTATATCTCATTGATCATTTCTACTGCTTTTCTCAAATCAGTATCGCGGAAGTTGAAAATCTTTGTTTTATAAGCGAGCACGTTGGTGTCGGCTTTAATCAGTTTTGAAAATTCTTTGATTGACTTCCGGTAGATGCCCGCCTCCCCTGCTTTCAGTCGCAGTCCCGGATTTTTCAAGGTATAGAATTGTACTTCGCCACTTTCTACCGTTACCACCACTGTATCGGAGTTCGGGTAAGCTTTTACATTAAATGCAGTTCCAATGTCCTGGATTAATACCTCATCTGTTGCTTCGATCACAAAAGGTTTGGTCTCTTCGTGCTTTACTTCGAAGTAAGCTTCACCCGTGAGTTTTACTTTTCTCTTTTTCTCTTTCGAAGTAAACTCATAATCCACACGACTGTTCTTATTCACAAAAGCCATGCTGCCATCCGGTAGTGTATCCTGTCTTGTTTCCCGCTCTGTTTTGATAGCCAGTGTCTGTTCGGCAGGACCGGATTGATAAATGAAATAGCTTACTACTGCCACCAACACCAAACCTGCGGCTATACGAATAATTGCTGGCGACAGGAATACTTGTTTCTTTTTCTTTTCGATTTTGGATTTCACTTTCTGCCAAGCCTCATCTTCATCAAACCGGAGTTTCACGCGCGAGGCAGCGGCTTTCTCAAACAGCGTTTTAAGTTGCCGGAAGTAGCGGGCATTTTCTTCACTCTGCTGTATCCATTGGTTCAGTTCCTCACGTTCGGGAGCTGTTGCTTCGTGGGCCAGCACCTTGCCAATCAAATCATCTATATTATCAAACGCACTCATAGCCACCAGTTAAAGTCCAAAAATAAAATCAGCAAAGGCAAATACTCTTTGAGGTTCTCGCGCATGATTTTCAGCGCTTTTCCGATCTGGTTCTCCACTGTCTTCACAGATATATCCAGTTGATCGGCTATCTCGGCATATTTCAGATCTTCAAAGCGACTCAGTTGAAACACAAGGCGGCATTGTTCGGGCAGTTGCGTCATAGCTTCACTGATCTTCTGCTCAAGTTCATTGGATGATACCGTTTCGTGAACCGACTCGGTAAGAATATCGCTTACCGCCATCTCATGAGAGACATGCATCTGCTTCACCTTCTCGTGCTTGAGCACGTTCAGGCAGGCGTTGCGCACCATCCGGTATAAATACGATCTGAAAGAAGTTTGAATCTCAATAGAAGACCGCTTCTCCCACACTACTATTAATGTGGATTGCACTACCTCTTCGGCTTCCTCCTTGTCATTCAAAAAGGAGTAGGCGTAGCGGCACAGAGGTTGGTAAAAAGTCTTAAATATCATCTCAAAAGCACTTTGATTGCCTGTTTTAAGCGATAAAAGCATGTCCTGATCTGATAAGTCCACCACCTAAAGTTTGAAATTCAGAGCAAGTTTACGGTTTTATCGTTCTGAGGTTATGACAACCGTAAAGTCTTTTACCCCTACGGGCGATAAAAGATTTTTTAGAAGAAGAGTAGATAAGGGGTTAGAAAGGGTGTTTTGCCAGGCAGAGCTTATAGGACAAAAAGGCAACAGGCAAAAGCCCAGGTAGACAACCGGAGTTTACCCGATGTCATACTGAGCTTTCGCCGAAGCGTGACGAGCTTGTAAAGTCTATTATTTCTTCAACCCCATTTGTTTCGCTACGCCTTCCGCCCATTCCACCGTAGAAGGTTTGGTGAAATTCTTGAAGAAAAATTCATTCAGATAGAAAATCAGGAGGCTGGGTTTCTCATCGGGCACAAAATGACTGGAGGCCGGAAGTACACACAGATTGGATTTTGGAATAGCTCTGAAAATTTTGATGCTGTGTTCCAGCAACACCGCATCACGATCACCAGAGACAATCATTACCGGAGCTTTAATGCTTGATAGTTTTTTAAAGTCGATGTTCGGGTGTTCCACCATCAGCTTCATGTGCTTACGCATCAGCGTATCCGGAAGCACGGGATAACCCTTCATCAGGTCTACCAGTACAGGTTCAAGCGCTCCTTTGTCCGGAGTGACATTCGCACCGGTTGTCACCAGCCTTTTTATCTTGGCGGGATACGTGTAGGCCATAATAAGTCCGATGATGCCACCATCACTGTGACCATAAACGTAAGCCGAATCAATCTTTAACTGGTTGAGTAAGCCATTAACATCCGATGCCATCATTTCGTAATTCAATTCTTTCGAGCAGCCACTCTTACCATGACACCGGCTGTCGATAGCGATCACCGTATATTTTTCAGAAAGCTTGGGCATCATGCTCGCCCGTCCTGCGATAGAACCACCGTTGCCATGCAAAAGCACGAGAGCCGGACCGCTCCCGTAGATTTCATAATACAATTGAATCCCGTTAACCTCGGCATACTTACCCACCTTCGAGTTATTCCCGTAAGGTATGTTTTGAGCGACCCCGTGACTAATCAGCCCGCAAATCACCACCAGCACGAATAAATGTTTCATTGTCTAATATTTAGTTATCGCCCGCAAAATTATTTCAGCAAGCAGAGAGATAATTGTAAATTTTAGACACCAATGAAAATTATTCCAGCAGCTCCGGGTAACTCTCTTTTGAAGTCATTGATAGAGACCTATCTTTTTGTCTCGACAGAGAAACCCCTGGAGGCAACAACCATTCCTAATGGCCGGGTAGATGCTACGATTATCCTGAAAGGGCGGATTGAATGGTTCTACCAGAAACAGAAAAAATTCAAAACACTGCCAGCGTGTTGCTTTTATCCACTCACCAATTCAATCAACCCAGCACGGTCCAATTCATTCCAATGCATTAGCATCAAGTTTTATCCTCATATTCTTACGCTGCTGCCATTCCGGGATAAAGAGTTTGAAGAGCCGGTGGATTTTAGGTTCTTCTTTAAGTCGGATGCACATGAAGCCGGGCTTTTGAAAAATCTTCGAAAAGCATCCGATATAAAAAAACAAACAACGATTCTTGACAGCTACCTGATGAGCCGGTTATTCTCCAGCCAGGAAATGAGTTCGTGGTTACAGGAAGTGAATCATCTCATTGATTCAAGAGATCCTGAGAAAATAAGCATCGATACCATCGCACGTTCCCTTGGGATCAGCGTAAAAACACTCGAACGCAAATTCATTTCCACCGTTGGGCTCACCCCAAAACAATACATCCGCATTGTACAATTCCAAAAGACCGCCATCGATATCAGGAAATCCGATTTGCTAACTCATGGCGATATGACGAAGTCGCTCGACAACGGATATTATGATCAGTCGCATTTTGTGAAAGTCTGCAAGAAAATCACCGGAATGACTCCAAAGGAGTTTTTTGTGCGACTGCCAAAGGGAATGACAGATGTAATGTTGAGTTAAAAGTATGTTTCAAGCACAGAGAAATACAAAGGATGAATTTAAATCTCTGTGAACGCGTGGTTAAATGCGTTCCCTCATTTTTTACCCTTCCCTTTTTCAATCTCCGGCTTCGGTTTATCATACTTCGAAAAAGTCAAATCATAACGCTTTTCGTCTTTGATCTGCTGAAGCACGCCACTGTCGGCAAAGCTGTAGTAGCTGTTTTCGGAAATGATGAGGTGGTCGGCTACCGGCATCCGCACAAATTCACCAATGGCCACGATGCGTTCGGTAAACTCTTTGTCAGGAAAAGTGGGCGTGACATTACCACCCGGGTGCGTGAGTACCATAATGATCTTGGCTGCTTTCTTCTGCAATGCAAAACTGAATACATCCGAAGGCTCCACAGGCTTAGCCGCCGGGCCAAAGCTCACCAGCTCCAGCAGCAGTAACTTATTATTCTCATCCAGGCTCAATATCCAGAAGTGCTCCTGGACGCGGTCTGCCCTTCGCTCACTCAGCAGCACATCTCGCATAATCGCATACACACCAACAGGGTCTATCGCTTTTGTTTTTTTGGAGGCCGCAAGTTTTCTTTTCATTCAATCAGACGTTAGACATGAGACGTCAGTCCTAAGATATAGCCATCCCAGGACTTCAGTTGAAAGGTAGGTAAAAGTTGAAACAATGGTTGGCTGACCGCGAATTAAGGATAGATCACTTTATTTTACAGTTGGATTTTCTTTCAATAACTCCGCAAGAATCGGGTTTCGCACTGGTTCTTCATGCTGCACTTTTACATCATAAATAAAAATCATTTATGAAAATCAGTATCAACACCGGATTTATCAGATCCGCACTCGCACTTATGGTTATAGTCATGTGTGCATGGATCACTTCTGTTCAGGCACAAGGCACTCCCGAACAAAAGAACAAGGAAATTGTACTAAAGTGGCTCAACAACTTTTGGGGAAGTAAGTACAACCCGGCAATTATAGATGAGTTGGCAACTCCGGATATGATCTTGCAATACTCCTTGCACAAGCCACGCAAAGGACAAGCTGACATCAAAGATTTCATGAAGAAATTCCGCGATGCCTTTCCCGACCTGGCATTCGAAGGAGCTTATCCCCTGCTTGCTGACGGTGAGTACGTCATTGCCCGGTGGATCGGTGGTGGTACACATACCGGCACCGCATTCAACGATTGGCCTGTGGGAGCTTTGCCTGCCGCCACCGGACGCAAAATGCGCTTCACCGGAACAACCGTTTTCCGAGTGGTCAATGGCAAAGTTGCTGAAGAGATCGGCCTTGATGATGGCCTGACTGCACTGATGCAACTGGAGTTGGTTCGCCCAGTCAAATAGTTATTGGTTATTCGTTGTTGGTTGTTCGTTCTTACTGAAACCGAGGCTATGCTGACTATTAACAAACTAGTTATCAACTATAGCAATGAACAACCAACAACTAATCCCGATAATTATCGGAACGAAAATTACCATCTCCTCTCTCGATCTCTGTTATCATTTGTCTTTTTACCGATCCCGGTGTATATCCAAAACGCTCTTTAAAAAGGCGACCAAATGACCCGGAATCTCTAAACCCCACTTCGGCACAGATATCGTGAATTCTTCCGTTGGTGGTCTCCAATAGTCTATGGGCTTGCTGCAGTCTTGTATCCTGTAAGAATTTCCAGGGAGTGATGTTGAACTTTTTCTTGAATTCCCGCAGAAAATAATGTTTTTGAAGACAAGCAACAGAAGAAATGTCCGTAAGTGAGATTTCGCCTGGGTAGGAAACTTTGATAAACTCCTTTGCCTTATTTAACCTGTCCTGAAGATGATCGTTGGCCAATTGCTTTTTCACGGTAGTTTTTTGATTCCCAGACCGTAAAATTTGACATTACTGGTAAAAAACGGTGGTACAGCGGTATTGATATGTAGCAATCACGTAATTGGTCCCTGACATTTGTTGCATTCTCAGGTAATCGTGAAAAACCAAAAAAGAATCAGGTCATTTTGGGTCTACTTCAGGCACTTATCAACAAATGAAGAATCTGTGCCTGGCAAAGAATCTCTCAACTGTTCATACTTTCCATGATGTAAGTTTCTAATGAATAGTGTCATCATTCTACAAGTCCGCAAGAATAGGATCGTGCTTGTGGAAGCCTTACCTGCGGGCACACGGACGCGTTCACAGGAACAATTAATCGAGATCGGGATTACCCTGTTTCCGCTTGTCAGCTAATAAAAGTATCACGCGAAAAATACTCCACACCGGTAGAATTATTCTGAATCCGCATATTTAGTCAAGCCGAATAAACTTTAACTTCCGCATCATTTGCCAGAATCTTAGAGAATAACCCTTAGCTATGATCTTCCAATTATTCAATGAAGTAGTAAGGAAATCCGTATTCACATTTACCTCAAAATATACCAGGCCCGAGTTGCTAATGGCCGGCATGTACCTTATTCTCTGGCAAGACTCGATGTTCATGGGAGAGAAAACAATGAACGGATTAATGTGGGGAATGTTTATGGAGTTTGCATTGGCCCATGCGCACACCGGTACAGCAGTTGTCGGTCTTGTGTTTCCTGCTAACCGGCCGTCTGGCAGAGTTGCTCTTGTAGTTATAAGCCTTTTCTATTTACTATTTGTTGCCGGGATATCCTTTGCACAAGGAAGTATCCTGTCTGCATTGCTATTCATTTTGCTAAGCGTAAAAAGAATATTCATGCCTGCAGCGAATACGGATTTCTTTAAGGAGATTTTATATGCTTTTTTTAAAGTCATGATATTCCTTCTATCCGGAGCTGCCGGATTTCTCCTGGCTAAAATAGTACCTGCAGACATCCCCAATGTAGGCACACAAACAGGCGCTGAGGCCGTTCCAGCCTGGGGAGTTTGTTATTTTATCAGTCTGTACTTTTATGAGAATAAAATGAGGTCAGTACTTTTTCCAGAAGGGGAACGAAAAAATAAAACCAGGCATCCTAAATTGAAGGATACAAAAGTTACTTAAGGAAATTTGATAATTGAACTCTGTGTTGTTTTGACATATTTAGGACACTTCAAATATCAATTAAATTTTGATTTGACACCTATGTCCAGTTTTAGACCAAGCACAAAAGGAATTGAAGAATTGAGAAACTTCTTCTTTCAGAAAAAAATTGAATTGCATCCCTGTAATTCTATTGACATTACTAATATTGAAGAGAAGTTTAATATTGTCTTGCCACAGGCATACAAGGATTTTCTATTAACGATGGGTAGGGATGCCGGTGCTTTTATGAGAGGATCTTCTGTTTTTTATCCTGACATTTTGAATCTGCAAACATGGGCTAATGGATTACTCAAAGAAAACGGGTTTACTGTCCTTCCCCTAAATTCATTTGTCTTTTGGATGCACCAAGGATATCAACTTGCTTTTTTTAGTCTAAAAGAAGGAGAGAATCCTCCCGTTTATTTTTTTTCCGAAGGGCGTGGCCAACGGGATTTTGTCAAGATTGAAAACTCTCTTTCTGATTTCTTTGTGAATCAATTAAAAATATCCGGATTCTGATCTTTTGTAGATTCTAAAAAGCCATCAAATCAACCTTCATTCACGAATCCAGCCAATCCTTAAACTGCTGCACACGTTCCCGTGCAACGACCACATCAATATCGTCACTCGTTTTTAAGACCAAACGGAGGCGTGCGTTAGTATGGTTGATCATGTCCTGGATGGACTTCACATGCACAATATATTTGCGATTGATGCGGAAGAACCTGGCAGGGTCCAGCAAGTCTTCGAGTTGGTCCATGGTAAAATCGAGGATATTCTTTTTTCCGTCTTTCGTTTGCACGAACGTTGCCTTCTCCAGGCTGAAGAAGAAAAGGATCTCGTCTGTTTCCACGGACTTCAGGTGCTCCCCTACTTTGATCACAAAGCGCTCTTTATATCTCTTCGTCAGCATTTGCACCGCCAGGCCGATGCTTTCCATCATCTTCGAATTTGCAGCCGGATTCGTCAGTCGCTGGTATTTTTGAACAGCCGTGCGAAGCTCCTGGTCATCTACCGGTTTCAAAATGTAATCGATGCTGTTGACCTTAAACGCTTTCAGCGCATACTCATCGTAAGCCGTGGTAAAAATAACGGCTGACTTCACTTCGCATTGTTCAAAAATCTGGAAGCTGATCCCGTCTGCCAACTGGATGTCCATTAATATAAGGTCCGGGGCCGGATTCGATTTCAACCACGATACTGACTTCTTTACTGAATCGATTTGCCCGAGGATAGTGGCCTCAGGAATGATCTGCTTGACGAGCTTCTCCAGTCGTTGTGCTGCCTGCGGTTCGTCTTCTACAATCAGGATGTTCATTCTTCCAGGTTGATGATGGGCAGTTTCACGGCAAACTTTCCATTAGAGTCCGAAATATAAACTTCCTTATCCGTCAGGAATTTATAACGACTGCGAATATTATCCAGTCCGAGCCCGGAGCTGCTTTCAGAGATCATCGTTTTCCGCTGCAAATTATTTTCCACACAGATGTAACCGTCCTTAGCATAAACATCAATTGTCAACGGATCATCGGAGGAGATGATATTATGCTTGATCGCATTTTCCAAAAGCAACTGGAGGGCCAGCGGGGCAATCTTCCCCTCCATGTTTTCAGACTGCACAGTTACTTTGAGGTTGTTGCCAAACCGGATTTGCTGCAGGAACAAATACGAGTGCGCAAACCTTAACTCTTCTTGCAGCGAAACCAAATCCTTTTCCCGGGTGTCGAGTACATAACGGTAAACCTCCGACAATTGCTTGATGAACTTGGCCGCCTTATCCTGGTCTTCGTAGACGAGGTTGGTGAGCGCATTAAAACTATTGAACA
The DNA here is from genome assembly GCA_015472025.1 of Cytophagales bacterium WSM2-2. Taxonomy (NCBI): domain Bacteria; kingdom Pseudomonadati; phylum Bacteroidota; class Cytophagia; order Cytophagales; species Cytophagales bacterium WSM2-2. The sequence goes on from BNHL01000001.1 coordinate 5,496,201, forward strand.
GGAAGTGCGGGTTGATCTGGTTCTTCAGTGATTCATAACGGGCGATGGCGCTTTCCTTTTTCGAAACCTCTGCGTCTAAAGCTGCGTGCTTCCAGTTGAGCAAAAATTCACGACCGTGCATAAAGGAGGAAATAGCCAGGGTGATGATCACGGAAACAATGACCATGTCCTGCGTAAATTTTGCATTAAATCCGGTGACCCAGTTAAAGGCCACCGTCAGCACATAGATCGTTCCCAAGGTGTAGACCAACGTGGCTATGATCCCGAAGATAAGTCGCTTGAGGGGTTCTTCCGTCCACGAGAAAAATCTACTCATCAATTCGGCCACTTTAGCGTTGCCCAACCACAGCGATATCCAGATGATGGAAGAAAATGCGCCCCCCGTCACATAGGTATAAGAAGACCGCAAACATTGCGGGCAGTAAAAGTAAATGGCAATGTATCCCACCACCACGAGGACGAGCGCCAACTTCAGAGTTGGAAGGATTTTTTGCCAGAGTGTCTTCATAGATAGAAGTAAGAATTCAAAATTCAGGATTCAAAGCTACATCACCAACTTTAAATCCTGAACTTTGAAGTTGTTGAACTTTAGTCTCCTCCAAACAGCGAGTTGATCATTTCGATCTTAATCGCAGCGTTACTCTTTGAAAAATCGAACTTGCACTTCTCGAAGCTTGGCCCTCCGAACTTGGGTCTGAAGTTATTCGAGAAAGCAAACGGTTCTTTTGGAATACCAAACATGCCCGTGTCCAGTTTACCATTGCCGTTCACATCCTGGTAGATGGCCACAGCGTAGGTGCCATAAGGAACTGCCTCAAATACGAATTCACATTTGTCGGTGGCATTATCCAGCGATTGTTTGAACACCATGTTTTTTTCGTCAGGAAACTTTTCACCATCGCGGTAGATCGCGACATTGATTTTTCCTGCTTTTTTAACATTGGAAAGTGATACACTCAATGCGCCTTTCTCTACAGAACTAAATCCGGCCGAGATCATCAATGACAACCCTGCGACCAATGTTACCAGTGTTTTCATAAGTCAATGTTTAGATATTGATTTGAATTCTGAATTTATTTGCATTTCGCTTTTAGCTCCTCGGTCATGCTCTTCCCCCAAACCGGTGCAAGTGCATTTTCCGGTTTAGTGCTGTCAAATTTTTCAATGGCCTTGGCAGCAGTGGCGCAAGCCGAGGTAGTGGGTGCTTTGAAAAACTGCGCTGTTCCAAATTCCATCTGTGCCATCAGGGCCAGGGCGCGAGGATTGTTAGGATCCACAGCCAATGCTTTTTGATATGCCTCATATGCTTTGCCGGAATATTCCTGTCCGCGTGCTGCCGGGTCTACCGAAATGCGGATCATGTGCACGAACCCCTCCATGGCAAGAATCTCAACATCGTTTGGCTTTAGTGTCTTTGCCTTGTCAAGAGATGCCTTCGCCAAATCGAGGTAGTTGTCTCTCTTGGCTAATTCGGGCTCTCTCACCGCGATCATTACATTTCCAAAAGCACTGTAGTAAAGTGGCTCCCATTTTTCCTTTTCTGCGTTCGCAATGCGGTCGAACGTATTCACTGACTTTTGCAGTTCTTCAGAAGTCTTTGCCTTGTACAACGCATCGATGTTCTTGGTCATTACTTCTGTGTACTTGTCTTCAGCCATAGCTGTCAGGCTGAGGGCCATCGCCATAATTAAGATGATCGTTTTCATACTTGCTTTTATTTTAAAGGTTTGGTAATTGATTAACTGTTTTATTTTTAGTGATCGTGATCAAAAGTCCGAGGAACACAAAGTGATTAGCTGCCTGGCGCACCGGGCGACTCACGTACTCACCTGCTGTGTTGGGTTGAGTGCTGTATTGATAATTGAAGATATTATTGAGCCCAAGAAGGTTAGTGCAGGAGAAGTGAACGATCAACCAGCTTTTCGGAAGGTAACTGACATTGGCACTCAGATCATGGTAATCAGGCGTGCGCTGCGATTGAAACTGGTCGGTAGTCAAGTTGGGATTGTAGTAGGGTCTTCCACTTGCAAAACTGTAAGTAAGGCCCAGTTGTGATTTGAGCGAAGTAATAAAGTGTTTGTACACGACCGAGAAATTATGGTTAGAAGCAAACGTGGGCATCGCTGCAACCGGATAGTTCATATAGTCGCGCTTGGTATCGAGGTACGAATAGGAAATCCAGTACTCCACATTTTTAATACTCTCATTGTCGCGCCAAAACAATTCCAGTCCCTTGGCATAACCTGTTCCCGTATTGGTTAGGTCATAAGGGTTGCCGTTTACATATTTCACCAGGTCCATGTATTTTTTATAATAAGCCTCTACACGGAATGTCTTGCGATCGGAAACCACCTGGTAGTTCAGTATAAAATGTTCGGCACGCTCGGAATTCAGTTGATCATTTACCCGGAGAAACTGGTTCTTGGAAGACTGACGAAACATTCCATACGCAAATGCGAACTGCCCCTTCTTTCCAGGTTTGTAAGCAAGTGAAATACGAGGATCAACAGCCGACTTGCCGTTCAATGAATTGTATTCATAACGGGCACCGATCTTGGTAACAAAATGATTGCTCGCATACATCTCTGTTTCCGCAAAACCGGAAGCGATAGATTCGTGAAAAGATGCTGACAACGTTTGTTGTGTGGTGTCGTTGAAGCGCGAAGCCGAATAGTTGCGGTCGATTAGCTCTCCTCCAAAATTGAGTTCGATCTTGTCAGAAACAGAATGTCCAATCACCGCTTTCGCATGAATGCCGTCTTCCGTCTCCTGAGTTGGTGAGCCATCTACTTTTATTTTATTCTGATTGAATGAATACGACAATCCTGTGCGTAAATCCCATTGACCGTTGATGGGAGTCTTGTACGCAACATTGCCATAGCGATAATTGTTATTGAGGTCGAATAATTGCTTTGAGTTGGGATCAAGTATGTCGTGGTTGTAAAGAGAAAATGACGAGCCGATAAAAGTCCCGAAGACTTTGATCATCCCCTTGCCAACCTGCTGACGAAAAGCCGTGCTGCCTTCCAATGAAGTAACGGGAGATCTCCAATCTACGCGCTGGTTGATCAATCCCATGTAGGGCTTAAGATTCGTGTACTGAATTTTTCCCGATACAGATCCACTGCCCCACACCTGCGTATGTGCAAGATCGCCACCTACCGAAAGAAGGTTGACATCCGTCTGGTTCATTTCTGCTTTGTCTTTGGAGTTGAGTACCAGCGCAGACGAAAGTGCCTGTCCATACTCTGCCGAATAACCACCGGTACTGAAACTTGTTCCCTTGAACATGAAGGGCAGGAATCTTCCACGCGAAGGCGTGTTGGGAGCGGACGGGCCATAAGCATTGAGCACCACCATGCCATCAATGAAAGTGCGTGTTTCACTACCATCTCCTCCGCGAACAAAAAGCCTTCCGGTCTCACCCACTTTTTGAGTGCCGGGTAACGTATTCAATACTCCGGCTATGTCTGCAGTAGCACCTGCCGTGGTTACAATGTCGAGCGGCTTCAGGATTGTCCTTCTTTTCTCCTCTCCCGCGGTAAACGATCCCGCAGAGATCACCACGGCATCAAGCTGATTGATCTCTTCGACAAGATCGATTGTTAAATTCACCTCATTCCCACTGAGTGTTACCTTTTGTTCAAAGGTTTTATACCCGATAAAGGAAGCTGCGATGATCTGCTCTCCTTTTTCATCAGAGGTGAACGCAAAAGAGCCATCGGCTGAAGAACTGGCTCCGTCATACGATCCTTTGACAACGATGTTCACCCCGGGAAGTCCATCGCCATTGGCATCCTTGATGATGCCTTTGATTTTAGTTTGTGCTAAGATCTGCTGAGCAGCAATCAATATTAAAACAGTCGTAAATATTCTGGTCATGTGTCTTTTTTGGCCGATTACACGGTAAAGGTTCACCCAATGGTGAAGTTTTAATAAAGGGAGTTACCGAAGTGTCGGGCGAGGCGGATGAACTGTAGAATTCAGCATTATTACCATTTGATAATCCAAAGTCGCAACCGCTAGTTTAACCCATACGGTTGCCGGAAAAGAGATAAATTTGTTTCAAACGCATTTCAGACTATGAAACTGACTTCACTTTTTCTCAGCATCATCCTATTCCTTGTTTTCACGGAATGTTCTAAAACAAAACAATCCGGTGAAACCACAAGCAACTCCGATTCCACAAAAGCTACTTCGTCAGAGGAAGCCTCAAAACCCGCGGAAGAGAGTACTTCAGCAGGCAGCGGCATTGTACTGAAAGGAATCTATGCTACATCCACAAAGATTCCCGCTGCGAGTTTTTCCTATTACAACCTGTTTGACGGAAACAAAAACACGTACTGGTCGACCATGCCGGGAGCAGGACCTGACGAAGGCATCATGCTTTACTTTGATAAGCCGTTGGTGATTGATGCGTTGGAGATTACTCAACCAGGTACGGAAACCAATTCACGAATTACTTCTTTCACCATTTATACCAACGGGCAAAAACTCACTGACCGCGATTACACTAATGATAAAATCACGATCAACATGAGCAACGTCTATTCTCTTTTCATTCGCCTCGATCAACTGGACGATATGATCAAAGGCAATAAAGAAGGCACAGTAGTCACTTCATTTCCTTCAGAGAAAACAGCTGCGATCAGTGAATTAAAGATTCTATTAAAAGGAGGCGTCAAAGCAGACATAGTCATACCGAAGCAAGTGAAAGGAACTATTACTGCGTCTAGCACGCTGGCTCCCGATCTTTCTTATGGAGTACGCAACCTGTTCGATTCGAGAAGTGAATTTGCCTGGGCCGAAGGTGACAAAGGCAACGGCATTGGCCAATCATTGAATTTGCAGTTCCAGGATGAGCAAACGATCACCGGCCTTGAGGTTATGAATGGTTACCAGCGTTCTGACAAACATTACTCAGCCAACACAAGAGTCAAAACATTGACGCTCTCTGATGAAACCGGCAAGCAAAGCGAAGTAACACTCAACGACAGCCAGGGAGAACAACTGGTTTCCCTATCGACTCCTCTGAAAGGCAAGAACATCAAGATTAAAGTAAAAGATGTTTACCCCGGAGCGTCTTACAAAGACATGGTGATCAGTGAAATCAAATTCAAGAATGGTGATGCCGAATTTATTCTTGAAGACAACGTTACAGAATCATTGAAAAACGCGCTCGTGAAAAGAGCCAAAGGAACGATGCTCGAAAAAGTATTGGACCATCGTATCGGCAATGAAATTCAGGAGATGGACGGTCAAATCAGTTCGCTTATTCTCCGATCTGATTACACATTCGTCTACTACATGCGCGGCTGGACAGATAGTGGCCGCGATACATCAACAGATGAAACCATTGCAGATGGCAATTGGGAAATCAAAGAACTCTCGGCTGACATGGCGGTGATCCGGATTTTCGGAAAACTGATGAAGCAATCGAAGACACAGAACTACTACACTGGCGAAACTTCGACCGATGACCTTCAGATATTTCAGGATCTTTTAACGATTGATGCCGGTGGCATTTCACCACAGAAATTTTTAAGCCCGTTGGTTTTCGCACCCTCACAAAATTAAAATGAAGTTTCTCTCTATTCTTTTCCTCCTGCCACTTTGCTGGGCAAGCGACTTTCACGGAAGTTTTGAAGGCACTTACGACTCTGGCTTCGTGAAGCTCAACGATAACAAGGACTTCGCGTTTGACATGCGCTATGCTACTACTAATAATTTCCTCAAAGAGAAAGTCTACCCGTGTGCCTCGTGCCTGGTGCGAAGTGAAGTGGCCGATGCTCTAATCAAGGCCAACAAAATTTTCCTGCAGAAAGGATACCGGATAAAATTTTACGATTGCTACCGCCCGTTGGATGTACAGAAAAAAATGTGGGTCATTAAACCCGACAGTCGTTATGTAGCAAATCCGAAAGGGGGCTCCATTCACAACCGTGGCGCTGCCGTTGACATGACATTGGTTGATAAGAATGGCAAAGAAGTGGACATGGGTACGGAGTTCGACCACTTTGGTGAAGAAGCACATCACGGTTATGGAAAGCTGGCCGTGAATATTCTCGAAAACAGAAAATATCTAAAATCAATAATGGAACAGTGTGGCTTTGTCGCTCAACCTACCGAATGGTGGCACTACAATTATGGCGACCGGAGCCGCTACAAAATCTCAAATGAAGCCCTCTGCAAATAAGTTCATTGAATTTATTTCGAAGCCTGCAGTACTGGGCTGCCTTATTTTCCTGGCCTCGTTCCTGGTCCGCTGGGTTGCACTAACACAAACTCCTTACGGCAATGGATGGGATAGCTATTTTTATCTCGTCCAGCTCAAGTCTATTCTTACAGAAGGAAAGATGCACTCGCCCGAATGGACTTTGTTCTATCCTCTCCTGCTCGTTTGCAATATCTTCTCACCTGACCAGGTCATCTCAGTTAAAATCTTAAGCTGCTTGCTTGCCGGAACTTTTTCATTTCTGGTTTATTGCTATGCGCTAAAATATTGCATAAAAAAGGAAGCAGCTCTCCTTTTTGCGTCCATAACTCTCTTCAGCCCTGAGTTGACTTACTTCACCGCACAATGGCCAAAAAATTTGCTTGGAGTCGATTTGCTGCTGGCGCTATTGTTAGCAATGGCACACAATAGAAAAATCTGGATAGTACTCCTGGTCGTCCTTGGACTGTTTGGTCATCGCATGACGGCCGTGCTTGGAATAGGTTGTGTAGCCTTCTGGTTGATCAACAAACATATCTCTCCAAAAGTCTGGCTTGCAGCAGGAGCAGGATTGATTACACTCTTGCTGATCACATTGATTTCTCCGGGCATTATCAATCTAAAGGACTATCAGCGAATTCAAAACCTGATAGCTACAACTCCACAATTCTCAGTTGCCTCTTTTATTTCAACATTTGGATGGGATCGCATTTCAACACTCTGGCTATCCGAACTTTTCATAGTTAGCTTATTGACATTAACACTGCTTGCCAAAGAATCAAGTTTGATTATAAAGAAGGTACAAAGTGACGGGTTGATGATCGCAATGCTGATGCTCGTTCTGTGGTTCCCGTTTTTCTTCTGGGAGATCAGCGGAGCCGCCTATCGCTTCTTTCATGTCGGGGCCTTAATGACTCCTTTAATTTTACTCTTTCTCCTCAAGTCTTTTCCATACAGGGAAATTCTAAACCTGACCACGGCAATTGTTCTCTGCGGACTTAGTCTCATCAGTTGGAAAAGTTACAATCCTCAAAAACAAGACCCTTCTTATGCTTTGTATGATCAGGTTACCAAAGCAGTAGTCTCTAATGTGAATGGGCAACCACCGGAACTTATCATCGCACACAAATCACTGGCGGAGTATTTCACTTACGCAATCGGAATAGACGCCATGCCATGGATACCGGACTACAAAATTGATTCGACTAAACTCTGGAGAATTGCAGTATTACCCTATCCGCAATTGTTTGTTTATTATGTCAACTCCTCTCCCGTTCGACTGAAATCCAATTACTATTTTATTAAGGAAGATCAATGGCAACAATTCGTAAAGAGTCTGAAGCAAAACGAAAGTGCAGATTTGCTAAAAGCACATCTCACCTGGCAAAATCCAAATGAAGTAAGGCCCGCTTTTCTCCGTAAGAATTAAGCTGTTAGTAAAGGTTCGTACATCATAATGGCATGGTTCTCTGCTATCAATTCATCCGACAAAAGTGTATCGGAATTTAAATCAAATGACTTGCGTCTGATTTGATTGTGACGTGTATATCCACCCCAGGTTCCCTGGTGTATGATTTGGTGATTGGCCTCATAAATTTCGTACCGTACATTCAGAAGTTTCTCACAACGGATGGATCCATGTAAGTATTCTTCCGACAACCAAAAGCAAAGCTGGAACAGTTGGTCCGTATTGTTCTTCAATTGAATATCAACATAGTTGTAAGAGAGCGTTGCACCCGAGCCAAAAGGAATTGACCTGTTAACATCCGGAAACACATCATAACCGTGACGATATCTTTCTGTCACTGTCAATGGAGAATGAATCGCCATCCAATATATAAGGTTACCCAACTGGCACAGCCCACCTCCTACTCCTTCTTTAATCTGCCCCTGATGCAGGATCAATCCTGGAAGATATCCTTTGGCGGCCGTCGGGTTGCCTACGAGTCGCCAGAACGAAAAGACTTCGCCTGGTTTCAAGACGATTTGATTGATATGACAGCAAGCAATTCGAAGATTGGTGACCTTGTTGTATTGCAGTCGCATCTGCACGTCTTTTAAAGGGCGTAATAAAAAAGATTGATGTTCTTTCACCACGTGAGGTAAAAGTGTGGACGAAATATTTCTGGCATATCGCTCTTTTCCCAGAAGCCATTTAAGTCTTCTTTTCCATGTGAAATAACTCTTCCCCAGCTTCCTTCGAAACTCGCTACGTACAATCGGCTTTGAAACACGTTCTCTATTCACCTTGCAAAATTAGACAGAAACTTCAGGTCGTTTTTGAAGTCGCCATCATTCCGGCTAAAAAAAGTCACTAAACAATCAATTTCCATAAGGGCAGCTTGTCATTCCGCCTTCCTGCTTCACATGATCGTGGTATTTTACCCCCCTCTAATTTATCTAGGTTTGTTTAATCCAACATTACCCACTGACCTATGAATAACGCCTTTCGGTTTGACCGGACTCTTTCGGGAGTCGAGGAAAACAAGTACAACTTCAGTTACTGGAATACGGTAACCAACCTGTACGACCAGAAGCAATACCGCGAATCGGTAATCGCCCTGATTAAATACATCGATGAGTCCCTGCTTACAAAATGCGGAAACGCAGACCAAACGGAATTTAATTTCCCGCATGGCTCTACGATCGTCAATCTTAAAATCGGGAAGACCCTGGAAATCACGACTCCATTCATCAACCTTCCTTCTACCACCTCTGTGCCGTTGATGAGACAGGTGGCACAGCTCAATTTCTGGCCGATCTCCATCAGCAATGCAGTGCTGTCCAATAATCAAATTCATTTTCGGTTCAGTTGTCCCATTGAACTGGCCGAGCCCTTCAAAATATTTTATACCATGAAGGAGATGTGCCAGGAAGCTGATAACAATGACGATCGGTTCATCGAAATGTTTAAGGCATCATATATCCAGGAACCAAAAATACAACGTTACCCGGAGGTTCATTTGGAAGCAACCTGGAACCAGGTGCAGTTCTATGTCGATCAATGTCTTTCATGTCTGAGTTTTTTTGAAAGCAAACGCTGGGGATATTACTGGGACATCCTGGCATGCTCGCTGATGCAAATCGATTACTTCGCCTCTCCACAGGGATTTGTACATGCTGAACTTGACAAAGCGATTTATGATTTGCATGATAACCAGGCCGATGTCAATCAGCGCATCCAATATACCAAAGCATTTATGGAGAAACTCAAGAAATACGACAAGAAGAAGTTCCTTGACAGTATCTACAAAGCAGAAACATTCATCCCTTTTCGCAGTGGGGCATCCATCGACAACGTAAGGCAACAGCTTGACTATGCGAACAACACGTCACTGGATGAAATGAAAAACAAATATTTCATCGGGGCTTATTTCAGTATGTACTATGGAATGCTACGCATTCTCTACTACAATCGCATGGACATCCCGGTTTCGAACTACATCGAAACCGCTATGGTCAGCGCGTCAGGGAGGTCATGGGAAGAGTCTGCAGGTGTTTTACGTAGTGCTTACGATGCTTTGATGAACCCGGCACTTTACGACTCTCAAATAGTTAAGAAATAATCTACCACGAAAAAGATATACAATGGAATCAATTCAACATTTATCAAACCTCGTTGCCAAAGTAATTACCCGTGGTGGAAGTGGCACTAGTTTTTATTTGCGCGATAAGAAAATCTGGATCAGCAATTACCACGTTGTACAGGGAAACAAAAAAGTGGCATTGGAAGATCAGCAGAAGAACCGCTACCTCGCGGATGTTATGCTGGTCAACCCTGCTGCCGATGTAGCCATCTTAAAATCGGATTTTGCTCCGTCAGCGCATGCAGGTTTTGAAATGCCGATGAACGTGCAGACCAGCCAGCAGGTGTATGTGCTTGGCTATCCTTTTGGAATGCCCTACACCGTCACTGAAGGGACAGTCACATCGGCAAACCAATTAATGAATGATCGTTATTATATTCAGATCGATGCAGCTGTCAACCCCGGTAACAGTGGTGGACCTGTAGTTGCCGCAGACGGAACACTGGTTGGGATCACTACCGCCAAGTTCACACAAGCCGACAACATGGGTTTTGCTATTCCTGTTCCTGCTTTGCTCGAAGAACTCAAAAGCATTGAGGCACACGGTGGTGGTTTTTCCGTGAAATGTAATTCTTGCGGAAGCCTGGCATTTGAAGCTTCTGACTATTGCCCCAGTTGCGGAGAAACCATGGACTCAAAGATCTTTGATGAGGCCGTGCTATCACCGGTGAGCAATTTCATTGAAGCCACAATCACGGCCATGGGTCACAACCCCATCCTTACCCGCGCAGGAAATGAGTTTTGGGAATTTCATCATGGTAGTTCTTTGGTCAGGCTTTTCATTTACAACCGCAGCTACTTCTACGCCAACTGTCCCATCAACAAGCTTCCGAAAGGAAACCTGGACGAAATGTTGCGCTACATGCTGAGCAACCCGATTGCACCTTATCGCCTGGGCATCTGGGATAACCAAATCCATTTGTCGTATCGGGTATCCCTTAACGATCTGTTCAGTCCGTATGCACATGAGATCCAGCGTGATCTGATCGGCCTTCCCGCCAAGGCAGACGAAATGGATGACTTCTTTGTCAAGAAATTTAATTGCGAAATGAGCGTTCATTCGAAGGTAGGCTAAACGAAATCCACCCCACCTTCAAAGTACCGCCTCAACAGGCGGTACTTTTTTGTTCTGAAACCCGCCTGTCTGCCCGTCATCAGGGATTGTCTTTCGAAGGATTGAGTTATTTTTGCACCTTCAACGATTTTAGAAAATTAGTAATGGCCGAGTACAGCAAAGAAGAGATCAAGCGCATTGAAGACAAATGGCGTGAAAAGTGGAAAAAAGACCGCGTTTATGAAGTAGCAAATGATCCCGAAAGCTATCGGGACAAACCGAAATGTTATGTATTGGATATGTTTCCCTATCCTTCCGGAGCAGGGCTTCACGTAGGCCATCCACTCGGCTACATTGCCTCTGATATTTACGCTCGTTTCAAAAGACTTCAGGGCTTCAACGTATTGCACCCAATGGGCTTCGATGCCTTCGGCTTGCCAGCGGAACAATATGCGATAGAGCATGGCGTACATCCTGCCATTTCTACGCAGCAAAATATTTCCAACTTCAAAAGGCAAATGGGAATGATCGGTTACTCTTACGACTGGAGTCGTGAAGTTCAGACCTGTGACCCGAAGTACTACCGCTGGACGCAGTGGATCTTCCTCCAGATTTTTGACAGCTGGTTCAACCGCAAGACCAACAAAGCCGAGCGTATCACTACACTGACATGGATTTTGGAGAACGAAGGAAACGAAGAACATCCGTTCCCAAATCCAAAATACAGGTTGCCGAATGGCGAATCCACTTTGCTTCCAAACGAATGGAAAGCGTTCAATCAAAAGCAACGCCAGGAAATCCTGATGCAATATCGTCTGGCGTATCTTGCTTACACCGATGTGAATTGGTGCGAAGCGCTAGGAACTGTACTGGCTAATGACGAAGTGATCAATGGAGTGAGCTACCGCGGTGGGTTTCCTGTAGTGAAAAGACAGATGCGTCAGTGGAGCTTGCGCATTACTGAATATGCCGAGCGCCTGTTGCAGGGGCTTGAGGTCATTGATTTCAGTGATTCTATGAAAGAAATTCAGCGCAACTGGATTGGTAAATCAGTAGGTTGTGAAGTAGACTTTGCTGTAAATAAATCGAAAGTCAATATCAGAGTTTTCACTACGCGCCCGGATACGATTTTCGGTGTGGATTTCATGGTGCTGGCACCGGAGCATGACTTGGTGAAGCAGATCACCACATCAGGGCAGAAAGCTGAAGTCGAAAAATATTTGAAGTACGTGGAGAGCCGTTCGGAAGTGGAGCGGATGGCCGAGGTAAAGAAAATCACGGGTTGCTTCACGGGCGCTTACGCAGTGAACCCGTTGAGCGGAAGGCAGGTTCCTGTTTGGATCAGTGAATACGTTCTGGCCGGCTACGGCACAGGCGCGATCATGGGTGTGCCTTGTGGAGATGAGCGCGACCATAAGTTTGCGAAACACTTTCAAATTCCGATTACCAACATCATTGGCAAACACTACACCGGCGAAGACGCTAACCCTACCAAGGATGCTATTTTGGAAAACTCCGGCTTCCTTAACGGAATGGTCATGCACAAAGCGATCGATGCTGCCATCGCGGCTATCGAAGAAAAGAAGATTGGCAAACGCCAGATCAATTATAAAATGCGCGATGCCGGCTGGAGTCGTCAGCGGTATTGGGGCGAACCATTCCCGGTATTTTATATCAATGACATGCCTTACCCGATGGCTGACACCGATCTGCCCTTGACGTTACCTGATTCAAACAATTTCAAGTCATCGGGTACAGGTGAAGGTCCGTTGGCCAACCTGAAGGACTGGATTCATTTTTCGGAAAACGCGAAGCGTGACAGCAATACCATGCCGACACATGCCGGAGCTGCCTGGTATTTCCTGCGTTACATGGACCCGCACAATGAAAAAGAATTTGCCGGCAAAGCTGCCCTGGATTACTGGAACCAGGTAGATGTGTACATCGGGGGATCGGAGCATGCCGTGGCACACTTGCTGTACTCTCGTCTTTGGGTGAAAATTTTAAATGACCTGGGCTATCTGAACTTTGATGAACCATTTAAGAAACTGATCAACCAGGGAAAGATTACGGGCGATTCGAGGTTTGTGTATAGGATATATTTGGCATTCACAGAAGAGACTCTCAACTATAAACTACCGCAATACTTTGTCAGTAAGGGTGTGTACGAAAAATTCAATATCCTTCATGATGATGAATACCAGAAAATTAAGAAAGAATATCTTGCTGCTTGCCGGAAACTAAACCCAAATGCTTCAAAGCATCCCGACGATTTTGGAACTAGAGAATCTTGGGATTTTACACCATTGCATGTGGATGTAAACATTGTAAATGGGCTCGAACTCAACACTGAAGCCTTCAAAAAATGGAAGTCAGATTTTGCTGACGCTGAATTCATATTAGAGGATGGTAAATACATCTGCGGTTCTGCCATTGAAAAAATGAGTAAGTCTTATTACAACGTGGTCAACCCTGATGACATCATTGAGAGTTATGGTGCTGACACGTTGCGGATGTACGAAATGTTCCTCGGCCCGTTGGAGCAATCCAAACCCTGGATCACCAGCGGCATTGATGGTGTCTACAAATTCCTGAGACGCTTCTGGAACCTCTTTCATGATAATCAGGGCAACTGGAATGTGTCTGACGCTGAGCCTACCCGTGAAGAATTGAAAGTACTTCATACGTTGATCAAAAAGGTAGAACAGGATGTTAACAATTTCTCGTTCAATACTTCTGTGAGTGCATTCATGATTTGTGCTAATGAACTCAGTTCAATGAAGTGCAATAAGGGCAGTATCCTTGAACCGCTGGCGATTGCGTTGGCTCCATTTGCTCCTCACATAACAGACGAGCTCTGGGAAAAATTAGGCCATACTACTTCTATCAATATTGCAAGCTTCCCGAAATTCGATGAGCAATATTTGATCGAGAGTTCGTTTGAATACCCAATCTCCATCAATGGGAAAGTACGTGCCAAGATGAATTTTGCATTGGATATGCCGAAAGAGGACATTGAAAAATTGGTACTGGCTTCCGAGGCATTTTTAAAATGGAGTGAAGGAAAAACACCGAAGAAGGTAATTGTAGTCCAGGGCAGAATTGTCAACATTGTTTTGTAAATCCTGCAGCTCTTTCTAATTTGTCCCGGCAAAATCTTTAAGGGAGTATTTAATGATTAAAAATACTGAATCTTAAAGATCTCAGGTAAATTTCTATAGTTGGTTGCTTCCGGTTGATAAATCACCGGTCTTTAATCGCTCTGCAATTGCAGGTGATTTATAATTTATCGCGAATTCAAGTTTTTTTTCATTGAGGGTTACAATGATTGACCTCTATTTCATTAATGTCCGCACAATAAATTAGATACCCCTTTTACTCCGAAAAAAGCCCGTATTAATCAATGACTAGAAATACAATCCATAATTCATAATAATATACAAGTTTTTATACCACACAAGTCAAGCCTTAAACCAACCTCATATGAATTTTTACAAACTGAAATGGTTAGCCATTCCGTTTCTTGTTACGCTTGCCATTAATTCTTTCTCTCAATCGGTAGGTATCGGGATACCTACACCAAATCCTAACGCGATACTGCACGTCAATGCCCCAAATGGGGATCAGGGGTTGCTCATGCCGCGACTGACAACAACTCAGCGAGCAGCGTTGGGAGCAAAACTTACGTCCACTGACAACTCTCTTTTGGTGTACGATCTGACGGATGGGTTCTATTATTATTGGAATAATACAACCTGGACACTCCTGACCGGAGGAACGAATGCCTACGTTTACATTGGCTACGCGAGTGACGCCTTGGGAACAGGTTTTAGTACTACACCAGGACCTACGTTGGACTATATTGGGCTAATCACCACAACGTCTCCTATCACAACTTTAACCGCTGCCAATTTTGCAGGGCTGTGGAAGCAATATAGAGGTCCGGCCGGCTACAACTGCTGGGACACAAACCAGAATGGAGTCAATGACCCGTCCGAAGATACTAATGGAGATTCTTTTTTTAACACACTGGATTGTAAAGGGCCTCAGGGTGTAATCGGTGCCACTGGCGCGATAGGCGCAACCGGAGCTACGGGTAATCCCGGAAGTCAGATTCTCACAGGGGCTGGTGCTCCCGCAGGTGCTACCGGAGTCAACTCGGATTTTTATCTCAATACTACTAATGGCGATTATTATTTAAAGACAGCTGGTGCCTGGAATCTTCAGGCCAACTTAACAGGACCCACTGGAGCTACCGGTGCTACGGGCGCGACTGGAACAACAGGTAATCCCGGAAGTCAGATTCTCACAGGGGCCGGTGCTCCTGCGGGTGCCACCGGAGTGAATTCGGATTTTTATCTCAATACTACTAATGGCGATTATTATTTGAAGGCTGCTGGCGCTTGGAATCTACAAGCCAACCTCACTGGACCTGCAGGCCCGACATATATCGCAGGCAGAGCCATATCAATCAATGGTTCTAACCAAATTGATGTAATAATGAGTGGTGATGCCACAATTACCAACCCTGGTGTATTGACAATTGCAAATGATGCTATTACTTCGGCTAAGATTCTCGATGGAACTGTAGCGAATGCAGACCTGGACAAAGTCAATATTCCACTCAGTGGATTTGGGGCTGCTACTGCTTCTATTGACGCAGGCACTCAAAAGATCATCAATCTCGCTACTCCCACATTAGCGACCGATGCAGCTACAAAAGCTTATGTTGATGCTGCGACTATTCCGGCCATGACCGATGCGCAGATCATTGTCTCTAACAATACTACACCCACAGCAGTAGCGCTCTCCGGTGATGCAACCATCGCCAACTCAGGAGCTCTGACGCTCGGTACGGGTGTCGTCACCAGTGCCAAGATCCTCGATGGAACTGTAGCCAATGCTGACCTGGACAAAATCAATATCCCACTCAGTGGATTTGGAGCGGCCAATGCCTCCATTGATGCAGGAACTCAAAAGATCATCAACCTCGCCACTCCAATAGTAGCTACCGATGCGGCCACCAAAGCCTATGTTGATGCCGCGACTATTCCTGCTATGACTGATGCGCAGATCATCGTCTCCAACAATACTACACCTACAGCAGTAGCGCTCTCCGGTGATGCAACCATCGCAAACTCAGGAGCTCTGACGCTCGGTACGGGTGTCGTCAACAGTGCCAAGATCCTTGATGGAACTGTAGCCAATGCCGACCTGGACAAAGTCAATATTCCGCTCAGTGGATTTGGGGCTGCTACTGCTTCCATTGATGCAGGAACTCAAAAGATCATCAACCTCGCTACTCCAACCCTGGCCACCGATGCGGCTACCAAAGCC